>JAAVJQ010000001.1 GCA_012038135.1 Salinimicrobium nanhaiense
ACCAGTGGACAGGAATAAAGACGGGAGGTCTCCCTCCCGCCACTAGATAGTCACTAAAAGTGACTTCTTTAAGAAATCAAATTTACTAAATTTAAATTAGGATTTAAACACAGTATCTGTGAGGTCTGACTTCAATTTAAATTAAACTTGGAAATGGCCTCCGGAAGCAGATTGACCAACGCATACAAAACTGCACTCCGGATCCCATTTGATGATTATTCCAAATTTATCATCTTTAGCGATTGCCATCGTGGCAACAATAGCTTTGCCGATGATTTTGCAAATAACCGCAACAGCTATTTTCATGCCCTCTCCCACTATTACAGGAACGGCTTTACCTATTGTGAATTAGGAGACGGCGATGAGTTATGGGAAAATCTAACTTTTGAATCCATTTTTGAGGCTCATAAAGATGTCTTCAAATTAATGCGCCTTTTCTTTACTGAAGGCCGACTCTTTCGCATTGTGGGAAATCATGATATGGTTTACAGCAATCAGGATTATGTGGCGAAACACCTCTATAGCTATTGCGACTCCGGCACAGAAAAGGAATTACCTCTTTTCCCCGGAATTACTTTCCCGGAAGCTTTAATTCTGGAACATCAAAAAACCGGGCAGGAGATCTTTATGGTCCACGGGCACCAGGCAGACTGGCTGCATTATTACATGTGGAAGATCGACCGCTTCCTGGTGAGGGTTTTATGGAGGCAGTTACAGATCTTCGGAATTGGCGATCCTACCAGCCCTGCAAAAAACAATATTGAGCTGAATAAGATCGAACGGAAAACGAAGAAATGGATCGTGGAAAACAATGACCAGTTCATGATCACCGGCCACACGCACAGGCCAAGATTTCCGCGGCCGGGAGAAATTCCCTATTTCAATGACGGCAGCTGCGTGCATCCCAGGTCGATTACAGGAATTGAAATCGAAGAAGGAGCTATAAGCCTTGTAAAGTGGCAGGTAGCAATAAATGAAGAAGGTTTTCTAAAAGTAATTAGGATCGTTCTTGAAGGACCTCAAAAACTTGAAGCTTACCAGAAGGCAAAAGCTACATAAGATCAAAACACGGGCAGCGTTTACATCGCTTTCCCTTTAAATATTTTTCACAGCACTCGCTTTTTAACTCCACAGGTTTTTTAGAGATCACCCCCTCAAACTTGAGGTAATCTTTAGATTTGTTGGAGTAAAATACAATAACATTAAAGCTCATGCCTGGTGATTTTCTTTCCTGTCAAAAAGGCCAAAAATTGAGCCTTTTTTAGTCAGCGTTATAGGGAGAGATCTTTACTTCCAGCCCCTCCAGTTCTTTCGTAATAGGGATCTGGCAACTCAACCGGCTGTTGTCCTGCACAAAGAAAGCCTGGTCCAGCATATCTTCTTCCTCATAACCTTTTTCGGGCAGGAGGTGTTCCTTGTTCAGCATATAGCACTGGCAGGACGCGCACATGGCCATTCCGCCGCAGATGCCAATAGTACCTTCGGGAGCCAGTTCGTGTGAACGTATCACCTCCATGAGGTTCATGTTCATATCTGTAGGTGCTTCTACTAAATGAGCTTCCCCCTCGCGGTCTATGATGGTAATTTTAATATCTGACATTGTAAAAACGAGAGACCTCACAGGTTTTAAAAACCTGTGAGGTCTGGATTTTATATCTTAATTTATACTTTTTACTACTTCTCTTTTCGCTTCCTTTTTGCTACCATCAAAACCATTTACTCCACTTACGGTAGTGTATTTCATGACATACTTCTTATCGGGGAAGATACGCTGGTATGCACTTTGACACATGATAGCTGCTTCGTGAAATCCGCAAAGGATCAATTTTAATTTTCCGGGGTAGGTGTTCACATCTCCAATTGCATAGATCCCCGGAATGTTGGTCTGGTAATCATAGCTGTTGTCCACTTTGATCGCATTTTTTTCGATCTCCAGCCCCCAGTTTCCAATGGGACCTAATTTTGGTGAAAGTCCGAAAAGCGGAATAAAATGATCTGTTTCTTTTATTTGTTCTTCGGAAGCACTTCCGCCGTGGCGTATCACCACCGATTCAAGTTTATCCGCTCCCTTAAGGCCTACCACTTCAGCTTCGGTAATAAGGTTGATCTTTCCGATTTTAGAGAGTTCAGAAACTTTTTCTACGGAATCCAAAGCTCCACGGAACTCATTTCTCCTGTGAACCAGGGAAACTTCCGAAGCAACTTCAGAAAGATAAATGGCCCAGTCTAAAGCCGAATCTCCTCCACCTGCGATCACCACCCGCTTATCCCTGAAATCTTCAGGCTCGCGGATCATGTAAGACACACCTTTATTTTCGTATTTCCCAATATTTGGAATAGGCGGCTTCCTTGGCTCAAAACTACCAAGTCCGCCGGCAATTACCACCACCGGAGCCTGATGTTTTGTGCCTTCACTGGTAGTCACTATAAAAGATCCGTCTTCCAGCTTCTCAATAGTTTCTGCGCGTTCCCCAAGGGTAAAACCGGGTTCAAAGGGTTTGATCTGCTCCATGAGGTTATCTACCAGATCGCCTGCCAGGATTTCCGGAAAAGCCGGAATATCATAAATAGGTTTTTTAGGGTAGATCTCTGCGCACTGGCCACCCGGCTGCGGTAATGCATCGATAAGGTGGCATTTTAATTTTAATAATCCTGCTTCAAAAACGGCAAAAAGACCCGTAGGCCCAGCGCCGATGATCAACATATCTGTTTTAATCATTACGTCTTGTTTTGGAAAGTGCCGAAAAAGCTATTTTTCGATATTCAGCACCGTTTCGATTTGCGGTACATAACGTTTAATGGTCATCTCAACACCCGACTTTAGCGTCATGGTGTTGACGCTGCATCCTACGCAGGCCCCTTCGAGCTGCACCTTTACGAGCCGATCATCTTCAATACTGATAAGGGAGATATCTCCCCCATCATTCCTCAGGAACGGCCTTATCTCTTCTAAGGCCCTCTCCACGTTAAACCTAACTTCTTCGCTTGTCATGACTATTTATTAACTGCACTACAGCCAGCCATAGTGGTGATTTTTATTGCTTCGGTAGGAGGCAGACTGGTGTTTCGTCTTACGGTCTCCTGTACAACATTCCGGGTAAGCACTTCAAAGGCTTCAGAAAGCGGAGTTCCTTCCTGCAAAGCAGCAGGATGTCCTATATCGCCGGCCTCCCTGATGCTTTGCACCAACGGAATTTGCCCCAGGAATGGCACCTGCAGGTCTTCGGCAAGTAACTTCGCTCCTTCCCTTCCAAAAATGTAGTATTTATTATCGGGTAATTCTTCCGGAGTAAAATAAGCCATATTCTCAATGATTCCCAGCACAGGAACATTAATGGTCTCCTGCTGGAACATTGCCACTCCCTTACGGGCATCGGCAAGAGCTACATTTTGAGGTGTACTCACCACAACAGCTCCCGTGATTGGCAGGGATTGCATAATAGACAAATGAATATCTCCTGTTCCCGGAGGCAGATCCACCAACAGGAAATCCAATTCTCCCCACGCGGCATCAAAGATCATTTGATTCAATGCCTTTGCTGCCATTGGCCCTCTCCAGATCACGGCTTGATTTGGTTGTGTAAAGAATCCGATGGAAAGGATTTTTACCCCGTGATTTTCAACAGGCTTCATTTTCGACTTTCCGTCAACGTTGACTGAAAGGGGTTTTTCTGTCATTACATCAAACATCATAGGCATAGAAGGGCCATAAATATCTGAATCCAGAAGACCTACTTTAAATCCCATTTTTGCCAGGCTAACAGCCAGGTTCGCGGTAACAGTAGATTTACCAACGCCGCCTTTTCCTGATGCCACAGCGATAATATTTTTGATCCCGGGAATAGATTTTCCTTTAATCTCAGGTTTATCTGGCGCCTGCACTTTTATGTTAACCTTGACCTTGGCTTTTTGATGCACGTGCTCATGAATGGCTTTCATCACATCCACTTCTGCCCGTTTTTTAATATGTAAGGCCGGAGTGGTAAGCAAAAGATCCACTACCACCTCATCTCCAAAGGTCATAATATTCTGGACCGCACCACTTTCAACCATATTTTTACCTTCTCCCGAAACCGAAATAGTTTCAAGAGCATTTAATATATCTTTCCGATTAAGTTTCATGCTGTAAAATTGAATTTAATGAATCTTATGTAGATTCATTCTAAATGCAAATATAAGTTGAAAAGCTAAGATAACGAAAGTATTACCCAATTTTGATGCGGACTTTATTCTTCGCGAAGTTCTGCGGAAGGATCCCAGAAATGCTGCTGAAAATTTATGATCTTATCATCCTTTACTGCAATCCCTTCCTCCTCTAAAAGTTGTTCCATAAGCCGGGTTCCAGGAAAGTGATGTTTCCCCGTGAGTAAACCGTTCCTGTTTACTACCCGATGCGCCGGAATATCTTCCATTTTTGAGGCATTGTTCATCGCCCAGCCAACCATTCTCGCACTGCCCGAAGCTCCCACATAGTTGGCAATGGCACCATAGCTGGTCACCCTGCCTTCAGGAATTTGTTTTACCACCTCATACACCCGGTCAAAAAAGGAAAGCTCAGCCACTATTAAAAATTCTTATAAAGGTGATGATCACCAGGATCAACATGAGTCCGGCCATGAAGTAGTTGGAATATTTGGCAAAGAAATTACCCTCAGATTCGATCTTGGCAAAGAAAAGCGCATAAAGATACAATGTAGTAAAAGTACCCAGGCCTGCTGCCATTACAAAAACAGCATTATTCAGCAGGTGATATTGAACATTGCCGTTCACATTTAAGGCTGCTCCTAAAGCTACAAAATAAGGTATGGGAAAAATATTAAGTGTCCCTATCATCATGCCTTTGGAGATACTTCTAATTCCTGAAGTTGAATTTATTTCAACTTCCTTTCGCCTTCCCTGAGCCATGATAAGAAAATATACCATCATGATCAAAAAAATAACGAGCCCCGCTCTTAATAAAACGCTTTTTACATACTCATTATTGAAGATGTAGCGAGCGAGTTGAATAGCAATTGTAGCCTGGAGCAACACGATCGCTGAAGCACCAATAGCCATATACATCCCGTTTTGGCGCCCTCTTTTGAGAGAGGTTTTGGCAACACTCATATTGACCAAACCAGGAGGGATCACCCCAAGCAAAGCCGCAAAATAGGTAATAAGGAATATTTTGGTTTCCTCCAAAAGGCGTTATTTTATCCTAAACTGAATGTAAGTTATAGGTTTCCCCTGCTCAAGATACTGTTTTTCGTAAAAAGTCTGTATCCCAATGACCTCCTTCGGTGAATATGCATTTTTGTACACGTCATGATTCGCCTGTATCACCTCGTGACCTTCACCGTGAAGGAGCCCCAGGGTATAGCCGTGCATGAATTCACTGTCGGTCTTTAGGTTCATGAGGCCCTGAGGTTTGAGTATTTTTTTATACTTCTGCAGGAATTCTGAATTCGTCATACGATGCTTTGTCCGCTTATACTTGATCTGCGGATCAGGGAAAGTGATCCAGATCTCGTCTACTTCATTTTCATCAAAAAGCAGGTCCACCAATTCTATCTGACTTCTCAAAAAGGCAACATTTTGCAAACCTTCTTCCAAAGCAGTTTTGGCGCCTCTCCAAAACCGGGCACCTTTTATGTCTATTCCAATAAAATTCTTTTCGGGATATGCCTGGGCAAGGCCAACGCTGTATTCTCCTTTTCCGCAACCTAATTCCAGAACGATAGGTTTATCATTTTTGAAGAAATCACTGCTCCATTTGCCTTTATACTTAAAATTTCCTTCCAGCACTTCCTCCCTGGTGGGCTGTATAACATTTGAAAATGTTTCGTTTTCTCTAAACCGTCTTAATTTATTCTTACTTCCCACCTGGATATTTAATATTTTGGTAAATTTAAATAAATTCCCCCACAGGCCTTTCAATTTATATTTGTTTTATGCGAAGCAGAAGGATTCTTGTTGCGCCCATAAACTGGGGGTTAGGGCACGCCACCAGGTGTATCCCCATTATTAAAAAGCTGGAAGAAAAAGGATTTACTCCTTTTCTGGCATCAGACGGGGCTGCGCTGGAATTGCTGAAAAAAGAATTTCCGCACCTGCGCAGTTTTGAACTGCCTTCCTACAATATTACCTATACCAGCCGCGGAAGCCTGCTAAAATGGAAACTCCTGCTGGACAGTCCGCACATCCTTAGGAACATCAAAAAAGAAAAACTGGCTACAAAGATCCTGGTGGAAAAGCTTAATCTCCACGGAATAATTTCCGACAGCAGGTTTGGAGTGAGATATAAGCATCTTCCGAATGTTTTTATTACACATCAACTCAACGTACTTTCAGGAAATACTACATTTTTGAGCAGCAGATTGCATCAGCAATACATTAGGAAATATGACGAGTGCTGGGTACCCGATGCCCCCGGAAAACCAAACCTCAGCGGCTTTCTTGGCCACACTAGATCTACTTCAGAAGCTGTAAAATATATGGGGATCATTAGCAGGTTTGAAAAAAGCGAATTGCCCCAGATCTATGATTACATGGTGCTGCTCTCGGGGCCTGAACCTCAACGCAGCCTGTTGGAGGATATTCTTTTCCGTGAGTTGAAACAAACTGAAAAGAGGGTCCTTTTTGTAAGAGGTAAGATAAGGGAGGCACCCGCAGCATTTTCTTCTCCAAACATGACCATCAAAAATTACCTTTTTGGGAAGGAACTGGAGGAAGCTCTTAACAGCAGCAGGGTGATCATTTCGAGGTCCGGTTACACAACTTTGATGGACCTGGCGAAGCTCGGGAAAAAGGCATTTTTCATTCCCACCCCGGGTCAATTTGAGCAGGAATATCTTGCAGAAAGAATGTCAAAACTGGGTTTTGCGCCTTCCTGTAAGCAGGAAGATTTCGACTTAGAAATATTGAAGAAGGTAGAAACTTATTCCGGCTTAAACGACCCCGGATTTGTCTGTGACTACAGTGGCCTTTTTAGCCTTTTTAAGCGTAAATGAAAATTCGCTGCCCATACCAAAAGTGCTCGTTACAAAGATCCTTTCTTTATGTGCCTCCAGTAAATGTTTTACAATTGCTAAACCTAACCCGGACCCGCCTTCTTTCCTGGAGCCGCTTTTATCCACCCGGTAAAACCTTTCAAACAGCCGCGGAATATGCTCTTTTTGGATCCCCTCCCCATTATCGCTCACTTTGACGATGATCTTCTTTTTGGAATGTTCCTGTATGGAAACCTCTGTAGTTCCATCCTTTTTACCGTACTTGATCGAATTAACGAGAAGATTTGTTACAACTTGCTGAATCCTCTCCTTATCGGCTTTAACCATCAATGGGGCATACGGAGTTTCAAAGACGAGGCTGATATTCTTTTTGGCAGCTTTCATTTCTAAAAGATCGAAGACATTCTGGATCAATTCCACAATGTCAAAAGCTTCCTGCTTTAGGCGGAGATCTCCCGTTTCAAGTTTGGTGATCATGTCCAGGTCACGTACAATGTAAACCAGTCTTTCCACTCCCTTTGACGCCCTCTCCAAATATTGCTGCCGTACTTTTTTGTCATTTATTGCACCGTCGAGAAGGGTTTCAATATATCCCTGTACCGTAAACAATGGAGTCTTTAATTCATGAGAAATATTTCCCATAAATTCCTTCCGATAACTATCTCTAATCTTTAAAGCCTCGATCTCCAGCTTCTTTCCTTCAGCAAATTTTTGAACCTCCTGGGAGAGGGTTGCCATATCTGTAGTGACATGATCGGGTTTTAATGAGGAGGCATTAAGCATACTCACATTTTCGTAGATCTTCTTGATCTTCTTATAGATGAAGAATTCCACTCTGTACTGGATCACCAGAAACGAAAAGACAAAGCAGGAAACTGCGTAGATCAGTAAGGCTGCTTCGGAATAGGTGTCGTTCAGAATGAGGAAGACAGCCGAAATCAATGTCATAAAAATAGTGACATAGAGTGAGGTTTTAACCGCAAATTTGTGTGAACGCCTGAAGCCTTTTCCCATTACTCTACAAACTTATAACCCACTCCCTTGATGGTTTGAATACTGTCATCTCCGATTTTTTCTCTGAGTTTTCTAATGTGGACATCTATTGTCCTGCCTCCAACCACCACTTCATTCCCCCAAACCCTTTCCAGGATCTCATCTCTCTGAAAAACTCTTCCCGGTTGTGAAGCAAGGAGGTACAAGAGTTCAAATTCTTTACGTGGTAACGGAATGATCTCCTCCCCCTTTGTTACTTTATATTCTTCCCGATTGATCTCAAGATTACCTGCAGTGATCAATTCTGCTTTTGTGGGTGTGTCCGTATTAAGTCGCCTCAACAAGGCTTTCACCTTACTTACCAGAACTTTTGGTTTTATGGGCTTGGTAATGTAATCATCTGCTCCTGCATCAAAGCCCGCCATATGGGAATAATCTTCGCCACGAGCGGTAAGGAAAGTTATAATAGTATCAGAAAGTTCCGGCTCTTTTCTCATCAGGAAGCAGGTTTCAATGCCATCCATTTCGGGCATCATCACATCCAGAACGATCAAATGAGGCTTGTGCTTTTTAGCTATTTTAAGCGCCTGTTTTCCATTTTCCGCAGTAATTACAGAGTAACCTTCGGCAGTAAGATTATACCTGACGATCTCGATGATATCGGGTTCATCATCAACCAGTAAGATACAGATATCACTATTTTTCATAGGCTTTCATCTAATTCTTTGTAAAAGTAAAGATAAAAATCATGCTCTTTCTCCCCGGCCGTGAATGTTAACCTTGAGGTAACCTTGGCTTTAAAAAGTCTTAACCTTAGCATAAACCAGCCTTAATGAGGCGGTAACCCTGTAGTTACATTGTGAAGCTTTCTTTGCGACATAATTGATAACTAAATGAGAAGCACAATATTCCTAATAATCATTACAGGCATTATTTTTTTAAATCCCGCAATATTGGAGGCCCAGGTGCCTTCTCCAACGGGCATGATAGCAGGAAAACTCACAGATAAAGAAATGAACGGAGAACCACTTCCTTTTGCCAATGTGGTGATCAAAGGAAGTGCAACAGGTACTACTACAGATGGTGAAGGTCTGTTTAAGATCGATAATGTTAAGCCCGGGATCTATACCTTGACCATAAGTTTCATAGGCTATGAAAACCGGGAGATCACAAATGTTGAAGTTGAAGCAGGAAAAGTTACCGAAGTAAACACCCAACTTGGCGCAAGTGCAGCAGCCCTGGATGAGGTAGTGATTACCACTGTTTCAAGAAAAGATTCTGAAGTTGCCCTTTTGCTGGAACAAAAAGCCGCCCTGCAGATCAAAGAAAGTATAGGAGCCAGGCAGTTGGCAAAAATGGGAGTTTCAGACGCTGCTACGGCTACTTCAAAAATTTCGGGGGTTTCCATTAGTGAAGCTTCAGGAGATCTTTTTGTAAGAGGTTTGGGAGACAGATATCTCTACACAACAATGAATGGTTTACCCGTTCCTTCAGATGATGTGGAGCGCAAAAATATCGACCTCGCACTTTTCTCCACCGGCATTATTCAAAGCCTTGGAATAAGCAAGACCTATTCCGCAGAAAATTCCGCAGATCAGGCTTCCGGAACTATAGATATTACTTCCAGGGAACTCACGGGAGCAAAAGAACTTTCATTGGGTGCGAGTGCGGGAATAAACACCAATGTGGCCGGGAAATTTGATGGCTTTAAAACTTCGGTGAATCAGAAGGATGTGAATTTCGGATTTTACAACCAGGAAATGTCTACTGAAAATGCACTGAATAATCAGGGATGGGATCCTTTGGAAAATTCATTCCCCGTTAACCGTTCCTATTCTATTACTGCCGGCTCGAAAATAGGAAATAAACTAAGGATCTTAGTTACCGGTTCACAGACTACAGATTTTGGCTACAACAAAGGCCTTTTCAGGGAATATCGAAGCAATAATCTTTATGACAGCTTTAGTGACGTGGAGATCTTCAAAAGAACCGATAATACCACAGGTCTGCTGGATCTAAACTATGACTTCAACCCCTCGAATGAGCTGAAGTTCACCAGCCTCTTTATCAACAAATTGACAGATGAAGTTTATGAGAGCGGACGCAATGGCGAGGGGGTGGTTTTTGAAGAAACAGCAGCTTCCGAAGGTTTGAACCAGTTCGTTCGGGATCAAAACATCAAACAGACCCGGTTATGGATCAACCAATTACATGGCTCGCATCAATTTTCAGAAAAAAATGAGCTTAAGTGGGCCCTGGGCTATAATCTCATTGATGCCGATGAACCCAACAGGATAAGAAATGAAGTAAATATTGACGGAGAAGGCTTTGTACAATTGGGGAGAATGGGAGGATTTCAGCAGAGAAAATCCTTTCAAAAGATAGATGATGCAGAAGTCAATGCCAGGATAAGCGACCGGTTCACAATTGTGCAAACTGAAGAAGGCAACAAAAATACCTTTTTTGAAGCCGGAGGAAATTACAGGAATAAGAACAGGGATTTTGTGTCGCAATTTTTCGGAGTTACAGAAAGAAATTTTAACAGCGTCCATCCCATTTCTATAGATCAATTTTCTGATGTGTTTACCACAGAGAATTTCAATAACGGAACTTTGCAGGTAAGAAGGCTTTCTCCCGATGTTTACGATGCGGAATTATCTTCTTATTCAGCTTTTGCAAACTTTAATTATGGAGCAGGCAAATGGAATGTAAATATTGGCGCCCGTTACCAACAGGATGAGTTAAGAGTGGATTTCGACGTCAACAATTATCCGCAAAACCTGCCTCAGTTTACCCAAAAGACTTACGAAAATATTTATCCTGCTTTAAATATTAAGTTTTCTGCTTCAGAAAGATCAAACTTAAGATTAGCAGCCAGTAAAACAATTACTCTGCCCGAGTTTAAAGAGATAGCTCCATTTGAATATGTTTCCCAAACAGGGCAGATCACCCGGGGAAATCCCAATCTTGAAGCTTCAGAAAATATCAATCTGGACCTTAAATATGAATTCTTTCCCGAAGCCGGGGAGCTGCTTTCCCTCACCGGTTTCTTTAAAAACATCGATAATCCCATCAACAGGGTGCAGGATAGAGGTGCTGCCGGGGTTTTCTCCTACTTCAATGCGGGAGATCACGCAACTATTTATGGTCTGGAAATTAATACTGTGATTGACCTTTTTGAAAAAGCAGAAAATGCTACTAATCTACAACTGGGATTCAACGCCTCCCGTATGTGGCATGAGCAGGACCTTAAAGATGTTTACCAAAACGGAAGATTCGTCAGGACTTTCAAATACAACAGCAAAAACAGCATTGGCCTGCAGGGAGCATCGGATTGGATCTTTAACAGCTCCCTAAATTTCACAACAGGTAATGAAAATCCTTTTAGGACCATACTTGTAGGTAATTACGCTTCAGACAAAATATATGCCCTTGGAGCACCCGAAGTGCAAACCGAAGCGAATGTATTCTATAACAATGAGATCATTGAAAAAGGCTTTGTCACCCTTGACCTTATTCTGAATAAGGAACTGGGCGATCACTGGAATCTTCAGCTTAAAGGACAAAATCTTTTAAACCCAAAAGTTGAGCGTGTACAAAAGATCCGCCCCAGCACCACAGGTATTGAAACCATGAAAACTGTGAGATCGTATGATAATGGGACAGAGATCTCTTTGGGAGTAAGCTTTTCATTTTAACCAAAACATAAACCTTAATTAATTCAAACTTTAAATCATGAAAAAATCAGTAAAATTAATGTACCCTGTAGTTCTAAGTTTTTTAGGTATTACAGCAATTAGCTGTAGCAGTGACGATGCTAATGTTGAACCCATTGATCCTGCAAACCCGCGAACAGCAATACTTGATCCTGCAGATCTACGGGGATCTGTGGCCGAAACCGCTCGCATGGATGCCACCAAAACCTATCATTTAACCGGAATTCTTTCTGTTGAAGAGGGTGCCACCCTCACCATTCCTGCAGGAACAAAGATTGTCGCTAATACAGATGCAGATGAAAATCCGGCAACCGGAGTTTACATTGTTGTTCAAAAAGGAGGAAAGATAAATATACAGGGAACTGCCACAGCACCTGTGGTAATGTCTTCGGCAAGTGGAGAAGCCGGAAGCTGGGGCGGATTGGTCATAGCCGGTAATGGCATCACTACCGCCGGACTTGACGCTACTGCCGAAGTTGGCGGAATTCTTTATGGAGGTGATGATGCAGAAGATAACTCCGGATCAATAAGCTATCTCGTACTTAGAGATGCTGGTGCGCAGATCAATGCAGAGTCCCAGTATAATGGACTGTCTCTTTATGCAGTAGGTGCAGCGACCAAAATTAATAATATCGCTATTATCAACGGATCTGACGATGGGGTAGAATTCTTTGGAGGTTCTGTATCTGCTTCAAACATTTATCTTGAGAATAATGAAGATGACGCTGTAGACTGGACCGAAGGCTGGAATGGTACAGTAGAAAATGTATATGTTAGTCACAGCATTGAAAATTTTTCTACAGCATTAGAAGCTGATGGCGCCAATGGCAATCCAACAATTAATAATTTCACCGCAGTTTCTACTACCGGGGGAACAGCTTTACAATTTAAAAAACAATCTGGTGCGACAATTACAGGCTTATCATTAGCAGGATATGACACACAAATCGATATTACCGAAGCCGGAAGAACAGATCTTTCAGGAATTAAGATCGAAGGTGAGGATGCAGATCTAAATGCTTCCTATGATGCGGATGTTACTGTAGATATAGCATTATTTAATTGGGTAGAGTAAAAGTTTGGATTTAGCCACAAAACTTAATGCCTTGATATCCAAAGAAAAGACTGCCCAACGGCAGTCTTTTTGTTTTTATTGTACAAAATTATTAGTTTAACATTTCGAAAAGTAATTTTTGGTGTGGTTTTTGAAAATTTTAATGTAATTTTGATTTGATACTTTGCTGAAAATGAAACAACTCTACTTGTACCCCCTCTTATTAATCGGCCTTTTGCTTTTCGCAAATCCCGCTGCTGCACAGGTATCTCAACAGGATGCTCCTGTAAAAGAAGTCCCCATTGAAGGTCTTTCCATCTTCCCAAATCCTGCTTCGGGACAAAAGGTTTATATCAACACCAAATCCGGCAAGTCTAAAAAAGTAGAGATCTACAATGTTTTAGGCAACAGCATCTTATCTGCCGAGTTGGTTGGAAATGAACTTAATATATCTTCGCTTGAACCGGGAATTTATATTATGAAGATCCAGGAGGGCAAAAGCACCGCTACCAGAAAGCTTGTTGTAAGATAACATTCCATTTTTTTACCTGAATAAATCTTTAACTTCGTGCCACTACAAGTTATGCACAAGCCAAAGGACATTTTTACCATTTCAACTGCCGGGGAATTTGAAGAAAGATCTCTGCAGGTATTTGAATTTCAGTATTTCAACAATCCTGTTTACCAGAATTTTTGTGACCTTCTTGGCCGGGCTCCGGCGCAGGTAAATGAGCTCGAAAAGATCCCTTTTCTTCCTATTGAATTTTTTAAATCCCACAAGATAACTTCTTCGGAAGCTCCTGAAGAGATCATTTTTAGCAGCAGCGGAACTACAGGACAGGTTACAAGCAAACATTTTGTTACCGATCTCGCATTTTATGAGGAAAGTTTCCGCAGAACATTCACACATTTCTACGGAAGTGTGGAAAACTATGCGGTTCTTGCATTACTCCCCTCTTATTTGGAGAGACAGGGTTCTTCTCTGATTTACATGGTTGACGACCTCATCAAAAAGAGCAAAAATCCTGACAGCGGATTCTATCTTCACGACCTGGAGGCCATGACCCAAAAACTTTATGATCTGGAGAAGAAGAAACAAAAAGTTTTGCTCATAGGGGTTTCTTTCGCTTTGCTGGACCTCGCAGAAAAGCATTCCCTCAACCTGCAGCACACTATTGTCATGGAAACCGGGGGCATGAAAGGCCGCAGAAAAGAGATGATAAGGGCAGAACTTCACGAAACTCTGAAGCAGGGACTGGGTGTGGAAAGCATCCACAGTGAGTATGGAATGACCGAATTACTGTCCCAGGCATATGCTGTCAAAAATGGCATTTTTGAATGCCCTCCCTGGATGAAGCTCCTCATTCGTGATCCCGAAGATGCATTGACCCTGCTTCCCGATGGAAAGTCGGGCGGAATTAACGTGATAGACCTGGCGAATTTGAACTCCTGTTCCTTCATCGCAACTCAGGATCTTGGAAAGAATTTGGGGATTGGAAGAACCGAAATTTTAGGCCGTTTTGACAACAGCGATATCCGCGGATGTAACCTTATGGTTTTTTAACAAAAAAATTTCTACGAACCTGTAAGGAATTGATTTTCTGCCGACTTACTTTACGGTTAGATTATGTTTTCATAATTGGTTGGTTAGTTAGATGCCCCCTCTGCCCCCAAGGCGAGGGGGTGTCTTTTTTTACTCAACCCTTAGAATATAGGTGTTCCTTTTACCTTTATTGATGATCACATATTTCCCATTTAAAAGGTCTGTTTTTGTGATCATAAAATCTTCAGAAACTTTTTCTTTGTTTACAGAAATGGAATTTTCTTTCAAAGCTCTTCGGGCTTCCCCATTGGAGCTAAGGAATTCAGTTTTTGCTGAAAGGGCTGCGATCATATCTAAACCATTTTCTACATCTTCCCTGTCGATCTTTGCCTGCGGCACTCCTTCAAAAACATCGAGAAAGGTGGCCTCATTAAGATCTTTGAGATCTTGTGCAGTACTTTTTCCAAAAAGCACTTCAGAAGCTTTTACTGCATTGTCATAATCTTCCCGGGAGTGAACCATCACCGTGATCTCTTCGGCCAGTTTTCGCTGAAGCTGACGCAGGTGCGGAGCTTCTTTATGG
Source organism: Salinimicrobium nanhaiense (assembly GCA_012038135.1). Lineage (GTDB taxonomy): Bacteria > Bacteroidota > Bacteroidia > Flavobacteriales > Flavobacteriaceae > Salinimicrobium > Salinimicrobium nanhaiense. The sequence goes on from JAAVJQ010000001.1 coordinate 14,879, forward strand.
GTGCTTACAAGATCTTCAATTACATTTTTTGGAAGGAAAGTAAAAATCTTGATAAATCTTTCTGCATCCTCATCGCTGGTGTTGAGCCAGTATTGGTAGAACTTGTATGGTGAAGTGCGCTCAGGATCAAGCCAGATATTTCCTGATTCGGTTTTCCCGAATTTTGTGCCATCGGCTTTAGTGATTAAAGGACAGGTAAGCGCATAGCCTTTCCCATCTCCAATCCTTCGGATGAGTTCTGTACCCGTAGTGATGTTTCCCCACTGGTCGCTTCCACCCATTTGCAGAGTGCAATCCAGCTCCCTGTACAAGTGCAGGAAATCATAGCCCTGCACCAGCTGATAGGTGAATTCTGTAAAAGACATCCCTTCCGAAGCATCTGAAGAAAGACGTTTTTTGACACTATCCTTGGACATCATATAATTTACAGTAATATGCTTTCCAACGTCACGAATAAAATCGAGGAAACTGAATTCTTTCATCCAGTCATAGTTATTCACCATTAGCGCGGCATTCTCACCGTCACTTTCGAAGTCAAGAAATTTGGATAACTGCTTTTTTAATGCATTTTGATTTTGCAGCAGCGTAGCCTCATCCAGCAGGTTGCGTTCATTGGATTTTCCTGAAGGATCTCCAATCATTCCTGTTGCTCCCCCAACGAGGGCTACAGGGCGATGCCCCGCCTCCTGGAAATGTTTTAACATCATCACCCCCACCAGGTGTCCAATATGTAAAGAATCGGCTGTGGGATCTATTCCAACATAAGCCGATCGAAGCCCTTCCATTAGATGTTCTTCGGTACCGGGCATTACGTCATGGATCATCCCTCTCCAGGTCAATTCTTCTACAAAATTCTTGTTCATGATTTATCTTTTGAAGTAAAAACAGCCGTAAAGATACCATAAACCAGCATTTTTCCTAAGTGGATTTGGCTATATTTACAGCATGATTCTAGTTACCGGAGGCACGGGTTTAGTGGGTTCTCATTTATTGCTTAACCTGGTAAAGGCTGGGGAAAAGCCGCGGACTATTTACCGGACGCAGGAAAGCCTAAAGGCTGTCAAAAATGTCTTTTCCTACACTAATTCTTCTGAAGAAACGGAAGAACTTTTCAACCGCATTGAATGGGTAAAAGCTGATATTACTGATATCCCATCCCTGAAAAAAGTTTTTGAAAATGTTGATTATGTGTATCACTGCGCAGCAGTAGTAAGCTTTGACACCTCAAGAGATGCGGAGTTAAGAAAAGTCAATATTGAGGGTACTGCGAATGTGGTCAACTTCTGCATCAAAAATGAGATTAAGAAACTCTGTTTTGTAAGTTCTATTGCCACTTTTGATCTGAAACCCGGAGAAAAAGAAATTACTGAAGGTTCTTTCTGGAACAAGGAACTCAATCATAATATGTACGCCATCACAAAGTATGGAGCCGAGATGGAAGTGTGGCGGGCAAGCCAGGAGGGTGTACCGGTAGTAATTGTGAATCCGGGTGTAATTATCGGCCCGGGTTTCTGGAACGATGGCAGCGGCAAGATCTTCAAAAAAATGGATTCGGGTCTGGATTATTATATTCCAAAAACCACGGGATTCGTGGGGGTTTGGGATGTTGTGAAGAGCATGCGGGAATTAATGGCTTCTTCAGTAAAAAACGAACAGTTTATCGTAATTTCAGAAAATCTTTCCTTTAGAGAAATTTTTTCTTTGACTGCAAAAGCTCTCGAAAAACCTGCACCTAACAAAAAGCTGAAAAAATGGATGGTATTCATGGGATGGGTTTGGCAGGAAGCTTCAGGAATATTTTCTAGCCAGGAAAAGCAGCTGGACAGGAGGTCCCAAAAAAGCCTTTTTGAACACACATTTTATTCCGCAGAAAAAATAAAAGCTGAACTGGATTTCAGCTTTGAACCAATTTCAGAAGTAATTAAAGAAACCGCAGATATCTACAAACAGGATAGAACTACCTGATGTTTTCCTGACGACCTACAGTATCGTTAATATTAAAGGAATTGATCTTTCTCGAGATAGGTGCGGGAAGCCTCCTTTGCAGACTATCCTGCTGCAGGGTATCAACCGGAAGGTCCAGAGAATCCTTATTTAAATTCCTTAAAGAATCCCTTTCCTTCTCCTCGATCTCCCGGAGAGAATCATATTTTTTCATCAGCAGTTCCAACCTTTGCTTCACTTCCTCATAGATATAGCCGTACTCCCGGTAATTTTGGGCATAGTAGTTATTACTTTGCACTAACTGAGCACTGTCTATCCCATACTTTTGCATAAGGTAAGGATAAGGCGCAATACCTTTTTCTTCCAACATATTCTTATTGTAGCTGCGGGCCCCGTGAAGCAGGGAAAGCTCGGTTAGCACTTCTACCATTTTACCCCGGGGAATAAGATTTTCGGGCTTTTCCATTCTTTCCACATCCTGGCAGGAACTGAGGATCAAAACAAGAATTATTACCCAACTTAGCTTTTTCATACTACCGGTCAAACTTAAGACGCTCTGCCTTTACAAAGGGTGTGAAATTAAAGTTTTTGTAGACCAAATTACCATTTACAAAGGTGTGAGTAACGCGGGACTTAAAAGTTATACCTTCAAAAGGAGACCAGCCACATTTATAGAGGGTGTTCCCCGGCTGAACCGCCCACGGAGCGTTGAGATCCACAATAACAAGATCTGCCTTATAACCTTCTCGTATAAAGCCTCGTTTTTCAATATCGAAAAGAATTGCAGGGTTATGACACATCTTCTCAACGATCTTTTCCAAAGATATCTTTCCCTGGTGATGCATTTGTAACATTGCAGGTAAAGCATGTTGCACTAAGGGACCTCCACTTGGGGCTTTGGTGTAAACATTCTTTTTCTCTTCCCTGGTGTGTGGCGCATGATCTGTCGCAATCACATCAATTTTATCTTCTATAAGGGCTTTAAGTAGCGCATCCTGATCTTCTTTTGTCTTAACCGCAGGATTCCACTTAATAAAAGTGCCCTTTTTTGCATAATCCCTGTCATTGAACCACAGGTGATGCACACAAACCTCGGCAGTGATCTTTTTATCCTTTAAAGGCTTTTTGTTTTCAAAAAGCTTGATCTCCTTAGCAGTTGATAAATGAAATACATGAAGACGGGCGCCGGTTCTTTTAGCTAAAGCAACGGCTTTTGAGGAAGAAAGGTAACAGGCTTCTTCACTTCTTATTTTTGGATGGAGTTCAATTGGAATATTATCTCCATATCGCTCTATACATTCCTCCATGTTCTTCTGGATGGTTTTTTCATCCTCGCAATGAGCGGCAATAAGAACAGGAGATTCTTTAAAAATATTTTCAAGGACCTTCTCATCATCAACCAGCATATTCCCTGTTGAAGAACCCAGGAAGAGCTTTAAAGCGGGTACTTTTTTAGGATCTATTTTTTTGATCTCTTCCAGATTATCATTGGTGCCACCAAACATAAAGGCATAATTGGCATAAGAGGAATTCTCGGCCATTTTGTACTTCTCCTCCAGCAATTCTATTGTGGTAGTTTGCGGCTGAGTATTAGGCATTTCAATAAAGGAAGTAATTCCTCCCGCCACTGCAGCTTTTGATCCCGTCTCTATAGTTTCCTTATGAGTAAGACCCGGCTCCCTAAAATGAACCTGGTCATCAATCACCCCCGGCATCAGATAGTTACCCTCAGCATCGATAATGCTTAGGTTAGGAGATTTGGCACTTATACTTGAGGCTATTTCTGTAATGATCCCATCCTCGATAAAAACATCTCCTTCGATGATAGTTCCTTCATTGACAATTTTCGCATTCTTAATTAGTACCTTCTTCATTATATCGTCATCTTATTAAACAGACTGTTTATTTTCATTTTCACTACCCCAAAGACAGCTTCCCATATTATAGAACCACTCATTTTGGATGTTCCCCGAGTTCTGTCGGTAAATATTACAGGGACTTCTATAATTTTAAATTTTGCCAGGTAAGCCTTGAATTTCATTTCTATTTGAAATGCGTAACCCACAAATTTTATTTTGTCCAGATGTATCCTTTCCAGGACTTCCCTCTTATAGCATACAAATCCTGCAGTGGTATCTTCTACAGGCATGGCCGTTATTAACCTTACATATTTAGAAGCCAGCCATGAAAGCAGCACTCTGCTCATTGGCCAGTTCACAACATTAACACCGGTCTTATAACGGGAACCAACCGCTACATCTGCCCCTCTGCGTTTGCACGCATTGTAAAGGCGAATGAGGTCATTGGGATTGTGAGAAAAATCGGCATCCATCTGGAAGATATATCTATACTCCCGTTCAAGAACCCATTGAAAACCTTCAATGTAAGCAGTTCCAAGTCCCGATTTGCCTTCCCGCTTTATTAAAAACAGCTGATCGATATATGCAGGCTGCAGCGATTCCACAATTGCTGCCGTACCATCGGGAGAGTTATCATCCACCACCAAAATATGAAAATCGCGCTGAAGAGAAAACACGTTTCTAATTATCCGCTCAATATTTTCTTTTTCGTTATAGGTGGGTATTATAACGATCCCATCTGGCATAAAATTCTTTTGGACAAATGTAACTAATTTTAAAGTTTACAATTTAGTTTTAAGTGTTCTTTTCATCGCTTAAATGATACCTTTGTAGAAAATAATATTATTGGAAGCTATAGAAAGACTTGCAGTTTCTCATGATTGGATCACCCTTCTGCTGGTGCTGGTCTTTGGTTTGCTGGTCGTGGCCAAATATTCCTTTACCCAGCGATTTTCTCATTTTGTAATGCTTTTTGCTACAGACAAATACATGTTGCTAAAAGGAAAAAACGCCAACCTCTTTCATCCCTTTAATATTGTTTTTTTTACCATAAATGCAATTTCGGCGGCACTATTCATTTATGTTTTTTATCTAACTTTCAGTGAAGCTCCACCGGCAAGGCCGGGTGTTCTTTTCCTGAGAATTATTACTGCCTATACGGCCTTTGTTCTCCTAAAATTTTCTTTCGAAAAGATCATTGCAGATGTCATTTCCCTGAACAAAAAGATCAATTATTACCTGTTCTACAAGTTGAGCTACAGGAATTTTATGGCTTTGGTGATGCTTCCCTTTACCATACTCTTTATATATGTATGGAAACCATCTCCACTGGCACTCTATGTCTTCCTGGGATTGATCCTGCTTATCAATCTCATTACCCTGCTAAGCATTTTCATCAAAAACCGGCAGTACATTATGACCCATTCGTTTTATTTTATTTTGTATCTTTGCGCTCTTGAAATTGGCCCCTATTATATTTTATATAAGCTGGTTACCAAGTTGCAAGGTGTATAAAAGAAAATGTATATGAAAGTGAAAACAATTCTGGTTTCTCAGCCCGAACCTAAAGTTGAAAATTCCCCCTATTTTGATCTTGAAGAAAAGCAGAAAGTTAAAATAGATTTCATCCCTTTTATACACGTAGAGGGAGTTTCTTCCAAGGATGTAAGACAGCAAAAGGTGGATCTGTCCCAATACACTGCGATAATTCTTACAAGCCGAAATTCTGTAGATCATTTCTTCAGAATTGCTGAAGAAATGAGATTTAAGGTGCCGGACACCCTGAAGTATTTTTGCCAGAGTGAAGCTGTAGCCTATTACCTTCAAAAGTATGTGGTTTACAGAAAACGGAAGATCTATGTGGGAAAAAGAAATTTTGCTGAACTATCTCCCCTCATTAAAAAGTATAAAACCGAGAAGTTTTTGCTTCCATCTTCAGATATGCTGAAGCCGGATGTACCTAAAACGCTCAATAAACTGGGAGTAGATTGGAAGAAAGCAGTTTTTTATAAGACTGTGGTGAGTGATCTTTCCCATTTAAGAGAGGTATTCTACGACATCCTTGTTTTCTTTAGCCCCAGCGGAATTAAATCTCTTTTCGAAAACTTTCCCGATTTTAAACAGAATGACACGAAGATTGCTGTTTTTGGGAATACTACGGTAAAAGCTGCAAAAGAACATGGCCTTGTGGTAAACATACAGGCACCAACTCCTGAAACTCCATCAATGACCATGGCCCTTGAAAGGTATATAAAGGAGCAAAACAAAAAGGCGCATTAAAAGCCTTACATGAAGACATAAAAAAACCGGCGACTGCCGGTTTTTTTATTTAGAATGGTGTCTGATTTATGAAGCTTTTGGAGCTCCAGATAAAATTTCTTCATTCGCCTGCTTCTCGAATTTCTCAAAGTTTTTTTGAAAAGAATTAGCAAGAGTATTGGCTTTCTTGTCATACGCTTCCTTATCCTTCCAGGTATTTCGGGGATTAAGGACTTCTGAAGGTACATTTTCACACTCTACCGGCATCTGTAAACCAAAAATTGGATGTTCAGTGAATTCTACATTTTCCAGTTTCCCTTCCAGAGCCGAGGAGATCATCTCTCTTGTATACCTAAGTTTCATCCTTGAACCAACCCCATAGGGTCCGCCGGTCCATCCTGTATTTACCAGCCATACATTTACGTTGTTCTCCTTCATCTTTGCGCTAAGCATTTCTGCGTATTTTGTTGGATGCAGAGGCATAAATGGTGCTCCAAAACAAGCTGAAAAACTAGGAACAGGTTCATCAACACCGGCTTCAGTTCCGGCTACTTTGGCAGTATAACCGCTAATGAAGTGATATGCAGCCTGGCCGGGAGTAAGTTTACTAATTGGAGGCAATACTCCAAAAGCATCGGCAGTAAGGAAAAATATATTCTTAGGATTTTTCCCAATAGAGGGTTCCTGAATATTATCTATATGATAGATGGGATAACTCACCCTTGTATTTTGCGTGATAGAGATATTTTCAAAATCCACGTCTCCATCCTCTTCGAGGATCACATTTTCAAGAATTGCTCCGGGCTTAATGGCTCTGTAGATATCAGGTTCATTCTCTTCAGTAAGATTGATAACCTTAGCATAGCAACCTCCTTCAAAATTGAAAACCCTGTTTTCTTTTGTCCAGCCGTGCTCATCATCCCCGATCAATTTTCTTTCCGGATCTGCAGATAAGGTTGTTTTTCCTGTGCCGGACAATCCGAAGAAAATAGCAGTATCTCCTTCTTCCCCTACGTTGGCAGAACAGTGCATAGGCAAAGTGTTTTTATCCACCGGCAGGATAAAGTTCAAAGCAGAAAAAATTCCTTTTTTGATCTCTCCGGTATATCCGGTTCCTCCTATAAGGGCAATTTTTCTTGTAAAATTGAGAATAGCGAAATTGTGTTGGCGTGTTCCATCTACTTCGGGATCTGCCATAAATCCGGGTGCGTTAACTACCAACCAGTCCTCTTCAAAATCTTTAAGTTCGCTCTCTTCCGGGCGAAGGAACATGTTATAGGCAAAAAGGTTAGACCAGGGATATTCATTGATCACCCTAATATTTAACCTGTAATCATCATCTGCACACGCATAAGAATCCCGTGCAAAAATTTCCTTCCCGGAAAGATAGTCGGTCACTTTGTTGTAAAGAGCATCAAATTTTTCAGGATCAAAAGGAATATTGATATCACCCCACCATACTTTATCTTTGGTGATGTCATCCTTAACTATAAAACGGTCCTTAGGGGATCTTCCGGTAAATTCTCCGGTGTTCACAGCCAAAGCTCCCGAGGAAGATTCTACTCCTTGTCCTTTTTCGATCGTGATCTCATGTAGTTCCTCCGGAGAAAGCTGGTAATGAATTTCCGCATTTTGAATACCATACTGTTCCAGCGCAATCGTTTTCGTAAATTGTTTTTTAGCCAACATAAAAAGTTTTGTCGTGTGATTGTTACTTAGGCGAACAAAAGTAGAAAAACTTAGAAAGATTCTGCGGCAGCGCTTTCCTTTTATTTCTTTTTTAACTTAAAAAAGTTGACCAATAGCATAATCCATGCAGCGATCATCAAAGTTCCTCCTATAGGTGTAACAGGACCAAACAGCCTAAAATCAAATGATGTCATGGAATTTGTAGCTAAAAGATAAATGGATCCCGAGAAAAATATCACGCCCGTAATTGTTAAATAGAAGCATATCTTTTTAACTTTTTCTGAAGCAAGGGGCAATGAACCCAGCAGTAACAGGAATAACGCATGATACATCTGGTATTTCACACCGGTTTCAAATGTCTTCAGGTTTTCTACGCTGAGGAATGCTTTTAGCCCGTGAGCCGCAAAAGCACCTAATATTATTGCTATCACCCCAAGAAAAGCACCAGAAATTAATATACTCCTACTCATACTATATTTTTAAAGCCGCTGCCAATTATTTACATTCGTTGTCCAAACAAATGACAAACATACTCAATTTTCAACCCTTATGCGCAAGATACTCATTGTTGGTGCAGGTAAATCTACCTCTGTACTTATTGAATACTTACTTAAAAAATCTGAAACCGAAGATCTGCAACTTCTCATAGCCGACCTGGTGCTGGAAAATGCATCCAGGCTGGCAGGAGACCATCCCAGGGCCAGAGCCATGACACTGGATATCTTCAGAAAAGAAGAAAGAGAGGCAGCAGTAAAGGATGCCGACCTGGTGATCTCTATGCTACCCGCTCGTTTCCACATAGAAGTGGCAAAAGATTGTCTCAGGTACGGTAAAAACATGGTCACTGCCTCTTATGTAAGCGATGAAATGCAACAGCTGGATGAGGAGGTAAAGGAAAAGGGGCTGGTCTTTATGAATGAGATAGGTGTCGACCCGGGTATTGATCACATGAGTGCTATGCAGGTGATTGACCGAATTAGAGCAAAGGGCGGTAAAATATTGCTTTTTGAATCCTTTACAGGTGGACTCGTCGCTCCCGAAAGTGACACTAATCTCTGGAACTATAAGTTTACGTGGAATCCAAGGAATGTGGTTGTTGCCGGACAAGGTGGCGTAGCCAAGTTTCTTCAGGAGGGAAAATTCAAATACATTCCCTATAACAGGCTCTTCAGAAGAACCGAATTCCTTGAGGTTAAAGGCTACGGAAGATTTGAGGTTTATGCTAACCGAAATTCTTTAAAATATAAAAGTGTGTATGGCCTTGACGATGTGCTTACCCTTTACCGCGGAACCATTCGTCGCGTGGGCTTTAGCCGGGCCTGGAATATGTTCGTGCAGCTCGGAATGACCGATGATAGTTATATCATGGAGAATTCCGAAGATATGAGCTACAGGGATTTTGCAAATTCCTTTCTTCCCTATTCCCCTACAGATTCTGTGGAATTAAAATTCAGGCATAACCTCAAAATAGATCAGGACGATATCATGTGGGATAAACTCCTGGAGCTGGATATTTTTAACCCGAATAAAAAAGTGGACTTAAAAGATGCTACCCCTGCAGAGATCCTTCAAAAGATCCTGATGGATAAATGGTCCCTTTCTGAAGAAGATAAAGATATGATCGTTATGTATCACAAGTTTGGTTATGAAATCAACGGCGAAAAAAAGCAGATCGATGCCACCATGGTAAATATTGGGCAGGACCAAACCCGAACTGCAATGGCACGTACTGTAGGTCTTCCAGTAGCTATCGCGGCTCTAAAAATTTTAAACGGCACTATCTCCACTCCCGGAGTGCAGCTGCCAATCACCAAAGAAGTATATGACCCGATCCTGAAGGAACTGGCAGAAAACGGTATTGTCTTTAAAGAAGAAGAGAAGGAATATCTGGGCTATAATCCTTTTGGAGAGGTAGGTAACTAAAGCCCTTTTTAATCAGAAGATGATCCTGGTCAGGCTTTTATAAATTTCGGTGATTATTATTTGGAATAAGTCTGGATAAGAAATACTTTTGTCCGCAGTATGAACCTGCTCTACAAGACATATTATTTCTCATCCTACCAGTGCGATCAAAGAAGGTGTTTTTATATTGACTTTGGCCATAAGCAGGTAAAACTGAGTTTTTGCCAGCTCCTGGCTCTAAGGCAAAAGGTGCAAACCATTGATATTGCTTCCCATTTTGATAAGGACCTGAACTATAGCGGGATCGAGATCATTACGCTTTGCAATCGGGAACATCTTTTTGTATTTGACACCTTACAGGTAATGGACCTAAAGCAGCTTTTAAAGGCTACTTTCGGGATTCTGGAATTGAACTCCCTGGTGCTGCACTAATCCTTCTGAATTTAGATTAAGTATAAATTTCCTGTCTTCCTGAGAAAGCAGGTTTCTTTTGCGTAATTTTAAAAAAAGAATAAAATCATGAAAGATATAGTTAGACAAAAAATAGGGATCAATGTAGATGTAATGGACCTGCTAAACGAGCAGATCGCTAAAGAGGCCCATTCTGCTGCCGTTTATCTCGCAATGGCCTCCTGGTGCGACCACAACGGCCTTATCTATAGCGCAGAATTCTTCTATAAACAATCCTATGAGGAGAGGGAGCATATGCTTAAGATCTTCAAGTTCATCAATGAAAACGGCGGTACCGCTTATTCTCCCGAAGTAAGTAACATTAACCACGACTTTAATTCTCTTCAGGAAATATTTGAAACTGCATTAGACCAGGAGATACAGATCTCGAAATCCATACATAACATCGTCACCAAATGCCGAAAGGTGATGGATTATGGGACCGAAAATTTCCTCCAGTGGTTTATTCAGGAGCAAATGGAAGAAGAGAACCAGTTTAGAAGGATCCTCGAAATGTTTGACCTTATGGGCACAGACGGTATTGCTCTTAAACTCATCGATGAAAGAGTAAAACACGTAGAATAACTTTATTCTTCTATAGTAAAAAAGGACGCCGCCGGCGTCCTTTTCTTGTTTTAATATTTTCTTTTTTAGTCTCTCCCCAGGTAGATGCTTACGAAATAAAGTAAAGTTGCAAGAGAACCAACAGCCGCCACTACATAGGTACGTGCTGCCCACTTTAATGAATCCTCTGCAGCTTTATGCTCCCGGGTATTCAGCATGTTTTCGGTTTCCAGCCATACTAAAGCTCTTTTACTCGCATCGTATTCTACCGGAAGGGTGATAAAGCTGAAAAGCGTGCCCATTCCATAAAGGATGATTCCCACTAATAGAACTGTTTGCCCTACGCCTACAGAGACCATGGTCATCAGGATCAAACCGCCAAAGATCGCCCATTGGGAGAATTGGGAAGCCACCTGCACCACCGGCACCAGTTTGCTTCTCATCTGCAACCAGCTATAAGCTTTCGCATGCTGTATGGCATGCCCGCACTCATGTGCAGCAACAGCTGCCGCAGCGGCATTCCTTTGAGTATAAACCGCTTCACTCAAATTAACGGTTTTCTTGGAGGGGTTATAGTGGTCTGTCAATTGCCCGGGAGTAGAGATCACCTTTACATCATTGATCCCATTGTCCCGCAACATTTTTTCTGCAATCTCACGACCGCTCATCCCATTTTGCAGGTGCACCTTGGAATAGTGCTTGAATTTACTCTTAAGCTTGTTACTTACATAAAGACTCACGATAAAAATGAGCCCGGCGATGATATAATATCCCATCATAGTTTCTAAAATTGTTTTAGTTCAAGGTTCAATAACAAAAATCCAGCCAATTTACATTTTTTCGCGGAACTGAAATTTTGTCGTTTTCCGCTGCTGCTGCGGCTTCAGAAAAGATCTTAACCCACGATATTTACGATCTTACCCGGCACAATGATCACCTTTTTTGGAGAACGGCCATTGAGTTGCTGCTGGGTTTTTTCATGAGCCATCACCGTTTGTTCGATCTCCTGCGGACTCATATCAAAAGGAAGCTCCAGAGTGAACCTCATCTTTCCGTTAAAAGAGATTGGGTATTCTTTGATGCTTTCCACCAGATATTTTTCCTCAAAGACCGGATATGCTGCCGTAGTGACCGAAGTGTCATGCCCCAGCTTCTGCCAAAGCTCTTCGGCAATATGCGGCGCATAAGGCGCGATGAGCACTGTTAATGGCTCTAATACCTCTCTAAAATTGCATTTTTGAGCAGTAAGTTCATTCACGCAGATCATGAAGGTGCTTACAGAAGTATTAAAGCTGAAATTCTCAATATCTTCTGTCACCTTTTTGATGGTCTTATGCAGCGACTTTAAAGATTCGGCTGAAGCTCTTCCATCGCTTACCTTAAAATGGTTATGTTCATCATGATAAAGCTTCCACAGCTTCTTCAGGAAGTTATGCACCCCGGTGATCCCGGCTGTATTCCATGGCTTTGCCTGTTCCAGCGGACCAAGGAACATCTCGTACATCCTCAATGTGTCAGCCCCGTAATCTTCGCAGATGTCATCGGGATTTACCACATTGTACTTGGATTTTGACATTTTTTCCACCTCCCTGCCAACTATATATTTATTAGCTTCAGTAATAAATTCGGCATCAGCGAATTCAGGTCGCCATTGTTTAAAGGCGTCTATATCCAATTCATCTGAAGAATTTATCATGGAAACATCTGCGTGTATGGGTTGTACCTTTCTGTCTCCAATCAGATGTTTTGAAACAAAGGTGTTTTCTCCTTCCAGCCTGTAAACAAATGCGCTGGTTCCCAGGATCATTCCCTGGTTGATCAACTTTTTAAAAGGTTCTTCGACAGTCAAAAGACCTCTGTCCTTCAAAAATTTTGTCCAGAATCTGGAATATAAAAGGTGCCCGGTAGCATGTTCGCTTCCGCCAATGTACAGATCCACATTCTCCCAGTACTGCTGTGCCGCTTCAGAAACAAATTCTTCCTCGTTATGAGGATCCATGTAGCGGAACAAATACCAGGAACTACCCGCCCAACCTGGCATGGTGTTTAATTCAAGCGGGAAAACTATCTTATGGTCAATTAGATCATTATCCACCACTTCATTTTTTGCAGTATTCCATGCCCATTGGGTAGCATTGCCCAAAGGCGGTTCCCCGGTCTCGGTAGGTAGATATTTCTCGACTTCCGGAAGGCGAAGCGGCAAATGTTCTTTACCGATCATTTGTGGCAGACCATTCACGTAATACACAGGAAATGGTTCTCCCCAATATCTTTGGCGGCTAAAAACTGCATCTCTAAGTCTGTAGTTGGTTTTGCCTTTTCCCTGCCCAATTCTTTCCAGTTCTTCAATGGATCTTTTAAGTGCAGCTTTATATTCCAGACCGTCAAGGAAGTCTGAATTAGCGATCACAGCTCCTTCCTTGCCGGAAAATGCTTCTTCTGAAATATCTGCATCTCTAAAGATATTTTTAATGGGGAGATCAAAATGTTTTGCGAAATCATAATCCCGCTGGTCCCCGCACGGTACCGCCATCACGGCTCCCGTACCATAACCCGCCAAAACATAATCTCCTATACAGATGGGCACCGGTTCTTTAGTAAAAGGATGTTCTGCATAGGCTCCGGTGAAAACACCGCTTATCGTCCTGACATCAGCCATCCTGTCGCGTTCGCTTCTTTTCGCTGAAGCTTCCACATAAGCATCAACCTCTGCTTTATGTTCCGGGGTAGTGATCTTCTCCACCAGCTCATGCTCGGGCGCCAGGGTCATAAATGTCACTCCGAAAATCGTATCAGGTCTTGTGGTAAATACCGGAACCTTGAACTTTGAACCTTGAACTTTAAACTCGACAAGCGCTCCCACCGATTTCCCAATCCAGTTACGCTGACTCTCTTTTAAACTTTCTGTCCAGTCAATATCATTAAGCCCCTGGAGCAATCTTTCAGCATAAGCTGAGATCCTCATACTCCACTGGGTCATTTTTTTCCTAACCACAGGATATCCTCCCCTTTCTGAAACCCCGTTTACGATTTCATCATTGGCGAGTACAGTTCCTAACTGCGGACACCAGTTCACTTCAGTTTCAGCCAGGTAAGTAAGACGGTATTTAAGCAGAAGTCTCTGTTTTTCTTCGGAAGAGAAGGTGTTCCAGGCTTCAGCAGAGAAAGATTCTACATCATCATCACAGGCGGCATTTATTTTTGCGTTTCCTTCCGAAGCAAAAATATTTTCTAATTCAGAAATAGGTCGCGCCTTATCAGCAGTATGGTCGTACCAGGAATCGAACAACTGAATAAAGATCCACTGGGTCCACTTGTAATAATCGGGATCACTGGTGCGTACTTCCCGGCTCCAGTCAAATGAAAACCCTATCTGGTCAAGCTGCTCCCGGTAACGCTTTATATTGGCATCTGTTGTAAGCGCAGGGTGCTGCCCGGTCTGGATCGCATACTGCTCTGCAGGCAACCCAAAACTATCATAGCCTTGTGGGTGCAGAACATTAAAGCCTTTATGCCTTTTAAATCGGGCATAGATATCACTGGCAATATATCCCAGCGGGTGGCCTACATGCAGCCCTGCTCCCGAAGGATATGGGAACATATCAAGCACATAGTATTTTGGTTTATCAGAATTATCTTCGGCTTTGAAAGTCTGGTTTTTCGCCCAGTATTCCTGCCATTTTTTTTCAATTTGGTTGAAGTCGTACCTCATTTTACAGATTCAGCATCACGTTATTACAGCCCCTGAGATCTCAGGGGAAGCGCAAAAATACGTTTAATGTACGAAAGTGAAAAGTTTGGTCGTTTTAAAGAAAAGGATTGATTTACTTTATTACTTTTACACAAATTTACGCAGCCGCCCTATGAGTTCATCTTTTGAAAAGTTTCAAAAAAGACGTCTTATCTCCTCTTATTTTTCGGTCGTTATCAGTATTGCACTGGTGCTTTTTTTACTGGGATTGTTGGGCCTGCTCGTCCTCAACACCAAAAAAATTGCCGATCATTTTAAGGAACAGATCGCCCTTACTATCTATTTAAAAGATACTGCCAAGGAAGTGGAGATTACGCAACTCAACAAAAGTCTGGCTTTGGCTGAGTACACAAAATCTACAACCTACGTAACCAAAGAGGAGGCTGCCGAGGCTCACAGTAAAGAAATCGGGGAAGATTTTATGGAGTTCCTGGGGTATAATCCGCTGCAGAATTCTATAGATGTATATTTTAAAGCAGATTATATTACATCGGGAGAGATCGACCAGATCGCCGAAGAGCTTACCGCCAAAAGTTTTGTAGATGAAGTGGTTTATGACAAGCCGCTTATTTCCCTTTTGAATGAGAACGTAACAAAAATAAGTTTTTGGATCCTGGTGATTAGTGCCATTTTCACTTTTATAGCAGTGTTGTTGATCAATAGCTCTATACGCTTATCGGTTTATTCCAAGAGATTTACCATTAAGACCATGCAAATGGTGGGGGCTACAAAAAGGTTTATTAGAAGGCCTTTTGTGTGGCAAAGCGTAAAGTTGGGAATGATAGGAGCTGTACTGGCATTAGTGGGAATGGGTCTTGTGCTTTACTATATGAACAAAAGCTTCCCCGAACTTAACTTGCTTAATGATGTGACCCTTTTAGCTGCTCTTTTTATTGGCGTGTTTTTGATGGGAATCATAATCACCTGGTTTAGCACCTTTTTAGCCACCCAAAGATTCCTGAACCTTAAAACGGATGAGCTTTATTACTAGTTTAGCCACAGACCTCTGGAAAGAGGAGAGCTGGTGATCAAATAATTGTTTTAAATTTGCCCTTTAAAATTATTCGTGCATTCGTGGCTCAAATTTCAGAAATCGCTGCAAAATCAATTCTATGAACAAAAACAAAAAACCTCTTCACAAACAGGATCTCAATTTCGTTTTTGAGAAAAAGAATTATATAGTCATGGGTATTGGGCTGGCGGTGATAGCACTTGGTTTTATTTTAATGGCCGGTGGCGGCAGCGATGATCCGAACGTTTTTAATGAAGAGATCTACAATTTTAGAAGAATTAGACTGGCACCTGCGTTGGTATTAATTGGCTTTGCAATAGAAGTCTACGCGATCCTGCTTAATCCCCGAAAGTAATAAATGGAAGTTATTGATGCTGTGTTCCTGGGAATCATTCAGGGACTAACCGAATTTTTACCTGTTTCCTCCAGCGGACATCTTGAAATTGGAAAAGCCCTTCTTGGAGACAACAGTATTCCCGAAGAATCTTTAATGGTCACAGTAGTGTTGCATTTCGCTACCGCCTTAAGTACTATAGTCGTTTTTAGGAAAGACATAGCAGTAATATTCAGGGGGTTGTTTGCCTTTAAATGGAATGAAGAAACACAATTTTCGGTAAAGATCATTCTTTCCATGATCCCTGCGGTTATTGTTGGGCTTATGTTTGAAGAAGAACTGGAAGCCTTATTTGGAGGAGAACTTACCTTTGTAGGTTTTATGCTTTTGATCACCTCCCTGTTGCTGTGGTTGGCCGACAAAGCAAAACATACCGGAAAGCCCGTTAGCTACAAAGATAGTATCGTAATCGGGGTGGCACAGGCTATAGCCATCCTCCCCGGAATTTCGCGCAGTGGAGCTACTATTTCTACTTCAGTTTTACTCGGAAATGACAAAGGAAAGGCAGCCCGTTTCTCATTTTTAATGGTTGTGCCTCTTATCTTAGGTAAGATCGCTAAAGACCTGCTTAGCGGGGATATTACCAATAGCACCATGGAACCAATGCCGCTAATTGCCGGGTTTATAGCCGCTTTCATTGCAGGGTTTGCTGCATGTACCTGGATGATTACCCTGGTGAAAAAGAGCAAATTATCCTACTTCGCCATCTATTGTTTTATTGTAGGGGTGATTGCAATTGTCTATGAATACGCTTACGCTTAAAAGATATGACTGAAGAAGATTTTAAAGCCGGACAAATTCTCCTTTTCGACAAACCACTGGATTGGACCTCCTTCCAGCTGGTGAATAAGGTGAGATGGCTTATAAAAAGAAACTTCAGGATCAAAAAGATCAAGGTGGGCCATGCAGGCACTTTAGATCCGCTTGCTTCTGGTTTGCTCATCCTTTGTACCGGAAAGTCCACGAAACTCATTGAAAGCCTTCAGGGGCAGGAAAAGGAATACACGGGAACGTTCACGCTTGGTGCCACTACCCCTTCCTACGACATGGAAACCGAAGTTGACCGTGAATTTCCTATAGATCATATTACTTCGGAAGACATTCTTAACGCCACAAAAGCTTTTTCAGGAGATATTCAGCAGCAGCCACCAGTCTTTTCAGCATTAAAGAAAGACGGAAAAAGGCTATACGAATACGCCCGAAGCGGAGAAGAAGTGCACATCCCCACCCGTACGGTCAATATTTCAGAATTTGAGATAACAAATATAGATCTCCCAAAAGTGCATTTTAGAGTAATGTGCAGCAAAGGCACTTATATTCGCAGCCTGGCGCATGACTTCGGAAAGGAATTAGGCGGCGGTGCCTACCTCTCCTCTCTTCGTCGTACCCGCATTGGTGACTATCGCGTAGAAGATGCTTTAAGCATTGATTCTTTTGAAAATGAGTATCTTTCGCGGGAAGAAGAGACTTAAAAAATGGACTTTTTTGACCGACATAAGGCCCTTATAATAACCGTTCTTATCTTTTCGATATTGATCCTTTCCATGTACAACATCAATATCTCCAACGAGTCAAAAAAGATTAGGGAAACGCTCATAGAGCTTAACGACTTACGGCCTGAACCTCTTCCCGAAGAGCTACCTCAACCAGAAGATCCCGAACCTCCAACTCCACAACCTCAGCGTCCTGCCTTTGAAACGCACCAGGCTTACAACCAAAACCAACAGGAAAGTAAAAGCAATGTGGAATCGCGGCTGGAGGAGATCTTTGAAAAAAATGCTGCGCAACAGGAAGCTTCCGAAGAAGATGCAAATAAGATCTCTGCAGGAGATGTGGCTGTAAACAGCAGTAAAGAACGACGGAAACAGAAAGCTTCCGAAGGAGATAACACTACTAAGGAAACATCGGTTAAAAAAGGCAGTATGAGGAATAGTTCTATTTCTTTTTCTTTGATTGGCCGCACTGCAGTTGATATTCCCAATCCTATTTACACCTGTGACAGATCGGGAAAAGTAGTTATAAATATTACTGTTAATGCATTGGGGAATGTTTTAAAAACATCTGTCAACAAAGCTGCGTCCACCACCAGTAATGAATGTTTGACAGATATGGCGCAGGAATATGCCATGAAAGCACGCTTTTCAAGACAGCCCGGTAGAGATTCGCAACCCGGAACAATAACTTACAATTTTCAGAATTGATGGAAGAAAAGATCCGCTGTGGCTGGTGTGTGGGAGACCGGCTTTATGAGACTTATCATGATCTGGAATGGGGAGTGCCTTTAAAAGATGATGCCGCTATTTTTGAATTTTTGACCCTGGAGACTTTTCAGGCGGGGTTAAGCTGGATCACGGTGCTTCGCAAAAGGGAGAACTTCAGAAAGGCTTTTGACGACTTTGATTACCAAAAGATTGCTGAATATTCCGAAGAAAAAACAGAAGCCCTCATGCAGGACAGCGGGATCATAAGAAACCGATTGAAAATCCTGGCTGCCGTGTCAAATTCACAGGCTTTTATGAAAGTACAGCAGGAATTTGGATCATTTTCTAAATATATTTGGGACTTTGTGGATCACAACCCTGTGCAAAACAGGTGGAAGACCCTTAGTGAAGTGCCCGCAACCACAGCAATTAGCGATGCTTTAAGCAAGGACCTGAAAAAAAGAGGTTTTAAATTCGTTGGTTCTACGGTAGTGTATGCACACATGCAGGCAACAGGAATGGTCAATGACCACATTACAGGTTGTTTCAGGCATCAGGAAGTAAAACAAACAGCTAAATAAACTAAAGTAAGATGGCCCAAAAATGGCTTTTTTTGACCCTCTTTTTAGCAGCTGCTTATTTTGGCAGCGTGAATACTGTAACTGCCCAATCCACCCCCAGATCTTTCCTATGGGAACCGGAATTTTCTGTGGACCTTCCTTCAGATAATAAGTGGGAATTTAGTTTTGGAATTGCCAACCGATACCTTTTTGACAGTCAGTTAAACGGCGAGCAGATCAATAAAAATGAGCAACAACATTTTGAGGTCAACCAATTTACTTCCTATAAAACCAGTGATAACGCTTCAGTAGCTTTGGGATTCCGTTACAGGTTTCGGGAGACGTTCAATGACAGCCGACATGACGAATTCAGGATGATCCAGCAGTTTGGCTATAAACATAGAGGTACCTTCTTAACCCCCGCACATCGATTTAGATTTGAACAAAGGTTTAGGGAGAATACCATTTTTAGGTTACGCTATCGAATTGGCATCTCACAACCAATGGGAGAGGAATTTGGAATCGGGCTTTCCACCGAATTCCTTTACAGCATGATGAAAGACTTTAAACCTGAAGCCGATCAACGCTACACTATAAAACTTGAGAATTCTTCCTTCAAAAATCTCGGGCTGAGTGCAGGAGTGGAATGGAGAAGAGAAGATTATGCAGGAGTTCCCACCAGTGAGATCTATATTCTCTCCGGACTAAATTTGCAGCTCTAGCTAGTTAAAAACTTCAAAAATTCTGTCCGTGATATTTCTTCGGCGCCAAGACTCTTCAGGTGCGGAGTATAGATTTGGCAGTCAATCACTTTCAGATCCTCCTTCTGCAGCTTTTGAACGAGATAAATAAAACCATACTTGGAAGCATTGCTAACTTTGGCAAACATACTTTCGCCGCAAAAGATCTTCTTTTCCTTTAAATAAATTCCGTAGAGTCCGCCTACCAGCTGCTCTTCCTGCCATACCTCCACAGATCGTGCAACCCCCATTTCATGCAATTGCAGGTAAGCCTGTTTCATTTCGGGAGTAATCCAGGTTCCGTTTTGCCCGTTTCTCCTGATCGTAGCGCAATTATCTACCACTTCAGAAAAAGCTGTGTCAAAAGTGAATTGAAAAAGCCCTTTCTTCAGAAGCTGTTTCATGCTGTTTGAGATCTTCAGGTTTTCGGGGAACAGCACCATTCTTGGATCGGGGCTCCACCACAGCACAGGCTGGGTGCTGTCATACCAGGGGAAGATTCCGCGGGAATAGGCATCGAGGAGCCGCTGCGGAGAAAGGTCTCCTCCTATGGCCAGCAAGCCCTCTTCGGAAGCTTCTTCTACTGCAGGAAATGGATCATTGGGGCCTAAAAATTGCAAAACCTGATGCTTTGTTTGAGGTGTGAAAAATATAAAAAGCCCGACACTTTTAGCGACGGGCTTTCATTTTTAGTTTTGTTGTTTAGAACGGAAGATCGTCGTAATCTTCGTCGTTAAGGTCTTTTGCAGGTTCAAATTGATCTGCAGAAGGTACCGGCCCGCTGCCCTGACTTTGAGCGGCAAGATTCTCAATTCTCCAACCCTGGATAGAGTTGAAATATTTGGTTTCCCCCTGTGGATTCACCCACTCTCTTCCGCGCAGATTGACCCCAATCTTCACCGGCTGACCTACCGAAAAATTGTTCAAAAGATCACATTTATCCTGAACAAATTCCACCATTATATGCTGGGGATATTGCTCCTCTGTAGTTACCACTACCTCTCTTTTTCTAAACCCGTTACTTCCAAAGGTCTGGGTATCTCCAATCATCTTAATCTTACCTTGTACTTCCATGCTATACGTTTTTTGCTAATAATATTTTCCAGGCCGTCCCCGGATCATCGTTCTCTAAATATCTTTTTGCTTTCAAATAGATCTTCTCTTCGTTATCCTCCCTAATCAAATCAGAAAGCTCACTATTACCATTTAAAAGTTTCTTTACTTCTTCTGCCGTTGGCAATTTTTCAACATTCCCCAGCCTTCCCAGATCATTCCCGGTTAAATACTTACTGTTCCTGATCTCTTCGGCCATAGAATCAATCCCAATTCCTAAGGTCTGCAAAGGTTTTGGCACCTCGAACATTCCGGGAGTGGCCCGGGTGTACCAGTTGCCTCCCATTCGTGCTACCAGGTCAATTTTATGCTGATCAATATAACCATTTTCGTCTAAAATATCTTCGTGAATATGCATTTTTAGCACTTCACAGATCACTAAATTTCCTGCACCGCCTTCTTCGCCCAATTCCACTATCTCATTGATCCTGCATTCAAATTGCACGGGGGCTTCCTTCACCCTGAAAGGTCTTACCACTTCAGACCGCAACATCGTAAATCCTGCTTTCTTAAATTCGTTCACCCCTTCGGCATATTCTGTACTTGAAAGAGAAACCTGCTGCACCATATTGTAGTTCACAACGTTGATCACCACCTCCCCTGTTGCTTTCACATTGTTGTAGGTGTGTTTCACAGTGTTGTCCCTTCCCCTCCTCGCAGGAGAAAAAATAAGGATCGGCGGATTGGCACTAAAAACATTGAAGAAACTAAAGGGTGATAAATTTGGCCTGCCCTGTTCATCAAGGGTGCTTGCAAAAGCAATAGGTCTTGGGCCCACTGCACCTAAAAGGTATTGATGCATTTGTGAAACAGGTATTTCTTTGGGATCTATGGTCAGCATTCTGAAGATTTTGACAAAGGTAACAAAACAGGCAGGAGATGAAAAATCCGCTGCACAATAAAAATAGGACTAAAACGCTTATATTTAATCGCATTTAAAGCTTTGCCCCTAATGAGGTTTTCAGAAAAACGGAACTTTCGTCGTTGGTTTATTATAATTTCCTCCCTCATCATTGTTTCACTCATTATCTGGAATGCAGTAGCGTTTTTTCAGCGGATCAAGGATGAAGAAAGAGTGAAGATGAACATCTGGGCTTCGGCACAAATGTACCTGGACCAGGCCGATACCGATACAGGGCTTGACCTTCACCTGGCGATCATTAACAGCAATTCAACTATTCCCACTATCCTTGTAGATGAAAATGGAGTAATTAAAGGCGCAATCAATATTCCCGAAGAGATCACAGCAAACGAAGACAGGCTGCAGGAGTATCTTCAGGAGCTAAAAGGCACTAATGAACCCATAGAAATGGATCTTGGGGAAGGCAGGGTCAATAAAGTGTACTACGGAAATTCTCCCATGCTTACCAAGCTTAAATACTACCCTCTTGCCCTCATTCTCATCATTATACTTTTTATTGCAGTAGTTTATTTTTTCTATAAAACCACCCGCTCCAGTGAGCAGAATAAATTGTGGGCGGGAATGGCGAAAGAGACAGCCCATCAAATTGGAACTCCCCTTTCTTCCTTAATTGGTTGGACAGAAATTTTAAAAAGTGAAAATGTCAATCCTTCCTATATCCTGGAGATCCAAAAGGATGTTGACCGGCTTAAAACAATTACAGAACGCTTTTCAAAAATAGGTTCTGCACCTACTTTAGAGCCCGAAGATATTGTAGAAAAAACCCGGGAATCCTTTGATTATCTTAAAGCCAGGAGTTCCAAACTGGTTAAATTTCACCTGGAATTGCCTGATGAAAGAATCCTTGTGAACATGAATGCCCAGTTGTACAGCTGGACCATTGAAAACCTCGTAAAGAACGCCATAGACGCCATGCGTGGCAAGGGAGAACTCAAGCTGAAACTAACCCAGGATGGCAAAAACATTCACCTGTTTGTCAGCGATACCGGAAAAGGAATCCCAAAAGGCAAGTACAAGCAGATCTTTGAACCGGGCTATACCACCAAGAAACGCGGTTGGGGCCTCGGTCTGTCTCTTGCCCGCAGGATCATAGAACGCTACCACAGCGGCAGGATCAGGGTACTAAAAAGCGAGATCAACAAGGGCACTACCATCGAGATCCAGCTTCACAAGGCTAATACTGCTGCATGACCGCTTTAAGTTCCGGCGGAATAGGTAATGCCTTATCTATGCTGAAGTCGAAGAACACGGCAATGTCTCTTCCTTCGGCACATACTTCTCCTTTTTCATTTAGAATTAATTGATCCAGGCCAAAACTGCTGTTCTTAATGTAGGCCAGTTTAGTTTTCACCGTGGCTGTACCGGGATAAAAAAGGGATTTTTTGAAGTCGCAGTGGGTGGAAACAAGAATGGCTCCTTTATTGGATTCTGCAAACAATCTTGCCAGGCCGGCAGCTTCCCAAAAGTTCACTCGTCCCGACTGCAAAAACCTGATAAAAGTGAGGTTGTTCACATGCCGGTACATGTCCAGATCGCTAAAATCTATGCGCAGGTCCAGCGAAAGCTTAAATTCTGAAAGATCCACTAAATACTTGCTTTTATGTCCTGGGCGATCTGCTCGAATTCTTCTTCAGAAAAAGAAACACTGTTCGCAAAGTTCATATCTCCCATGTTGTTCAGCGGAATCAAATGTACATGCACGTGCGGCACTTCCAGTCCTACCACGGCCATTCCTACCCGTTTACAGGACACCGCTTTTTCAAGACCTTTGGCAACTTTTCGGGAAAATGCCATAAGGCCCATATAAGTTTCTTCATCCAAATCAAAAATCTTGTTTACCTCCTCCTTCGGAATACATAAGGTATGACCTTTAGTGTTGGGGCGGATATCTAAAAAGGCTAAAAATTTATCGTCTTCTGCGACTTTATAGGCGGGAATTTCCCCGTTGATGATCTTTGTAAAAAGTGTTGGCATAGCATTGAATTTTTAAAGTAACAAGTTAAGAGTTTCAGCTTAAAACCGAAGCAAAAAAAATCCCTTCCGAAGAAAGAATCTTTAAAATGTCATTTTTGAAGCCTTATTCCCGGGTGATCTCCAGGATCTCGAATTGCATGGTTCCTGAAGGCACCTGCACTTCAGCAATTTCTCCAACTTTCTTTCCTAAAAGGCCTTTTCCAATTGGGCTGTCTACAGAGATCTTTCCAGATTTTAGGTCGGCTTCACTTTGGGCAACGAGTTTGTATTTAACCTCTGCCTTGTTAGTGAGATTCTTGATCCTAACCGTTGAATGCACAAGTGCTTTGGAAGTATCCAACTGAGTTTCATCAATAAGACGGGCATTGGCAAAAACTTCTTCCATTTTTGCGATTTTCATTTCAAGAAGGCCCTGCGCCTCTTTGGCTGCATCATATTCGGCATTTTCACTAAGGTCCCCTTTATCACGCGCTTCGGCAATAGCCTGTGAAGCTTTTGGCCGCTCTACGTCTCTTAGGTGGTTGAGTTCATCCCTAAGTTTTTTGAGACCATCGGCGGTATAATATGATACTTTACTCATAATTTAGTCGTTTATATAAATAGAAAAAATCCCATTCGTCGACGGGATTTACACAAATATAGTAAATTAAAATCTCCAGTACAATTATATCTCTTAGCTTTGAAAAAACCTTTTATGAAGCATTTTTTTGCCCTTTTTCTTCTGATTTTTACTTTTTTGGGATGTTCTTCAGATGACGACCTTCGCCGGAATCCTTACCTGCCTCACCTCAACTTTTCGGTAAACTTTGATCTTAGCCTTCCGGAATATAATCAACTTAATTTCCCCGGAAATAAATTCGTCACCCGCAACTATGGCATCAACGGAATTGTGATCTTCAACCTCAACAATGACCAATACATGGCTTTTGAACTTACAGATCCTAATCACGTCCCGCAAGCCTGCTCTCCTCTTATCGTGGAAGGGACTGAAGCTGTTTGCTCCTGTGGGGACGGCAATAAGTACAATATTATTACAGGTCAACGAATAGCCGGGGAAGGAGAATACTCTCTAAAACCTTACCGGGTGGAAAGAGTTGGTAATGTACTGCGGGTATCAAATTAAAGAGTCAAGAAACAAGAGACAAGAGGCAAGACTTTTACGGAATTAAAAAAGGCATTTTGGAGAGGTCTCTAAAATGCCCTTTTTGATGCTCTTTTATTTTTAAAATTTAAGCGTCATACCCACCAGGAAATTGCGGGTTGCCTGCGGATAGTAACCTGCTCCGTCATAAGTGGTCCCGTCCCAGTCATAGGTATAATAGTACCCATTTGACACATATTCTTCGCTAAAAATATTGTTGATCAATCCGGTAAAGACTACTGCATCAAATACAGGAGCCTTTCTCCAGGTGTATTGCACGTTAAGATCGTGCACCAAATAATCTTCAAGTAAAGCCGCTTCGTTTTCAAGGTTGCTCATATACTGCTCTCCCACATATTTTGTAAGAAATTTGATCTCCAGTCCGTCAATTGGACGATATTCCAGAATATTTCCGGCAACAATATCAGGTGAGTAGGAAATATCGGTTTTCCCGAAGTTCACAAGCTCCCCGTCCCATGGGGCATACCACTCGTCGTTCTTGTTTCGGCTGATGGCAATATTAGGACGCCAGCTGAACTTTGGATGCAACATCACCACGGCATCCAGTTCCAAACCTAACCTGTAACTGTTTCCGCTGTTTCGCCTAATTGGAGATCCTACATCATTCAGCTCTCCCGTGAGCACAAGTTGATTGCGGTAGTCCATGTAGTAAAGATTGGAATTCAGCTGAAATTTTTCTGAAGCATATCTCCAGCCCAATTCATAATCATTCAGTTCTTCGGGTTCTGGATTGCCGGCCTCGTAATCTGTACGATTTGGTTCCCGGTGTGCACGGGCGAAGGAGAAATACAGGCGGCTGGATCCAGAAAATCTATAAGTTAATCCGGCTTTTGGGTTAAAGAAAGTATGAGCATCATCAACAATAAAAGGTACATTTTCTTCCTCTACTCCGTCAACTTCGTAATGTATTCTTCTCAATTGCAGGTCTCCATATAAACTCAATTTTTCTGATACTTCAATAGTGGCTTTTGAGAAGACATTAAAATCGCTTTTTTTGGACTGGTTGTCGTAGTAGCGTTGCAATGGTAAACTGGGTGCAAACCGCGCATGGATAATTTCTCCAAAATGATCTCCTTCATAGTTGTTCCAGGCACCTCCGGCTATTACTTCCAGCCCCTCCTGCTGGTACTGCACATTGAATGTGGTTCCATAAAAGTCATTTACCAACCACTTTTTGGTCACCAGGTCACTTTCTGTTACCTCTGCTCCATTAGCAGTAAAAGGTTCAATTCCGTATTCCAAAAGATCCTCTCCGGCACGATAGGACTCATAAAAGCCTCTTCCATAGGTGTAATGTAGCGCGAGATTTGAAGACCAGCCGTTGCCATATCGCTCATTCCACAGCAACTGGAAATGATCCTGCTTATAATCATCAACATGGTTATCGTAAAAGGCCAGATTTCCCTGATCATCTTCATAAGCTCCCGCCGGATTAAATCTGCGGTTTTCTTCCAGTTGATCTGCATCTATCCCATCCCAGGCCTGATAGGTAACTTCGCTCCCACCAAAGGTTAGTGCTTTTATAAGGCTGGTCTCCCCAATGTAAGAACCCTGGAAAAAATAGGATTTAAGATCGGTTGAGGCGCGGTCGATGTATCCGTCGCTTTTGATGACAGAAGCCCTTCCGGAAAACTCCCAGTGATCATCAAAGATCCCGGTGCTGAATTTTACTGTATGTTTTCGGGTATTATAGGATCCAAAGCTATTGGCGATCTCTGCGGAAGGTTCGTAGCTATACCTGTCTGTTAGTATATTTAAACTGGCTCCAAAGGCACCGGCACCATTGGTTGAAGTTCCCACTCCACGCTGAAGCTGAAGATCCTCCACCGAAGATGCGAAGTCCCCCAGATTCACCCAGAAGGTACCCTGACTTTCGGCATCATTATATGGCACTCCATTAATGGTAACATTGATGCCACGAGATTCGGTTCCCCTAACCCGAATGCTGCTGTAGCCAATACCGGCTCCTGCATCGCTGGTCATCACCACCCCCGGCAGGTACTGCATCAAAGCCGGAATATCCTGGCCAAGGTTGCGATCCTCGATCTCCTCATTGCTAAGATTGCTGAAGGTAATAGGAGAATTGGCAGTAACGCGAACAGCCGAAAGGAATACCTCATTTAACACCTCCTGTGCGTCGCTCATATCCACGTTTAGGATCATATCTTCGGAAAGATCAATGCGAATCCTTTTCTGATTTCCGAAGGAAAAGATCAGCTGATGTTCCCCTGCTTCAAGTTGCAGAGCGTAGTTTCCGGCAGAATTTGTTTGAGTAAATTTTGAACTATTCTCTACTCTCACCAGGACCCCCGGTAGCTGGGAATTTCCATCTGTCACAGTCCCTGAGACCTGAAATTCCTGAGAATAAGCGCTAAGTGCAAAAAGAAAAAAACTTAAAATTGAAAAGACATTTTTCATTCGTAATGCATTATCACGAATAAAAGGGGCAATTATTCAGTAGGTTATAAAATAAAAAATCCTGAAAACCACATTCGGTTAACAGGAGTACTATACTTAGTGAGTGCAAAATTTGCACCTTTCCCTTGGCAGCATTACCCGCCCAGGTTCCTTGGGTATGATCTCAGCTTTCTCCTGCTTTCACAGGAGTTAGCACCCCTTTGAGATGGCGCAAAGGTAAAAGCTTTTTTTTGATTTAACCTAAATTTTCAATGTTTAGATTTTAAAGCATATATTTTTATAATTTCAAACATCTATGGCTAAGAAAAGATCTTCCCTAACATTCACGGTTTTTGCCGGGTATCTTGTACTTGCAGCACTAATGGGCGTGGCTGTTTGGTTCATTTATAATCAGGTGATGAACTACACCAACATGACCGAAAGAAATACTTTAGGGAATAAAAAGCTTTTGCTTGTTGGAGAAGCCGCAGCTAAATTATACGAAGCAGAAAGCCTTAGCAGGCAGTTGATCCAAACCGGAAACCTGGAAGGACTTGACAGTTATACCGCCAAGATAGATTCAATTAAGACCACCCTGGCTTCTTTGCAGGATTATCGTTCAGACAGTTCACTTGACCGCGAGATCGACAGCATAAATGTGCTGTTGTCTCAGAAATCCAGAAACCTAAAGGAACTTCTGCAGCTACGGGCAAGAGGAGAAACAGAAAGCTATTATGCCCGGGTTCTTGATGAATTAAAACGGGTAGATGAGAATTTCGAAACTCAGGATTATAACCGGCGGTTTCGGGATATGGCACCTCACCAGCGGCAGCTCCTCATAAAGCTTCTCAATTATGCCAATGAACAAAATCCTGAACCTCCCGCCATTACCGTAGATTCTTTGGTTAATTCAGTAAAGACCGTACTGGGGCAGCTCGAAACGCAGGAGAGAAGATATAGAATGGCCTTAAAGGAACAGGAAGATCAACTTCTTGCGAATGAGATCCAGCTGAATAACCGGTTGAGAGGTTTGTTATCCACCCTTGAAGCTGAAGAAAGACTAAATTCAATTGACCAGGTAGAAGCCTGGCAGAACACAGTAGAAGAAACCTCAAAAATCATCATCTTTCTTGGTGCAGCAAGCCTTCTTGTTATTCTCACTTTTGTATTTCTGGTAACGCAGGACGTTATTAAGAGTCAGCAATACAGGATGGAACTTGAATCAGCGAAAAACTATGCCGAAGGACTGCTTAAGAGCAGGGAACAGTTCATGAATACGGTAACTCATGACCTGCGATCTCCCCTGAATTCTGTCATTGGGTATACAGGCCTACTGGAAAAAAGCAACCTGAACAAATCCCAGAACCGCTACCTCGCTCAACTCAAGAGATCTTCAGATTATCTGCTGCATCTCGTAAATGACCTGCTGGACCTTTCCCGACTTGAAGCCGGAAAAATGACCGTTGAAGAACTTGCTTTTAATCCTAAGAACCTCATCGAAGAAACTGTTGAACATGCAGTGCCTCCGGAAAAATCACGGGAAGTGGAAGTGAGCGTGACAGTATCTCAAGACCTTGATACGAGAGTCATCACAGATCCTTTCAGGATCAAACAGATCCTAACGAATTTAGTGAGCAACGCCTGTAAATTTACTCCCCGGGGTAGTGTTGAAGTAAAGGCATGGCTAAGACAGGCGAAGAATAATCCGGTGCTTTGCATAGAAGTGAAAGATACGGGAATAGGAATTTCTGAAGCTCAGAAAGAAAAGGTATTCGAAGAATTCTCGCAGGAAGACAGCAGCATCGAAAAACGATATGGTGGAACAGGATTGGGGCTGGCAATAAGCAAGAAATTGACAGATCTGCTCCAGGGCAGGATTAGTCTGGAAAGCGAAGTTGGTAAAGGCAGTACTTTTTTACTGGAGATCCCAATTTCTATTGCCGAAAAAAATCCGCAGCCTGTTGAGGAGCAACGCCTTCATTTAAAGGATGCCACGGGAGTCAAAGTGCTTACTGTGGATGACGAACCTGCTCAGTTGGGCTTGCTTAAGGAACTTATCAGAAACACAGGAATGACCTACCAAACCGCTCCCAACGGGAAAGTGGCTCTAAAGATGATCAAAAAACAAACTCCAGACCTTGTACTTACAGATATACAGATGCCTGAAATGGATGGTTTTGAACTGCTTCGAAACATAAGAGAGGAGCTAAATTTAAAGGAACTGCCCGTTATAGCCCTTTCCGGGCAACCCGATGTGAGTCCTGCAGACTATCTGAAAAGAGGTTTTAGCGGAAGTCTTTTGAAACCTTACTCCTCTCAAAAACTACTGCAGATCATGAGTGATCTCCTGCAGTTGCAGTTACACAAGGAACCTGCACCACAATCTGCAGCAGCGGAGATCGGGAAGGGATATTCCTTAACCGAGATCAAAAACTTTGCGGGAGAAGATCCGGAGGCCATGGATGCCATCCTCACTGCCTTTATTGACAGTACCCGCAGCAATTTGGAAGCCCTGAAACTGGCGAGCCAAAAACATCAAAAAAAGAAGGTTTCTGCCGTGGCACACAAAATGCTTCCCATGTTCAGGCAATTAAAGGTGCCGCACTTAATAGAAAAACTGGCTATTTTAGAAAATGCAGATGGAAAGGAAAAACGTGAAGTAAAGGTTCCTGTGTTTGTAGCCGAAGTTGATGACCTGCTTAAGCAATTAGAAAGGGAAATTACAGGTTGATGCCGTATTGTTTAAGTTTGTTGTAAAGAGTTTTACGATCAATAGACAACAATCTCGCTGCCTTGCTTTTATTGCCATGGGTTTTTTCTAAAGCATCAAGAATTAGCTCCTGTTCATTTTTATTCTTAAAAAGGCTGTAGTTCTCTTCAGGTTTGTTCTCGTGTTTTGCAGAAAGCACTTCAGAAGGCAAACAGGCTGAGGAAATATATTCCCCTTCAGAAAGCAATACTGCACGTTTTACCACATTTTTGAGCTCTCTTAAATTTCCGGGCCAGTGATAAGCTTTAAAGGCCGCAATGGTCTTTTCAGAAAAACCGGTGAGATCTTTTTCGAGCTCTCTATTGGCACTATCCAGAAAATAATTGGCAAAGACCATAAGATCTTCCTCTCTATCTTTAAGTGCAGGGACTTTAATAGAAAATTCATTAAGACGGTGATATAGATCCTCCCTAAATTCGCCTTTTTTGACAGCTTCAAAGAGATCTTCGTTGGTAGCGGCGATCACCCTTATGTTTACATGAATTTCCTCATTGCTGCCCACAGGTTTGATCCTGCGTTCCTGCAAGGCACGAAGTAATTGCACCTGCAGTTCATAATTTAGATTCCCTATTTCATCCAGAAATAAAGTACCTCCATTTGCAGCTTCAAAGTGTCCGGTTTTATTATTGACAGCTCCTGTAAAAGATCCTTTTACGTGCCCAAAAAATTCGCTGGAGGCCAGTTCCCGCGGAATTGCGCCACAATCTACAGCGACAAACGGGGCTGCACTGCGTTTGCTTTTGTCGTGAATGCTTTTCGCTATTTGCTCCTTCCCTGTTCCGCTCTCTCCCATAATGAGGACAGACATATTTGTAGGAGCGACAAGATCAATATAGTTATTAAGTTTTGCCGAAGCCTCACTGGCGCCTTTGATATAGGTATCTGAAGCAGTACTCTTTTCGGCTTTTTTGGATATCAAAGGTTTCGCAGGACTTTTTTCCTGTTTAAGAGCTTCGTTTATGGCCTTCATGATCACTTCGGGATGGAAAGGCTTTGCAATGTAATCCAGGGCCCCTTCCTTAATTGCATTAACAGCCATACTTATTTCAGCATAACTGGTCATCATGATCACCCCGGTCTTTTCCCCTTTTTTGTTGACTGCCTGCAGGATCTCCAAACCTTCCTTGTCGGGAAGCCTCACGTCTGATATTACAACATCATACTTATTTTTCCCTACCAGGTTCAAGGCTTCTGTTGCAGTATAGACGGCATCTACCTCACACTCTTTCTTTAGCAGAAAGGTTTTAAGCATAGTGCAAAACGCAACATCATCTTCAACTAAAAGAATTTTAGCCATAAGTATATTTTGAGAGTGACAAAATTAGAACTTTAAACATCTTTATAAACCAAAAATAAGCATAAAAAAAGGGAGCTATAAATATAGCTCCCTTTCCTAATTCTTACCCGTTAAGGTATATTAAATTCCGTTTCTTCAGATCTCCAGGATTGCTCCTGCCTAAAACTTGTAGGGGTTTTCTAAGCCTCAGGAAAAATACTACTCTCTAATAACACATGTTCCTATGAAGAGATCTGCCACCGGGAGTCGGTTTCTCCCAATTCTGGTGGAAAGGATTACTGGTCTAGTTCATCCTTTTTCTTCTCTTTTTTGTCTTTATCGATCCAGTTACCTTTAGCATCAGAATAAAGTTCCTTTTCCTCACCTTCGGCAGTGGTGATCTTTAATTTGAATTTTTGCTCCCCTTCTTTTTCTTTTACGTGAGCTTCAGCAATTGTTGCTCCGGCAAAGTCACGTTCTACTGCCTGCTGAACTTCTGCAGGTAATTCCTGAATTTCAATTTGTCGAAAATCTTCCTGTGCTCTTTGTTCCACAGTTTCTTCTACTTCTATCTGCGCTTGTGCTACTTCTTGAGCAGACAAACTTTGTGCAGAAAATAACATCGCTGATGCGGCTACTACGGTAAGGCAAATCTTTTTCATAATTTAATCTTTTTAAGTGATTTGGTTAAATCTTTTTACTTGGTTTCTTTGATCTACTGAATAGAAAAAAACGCGCCATTATAGGGCAAAAACAGGAAAGCCCTAATTTTCAAGACATTTGAAGAAGGAGAAAAATTTATACCTCTAGAAAAAGTGTAGCTTTCCCCAATCTTTCTGTAGAATTTTTCCTCACAAAAAGGCTATTTAAGGGGATCTTTCCTTGCCGCTTTCTTTTCTGAAAGTTGTTTCTTTTCTCTAAGCCGCTTGAGTTTTGCGGCTTTGGGAGTTTTGGTCTTTTTTCGGGGTTTAGGTTTTAGCAGGGCAGTTTTAATAAGGTCTAAAAACCGTTGAATTACGATCTCCTTATTCTTGTGCTGGCTGCGTGACTCGTCACACTGCAGAATCAATTCTCCGGTATTGGTAAGACGGGAACTGAGTTTCTTTAATACCCGCTCCTTCTCTTCTTCGTTAAAGGCGTTGGATTCCTGAAGCTTAAAATGAAGTTCCACCTTGGAGGAAACCTTGTTCACTTTTTGTCCCCCGGCACCCGAACTTCTTACTGCTTTATATTCGGCTTCCTGTATGAGCTGTTTTTCATCCACCTATTTCACCTGGTGTGAAGGTTTGAGAAGATCTGCAACGGTTTTCACCGGATTGAAGGTTTCCACGGGAACTTCCACAAAAATGGTGTTCCACCTGGCCATCCCTCCGTTCCATAATCCCGGTAGCTCCAGGGCCTTTAGTTCCTGCCCGTCTTTGGTTTTGTTCGCTATAAAACTTGTCTCCTCGTCCACATATTCGTGCAGATCGAATTTGTTTCCGCGGAAATCTTTAAAGGAACAAACCACGTCGACCGGATTAAAATGTGTTGCTTCCTGTGCGATCTTGCTCTGCTGATAGTTGTCGTGATCTATCTGGGAGCTTTCTACGATCTGCAGGGAAACTTCCCCATTCTTATGAGTAACCCAAAAAGGTCCGCCTCCCGGTTCGCCTTCATTTTTTACCATTCCGCAGACGCGTAAAGGCCTGTTGAGCAATTTCTGAAGAGCCTCTATTTTTTCTTCTTTTTCATGCCCTTCAAAATTGATATTTGAGCCCGCATTGAGATCCTTCTGAAGAAATTGTATCATTTCCTGAAGCTCATCACTCCCTGCACCTTCTTCGAGTTTCCTTAAATAGCTAAATGCTTTCTCCTGCAGCTGCAACAATTTGCCGCCCAACATTTTTTTATAGGTTGCAAGCAGTTCCCTGTTTCGGGGAGTGACAACATTGTCTATATTTTTTATAAAAATAAGATCGGCTTCCTGTTTGCTCAGATTTTGGATTAAAGCTCCATGTCCTCCCGGTCTAAAAAAGATCTCTCCATTTTCATCTCTAAAGGGTTCATCCTCTAAAGTAACAGCAACAGTATCGGTTTTTGGATCCTGATAGGAGTAACTTACTTCAAAAATGTTTTCCGTCTCTTTTTCCAGCCGGGGAATAACCTTTTCGGCTTCCTCTTCAAATTTTTCCTGGTGTTCTTCAGCAACTGTAAAATGCACCCTGACTTCTCCATTTACAGAGGCATAATCTACAGCCTCAACAAGATGTTCCTCAAAAGCAGTAGCAAGGTGATCCTCATATCTGTGAAAAGGCACCAGCCCTTTTGGCCGATTTCCCAGATCCAGTCCATCCTCCTCCAGCATATATTTCACGAACAGGTAATCTCTCCTGTCCTGGGGTAGTTCATCAAATCCCGGGCTAACTTCCGTAGCTCTTTTTATCACTTCCGTATAGAAAGGAAGATCCTTTAGCCGCCCAAAGAACCTTTCCAGGCTCTGGTCATTTTTGCGATCAATATAATCTTCAAGGGATTCATTTTCGGGATCGAATTCATCAAGCAGTTGATAAAAAGCTTTGAACATCCTTGTTGCAGCCCCCGATGCCGGAACGAACTTTAAAATATCCACCTGGTCCTGCCGGGCTTCGAAATACTGAAGCAGTTCCTCCTTATCCTCTTCAGAAATAGAAAGAATGCCGTTTCTTACTGTGGCTGCCTCTCTAATATTTACAAAGACATTACCTTTTTTAAAGATCTCAACTTGCTGTTCTACTTTTTCCGGAGTGATTCCCTTATTCTGGATCTGAATGATATCCTTTTCGCTAAAGCTCAATTTTCTGAATTTTTAGTTCTTCAATAATTTTTACAGCCGTTTGAAAACGTTGCTGCAAATTTCCCTGCAACAGCCGGTACGGCAAATCATTTTTTTCAAGGGTAGATTTGAATCTGTCAAACATTTGATCCCTTTGCAGGGGCCGGTCGCGCAGATCATCTTCCACCCAGGGAACGTCAATATACGTTAAAAAATAAAGATCATATTGTGCCTTTAACGCAGGTTTAAGAAGGGCAGGGTCTACAAATTCGTCATAATAGGCCCGGGAGTAAACCACCAGTTCTAAAAGGTTAGTGTCGCAAAAAAGAAGTTCATCAGCCTGTGCAGCCAATTCATTTTCCAGAGTCATCTGTCCTTTTGCAATAGGTAAGAGATCATGAGGTTCACAGCTCTTTTGCTCTCTATCCCATTTTAGCTGAAGATATTCGCGCATATATTCAGGAACCCACTTTGTCTTGTAGTGTTGCGCAAGCATTTGTGCCAGGGTGGTCTTGCCGGAAGATTCCGGGCCAAAAAATACAATTTTCAGGAGGTTACGTGACCTCCGCTGCTCAAGCTTCGCTTCCATGTTTTATATCCGTAAACGGCTATTATTGTAAATAGCAGGTATTGCAGACTGGTAAAAGTAAGGCCTTTATAAAAATAAAGCGGAACTGAGATTACGTCCCCTATGATCCAGTAGATCCAGTTTTCAAGTTTTTTGCGGGCCATGAGCCACATCCCTACGAAAAAAATTGCGGTTGTCACCGTATCCACATAGGCGGTCCAGTTGTTCCATTTATCGAAATACTCATAGACACCAAAGGTAAAGGCCATGGTAGCCACAAAAATTATAAGGCTCCAAAAATGCTCTTTTTGAGTGGTCTTGGTAATAGGGATAAAATGAACGGCATCTACTTTTCTGGTCCAAACATACCAGCCGTAAATACTCATGGTAGAATAGTAGAAATTGATCATCATATCTCCCAGCAGCTCCCATTGCCAAAGTAAATAGACAAAAATGACAGTACTAATGATGCCGGTGGGATAAACAAGGATATTTTCCTGCTTGGAATACCAAACGGAGAGAAACCCGAAGATCACCGCAATGATCTCGAGAATAATGTAAAGCGTAGGATAATCTGAATACTGCTGAAAAAAGAAATCAAAAATCGGCTGCATAGTCGCTTCGGTTTCCTTTTACCAGTTTTATGGTTAAGATCACATGATCTGTTGCCTGGAATGCCTCCTTTACCTCTTCGGTGAGAAATTCCATAATCTTATCATAATCTCCATAGATCTGGGTACTTAAAGGATTCTCCATCACGGTTAGCCCCGAACTTCTCAACTTTTTGATAAAAGCTTTAACCGGAGCTTCAAAATCATCCTGCAAAGGTGTAAGTGCAAGTTCTGCTGAAATCTGCATAAATAGTTTTTTTCAAAGGTAAAAGAATCAGCCGGAAAGTTGCAGAAATATTAAAAGCCGGAATTTAAGGCAAGAAAAAAGGCCTTCCAGTTTTCTTAGAAGACCTTTCTCAACCCCTAAACCGGAAAACCCCACTTTAGAAGTCTGTTTGATTTGTTATTCCAGATCACTGTCACCTTTCTGGATCCAGTTACCCTGAGCATCTGCAAAAAGCTCCTGCGATTCCCCATCCTGTGTACTTAGAACCAGTTTGTAAATAACTTCGCCTTCTTTTTCGGCCGAATAAACATCAGAAACTGTGGCACCCTGATAATCCTTTTCCACAGCTTTTCGCACTTCCTGTGGCAGATCCTGCTGTTGGATCTGAGTGTATTCCATTTTTTGCTCTTCCACAAAGGGAGTTTCACGTTCTGAATTTTCGTAAACCTGGGCGGTAACAGTTCCTGCTGAGAAAAACATCGCTCCTGCGATTGCTGCGGTAAAAAATATTCTTTTCATGATCAATTATTTTAGTTTTGGTTATGACAGAGTAACTGAAATAATTGGACCAGATTTGATCACCAAGCTTAAAAGCCTCACCACGTAAGGATTCATCCGAAAACAACTGAAATTTTTAAGGGTTCAAAAATGAGATTTTCCACAACTCTTTGTGGAAACTCACCACAAAAAGAACGTCAGTTACAAAGTCAGGCCTTGTTCAAAAGCAGTTCCTATCACCACAAGATCTGCACCCGCATTCCACGCTGCCTCTAATTGTTGGACATTCCTGATGCCGCCACCTACGATAAGCGGGAGCCGCGTTGCCTCCTTTACTTCTGAAATTATTTTGGGATCTACAGGATGAAGAGCTCCGCTTCCGGCTTCCAGGTAGATAAGTTGCTTTCCTGAATATTTTCCGGCTAAAGCAGTATCCACGATATATCCGGATTCTTTTTGACACAAAGGTGCAGTTCCACTCACCCGTTGCACCGCGCATTCCCTTCCGCCATCGATGAGCAAATAACCCGTGGGAATAATTTCCAAACCGCTATTCTTCAGTAAAGCCACAGACCTCACCTGCTGACCAATGAGATATTCGGGATTTCTGCCCGAGAGCAGGCTCAAAAAGAGTAGCGCATCTGCCGAATTGGATATTTGTTGATGATCTCCGGGAAAAAGCACAAGGGGCAGGAAAGTTTCAGCCTTTATGGTTTTAACACAGCTCTCCATTTCTTCGGAAGTAACTGTGCTCCCTCCAATGAAAATATGGGTGGTAAAAGATGGCAGCTTCCGAAGAAAATCTGAAGCCGTCGCGGGATCAAATTTTTCAGGATCTATAAGTACAGCCAGTTGTTTTTTTCCGGCTTTTTCGGCTTCGATAAAATTCCGCAGCACGTGCTTCATCAAGCAGGAGTTTCTACTTTTCTAAGGGTATAAACACAGGTGAAGCCTTCAAATTCCAGGAATTCAAATTCATACCAGCTGGTTTGGCCGTTGAAATTTATCTTACCTGTCGTCCTGTTATCGTCAAAATCAAAGTCGGAAATATTAATATGCTGCAAAAAGCTCACTTTTGGCTGGGCGTATAGCTTGTAAACTGCCTCTTTGGCGCCCCAAACTATGGTTAATTTTCTTACCAGCGCATCTGTATTGGCCAGGGTTCTGTATTCTTCAATAGGAGTGAATTTATGAGCGATCAATAGGATCTTTTCCCGCTGCATCTCTATATCGATCCCTACTTCCCGGTCACTGATAATAATACCCGAAAAGCTGAAAGAATGCGTTATGGAAATATATTTTCCATCCTTAAGATGTGGCTTGCCTTGATCATCATAAAAAAGATCCCGGTCTGTATATCCCTCTTGTGCAAGCAGATGCCGCACACTTAAGAATCCCCTTCTGTGAATATCGCTTTTCATCCCCGCAACTCTTTCCCGGCAAACTTCTGTAAGCTCCATCCCCTCGTTAAGCACATCATAAGGCTCTTCTATCTTCCAAATGAGGACTTTAGTTGCGGGATTTATTGTTATTCTTTTGTAAAGGGGCATAATAAACTCTTAGATATTCTGTATTTTTGCACTCTTGAAAATACGAAATCAAATATAATAATATGTCAACGAAAACGGTACCCTATACCAAGTATAAAGTAAAAGATATTTCCCTTGCAGAATGGGGGAGAAAAGAAATAGAACTGGCCGAGGCCGAAATGCCGGGGCTAATGTCCCTGCGTGAAGAATATGGAGCAGAACAGCCTTTAAAAGGTGCCCGTATTGCAGGTTGTCTTCACATGACTATCCAAACTGCAGTACTCATTGAAACTTTAGTCGCTCTTGGCGCTGAAGTTACATGGAGTTCCTGTAATATTTTCTCTACTCAGGACCAGGCTGCCGCGGCGATCGCTGCTGCAGGGATTCCGGTTTATGCGTGGAAAGGAATGAATGCAGAAGAATTTGACTGGTGTATTGAGCAAACGCTCT
Source organism: Salinimicrobium nanhaiense (assembly GCA_012038135.1). Lineage (GTDB taxonomy): Bacteria > Bacteroidota > Bacteroidia > Flavobacteriales > Flavobacteriaceae > Salinimicrobium > Salinimicrobium nanhaiense. Next base: position 52,494 of record JAAVJQ010000001.1, read on the forward strand.
TCTTTGGAGAAGATCGTAAGCCGCTTAACATGATCCTGGACGATGGAGGTGACCTTACCAATATGGTGCTGGATAAATATCCTGAACTTGCTGAAGGTGTAAAAGGTCTTTCTGAAGAAACCACTACCGGTGTTCACAGGCTTTATGAGCGCATGAAAAACGGAACACTCCCAATGCCTGCCATTAACGTAAACGACTCTGTGACCAAGTCTAAATTCGACAACAAATACGGGTGTAGAGAAAGTGCTGTAGATGCAATTCGTCGTGCCACAGATGTGATGCTTGCCGGTAAAAGAGTTGTGGTTTGTGGTTATGGTGACGTAGGTAAAGGTACTGCTGCATCCTTTAGAGGAGCGGGATCTATTGTTACCGTTACCGAGATCGACCCAATTTGTGCACTACAGGCTGCAATGGACGGGTTTGAAGTGAAGAAACTTGAAACTGTGCTTCCAAAAGCAGACATCGTTATCACCACTACCGGAAATAAGGACATCGTTCGGGCCGAGCACTTCAAGGCAATGAAAGATAAGACCATTGTGGCCAATATTGGTCACTTCGATAACGAGATCCAAGTGGCCTGGCTGAATGATAACTACGGAAACTCCAAAATTGAGATCAAACCTCAGGTAGACAAGTACACCATCGACGGAAAAGACATCATTCTTCTTGCTGAAGGCCGATTGGTTAACCTTGGGTGTGCTACCGGTCATCCAAGTTTTGTGATGAGTAACTCATTTACAAACCAGACCCTTGCCCAGATCGAACTTTGGAAGAACACAGACCAGTATGAAAACAAAGTTTACATGCTACCGAAGCATCTTGATGAAAAAGTTGCTGCCCTTCACCTTGAGAAAATTGGTGTAGAGCTTACAGAGCTTTCACAGGAACAAGCCGAATATATTGGAGTAACTGTTGAAGGTCCCTTTAAACCGGAATATTATAGATATTAGATGTGAGATGTGAACAAGGGATCTTGAATCCTCATTATTCCTTATTCATTAAACCTTAAACCTTTAAAAAAATCCTCTTCAAAAATGTCATTTTTGGAGGGGATTTTTTTATGAGAATCCGTGTGCTTTGAGGACAGCGGTAGCCTGCTCTTGTTTGTCTTCGGGAACCTGAATGCGCATTCCGGAGATTCCTAAACCGGCAATACCCGATGCACTGTCTGTAGCCATATCGGGAGCCACGTATTGAATGTCGTGCTCTTCCAGGAGATTTCGGATTATTGCAATTTCTGAAGAATGAGTAGTATTAAAGATGGTAACGAATTTCATTTCAGGAGTTTTAGAGGATTCCTTTCCAAGATATAAAATTCTTCAAAAGTAGAAGGCATAAAAAAACCTCCGGAAATTCCGAAGGTTTTGAAACAGGATCTAATTTGATTTATTTAGCACTGGCGAGCATGCATTCTTCGTAAAGAGCAATTTTACCATTTAGCACTGCCAAACCTTCCTCTCTGGAAGCATCATTTGTGATTCTTACTTCTTCTCCATCTGGCAGGTAAACGATGTAAAAACCTTCTTCATAAGAAGCCAGCTTGATCTTTTCTCCGTCTTTTACGGCATTCCAGGAGCTATCTGAAGGATCAAAAACCATTTTGAGCTCATTTCCTACTCTCTCTCCGGAAAGGACCTTGATCCTGATCTCATTTTTGGATGCGATCATTTCATACTTCACTCCATCTTTTTCAATAAGCTGCTTTTCAACTTCACCTTCATTCATTGCGACAGGATTAGAGCCCGTCCAGAATTCCACCAGGTTAAAGATGAGCACATCTCCTGCATAAAAAAGTGGATAAATAGGGATGATATGAAGTCCCCAAAAAATGGCATTATTGACATACTTATTGTCAGAAGCGTCCTCGTTCCAGTCTTTTAGATTATTCCAGGCATTGAACGACCCGAGGCAGCTGGTGCTTAAAAAGGCAAGAGACATAACAGCACATAAAAGTAATTTTCTCATAATATTTTTAGTTTAAGGTTAGACCTATCAAGGTAGTGAAAAAAGAAAAACGGAATTAGAAGGGAACCATTAAAATATGGACATAAATCCTATTACAATAGAAACCATAAAATGACCTAAGGATTTAAAAAGAAATTGATGAAAAATGATGCTGTTATGATAGCAAGAAGTGCAATTACCAGCCATAACCAGAATCTGGCCATGGAAACAGAACCGGGAGAGTCAGCAGAGTCGGAAAGAAATCCGTTTTCTTTAAGTAAAGTCAGTGCTCTTGATTCGTCGCTGTTCTTCACCTGCACTTTCACTTCCGAAGGAAAACCGGCAGGATTAGATGCTTCCAGAATACGATAGTCAATATTGTTCTGCTCAAGTATCCCTTTAAGGAGAATGATCTGGTTTTGCCTGGCAGTGCGGTAAATTGTTGAATAGCTCATCCACGATCAATTTAATATTGAAGAAGTTTATTCTACATTCATGAACCAGGTAATCACTATTGCCACTATGACTAAAATTAGCAGAGCCAAAAAGACAAGAATTAGTTTTTTGGATTTGACGCGCCTGGTACGGGAGTGATGTTGAACGGCAATAAAACCGGATTGATCAAGAAGTTCCCGGGCTTTTTCCCTGTCATCTGCGGCCACAAGGATCCTCTTCTGTAAAGGCTTGCCTGTATCGCCCGTAGGCACGGTGTGTACTTCATAATTCAACCCCTCCCCGCGGAAAAGATCTTCAAGAATTGAGATCTCATTGTCATCTTGAGTGGAATAAATGCTAATGAATTCCATGGTATTGAATATTAGGTACCTATAAAAATAAAGAAACCCTTCCGAATAAAATCCGAAAGGGTCAAATATCTAGTAGAAAAGATCTCTTAAGCCTGGAACGGTTCGATAGAAACGTAAGACTTATTGTCTTTCTTCTTAGTGAATTTTACAATACCGTCTACTCTGGCATGTAAAGTATGGTCTTTTCCTGCATACACATTCTCACCTGGATTGTGTGCAGTACCTCTTTGTCTAACGATGATGTTCCCTGCAGTGGCAGCTTGTCCTCCAAAGATCTTCACACCTAAGCGTTTTGATTCAGATTCTCTACCGTTCTTGGAACTACCAACTCCTTTTTTGTGAGCCATTTTATTTTCGTTTTTGCAGTTAAACTTCTAGCTTAAAGCAGCTATTAATTCGGCTTTTTTCATAGAAGAGTATCCTTCAAGACCTCTTTCTTTTGCCATTTCTCTTAGTTCAGCAACTGTGTTGTTGTTAAGATCATTGTTTGCAGCCTCTTCTTTTTTGTTAGATTTTGGCTCCTCTTTCTTAGCTGAAGTTGCTTTTTTACCATTAACCGAAATTCCTTCAATAGAAATTTCTGTTAGTGCCTGGCGGTGACCATTCTTAACACGGTAACCTTTTCTTCTCTTCTTTTTGAAAACAATAACTTTGTCTCCTTTAAGGTGCCTGGTGATCTTTGCGTCCACCAAAGCTCCTTCTATAGCGGGGGCGCCAAGAGTAATGTTGTCACCGTCACCTGTAAGAAGAACTTTATCGAAAGAAACACTGTCTCCTTCTTCTCCTGCAAGCCTGTGAACAAACACCTTCTGGTCTTTTGCAACTTTAAATTGCTGCCCTGCTATCTCTACAATTGCGTACATAGCGTCTTTAATTAAGGGTTTACGTTCTCGCCCCGAGTTTTTTCAAGGCGGGTGCAAATATACTCCTAATTAATTAATTTGCAAAGGCTTTAATTAATATGTATGTTTTCTACCTTCAGAGGTATTCCAGGAGGGTTTATATAGCTGCATAATAGATAGCGTTACTACCAGAGAAGTGGCAAAACCCATTAGGGCAACAGTAAAGACAAGCATTCCCATATTTACAAACCAGTCGGTTTCCCACATGGTGATCAATTCTTCTTCAAAACCGGGATTAAGAACGCTGGCATAAATGGCAAAAAAAGCTGTGAAAAGTATTGTCGCGATAAAACCGGTGGTCAATCCTGCAATAAAACCTTTCTGATATTTAAATTTAGATTGCTTCTTGTCCCGATAGGCTTTAATGGCCATAAAAATACCAATCCCGGTGATCACTAAATTAAATATACTGTAAACCGGATTTTTGTGAAGATCAAAAATCGAAAGCAGTAAAAAATAAGCGATCAATGCAACGGCAATAAATATCCCATACATTAAAGGCACAGAGGATCTTTTCATGGAGTTGGTTTTATGGTTTTGATAAATTTCCAAAAATTATGAGGAAATCACCCTTAAGGGCTTGTTAATTTAGTATTATGTGTATTTCATATAAATATTGACGGCAAAACCTGTAACAAAACAAGGTTAGCCGGTACTAATATCTTGTATTAATAAAAACCTTTTAAAATGATCAACAAAATTAAGTTAGCTGCCTTTGCTTTGTTCCTTGGGGTTACGGGGACTGCACAGGAAGTTGAATTTGTCCAGTACACCCTCGATAACGGGCTTGATGTTATCCTGCACCAGGATAATACTGCACCCGTGGTAACCACATCTGTAATGTACCACGTAGGGGCAAAAGATGAGAATCCTGAAAGAACAGGATTTGCACACTTCTTTGAACATCTTCTTTTTGAAGGCACAGAAAACATTGGAAAAGGAGAATGGTTCAAAATTGTTTCTTCCAATGGAGGATCAAATAATGCCAATACTTCTGACGACCGAACTTATTATTACGAGATCTTCCCTTCTAACCAACTGGAGTTGGGACTTTGGATGGAGTCTGAAAGAATGCTTCACCCGGTCATTGACCAGCAGGGAGTTGATACTCAAAACGAGGTTGTCAAAGAAGAAAAAAGACTGCGTATTGATAACGCACCTTATGGAAACCTTCTAACCGCAGTAAAAAAGAACCTTTTCAAAAAGCACCCTTACAGATGGTCTCCTATTGGATCTATGGAACATCTTGATGCAGCAACCCTTGAAGAATTCCGTGCTTTTAACGAAAAATTCTATGTTCCTAATAATGCTACCCTTGTAGTTGCAGGAGACATTGAGATCGAAAAAACCAAAGAACTGATCAAATCATATTTTAGCGATATCCCGAAAGGAGCTCCTGTTGAAAAAGAAAAATTTGTGGAGGAGCCAATCACTGAAACTCTTCAGGCTACTTATTATGATCCCAACATCCAGATCCCGGCGATCGCCCTTGCATGGAGAACTCCTTCTATGAAAGAGCGTGATGCTTATGTTCTTGACATGGTTTCCTCTGTGCTTTCTGACGGAAAATCTTCCCGCCTTTACAAGAAACTTGTGGATGACCAAAAGCAGGCTCTTCAAATTGGGGCTTTCAACCTGGCGCAGGAAGATTACGGGCAGTACGTGATCTTTGGTTTGCCTTTAGGAGAAACTTCTCTTGACACTTTGGTTGCAGAAGTTGATGAAGAGATCACAAAACTTCAGACTGAATTGATTAGCCAGAGAGAATTTGAGAAGCTTCAGAATAAATTTGAGAACAGATATGTGAATTCCAACAGCAGTGTTGCCGGGATCGCAAGTTCTCTTGCTACATACCAGCAACTTTATGGAAATACAGATCTTATCAACGAAGAAATCGACATCTACAGATCTATTACCAGAGAAGAAATTCGTGAGGTTGCAAAAAAATACCTGAATCCAAATCAGCGCCTGGAACTGGAATATCTTCCTAAACAGGAAACTGAACAATAAAAATTTAAATCAAGATGAAGAACAAAATAGTAGCCTTAGCAGTTTTATTCCTTGCAACTACAGGAATTCACGCTCAGCAAATAGACAGGAGCCAGCAGCCAAAAGCAGGCCCCGCTCCCGAGATCAACCTGGGAAAGCCGGAAACCTTCACCCTAAAAAACGGATTAAAAGTCCTTGTGGTGGAAAATCACAAATTACCCAGAGTTTCCATGACGCTTACCATGGACAATCCTCCTCATTCCGAAGGAGAAAAAGCAGGAGTATCCTCTTTAATGGGTGCAATGCTTGGAGAGGGAACCAAAGATATTCCTAAAGAAAAATTCAACGAAGAGATCGATTATTTAGGAGCCAGTGTGAACTTCTTTTCCCGCGGCGCTTCAGCAAATACGCTTTCAAAGTACTTCCCGAGAGTTCTTGAATTAATGGCTAAAGGAACATTGAACCCAAATTTTAATCAGGAACAATTTGCTACTGAAAAAGAACGTACACTTGAGGGCCTTAAAAGTGGTGAAAAAGATGTGGCTTCAAATGCACGTAGGATAAGCAGTGCCTTGAGCTATGGAAAAAACCATCCTTATGGAGAATTCACTACTAAAGAAAGTGTAGAGAAATTAGCCCTTGGAGATGTGCAGCAGTACTATCAGAATTTTTTCGTACCTCAAAATGCATATTTAGTAGTGGTTGGGGATGTAAAGACGCCGGAAGTCAAGAAACTTGTTGAGAAACACTTTAGCTCATGGAAGAAAAGAGACCTTCCAAAAGCTGACCTTCCGGAAGTGAAGAATCCTGATCAAACGGTTGTTAATTTCGTAGATTTCCCGAATGCTGTTCAAAGTGAGGTACAGGTTACCAACACTATTCAGCTTAAAAAAGGAGATCCTGATTATTTTCCTGTACTTATGGCCAACAAGATCCTTGGTGGCGGTGGAGAAGCCAGGTTGTTCCTTAATCTTCGTGAAGACAAAGGATATACTTATGGAGCTTATTCCAGTACAGGAGACGACAAATACGTTGCCCGTTTTGTAGCCAGCGCAAGTGTACGTAACGCTGTGACTGACTCTGCTGTGGTTGCTTTCCTTGACGAATTACACAGGATAAGAAACGAAAAAGTGTCTCAGGAAGAGTTGGCTAATGCCAAAGCTAAATACACGGGAGATTTCGTACTGGCTTTAGAGCGTCCTTCTACAATCGCTCAATATGCCTTGAATATAGAAACCGATGATCTTCCTGCAAACTTCTACCAGACCTATCTTCAGAAAATCAATGAAGTAACTGCCGAAGATATCCAGAGAGTTGCCAAAAAATATTACCTGGCAGACAACGCCCGTATTGTGGTAGTAGGTAAAGGAAGTGAAGTAGCTCCTGCATTGGAGAACCTTAGCTACAACGGAAAAGCAATTCCGGTTAAGTATTTTGACAAAAATGCTAATCCAATCGCAAAACCCGATTATAATAAAAAAGTTGATCCCAATGTAACCGCTTCTAAAGTATTTGAAGATTACATCAAAGCTATTGGCGGCAAGGAAGCTGTAGAAAAGGTGAATTCAGTTTATATGATCGCCCAGGCAAACTTCCAGGGTCAAAAAATGGATCTTGAATCTAAAGTTACGTCTTCAGGAAAATCTTCTACGGAAGTTGGAATGGGAGGCAATGTGATGTCAAGACAGATCTTTAACGGAGCAACCGGTTTTGTAGCTGCTCAGGGACAAAAGATCCCTTACACCGAAGAGCAGATCATTGCTGCTAAAGCTGAAGCACATCCTTTCCCTGAAATGATCGCTGACAACGCCGCTTTAGAAGGAGTTGAAGATGTTGATGGTAAGGAAGCTTATGCTATCAAAATGGATGAAAATACCACCAACTATTACAGCAAGAAAACAGGTTTAAAGGTAAAGCAGGTGAAAACCGTTCAGCAAGGACCACAGACAGTGACTGTTCCTACTACTTTTAGTGATTACCGTGAGGTAGAAGGAGTAAAATTTCCTTTTACCATCAACCAGAGTATGGGACCAATGGTGATCTCTTTCGAGGTTTCGGAGATAAAAGTGAACGAAGGAGTTGTAGACACAGATTTCGAATAGTCTAAGAAAACACAAACAAAAAGACCGGCCTAAGTGCCGGTTTTTTTATCTGTATTTGAAATAACCATTTAAAAATGGCAATTATCTTATAATTTTCTTAACGGGATAAAGGAGAGGTTATTAAACGAACAAAGCTCCTTCTGCATCTTGATTTGCTACCTCAACATTATGCTTTTTGAGATTAGGATCCACATTCTTTTGAAGATCAGCCAGTTCAGCTGCCGCAAACTGCCAGGCAACCATAAGCGCAAGGCCGACAAAAAAGGCGAAGCCAAAAAATATTTTCTTTTTCATTGAAGTAGGGTTTTCAGGTTAAAAGTTTAGTGAAGTTAATATAAAGTTAAATTTAATCCAAATGGATTTTACTTAATCTTTTTTCGGCTATTCACTATTAACACTCCTACTATAATTATAAGCCCGGATAATAACTGGATAAAAGTAAATTTCTCCCCGTCAAGAATGCCCCAACTAAGCGCTACAATTGGCACCAGATAGGTAACGGAAGTGGAAAAAACAGGATCTGAGATCTGTATCAATTTGTTGAAAACTATTAAAGCGGCCCCGGTTCCTATAACTCCTAATATCCCAATATAAAAAAGGCTGAGAGGAACATCGGGAGCAGACAGAACTTCAGATGAAAAGAATCCGGTGGTGGCAAGCACGATAAGTGCAGGAATAGCAATAACCATAAAATTCCCGGTGGTAATGGCTAGTGCAGGTAAAGATTGCAGGTACTTCTTGATCACATTTGCATTGAATCCATAGAAAAGCGAGGCAAGGATCACCAAAAGGGAATACCAGTAATTCTGATCGGGATTTACAGATGCTCCACTCCATATAAGGGCAGTAGTTCCTGCCAACCCCACCATAACTCCTATAAATTTTTTCCTGACAAAAGCAGCCTCAAAAAGGGCAATTCCTACCAACATCGAAAGCAGGGGTGTAGTTGAATTGAGAATAGAAACAATGGCGCTATCGATCTCGGTCTCTGCAAAAGAGAAAAGATAAGCCGGAAAGAAAGTCCCAAAAAAGCCCGAAAAAGCTATCCATTTCCACTGCTTGCCGGTGATATGTTTTAGAGACCTAAACCCTATCACAAGTAGAAAAAGCGCTGCAAAAACAGTTCGCAGGGAACCTACCTGCAAAGCTGTAAGACCTACAAGGCCCTTCTTAATTAAAATAAAGGAACTGCCCCATACGACAGCAAGAATACACAAGTAGATCCACTTTAGGTTTTGTTTAGGCATGGCTGCAAATTAGGGTGCAAAAATAGAAAACCCGCAGAATTATTGCTGCACCTTCCACTCAACTGTTTCCATAAGGTGTTTAATATCCTTCTTTAGGTAAGCAGCAGCCGGTAAAATGGAATCAAAGTTTGGCTGAGTTTCAAAATAAACAGAACCTGTAAGAAAATGATTCGTACTATCGGTAAGGTAAAACTGAGCCTGGGATGCGGCATCTCCCGTGACTTCATAGAACATACCATAGGTACGGTTAAGGTCATTGGTATAACGGGAACCTTCAATGGCATCTGCCTTAATAGTATGCCGTAAGGGCAGTTTTTGAGCATCAGCCAGTAAAGAGTCCAGGTTATTCTTCACCGGTTGATAGGTAATAAAAATAGTTCCCTTTAACTCCTCATAATCAAGATTGATCCAACAGTTATTGCCTCCCCGGAGGTTTTTTGCTTCTGCATATTTGTTTTTTTCAAAGCTGTAAGCACAGTCCCGGCTGAAGGCTTCATATTCAGCTTCGGGATATTCTAAAGCGAGATAGGCATCCGGCTTTGGCTGCACCTCATCTACACAGGAGAAAAGGCTGGCAAAAAATGCAAAAAATATCAATTTTTTCATATCTCGCTGATGCTGACTTTGATCTGTTTGATCCGTTTTTTATCTACAGCTTCCACAGTAAAGCTAAAGGCATCAAACAATATGACTTCGTTTTTCCGCGGAAAACTTCCTGAAATCTCCAGGAGGAATCCGGCTAAGGTTTCCGCCTCTCCCCTGTTCTCTTCGAACAAGACCGGATTTTCAAGTTTTAGAACCCTGTAAAAATCCTTTAAAGGTGTCTTTCCTTCAAAGACATAATTATTGTCATCCAATTTTGAAAAGATAAGATCCTCATCGTCGAACTCATCGCTAATATCTCCTACAATCTCCTCAATAATATCTTCCAAAGAGATCAATCCGCTGGTCCCGCCATATTCATCCACAACGATTGCCAGGTGATTTTTCTTGTTTTTGAAATCGTTCAACAAGTCATCCAGCTTTTTGTTTTCAGGAACAAAATAAGGCTCTCTTATAAGAGAGGTCCATTCATAATCTTCCTCTTCCAAAAACGGCAAAAGATCCTTCACGTACAGGATCCCTGTCACATTATCAATGTTCTCTTTATAAACCGGAATACGGGAATATCCGTTCTCGATAATTTCGGCTATGATCTCGCTGTAAGGCTGATTTTCATTCAGGGCAAATATGTCCATCCGCGGTTTCATCACCTGCTTGGTATCGGTGTTTCCAAAAGAAACGATCCCCTTAAGGATCTTATGCTCTTCTTTAGTCGTGTCTGTCTGACTTGTCAATTCAAGTGCCTGGGACAGCTGGTCTACACTTAGACCCGCCTTTTGATTGCCCAGTCTTTCATGAATACTCACCGTCACCGCGCGCATTGGGATACTTAGCGGAGAAAATACCTTATCCAACACATTTAAAGGATAGGCCATAAAATGAGAAAATACAACCCGGTTACGGCTGGCATATACTTTTGGAAGGATCTCTCCAAAAAGCAGGATAAGGAATGTCACGACCACTACTTCCAGTAGGAATTGGAGGTCTACACCCATAACAACAGTATCTACACTTTCAAAGGCCTTATCTGTGAGATTGTCAAACAACAGGATAATAGCGATATTGATCATGTTGTTGGCCACAAGAATGGTTGCCAACAACTTTTTGGGCCTGTCGAGTAGGCTTATTACGATCTGTTCTTTTACAGTCCTCTTTGATTCTTCAGCCTCAAAATCGGCCGGAGTAAGGGAGAACAGAGCCACTTCGGCACCGGAAACCATTGCAGAAGAGATGAGCAATAACAGCGCCGCGACTATACCTAAAAGTTGCGTGAAATTTTCAGCAAAAAGAGGAATAAAACTGGCAGGATCAGGATCCAAATGTTTTGGTTTTAATTAAACTTAGAACGGCAGGTCATCATCATCCTCCTGCGTAAAGCTTTGGGATTGATTTGCAGCCGTATCTTGATGGGATTGAGCGGCAGGCTGGGAGTAGCTTCTAGCTTGCTGATGCCCAGGGCCCGAGCCGGAATTATCTCCTGCCCCCGCTGTGTCTTTAGGTGTCAAAAATGTGAAATCTGTGCATTGAATTTCGGTGGAATATCTTTCCACTCCCTTGTCATCCTGCCATTTCCGGGTTTTGATCCTTCCCTCAATGTAAACCTTGTCACCTTTTTTGAGGTATTTCTCACATATTTCCGCAGCTTTATTTCTTACCACCACGTTGTGCCATTCGGTATTTGTAACACGTTCCCCGCTGGTTTTGTTGGTGTAGACTTCATTGGTAGCCAAAGGAAAACGTCCTATTGATCCTCCTCCTTCAAAATAGTGCATTTTTACATCATCTCCTGTATGGCCAATCAGCATTACTTTATTAAGAGTTCCGGTCATGTTTTGCAGTTTTAATTATCATTCTAAAATAGGGAAAATTTGCACTCCAATTTCCTTCTGAAAATTCAATTTTTGACTAGCCTTCCCAAAAAGCTAAAAATCAAAGGTATCAATAAAATTTTCGATGAGTACCGGCACCGGAAATTTATTTACTTCCTCAAAAGATATTCCCTTTTGGGGCAGTTCCCGGCAACTGTAGATCCAGAATTTTGTAAAGATGTGCTGGTGGGTCAATTTATGAACTATGGGCATGTCATTATATAATGTAAGACGATCTACTGCACCTAAAGAATAAATTTGAAATTCCTCTTCCTGCACAAGGTTTTCTACAGAAGCTTCAGCAGGTGTTTCTACAAGCGGAAATTGATAGAGACCTTCCCAGATCCCTTTACCTCTGCGCTGTTCAAGGACTGTTTCACCTTTTTCAGAAATAAAGACAAGGTAATTAAAATGCCTTTTTTGGACCTTCAGCTTTTTAAGCTTCACCGGAAGTTGCGAGATCCTGTTCTGATTAAAAGCAACACATTCCGAAGCAAAAGGACAGGTAGAGCACAATGGATTTCGCGGTTTGCATTGTTCAGACCCAAATTCAATGAGCGCCTGATTAAAATTAGCCGGGTCGTCACGGGAAATCAGTTTCTGCGCCAAGTTCCGGAATTCTTTAATTCCGGCGGAAGAATTTGTAGGAGTATCTATCCCAAAGATCCTTGCCAGCACTCTAAAAACATTCCCGTCGACTGCCGCCTGTGCCTCATCAAAACATACTGAAGCTATGGCACTGGCAGTATAATCGCCTACCCCTTTTAATTTTACCAGCTCCTCATGGGTTCGAGGAAACTTACCTCCCAGCTCAAAAGCTATATATTTTGCTGTGAAAAGAAGATTCCTGGCTCGGGAATAATACCCCAGTCCCTGCCAAAGCTTGAGCACCTCTTCTTCGGAAGCACTTGCAAGCGAAAAAACATCGGGAAAGGCTTTGAGAAATTTAAAATAGTACGGTTTTCCCTGTTCGACACGGGTTTGTTGAAGAATAATTTCGCTAAGCCAAATTTGATATGGGTCTTTTGTTGCTCTCCAGGGTAAATCTCGTTTGTTTTCTAAATACCATTGGATCAATCTTTTAGAAAAAATCATTAAAGCAATTTCTTTGATGCAATAATAATTCTTTATTCTCTTACTATTTAATGGATTAGGATTAAATAATTGCCGATTTAATTCATATATTTGCCCCTCGAAAATTTACAAACCCCAATTTAATAAATTATACGAAAATGACGAAAGCAGATATCGTGGCAAAGATCTCCGAGAAACTAGGAATGGAAAAAGGAGACGTTCAGGCTACTGTGGAAACCTTTATGGAAGAGGTAAAAACTTCATTAGAGGCTGGTGATAATGTTTACCTAAGAGGATTTGGAAGCTTTATCATCAAAACAAGAGCTGAAAAGACCGGAAGGAATATTTCGAAGAACACAACTATTAAGATCCCCGCACATAATATTCCGGCTTTTAAACCGGCCAAAGTATTTGTTGAAGGTGTAAAAACCAACGTTGAGGTTAAATAGAACTTACTGCCTATGGGCAGAACCAGTAAATTAATTAACTAAAAAGTCACACTATGCCAAGTGGTAAAAAGAGAAAAAGACATAAGGTAGCTACGCACAAGCGTAAAAAGAGAAGAAGAGCTAACCGTCACAAGAAAAAGTAGTTTTCATACTACTTTTTTTATTTAAATCGTTCTTTGAAATCGAAGTTTAAGTTCAGTTGATTTTCTGAATTTAAATTTCTTCAGGATTATTAAAAACCCTGTGAAATTTTATTGTTTAATCCATCCCGAGGATTCGGGATTAAAATCAATTTAGAGTGAACAAAGAGTTAATTATTAGAACCGGTTCCTCTGCTGTAGATTTTGCCTTATTAAAAGATGGAAAACTAATAGAACTCAACAAGGAAGAAGACGACAGTAATTTTGCCGTAGGGGATATATTCCTCGCAAAAGTGCGAAAGACTGTTCCCGGCTTAAATGCCGGCTTTGTAAATGTAGGCTATACGAAAGATGCTTTTTTGCATTACCACGACCTTGGCCCACAGGTGCTTTCCTTGCTTAAGTTCATAAAACGTGTAAGCACAGGTAAATTAAAGGATTACTCCCTCAGGGATTTTCCTTTAGAAAAAGATATTGATAAAGACGGCAGCATTGCCGATGTCTTAAAATCAAATCAATCGCTACTGGTACAGGTAGTAAAAGAGCCAATTTCCACCAAAGGCCCCCGAATAAGTTCAGAACTTTCCCTCCCGGGCCGTTATATCGTATTGGTGCCTTTTTCCAACAGAGTTTCTGTTTCTCAAAAAATAGAAAGCAAAGAAGAAAAGGATAGACTAAAACGACTGGTAAAAAGCATTAAACCCAAAGGCTTTGGAATTATCGTACGTACCGTAGCAGAAGGCAGAAAAGTAGCAGAACTGGACAACGACCTTCAAAATTTGATGAATCGTTGGACAGGAATGTGTAAAAAGTTGTATAAAGCACCTCATCCCTCAAAAGTACTGGGAGAATTGAATCGCGCATCCTCTATCCTTAGAGATGTGTTCAATGATTCCTTTACTTCTATATGTGTAGACGATGAGACCTTATACACACAAATTAAAGATTATGTGAGCGAAATTGCTCCAAAGAAAGAATCCATTGTAAAATTGTACGACTCAAACATCCCCATCTTTGAAAAATTTGGGATCGAAAGACAGATCAAAACTACTTTTGGCCGCACAGTATCCATGAATAAAGGGGCTTACCTGGTCATTGAGCACACAGAAGCTATGCACGTCATTGACGTTAACAGCGGGAACCGCTCGAACAAATCCAAGAACCAGGAAGATACTGCACTTGAGGTGAACCTTATTAGTGCGACTGAAATTGCCCGACAACTGCGCCTTCGCGATATGGGAGGAATTATCGTAGTTGACTTCATTGACATGAACAGAGCCGAAAACCGTAAGGCTTTGTACGATCATCTTAAAGAAGAGATGAGTGACGACCGGGCAAAACACAAGATTTTGCCGCCGAGTAAATTTGGCCTTGTACAAATTACAAGACAAAGAGTGAGACCAGAGATGAATATCAAAACAAGGGAAGAAAATCCCAACAAGACCGGAGAAGAAATTGAAGCTCCAATTGTTTTGGTAAACAGGATCAACCAGGATCTGGAAAAGCTCCTTAAAAAAGACTATAAAAAGATCACGCTTAGTGCTCATCCTTTTATAGCAGCCTTTTTAACCAAAGGTTTTCCATCACCCCGCTCGAAATGGTTCTTTGACCATAAGCGCTGGGTAAAAATAGTGCCTAGAGATGCTTACACGTATCTTGAATACCACTTTCACGACAACGACGGGGAAGAGATTCAATAACATTAAGAGACGCCTTTCAATAAATTGGGAGGCGTTTTTTTTTGGACAAAAAGACCGCTTCGTACAAGAACCAGGAACCAAGACTGCCTCATCTTAAAAAATCTTATTTTTGAATCTTGAAACCTTGAATTTTGAATCTTGAATCTTGAATAAAGAATCCGGGAAATCTTATACTGTCAAAGAAGCTATTTTAAAGCTGATGCAATACTGCGCTTATCGCGACAGGTCGCAGAAGGAGGTGGAAAATAAGCTGCTTGAGATGCGAATGATTCCCGAAGCAAGGGAACAGATCATCATTAAACTCATGCAGGAAGATTTCCTGAATGAAGAACGCTTCGCCAGAAGTTTTGTAAGAGGGAAGTTCAGGATCAAGAAATGGGGCAGGCATAAGATCATTCAGGAATTAAGGCTTCGGGAGATATCCTCCCCTATCATTAAACTCGCTCTCACAGAGATCAGCGAAAAGGAATACAAAAGCACGCTCTACACATTAGCTGAAAAAAAGCTGAATCTACTCCGGGAAATTAATCCCATGAAGCGAAAAAAGAAACTTACAGATCATCTTCTTCAAAAAGGCTATGAAGCAGGCCTTGTCTTTGAAGTCGCTGCAGACCTTATACCTTGATTTTATTCTTTTTGTTGGTCCTTTTAATCGCCTGCCGGTTTTTATAGTCGATCCAATCCTGACCTTTCCATTTTCTCATGGCATTGTCAAAATGCCTCATAAAAAACAGGTTGTACAGCGCTTTACTAAGATTAGGTAGATGACGTGGTGCGGCTCGTAGGCTCATAGAAAAGCCGGGAGTAAGATAGGTCATTTGATGCCAGTAACCTTCAGGCATATAAAGTGTTTCTCCGTGATTAAGTTCGGCAACAGACCCTCTGGCATTCTTTAGCGCAGGGAATTTTACAAAGTCTGGATTTGAAAAGTCGATATCTTCCCGGGAAATAAGAGCATGAGGTACCTTGTACAGATATTTTGTTTCTGAAGGCGGAAAAATGATACAGCGCTTTTTTCCGTGGAAATGAAAATGAAGAATATTGGCAAAATCAATATCATAGTGCATAAACACTTTTGATCCCTCACCTCCAAAGAATAACATGGGGATCTGTTTTAGCAGGCGCAGACCTATATCAGGATAACTAAAATCCTTTTGCAATGCAGGCACTTCCTTTAAAAGATGGTAAAGAAAAATCCGGTAAGAAGTTGGCCCTTTTTTTATGAGATCAATATAATCCCGCATTTTCATGTGCTTATGCGGCTCATTGAATTTGTACTTTGAGGAGATCTTTTCATTGCTGTCAAATAACGGCACCGTCTTGTTTCCCGCTTTCTCCTGAATGTATTCAAGTGACCATTTCTCATATGCCGGCCAGTCTTCTATAAGATGCTCTATAACCACCGGCTTCTGCGGCTTTACATACTGCTCTACAAAATTTTTTTTTGAGATCCTGTCAATCCTGGGAACATCAGTTAATTGAAATCCTGCATTCATCATTCATCTGCTTTTGATCAATTTCCGGTGTTGATTTTTCCGATTTGCTCAGCTTTTGGCCCTGGCTTTCTGCGCCTCCAGGTTCCTTTCGATCACATGTCCCGGGCGTGACCATTTAGGCTTTTCTCCTAAATTTTTAAATTTAGAATCTTCTGCCGCCACAGTTTCAGGTTGGGATTTTTTCACAAATGGCTTCTGCGGATTTAATCCCAAAGCCCTGAACATCTCCATATCTTCATTAACATCGGGATTTGGAGTCGTTAAGAGCTTATCTCCCGCAAAAATTGAATTGGCCCCTGCAAAGAAACACATTGCCTGTCCTTCCCTGCTCATTTGCGTTCTTCCTGCAGAAAGTCTTACCTGGGTTTCGGGCATAATGATTCTCGTCGTAGCCACCATTCTCACCATTTCCCAGATCGACACCTGCTCCTGATCTGCCAGCGGAGTACCTTCTACCGGTACCAGCGCATTTATGGGCACAGATTCCGGCTGGGGGTTTAATCTTGACAGCGCTACCAACATTCCTGCGCGGTCTTCTATGGTCTCTCCCATTCCAATGATCCCGCCGCTGCAAACAGTAACATTGGTTTTTCTAACGTTATCTATGGTCTTTAGGCGGTCTTCAAAACCACGGGTGGAGATCACTTCTTTATAGTATTCTTCCGAAGAATCAAGGTTATGATTATAGGCATATAAACCTGCCTCTGCAAGACGCTGAGCCTGATTTTCGGTAAGCATTCCAAGCGTGCAGCATACCTCCATATCAAGTTTATTGATGGTTCTCACCATCTCCAGCACCTCATCAAATTCCTGCCCGTCCTTTACATTTCTCCAGGCGGCACCCATACACACTCTCGAGCTGCCCGCTTCTTTAGCGCGTAAAGCCTGGGCTTTCACCTGGTTCACGCTCATTAGATCATTCCCCTCCAGGTTGGTATGGTATCGGGCAGCTTGCGGACAGTATCCGCAGTCTTCGGGACATCCCCCCGTTTTTATTGATAATAAGGTCGAAACCTGAACAGTATTTGGATCATGATGTTCTCTGTGAACAGTGGCCGCTTCATAAAGCAGTTCCATAAAAGGTTTGTTGTAGATCTCAAGGATCTCTTCTTTCGTCCAGTCGTGTCTTATTGCCATTGAAAAATGTTTAGATTCAAAAATAATAAAATGTAGGTGTTTATTAGCCTCAATTAGGTTTTTATAAAGAACGCTCAATCAAAATACTCACTGCATTACCTCCAAAGCCCACAGCATTGATCAAAATCTTCTCCAGTTTCTGCGGAAGTTTCTCTTCGGAAAGAAAAGGGACAGGAATAAATTTTTGCTGCTGAAGCATTAATACTGCCAGTTCAAGACTTAAGGTGCCCGAAGCTCCAAAAGTGTGACCTATTTTCCATTTATTGGTGGTTAGCGCCGGAAGTTCCTCTCCAAAAATGGCTTTAACAGCTGCCATTTCTGAAAGGTCTCCCTTTACAGTTCCGGGAGCATGCATCACCACCGCATCAACTTCTGCCGGAGAAATATTCATTAAAGCCATTCTCATCGCCTGTTGAAAAGCATTCCCGGAAGCCGAAATAGATGCAGGATGTTCCAGCTCCTCAGTAGCATAACCCATCCCAATAATTTGTGCCAGTGCATCTTTTCTTTCACCTGCCTCCAAACATACCACCGCAGCTCCCTCACCTAACACCATCGAATTTTGCCTTTTTAGAAGGTCAAGTGCGCGACAGGGATATGTACTTTCTTTTGAAGCAATTACTTTCATGGCTGCCATTTGTGCCAGTGTAAAAGGCGTAAGAGCAGCTTCACTACCTCCCGCTATAAATTTTTGGGCCATGCCTGCAGAGAGCCAGGCAATGCCGTTAAGCACCGCATGCAAGGCGGTAGAACAGGTAACTGAATGTGAAATTTCGGGACCCCTGCTCTTGAGATCCTGCGCAACCCAGGAGGAAATATTTCCAAGGGTGGTATTGGGGGATGCAAGGGTTTGTGCTTTACCGGTTTCGAGATAATACTCGAAATGCTCTTCAAATAAAGTAGTCGCTCCCCGTGAACTTCCTATATTAATACCTATATCCTCTCCTTTTTCCCATCCTGCTCTCTCCATTGCCAGTCTTGTAGCGTAAACTGCATACAATACTGAATCATCTACTTTTTTAAATTGAGATCTCAGAGAATCAATCTCATTCTTTATTTCATGCGGAAGAAATCCTGCCCAGGCAGAAACCTTTCCGAAATCACTTTTTTGGAGCAGGTGTGAATCATGTGTATATCTACTCCAGATCTCAGCAGGATCTGAACCCAATGCAGAAACTGAGCCTATGGAAATAATAGAAACCGGTGTTTTCAAAAGTGGAAGTTTCAGGCAAAAATAAGGGCTGGAACTTAAATACGAACAGGGTTTCTGTTATTTTTCCTGGTAGTACAGGTTAAGAATGGAATCAAGAGGTTCATTTTTCTCCAGCTGTTCGGTAATCTTATCAATGATTTCTTTAGGAACTAATTTAAGTAGTGGTTGCTCTACGTTTTGAAAATCCTTAAAAGCATCATTTAACTGCCGGTCCCATTTCTCATGATATTTCAACAGGTCATCGGGGTAAACAGTATCTCTTCCGGTGCCTTCATCAATAGCTTTGAAGGGTTCAGAAATATTGAGATAACCGTAATCATCTGTAAGTTGTTCACCCGGTTGAATATCCCTTACGGCCAGCTCAAAATCATGAGCTGAGGAAAGGCAATTGGCATTGAAGCTGTGGTTCACATATTTTGCCTGGTCCCAACATAGCACAAGGTGTCCCTTATTGTTCCTGAAGCAATATTTATCTACCTGCTCCTGAACTTTTGGGTGCATTTTCTCCACCTCCTCTGCCAGGATCACCCGGTCAAGGGTATCCTGAACCCAGGTAATGGTGCCCTTGGGAATAAATTTCTTTGCCACAACTCCATAGCCCACCACTTCATTAATAAACTGAACCTCTGTATCGGGATGCATCATATCTTCGGGAATTTCTCCTAAAATAGGAAAATGACGCTCTCCTTTTTAGCAAAAAAAAGTTAAGGCTTAAAATTTTTCAAGAGCCAACTCAATACTGGTGTAAATCTTTTGCAGTTGTTCATTTGTAGTTATATACGGTGCAGATATATAGATGGTGTTCCCCAAAGGTCTTAAATAAACCCCGTTTTTTATAAAATGTGCAAAGAGCCTGTTGCGAAGATCCCCGTAACGTTGCATTTCTACATCCAATTCAAAGGCGAAGATTACACCCAGCTGCCGCATATTCTTCACTTTTGGATGCCGGTTTAGTTTCCCTGCAAAAACCTGATGTGAGGCAATATTTCTTTGAATGTGCTCCTGCATTGCAGCCGAATTAAGCAATTCAATTGCCGCGAGGGCTGCAGAACAAGCCAGGGGATTCGCAGTATAAGTATGACCATGGAAAAGCCCCTTTGAAATTTCTTCGGAATAAAATGCATTATAGACCTCACTGCTGCAGGAAGTGACCGCCATTGGCAGGAGTCCGGCGGTGAGGGCTTTGGACATGCAAATAATATCCGGTTGCACCTCGAGCAATTCTGAAGCAAAGTTTTTTCCGGTTTTACCAAAGCCGGTCATCACTTCATCGGCAATGGTAAGGATTTGATTTTCCCTGCAGAGTTTCAGGAGATCATTAAGACCTTTAGCATCATACATTTTCATTCCGGCGGCGCCCTGCACGAGGGGTTCATAAATGAATCCCGCGATATTTTCTTCTGTAATGAAATTTTGAAGCTTCAGTAAAACTTCAGCATTATTTTCTCCGGTAGGTACGGGCAGGCGCAGCACCTTCAAAAAATGATCTTCAAAAGCCCCATTATAAACAGATAAACCCGAAACTGACATAGCACCAAAAGTGTCACCATGAAAACCTTCTTCAAAAGCCAATAGGACCTTACGGTCATTCCCCAAGTTGTGATGGTACTGCAGCGCCATTTTAATTCCCACCTCAGTCGCCGTAGAACCGTTATCACTAAAAAAAAGCTTTTCCTGGTTATTAGGCAGGATCTTTATCAATGCTTCTGAAAGCGCAACGGCAGGTTCATGAGTAAAACCGCTGAACACCACCTGGTCAAGCTGCTGCATCTGGGCCGCAACTTTCGAGGTAATGAATTCATTGCAGTGCCCGTATACTGAAGTGTACCAACTGGATATTCCATCAATATATTCTTTCCCTGCCTCGTCGTATAACAAAGCACCCTTTGCTCTAACTATCGCCAGCATGTCTCCTGCAAGTTTGTGCTGGGTCAAAGGATGCCACAGGTGTTTTTTATCTCTCTGTGAAAGGGTATGTGTTTCAGTCTTCATTTTCCGTTAATTTATTTCTGAATTTATCAGCATATTCTAAAATAACATTTCTGTCAATATATGGCTCCTGATCGATTCTTCCGATAATGTTTACTGCCGACATTTCAGCAATGATCTTTTCTGAAGAAGGATGCTCCTCCCCGCTAAAAATGATTCCGAAGCAATTGAGATCTCTTGCTCTTAGCGCTTCAATAGTCAACAAGGTATGATTGATACTGCCCAGGTAATGCCTTGACACCAGGATCACCCGGTGATTAGGTTGTATAAGATCGGCAATGGTTTCTACTTCATTCAGAGGGACCAGCAATCCGCCGGCTCCTTCGATGACAAGATGATTGTTGGTTGCAGGCTCCTCGATTTCTGAAACCCTGATCTTTACATTATCGATCTCTGCCGCAGCATGAGGGCTCATGGGCGTTTTTAGTGCATAGGCATTTTCGTGAAAGACAGTTTTTTTGTTCGTGACCAGGCTTTTGATCTTATGAGTATCGGAATTTTGCAGGTCGCCTGCCTGTATTGGTTTCCAGTAATCTGCTTCGAGAGCTTCTGTTACAATGGCCGCGGCGATAGTTTTACCTACTTCGGTCCCAATTCCGGTGATAAAATATTTAAGGTTCATCTTGTTTAAATTTATTATTACAATTCGCGCAGTGGTATTCCCGGTTTACAACCATAGGCAAAGTATTCACAAAAAAAGAGATTCCAAAAAAGAAGAGGGAGCCGGGGCTTTTGACATTGGTGAAAAATTCGACTTTATCGCTGTTACATTCGGGACAGATGATCTGTTCTCCTTCATCATTTACAGAATACTTACTTATCGCATCTAATACCTGCCTCGCCTTTTCTTCATCTTCCTTTTGCACCTTCAGCTTCACTCCGCCAATAGCATTACTCACCAAGGGATCTGTATCTATGGTATGATTATCAACCAAAAAGGAGTTTATTCCTTCAGATTCCAGCCGACCTTTAATGATCTGTGCTTCTGCCGAATACTGAAAGACGGCAACCGTTGAAAAAATTTCTTTCATAGTAGGCCTTTTAAAGCCGTGAGTAATTCCTCAATTTCTGTTTTAGAGTTGAAGCTGTGTAAGCAAATGCGTAACCTTTCCCTGCCAATTGGCACCGTAGGAGAAAGAATAGGCCTCACATCGAATCCTGCAGCCGCCAAAGACTGGGAAGCTGCTTTCACTCCAGTATTCCCCGGAATTATACAGCAATGTATTGCTGAATTACTTTCTAAAAATTGCTTTTGACAACCCCGTTTTGACACCTCAGCTTTGAAAAACCTGATATTTTCCCTAAGTTTCTCAATTTCAGAAATTCCTTCCCCCTGAAGGTTCTCGTATGCAGCAATGATAGCAGCCACCGCATGAGGAGCAAGAGCGGTGCTGTAGATGAAGCTTCGGGAGAAATTGATGAGATAGTCCCTCAATTCCGTAGAACCTAATACAGCAGCCCCGTGTGCGCCTAATGCCTTCCCAAAAGTGACAATTCTGGCGAAGATCTTCTCTTCAAGGTTTTCTTCAGCAATTAACCCTGCTTTATTGACCCCTACCGCATGCGCTTCATCAATGACCAGGTGGAAATTGTGTTCCTCAGCAAAGGCAGCAAGCAGATGGAGATCGGGGGTGTCCCCATCCATGGAAAAAACCGATTCGGTGACAATATACATCTCTCCGGAAATGCCATTTTTGAGCCTCCTTATCTTTTCCTGAAGATCTCCCACATCATTATGCCTGAACTTTATCGCTTTAGCCGCACTAAGGCCAATACCGTCACGAATGGAAGCATGAATGAGCTCATCGTAAAGGATGTAATCCCCGCGCCCGGGTACGGCCGAAAAAAATCCAACATTAGCATCATACCCTGAATTAAAAATGAGTGCAGCTTCAGCTTTATGGTATGCAGCAATAAGTTCTTCAGCCGGGGCAAAAAGTCGATGATTTCCTGTTAACAAACGGGAACCTCCGGAGCCGGTCTTCAGCAGCAAATTTTCTTTGAGAATTTGAGAGCTGCGATCAAATATCCCTTTATCTCCGGCGAAACCGAGGTAGTCATTTGAGGAGAAATCCACTAAATCTTCAGAAAACTTTAATTCTCTTAAGGATCCTGTGCTTTTTCTCTTCTCGAGGCTTTTACCTATTTTTATTGGCAACTTTGACATCGAAGGCTAAATTAAGAATATAAATGGAGCTACTGGAATTCGGATTTAGAATTGGTGCGGCCTTACTTGCCGGCTTATTTATTGGAATGGAACGTGAAATTCATAATAAGAACGCAGGATTAAAGACCAATGCCCTTGTTTCTTTAGGTGCAGCTGTCTTCGTTCTTACTTCGCTCGCATTTGAGGGAGAGAAATATGTAGACACTACAAGGGTGATTGGACAGGTGGTAACCGGAATAGGATTTCTTGGAGCAGGGGTTATTCTTCATAAAGGAACCATTGTTAGAGGCCTTACTACAGCAGCTACGGTATGGTGCAGTGCCGGTGCAGGATGCCTTGCGGCAATTGGTCAATATAAAGAGCTCTTCCTTTTAGTAGCGGTCATTGTTTTGGTTAACGTGGTTTTTAATCCCGTGGACCGGTTTATAGCCAAACTATTTGGGCATGACAAAGAAGACAAAATAGATGACTAGTGCTCGTCTTTGTGATGATCCATATTACGGGGAGAACTAATATTTTTCCCTGTTTTTCGATACTTCCCTTCCAGGTCATCCATTAAAGTCTTTTCCCACATTTTTACTCCGGTGAAATAGGAGGCTTTACCAATAAGATGTGCCCCAACGGGTGCGGTAAGAAGGATAAATATGATCACTGCCAGCACCCTGGTAGTGGTGGATAGATCATTAAAATAAACAGCCGCAGCAACAAGGATCAACCCAATTCCCAGGGTCGCCGCCTTTGTAGTCACTGCCATTCGAAGATAAGTATCTGGCATACGCAGGATACCCACTCCGGCAAGCAGCACGAATAAGGTTCCAAGAGTAGCTATTATACCTATAATTGTATCTATCATCATCTGTTCTTTCTTTTCTGAATATAATATGAATAAGCCACTGTTCCCAAAAACCCGATAAGTGCCAGTATTAAAGCAATATCGAGAAAGGTGGGCTGATGGGTAAGAATGCTGTAAATAGCAATTATTCCAATCCCTATTGTCACCAGCAAATCAACTGCAATTACCCGGTCTGAGATGGACGGACCTCTAAAAAACCTAAGGAACACCAACAATATTGACAGCGATAGCACCGGCAGAATTATATAATATAAATAGTCGTCTAAGGTCATGAAGATATCTCTAAAATGCGTTTTTCGAATCCATTCTTTATATCCCTTATAAAATCTTCTTTGTTAGTGATGTACATGGAATAAACGTACAGCACTTTTTTATCTTCAGAAACGTCTAAACTCAAGGTCCCCGGAGTTAGTGTGATCATGTTAGCAAGCATGGTGATCTGCCCGTCTGAAGTGACATCTAAAGGCACTCCAACGATCCCGGGTGTCATATGAAATTTGGGTGTTCCTACCTCCCAGGCCACCTGCACATTGGCTTTTACAAGTTGATACAGGAAATAGAAAAAGAAAGATATCAACTTGGGCACGAGTTTAAAATAACGGGCCTTGGAAGCCCCCCTGGTGATCACAAACAGCAGGAAATAACTCAGGATAAATCCAAAGAGGATATTAGCAAAGCTAAAGCCTCCGGTAAGGGCGACCCAGATAAAGGTGAGCAGTAAGTTTGCTAAAAACCTGTTTTTCATCTCCTCTTATTTTCTTAGCACTGCGTTTATATATTCCTGATTATCCATGAGCTCAAAAGCAATTCTTTCTGAAAGAGCCTGGATATTTCCTGCACCAAAACCAATATACAGGCTTACAATAGACAGAAAGATTATTGGAGCCATCATCTGTGTTTTCTTAAGCCCAGTAAGCTTATTAAAATACGGAAAATTCCTGGTTTCAGGTAATTTTTCACCTGTCTTCCAAAAAACTTCTCCCCACAACTTCACGATCACGATTAGAGTAATGAAACTTGCAAAAAGTATCCCTCCAATGAGCATATAATTTTCTGTACTCCACCCGGCGCCGATCAGCGAAAGTTTTGGCCAAAAGCCGGAAAGCGGTGGAATACCCACCAGGGAAAACAAGGGAATTGCGAACAACAAGCTCATTTTTGGATAGTCTGCATAAAAATCCCCCAGCTTCTTGATGTTATGATTGGCCTTTATTTTATAGATCACCCCGCTCATCATGAACAGGTTTGTTTTTACAGTGATATCATGGATCAAATAGAAAACCGCTCCGGCAATAGCAACTTCGGTCATCATTCCAAGTCCGGCGATCATATAACCAATATGGCAGATCACCAGGTAGGAAAATATCTTCCGGATATTCTTCTGAACTATCGCCCCTACAGCACCACTAAATAACGTCAGTACTGCCACCGCGATCAATACATTCTCCAGGAATGGATCAACTTCAAAGATAAGGGTGAACACTCTCATAAGGGCATAGACCCCCACCTTGGTGAGCAGTCCTCCAAAGATCGCAGAAACAGCCGAAGGAGGTGTATGATAAGATGCCGGTAACCAGAAATACAATGGAAATACCGCCGATTTAATTCCGAAGCCAACCAGGAACAACAGCGCATTCACCTGTACAAGCGTCCGGTTTTCGACAGCAGCCACTTTTGCTGCGAGGTCGGCCATATTCAGGCTTCCGGTGAGACCGTATAAAACTGCTATTGCGGTTAGAAAAATTATAGATGCAAGAATATTCAGCGTAAAATATTTTACAGCACCTTCCAGCTGTGCCTTTTCACCACCAATTGTAAGCAAAACGAAAGAGGTAATGATGATGATCTCGAACCATACATAGAGGTTGAAAATGTCCCCGGTCAAAAAGGCTCCATTAAGCCCCAGCAAGAGAAAATGGAAGATTGGGAAAAATCCGAATTTTAGACGGGCAGGAATAACCGATCCTGCCGAAAAGCTGGACACAGCCAGGCCTGCAATAGCGGTAAGCATCACCATGGTAGCCGCAAAAGTATCGGCCACAAAGGTGATCCCGAACGGAGGTTCCCAATTTCCCGCCTGAATGGTATGAGACCCGTGTTGCCAAACCGAAATGAAAAGCCAGACGGCTATTCCAAGATTAAGGATACTCCCAACAATACTTATAGTTCTTTGCCAGCTAATTTTGCTCCATACAAACATGAGCACAATGGCCAGAAGCATTTGAACAATAAGGGGATAAATGACTAGCTGTGGCATCATGAGTATTCGTCTGTTGCGTTCATTTCATCGAGATCGTCTGTTTTCACAACCTTATGCGCCCTTTTAACAAGCACAATAGCAAAAGATTGTAAACCAAAACTGATCACGATAGCGGTTAATATTAGTGCCTGTGGAAGCGGATCTGAATATGCATCCAGAAACACGTTGGATTCTTCAGGAATTATTGGCGGCGCCCCTTTGGCAATACGTCCCAGCAAAAATATGAGCAGATTCGCCCCATTACCAAGCAGGATAATACCAATGATCAACTTCACAAGGCTACGCCTCAGGATCATGTAGATGCCCGATGCATATAAAGTACCTATGATTATGGCTAAAAGTATCTCCATTTTTAAGTTGATTCAGAAATGGTGAAAATTATAGTGAGCGTCACCCCCTGTACTACCAGGTAAACACCAATGTCGAAAAATAAGGCAGAACCAAGATTTCCGACTATGGGCAAATGTTCCGGATACCAGAGTCCTGTCATGAATGGTTCGCCTGTAAACACCAGCGGAGAAATACCGCTGAGAAAGGCGAGAGCCAGCCCGGTTGGCATAAGGAATCCCGGATGAAAGTGTAACAACTTTCGGGTATCTCCCAGCCCATTGGCAAACGCATGCAATACGAAAGCAATGGAAGCTATCAAGCCACCAACAAATCCTCCCCCGGGTAAATAATGTCCGCGTAACAGGATGAATACCGAAAACACCAGTAGCAACGGCAACATATAATTAGAAGCGGTACGTATAATTATTGTTTTCATGTACTAATCCTTTAATTCTCTGTCATCTCTTCTTAATCTCAGTTTTAGAAGACTAAAAACACCAAGTGCAGCAATAGTCAACACCGAAATTTCCATGAGGGTATCCACTCCCCTGAAATCAACAAGAATCACGTTCACAACATTCTTTCCTTTTGCCAGCACGTAGGCATTATCTGCGTAGAAGTTACTTATCTCCTTGTTCACAGGCTCCCCAAGCACTTCAAGGGAAATTAATGTGATCAAAATTCCGAAGGAAATAGATAGCACCCCATCAACAACCTTCATTCTATAATCTGATATAGATAAATATTTGGGCAGACTGGACAGCACCAGTACGAAAAGGATCACGGTAAGCGTATCTATGGAAAATTGCGTCATCGCAAGATCCGGTGCGCTATAGATCACGAACATCAAACAAATCGCATATCCCACCACTCCCATGGCAACAACAGCGGTCAATCTTGATCGCGCGCCCACCACAAAAAGAATAGCCAGGAACATTATTCCCATAATGATCATTTCATAGTAGGTCATCCTTGAGAAAGAAGAGAGGTCGATCGGGATCTCATTTTGATCCGAAAATAGTGAGTACCCCACCAGCACCACCAGGAATAATATTATTGTGGAAACATAATTGCGTAAAAAGCCATTTTGAAAGATCCTTGTCCACCAGTTTGAAAAGACTTTAAAACCGTGTCCAAAGTTTGTAATAAGAGTAAGGGGTGCTATAAAATCAAGCCGGGCGATTCCCCTCTCTTTTTTAGCTGAAGGTTTGAAAATAACATATAGAAGAATTCCCACTGCCAGAGTGATCGCACTAAGACCCAGAACAAGATTAAATCCATGCCATAACTTAAGGTGCACCTCATTACCTTCCAGTCCTACGGAATTAACTACAGGAGCAATGATACTGTCATTGATGATCTCCGGAAATATCCCGATAATGATCCCCAGCAAGGCCAGGATCACCGGCGGAAGCCACATAAGCATTCCCGGAAGATGTACTTTTTTATGTTCGTTGGGAAGTTTGCCTGTAAAGGGTTTTATTCCCGCAACAAATCCGGCATACAGCACCAGAATATTGGTCGCAATGGCGAGTACAGTAAGAAAGATCGACCATGATCCCATGTGGAGAGTTGACTCATAAACCAGGTCTTTCCCAATAAAACCGACAAAAGGAGGCATTCCGGCACTGGAAAGTGCAGCAAGAAAGCCTGCAACTGCCACCGGCATCATCACCTTTCGAAGGCCTGAAAGCCTTGTAACATCTCTTGTTCCTGTTTCATGATCTATGATTCCGGTGATAAGGAATAAAGTTGCTTTATAAAGCGCATGTACCACGATATAAACTGCAGCAGCAGTTAACGCGTATTGGGTTCCTAAACCTATAAGGAAGACGAGCAGTCCTAATACCGAAATGGTTGAATACGCAAGAACCCCTTTAAGGTCTGTTCGAAATAAAGTATGTACGGCAGCATAGAACATGGTGATCCCACCTACCGAGATCAAAGTTGTATTCCAGATATCTTCTCCTCCCAGCACAGGAGTAAATCTCAACAGCAGGTAGATTCCCGCCTTGACCATGGTGGCAGAATGTAAGTAAGTGGAAACCGGGGTTGGCGCTTTCATCGCCCCCGGAAGCCAGAAGTGGAACGGGAACTGTGCCGACTTAGTAAATGCGGCCCCAAAAAGCAAAATGACTATCCAAATATAATATTCACTCGAAATGATCTCCGGGCTAAGGGCCAGCATTTCGCTGATGTTGAAAGTACCGGCAACATTACCTAAAAGAAGAGCCCCTGCCAACAACAAAAATCCACCGGAACCGGTGATTGCCAGAGCCAGAACAGCCGACTTTCTTGAAGCTTCACTGGTATTATTAAAACCAATAAGGAAGAAGGAACTAATACTGGTAAGCTCCCAGAATATGAACATAGAGAGCAAATTATCACTCAACACAAGACCCAGCATTGCACCCATAAACATCCCTAGATATCCGTAGAACCTGTCAAGGTAATCGTGCTCCTTAAGATATTCTGCGGTATATGCAAAGACCAGGAAACCAATTCCCGTGATCAACAAAGAAAAAAGCAATGAAAGGCCATCAAGGGCGAAGTTTAAATCAAGCCCAAGAGTAGGTACCCATGAAATTTCCTGCCTTATCACCTCTCCTCCTGCAACCTGTGGAAGAAAGGAAAGAAAGTAAACAAATAGAGCTAAAGGAACCAGAGCAGATAGTACCGCAAGTTTTCCCTTTAAAAATTTCCCGGCAAAAACCAGGAAAACAGAAAAGATAAAACCTGAAAGTATAGCTGTTAGCATAGGGAACGTTCAAATTACTGGAAAAACAAATATAGCAGGAAAAAGTGAGCTTGTAAAGATGTTCAATCCTTTTTACCCATTAGAAATCCTGATCCTAAAATAAATTTTTTGTTTAAAAAATCAGCAAAAACTTACTGCTCTTAAACAATAAAAATTCTCAGCTTCAGAAGCAGCAGAATTTAATACCTCATTTTCAGTAGGTTTAATAGGGAACGATCTACCCTACTGCTCCTACACCTCAGGACAATTAGTAGCAATGGCAGGAGCAGTTGTTAGATTTTTACTTATTTTACCTCAAAAAAAATCTATGCGTTTTTTGATCTTTTTGCTATTCTTCACTTCAATTAGTTTCGGGCAAACTACTTCCTATAATATTTCCTTCCCTAATGCCGAACATCATGAGGCAAAAATCATGGTCAATTTTCCTGAAATTGGACAGGACAGCCTGGTTGTCCGTATGAGCCGAACTTCCCCCGGAAGGTACGCATTGCATGAATTCGCTAAAAATGTCTACGGAGTAAAAGCAAAAAATGCCGCAGGAGAGACTTTAAAGATCACCCGCCCCGATCCTTACTCATGGTTGATTACCGGCCACGACGGAACAGTCAACCTGGAATACACGCTCTTCGGAAACCGCGCCGATGGCACTTATTCACAGATCGATCAAAGCCATGCTCATTTGAATATCCCTGCCACATTTATGTATGCCGAAGGTCTTGAAGAACGACCTATAGAAGTCACTTTTGAAACCGAAGCTTTCCCAGATTGGAAAATTGCCACTCAGCTTAAGCATGAGAAGAATAATACCTACTCGGCACCAGATCTCCATTATTTCATGGACAGTCCCACAGAATTGAGCGACCATGAAGTGAGGCAATTTGGACTTGACGGGCAGACAATAAAGTTCGCCTTGCATGGACCTGCTTCAAAAGAGGAATTTGATCAATATTTTAAGCAGGTCAAGGATATAGTTACCCAACAAAAAGCTGTTTTTGGAGAGCTTCCAAAATTTGATTTTGGTGAGTATGTATTCATCGCCTGTTACCTGCCTCATGCTTCAGGGGATGGAATGGAACATCGTAACAGCACCATCCTCACCAGCAGCAGAACCTTGATCGAGGGCGGAATTGACAGAAATATAGGCACCGTTGCTCATGAATTCTTCCATGCCTGGAATGTAGAGAGGATACGGCCGCAGGACCTGGAACCTTTTGATTTTACTGCAGCCGATATGAGCGGACTCCTTTGGTTTGCCGAAGGGTTTACCAGCTACTATACTCCCCTAACCCTCGTGCGCAGCGGAATTATCACTCCTGAAGAGTATGCAGAAGGCCTCAACAGCACTTTTAATTATGTCTGGAATTCTCCTGCACGCGAGTATTTCAACCCCATTGAGATGAGCTATCAGGCTCCATTTGTAGATGCTGCCACCTCTGTAGATCCGGTTAACCGGGAAAACACCTTTATATCCTATTATTCCTACGGAAGTATGCTTGGTCTGGCGCTGGATCTTAAGCTGCGTCAAAAAGGACAAAATCTGGATGATTTTATGAAGCTTTTATGGGAGCAATTTGGAGAAAAAGAAAAACCATATACCCTAAAAGAATTGGAAGCTGCCCTGGCACAATATGCCGGTGAAAATTTTGCTTCCGATTATTTTGAAAATTACGTCTACGACAGCAAGATGCCTGATTTTGAAGATCTGTTCAAAACTGTGGGTTTGAAAATAGAAAAGGCTTCTAAAAATGCATTCTTTGGCACCTCAATTCAGGCTGAAGAAGATGCCATCATCATCAGCGGGAATCCCGGAATGAACACTCCCGCCTACAAAGGAGGTCTTGACCGGGGGGACAGGATAATTTCGGTGAATGGAATTAAAATAAAATCGGAAGAAGTCTGGAAGGAAACGATTGAAAACACTAACGTGGGAGATATTTTGAATCTGGAAATAGAAAGGTTTGGCAATAACCTAAACAAATCTGTGACACTCGGACAAGATCCTAAATATAAGATTTCGATTGACGAGAAAGCTTCTAAAAAAGCTGTGAAAGCGCGGGAAGAATGGTTGTCGGGGAAATAGTTTCAGACTGTAAAAATCATTTATTAAGCTAAAGCCTTTCTCAATTTTCCAATTTAATCCACGGGCTGAAGCCCTTGGCAATTCATGAAAAATCACTGTTTATAAATACATATGCCGCTCCTCCGGAGCTTTTGATCCTATCCCAATACTTTTTCTATAAATATGGCGCCTCTCTGAGGCTTAAATTTTAATCAGGGAAAATTCCTGAATTGCCTTTGGCTTTAGCCGCAGGAGTAAAGAAAATCCTCCCTCAGGGCTTTAGGCGCAAACTTCCTCTGCTCCGGAGGAGCGAAATATTTTATAGATCAGGAAATGACTCAGACCAGAGAGCTCCGGAGGAGTGGCATAATTTCACCCAAAGCAGGTCTTTAAAAATGTTAGGTAAAGCCTTTTGTCCTGCTTTTTTTTACCACGGGCTGAAGCCCGTGGCAATTCATGAAATTCTTCTAAACTCTGCACAATGAATTACCTTCGGCTTTAGCCGGAGGAATAAAGAAAATCCCCAGGTCTTTAGGCCAAATCTCCTCTATAGCTCCGGAGGAGCGAAATATTTATAGAGATCAGGAAATGACTCAGACCAGAGAGCTCCGGCGGAGCAGCATATATTCTATCACCTATCTTTACCAAAGCAAAAAACCCGTTGCTTTCGCAACGGGTTTTTAAATATAATTTCTTCAGCTTAATCTGCCAGAACTATAACTTTATTGTCTTTCATTTCCACTACTCCGCCTGCAACAGGAAGGATAAGGATCTTGCTGTCTTTTGCATCTCTTGTGAAACTCTTCGAAAGATCATCTGAACTCACAGGATGAGAATGCGTAAAAACTTTGATCTCTCCTTTTGTAAGCACCGAAACTATGGGAGCGTGATTGTTCAACATCTGGAACTGCCCCTCCACACCCGGAACGCTAACAGAATCAACTTCTGCGCTTAGCAAAACGGCTTCAGGAGTAACTATTTCTAAGTACATATTTTTTCAGTTTGCAGTAGGCAGTCAACAGTTGGCAGTACTGCATACTGCCGACTTATTACTGCTTACTTTTATTACGCTTCAGCTAACATTTTCTCACCGGCTTCGATCGCTTCTTCAATGGTTCCTTTAAGGTTAAAGGCAGCTTCGGGAAGGTGATCCAACTCTCCGTCCATGATCATGTTGAAACCTTTGATGGTTTCTTTGATATCTACAAGTACTCCTTTAAGTCCTGTAAACTGTTCGGCTACATGGAACGGCTGAGAAAGGAAACGCTGAACACGCCTTGCACGTGATACAGCAAGTTTATCTTCTTCAGAAAGTTCTTCCATACCAAGGATGGCAATGATATCCTGAAGTTCTTTATATCTCTGTAGTAACTCTTTTACTCTTTGTGCACAGTCATAGTGCTCTGACCCTAAAATTTCCGCAGTAAGGATCCTGGAAGTTGAATCAAGAGGATCTACCGCCGGATAAATACCAAGCTCGGCAATTTTACGTGAAAGTACTGTAGTTGCATCAAGGTGAGCGAAAGTCGTAGCAGGCGCAGGGTCTGTCAAGTCATCTGCAGGTACATAAACGGCCTGTACAGATGTAATAGATCCATTTTTGGTAGAAGTAATACGCTCCTGCATCGCACCCATTTCAGTTGCCAGTGTTGGCTGGTAACCTACCGCAGATGGCATACGCCCAAGAAGTGCAGATACCTCAGAACCTGCCTGAGTAAATCGGAAAATGTTATCTACGAAGAAAAGTACGTCTTTCCCCTGGCCTTCTCCGGCTCCATCACGGAAATATTCAGCAATGGTAAGTCCTGAAAGGGCAACACGTGCACGTGCTCCCGGTGGCTCGTTCATCTGTCCAAAAACGAAAGTTGCCTTTGAATCAAGAAGAGCTGTTTTGTCAACCTTTTCAAGGTCCCAACCACCTTCTTCCATAGAATGCATAAAGTCGTCTCCGTATTTAATAATTCCGGATTCAAGCATCTCTCTCAAAAGGTCATTTCCCTCACGTGTTCTTTCCCCTACTCCTGCGAATACAGAAAGACCACCGTGGCCTTTTGCAATGTTGTTGATCAATTCCTGGATTAATACAGTCTTACCAACCCCTGCACCTCCAAAAAGGCCAATTTTACCTCCCTTTGCGTAAGGCTCAATAAGGTCAATAACTTTGATCCCTGTATATAATACTTCTGTAGAAACAGAAAGGTCTTCAAATTTTGGAGCTTCACGGTGAATTGGAAGTCCGCTTTCATTTGCTTTAGGCAGGTTTCCAAGACCATCAATAGCATCCCCGATCACGTTGAACAAACGACCAAAAACCTCTTTTCCAATGGGCATTTGGATAGGAGCACCGGTTGCAACAACTTCCACGCCGCGGCTCAAACCATCGGTAGAGTCCATAGAAACTGTTCTTACTGTGTCTTCACCAATGTGAGATTGAACCTCAAGAACCAATATTGATCCATCTTTCCTGGTAATCTCAAGAGAATCAAAGATCCTTGGCAATTCAGCATTCTCTGCGTCAAACTTTACGTCAACAACAGGGCCGATAACTTGTGCAACTTTACCTGTAACTTTAGACATTATCTATTCCTTTATATTGTGTTTTTATAAATAACTAAAAAAGAACCTGTAACAGCTTTTAAAACTGAATAAAAGCCAATCACTTTTTCAGGCTGCAAAGATAGTTTTTTTGTATAAAAGTCTATAAGAGAAATAATAACTTTTTTAAGAAAGGCGCTTCAGGAAATGTTACTTCGGAAAAATATCTTTCCGGAATCTCATTTTTGACACTTCTATAAGATTTTTTCCTGGTGAATTGTCTACCTTTAAAACCTGATGCCCGGTAACTTAAACCGAAAATTTTCAGAGATGATTAAAATAGCCGAAACATATTTTTTCAGGGCCACTTTGTTCCTCATTATATTCCTGAATATATATGGGGCATTAGATTTTTTTGTCCCCGGAATGAAGAAGAGCATTTCATTCCTGATCTCCTTATTAGTATCTCAATTACTGGCACCAAGCCTGAAATATATTAGATCGAGAGGTGTAAATCGTATCCAGCTCAAATGGATGTTCCTTAGAAAACCACTGATCTTTAATTGCTAAAATATAAAAAAGCCGCTTTTGAAAAGCGGCTTTTTTATGAATTCTATTTTTAAACTACTCAACAGTCACCGACTTGGCCAGATTCCTTGGTTGATCAACGTTCTTACCAAGCATTACTGCAATATGGTAAGAAAGCAACTGTAATGGAATGGTAGTCAACAATGGAGTAAGTGACTCGATTGTATCCGGAATCTCAATAACATGATCTGCAAGATCACGCACACTGGTATCTCCCTGGGTGACAATCCCAATAATCTTACCTTGTCTTGATTTTATTTCCTGAATATTGCTCACCACTTTCTCATAATGACCTTTTCGGGTAGCGATGACCACTACCGGCATCTCCTCATCAATAAGAGCAATAGGTCCGTGCTTCATTTCGGCTGCAGGATAACCTTCAGCATGAATATAAGAGATCTCCTTCAGCTTAAGCGCTCCTTCTAAAGCCACCGGGAAATTGAATCCACGGCCAAGGTACAGGCAGTTGCGGGCATCTTTATATTTAAAGGCCACTTCTTTTATATGAGCATTGGATTCCAGAGCCACCTCGATCTTCTGCGGAATGGTTTCCAATTCCTGCAGGTGCATGTGGAAATCTGTATTGGAAATACTTCCCTTCGCCTTAGCTAGCTTCAAAGCAATAAGAGTAAGCACGGTGATCTGAGTGGTAAAGGCTTTGGTCGAAGCCACTCCAATTTCAGGACCGGCATGTGTATAGGCCCCTGCGTGAGTTTCTCTTGATATGGAAGAACCTACAACATTACACACGCCAAAAACAAAGGCTCCCTTTTCTTTTGCTAATTTTATAGCCGCCATAGTATCTGCCGTTTCTCCACTTTGAGAGATCGCGATCACCACGTCATCTGGATTTATGATTGGATTCCTGTAACGGAATTCTGATGCATATTCTACTTCCACCGGAATGCGGGCAAGGTCTTCGAAGATGTATTCAGCAACCAAACCGGCATGCCATGAAGTTCCGCAGGCAACGATAAGTATCCTTTTGGCATTGAGGAAACGCTCAAGATTATCATCCACACCTGCCATTCTTATAATACCTTCGTCGGCAAGTAATCTTCCGCGGTAGGTATCGGTGATTGCGCTTGGCTGCTCATAGATCTCCTTCAGCATAAAGTGATCAAAATTGTTCTTCTCGATCTGCTCCAGGTTCAATTGCAGTTCCTGTATGTAAGGATCTACTAAAGAGTCATCTTTGATCTTTCTTACTTTGACGCCCTTATCTCTTCTTACTACAGCCATTTCACCATCTTCAAGATAGATGGCATTATTGGTGAATTCAATGAAAGGAGAAGCATCTGAA
Organism: Salinimicrobium nanhaiense; assembly: GCA_012038135.1. Taxonomy (GTDB): domain Bacteria; phylum Bacteroidota; class Bacteroidia; order Flavobacteriales; family Flavobacteriaceae; genus Salinimicrobium; species Salinimicrobium nanhaiense. The sequence goes on from JAAVJQ010000001.1 coordinate 88,006, forward strand.
GCGATGAAATATTCATCTTTTCCAACTCCAATCGCCAGCGGACTACCCAGCCTCGCCACAACGATCTCATTAGGTTTTTTCTTGTCAAATACCGCAATAGCGTAAGCCCCTACCGTTTGGGTAAGTGCAATTTGTACAGCTTTACCAAGTTTTACTTTCTCCTTCTTTATAACATCTTCAATAAGGTTCACAAGAACCTCGGTATCTGTATCTGAATGAAAAACGTATCCTCTCGCAGTTAATTCCTTTTTTAAGGTCTCATAGTTCTCAATGATCCCGTTGTGGATGATCACAAGGTCACCCGAGTTGGAGACATGCGGGTGAGAGTTCACATCATTAGGTACTCCGTGAGTAGCCCAACGGGTGTGTCCCATGCCCAAGGTTCCGGAAGTATCAACTTCCTGCTCCATTTTTTTCTTTAGATCTGCAACTTTTCCTTTGGTCTTGCTAACTTTTAATTCTTTTTCATTGTACAAGGCGATTCCTGCGCTGTCATATCCCCTGTATTCAAGCCTTTGAAGGCCTTTTAAAACTATGGGATAGGCTTCTCTATACCCAATATACCCTACTATTCCGCACATAATTTAATTCTTAGGTTCTGTGTAATATATATTTAATTTTAGCCTCTTTGCATCATCTTCGGCATTCGGGCCATATAGAACTGTAGCTTTAGGTGTGATCACAGAGGCTGCGGGCACTCTTTTCACAACCTGATCATCCTGTAACAAAGCTGAATTGCTTATCAAACTAACATTTTGAGAAACTACCAATCCCAATTTCACATTGGTAGAGTCCTTATTAAGAATATTATTGATATGGCTGGTGAGCCTCACTTTATAGCTAAGGCCATTACCGTTCTCATCTTTTGTCAATGGGGGCAGATGAACAGAAACAGGATTTCTGGGATTAGACTCCTGCGCTGCGTTTAGCTGGTAATCGTACAATACCCTGTTCCTATCGACATCGAAGATAAGAACTCTCTCCGGCTCGTCCAGATTTGCAGCTTTTTCCCTATTGACATGAAATATCAAATTGGCTTCGTTGATCAACCAGTCCATTTCCCTTAAAGCCTCAAGTTCATCTGAAACTCCGTCTCCATCGCCATCGGGGCCCGAGAAGAGTTCAATTACTGCCATAGAGCCTTCTCCTCCTTTAAGATAAAGATCATCCTCCTCACTAAAATCGGGTATTTCCTGATTAAAAGTATTTACTTTTGGACCTCCAAAGTTGAGTTTATATGCTCTTCTCACTTCGATAAGCTCCTCTCTATCTCCATCATCATCTGTATCTCTGGCATCCGGTACTTTTGTTTTATAATACAAAACAACTCCCGCAGCTTCATGCATCAGGTTTAAAAGCATCATAGTCCCTTCATTGTTCACCTGATCTGCATCGATATAGATCCCTCTAAAATAGTCTCTGAAATTGTTCTGGTTAAGCAGCTCTGAAGAGCCACCTTTGTCAAGGATCTTGCTCTGAAAGAATTCCTTGTTAAGATGCAGGCGTAAAGCAGGATCAAGCGTCAAAGTATCGGCTTCTCCTGTCGCATCAACAGAATATTCAACTATGGGTTCTATAGAAGGTGTAAAATTCTCCTCATAAAGTACATTTGAAGTAAGATTACTCAAAATGCGGGGTTCCATATTAGAATAGTACTTCTGCGATCTCTCAAAATTGGTTTCGGGATCAAAGGCATTTAAAAAGAACCTTGATTCGGTAATGGTAAGCTTAATAGGTCCTGTCCCATAAACTGAATCCAGTTTAAATTCTACACCTTCTTCCCCTGTCACTCTCCTTGAAAAAAATGGAATGGACATCACAACACTGTCCAACACGGGTTCGTTCCCGAAGGAAGGATTTGCGCCGGTGAGCATAAGATTTGTAAGGACACTGGCTTCCTGTGTTCCAAAAATAGGATCCTGGTAAATCCCCAGCAGGTTCATCTGAATATTATTGGTTTGAACCGGGCCGTAGTTCAAAGTTCTGGCAGAGATCTCTGCCTCATTATAGAGTTCGGCATTGAAACCAGGCTCACCAATTACATTGCTGCCAATGGTTTCAAAATCGTCTTCACAAGCTATAAAAGAAAAAACAACAGTTGCTACTGTTGTTATTTTCAACAATTTATTGTTTAAATTCATCCAGTTATTTCTAATTATGACAGCACCTCTTTTGTGTAGAATTCCTGGTAAGCTGAGGCAAATTCCTCACGGTTTTTGTATTCTAACACCGGCTTGGCAAGTTTACTTAAATATTTCTTTAGTTCATCGGGAATGTTATCCCCTGCAATAATGGCAGCATCAGAATTATCCACTGCTGTTTTCATCAGGTTAACGTAGGTAGGTTTCTTTAAATGTTTCACCTGTTCATTTTCCAATCCGTCAAATAAAACCTTCTTATACATATTGCTATCTAACGTACCATCGAAGTCCTGATTGTATATAGAGGTAACAATTTTGGCTTTATTAAATAAAGGTTCATTCCCATAATAGTTCCTAAGGTACAGGGGCAGCATGGAAGAAAGCCATCCATTCACATGGATAATATTGGGAGACCAGTTAAGTTTTTTTACAGTTTCTATCACACCTTTTGCAAAGAAAATGGCTCTTTCGTCATTATCGGGAAAAAGATTACCTTCCTCATCTGTAAGCGTAGCTTTTCTTTTGAAGTAGTCCTCATTATCAATAAAATACACCTGCATTCTCTCTTTAGGAATGGATGCAACCTTTATAATAAGGGGCATATCAAGATCATTGATCACCAGGTTCATACCTGAAAGCCTTATCACCTCATGCAGTTGATGCCTACGCTCATTAATGTTACCAAAACGGGGCATAAAAATACGTATTTGACCTCCATGGCTGTTCACCATTCTTGGAGCTTCAAAAGACATAGATGAAATTTCGGTTTCGGGTAAATAAGGAATAACTTCAGATGATACGTACAATATCCTCTTATCTTTCATAGGATCACTTTAATGCTGTTGTGAAATAAAAACACGCAAAAATACAAAATTTTATGCAGATTGCCAGTATTATATTAAGTTTGCACGCCGTAAATTTTAGAATAAGATGCAGATTTTAAAGGAGAAGGACGCGCTAAAAAAGCAGATTGCTGCTTTTAAAAAAGACTATCTCAGCATAGGTTTTGTTCCTACCATGGGAGCCCTTCATGCAGGTCATCTTTCTCTGATAAAACAAGCTCTTACTACCTGTGATAAAGTAGTGGTGAGCATCTTTGTAAACCCCACCCAGTTTGATAACCCCGACGATCTTGAGAAGTATCCGCGTTCCCTTGAACAGGACGTGGAACGAATATCCCGCTTAAGTGACGAGGTGATCATTTTTTCTCCCCCGGCTTCAGAAATGTATGGAAATTCGGTTTCTTCAGAAAAGTTCTCTTTTGACGGACTGGAGCATCAGATGGAAGGAAAATTTCGCGCAGGACATTTTGACGGGGTAGGCACTATTGTGAAAAAACTCTTCCAGATGGTAGAACCCGATAAGGCCTTCTTTGGAGAAAAAGATTTTCAGCAGTTACAGATCGTAAAGAAAATGGTGCAGAAGGAACAGCTGGAAGTTGAAGTGATAGGCTGCCCGATTGACAGAGAGATCAACGGACTCGCCCGCAGCTCCCGCAATGAAAGGTTAAGTCCCGAAGCACGACAAAGTGCTGCCTTTATCTACCAGATCCTTCAGCAAGTGAAACAGGAATTTGGCACAAAAAGTGCGTCAGAGATAAACAACTGGGTTTCAGAAGAATTCAGAAAAAATAATGCACTAAAACTTGAATATTTTGAGATCGCCGATGAAGAAACTCTCATGACCATGCAGGAGAAAGAAGATCACCAGAAGTACAGGGCATTTATCGCCGCTTATTCCGGCGACATCAGGTTAATAGATAATATAGCTTTAAATTAGTATTATGCAGATCCATGTTGTAAAGTCAAAAATCCATCGCGTCAAAGTCACAGGTGCCGATCTCAATTATATTGGGAGCATCACCATAGATGAAGATCTTATGGAGGCGGCGAATATTATTGAAGGAGAAAAGGTGCAGATTGTGAACAACAACAATGGTGAACGCCTGGAAACCTATGCTATTCCCGGACCCCGCAACAGTGGCGAGATCACTTTAAATGGTGCCGCTGCCCGCAAGGTCGCTAAGGGAGATATTTTGATCCTAATTACCTATGCCATTATGGATATTGAAGAGGCAAAGAATTTTAAGCCGGCTTTGGTTTTCCCTAATGAAGATACCAACCTCCTCAGTTAGATCTTGAAGAAAAAACTACTCAAGTTTACTAAAACCTTTCTACCTCTCTTGCTGGGAGTTTTTTTGATCTGGTATTCTTTAAGCAGCGCCACCCCGCAAGAGAGGGAAGAGCTTTGGAACAACATTAAACTTGCCGAACTGGAATGGGTTATGCTTAGCGTTTTCTTCGGAATTCTCTCGCATCTTTCCAGGGCCTATCGCTGGAAGTACCTTTTAGAGCCCCTGGGTTACCGCCCGCAATTCGCCAATAGTTTTATGGCAGTGATGGGAGGCTATCTTGCCAATCTTGGCGTTCCCAGGTCTGGTGAAGTCCTTCGAGCTGCAACAGTTTCTACCTATGAGGACATTCCGTTTGATAAAGCCTTTGGCACCATAGTTTCTGAAAGAATTGCAGACGTTATCATGGTGCTTCTTATTACCATTTTTGGATTCCTTATTCAGACTGAAAGGCTTATCCTTTATTTCAGCGAAAATGAGATCAATCCCTTCATTTCTCTGGGAATTCTCCTGCTCCTTGTTGGCTTCGGAATTGTTTTCCTTAACCTCATAAGAAGATCGAACCACCATCTGATGGTGAAAATAAGAGATTTTGCTGTCGGTCTTTTGGAAGGTATGAGAAGTATCCTGAAGATGAAGCATAAAAAAGGTTTTTTGCTTCACACACTTTTCATCTGGACCATGTACCTGCTCATGTTCTATGTGATCAAATATGCTTTGCCCGAAACTGAATCTCTTACAATCGCCGGGTTCATGGCGGCCTTTATTGTAGGTTCCTTTGCCATATCTACCACTAACGGCGGTATTGGTGTCTATCCCATAGCTATGGGCGCCGTGCTACTGCTCTTTGGGATTAATCAACAGGCCGGGGAAGCTTTCGGCTGGATCATGTGGGGATCTCAAACCTTAATGGTGATCATTCTGGGAGGTTTTTCGCTCTTATTCTTGCCACTTTACAATCAAAAGAAATAATTTTTATATTGCTCTAGGAAAAAACCTACTGCATATGAGGAAATTATACTTTCTAACTCTTATTATTTTTGCTTCCCCCATACTATCTGCACAGACCATTTACAAGACCATTAAATCTTCCAGGATTGGTACAGAAAGGGAATTGAAAATACAGCTGCCACGGAATTACGAGCAGAATACCGAAAAAACTTATCCGCTCATCATCGTATTAGACGGCGATTACCTTTTCGAACCTATGGCCGGTAATGTGGATTACTATTCCTACTGGGATGAGATCCCCGAAGCCATTGTCGTAGGTGTTAATCAAATCGACAGCCGTGAAGACGACAGCATGTATGATTCGCAGCGTTTCCTGCCCGAAAAAAGAGGAGCCCAATTTTTCGAGTTTTTGGGCATGGAGCTTTTGAAGTTCATGGACGAAAACTACCGCACCTCCAAATTTGTAGCTATTGCGGGACATGATATCACTGCCAATTTCCTCAATTATTACCTCTTTAAGAACGATCCGCTCTTTCATGCTTATATCAACTTTAGCCCCGACCTGGCTCCGGAAATGGCAACCAGGCTTACCGAAAAATTTTCGGTTATAGAAAAACCAGTCTGGTATTATCTTGCCGTTGGCAGCAATGATATTCCAACCCTCAGAAAAGGTATAGCCGATCTGGACAAACAGTTAGCTTCGGTTACAAATGATAATCTGAAATATAAATTTGAAGAAATGGATGCCGCCACTCATTATACCATTATAGGTCGTGCGCTACCAAAGGCGCTGGAGCACATTTTTGCCTTATATAAACCTATCGGGCTCAAGGAGTATGACGAGATCGTGATGATGGAAGGCTCGCCTTACGACTACCTTACCGATAAATATGACGTGATCAATAATAACTTCGGAATAGATAAAAAAGTCCGCGTCAATGATTACCTGGCTGTAGGCAAAGCCCTGGAATTCCTTCAAAAATGGGAAGAGCTGGAGAAACTGGGAGAACTGGCGAGGAAGCAGTATCCAACTTCTGCCCTGGGTACTTATTATCTCGCACGCGCCTATGAGGCAACCGGCAGATCAAGAAAAGCAATGCGTACTTATCAAAGTGCCTACGGGCAGGAGGAAGTTGCTTTTGTCACCGTAGATTTTATGCTTCAAAAAGCAGAATTAATTAAAGAAGATTTCGGTTATTAGCTGTTCATTTCTGAAGCTTTTATCTGGATGGCTAAATTAAAAACAACTTTTTATTGTCAGAACTGCGGCGCCCAGCACAGCAAATGGCAGGGACAATGCAATTCATGCAAGGAATGGAACACTCTCGCTGAAGAAGTCCTCGAAAAAGCTGAAAAAACCACCTGGAAATCTCCGGCCTCTGCCGCTGTTAAAAAGGTGGCGAAGCCTTTGCGCATTTCAGAGATCGAGGTTTCTAAAGAAGAACGACTGAATACCAATAATGCTGAACTGGACCGGGTTCTTGGCGGCGGTATTGTACCCGGCTCTTTGACCCTGCTTGGTGGGGAACCCGGAATTGGAAAAAGCACCCTGCTCCTGCAGATCTCCCTCAACCTGAAGTTCAAAACCCTTTATGTTTCCGGAGAGGAAAGTCAGCAGCAGATAAAGATGCGAGCGCAAAGGATCAACCCCGACTCCAACAACTGTTATATTTTAACCGAAACCAAAACTCAGAACATCTTTAGCCAGATCGAAAAACTGGAGCCCGAAATTGTCATTATTGACTCTATTCAAACGCTGCACAGCGACTACATAGAAAGCGGTCCCGGGAGCATTTCACAGATAAGGGAATGTACTGCCGAGCTTATCAAATACGCCAAAGAAACCGCCACTCCGGTGATCCTTATTGGCCATATCACCAAAGAAGGAAGTATCGCGGGGCCTAAGGTACTCGAACACATGGTAGATACCGTATTGCAGTTCGAGGGCGACCGCAACCACGTTTACCGCATCCTTAGAGCCCACAAGAACAGGTTTGGCTCTACCAATGAACTTGGAATCTACGAGATGCTGAGCAACGGCCTGAGGGAAGTAAGCAACCCTTCTGAAATACTTATTTCAAAAAATGAGGAAGACCTAAGCGGAACTGCTATTGCAGCTACCCTGGAAGGTATGCGCCCCCTAATGATCGAGATCCAGGCACTGGTGAGTTCGGCCGTTTATGGTACCCCTCAGCGTTCGGCGACGGGTTATAATGCCAAGCGGCTGAATATGCTGCTGGCGGTACTGGAGAAACGCGCCGGCTTCAGGCTTGGTGCAAAGGATGTCTTCCTGAATATCACCGGCGGAATCTCAGTAGATGATCCTGCATTGGACCTTGCTGTTGTAGCTGCCATTCTATCCTCAAATGAAGATATTGCGGTTCCTAAGGATATCTGCTTTGCTGCAGAAGTTGGCCTGGCAGGAGAAGTGAGGCCCGTGACCCGAGTTGAGCAACGAATACAGGAGGCCGAAAAGTTAGGCTTTAGCAGCATTCTTGTTTCTGCTCAAAGCAAGATCCCAAAAAACAATTTTACAATCAGGATTCAGAAGGTTGCTAAAGTAGAAGATGTAGTCAGCTACCTGTTTGGATAAATTTCGAGCATGAAGATCGCTTTTCGCACCATAGAAATTGAAAACCTCGTGATTTCTTATGTTGGAGTCTTCGGAATTTTATTAGCCCTTAATTATTTCTTTGATCTCTATGTTCATGCAATCTTTTTCCTGCCCCTCCAGGTAAGTCTTTTTTTCATTTTTAGAGGTAAGGTAGAAATTATCCAGAGTAGATCCTGCAGGAGCTGTTCGAAATATGTCCATCCCGCTGAAGGATATAAAAAAAGGAGAGTTTTTCACTCTCCTTTTTAAAGCTGTTGAACAGCATTAATTGTTATTCTTCTTAATTACTACCTGTGCTCGGCAGCAACTTCGTCGGTATCTTTTCTATATTTAAGCATAGAGATCCCGGCAATGAAAAAAACAAATCCCAGGATAGCCAGGGCCCATGGGCTAAACATTAAGGCAACACTGCCAAAAATGCCCAGAACTCCCATAATTAGGGCAATGGCACCTCCAATTAACATAATAACTGCTAAGGTCTTGATCATAATTTCAAGTTTTGGTTAAGAGTTAAAATTATTAATTCTGCAGAAGTTCCAGTACACTTTAACAATTTTTAAAGTGAATTTTCACCAAATCCATAAAAAATTACCATTTTCAATAATTTCTGAAGTGGCGACTTTGACAGGGATGATTCTCATCCAGGTTCAGGAAATAATTTTAACCTAACCATTCTAACCTAACTGGCACAATTTCTGCTTTTTAGAAACTGTGAAAAAGAAAACAACCCACTATAATTTCATTTTTACCATTCTGCTGAGTTTGCTTTTAGTGACCTCCTGTTCTAAAATGACTAAAGTAAAGGATGTCTTTACGAATCCAACAGCGCGCGAGAAATACTTACGGGACCTTGAGCAGGACCCGGTAGCCCTGGCACAATGGAAAGAAACCTTTGAAAATGCCCTTTTTGACAGTGTAGCTATTGCTTTACCATATACCGAGGCAGGTAAATTCTCCCTGACCTCCCGGGAGGTCTATTCCTATAACTTCTCCCTCAACCCGGGAGAACGGCTACAGGTGGAAGTAGATGCCGATTCCCTCAACACCCTGGTTTTTCTCGATCTCTACCGGCAGGAAATAGATTCTGCAATTACTTATGAGCATTTATTGGCGGCTGATTTTAACTCAAAAATTCTGCAGCATGAAATTAATGAGCCGGGAATTTATAAGTTGCTTATTCAGCCGGAGATCTCTGCCAGCTCGCCTTTCAGACTCAATATTTATAAAGAAGCTGTATATAAATTCCCTGTTGCGGGAAGAGGAAATTCAGCTGTACAAAGCTATTGGGGTGCGGCCCGAGATGGCGGCAGGAGAAGCCATGAAGGAATTGACATTTTTGCCCCCAAAGGCACTCCCGTTATTGCTGCTACCGAAGGTCGTGTGAGCAGAACCGGAAACCGTGGTCTGGGAGGGAAACAGGTATGGATGCGGGATAATAAGCGTGGAACTTCTCTTTATTACGCTCATCTTGACAGCGTAATTGCTACCCCGGGACAGCGGGTTTCACCCGGAGATACTTTGGGTCTTGTAGGTAACACAGGTAACGCCCGCACCACTCCGCCTCATCTTCACTTCGGAATTTATAAAGGATATCGCGGAGCCCAAAATCCGTTGCCTTACGTGTACCAAACTCCTTTGCCTGAAAGCATGGCTCCCACGGAAACTGCTTCAGAATATCTTTTAGCAACCGGCACAGCCAATCTTAGAAAAGGTCCTTCCACAAAGGCTCAAATTGCTTCCCGAATCAAGGTGCAGGATACACTGTATTATCTTGGAGAAACTAAGGATTGGTACCACACCCGGCTTGGGAACGAAAATTTCTTCGTTCACAAGAGCCTGGCGCGGCCTTTATAAAAATCTTCTGTTATTCTATTTCCTGAAGCAGTTTGTTGATCTCGTCTAATTTTGGAGTAAGAATTACTTCGATCCTGCGATTTTTTGCTTTTCCCTCTGCTGTTTCGTTAGAAGCAACCGGCGCATGTTCTCCCCGACCCGCGGCAGTGAGGTTCTGCGGATCAATATTAGCGCTTGCCTGAAGCAATTGCACAATCGCAGTAGCTCTTTTGGTTGAAAGATCCCAGTTGTCGTTAAGCTGTCCACTGCCATTGTAAGGCACATTATCTGTATGACCTTCTATAAGCACGGCGATATCGGGATTTTGAGCTAAGACTGTAGCTAATTGCTGCACAGCCTTCTTTCCTTCGGTACCTACTGCCCAGCTTCCGGAGCTAAACAGCAACTTATTTTCCATGGAGACATACACTTTGCCATCCCTTTGCTCCACAGTAAGGCCTTTTCCTTCAAAATTCACAAGGGCCTTAGAAATGGCATTTTTGAGCGCATTCATTTTGGCATCTTTGGCAGCGATCACACTTTCCAGCTCATCTACCCTTTTTGAACGGGCAGCCAAATCTTTTTCAAGTTTCTCAAGACGAGATTTTTCGGCAGCCAGAGCTTTTTCCTTAGCATCAAGCTCTGCCAAAAGTTCCCTGTTCCTTTTTGAATTTTCAGCAAGGGCCGAAGAGCTGTTAGCTTCCAGCGCATCATAAGAGGATTTTAGCTTCTCATAGCCTTGGCTGGTAGCGTTATATTCCTGCTGAAGGCGATCTCTTTCAGCCTTTGTTTTTTCGTATTCAGCCTGAAGTGCAGCAAGATCGGCTTCATTGTGTTGGTTTCTGGCTTGCAGGTCCTCATAATTCCCCGATAACTCCCGGTTTTCCTCCTGAAGTTGTGCATGACGCTCTTCCAGATCCTTGTAGACCTTCGCGCTTACGCAGGAAGAAAGAAAAATGGAACTACCAATGACGGCCAAAAAAATATGCTTTTTCATAAATGAAAGGTTGTTTATAATGTGGAACTATTCTATTTCTATAAAAACGGGGCAATGGTCGCTATGTTGTGCATCTGGCAGGATTACGGCACGTTTTACCCTGTCGCGCAAAGGCTCGCTCACCAGGTGATAATCGATCCTCCAGCCCTTATTATTTCCTCGGGCACCGGCACGATAGCTCCACCAGGAATAATGTCCGGGATCTGAATTGAATTCCCGGAATGAATCCACGAACCCGCTTTTCATAAAATTCCCCAACCATTCCCGCTCTTCCGGAAGAAACCCTGAAGTATTCTTAAGCCTCACAGGATCATGAATATCGATCTCCTCATGGCATATATTATAATCCCCGCAAATAATAAGATTTGGAAGCTCCTGTTTTAGCTCATCAACATAAGTCTGAAAATCGGCCATGTACTGCAGCTTATGATCAAGTCTCTTGATGTTGGTTCCCGACGGCAGATACATGCTCATCACTGAAAAATCCTCGAAATCTGCACGAATGTTACGGCCTTCGAAGTCCATGTAATCGATCCCGGTTCCGAAAATCACATTTTTAGGCTCTATTTTGCTAAGGATAGCAACGCCACTATATCCTTTTTTCACTGCCGGAAACCAGGAATTGAATTTATATCCCAAATTCTCAATAGGCTCCTGGTCAAATTGTTCGGGAGTTGCTTTGATCTCCTGAAGGCAAACCACATCGGCATTTGTGCTGTCCAGCCATTCGATAAATCCTTTTTTTATTGCTGCTCTTATTCCGTTAACGTTGTAAGAGATGATCTTCATTCCTTCTAATTTTAATGCTGCCCAAAAATAGCATTTTTGGTCCTGCTTAAAGAAGGAATGAAACCCGATTTATCCCGAATTAATGAACAATAATTCGTTCTACCCTGCCTTCATCGCGTGTACCAAGCCGCACCAGGTAAACACCTGAAGCTACGTGAGACATGTCCAGGGTATAGGTATAGCTGTTAAGATTTTTACGAATGAGGTTCTCCACCAGCTTCTGCCCCAGCACATCATGCACTGTTAACCACAGCGGACTCTGGAAAGCAGTTTCGAAGTTGATCTCATAGATATCTTCTTCCGAAGAGCTTATGATCAATTCCCCCTGTTGAAGTTCAGATTCTTCCACTCCATCAACAATAATAACCGTATAATCATTAGTGGTTCCATATTCCATTACTCCGCATGGGTCATTAAGATTGCCCCCATAACTCACATCTCCGGCACGGGCACGCAATAAATGTTCTCCCAGTGGAGCATCTTCCGGAAGTTCAAATTCAAAGACCGTAGTTACACTTGAAGAACTAAATGTACCGGAACTCACTACCCTTTCTGAATCTTCGAAAACGGCGTTATCATTGAAATCTATCCACATTGAAAATTCATTGCTGGTAGGCGCCTGCACTCCAACTCTGTAAGTCCCGAGTTGCCTGTCAAGACGGGTGGAAAGTCCTATGAAATTCAAATATCCGTTGGTGCAGTAGATATTTTCATTTACGATCTCTTCCAGGTAGAAGCTATTGATCCCGTCGTTAAATGCGCAGGAAGAACCTTCAGGAATACAATCAAGATGTGCTATGAAAGATTCAGTTTCGTCATTTTCGGGATTTGAATCATCTGCAAGGAAGGTAGCTGCTGTAATTTCATACCCTTTTTGAATAGAGAAATCTGCAGCCTGGGAGAAAGTAAAAGCTTCAATTTCGTCTACTCCCAGAGTTTCAGTAAAAACCTCCCTCACCCACTCTTCCCCATTGAGGCTGTAACCTACTTCAAACCCTGACTGTGGTTCTCCTCCAAAATTCTCCACGCTTACCACAATATTTTCCTGCCCCAAGGAGGTAGAGGTCATGGGGTGAAGGATATCTGTTACTCCTATATCTTTCGGTGGAAGATTTGTAACTTCAGTTGAATATAGATCGTTTGAAGCATCCATATCACCCATTAGATTTGTTTCTGCGGAAATCACAAAAGTTTCTCCTTCCCCCGAAAGGTCCGCAGTTTCAGAAAATGTGAATTCCACCTGACCTGTTGAAGGAACTGTTCCGGTAAAAACTTCTGTAATGAAGGAACCATTATCAATTTGATACCTCACCTCAAAATTAGATTGGGGTTCACTTCCATAGTTGCGAAGTGCAATTGTAATCTCTTCTTCCTCCCCTAAAGTCGAAGATCTTGGGGATACCAGGGCTGTAACTCCAACATCTGTTGTGAATTGCGGCGCAATTTTAAAAACCCCTACCCGGTTGAGTCGGGAACCCGGCCGGAAATATTCCCCATTGAACCAAAAAGTTTCATTGTCTACAGGATCAATACTCGTATGGCTATAGTCACCATACCTGGAACTGTTATCGGGAACTGTGCTTTCAACTATAGTCTTCTCCCGAAAGGTCATAATTCCTAAGGGATCATTTGCATACCTCCCGGTAAATCTCAGGGTTGGCAAGACCAGGTCTTCAAAATTGTCATTCATCACCGTAAATCCTAATCCAATATTTCCATGTTTGTCGATCCCAATACTTCCACACCATCGATGATCTGAATCTGGCGCATAAGTACCTTCCTGGTAGACACTCCATGGACCTCCTGTAGGAGCCTGCCGCAGCTCATACCAGCGAATTCCCGCATGTTCCACCTGCGAAGGATCTACGTCAACCACAAAATTGAAAACAACCGAATTATGTGTTTCAAACCTTCTGTAAGAGGTGGGCCACATTACTGCTCCCTGTAGGGCATCAACATCTGGTGCACTTCCTACCTGAGAAAGGTTCATAACGCTTCCGCCGTCAAAAGTGCTGTGGAAAGGGGTGACCCCCTGTGATGGATCAAGCTCCTGGGATTCAGTGATCACCGAATTCTGAGGATTATTCCAGTCAACATTCAGCAGCCATATTTTTAGATGATCCACATTTACTCCGGCCCAGGCATCATCCTGAAAATAAATTATGGGCATATTTCCCGGGGGTGGCATTTGGTCTCCCACGGCATTTAGTGCCGCCGGACTGTAGAATCCATTGATCCTTATCCCCGGAAGCGGAAATCCCAGGTGTCTCGCTTCGGCACCCTGCAAAATCCTGTCCCGTTCAAGTACAAAGACAACTTCTTCTACAGCGTCATCTTCGGGATCCTGATTGGTAGTGACATAATATCCGTCGCTCCAAACGAAGAATTTCGGATAATCGGGGAAAGTTCCCGTGGGAAATCTATAAGTGTACCAGCCGTCATTCACGGGATCGGGACCTTTAGAAATGGCAACCAAAAGTGCATTAGTGGGATCTATTTTGTTAGGACAACCACGGCCGGGATCGAAAGGACAACCGGCAAATTGAGTAATTAGAAACCTGTCGGCAAACTGGTCATAAACAACAATGGGATCTCCCCGTCTTTCCCCCAAAAATTCTCCTCCCAGAGATTCAAGATCGGTATGTGGCAGCAAAAGATTTCCCTGTTTATCATGAATGGCAAAGCCGGCATTCCAGGCATTCACGTAGTGGTTAGGCCCTACGGCTCCGGTTGGATCTGTAGGTACGCGGGAGACATTGGTCACATCAAAGGATTGTTCCAGTGCCTTAGTAGGTATTTCTCCCATTTTCTCCTGCCATGCAGCATCCATGGTTTTTGGATATCCTTTCCCCGGAACTACTTTGTTCGAAGTTCTCATTTTAGGATTTACCTCCTTGGGAGAAGTAGTCGCAGGAATTAAAACCTTTGAGGAAAGGGCTTCGGTTTGAATAGGTTTCGCTACTCCCTGTAAAATAGGACCGGCTTTTTCAGGATCGGTTTGACCATAAAGTCCTAGGCTGAAGATCAGCAAAAAAATAGGGAGCAAGTAATGTTTTAGCATGTAGGGAAACTTTAATCTATAAATTTAAGGATTTACCAGAGGTGGAAACAAAAAAAAGAACAATTCAGTTAGAATTGCTCTTTTTTAACTCAATTTAAACAGAAAAAAGCTACTTCTTCATCCAATGTTTGAAATTTGTTTCTTCAGAAATAACCTTTGAAAGTTCAGAAACCGGAACACGTTTTTGTTCCATGGTGTCACGATATCGAACTGTTACTGTTCGGTCTTCCAAAGAGTCATGATCTACAGTGATACATAACGGCGTCCCCGCAGCATCCTGACGGCGATACCTGCGGCCAATAGCGTCTTTCTCATCATATTGAATATTGAAATCCCACTTAAGCTCATCTATGATCTCCTGTGCCAGCTCGGGCAGACCATCCTTTTTCACTAGCGGCAGCACTGCCGCCTTAACAGGAGCAAGAATAGCAGGTAATTTAAGGACGGTCCTGCTGCTTCCGTCTTCTAACTCTTCTTCTTTTAAAGAGGCCGAAAGTACTGCAAGGAACATCCTGTCCAGTCCTATTGAAGTTTCGATCACGTAAGGCACGTAATTTTCCTGCAATTCGGGATCATAGAATCTCAGCTTTCTTCCGGAGTGTTCTTCATGGGCTTTAAGGTCGAAATCTGTTCTCGAGTGAATTCCTTCGAGTTCTTTGAAGCCAAATGGGAAATTAAATTCAATATCGGTCGCAGCATTAGCGTAATGCGCAAGTTTTTCATGATCGTGGAATCGGTAATTCTCTTCGCCTAATCCCAGTGAAAAATGCCATTTTTGACGCACCTCTTTCCAGTGCTCATACCATTTCAATTCTTCGCCGGGACGCACAAAATATTGCATTTCCATTTGCTCGAATTCCCTCATCCTGAAGATGAATTGTCGCGCCACAATTTCATTCCTGAAGGCTTTCCCTGTCTGCGCGATCCCAAATGGAATTTTCATCCTTCCGGTTTTTTGCACGTTTGAGAAGTTCACAAAAATCCCTTGTGCTGTTTCGGGCCTTAGATAAAGATTGGAGGCCGTTTCTGAAGACGCTCCCAGCTTTGTTCCGAACATGAGGTTGAACTGGCGAACATCGGTCCAGTTCTTTGAACCTGTTTCAGGATCGGCAATTCCTAATTCCTCGATCAAGGCCTTTACATCCTTGAGATCTTCATTGGTAAGGGAGCGACCTAATCGCTCAAGTATTTCTTTTCTTTCAGAAAGATAACGTTGAACCCGGTCATTGGTATTCACGAACTGCTCCTCGTCAAAGGCTTCTCCAAAACGCTTGCGCGCCTTTTCTATCTCCTTTTGTGCTTTTTGCAGGATCTTTTCAGCATGATCTTCTACAAGAACATCTGCGCGATAACGTTTTTTTGAATCCTTATTATCGATTAGGGGATCATTAAAGGCATCTACGTGCCCTGAAGCTTTCCATGTCGTAGGATGCATAAGGATCGCAGCGTCGATACCCACGATCTCCTGGTGCAGCTGCACCATGCTCTTCCACCAGTAATCCCTTATATTTTTTTTAAGTTCTGCCCCGTTTTGTCCGTAATCATAAACAGCACTTAAGCCGTCATAGATCTCGGAAGAAGCAAAGATGTACCCATACTCTTTTGCATGGGAAATAACATTTTTAAAAAGATCTTCTTGTTTTGCCATAGCGCAAAAATAAAAAAACCGCCCCGATTCAAGCCAGGGCGGTTATATTAATTCAGAATTTAAATTTACCTAAGGCTAAAGCTCGTGGCCCCAATAAGGTTTGTCCCCTCATATACCATCACCTTATAGTTTCCTTCTATTAGTCTGTCCGAATTTGTGTTCGCCAGGATACATACATCCAGCTCTTCATTTTCGTAATAGACCTGAGTAGAGGCGCTATACACCATTACTCCGCCATCATGTTGTACTGCTATCTGGTCACCCACAAGTTCGTTGTTAGGATTATAAACCTGAACATAAAGATCTTTATCTCCGGCTTCGGCAAGTGCGTTTGGAGTTAATGAGAAACAGGTTCTTATTTTGTCTACACGTCTTGTACGATCGTTTTCTACAAGTCGACCACTGTTCCTTTCTATAACACCTTCTCCTCTAAGATTGCTCACCTTCAATTGAGCAGCCTTATCGATCTTGGCTCCCATTGTTCTGGTTTGTGACTGCAGGGAATCTGATATTCTTGTTCTTTCAAGAAGCACGTTATTGGTACTGTCAATCTCTGTGATCAATCTTTGATTTTGACTGCTAAGACTGTCTACCACTCTGAATAATTGCTCTTTTTCGGCTTTTAGATTGTTCACTTCTCTTCTGTATCGGGCAATTACAGCCAGATTGGCCTCCATGTCCTGCACAGAATCCCGAAGTACTACAATCCTTTCACGGGCAGCTACCAGGTCACGGTCAAGACCTTCATTTTCGGCAATGGCCTCGTCATATTTGACAATGAGGTCATTCAATTCACCTTCTATTACAGCTTTTTCCTGCTGTAACAGTTCTTTATTTTCCTTTTCCTCGTTATAAAATTTAATAGTATAAATACCTAATGCAACCAAAGCTACTGCCAGAACCCCGGTAAGGATCTTTAAGGCATTGTTACTTTTCTGGTCTGTCATAATAAATGGTTTTTAACGGTTTACTTTGTAAATTTAGGAGTTTTAATCAGCCCGCGACTAATTTGTTAACAAATGTTTCACGATTTCCTCGACTTGTTGTATCCAAGAATATGTTACGGCTGCGAGACCGCATTAACCACTAACGAAAAAGTCCTTTGCACGACCTGTCTACACGGTTTGCCCATTGCCGACCTTCATCTTGAGACGGGTAATCCTGTGGAAAAGATCTTCTACGGAAGGATCCCGGTTGAAAATGCCACTTCCCTGCTGCTTTTTGAAAAGAAAGGGGTGACACAAAAGCTAATCCATAACCTGAAATATCGCGGACAAGAAGAAATAGGAGGCTTTCTGGGCACCTGGCTGGGAGCTGAGATAAACCAGTTGTCGGCATGGAAACAGATCACTATGGTCATTCCTGTACCTCTTCACAAGCAGAAGCTAAAGAAAAGAGGCTTTAACCAGGTGGCACAATTTGGAATGGAAATAGCCAAAGCTCTTGAGGTTCCATATCGGGATGACGTGCTGCTAAAAATTTCGGCTACACAAACTCAAACTCTCAAAAAGAGATTTGCCCGCTGGGGAACTATAGAAGAAACATTTGTCCTGGAAAATGAAGACGCTTTAATAGGTGCTCATGTTCTTTTGGTGGATGATCTCGTAACTACAGGTGCAACCCTGGAGGCTTGTGCGCATAAAATCCTTACCATTCCTGGGGTAAAAATTAGCCTTGCCACAATGGCTGTAACCCATTAGCAGCTTCGGAATTAAAAGAATAAATTGTTTCTTTGCAGTAAATCTTGTGTTCATGAAAAGTACCGGGTTAAAAATCCTCTTTTTCCTTACTATCATTCTAATTTTCACCAGCTGTGCGAAAAGAGGAACTCCCGATGGCGGCCCCTTAGATGAGGTTGCGCCGGAGTACGTAAGGGCGAGACCGGAGAACTTTACCACCAACTTCGACTCGCGGGAAATAAGGATCTATTTTAATGAATATATAAAGCTCAATGATCCTCAGCGCCAAATCATCATCTCCCCTCCCATGGATCCCCGCCCGGAGATCACTCCGCTGGGAACTGCGAGTAAATCTATTCGCATAAGGATCAATGATACCCTACAGCCCCGTACCACCTACACTATCAACTTTGGGAGCAGTATTAAAGACAACAACGAAGGAAATCCCCTGAGCTTTTTCACCTATGCTTTCTCGACAGGACCTTATATAGATTCGCTTTCTATACGAGGCCGTGTGCAGGATGCACTTCTGGGGGTACCGGATCCATATATCACTATTGCGCTTTATGAAGTAGATTCCACTTATAACGATTCACTCATTTATAAGGAAGTGCCCCGGTATGTTACCAGCACCCTTGACAGCACAACCTTTCAGCTTAACAACCTCAAACAGGGCACCTACCAACTTGTGGGAATACGGGATGTCAACAACAATTACACCTACGAACCCAAGACAGATAAAATTGCCTTTGCAGATGAGTACATCACCATTCCTACAGATGAAGAATTCAACCTTTCTATTTTCAAGGAATTACTTGCCGGGTCTTTTGAGAGACCTTCTCAAAAAGCACAGCAACACCTCATTTTTGGATACCGCGGACTCATAGTTCCCGATAGTATTTCTATTGAACCACGAAATGTACCCGAAGAATTTGAAGCCATGATCACAAAAGATCCCGTGAAAGATACCCTTCATTACTGGTACAAGCCAAACCTGGAAAGGGATACTCTTGGTTTCATTGCCCGCACTCCAAACAGGCAAGATACCCTGGTAACGCGTTTAAGGGAAATGAAAATTGATTCCCTCCAATTCACTTTCGAACCGGCGTCAAATCTCGGTTTTCACCAGGACATAAGAATAATTCCCAATGTACCCTTAATTGCAGTAAATGATTCTCTAGTCAGGATCACAGATATTGACACCTTACCGGTAAAGTTCACGGCAGCATATAACAACTGGACAAATCAATATTCGATCTCTTTTGAAAAGAATGAGCGTCAAAATTACCGTCTCACTGTGCTACCGGGGGCTTTTACAGATTTCTTCGGAAGAGAGAATGACACTATTAGGTCCTCTTTTAGAACGCCCGCTCTGTCAGATCTGGGTAATCTAGTTGTAAACCTTCAGGGGGTGCAGGAATTCCCTGTGATCGTTCAGTTAACTACTGAAAAAGGAGAAATAACGGCAGAAAATTACAGCACCGGAAGCACAACTATTAACTTCAACAATATCAAACCCGGCAAATACCGGCTTCGACTAATTTACGATCGGAATGAGAACCGGATCTGGGACACCGGTAGTTTCCTTGGTAGAAGACAACCTGAAACCGTATTCTATTTCCCCGGCACCCTTGATGTACGGGCAAACTGGGATGTTTCTGAAACCTTTGATGTAAACCTCCCGGCACCTAATCCGGCAGTACCTTAAACTTGTCGCGATCCTGAAGAAATTTCAGTTGGGAACGGGTGTCCTGCAAATGTTGCTTATCGAGTTCTACCACTTCAGTGAATTCAACGGCATCATGAGCTTCAGAAATCATTTTTCCGAGGCAGTCATAGGTGGCAGAATGTCCCACATATTGAAGATCATTTCCGTCTTTGCCCACCCTGTTGACGCCAATGCAGTAGCTCATATTTTCAATAGCCCTCGCCTTTAAAAGCGTATCCCAGGCAGCAACTCTGGCGGCAGGCCAATTCGCTACATAGATCAACAGGTCATAATCTTCAGTATTTCTTGCCCATACCGGGAATCGCAGATCATAACACACCAGCGGACAGATCCTCCAGCCTTTGTAATTCACGATTAGCCGCTCCTTCCCCGAAGCATAGGTATCATTTTCTTTGGCCAGGGTAAAGGTGTGGCGTTTATCATATTTTTGAGAAGTACCGTCGGGATAGACAAAATATAAACGATTGTAAAAATTGCCATTTTCAGCAACTATAATACTGCCGGTCATAGCAGTATTTCTTTCCGCAGCTGTTTTTAGCATCCATTGATAAGTAGGACCTTCAACAGGTTCTGCAAGATTTTGTGCATTCATGGAAAATCCGGTGGAAAACATTTCCGGAAGTATAATGAGATCCACCTCCTGCGGGATCTCCTTAATTTTCTTATTAAAAAGCTCCGTATTCTTCTGAATATCCTCCCAAAAAAGATCTACCTGAAGGAGGGCAATGCGTAATTTCTGTGTCATATGTAAAGTTATGAAAATTCCATTTTCCCCTGCTAAATGCATGTTAAATGGTTGCATTGGCGGGAGAAGTTAAATAGCTTTAATCCAATAAAAAATAAACGCTATGAGTTTCCAGTCCTTTTTTGAAAAAGATTCTTTCCCCTCAAATACATCCCGCGGAATCATATCGGGATTTATTGGCGGCCTCGCCGGGAGTGCCGTAAAATCTGTCGTTGAACGATTTCTTGAAGTAAGGAAGATCGATAACCGGTCGGCGCAGATCAAGGTGATGGATCAATTTTCTACCAAGCTCACAGGTTCTCCTATTAAACTGGAGAATGAAGCAATCGTGGAGCAGCTGGTAAATATTCCACTTGGTGCCACCGTAGGTGCTATCTATGGCTACGGAAAAAGAGATAAAGACGAAGTCAATCTTGTTGACGGCGGAATTCTGGGTGCCACTACCTGGGCTTCTACCCATGAAACGAGTTTACCGCTTTTGGGTTTGGATAAAAGCCCTGCAAAGGTTCCAATCAAGACTCAGGTTCATGAACTGGTGGCCCACGTGATCTTTGGGGTGACTACAGAAATCGTGAGAGGCTACGTGAATGATAAACTACGAAAGAGAGACGAAGAAGCTGAAGAGGCTAAGTTTACTTCACTTTCTTAAGGATCTCTGCCGCTCTTACGAGCGTTTCATCAGTCTTTGCAAAGCAGAACCTTAACTGCCTGTGATCAACATTATCCTTATTAAAAACTGAAACCGGAATACTTGCTATTCCATATTCCGTAATGAGCCTGCTGGAAAAGTCCACGTCGGGCTCATTTGTTATTTCAGAATAATCCAGTAACTGAAAGTAGGTTCCTTTTGCCGGCTCAAATTTAAAAGCGGTGTCTTTTATGAGATCAAGAAATTTATCTCTTTTTTCCTGATAGAATTTTCCCAGTTCCAGATAATGCTCCGGAGTTTTGAGATATTCTGCGAAGGCCCGTTGGGTGGGATGGTGCACGCAAAACACATTCACCTCCATCACCTTCCATATCTCTGCCATAAGTTTTTCGGGAGCTACACAATAGCCCATTTTCCACCCGGTGTTGTGAAAAGTCTTCCCGAAAGAGGCACACACGATTGCCCTTTTTGAAAGCTCAGGAAAAGCTGAAGCACTGTAATGTTTCGCATCATCAAAAACTATATGCTCATATACCTCATCACTAAGCAGGATCACATCTGTCCCTTCCAAAAGCTGCTCCAGCTGCTGCATTTTAGCTTTACTGAATACATTTCCCCCGGGATTATGCGGTGTATTGATGATGATCATCCTGGTTTTCCCATTGATCTTTTGTTTTATCTCCTCAAAATCCAGGTCATAGTTCTTCCCCTTTAACTGTACCGGCACCGGCACTCCTCCATTCAATTCTATAGCCGGTTCATAGGAGTCATAGGCGGGTTTAAGAACAATCACCTCATCTCCCGGATTTACAAAAGCTGTGATGGCAAGGAATAGCGCCTGCGTAGCACCATTGGTCACTGTGATCTCTGAGTCTTTATCATATTTTTCCCCGTGCAGCGATTCAATCTTTTTTACGATTTGTTCCCGCAGGGGAGCAATACCCGCCAGGGGAGCATATTGATTATAGCCTTCATTCATCGCTTTTGCCACCAAATCTTTTAGCCGTTGGTCTGTCTCAAAATTGGGATAACCCTGAGAAAGATTTACAGCGTCGTGCTCAAATGCCATTTTTGACATCACAGAAAAGATGCTGGTCTTATGCTTCGGAAGCTTGGAAAAGATATGATTGACTGTTGCCATCGCTTTTTTTATTAAGGTCCAAAAAAAATCCCGGACTGCAAAGCCCGGGATCTTCAGAAATATAGGTGTCTAAAAAGTTATTTAGTACTTGCTCTCAGGTATTCCCTGTTCAGCCTGGCAATGTTCTCAAGCGAAATACCTTTTGGACATTCGATCTCACAGGCTCCTGTATTGGTACAGTTTCCAAAACCTTCCTTGTCCATTTGTTCAACCATTGCAAGAACACGTCTGTCTGCCTCGACTTCTCCCTGCGGAAGCAATGCCAGCTGACTTACTTTTGCAGAGGTGAACAGCATCGCACTGGCATTTTTGCAGGCTGCCACACAAGCCCCGCAACCAATACAGGTAGCTGCATCAAAAGCAGCATCTGCCTGGGGTTTTGGTACAAGTATAGCATTAGCATCCTGAGTATTTCCTGAAGTATTTACAGAAACATAACCACCGGCCTGCTGAATTCTTTCGAAAGAAGATCTATCAACAATCAGATCCTTTATTACCGGGAAAGCCTTAGCTCTGAACGGCTCAATAACAATAGTATCACCATCATTGAACATCCTCATGTGCAATTGACAGGTAGTGATAAGACGATCGGGGCCATGAGGTTCTCCATTGATCTGAAGACTACAGGTACCGCAAATCCCTTCACGACAATCATGGTCGAATACCACGGGTTCTTCTCCTTTGTCTATCAGGTCCTGGTTAAGAACATCCAGCATCTCCAGAAAAGACATATCGGGTTCCACGCCTCCTAACTGGTAAGTGACGATTCCTCCTTTGGCGTTGGCATCTTTTTGACGCCATATTTTAAGTGTAAGATTCATTAGTTAAAATGTTAATCGTTAAAAGTTAATTGTTGGCTTCTGCACTTTTAAGATATCTTATGTAACCATTAAGAATAGTAATGCATTCGACAACCTTTAGCCTTTTTTCAAAAAATTATTTTTCATCAATATAACCTTCATCATGAGCGGTTATAAATTGATCTAGTAATTCATATAAAGAACCTCTTGAAACCCGGCAGAATTGAATATTCTCTTTAAAATGGAATCTTCCATATCCTTCTGCAATATTAAGAGTAACTGAGCGTGAGGCTCTTCTCATTTGTGAAACTAATTCAAATTTTTCAGATTGGGGAAATTTTCGAATAAGATCTGAGATTTCCATTCGTAGTTCCCTGGCGGCTTTCCAGCAATTGAGATCCTCGAATGTTTTGACCTTTTCCATTTTCCATTAACTAATAATTTTGAACTAATTTCTATTTATAGCTTCTAGTTTTTACTTCGATATACTCGTAATCCAGATTTTCCTTGTGTAAGATGGCATCGGCGGGTTCTCCTGTGTATTCCCATGCCGCAACATACATAAAGTTCTCGTCGTCCCTTAGCGCTTCTCCCTCCTCAGTTTGGTACTCCTCTCTAAAGTGACCTCCACAGGATTCTTCTCTGTGAAGTGCATCTTTAGCGAATAACTCTCCCAGTTCAAGGAAATCGGCTACCCTACCTGCTTTTTCCAGCTCGGTATTCATCCCATTCACCTCTCCGGGAATACGAACATCTTTCCAGAATTCTTCTCTTAACTCTTTGATCTCCACAATAGCCTCTCGAAGGTGAGTGGCATTTCTGGACATTCCCACCTTGTTCCACATGATCTTTCCTAAACGTTTGTGAAAGTGGTCAACAGACTTGGTTCCGTTGGTGTTCATGAGCCTTTCAAGCTGCTCCCTTACCTTTTGTTCAGCTTCATCAAATTCGGGGCTATTTGTTGGAATAGCTCCTGTACGAATATCAGCTGCCAAATAATCTCCCATAGTATATGGAAGTACGAAATATCCATCTGCAAGTCCCTGCATCAAGGCAGAGGCCCCAAGACGGTTAGCGCCGTGATCTGAGAAGTTGGCTTCTCCCGCAGCGTACAATCCGGGGACTGTAGTTTGCAGGTTGTAATCCACCCACAATCCACCCATAGTATAGTGAACAGCAGGATATATTTTCATTGGTGTCTCATACGGGTTCTCATCCACGATCTTTTCATACATCTGGAAAAGGTTTCCGTATTTGGCTTCAACAACCTTTTTACCGAGCTCTCTTGTCTGAGCTTCGGTCGCGTTATCAATTTTTTGAGTGGCAACTGCCTCCTTTCCGTAGCGCATAAAAGCACTTCCGAAGTCAAGATACACAGCTTCCCCTGTTTTATTCACTCCGTAACCGGCATCACAACGCTCTTTTGCAGCTCTGGAAGCTACATCACGAGGCACCAGGTTACCAAAGGCAGGATATCTTCTTTCCAAATAGTAATCCCTGTCTTCTTCAGCCAGTTCTGTAGGTTTCAATCTGCCTTCACGAATTGCCTTGGCATCCTCCAGTTTCTTCGGAACCCAAATACGTCCGTCATTCCGAAGAGATTCAGACATCAAAGTAAGTTTGGACTGATGCTCTCCTGAAACAGGAATACAGGTTGGGTGAATTTGGGTAAAACATGGGTTGGCGAAAAAAGCTCCTTTTTTGTGTACTTTCCAGGCAGCGGTCGCATTACTTCCCATTGCGTTTGTAGAAAGGTAAAACACATTCCCGTATCCACCTGAAGCGATCACAACGGCATGAGCACTGTGTCTTTCAATTTCTCCTGTTACAAGGTCTCTTGCGATGATCCCGCGGGCTTTACCGCCCACGATCACCACATCAAGCATTTCGTGACGGGTATAGGACTGGACCTTTCCACGGTTGATCTGCCTGTTCATTGCAGAGTAAGCTCCTAAAAGTAATTGCTGACCTGTTTGTCCTTTAGCATAAAAAGTACGGGAAACCAATACCCCTCCAAAGGAGCGGTTATCGAGCTGCCCACCATATTCACGTGCGAAGGGCACTCCCTGCGCTACACACTGGTCAATGATATTTCCCGAAACTTCGGCCAAACGATAAACGTTGGCTTCACGGGCACGATAGTCACCTCCTTTTACGGTGTCGTAGAACAGACGGTAATCTGAATCTCCGTCACCCTGATAATTTTTTGAAGCATTGATACCTCCCTGTGCGGCGATCGAGTGCGCACGACGCGGAGAATCCTGATAACAAAATGTTTTTACGTTATACCCCAGTTCCGCAAGAGTGGCGGCGGCACTTCCGCCTGCCAAACCGGTCCCTACCATGATAATATCAATATTACGCTTGTTGGCAGGGTTAACCAGATTTATATTGTTTTTATATGTATTCCACTTATGTTCCAGTGGACCTTGTGGTATTTTTGAATCTAAAACTGACATAATCCTTCCCTTTTAAACTTGATTAAAGTAATGATAAACGGCAATAAAAATAAATCCTAACGGAATTAAAATTGAAAAGGCTACCGTTGCCCCTCTCATTCCCTTGTAGAATTTTTCGTGCCATCCCACAGACTGGAAAGAGGACGAAAAACCGTGCAACAGGTGAAGGCTAAGGAAGATGAAAGAAATTACATATAACGCAGTTCTCACAGGATCTGTGAATTTCGCTACAGTTTCAGCATAATACCTGGTTGGATCTTCCGGATGCACCTGTATGTATTTGTGAACGATCTCCGGAAACCAGAAATCATAAAAATGCAGTACCAGGAAAGCAAGAACTACCAGTCCCGTCCATATCATATTTCTGGACATCCAGCTTGAGTTGGCGCTTCCGTTAAAACGCACATAGCTATGTACCCTTGCTTTTCTGTTGTTGTACTCCAGAACAATTCCCAGCACAAAATGCAAAATTACTCCCAGGATCAGGATGGGCTGTAAAAGGAATTGCACAAAAAAATTGCTTCCCATAAAATGCGATACCTCATTGAAGGTGGTGGCGCTGAAGACAGAAGTAAAATTGATAAGAAAATGCTGGAGTAAGAACAAGACTAAAAAGAGTCCTGACAATGCCATAACAAATTTTCTTGCTATGGATGATTTGAGGATTCCACTCATTGATAAGAATATTTTTAATGAAGATTTAACACAAAAATACGCCCTTTCCAGTCATTACCAAAGATTAATACTTTTATTACCTGTTATTTAGAATGGATTTAAAAAGAGTGTCTCAAGAGGAAATCCTCTTATTAAAGAACCCGCAGCTTTAGCTTGAAACCATTAGATTTTCAGCAGGATTTCCGGTTTCCTCCCCTATAATTTTTTAAATTTGTGGCACACTCAAAAATACACTCATGAAATATCACCCTATAGACCGAAAACTTTTCATTAAAAATCGGAAGAATTTTACCGAAAAAATGGAATCTAATAGCCTGGCTGTTTTTAATTCCAATGACATATATCCTATTGGTGCCGATAGTACCATGCCCTTTCAGCAAGCGAGAGACCTTTTTTACCTTAGTGGGGTAGATCAGGATAAAAGTATCCTCGTATTATTCCCCGATGCACCTTCAGAAAAGTACCGGGAAATGCTGTTTTTGACTGAAACAAATGATCACATCGCTGTTTGGGAAGGTGAAAAATTAACCAAGGAAAAAGCTTTTGAAACCTCGGGTATCAAAAATGTGTTTTGGCTGAAGGATTTCGAAAAAGTTTTCTTTGAAGTCATGACTCAGTGCGAAACTGTTTACTTCAACACCAACGAACACTATCGTGCGAATGTGGAGACCGAAACCAGAGAAGACCGCTTCATCAAATGGTGCAAAGAGAAGTTTCCGGCGCACAAAGTAGCGAAGAGCAATCCTATCCTTCAGCGGTTGCGTTCTGTTAAGGATCGCATCGAGCTCGACTTGATGCAGACTGCCTGTGATATTACTGAAAAAGCTTTCCGCAGGGCTCTAAAATTTGTTAAACCCGGAGTTTGGGAGTATGAGATCGAAGCAGAATACTATCACGAGATGATAAGGAACCGTTCTAAAGGTTTTGCCTACACCCCTATTATCGCCAGCGGAAGCAATGCCAATGTGCTCCACTATATTGAGAACAATAAGCAATGTAAAGAGGGAGAGCTAATTTTACTTGACACCGGTGCCGAATATGCCAATTATGCCAGTGATCTTTCCCGAACTATTCCTGTTTCGGGGAAATTTACTAAACGCCAAAAAGAGGTCTACAATGCTGTGAACAGGGTCAAAAACGATGCTACAAAGATGCTCGTACCCGGTGCAGATTGGGCTGAATATCATAAGGAAGTGGGAAAACTAATGACATCAGAATTGCTGGGTCTGGGACTACTCGATAAAGCCGATGTTCAAAATGAGGATCCTGATTGGCCGGCATATAAGAAATATTTTATGCACGGCACCTCCCACAATATTGGGCTTGATACTCATGATTACGGACTGCTGTACGAGCCTATGCAGGCAAACATGGTCTTTACCGTAGAACCCGGAATTTACCTTCCTGCTGAAGGCTTCGGAATTAGGCTTGAAGACGATGTGGTAATCCAGGAAAAAGGAGAACCTTTCAACCTGATGCGTAACATCCCTATTGAGGCTGAAGAAATTGAAGAAATAATGAATAGCTAAAATTAGTTATTAGAAAAAGGTTAATGGTTATTAGTCAGATCCACGATTAACTAATAACTATTAACTTTTAACCGTAAGATCAATGACTTTAAAATTTCAGGAAAAAAAGATCTATTATTCTGTAGTTGGCAAAGGGGAGGCGACTGTTTTGTTGCATGGTTTCCTGGAATCCTCTAAGATCTGGGAAGAATTCCTTCCGGAATTTTCGAAACACGGAAAGATCATAACGATAGATCTTCCGGGACATGGAAGGTCTGAAATTGTCTCTGAAGTGCATCGCATGGAATTAATGGCCGAAGCTGTACAT
This sequence comes from Salinimicrobium nanhaiense, assembly GCA_012038135.1. GTDB lineage: Bacteria > Bacteroidota > Bacteroidia > Flavobacteriales > Flavobacteriaceae > Salinimicrobium > Salinimicrobium nanhaiense. The sequence goes on from JAAVJQ010000001.1 coordinate 115,884, forward strand.
GAAGTTTTCAAGGCTACAGGTGTCAAAAAAGCTAATTTTATAGGTCATTCCATGGGGGGTTATGTGGGACTTGCTTTTATGGAAAAATATCCGCAGCTGATAAATGATTTTATGCTGCTCAATTCTACTCCGCAGGCAGATTCTGAAGAAAAAAAGGAGAACAGGGACAGATCTGCAGAGCTGGTAGAGAAGAACAAGAAGGCCTATGTAAGCATGGCCATAAAAAACCTGCTTTCTCCCGCTAATTCCGAGAGGTTTTCAGATGAAGTGCAGGATTTGATCAAAGAAGCTTCACATTTTCCAACAAGAGGAATTACTGCCGCTTTAAAAGGCATGAAAATTCGTACAGATAGAACAGAGGTATTAAAAGGCTTTAATGGCAATAAATTTTTAGTAGCCGGGGAGGAAGACCCACTAGTGAATATTCCTGACCTTAAAGCTATTGCATCACAGGCTAACACTACATTCATCAGCTTTTCAGGAGGGCATCTTTCCTACATTGAGAACAAATCAGAATTTTTAAAATTGTGTATTTCATCGAATAAATAATGATTTTTATCGATAATTAGTAAAGTTTTAATACTTTTCGCTTTGTAACCTAAAAAATTCTTCTATGATGAAAAACAAAAAGCCCCTTTTGTTTTCTCCGGGAACCTGGATCTGCGGCATCCTGGATCACCGGTTTGAAGTTTCACAAAACATTACAGAACACATTAAAGAATACAAATGCACCCGCTGCGGAGTAGAGATGACCGATACCGCACAGGGGTTTATGGCCAGGCTCACTCCAAAATTCAAAGAAACAAATGAATTCCTGGCAAATTTCTACAGGCGCAGGTGTTCGCGGTTGAAATATGACAAAGAAGTACTTTCTAAGGCTTCTTAATTTTCCTTTTTAAAGAAGGCCTACTCCTTCTCTTCCTCTTTATTCATGGCATTCCAGCCGCGGGCGATCAATGGGATCTTTTGATTTGCACGGGTCACTAAATGCATTCCTTCAGCCTCTTCGGTCATGTGACCAATTACTGTAAAATTGGGGTTGCCTTTGATCTTATCATAATCTCCCTGATCTATAGTAAACAGCAATTCATAATCTTCCCCTCCGCTTAATGCGATGGTTGTGCTATCCAGCTGAAATTCTTCGCAAACCGAAATTACTGCAGGATCCAATGGGATCTTTTCTTCAAAAAGATTTACTCCCGTCTTAGAGTTTTTACACAGATGAATAACTTCCGAAGAAAGTCCGTCACTTATATCGATCATCGAAGTCGGTTTCACCTCCAGGGCCCTAAATAAAGGTGGAATGTCTTTACGAGCTTCCGGCTTAAGCTGGCGTTCTATAAGATAAGTATATGGATCCAGATCCGGTTGATTTTTGGGATTCACCTTGAACACCTGCTTTTCCCGCTCCAAAACCTGTAGCCCCATATAGGCAGCTCCAAGATCTCCTGTCACTACCAGCAGATCATTTACCTTTGCACCGCTTCTATATACCACATCCTCTTCTTTTGCCCCACCCAGAGCGGTCACACTTATAATCAATCCTGAAGTTGAAGAAGATGTATCTCCTCCTACAACATCAACTTTATATAGTTTGGAAGCAAGTTCGATCCCTGCATATAATTCTTCCAGGGCTTCTACCGGAAAGCGGTTGGAAACGGCAATCGAAACAGTGATCTGCCGCGGATTAGCGTTCATGGCATAAACATCAGAAAGATTTACCATCACCGCTTTGTAACCAAGATGCTTCAGGGGCATGTAAGACAGATCAAAATGCACGCCTTCCACCAGCAAATCTGTAGTCACAACCACCTTTTCCTCTTTAAAATCGAGTACTGCCGCATCATCCCCTATTCCCTTCAGGGTAAATTCGGAAGTGATATTAAAACTTTTGGTAAGGTGATCTATTAATCCAAACTCTCCCAATTCTGAAAGATCTGTTCTGCCTTGGTCACTATTTTCAAACATAATATGAACGGATAAATTTTTGCAAAATTAAGGCTTAAAAGTTCAATTCCAGAAAGATGAATGGAAAATCACTTTTTTGAGAAGTAAGGAATCTTAATAACTCCTGACTAATTTCTGAAAATCAAATTATTAGGATCAAAATTATCAGTTTTTAAGGGGCTCGGGCAGATAGCACAACCCAATGCTGTAATTCTTTTTTCTGATAGGATTTCCTATGCTAAACCTATTGTTTGTATTATATTTGCACACATAATTTAGAATAAATCTTTATAAGGTATGATAAAGGTAAGTGAAAGTGCCAAAAGACGTATTGCCGCCCTTATGCAGGAGGATGGCTATGACGCCATGCGCGACTTTGTACGGGTAGGTGTAAAGAGCGGCGGTTGCTCGGGCCTTTCGTATGAATTAAAGTTCGATCAAACCCGAACAGAAGGCGACAAGCTTTTTGAAGATAACGATGTTAAGATCGTCGTCGACAAAAAGAGCGTGCTTTATTTGGCAGGAACCATCCTGGAGTATTCAGGAGGACTTAATGGCAAAGGATTTGTATTCAATAATCCAAATGCGCAAAGGACTTGTGGATGTGGAGAGTCATTTTCGCTCTGATGGGTTCAAAGTTCAAGGTTTAAAGTTTAAAGTTAATGGCGACAGTTAAAAATTTTGAAGATTTGGAAATTTGGGCGAATGCCCGCGTTATCTGTGATGACATCTTCAAGATCAAACAAAGTACTGACCTCAAAACCGATTTTCAACTTTATAACCAATTGAATGGTTCTTCAGGCTCTATTATGGATAATATTGCCGAAGGATTTGAAAGAAACGGCAATAGGGAATTTATTCAATTTCTCGCTGTGGCCAAGGCTTCATGTGGAGAAACACGTTCTCAGTTATACCGCGCCCTTGATCGAACCTATATAAGTAAAGAAGAGTTCGACATACTCTACAAAAAATTGATTTTATTGAGCAAGCAGATTAGCTCCTTTATAGCCTATCTGCAAAAAAGTGATTTAAAAGGAACCAAGTTCAGGGAGTGAACATAACCTTGAACCTTAGACCTTAAACCTGGAACATAAGAAGATGGCATATACAGAAGATGATTTAAAGAAAGAGCTGGACAGCAAGGAGTATAAGTATGGTTTTTATACCGATATACAATCTGATACCTTTCCCATTGGGCTTAATGAAGATATTGTTAGGGCGATTTCAAAAAAGAAGAATGAGCCTGAGTGGATGACCAACTGGCGTCTCGAAGCTTTTAGAGCCTGGCTTGAAATGAAAGAGCCGGATTGGGCGAATGTTCACTATGAAAAACCAAATTTTCAGAACATTTCCTATTATTCTGCCCCTTCAAAAAAGCCAAAATATGACAGCCTTGATGAAGTAGATCCCGAATTGCTGGACACATTCAAAAGACTGGGTATTTCTCTTGACGAGCAGAAGAAGCTCGCGGGAGTGGCCGTTGATGTGGTGATGGATTCAGTTTCTGTGACCACTACCTTTAAAAAGACACTGGCAGAAAAAGGCATCATCTTTTGTTCTATCAGCGAAGCAATTCAGGAGCACCCGGAGCTGGTTAAAAAATATTTGGGAACAGTAGTGCCTCAAAAAGATAATTTCTATGCTGCTTTAAATTCCGCAGTATTTAGTGATGGTTCCTTCTGTTACATTCCAAAAGGAGTTCGTTGCCCCATGGAATTGTCGACTTATTTCAGAATAAACCAGGCAGGAACAGGACAGTTTGAGAGAACTCTTGTAGTGGCTGATGAAAGCAGTTATGTAAGTTACCTTGAAGGCTGTACTGCGCCATCCCGCGATGAGAACCAGTTACATGCTGCAGTGGTAGAATTGATCGCTCTTGACGGAGCAGAGATCAAATATTCTACTGTTCAAAACTGGTATCCCGGTGACAAGGAAGGAAAAGGCGGAGTTTACAACTTTGTAACTAAACGCGGACTTTGTGAAGCCAATGCCAAAATAAGCTGGACGCAGGTAGAAACAGGATCGGCAGTGACCTGGAAATATCCGAGTTGTATATTGAAAGGTGATAATTCGGTGGGAGAATTCTACTCCATTGCCGTGACCAACGATTATCAGCAGGCAGATACCGGGACTAAGATGATACATATTGGAAAGAACACTAAGAGTACGATCATCTCCAAAGGTATTTCTGCAGGAAGAAGCCAGAACAGCTATAGGGGTCTAGTACAGATCAATGCTAAAGCAGAAAACGCGAGAAATTTCTCCCAGTGTGATTCCCTGTTAATGGGCAATAAATGTGGAGCGCATACTTTCCCTTATATAGAAGCTAAAAACAAAACCGCCCGGGTAGAACACGAGGCAACTACCAGTAAGATCGGGGAAGACCAGATCTTTTACTGCAACCAGCGGGGGATCGATACAGAAAAAGCGATCGCCTTGATCGTGAATGGTTTTAGCAAGGAAGTATTGAACAAATTACCTATGGAATTTGCGGTAGAAGCACAAAAACTACTGGAGATTTCATTGGAAGGATCTGTAGGATAAAAGGAATGAAAAAACAGTTTTTTGCCATACTAACAGGATTATTGCTATTTACGGCTTGTGATGACAATTCATCACAGGAGGAGGTGATTGTAACCCCGGTGGCCGCAAAAGACAGCCTTACCACCATTGAAGGAGAATTCATTTACTTATCTGACGCAGCAGTGCTTAAAGGCAGAAATTTTATTTATGGAGTAGAGCTGGATTCAGTAAGCCTGAAACTGGCCGATAGTATTGCTCCTCTAAAAAGGGATGAATTTCATATGATCCCGGTGAAGATAAAAGGAAAGGTTCTTCGGAATACCGGAGGCAAAGGCTGGGAAGAGGTGGTGAAAATAAGTGAAATCCTGGAAATCACTGAAGATGCGGCAAACGAAGCCGCTCCACAAGTTAAAAAAGACTTAGATAAACCCTGAGAAATCAGGAAATATTGAAACTATGCTTAAAATAAAGAATTTACACGCCAAAGTAGAAGGCCTTAAAATATTAAAAGGCATCAATCTCGAAATAAATGCCGGGGAAGTTCATGCAATTATGGGGCCTAACGGTTCAGGAAAGAGTACGCTTTCTTCGGTGATTGCAGGAAAGGAAGAATATGAAGTTACCCGCGGAGAGATCATTTTTGAAGGGGAGGAGCTTACTGAATTTGATGCCGAAGAAAGAGCTCATAAAGGAGTTTTTCTTTCTTTCCAGTACCCGGTTGAAATTCCGGGGGTAACTGTAACCAACTTCATGCGGACGGTGATCAATGCAAATCGTAAGGCCAAAGGTTTACCTGATATGCCTGCGAATGAAATGCTGAAGAAGATCCGCGAAAAATCTGAACTTTTGGAGATCGACCGTAAATTCCTTTCGCGCTCCCTTAACGAAGGATTTTCGGGAGGAGAAAAGAAGAGGAATGAGATCTTCCAGATGGCCATGCTGGAGCCAAAATTATCCATTCTTGATGAAACAGATTCAGGTTTGGATATCGATGCCCTGCGTATTGTGGCAAACGGTGTAAATAAACTGAAGCGACCCGATAATGCTACTTTAGTGATCACTCATTATCAGCGATTATTGGATTATATCATTCCTGACTTTGTACACGTGATGCTTGACGGCAAGATCGTGAAGTCCGGAGGAAAAGAACTGGCTTACGAGCTGGAAGAAAAAGGTTACGACTGGATCAAAGAAGAAGTAGGCGCATAATTCCTGTTTTGGAGATGCCTGTGAAATTCCCCTTTTTGGGGAGCAAGAAAAAAGAACAATGGAATTAAAAGATAAATTATTATCCTCTTTTCTGGCTTTTGAAGAGAACGTGGACATGAATTCAGACATTCATGAGGTTAGGAGTCAGGCAATAAAGGATTTTGAGGAGATGGGATTCCCTACCAAAAAGCAGGAAGCCTGGAAATATACTTCTCTAAGTAAAGTGTTGAAGCACGACTATACCGTATTCCCAAAAAAGGAAGACACTATAGAATACAGGGATGTAGAGAAATATTTCATCGATGATATCGATACTTATAAGATCGTTTTTATCGACGGGATCTATTCCTCACACCTTTCTGCCACAACCCATGAAAAGATCGATGCATGTTTGATGTCTTCAGCTTTGAACAGCTCGAAGTATAAGCCTATCATCGATAATTATTTCAATACCGTTGCTCCAAAAGAAAGCCTCACTTCATTAAATACAGCTTTTTCAAGAGAAGGTGCCTTTATCAATATCCCAAAGAACACCATGGCCGATAAGCCAATACAGGTGATCAATTTTTCTACGGGAAATGAATCGGCACTTATGGTACAGCCAAGAAATCTCGTGGTTGTTGGGGAGAATTCTCATGTCCAGATCATCGAGAGACATCAGAGTCTTACAGATCATCCGGTTTTGACGAATTCGGTCACCGAGATTTATGCAGATAAAAGAGCCATTGTGGATTATTACAAGATCCAGAATGACAATCATTCCGCTTCTTTGATCGACAATACTTTTATTGAGCAGCACAGGGAAAGCATCTGCTCTGTACATACTTTTTCATTCGGCGGAAATCTCACCAGGAATAATCTGAATTTCTATCAAAAAGGAGAGCGTATAGACTCTACTTTGAAAGGAATTACTGTTATCGGCGGAAAGCAGCATGTAGATCACAATACTTTGGTACACCATATTGAACCTAATTGTGAGAGTCACCAGGATTATAAGGGGGTATTTGCTGAAGCTTCTACCGGAGTCTTTAACGGAAAGATCATTGTAAACAAGGAAGCACAAAAAACCAATGCTTTCCAGTCGAATAACAACATATTACTGGATGACAAGGCTACTATAAACTCCAAACCACAGCTGGAGATCTTTGCAGATGATGTGAAGTGTAGCCACGGGTGTACAATTGGGCAGCTGGACGATGATGCACTTTTCTATCTTCGCTCCCGCGGAATTCCTTTAAAGGAAGCCAGAGCATTGTTGATGTATGCCTTTGCCAATAACGTTTTGGAAAGTGTAAAAATCCCTGAGCTAAAAGCCAGGATCACTAAAATTATTGCTCAGAAACTGGGCGTAAATGTAGGCTACAGCCTGTAAATTTATTTCATGAAAGTTGCCTCCACAGAAACCGGATTTGATGTAGAAACCATCAGGAAAGATTTTCCGATCCTTTCCCGAAAGGTTAATGGCTATCCCCTGGTGTACTTTGACAATGCAGCTACCTCACAGACTCCGCAGCAGGTGATCGATGCCATTGTAGATTACTACAGCCGGTACAATGCCAATATTCACAGAGGAGTGCATAGCCTTTCCCAGGAAGCCACAGATGCTTATGAACAGGCAAGGATGAAGATCCAGAAGCACTTCAATGCGGCAAAATCTTATGAGATCATTTTTACCGCCGGCACTACTAATTCGATAAATCTTGTCGCCAGTGGATTTTCAGCATTGATAAAAGAAGGAGAAGAAATAATTGTTTCGGCTTTAGAACATCATTCTAACATCGTGCCCTGGCAGATGCTTTGCGAAAAGACAGGAGCAGTTCTAAAGGTCATTCCTATGAATGACAACGGAACACTTAACATGAATGAATTTCAAAACCTGCTTTCAGAAAAGACCAAACTGGTTTTCGTAAATCATGTTTCCAACGCTTTAGGCACTGTGAATCCTGTAAAGGAGATCATTGAAAAAGCACATGCAATAGGCGCAGCTGTTCTTTTAGATGGTGCACAGGCCGCACCGCATATCAAAGCTGATGTTCAGGAGCTGGATGTAGATTTCTATACGGTATCTGCTCACAAGATGTGCGGCCCTACAGGGGTTGGAATCCTGTACGGAAAGGAAGAATGGTTAAAAAAACTTCCGCCTTACCAGGGAGGAGGAGAAATGATCGCCACTGTTACTTTTGAAAAGACGACTTATGCAGATCTTCCACATAAATTTGAAGCAGGTACACCAAATATTTGTGGCGGAATTGCCTTTGGAGCGGCATTAGATTACATGAATGGGATCGGGTTTGAGAAGATCGCAGCATACGAACATGAGCTTCTGGAATATGCTTCTGAAAAACTTCTGGAAATCGAAGGCTTAAGAATTTACGGAACTTCCGAAGAGAAAACAGCGGTAATTTCTTTCAATATTGGAGATCTTCATCCTTACGATATCGGGACCATAATCGATAAATTGGGAATCGCAGTTCGCACCGGGCACCACTGCGCTCAGCCTGTTATGGACTATTATAAAATCCCCGGTACGGTAAGAGCTTCTTTCGCATTTTATAATACTAAAGAGGAGATCCATACTTTTATTGAGGCAGTAAAAAGAGCCAAAAACATGTTATCCTAATGATGAGAGTTTTTTTGTTGATCATTACTGTGCTTTTCATAACCTCCTGCGCAAATACAGCGGACACTTCTTCAATAGAAAGCCTTGAAGGAGAATATAAAGTTATTGGGCTCAACGGAAAAAGGATCACCGGCAATGAAATGATATTTACCTTTGATCCTGTTGGAAACCGCATTTCGGGAGATACAGGTTGTAATAATTTTTCAGCAAATTATAGTCAGGAGGGGCAGGAACTGGATTTTTCAACACCCATGAATACCAGAAAATACTGCGAAGGAAGGATGGAGACCGAAAGGGAAATCCTTTCCTCAATTGAAAAAGCTTCAAGATTGCAGTTCAGCGGTAATGAAGTGATGATCTATGCAGATGGAGAAGAACCTCTTATCACTTTAACTAAAATAAAATAGTGTGAGTAATATTAAAGAAATACAAAATGAGATCGTAGATGAGTTCGAAATGTTTGACGACTGGATGCAGCGTTATGAACACATGATCGAACTTGGAAAATCGCTACCACTCATCGAGGAAAAATATAAGGTCGAAGACAACCTCATCAAAGGCTGCCAAAGCAAAGTTTGGGTTCATGCCGAACTTGCAGGTGACAAACTGGTTTTCACGGCAGATAGTGATGCGATCATCACAAAGGGGATCATTGCGATCTTAATTCGCGCATACTCGAATCAACATCCCAAAGATATTATTGATGCAGATACAGCTTTCATTGATGAAATTGGATTAAAGGAACATTTATCTCCTACCCGTGCCAACGGTCTGGTAAGCATGATAAAGCAGCTAAAAATGTATGCAGTGGCATATCAAACACAACTGAATTAAAATGGAACACGCACAGAATTCTGAAGTTTTGGGAGAAAAGATCGTAACGGTACTAAAGACTATTTATGACCCCGAAATTCCCGTTGATATATATGAATTAGGATTGATCTATGATGTAATGGTCAATGAAGATAATGAGATTAGGATCCTTATGACCCTTACCACTCCAAACTGTCCCGTAGCAGAGTCACTGCCAATGGAAGTAGAGGAAAAAGTAAAATCTATGGACGAGGTTAAGGATTGTGAAGTAGAGATCACTTTTGACCCGCCATGGACACAGGACCTTATGAGCGAAGAAGCCAAACTGGAACTGGGAATGTTGTAAAATCTCAAAAGAAGAAACTTAAAAACTATGGCCGAAGAGATCATCAACCGTGTAGCGAACAGCAAACTTGTCACCTTTAATCTGGAGGATCTCTATCCACAGGGAGAGCGTGTGCTGTTTGATATTAAAGATTGGTTGCTCGAAGGATTTGTGCTAAGGGAAAAGGATTTTCGAGAATCTGCTAAAATCCATGACTGGTCTCACTATGAGGGTAAATATGTAGCACTTACCTGCTCCAGTGATGCAATTATTCCCGGCTGGGCGTATATGCTATTGAGTACCTATCTCGCTCCTGTTGCTAAGAAAGTAGTCGTGGGAGATCTGGAAATGCTGGAGACAGTTCTTTATACAGAAATCTTACAAAATCTTGATGTTTCACAATATGAAGGTCTACCGGTGATCATCAAAGGTTGCTCCCGCAGGCCGGTTCCTCAGAATGCCTATCTTCAGCTTATTAGAAAACTGCAACCCGTAGCGAAAAGCATCATGTACGGCGAAGCCTGTTCCTCTGTACCCTTATTCAAAAAATAATTAATGAAGAAACTATTACTCTCAGCATTTATATTATTTGGATTTATAGCTAACGCCCAGGAAGAACCGGCAGAAACGCCTCCACCTGACGGTTGGAATTCTGAAGGTAAGTTTCAGCTCCTTTTCAATCAGTCTGCTTTTAATAAAGAATGGAGCGGGGGTGGAACTTCCAGTATGGCTGCAAATCTCCTCCTGGATTACAATCTTAACTACCGCAAAGGTAATTTCACCTGGGACAACAAACTGCTAGCTAACTACGGACTCACAAAATTGAAGGGAGATGAGTTCACCCGTAAAACGAGTGATCGTCTGGAAGTCAACTCTATTGCCGGAAAGCAGTTAGAAAATTCCAATTGGTATTACTCATTCTTTGCAAATTTCAGGACGCAATTCAGTAAAGGATACGTGTATTCTAAAGATCCTGTAACCGGTCTGGAAGTGCGTGAGGAAACCAGCCATTTTATTTCTCCGGCATATCTTCAATTCGGTCCCGGGATGATGTGGAAAAAAAGTGAAGATTTCTGGTTCAACCTGGCACCTGCAACAGCCCGTTTCATTTTTGTAGATTCAGACTTTACCTCTGTACCAGGTTATGTGGATGGAGATTATTACGGAGTGGACCAGGGAGAAAGCAGCCGATTTGAACTGGGAGCATCAGTAAGCGCTTATTTAAAGTATGCAGTAATGACCAATGTCACTATGGAGCATAACCTCAGTCTTTATTCCAATTACCTTGATAAGCCCGGAAACATTGACACCGATTATTTGCTGAATCTTGATATGGCGGTGAACAAATATATTTCAGCCAATTTCATATTTCAGGCCGTCTACGATGACAATACTGTAGGAGCTTTCCAGATAAGGGAAGTGTTTGGAGCAGGATTGACCTATACCTTCTAAAAGGGTATTTCAGAATAAGTTTCCGCAGCCATAAATTTAGCGAATGTTTAAGAGGCAGTTTTTTGACCTGCCCCTGCATGTCCTGCTTATTTACGTAACTTTGTTAGTATAGCCGACTTATATGTTAGAAAAAAACGATATTGAATACGAAAAAGCTGTGTTGATCGGCATCGTCACCCGGGAACAGAGCGAAGAGAAATTAGATGAATACCTTGACGAACTTGAATTCCTGACCTACACTGCCGGAGGTGAGGTCATGAAAAGATTTACTCAGAAAATGGACGCTCCCAATCCTAAAACTTTTGTTGGAACGGGAAAAATGGAAGATGTTCGTGCCTTTGTTGAAGAACACGAAATTGGAGCGGCGATCTTTGATGATGAACTGTCACCTGCCCAGCAAAAGAATATTGAAAGGATCCTGCATTGTAAAGTTCTTGACCGTACGGGGCTTATTCTTGACATTTTTGCTCAACGTGCTACCACCAGCTACGCCCGCACCCAGGTAGAACTGGCACAATATGAATATCTATTGCCACGACTTGCCGGGATGTGGACTCACCTTGAGCGGCAACGTGGTGGTATTGGTATGCGTGGACCGGGGGAAACCGAAATCGAGACAGACCGCAGGATCGTTCGGGATAAGATCGCACTCCTAAAAAAGAAGCTGGAAACGATTGACAGGCAAATGGAAGTGCAGCGCGGGAATCGCGGACAGTTGGTGAGAGTTGCTCTTGTAGGTTACACCAACGTTGGTAAATCCACTTTGATGAACGTGATAAGCAAAAGCGAAGTTTTTGCTGAAAATAAACTTTTTGCCACCCTTGATACCACGGTGCGCAAAGTGGTGATAAGGAACCTTCCTTTTCTGCTCACAGATACTGTGGGGTTTATCAGAAAATTACCAACTCAACTCGTTGAATCTTTTAAATCCACCCTGGATGAAGTAAGGGAGGCCGATCTTTTGCTGCATGTGGTCGATATTTCTCACCCCCAGTTTGAAGATCATATCGCTTCTGTAAACCAGATCCTTGCTGAAATCAAAAGTGCCGAAAAACCAACCCTGATGGTTTTTAATAAGATCGATGCCTACGAAGCTGAACAGATCGAAGAAGATGACCTGATGACCGAAAGAACCAGCTCCCACAATACACTTGCCGAATGGAAAAATACCTGGATGAATCGTTTGGGAAAGGATGTGCTTTTCATTTCTGCCCTCAATAAGGAGAATATGGAGGAATTCAAGAAGAAGGTTTATGAAGCCGTGAGACAGATCCACATCACAAGATTTCCTTACAACAACTTTTTGTACCCGGAGTATGACACCTATACAGATGGGGAGGAAGAATAATATTTAAATTTCCTATTTTAGAAGATCTAAACTTCTGATTATGAAAAAGCTGATCCTTTTTCCTCTGTTGCTTTTCTTCGGAATGCTTTCGGCGCAGGAACTTGATGGCTCCTGGAAACTTATTAAAGTCAATGGAGAACCCGTGACTAATGAAGAAACTATCCGTATCTATGAAGACGGTTACTTCGCTTACGGCAAGAAAGAAACAGAAACAAATAAATTCCTGGAAGCCGGGGGTGGAGAATATATTCTTCAAAATGGATATGTGGAGATCTATGATTTTAATACCGCCGATACTTCCATGGTAGGAAAAGAAGTCCAATATGCTATTTCTGAAGGAGAAGAGCTGTTTACCATTAAAACAAAAGATGGAAGATCCCAGACCTGGAAAAGAGTTTCTTCGAATAAAAACGACCTTTCCGGCAATTGGGTGATCACGGGAAGAAAACGCAATGGAGAAATGAACAGAATGACTCCCGGTGACCGCAGAACTGTAAAGATCCTTGGCGGCGACCGCTTCCAATGGATAGCTTTTAATTCAGAGACAAAAGAATTCTCCGGCACCGGCGGAGGTACCTATTCTGCGGAAAACGGAAAATACACCGAAAAAATTGAATTCTTCTCCAGGGACGATAGTCGTGTAGGAGCAAACCTTGCCTTTGACTATGAAGTTAAAGACGGGGAATGGCATCACAGCGGGAAGAGCTCTAAAGGAGATGCCATTTATGAGATCTGGTCTCCCTACGCTGAAGCTTATAAAAAAGAAGAATAAGATTTAAATTTACCCGCACAAAATCGACAGACCTAACAGGTTTTTAAAAACCTGTTAGGTCATTTTTTGTTCCCGCTGTTGTATTATAATATTAAATTACTTAACTTTAAGCAGTTACCCTACGCATTTATATCCCCCTTCAGTTATTAATCACTAAAACCTTAGTTATGAAGGCAAAATATTATATTGTGTTGACGGTAATTATTTTAATGGCTTCCTGTCAAAAAGAAGAAGGAATTAAGGAGGAACTTGAGGTCGAAGATGCTGTTGTTTATGAAGAATTTTTCATAGCTGAAGTCGATGGTGAAGAATTCGAAGTTCTCAATTCCGAAAACATGAGTGCAACCAGGAGTGTAGGACCAGAATCCGGAATTCCCGCTCTTTCTGTCTTCGGATACAGCGAAGAACAAGGTTACATAATGCTATACTTTTGTTTCTATGAAGGGAAAGGAAATTATACAACAGGAAATAAAAAGGATGTAGGTTATTCTCTTTTGTGGGATGATGAGGATAACGTGTGGGAAGATCTGCCACAAAAAGACAATCCCAGTGAAATAGAAATTACTTACGCCGATGATAAAATTGTGGAAGGCACCTTTGATGTAACTGCTTACAATACCGATGACATTACTAAAGAAATCAAATTCAGTGGAACTTTTGGTGTTCTCCTTGAAGAAGAGGATACGGAGAATTAAATGTTCCTCATAAGTCTAATTTGTTGGTGATCAGGCCATCCCTATCCCATCGCCAACACCGCCTTTTCGGCACATTTCTCCCCGTCTATAGCTGCGGAAACTATTCCGCCGGCGTAACCTGCACCTTCTCCGCAAGGGTAAAGCCCTTTGATCTGTACGTGCTCAAGCGTAGCAGGATTCCGCGGAATTCTCACTGGAGAAGATGTTCTGGACTCGGTGGCATGCACTACGGCTTCATTGGTAAAATAGCCTTTCATGCTCTTCCCGAATTCCCTGAAGCCATTTTGAAGACTTTTGTACACAAAGCCGGGCAACACTTCACCCAATTCAACCGAAGCAATTCCCGGTTTGTAAGAGGTCACAGGTAAAGATGCAGAGATCTTTCCATTGCTGAAATCTACCAGCCGCTGGGCCGGAGCGGTTTGGGTTTTTCCGCCTGCACGCCAGGCTTTTTGTTCCACCTCCTGCTGAAACCGCAAGGCTGCCAGCGGAGAGTCTCCAAAAATGGCAAAATCTGAAGGTCTTATTTCCACCACAATTCCTGAATTCGCCGTAGCCTGATCTCTTTTGCTCGGAGACCAGCCGTTAGTGACAATTTCACCGGGGGAAGTAGCACAGGGTGCTATGATTCCGCCGGGGCACATACAAAATGAATAGACCCCCCTGCCCTGAACCTGTTTTACGATGCTGTAGGAAGACGGTGGCAAAAATTCTCCGCGGTTTGGGGTACAGTACTGGATCTCGTCGATCAACTCCTGCGGATGCTCTACCCTCACTCCAAGTGCAAAAGGCTTGGCTTCTATATGAATCTTTTTACTGTAGAGCAGCCCGAAGATATCTCTGGCAGAATGACCGGTGGCTAAAATGACTTTTTTGGCTGGTATTTTTCTGCCGTCCAGTAATGTCACCCCCTGAATTTCTTCATTTTTGATCGTAAGGTCTATTACCCGCGCATTGAAAAAAACCTCTCCTCCATGCTCAAAAATGGTTTTTGTCATATCCTGAATAATGGCCGGTAATTTATTGGTCCCGATATGAGGATGTGCCTCCACCATGATCTGCTTGGTGGCACCAAAAGCCACAAACAGCTCCAGGATACGCTGTACATCTCCCCGTTTTTTGCTTCGGGTGTAGAGCTTGCCGTCAGAATATGTTCCGGCGCCGCCCTCTCCAAAACAATAATTTGAATCTTCATTGACAACGTGCTCAATATTCAGCTTTTTGAGATCCCTGCGACGGGCCCGAACATCCTTCCCTCTTTCGATCACAACGGGTTTCTTCCCCAGCTCAATGCATCGTAATGCAGCGAAGAGTCCGGCGGGACCGGCACCAACAATTACTATTTCTTCGGCATTAGTGACATCACGATATTCGGGAGGAGTGATCTTTTCTTCTTTGAAATCTTCTTTCAGGAAGACCTGTACTTTCAGGTTCACCTTGATATTCCGCTGCCGGGCATCAATGCTCCTTTTAAGGATCTCAACATGAGTGATATCCTTAAACGGCAGGCCATACTGGCGGGACAGAAAATGTTTCAAAGCTTCAGCATTTGCGGCAGTTTCGGGAGGTACCTGGAAAGAAAATTCTTTTTGCATATTCTTCAGAATTAGGGCAAAGATAAGATTTTGAAAATGTAAAATTCCGCAGTAACTACTACCCTAAACTTAATCTTTAAAGCTTTGTATGTTAGATACCATCCATGTTTGAGAAGGTCTTTTATAGCCTATCTTTAAAAGATTATATTCTTACTATGGCCACAGGTGTAAAACGTCTGCTTCTTCTGCTTTTGACTTCCTTCCTGCTGGCTATAGCTGTTTGGAGCAGTTTTAATATCTATCAAAATTCATTAAGGCAGGGCGAGATAAAGAAAGATTACAGCACCATTAACAGCATTACTTACGGAATCTTATCTGTAAATACCTGGAAAGATCATCTCACGAACATGGTGATGAACCGCATTGATGAATTCGAATTTACCGAAGCCCAGGAAGATACCCTGGTAAAGCAGGTCGAGGGAATTCTCGATGCGGGATTGGATAAAGGAGAAGCTCTCATTGATCAAAAACAAAAAGGTGTAAAAGCAAAGCTTCGGAAGTTTGCCGTGAAAACCCTGGTGCCCGAAGAGAAAATAAGGGCGCTGGTTCCCGTCTTTGCACAAACCATGATAACGGAGATCCAAAAACCCGAAAATAAAGATGCTCTAAAATTTGTGATCAAAAGCAAAATCCAGGAATATAGTGATATGACCCATGCGAACTCTGCAGCCGGCATAAAGCTGGTGGACTCTCTGCTTCAAAAATATGAAGTCAGCGATCTCCAGGGTTTTAATAAAAAGAGTGCCGAACGGCTTATAGTGCTGGAGGAACAGACTTATTTTTATACTTATATCCTGCTGGGAATCATCCTGATCTTTTGCCTGCTATGGGCCCTCTTCCGGAATTTTACAAAGCTCCACACTCCTTTATTCATCGTTTCTGTACTGGTGGCACTTGTGGTGTTATTTTCAGGGATCACTGCCCCAATGATCGAGATTGACGCACGGTTTCAACAAGTGAATTTTATGTTGATAGGTGAGAAAATTGTTTTTAAAGATCAGGTAATATTTTTTCAGAGTAAGAGTATTCTGGATGTAATATCCATTCTCTTTGGTACGGGAAAAGTCGATTCCTTTTTAGTGGGAATTTTAATCCTGGTCTTTAGCATCCTCTTTCCCGTTGCCAAGCTCGTTTCCACTCAGATCTTTCTAGGAGGAAGTGAACGGGTAAGAAAAAATAAGATCCTTAAATTCTTCACCTTCAAATCGGGCAAGTGGAGTATGGCAGATGTTTACGTGATTGCAATTTTTATGGCATATATAGGATTTCAGGGAATACTGGATAATCAATTGGCAAACCTGAATATGGCCAATGAATCCCTGGTGAGCATCTCTACCAACAAAACTTCCCTGCAACCTGGCTTTATAATTTTTATTGGATTTGTGCTGTTTAGCCTTTTTCTTTCCTCCATTCTTAAATGGATCACCTCGAGGAAAAAGCTATCGGGAATTTAAATTTTTTGAAGATATCCCGCTTGAAAGTATTACAACTGCAGGTCCGGACCTAAAGTTGTAGGAAATTGGAAAAAAATTTGCAAATTAGCAGCAGTAACCTCCCCCGTATTCGAAATTCAATAATTATGAAAAGAATTCATTTGTTATTTCTGAGCCTGTTTATCGGCTTTCAGAGCATTAATGCCCAGGTTGTTGTTCAAAAGGAAGTCTCGGCTTCCAATTATCCTCAACCTCCCGATGTCCTTCAGAAAGATTCCTTACTGGTTGCTCATGGCCACACCAGGAAAGATCCTTACTTCTGGATGCGATTAACAGATGAACAAAAGCTGGAGGAACGGCCCGACGAACAAACCCAAAGAGTACTGGATTATCTTAATGCTGAAAATGCCTATACTCAAAAAGTAATGGCAGATACCGAGGACTTGCAGCAAGAGCTTTACAAAGAGATCGTGGGCCGCATCAAACAAACAGATGAATCTGTTCCTTATTTTAAAAATGGCTACTGGTACTACACCCGCTATGAAGAAGGTAAGGAATATCCCATCTATGCCAGGAAAAAGGGAAGTATGGATGCCAAGGAGGAGGTTTTGATCAACGCCAATGAAAGAGCAAAAGGACACGATTATTATGCAGTAAGTGGGCTCCAGGTAAGTCCCGACAATAAGATCCTTGCTTTTGGAGAGGATACCCTTAGCCGAAGAGTTTATCACATCCAGTTCCTGAACCTGGAAACGGGGGAGCTTTTGAATGATAAGCTGGAGAATACCACCGGTGGAGGTGCATGGGCAAATGATAATAAAACCTTTTTCTATACCACTAAAAATAAGGTTTCTCTTCTTTCAGAAAAAATCTACCGGCATACTTTAGGAGAAGATCACGCCAATAATGAGTTGGTGTACCATGAAAAAGATCCTTCTTTTTACATTGGAGTTGGTAAGTCAAAATCTGAAGAATATATTATCATCTTCACCGGAAGCACCCTCACCAGCGATTATCACATCCTTAAAGCCGATAATCCAAATGGAGATTTCGTGCAATTCACTCCCAGGGAAGAAGGATTGGAATACAGCATAGATCATTACGAGGATAAATTCTATGTGGTGACCAACCTGGATGCAAAGAATTTTAGGCTTATGGAAACTCCTGAAGATGCCACTGCTAAGAAAAACTGGAAAGAGGTAATTCCTCATCGCGAAAATGTACTCCTACAGGGAATCGAAGTTTTTGACAATTACCTGGTGATTAATGAGAGAGGCAATGCGTTGACTCAAATGCGCATCATTGATCAAAACACAAAAGATGAACATTATTTAAAATTCGAAGAACCGGCCTATGTGGCCTCCTTCTCAATGAATCCGGAATTCAATACCAACAAACTCCGTTATATGTATTCTTCCTTTACCACGCCTGTTTCCACCATAGAATACAATATGAAAACAGGCGAAAAAGACATTTTAAAGGTGCAGGAAGTGGTTGGGGGGCATGATCCTTCAGATTATGTGACCGAACGCTTCTTCGCAGAAGCCAGGGATGGTGTGAAGGTTCCCGTGACGGTAGTTTATAAAAAGACCACTAAAAAAAGTGCTGATACTCCGTTGCTGTTATACGCTTACGGTTCTTACGGCTCTTCAACAGATCCTTATTTTAACTCGGCCCGCCTGAGTCTGCTGGATCGGGGCTTTATTTTCGCCACTGCCCATGTGCGTGGCGGACAGGATATGGGACGGCAGTGGTATGAGGATGGGAAGATGTTCAAAAAGAAGAATACCTTCACCGATTTTATAGATGTTGCCGACCACCTGATAGAAAATAACTACACCTCACCGGATCATCTCTATGCCCAGGGCGGCAGCGCGGGCGGATTACTCATGGGAGCAGTAGTAAACATGGCTCCCGAAAAATTTAATGGGGTGATCGCCGGAGTTCCCTTTGTGGATGTGATTTCAACGATGATGGATGAAACCATCCCGCTTACCACCAACGAGTTTGACGAGTGGGGAAATCCCAAGAACAAGGCCAGCTATGACTATATGTTGTCTTATTCGCCATATGATAATGTGACTGCACAGGAATATCCGCACATGCTGGTGACCACAGGGCTGTTCGATTCGCAGGTGCAGTACTGGGAACCGGCAAAATGGGTGGCCAAATTAAGAGATTACAAAACCGATGACAATCTGCTCCTACTGGATACTAACATGGAAGCGGGTCATGGTGGCGCCTCCGGAAGGTTTGAGCGCTATAAGGAAACAGCTTTGGAATATGCCTTTCTCCTCAAGCTGGAAGGCATGACAGAAAACTGATTTTAGAGTGGTTTCTGCGGAATCAATCTGCAGAGACCACTATTTCATCCAGTTCATAAACTCCATTGTAATAGGCCAGATCACTGCCGGTGTACCTGAAGGCGATGTATCCTTTTCCATCGACACAGGAAAGATCCACAAGGCCTGAAGAGAACCAGTCTCCAAAAAAGTCATTATTCTGCGCGATGTATGCTGCAGAAAGGATCTGCCATTCGGCACTTAGAAGACTTTCTTCAGTCCCATCCCAGTCGGTGGAGATAAGAACTTCCATAAAGCTTCCGTTTGCGAAACTGGTGGACGTTTTAAAGCTGAGGATTTCTCCTGTGTTTGTATTAAAATTCATTTGTGGGGTAATTAACCAGCTGATGCTTCTCACATCCCCGGATCCTGCAGGCCTCATCCGCACCGATCTGCCCAAAGAGGCATTGGCTCCGGTTGCAGTGTAAGCCTCCCAGGGCTTGGAACCTTCCTGAACAATATTCTTCCATCCCTTTCCAGCAACGGGTTTGTTATTCTTTTGGGAAATAAAATCATCTTCGAACAAGATCTTATTTCCCATTTTTGATGCCTTTCCGCAGTTGACTTCTTTAGGATCACACCTGTTCGAACTGCTGAATTGCACATCTGCAGGAGAATTGAGATAAATGGTATAAAAATCATCATAGTAATCCCGGGTGAGAATCCCCTGAATACTTCCTGACCCCTGCGGCAGCTTCAGCATATTGAAATCTGCGTAGGTGCTGGTACTAAGAATGAATGGAAAATCTCCCGTACAGCTTTCCACCAGCCTTTCTCCGTCAAATTCATCGTTGTCCTGAGAAGCATAGGTAAATGGATTTTCGGGATTGGTAAGCAGCTTATTGAACTGTACATTCCCGATCCTTACATAAAGATTCTCCAAACAGTCAGAAAAGTCGGCCGCCTGAATCAGCTTTGGCGTGATTTGAGCGACTTCGGAAGTTCTTGTGATGTGGAAAGGTATTCTTGACTGCGGAATATTCTCAATATTTTTACCATTAACCACTCCCAGTGCCGGAACTCCATGCGAACTCCCGAGGCTAAGGCCTTTAAGATTGATCTGCACCTTCCTTCCAAAATTAAAGAACTGATAATAGGAGGTCATGTTCAGTTTGATGATGATTCCCGCAAGGGGATCCTCTTTTTTATCCTGTACCACCAGCTCTTTATAAAAATTTCCTGCCTCGTCACTGGAAACCACGTACGCTTCCAGAATAAGATCTTTATCGAAAGTAAGAATCTCTTCAGGGTTTTGGTAGTAACGCCCCAGCACCGCATTAAGATCTGCGTTTAATATAGAGGATAAATCAGTTGCAGGATCTTGTTGAGGGATTGCAAATTCTTCTTCGGGAGAACAGGCTGCAAGAAACAGCAGGCTCAAAAATGGTAAAATCTTCTTCATCTTCAGAATCTATAATAAATGTGAGCATAGTATGTAGTGCCCGGGCCAAACCAGTATTTAGGCGCAAAAAGAGGCTTTTCCCTTTCAAAATCAATTTTCAGGAGCGTGTAATTCACATTACGAGACTGTTCATAACCGCCGGTTTTATATTCGGTATTGAGGACATTGTTAAGGCTGGCAAAAACGCCAACAAATCTGTTTTTGAGTCTCCAGGATTTTCCCCCTACCATATTCACCAGCATGTAGCTGTCAAACTCTTCCTGCTGAAGCATTTTTGCAGCAGTTGCTTCGTCATAAGCCAGCAGCGGTAGCCCGTCCCTGTCTGTATAAAAATTTCTGGTGCGGGTAAGCGGTGCGATATCTACAAAAGCTTTGGAAAAGAAATTAGCCGATGCCGAAATCCACCAGTAAGCCGGATCCCTATATTCAAATCCAATCTGTGCCGCCTGCTGCGGACCACCCGGAAGCCTGTAGTCTTTAATACCGGAAGTCCCTATCTCCCGTACTTCGGCAAAATCATCTGAAGTTAAATAAAGCTCCGGATTGGAACTGTAAATATATTCTCCCAGAGAGCCTGCTGTTTTTATCTTCAAAGTAGAAGTTATTGGCACCTCCAGTCCAAATTCTACTCCCATATGCCTCTTATCAATACCGGTGAGCACTTCCTGTACAAAAGCAGTAGTTGCATCCCTACCTGCGCCCGAGAGTCCCTCGGCGTAATAAAAAGAGATCTCTGTAGCATCTTCAAAAATGCCATAAAAGCCGGTGATTCTTCCCCTGGCAACCGGAGTTCGAACAATATAACCTGCATCTACTGTAAGAACCTGTTCGTTCTTCAGATTCCTTACCACATCATTGTTTTGCCGGGTATTTGAAAAAGAATTCCGTAAAGTGGGCGGCTTTGTGAGATGTGCTGCATTGAAATTAAGTAGATGTCTCCCGTTGATCTTATAGGTGACTCCGGATTTAATTCCGTAGTTCCCAAAGATCTGTTCTTTGCTTTCACCAAGGGAATTATCAGGAAAGTTCCCGTTTTGAAAAAGTCCAATCCTTTGGTAAGAAGTACCTGAAGCCTCTCCTGCTATATAGCCGTCCACTCGTTTGGTGCTAAATTCTGCCTGAAGGAATCCACCGCCATTGGTGGCGGTAAGTTCATAATGGTATTTAAAAATGTCATTTCCGGTTACTAATCTGTTAGGCTGCTGAAGATCATTTTGAGCGGAAGACCCGGTCGAAAATGCATCCACATCCAAAAAATAAGGCGCTCCAAAAAGGTCTAAAACCGAAGCGAAATTTTCGCTTTTTAAATGTCTTAGGTGAACCGCACCATTTAGAGAGACCCGGCTGCTCCAATTGTACCTGAAAATTGAATTTCCCGAAAGCTGTTGATCATCTGTCCTGTCTTCATAAAGGGCATAGATTGCATTCCCACCCGCGGCTGCAGATGTTTGGTTCGCAAGATAAAGACTCTCCCAGTTTAGCTGCCCGTCCTGGATAAAATCCTGTTCTGCCAGATAAGCCGATCGATAATCGGGATCATCCTGAAATCGGAGAAAGTAAGAAGGGAGTTTCTGGTAGTAAGCAGGATCTGGATTGCTGCCCCCGCCAATAAATATTGTTTCCCCGTCGTTGTCGGTATAAATACTGCTCCCGCCATAATCGATCCTGCTGTTTCCTGTCTTTCCAAATTGAAAAGCCAAATTTGTATTAAGCTTTAGTTTTTCACTAATGTTCCAGTAATGATTGAACATTAAAACCGGCTCCTCCACTTCCCTCACTCTTGAGCTTCTTATCTCCCCATTCTGGTAACCCCAATAGGAATTATAACTGTTGCCACGCAATTCATAGATCTCCTGTGTATTGGGAGAATTCTTGCCCCTGCGGTTCGGAGTATAAAATCCGGTGAAGTTTAGGCTATGGCTATCGTTGAATTTCTTTTCTACGGAAGCAAAAAAGGAATTTGCATCATATAATGTTCCGTCAATAAAGCTTTCTTCGGCAAATCTTCTTGCAACCGAAAAAGAATAGGCCCAGCCGGAAGGAAGGAGTCCGCTATGATAGCTGCCCTTAGCCCTGCCTGTGTAGGAACGGTTGGCAACGGCATAGGAAAACTTTCCGCCATGTGCATATTGCGAAGCTCTCATGATGATATTCGTATTGCCGGCGGGTCCACCAAAGGAAACTTCTGAAGGGGAAGTGCCCATTGTAAAAACCTGGTTTCTCTGAACATCGTTAAGTCCGCCCCAATTGCTCCACAAGGGTCTGCCATTAAAGAACTTATTCATTTCTACCCCGTTAATGAGCACTTTACTCCACTCACTGTCATAGCCACGCGGCCGGAAAAAGGTGGAACTAAAATCAAAAGCGGCTGCATTGAGAAAAACATCTTTTGATGCCTGCAGCAATCCGGCCACATTTGCAAAACTTCCGTCTTCCTCGTCCAGCTCATGATCTTCAAGGCTGATGATATTATTTTGCTGCTGCATTTCAGGTAGGTCGGGCTTCAGAAAGATCAATCCGAGATCTATAGGTTCAGAAGCAAATCTTACCGGAAAATGCTTGTCAAAAAAAGAATTTTTGGAAAGTGTTATTACCGCCTCCCCTTGAGGAAGGCCTTCAGAAATATTAAAAATTCCTTCAGCGTCTGAATACCTTTGAGTGATAGTTCCTGAAATGAGCACGGCGACCCCCGGAACTGGTTTACCCGAAAGCTCATCGACGATCTTTCCGGAAACCGACTGCCCGAAAGCAGTGGCTGAAAAAAATAAAAAAACAGGAAATTTCCTCCCGAAAGAAATTATACTCATAACAGTCTAGCGGGGAGCCATTTAAGGCGGCAATAATATAAAAATTATTCTATATTTAATATGTGCAGCAGCATATTTAACTAAATAATATTCAGGTGATTATAAAAAGATATTTTTTGCTCCTTTTTTGTTCTATTCTCTGGAGTTCCCATTTGGCTTTAGGTCAGGAAAAGCGGGATTATGAGGTGGTGAGTGTTGCGTTTTACAATCTCGAAAACCTTTTTGACTCGCACGATGATCCGAATATTTTTGATGACGATCGCACCCCAACCGGAAAGGATAAATGGACAGAAGAGCTGTATAGAAAAAAGTTGGAAAACATGGCTTCTGCGATCCACGAGATTGGCAGGGAACAAACCAATGCTCCTCCCGCCTTACTGGGAGTATCTGAAGTTGAAAACAGGCAGGTCCTGGAGGACCTGATAGAAACACCACTTTTAGCAGCTTATAATTATGGCATCATTCACTTTGATTCGCCCGATGAAAGAGGTATAGATGTTGCCTTACTGTATCAAAAGACATTTTTTATCCCTTTACACTGGTCCAGCCATGAACTTGTGCTTTACGATCCTAAAATCCCTTCCAAAAGAGATTTTACCAGAGATCAGTTACTAGTCACCGGACTTTTAAAAGGAGAAGAAATACATGTGATGGTAAACCATTGGCCGTCACGAAGCGGGGGAGAGAAACTAAGCAGCCATAAACGTGAAAATGCAGCGCGGTTAACCCGGAAAATTGCAGATTCTCTTTATAAGATTAATCCCTATGCAAACATCATTGCTATGGGGGATTTTAATGACGATCCAATTAATAAAAGCCTCTCTGTAATTCTGGGAGCAAAATCCAATAGGGATAAATTGGAAATAAGGGATTTTTACAATCCCTATGCTTCAATCTTCAGGAGCGGAGCAGGAAGTTCGGCATATCGGGATACATGGAACCTCTTTGACCAGATCCTTGTCTCAAAATCCCTGACAGAAAAAAACCCTGAAAAATTATCATTTTTCAGGGCATTCATTTTTGACGATCCTTTTTTGATCACCCGGGAAGGGCAATATAAAGGATATCCATTCCGTAGTTTTGGCAGCACGGGCTTCACAGGAGGCTACAGCGACCATTTCCCGGTCTATATTCTCTTAATTAGAACAATCCTTTAGAACCATGAACTCCATGGTATTCTGGACAACATAAAGATAAGGGCGAGGGTATAAAATATCGCCAGTGTCTTGAACTTTGGTCTTGAGGTAAGCTTCTTCTTATGTTTAGAGTAACCCACAGTGATAAGGATCACTGAAATTATCATGATCAGTGGGTGTTCAACCAGATAAAGACGCAATGTTGAATCTTTCATAACACCACCCATACCTACTTCTCCAAAAGCCTTAAACCAGGGCGCTACAAAATATAGTACAATTCCAATAAGCAGCTGAATATGGGAAACGATCAAGGTAAAAAGCGCCAGCCTAAAATCGGTCGCTCCATAGTCTTTTTTGCTGGTTAGCCCCACAAGGGAAAGGATTACTGATATAATTAGAACCAGGAGGACCAAATATGCCCACCAGGAATGAATGAATTGAATTGTTTCGTACATAATTGTTGGTTTTAGGGTAAAGATATGTTTTTTGCATAAAAAAACCGCCCCGGTAAAGGAGCGGTTTTTTTTATGCTACAGCAGTTAGTTCCATCTATTTTCTGCTTGTGGTCCACCCCATATAAGGTTTGCAAGATAAGGATTGTCTATGAATGGATTTCTATTTCCCTGTGCCGACTCAATCACGTTATTTCTCTGTACCTCAAAGGCCGAAACCGGATCTTCTGCATTCCACTTAAGGAACAGGTCAAGACTTCCTACTTTGGTAAAGGTTTCTCCATATCTAATATTTAAATACATCACCATACGGGCAACATCACCTTTCCATTCATCTCCGGGATACCAGGCATCACCTCCTACGAGACCATAAGTCCCACTGCCTTCTGTAAAAGGATAATTGAGACGCAGGGAATTTATGTCTGCATCTGAAGCCCGGAGGTGGTGGAGATCTGTCACCGCTAATTCAGAAGAAAGCCTTGATTGAGGGTAAATATGTTCTGTATTGAAGGTCTGCGGAGAGTAAGAATTATTCCCCGAAGTATATTCTCTCCAGTAGCGCTCTTCGCCCGAGTACATTAAAACCACATTCTCCGGATTTTCCAGACTTGCATCTGCGTCATATAAATAGTCATGACGTTGCCCATAAGAAAGTATGGTAGTATGAGAATCTACTGTAAGATCACTGATCTGTGAAAAATTAAACTCTGTATCTGTTGTAAAGAAAAAGTCATTATAATAACCCTCAAGATTCGCAGGAATATTAAAAGAGACCGCTTCAAAGATACTTACAGTTACAGTTGCAGTAGAACAGCTAGGATTTGGAGTATCATCATCACAAATTGTATAGGTGAAGGTATCATTTCCAGTAAATCCTGCCTGAGGGCTATAAATGACTTCCCCATTATCATTTATTGTTACACTTCCTGTTCCTTTTGCTTCAACCGAAGTTATAACAGCATCATCAATAACAGTATCATTATCTAACAAAGTCGTGATGGGTAACCTTGTAGTCCCAAGGCTGATTACAACCTCATCATCCACGGCTACAGGTGAACCTTCATCAATAACAGTCACAGTAATGGTTGCTGTATCGCAGGTTGGAGTTTCGTCGTCATCACAAATGGTGTAGGTAAAAGAATCTTCACCGGCAAAGCCACTTGAAGGTGTGTACCTTATGTTCCCATTTTCCAAAAGCTCTATAGTTCCATTTGTTCCTTCGGCTCCTACAGAAGTAATCACAGCATCGTCTGCAAGATCATCATTCTCCAAATGGCTAGTAATAAGGAGCACTTTTTCTTCTTCTGTGTCAAAAGCATCATCAACGGCAACAGGAGAGGCAGCCGTGACATCTACTGTAACTGTAGCCGTTGAACAGTTTCTGGGAGTGGCGTTGTCACACATGGTGTATTCAAAGGTATCTTCTCCCATAAAATCTGTGGGAGGCGTATAGGTGTAGGTTCCGTCGCGGTTGTCAACTACTTTTCCACCCTGTGTTGTTTCCGAATCAAAAGAAGAAATTCTTGCAAATTCAAATACGGTATCATTATCGAGTAAACCACTAAAGGTCAACGGCGAATTTTCTGTCGTTGTCAATTCGTCATCCACAGCTATAGGTAAGTTTATTTCGGTTCCTACAGGTGGTGTAGCACCTCCGTCATCATCTGTACTACAGCCAAATGTCAGCAGAGCAGCCATAAAAAACAAACACTTCTTCATTATTATAATTTTTGACCGGTCAATTAACCGGAAGTTAAAGCACCAAAACCTCTTAGCTTTAAAGTTAAGAGGTTTTGGCATATAAATGTTGGATTTAATTATTCTACCGGAACCCAAGCCCCGTTTTGTTTTATAAGGTGCATTTGTTCGATTGTATTTGTACCATTGTAAATGGCGAAACTAAGAAGATATTTTTGACCTTCCTGTGCATTTGGTGCAATTTTCTGGTTTAGAAGGATATTGAACGCTTCCAGTAACATAGCATCTGTCCACTGGTTCACATTACCCGCTCTTCTATCGAAATTATTGTAATTACCGGCACTCCATGCTGGGTCCGGGTACTCCTCTGTTAGTTGTTCACTAATAAAGTCATAATCTGAGGCAGCCAAAGAGTAAACAATAGTGTTGTCAACTACCCATCCTGTACCTTCATGTCCAAACTGAAGAGTTTGCTCTATGACACTCGGAATAAAATTCCATTCTCTTTCTTCTTCGTCATAAATGAAGCTGGCAAAACGATCAACCGTAGCCGAGCCATTGTAGAACTGATATTCTACAGCAATGAAATCTCCCTGCTGAGCATATGGGTAAAGCGGCTCCAAATATCTACCAATATAGAAACCGGCATCAGATTCACTGCTTAAGTTTCCAAACCTTTGTCCAAATTGCTCAGTGTAGACATTTGCAGGCAATTCAAGGGGCATCATCCATCTACCATCACCATATGCGAATACTGCTGTTTCCATTACAGTTGATACCGTAGCAGTTTCATCAATAACGTACTCACCATTTGTAAGGATTACAGATTCAATAACCGGATTCACAGAACCACTGTAGGCAGCATAAGTAACATCATATTGTGCACCTTCGGTGGCAGAAGGGAATCTATCCATTAGCACCACATTGATTGCCTCAAGAAGCATTTCCTCACTCCAGTAATTACCACTTGTAGATCTTACGTCAAAGCTATTAAACTGGGCTGCATTACCGGTAGGACCAGGATAATCATCACCCAACTCTGTTCCTACCAGGTCATAATCGTCATTGTTAAAAGCATAAGCTGTTCCACCAATCATAACATATTTACTGCCGTCGAACCTTACGTCCATAGTTTCGGTACCAGGGCTACCGTCATAAATTCTGTAGCTCACTTCGTAAGTTTGACCTTCCATATCGGGGAAATTCTCACTTAAAACTACGTTTATAGCATCAAGGATCATTTCATTGCTCCAGTAAGCATCTCTTCCTTCTCTCCTGTCGAAATTGTTGTATTGTGCAGCACTTGAGGCAGGTTCAGGGTAAATTTCTCCAAGAGCTTCTCCAATTAGGTCAAAGTCATCATTAGTAACGTCATACTCCATTTCGACCGCAATCGTTCTATAGGTAAGCTCCACATAATCATTAGTATTAACCTGCGGAAAATGAGAACGAAGGAAGCTGGTAATTTGTGAGCTGGTTGTAAAGTAGTTCACATCAAGACCCATAGCCTCATAATCTGCATCAACAACAGTATATTCTTCAGGATTAATTGGTGCATAAAGGTCAAAGGTTACCTGTGCAAGAGAACCTTCACCCCAAACAGGAAATTTATCTGAAAGTAGCTGAGGTATTAGATTACCTGCCTCTTCCAGGGAACTGAAATTTCCAAACTGTAGATCAAGAAAGTCATAATCATCGTCGGTAAGCGTATATTCAGTCATACCTTCAATAGAACGTGCGTCCAGACGTGCGTCTAAATCTTCATGAATGTCTTCCATTGGCTCACAACCTGTAATAGCCACACCAAGGAACATCATTAGTAAATAAATTGAATTTTTCATTTTCATTTTTTTTAGAAATTAATTTTTGCTCCAACGTTAAAGGTTCTACCAAAACCATAGAATACGCCGTCGTTAATCCCGCCACGGGCAATAGAAATATATTCAGTATCAAGTACGTTATTTATGTTTCCTATCAACATGGCTTCAAAATCTCCAAAATCGAACCTATGAGTTAAACCAACATCAAACAATCCAAATTCGGGTAATTCCCAGGACTGTCCAAGTTCTCTGGTACTTCTCGTTTCAGGCTCAAACTCAGCGTATAAGTCGTCATAGTAATTCCAGTCAACTCTTAATCTTGTCCCTTCCCAGAATTCGTAATCGGCTCCTGCGGCGAAAGTCGTCTGTGCAGATCCCCCAACTTTAAGGTCTTCAACATAAAGGTTAATAGTTCTCACAATTTCCTGGTTCTCATTGAAGATATTGACATCTGTGATATCATTTTTCCAGGTCCAGTCTCCCACAGAAGCCATTCCGGTTAAAGTAAGTTTCTGGAAAGGACGATAGCTAACTTCGAGTTCCACACCCTGGTGAAGCGCATCCAGACCAAGGATGTTAGCAGATGAGGTTGTCCCGTCCGGTTGCTGGAATCTTTGTACGAATGTTTTATCGTTCCATTCTGTACGATACACGTTCAAGTCAACCCTGAAATCTGCACTGCGGTAACCATAGCCGAGTTCTGCACTAAAAATCTTTTGGTTTTCAGCATCTTCGTTGACATCATTCCTAAAATTAAGAAAAACAGCATTAGAAAATGGGGCCTTTTCGAAATAACCTATGTTTGCAAAAATGTTATTGTTGCTATCGAGGTTGAAGTTAGCACCACCTTTCGCACTATACCCAAAAAAGTGTTCGAAATCTGTCTCCTGTTCAGGATCTGAATCGAGGTAGTTGAAAAAATCCTCTCTCTTATAGGAGGTATTGGACGCTGCAACAGTAAGAAAAGCCGAGAGGTCATTCTTGGAATATTCTGCCTGGGCAAAAACGCCTTCCCATAAAACTGTTCCGATATCATGATAACTTATTTTATCATCAACTCCTGCAGCATTTAGGGGATTATTCACGTTAGCTCTGTCAAGAACGTAAGAACCTCCTAAAAGATCTGTAACTTCAGTGAAATGTTCTCCCTCATAATATCTAAAATCGACACCTCCTGTGAACTCTATGTCTGGATGTATCTGCGAAGAGAGGGTAGAAAGAACACCATACCACTGGTGATCGTTTCTTGAAGCTCTTAAATAAGTTTCAGATCCAAGCGCACCTCGCTCAATATTCTCCTCTACAATAGGATCGAAATTAACCGGTTGTAGATATCCATCACGGTAGGGTGAAGGATTGGCAGGTGTACCAAGACCAAATTTGTTGACTCCACCGAAGCCACCACCACCTCCGGACCCAAAGGAGGCATAGGCAGAGGTTGATAATTGTGTACTTTCAGAAATATCCCAGTAGTGATTTAGAGACATTTGCGGCTTATGGTAAAAGTTATCCTCAACATGAAGAACATCCCCATTTCTATAACCCCAATCCTGGTTAAAACGAGTACCTCTTTCACTAAGTCTGTAAATCTCCATTGGCAAAGCGTTTTGACGCTGACCATGTCTTTGTTGAGCTCCAAAAGCAGTGAAAGATAGTTGATGATCTTCATTAAAATCTTTGGCGATGTTAATGAAGTAAGAGAACCCACTAAACTCAGTTCCATCTACGTAACCATCTCCAACAGTTCTGGCGCCAGAAACAGTTGCAGCCCAACCGTTATCCAATTTTCCTGTCGATACAGTTGCAGAAATTTTTTGGTAACCGTCGTTACCCAATGAGTAAAAAGCACTTCCGCCTTCTTCGGCATCTGTTGTTCTGGTAACTATGTTAATAGTACCCCCAATAGAAGGCACAGCCACTTTTGACGCTCCAAGGCCTCTTTGCACCTGCATAAATCTTGTAACATCTGAAAGACCTGCCCAGTTACTCCAGTAAACACGACCATTTTCCATGTCATTTACAGGAATTCCATTAATAAGCACAGCGATGTTTTCAGACTCGAAACCTCTTAAGCGAATCTCAGAATCCCCAAAACCTCCACCTCCTTTAGTTGCATAAACCCCAGGAGTAGATTTCAGGATCTCAGGAAATTCCTGGTTTCCTAACTGGGTTTCAATCTCTTCTGCTCTTATAGTAGAAACTGCCACCGGAGTCTTACGGTCTATAGCTATTGAATAGGTGGTTACAATAACTTCTTCCAGAGCATCTGCATCGGGATTTAGAAGTATTCTTCCCAGGTCGAGCGTTTGACCATTTGTTACAGAAAAAGGTACTCTTTGGGTCTCAAATCCAACATAGCTAATTTCGATAAAGCCACTGGCTTTATCAACTTTCAGGCTAAAAAGACCGCCAAAATCGGTAACAGTCCCTGTTGAAGTTCCCTCAACCCGCACGTTAGCTCCAGGTAAAGGGGCTTCCATGTCAGCATCGATGACCGTTCCGGTTACAACGCCTTGTGCAAAAATAGTAGCCGACGTTAAAAAAAACGCTAATGCTAAAAATTTCCTCATTGTTTAATTTGTTAGTTTGTGTTTAAAAAGTTGCTGCAAAAGAACAACTTTCTTTAAAAATATCCTTTAACTTAAGGTTAAGAATTTTTCACAAAAGATAAAACCTTTTCAACAATCCTAAAACGAAACAACCCTCTGAAGCACAGAAGGTTGTTCTACAATATTAAGAAAAGCTAACGAACTGTTACTGTTGAAGATAATATTTTAACAGGTTTTGAGTTGAAGAATCATGACTTCCCACCTCTTTCTTTTCTAATTCCTTTAGAATTGATGTTGCCAGTTGTTTGCCCAGTTCAACACCCCATTGATCATAACTGTATATGTTCCAGATAATTCCCTGCACAAAGATCTGATGCTCGTAAAGCGCAATAAGTTTTCCAAAACTTTCGGGAGTAAGCTTATCAATGAGAAGCGTGGTGGTAGGATGATTACCCTTGAAGACTTTAAATGGCAGCAGCTTTTCTATTGCTGAAGCTGCCATATTTTTGGATTCCAGTTCCTGCCTTACTTCTTGAGAAGATTTACCCTGCAAAAGTGCCTCTGTCTGGGCAAAAAAGTTGGCCATTAACTTGTTATGATGATCCAGTTCATTATGCAAGGATTTCCTGAAACCGATAAAATCGGCGGGAATTAACTTGGTTCCCTGGTGGATCAACTGGAAAAAAGCATGCTGTGAATTTGTTCCCGGCTCCCCCCATACGATATTCCCTGTTTGATAGGAAACATCATTACCCTCACGATCTACACCTTTCCCGTTACTCTCCATGATCGCCTGTTGCAAATAAGCAGGAAATCTGTGAAGGTACTGAGTATAAGGAATGATGGCCTGAGTTTCAGCTTTAAAAAAGTTGTTATACCAAACGGTAAGCAGCGCCAGCTGCACAGGGATATTTTGATCAAAAGGAGTCTCCTTAAAGTGCCTGTCCATTTTACGGGCACCTTCAAGCAAAGCTTCGAAATTATTATATCCTACTGCAAGAGCAATCGACAATCCCACAGCACTCCAAAGAGAAAAGCGGCCACCAACCCAGTCCCACATTGGGAAAATGTTTTCGGTTTCAATTCCGAAGTCTTCAACAGCTTTTACATTGCTGGACACCGCGATGAAATGCTTAGCAACGGCATCTGCCGGCGCTTTCTTTGTAAACCATTTTCTTATCGTAGTAGAATTGGTAAGTGTTTCCTGGGTAGAAAAGGATTTGGAAACAATAACAAATAGAGTCGTTTCAGGATTTAGGTCCTTGATCACTTCCTGCACGTGATCTCCATCAACGTTTGATACGAAGTGGATCTTCAGGTGGTTTTTATAATTTTCCAAAGCTTCGGCCACCATTACAGGACCAAGATCCGATCCGCCAATTCCAATGTTCACCACATCGGTAAAAGCTTTGCCTGTGAATCCCTTTTTTGCTCCTGTAATTACCGAATAGCAGAAGCTCTTGATCTTCTCCTTTACCTCAAAAACTTCGGGCATTACGTTTTCGCCGTCAACTTTAACTACTGCATCCTGCTCTTCCCTTAAAGCGGTATGAAGTACAGCACGACCTTCGGTCCTATTGATTGTTTCCCCTTCAAAAAGGGAATTTATAGCCTCTTTTAATCCTGCTTCTTCAGCAAGCTGCACCAGCAGATCCCTGGTTTCAGCAGTGATAAAGTTTTTGCTGTAATCTACATAAAGATCTTCCCAGGTAAGAGTAAATTTTTCCGCACGGCTGGGATCTTTGTTAAATTCCTGCTTTAGATCAAGATTCTTTATTTTGCTGAAATGCTCCTGTAATTTCTTCCAGCTTTCAGTATGGGTCGGGTTGGTATTTGTCATTTTTTAAATGGATTCTTTGAATTCTATTTGTCCCAATTCATTCTTCAATGGCTCGATTGCAGCAAAATAGGACGGAATATATTTGTCTTCAATAGGTTCGGCTGAAGGCAGGTTCTGCCTGAGAGGATCCACCTGCACTCCATTTTTCCAGAAACGATAGCACACGTGTGGTCCCGTTGCAAGCCCTGTACTTCCCACATAGCCAATTACTTCACCCTGCTTTACCCGTTCCCCCTGCCTTACAGCACGTTTTGACATATGGAGATATTGCGTGGTATAAGTGTCGTTATGTTTGATCTTCACATAATTGCCATTTCCGGCTGTGTAGGAAGCAGCGATCACTACCCCATTTGCAGTACTTTTAATAGGAGTTCCGTGTGCTGCAGCATAATCGGTGCCTTTATGAGCTTTCCAGCGCTTTTGAACCGGATGAAACCTGTTGGGGCTAAAGCGGGATGAGATCCTGAAAAAATCTAGAGGAGCTTTTAGAAAAAAGCTTTGTAAAGGTCTTGCTTTTTCGTCATAATAATCTCTGCTGCCGGCTACAGAATCCACCATAAAATTGAAAGCATAATAGGGTTTTTCCTCATGGTAAAAAACCGCTGCTTCTATATTTTCGATCCCGGCATAGATAGTATCGTTAATGTACTTCTCGTTATAAACCAGCTTAAATCTATCCCCTTTTTGGAGCCTGAAGAAATCAATGCTCCACTGATAAATATTGCTCATCTCATGAGCCAGCAGGTAGTTAAGCCCTGCATCTTCCATTGCTTCTGAAAGGCTGGAGTTGATCAAACCTGCAACAGTCTTCTTTGTTATGGTTACAGGTTTCTTTGCAGTATAGGCGCTAATACTATCTCTTAGATCAACAACGGTATAATTCACCAGGTCATTCTCATAGATAAAGGCTTTTGGCGTTTGTGCAGAATCCCTTCCCTTTAAAATAACATAAGGTTTTCCTACTACAATTCGTCGGGGATTTAAAGTGTCACGAACTTTATTCACAATTTCAAAGATCTTGTTCGGCTTTACCCCATGAGTCCCAAGGATCACCCCAAAACTGTCGCCATTGCGAATGGTGTCTCTAACAACTTCATAATCATTCAAAATAAACCCGTATTCACTGATTATTGCAGGTTCAGGTTTTTCTGTTTTAGTGTTATCGGCTATTTCCTCATTTTTCGGCTGGTCATTGCAGGCCGTTAAAGCCATCATCAACATTAGCAGGTAACTAAACTTCTTCACTCTTTATATTTTTTATTGTGTTATCATTTCTTCAACCCATTGCTTTCCCCAATCTTTCATTTCTTCGGTACTCCAAAGTTCAGGAAAAAATGTAATTCTTTGAAAACTAGGCGGTAAAAATTCTCTCCAATTGGTTCCACCTGTAGCTTTTACAGCACCTTTCTTCAGCATTAAATATCTTTGTGCCGCCCCTATATGCACGAGCAACCAATTCACATTGACTGCAACATCCAGGTTACGCAACGCTTCAATTAGTTCTTTATTGTTCTTTTCACCTTCCGGAAGTGAATTATATAGCTCCAGTAAAGTCTTCCCCTGAAGTTTTTTAGCCAGCCTCAAAAAGATCTCATCATACTTTTCTTCAAACTGCCTCAGCGTAAGAGTCTTTTCACCGGTATCTGTGCTAATCCCTCCTCTTTTCCAGTAAATATTTTGATATACCTCTTCCAGGTTTTGATTACTTCGGAAGGTTTCCCTGTCGGCGTGATGCACGAGGTTGTGCAAAGGAGTGGCATGTATCTCGATCATCCTGAACTGCCCCGATTGAAATCCACTTGCCGGAAGCAATGCCATTCTGAATTTCAGAAATTGATCCCGCTCCATTCCGCGGATCATAACATCAAAGGAATTCGTTTGGATCCTGAAGTACCTGATGATCCTGTTAAGCTTTTGAACAAAAAATTCAGCAGTAAGAGATTCTTCTTCCACCAGTTGTTTTTGCTCATGGAGGATAAGCTTAAAGTAAAGTTCGGTGATCTGGTGATAACCTATAAAGATCTCTTCGTCGGGAAAATGGGTTTTTGTGTGCTGGAGACTCAATAAAATGTCGAGATTAATATAATCCCAATAGGTTAAATATTTATCATACAGGAGACCATCAAGATAGGAGCCAAGGTCCTGACCGGAATTTCTAAACTTTTCTTCCAGCTGCCGCACCTTTTTGGCTATCTCGGGTTGTATTCCTTCCATTTTAATCCATTATAATATTGAGAGGATGTTTTAAACCTTTAAAAGCATCAATATCTGCATCCAAAGAACCTACTGCTAAATCGGCTTTGATCTTTAGCGGCATGCGATTCTTGTCATCACTCACCCATATAGTTAATCCCTCTTTCTCCTTGAAAACCCTTCCTGCAAGAACGTAGGGTTGGAATTTTAATGCCGCAATATTACCCAATTTTGTTTTTACAACCTCCCTCCCAAGGAATTTTAACTGGAAATCAAAATTCTCATCATCAATGAACATTTTGATGCCATGCATTTCTCCAGGTTGAAGATTCGCCACATCAAGATTATTCCTTAAATAATAAAAAGAAGAAATCATATCCTGAACATTGGGTGGAATATCATAGGCATTTCGCTCATTGTGTTTACGGTTAAAAACATGAGCTTTCCCATTTTTATGATCAAAATCCACTAAAAGATCTCTGGTATGACCACCTTCATCGATTTGCCTAATGAACCGGAGGGGCTTCCCGTTTGTTTGGTGCATAAAGGTTTCATAGTTGTCGTTAACTTTAAAAACAAGGTGTACCAGCCCCGACGATTTTCCTTTACCCACTATATGATAAACGGGCTGATTTTTAAAAGTAGTTTCATCCACTTCGAGGGTTGCAAAACCTGCATTCATTAATCCATAGTGAACCCTGAATCTAAACCATTCTCCATCTTGAAAAGCCTGGTGGGATTGAGCAGTGACATTAAGGGAGATAAGGGAAATTATAACTGCTAATAATTTTTTCATATATAAGTAGGTATTACAACTTTGGCTTACAATTACAATTTCTATTCCAAAGGTATTAAAACGCAAAAACCCCATCAATAGATTGACGGGGTTTTAATCTTATAACCAACTAAAACTTAAATTATGAAAAAAAAATAATTTTTTTTCCAATCCTGGTAACCACTCCAAAATTGCGGTGCAAAAGTCTTCCATAAATTCTGTTTTAGCAACACAAAAATCTACTTTAACTAAACACACTTTAGAATGATATGATTTTAAGCTTCAATTTGTTATTATTTCAATAAACCATTTAAAATTACAGTGTTCCCCGCAATGTTTGCTCTCTCTCAATGGCCTCAAAAAGGGCTTTAAAATTACCTTTTCCAAAGGATTGTGCACCTTTTCGCTGGATAATTTCAAAGAACATTGTGGGTCGGTCTAATACAGGCTTTGTGAATATCTGTAAAAGATAACCCTCATCATCACGATCTATTAACACACCCAGGTCCTTAAGCGGCTCCAGTTTTTCATCAATTTCTCCCACCCTGTCAAGCACATCATCATAATAAGCCTCTGGAACAGAAAGAAATTCCACTCCACGGTCGCGTAAAGCAGTTACGGTTTCTATAATATTATCTGTAGCTACAGCGATATGTTGAACACCGGCACCATTGTAAAAGTCTATATATTCCTCGATCTGGGATTTTTTCTTCCCTTCAGCAGGTTCATTAATAGGAAATTTGATCCTTCCGTTGCCATTGCTCATCACCTTACTCATAAGGGCGGTATAATCTGTAGAGATATCATTGTCATCAAAGGACACCAGTTGCGCAAAGCCCATTACTTTTGCGTAGAATTCACACCACTTGTTCATCTCATTCCAACCAACATTACCTACCATATGGTCGATATACTTCAATCCCACATCCTTCACCTTAAAATTGGGCTTGTATTCCTTAAACCCGGGAAGGAATGGACCCGAATAATTTTTCCTTTCCACAAAAATATGCACTGTCTCTCCATAAGTATGAATTCCTGAGAGAACAACATGCCCGTGCTTATCGCTCACCTCCCTTGGCTCAAGATATGATTTTGCCCCTCTCTTTGTGGTCTCCTCGTAGCTTTTGCGGGCATCGTCAACCCATAAAGCGACAACCTTTACCCCGTCACCGTGTTTATTGATATGTTCATTGATTTCTCCTCCGGGCTGTAAAGGACTGGTAAGCACCAATCTTATTTTTCCCTGTTGAAGCACATAAGAAACTCTGTCTTTACTTCCCGATTCTAATCCCGAATAGGCTACGGGTTGAAATCCCCACGCCTGCTGGTAATAAAAAGCGGCCTGTTTGGCGTTTCCCACATATAATTCAACATAATCTGTACCTAACAACGGAAGAAAATCTTCTGCTTGAGGTACAGTCTTCTTTATTTCTGTAGTGTTTTCTGTAGACATAATTTCATTTTTTAATTGAACCCTGTTCTGTTATAAGTTTAATATTTAAGTTTTCGGAAAATAACATTTCGGAAATTATTTATTAATGATCAAGCCAAGACTTGTAGTAGGCACCATCGGCAATATCCATGGCATCCTTAGTGACCATTAGAGGCTTGAAGGTATCTACCATAACTGCTAATTCATCTGTTTTTGTTTTTCCTATACTTCTTTCTGCTGCCCCTGGATGCGGACCGTGAGGAATACCGGCCGGATGAAGGGAAATATGTCCTTCTTCAATATCATTACGGCTCATAAAATCGCCATCCACATAATAAAGCACCTCATCGCTGTCAATATTACTGTGATTGTATGGCGCCGGAATACTCTCGGGATGATAATCATACAACCTCGGCACGAAGGAACATACTACAAAAGCATCTGTTTCAAAAGTTTGATGCACCGGTGGCGGCTGATGAATTCGGCCTGTAATGGGTTCAAAATCATGTATTGAGAATGCATAGGGATAATTATACCCATCATAGCCAACTACATCAAAAGGATGGGAGGCATATACCATATCAAAGATCTTTCCCTGCTTTTTAATTTTAATTAAAAACTCCCCATTCTCGTTATTTGTCTCCAACTCATATGGCCGGCGTATATCCCGTTCACAAAACGGGGAATGTTCCAACAGCTGACCAAAATAGTTGCGATATCTTTTTGGTGTATATATTGGCCGGCGGGACTCCACAATAAATAAGCGGTTGTTCTCATCATTAAAATCCAGTTTATAGATAGTTCCACGTGGGATCATCAAATAGTCCCCATATTTGAAATCTATATTTCCCAGGTGAGTTCGCAGCTTACCGCTTCCCTTGTGGATAAACAACAGCTCATCTGAATCTGCATTTTTGTAGAAGTAATCTTCAGTAGATCTTTGAGGGGCCGCCAGGGTGATATCCACATCAGAATTTGTCAAAACCACTTTTCGGCTCTTCAGGTAATCGGTTTCGGGTTTGATCTGAAAACCTTTGAGACGATAGGACTGAATATTTTTTTCAGTAGCTATTTTAGGCCTCACATCATAGCTGTCTTTGATCTCCTTGACCTGAGTAGGCCGCTGTTCGTGGTATATGTTTGAATACATTCCGTCGAAACCAATGGTCCCAAAGAGTTGCTCATAATAGAGGCTGCCATCAGGTTTCCTAAAGATGGTATGTCTTTTATGCGGTATTTTTCCGAGAGTGTGGTAAAAAGGCATTTTTAGATCTTTTAATGAAAACGTTTTCGTTGTTTATCCTTTTTAAAGGACTAAACACAAATATCACTAATTTTTATGGGAAAACCAGTTAAGAGAGCCCTAAAACCAGAAACCTAAACTAAAATACCACTGACTTTCTTCAAGTTCCGGAGATATGGAATACTTTATTTCCACCGGGCCCAGAAATGTCTCCAGCCCGTAGCCTAGTGCATAACCCGAATAATCTGGCCATGAAAACCAGTTTCCATCATTGAAAAGCTCATTTCCCACATTGGCAAAGTTGGCGCCCAGCAGAAGGTGATTCTGCCCAAGAAACCGATAATCCAGCTCCACCAGTCCTTTTATAAAACTGTCTCCCGACAGGGAGATGTAAGGATATCCATAAAAAGCTGTAAAATTATTTATAAAATCATTCCCATACCCTCCAAGAAAAAAATCGAAGATATTATTCTGCCGGCTGCCTATTCTAAAACCTGCTTCAGAAGATATTCTGGTAGTTAGTTTTTCAAACGGAGAAAAATTATAACCTAATTCTCCTTTAGCGATTGAAAAGGGTTCAAAATCCTCATGAAGATCTGAAGATAACAGGTACCAGTGAAAATCCCCGTCAAAGTAGACTCCTTTGGTTGGGAAATATTTATAATCACGGTTGTCGAGGGTGAGATTTCCGAAGCTGCCGTAATAAGAACTTTTTTCAAATACTCCTGTTTCCGGGCGATCTGGTGTTGGCGTCCTAATGGTTTCGGAGGTTATTTTCAGATATTTGTGCTCCAAACCTATCCCAAAAGAAAATACTTGTTTAAAAAGGGTTTCTACATACAATTGATTAGTGAAATCTTCATAATCAATCTCAAGCTGATTTATACCCAAAAGCTCAAGGTTGGCATTTTCTGTAGCAAAGTCGAATGCTACTCCCTCACTAAAGCTATTGAACCGTGACCTGATTCCAACACTCCAATAAAACCCTTTATCAATATAATAATTGAAGTTATACCTAAAATTATCACCAAGTGCAACATCAAGAGAAGTTACATCATTGGCAAACAACAATCTTTTGTGAGTAAGATTGACCAAAGCCGCACTTAAAAAAACATTGTCATAGTGCAGCCCCAATCTCAATAAAGTCTTATTGGGATTTTCCTCCAGTTGTAACACCAGCACGTAACCTTCGTTGAGAGGCACCAGCCTGTAATTGATTCTGTTAAAATTCTTAGTCGCCGAAAGGTTATTGATCCCAAGGCTAAGGTCTTTATAAGTTACTGTGGCAGGAAACTGCAGTTTTAACTTTCCCAAAACATAGGCCCGGGGATAGGAATTATTCCCCTCTATACGTACACTGGCAATAGAAAGAGAATCCACACCCGGTTTTAAATTTACCTGTTTGGGATCATAGGTTTGCCTCGCAGCAATTTCCTCTAGTTTTTCTATTTGTGAGCGCGCTGCCTTTTCTCCACTTTCAATGATTTCGGCACCTTTTTCGAAGGACAATACCGAAAAATCCTTTATGTTCGGCTTTATAAAAACGTCAGTTTTCCCTATTTTTTCGGTCATATCGGCAATGGTGCGAAAGTTACTTACCTGGGTAAGGATCTCAAAAACCGACTTTAGCTCATCTCTTTCCACAAGAGAATCCTGCACATCGACTCCTATGATCAATTCTGCTCCCCTTTTTCGGAGTTCTTCTACAGGATAATTGTTCACAACTCCGCCGTCAATAAGGAGCCGCCCATCTATCATCACGGGATTAAATAAACTTGGTATAGCCGCACTGGCCGATATCGCCTGCGGAAGATGGCCGCTGTCAAGGATCACCTCTTCCCCGGTTTCAACATCGGTCGCTACAGCAAAAAACGGAATAGGCATTTCGCTAAAATCCTGCTGCTCCTGGAGGTGCAGCGTCAATTTAGACATCAGGTTATAGATGTTTTGCCCCCGCGAAAGAGCAGACGGAAATGAGATTTTCAAATTGTCAAAGGGCAAAGTGATTGCATATCTTTCTGAATCCCTTTTCTCATAAAAGGTCTTTGCCCCCCGAGGCAACTCATCCTGAATAAGAATATTAAAGTTTGTTTCCTGAAATATGCTGTCCAGCTGGTGTGCAGTATATCCTGCAGCATAAAGTGCACCCACAATGGCACCCATACTCGTCCCTCCTATATAATCCACCCTAACCCCTGCTTCATCCAGGACTTTTAAAACTCCAATATGTGCTAAACCCTTAGCGCCACCTCCGCTTAGAACTAATCCCACCTTAGGGTCCTCCTCCTGTGAAAAAGCCGACAGGGTAGTCAAAAAGAGGAAAATAAGGAGGATCTTTTTAAGCATTTTGGGGATGGTAGTGGTTAAAAATAATAGAAGCCTTGGACTTTCCTATTACCGAAGATAAGCTTTCCAGAGAAGCTTCCTTAACTCTTTTTAAAGACCTGAAATTTGTTAGCAGTTCCACCACCGTTTTTTCCCCTATTCCCGGAATTTCCTCCAGTTCAGTATTCAAAGCGACACTGCTGCGCTTTTGCCGGTGAAAGGTGATGCCAAAACGATGGGCTTCATTCCTTAAATGCTGAATGATCTTTAAAGTTTCAGATTTTTTGTCCAGGTACAGCGGAATAGAATCTCCGGGGTAAAAGATCTCCTCAAGTCGTTTAGCAATACCTATAATAGCGATCTTCCCCCGAAGGCCCAAAGTTTCCAGCGCCTTTACACCCGAAGATAGCTGGCCTTTTCCACCATCAACAATGATCAACTGCGGCAAAGGTTCCCCTTCCTCCAGCAACCTGCGGTATCGCCTAAATACTACTTCTTCCATAGAAGCAAAATCATTGGGTCCTTCGACGGTTTTAATATTGAACTTCCGGTAATCTTTTTTGCTGGGTTTTCCATCTCTAAATACCACACAGGCTGCCACGGGATTGCTCCCCTGGATGTTGGAGTTGTCAAAACATTCAATATGCCGCGGCTCCTCCGGCAATCGCAGGTCCTGCTTCATTTGTGCCATCACCCTGTTGACATGCCTGTCTGGATCCACGATCTTCATCTGTTTAAACCGTTCCTGCCTAAAGTATTTAGCATTTCGGGTGGAGAGTTCTACAATTTGTTTTTTGTCACCAAGTTTTGGAACAGTCACCTTAAGCTCCTCTCCCACCTCGACCTTAAACGGAACATAGATCTCCCGGGTGAGCGAGTTGAAACGCTGCCTTATCTCGGTAATCCCCAGCTCCAGCAGTTCCTTATCGCTTTCACCAAGCTTCTTTTTCATCTCAATGGTATGCGATCTTATGATCGCCCCATGCGACAACTGCAAAAAGTTGACATAACCGTAACCTTCATCACTCACTATAGAAAATACATCCACATTGTTGATCTTTGGATTGACTACCGTGGATTTCGCCTGGTAATTCTCTAAAATGTCAATTTTGGTCTTGATCTTTTGGGCCTCCTCAAATTCCATTTTCTCGGCATGCTCTGTCATTTGCTGCCTGAACTGCTGGAGAGAATCTTTAAAATTCCCTTTTACGATCTGCCTTATCGCCTCAATTTTTTGAATGTAATCAGCTTCACATTCCAAACCTTCACAAGGCCCCAAACAGTTCCCAAGATGATATTCGAGGCACACCTTATATTTACCATTCCTAATCTTTTCTTCGGAAAGATCATAGTTACAGGTACGTAAAGGATAAAGGCCTTTTATAAGATCCATTAAAGTGTGAATGGTCTTAAAGCTGGTATAAGGACCGTAATATTCACTACCATCCTTCACCAGTTTCCGCGTTGGGAAGACCCGGGGAAAACGTTCATTTTTGATACAGATCCAGGGATACGTCTTATCATCCTTCAGCATCACGTTGAAGCGAGGCTGATGCTTTTTGATAAGGTTGTTCTCCAGTAAAAGCGCATCGGTTTCCGAAGAAACCACAATATGCCTTATCTCGTGGATCTTTTTTACCATCACCCGTATGCGATGGCTGTCATTGTTCTTATTGAAGTAAGAAGCTACCCTTTTTTTGAGGTTTTTGGCTTTGCCTACGTAAAGGATCCTTCCGTTCTTATCAAAGTATTGGTAGACTCCCGGGTTCTCCGGAAGCGTTTTGATCTGCAGCTCCAGTTTGCTTTCCTCCATTAGCTCAAAGGTAAAATATTAATGGATGAAGGCAGAAACCTGCTCCTTCTAAAATGTTAAATTTTAACTAATTTCCGAAAAGGGATATTTCAGGAAACGGACAGGTTTTCTTTTTTCCGACAATTCTCAATTGCTTCAGGAAACGATGGCACCGG
Source organism: Salinimicrobium nanhaiense (assembly GCA_012038135.1). Lineage (GTDB taxonomy): Bacteria > Bacteroidota > Bacteroidia > Flavobacteriales > Flavobacteriaceae > Salinimicrobium > Salinimicrobium nanhaiense. The sequence goes on from JAAVJQ010000001.1 coordinate 158,598, forward strand.
CTGCTGCAGATCCTGCAAATTGCTCCGGAAAAACATATGTCAAGTGAGACAATATTCACAGAATAACCTCCTGAAGCTGAGGAAGAATATTTTTCAGAAATACTTAAGATTTTAAAAATCTGCTTTTAGTACCTTGCAAATATGGAAAAAATTACCATTGGCCGTTTTGACAAGGCAGATTTCCCCAATCTGCACCTCGAAGACATTGCGGTTAAAGTCGATACCGGCGCCTACACCTCCTCCATCCACTGCGATCACATTGTTGAAGAAAAAGGAGTGCTAAAATGCACTTTTTTGGATGATGAACACCCGCTGTACAACGGCAGGATGTTCAAATTTACAGATTACGATATAGTTTTTGTCAAGAGCAGTAATGGAATTGTTCAAAAGAGATATCAGATCCAAACAACCATTACCATGTTTGGAAAAACAAGAAAAATTTCTCTCTCATTATCTGCGCGGCAGGAAATGAGATTTCCTGTACTTTTGGGCCGCAGGTTTATCACCCGCAAGTTCGTAGTTGATACAGAACATTACGATCTTTCTTATAAGAAAAAGAAGAATGAACATTAAGATCTTATCCAGGAATAGTAGCCTCTATTCCACCCAGCGTCTCATTGAGGCAGCAAAAAAAAGGCATCATGATGTAGAAGTCATTGATCCTCTCAAGTGTGACCTTATTATAGAAAAGAAACATCCCAGCATCTATTATAAAGGCCGGCATATTGAAGATGCCGATGCCGTTATTCCAAGAATTGGAGCTTCTGTGACCTTTTATGGTACCGCGGTAGTACGCCAGTTTGAAATGATGGGGGTTTTCTCAACCACAGAATCTCAATCTCTGGTGAGAAGCCGGGACAAGTTAAGGAGTTTACAGGTACTGTCCCGGGCAAGACTGGGCCTTCCTAAAACCGTTTTTACCAATTACTCAAAGGATGTTGGTGAGGTCATTGACCATGTTGGCGGGGCGCCATTGATTATTAAACTCCTGGAAGGAACCCAGGGTCTTGGAGTAGTCCTGGCCGAAACCAAGAACGCAGCCGAATCTGTTATTGAAGCCTTTAACGGATTGCAGGCGCGGGTGATCGTACAGGAATTTATCAAGGAAGCAGGTGGAGCAGATATCCGTGCATTTATTGTGGATGGCCACGTAGTAGGAGCCATGAAAAGACAGGGAAAGGAAGGAGAATTTCGTTCGAACCTGCATAGGGGAGGATCGGCATCAATTATCCAGCTAACAGATGAGGAAGAAAATGCCGCCATTAAAGCTGCCAAGGCAATGGGTCTCGGAGTTGCAGGGGTAGATATGCTGCAAAGCTCCCGCGGACCATTGATCCTGGAAGTTAATTCTTCCCCGGGGCTTGAAGGTATAGAACATGCAACAGGAAAAGATATTGCTAAATCTATTATTCGTTATATTGAGCGAAACGTTTAAGCATGGCATTTATAGATGAACACAATGTTCTCGAACTTTTAGGCAAAAGAATTCCACCCGGGAAAGGCGCTATTCTCAATTTTAATATGGCAAAATTATACACCACCACTCATGTGGAGGTGCCAATTATTATTGAAAGATCCAAAAAACCGGGGCCGGTTGTCCTTATCACCGCAGGCATCCATGGAGATGAGATCAATGGAGTTGAGGTGGTTAGGCAGCTTATTGTAAAGGAGATCAACAAACCGGCAAAAGGTACGGTGATCTGCATCCCCATTTTAAATGTTTTCGGATTCCTGAATATGAGTCGGGAATTTCCTGATGGCCGCGATCTGAACCGTGTTTTTCCCGGTTCCAAAAATGGCTCTTTAGCCAGTCGTTTTGCATATCAGTTCGTGCAGAAAATTCTTCCCGTAGCCGATTTTTGTATAGATTTTCACACCGGTGGTTCGAGCCGGTTCAATGCTCCACAGATCAGGATCAAAAAAGGGGAAGAAATGGCTATGCATTATGCCCGAATTTTTAATGCACCTTTTACTATAGTTTCAAAGACCATTTCAAAATCCTACAGGGAAACCTGTGCAAAGCAGGGAAAACCTGTATTGCTTTTTGAAGGCGGAAAATCCAGGGACAGCAACAAAAGTGTAGCCAAGCACGGAGTAGAAGGGGCAATGAGAATTCTGGCCCATTTTGAGATGCTGAAACCTAAATTTGAGATCCCCGATCCCATTGGAGATACTATTCTTATTGAATACAGCAGCTGGATGCGCGCAAAATACAGCGGATTGCTGCATATCAAAGTTCCCTGCGGAAAACACGTCGAAAAAGGCGAATACATTGCAACAATTACAGATCCTTACGGAAAGCTTCGGCATAAAGTAAAAGCTCCCAATACCGGTTATATCATCAATGTAAATGAATCTCCCATTGTTTACCAGGGAGATGCTATTTTTCATCTTTCAGTCTCAAAAGAAACGTATGAACAAGAAGCAGCTGCGAATTAAATACAAAAAACTTCGGGAAGTTCTTACTTCTGAAGACGTGGAAGAAGGCAGTATGGAAATTGCCAACAACCTTATAGGCTTACCAATCTGGGGTCATTCCTATTACCATATTTTCCTTAGTATATCTGAAAAAAGAGAGGTAGATACACAGGCGATCCTGCACATTCTTCAGGGAAAAGATAAGAATGTTGTGCTATCCAAAGCCGATTTTAAAAGCGGTACTTTATCACACTTCATACTTACAGATTCCACCGTGATCAAAGTGAATGACTGGGGAATTCCGGAGCCTGTTGAGGGCATTGAAATTCCTGCAGAAAAAATTGAGGTTGTATTTATTCCCCTTCTCGTATTTGATGAAAAAGGAAACCGAATAGGCTACGGAAAAGGCTTTTATGACCGCTTCCTTTTGCAATGTTCTCCTGATGTTTTGAAAGTAGGACTTTCCTTTTTTGATGCCGAAAAAGAGATAGAAGATGTTAGTCCGCTTGACGTACCCCTGGATTACTGCGTGACCCCGGAAAGAATATATGATTTTAAAAATTTGTAAACCATAAGGTTTTCAATTACTTTTATTGCAATTAACGCAAGCCTTTAATGCTAAACGACCTCCAGTTAAACAGTATTTTAGAAGATTTTGATGTTGCTTACTGGAAGATCAACCTCCTCACCAAAGAGATCTCCTGGTCTCAGCACTTTAACTATCTCATAGGAAATCCCGATCCCGGTCCCAATAAATTTGATTTTTTCCTGGAAAATATTCTGCACAGGGACTATCGTTATGATTTTAGAGAGCATTTCGAAGACCTCACCACCCGTTTTAAACCCTTTACTGCCGAAGTACGCCTCAAGTTGGAAAACGGTAAATACCGCTGGTTTGAGTGCCGAAACTTAAAAAGCAAGGATAAAGGATTTTCAGATGCTGCCGTGCTGCTGTTTGTAAACATCCACCAGGCGAAAAGGGATCAGTACACCATTGAGGAAAACTTCTTTTATTACCGGGAGACGGCAGAGATGACCTCTACCGGCGGCTGGTATCTTGACGTGAATACCAATGCGGTCTATTGGGATAATGTGACTAAAAAGATCCTGGATTGCCCGATGGACTATGAACCCAATCCCGAAGATAAAATGCGATTTTACGCAGGAGAGCATCATGGGAAGGTGGAGAACATGTTTAAAAAGTGCTCCAAATTTGGAATTCCTTTCAAAGTGGAGATAAAGATGCGCACGCTTCATAACAAAGAATTCTGGGTAAGAGCGACAGGGAAACCGGTTTATAATAATGAGCAGGAGATTATTGGAATTCGCGGAGTTTATCAGGATATCGATGAACAAAAGACCAATGAACTCAATCTTCAGAATTCACTTGACATCATTGCTTCACAAAATTCCAGGCTCTTCAATTTTGCACATATAGTTTCCCATCAGCTGCGGTCGCACAGTAGTAACCTCAGTCTTATTGCACAACTACTAAGAGAAGCAAAAACTTCCGAAGATAAACTGGACCTGCTTATCAACGTGAATGATATTTCAGAGAATCTTGAGAAAGCAATAAAAGACCTCAATGAGGTGGTGACCCGGCAAAATAACCTGAAAAAAGAAAAACAGCTCGTTAAGTTCAAAGATGCTCTGGATGTGGTGATTGCTTCTACTTCTTCCCTAATTAAAAGGGAAAATGCGGAGATCATCGCCGAATTTGATGCCTTGAACGAAATAAACTACATTTCTGAGTATCTGGAGAGTATTTTATTAAATTTGATTACGAATGCCATTAAATACAAGTTCAAAGGCAGAAAACCGGTGATCTATATTCAAACTTATAAGGAGCATGGCGAAAATTTCCTGGAGGTAAGTGATAATGGAATGGGAATCGATTTGGATGAACACGGCGATAAGATGTTTGGGATGTATAAAACCTTTCACCGCCATCCCGAAGCGAATGGAATCGGACTTTTTATCACCAAGAATCAGGTGGAGGCAATGGGAGGAAGCATCTCTGTCACCAGCACAGTAAATATTGGCACTACCTTTAAAATCAAATTCTAAATACTATGGATCATCCAATAGAACTTGCATGCATCATAGATGATGACAAGATCTACGTAAACCTGGTAAAAAAGATCATAGAGATCAAGAAACTTTCCCAGAACCTTATCATCTTCAAAAATGGGAAAGAAGCTCTGGATTATTTTAAAGCGATCCTGGAGAATGTAAGCGAAGAGCGTCTGCCCGATATTATTTTCCTCGACCTGAATATGCCAGTGATGGACGGCTGGGAATTCCTGAGTGAATTTGTAAAGATCAAGAACAGCTTCAATAAGAAAATCACCCTTTACGTGGTAAGTTCGTCTATAGATCCCCGGGACCTTGAAAGGGCAAAATCTTTTAACATGGTAACAGACTATTTAATTAAGCCTATAGAATTAAAACGTTTCGAGAAAATCTTTGAAAGAGACGTCGCTTAACTAACTGCTTTTTTCGAATGTTTCTTTTCTTTTTCCTCCTGCGGAAATACTTTTTTATTGAAGATGATCAAAAGGAAGAAACCAACAGTAATAGCAGAATCTGCGATGTTAAAAACAGGCTCAAAAAAAGTAAAATAATCTCCACCCCAAAAAGGGATCCACTCCGGAAGGTATCCGGACCATAACGGGAAATAAAGCATATCCACTACATGCCCGTACAACAAAGGAGCATAGCCTCCACCTTCGGGAAGGAATTCAGCCACCTGATTATAGCTATGATCAAAGATCACCCCGTAAAAGACGGAATCAATTATATTACCCACGGCTCCTGCAAATATTAATGCAATTGCAGTAATGAGTATTTTGGAACCATTTTTCCTGATAGAATCCCACAGCCAGTAACCAATAAAAGGCACGGCGATAAGCCGGAAAGTCGTTAGCAGTAATTTGCCATATTCTCCGGGAATTTGTGCTCCCCAGGCCATCCCTTTATTTTCCACAAACAAGATCCTAAACCAGTCGAAAACTCTTATCTCGTCTCCCAACATAAAATTGGTCTTGATATAGAATTTAGAAACCTGATCGATGATCAGGATAACAACAATAATGGCAGAGGCTTGTTTTAAGGACATTTAGAATTTTTTGAACGGGGCAAAAATACTAATATTATTTAGTTTCAGTGAGCTTTATATCCCCGTTGATGCTGGTTAATACCATTTTATGAATTCCATGGGAATTTTTGGACACTTCAACCTGCCCGTGACGGGAATTTGCTTCCGAAGTAAAATTGCGGGCGCTGCCAAGAATATTTCCTTCGTAGGTGTTCACTACAGCCGTTCCTTCAAAATCTTCAAAGTAACAGGAGCCTGTTTTCAACTGAATTAACACACTGTCGTAAGAGCCTGTAAGGAAAACGGAAGCCACATTGGAATTCACCTCCACCTCCATATCTTCGGGAATCTCCAGTTCAACTTCCATGGAGAAAACTTTGTGCGCACTCAATTTATCATACCCGCTTTGCAGGATCTCCCTAAAACGGGAATTTAAAAAGAGAGTTTGCGACCGCCTTTCCACATCAAGATTAATATCATCGTAATATTCCCCTTCTGTATCGGTTGTGATCCTTATTTCTGTTCCGGGAAATGTGGTAACCTTGATCTTATAGATCTCATCACTGGAGAGTACGATCTTTTCCAGGTCCCCTGCTTCGATTACATGGGTAATATGCTTTTGAGCTATAGCAGTAAAACCCGGCAAAAGCATTAATAAAAAGAAGAAGAATTTCATGTATTTAGTGAAACAAAAAACGCTCCAAACCAAAGGCCGGAGCGTTTTATAAAAAAGTAGTATTGTTATCGCTGCAAATTTTTTGCTTCAATGCTCAAAGTAGCATGCGGCACAAGTTTTAATCTTTCCTTGGCAATCAATTTACCTGTTACCCTACAGATCCCGTAGGTCTTGCTTTCAATACGCACAAGCGCATTTTTAAGATCACGGATAAATTTCTCCTGCCTGATAGCGAGTTGGGAATTTGCTTCTTTGCTCATGGTTTCGCTACCTTCCTCAAAAGCTTTGAACGTTGGAGAGGTATCATCTGTACCGTTGTTCCCATCATTCATGTAGGCGCTTTTGTAAAGTTCCAGCTGCTCCTTTGCCTTTTCTATCTTGGCAAGGATCAATGTCCTGAATTCCGCCAGCTCTGCGTCGCTGTAGCGTTCTTTAACTTCTGTTGACATAGTTCTTAATGTTTTTTAATTAACAACCTTGTGGTCACTTCATCAAAAGAAACTTCCAGTCCGTTGTTCACTTCTTCTGCTAAGTCGAGATTTGCAGTGAGGGTTTCGGTTTTAATATATTCTATATTTTGTTCGACGGCCTCCTCGACAGTACCATCCTTTTGTAGGGTCACATCTATCTTATCGGTTACTTCAAATCCCGAATCTTTTCTGAAATTCTGAATTCTGTTCACCAATTCTCTTGCAATTCCTTCTCTCTTTAATTCTTCTGAAATAGTGATATCAAGAGCTACGGTAATATTTCCTGAATTCGCTACCAGCCATCCTTCAATATCCTGAGATGTGATCTCCACATCACCTAATTCTAATGTAAGCAATTTCCCGTTAATGTCAACCTCAATTTGCCCTTCCTGCTCAATTTTCTGAATATCAGCGGAATTGAAATTATTAATCTTGCCGGCAATAAGCTTCATATCCTTTCCAAACCTCGGGCCAAGAACTTTAAAATTGGGTTTTATCTGCTTAACAAGGATTCCTGAAGCATCATCAATGAGCTCCAGTTCCTTCACATTCACTTCAGATTTTATGAGATCTGCTACGGCTTGAATCTCTTTCTTTTGCTGTTCATCGAGCACCGGGATCATCACTCTCTGCAACGGCTGTCTTACTTTGATCATCTCCTTCTTCCTCAGGGAAAGCACCAGAGATGAAATGGTTTGCGCCTTTTGCATTTGACGTTCCAGCTCCTTATCTACAAATGCCTCATCAGCTTTTGGAAAATAGGCAAGATGAACAGATTCAAATTCCTCTTTTTGAGTAGCCAGGTTAAGATCCTTATACAGCCTATCCATAAAGAAAGGTGCAACAGGAGCTCCCAATTTGGCTACAGTCTCAAGGCAGGTGTAAAGAGTTTGATAAGCTGAAATTTTATCGGGACCATATTCTCCTTTCCAGAATCTTCTTCGGCATAATCTCACGTACCAGTTGCTCAGGTTCTCCTGAACAAATTCTGAAATTGCCCGCGTTGCCTTAGTCGGTTCATAATCTGCATAGAACTTATCTACGTTCCCGATCAATGTGTGTAATTCTGAAAGGATCCATCTGTCTATTTCAGGTCTTTCCTCAAGCGGCACATCGGCTTCAGCATAGCTAAAGTTGTCAATGTTTGCATATAACGAAAAGAAAGAATAGGTGTTGTAAAGTGTTCCGAAGAATTTACGGCGCACTTCAGAAATTCCTTCAATATCAAATTTTAAATTATCCCAGGGGTTGGCATTAGAAATCATATACCAGCGGGTGGCATCGGGTCCAAAAGCAGCAAGAGTTTCAAAAGGATCTACGGCATTTCCAAGACGCTTCGACATTTTTTGCCCGTTCTTGTCAAGTACGAGTCCGTTAGAAACAACATTTTTATATGCTACATCATCAAAAGTCATGGTAGCGATAGCGTGAAGCGTATAGAACCATCCTCTCGTTTGATCAACGCCCTCGGCTATGAAATCGGCTTTTCGCCAGGTTTGCTCTACTTTTTCGGCATTTTCGAAAGGATAATGCCACTGTGAATAAGGCATAGATCCTGAATCGAACCAAACATCAATAAGGTCTGCTTCCCGCTTCATTGCTTTCCCTGAAGCCGAAACCAATACAATCTCATCAACCACATTCTTGTGCAGGTCTACCTTATCATAATTCTCATCGCTGAAGTTCCCCGGCTCAAATTCTTCAAAAAGATCGGCTTTCATAAAGCCTGCTTCCACAGCCTTTTTCATTTCCTCCTTCAGTTCTTCGATAGAACCAATGATCTTCTCCTCTTTTTTGTCTTCAGTTCTCCAGATTGGCAAAGGGATTCCCCAATATCTAGACCTGGAAAGGTTCCAATCGTTAGCATTGGCCAACCAGTTTCCAAAACGGCCTTCTCCGGTAGATTTTGGTTTCCAGTTGATCTGCTGGTTTAGTTCATACATCCGGTCTTTAACATCGGTGATCTTGATGAACCAGGAATCCAGCGGATAATATAAAATAGGTTTATCTGTTCTCCAGCAATTAGGATAGCTGTGAACGTACTTTTCAACTTTAAAAGCCCTGTTCTCTTCTTTTAGTTTGATGGCGAGTTCAACATCCACAGATTTTTCGGGAGCTTCGCCATCGGCATAATACTCATTCTTGACATATTTACCACCGAACTCTCCCAGCTCGGGTCTGAATTTCCCCTGCAGGTCCACAAGCGGAACAAGATTGTCATTTTCATCTTTCACCAACAACGGCGGAACTTCGGGTGAGGCCTGTTTAGCCACCATGGCATCATCGGCACCAAAAGTTGGAGAGGTGTGAACGATCCCGGTACCATCTTCGATAGTAACAAAATCCCCAAGGATCACACGGAATGCATTTTCAGGATGCTCGAATGGCAACACATATGGCAGCAACTGCTCGTATTTTACATTCTCAAGTTCTTTTCCGAGAAAAGACTCACCTATCAAAAATGGGATTTTTTTATTCCCTTCTTTGTAAGCTTGTAAAGCCTCTTCAGAATCCACTTTTTGGAACTTCTTGTCGAACTGCTTTTCAGCAAGATCTTTGGCTACCACCACAGTGATAGGCTCGAAAGTATATTGGTTGTAAGTTTTTACCGTAACATATTCGATCTTTGGCCCTACTGTCAATGCAGTGTTAGAAGGCAAGGTCCATGGAGTCGTCGTCCAGGCTATAAAGAAAATTTCTCCTTCCATTTCTGAAAGAAATGCAGGAAGCGTTTCTTTCTTTGCTTTGAACATCGCAGTTACCGTAGTATCGGTCACGTCCTGATAAGTTCCCGGCTGATTAAGCTCATGAGAACTTAGTCCTGTACCTGCTTTTGGAGAGTAAGGCTGGATAGTATAGCCTTTGTAGATCAAACCTTTTTTGTAGATCTGGGAAAGCAGCCACCACACCGTTTCCATGTATTTTGGCTTATAGGTGATGTATGGATCATCCATATCAACCCAATAGCCCATTTTTTCGGTGAGATCATTCCAGACATCGGTGTATCGCATCACCGCCGTCTTACATGCTTCATTGTACTCCTCTACCGTGATCTTTTTCCCTATGTCTTCTTTGGTGATGCCTAATTCCTTTTCAACCCCAAGTTCGATCGGCAGGCCGTGAGTATCCCAGCCGGCTTTACGCTTTACCTGAAAACCTTTTTGAGTTTGATAGCGGCAAAAAATATCTTTAATGGCACGCGCCATTACATGGTGAATTCCCGGAAGTCCGTTTGCGGATGGCGGACCTTCAAAAAAGATAAATGGCTCCTTACCTTCACGCGAACTTACGCTTTTTTCAAAAACATCATTTTCCTTCCAATAATGCAGAATTTCTTCTGCCACTTTTGGCAGGTCAAGTCCTTTATATTCAGGGAACTTTGGGCTCATCATTCGGGTCTTTCAAATAGTTGCGCGAAAATAATGATTTTTAATAAATAGAATGGTTTAAAAAAGGAAAACCTGAAAACATCCTGATCTTTATCGCTTCTAATAAATTTATTCTGTGGAGTTTAGCCTAAAAAGAGTACTGCAGCGCAAGAATAAGATTTCGCCCTGCAGCAGCAATGCCCGAAGAATAGGTACGGTAGCGTTGATCTGTAAGGTTCTCTAAAGTGGCAGTTAGCAATAACATTTTTCCCAATTGATACTGAGAGCTCAAGTTTAGCGTATACCATTCGGGAGCATAAGGATCACCGTTTTCATCTAAAGCATAAAGATAGGCCTTATCTCTTTCGGAAGGTGCAAGGTCCTCTGCGCTTATCTCCCCATTGTATTCGGTGAAAAGATCCAACCTTAGATCATCATTCTCCCACACCAGGTGCGCATTTCCGAAGAAAGGTGCGGCATGTCTTAAGGCTGCCTTTGTACCATCGTCCTGTTCTTCTTTTCCCTCGGTAAGACTTACCTGGGAGGTGAATTTTAACCGGTCGTTAAATTTAATCTTGGCACCTGCTTCAAAGCCATAAACATAAGCTTTAGCTGCATTTTGAATTGCCTGCACCCGGCTCGGCTCCCCATGATATTCAATGATGGTCTCCCCATTCAGACTGTAATCCCTGCGCACCAGTGCATCTTCAAGCAAGGTGTAGTAACCGGCAAGATCGAGCTGTACCACGCGATTAAAATTCAATTTTACACCAAGTTCAGAGTTATAGGCTTTTTCGGGCTCCAGGTTAGGATTGGGAACCACGACCAATCCCGGCGCTGAGTCAAAGATCTTTCCAACATCATCAATATTTGGTGCCCTAAAAGCTGTCGAAAGATTCACTTTCCAGCTTAAAATGTCATTTTGCTGCCAGGTCAAACCTGCACTTCCGGTCAAAGCTCCGGTTTTGAGATCTGCATCCTTAAAGGGGAAATCATAAGTGACTTCATCAAAAGTTGCATCAAGTAAAATATAATTATACCTCGCCCCCGTTTGTAAAGTCAATTTTGAATTCAGCTCCCACTGTAGGTTTCCATAGGCAGCAAGAGATTGCCAGGTGGCATCATCGGGATATCTTAAAGTGCCCGGAAAGCTTTCTCCGGATACAATATTGGTTTCCTTTCCTACAGTATTTACTTTATTGAAAACATATTCCCCACCATAGAATAAAGTGTTCTGAGGAAACTTCTTTTCAAAATCAAGATTTACAGAATATGCATCCACCTGCTCTTTGGTGTGAAAAACTATATCTTCTCCAAAATTGCGGTCATTTCGGCTTTCCTCAAAAAACTGGTAGGCAGCAGTAAGTTTGGCTTCATTGTAGATCCTGCCGTTCCCTATCTTATCAACCTGAAAATTTGTTTGCAGCCATTCCTGCGGCCCGTAATACCATTCGGCTGCTCGTAACTCCCCGTTTCTTTTTCTATACAGCCTGTCATATCTTGGAAAATCTGAAGTTGTTGAATAGATCATTCCCAGGGAAAAATCATATTCTTCTGTAGGTTTAAACCTTATTTTTTGCAGCAGGTTGATCTGATCATAACCGGTAGGTACCTGCACTTTTGGATCTTTATTTTGAACGGTGATATCCCTGCCATCCCTTCTCACAGCATATTCGTGACGAAGGTATTCATCCGGGCCATGGCTGCCCATACGCATGTCACCAAAATCTGAATAAGTTGCGCCGGAGAGGAAAGCCCATTTCTTGTTTCCGTACGAGAGGCTTAGATGTCCGGTTTTTTCTTCGTTGGCTGTAGCGTACCGGGTATAGGCTTTTCCGGAAAAATTTCCTCCTTTAGCTACAGAAAATGCCGGAGTAAGGGTGTAAAAGTTCATCACTCCGCCAATAGCATCACTCCCAAAGGTGATGGAACCGGGGCCTAAAATTACTTCGGTCCTTTCCAAAGCAAGCGGATCAATGGAGATTACATTTTGCAGGTTTCCCCCGCGGAAAATTGCTGTATTCATTCGCACTCCATCCACAGTGATCAACAACCGATTGGTGGAAAATCCCCTGATCATGGGACTCCCGCCACCCATCTGACTTTTTTGGACAAACACCTGCCCTGTACTTTCCAACAGGTCGGCAGCAGTTTGAGGACTGGAAACAAGAATCTCTTTCTGGTTAATACTTACCACTTTTTGCGGCACCTTTCTCCGGTTCTGTTCAAAACGGGAGATTGAGAGGACTACCTCGGTTAATTCGTTCCTGGTAGGCACCAGGAAAACTTTGTTTTGCTGTTGCAGGATCTGACGTTTGGTAGCATGGAATTCGGCATGGGAAACATGCCTGAAAAAGATGATCTCCCCCGCTGAAAAAGCAGAAAGATCGGCTTCCCCGTCAAAATCTGTAAGTATATGTTTGGATTTATCTTTATTAAAAACAGCCACATTAAATATGGGTTGTTTGGTCTCTTTATCAAGTACAACGATCTCCTGGGCAGAGGAATAAGAAAAAAGAAGGAGCAAGGCAAGGCTTGTAAAAAGTCGCATTAACTGTAAATTTCATTTAGGACCGTCAAAGACTTTGGCTTATGGAAGCCCTGCAAATGGATCTCATAATACCTCAACAGCATCAACAAAAAGCCAGAACGGCCGGCCTGGTTTAATTTTATAGCAGGAAGATCATCAAATTCTATACCCAACAGGCGCTGCAAAAGACCTACATTCTCATCATTAATGCAGTCGGGATTCGTTTCTATTTCCTGAAAAGTACCATCCACCAGATTAAAAACCGGAGCATCCTCCTGAGAATCATCGGGATAAAAACCTAAATAGCGGGTGAGCTTTACCAGGAACAGCAAATGAAAATTAACAGTTTTCTCATGAGTATCAAACCAATTAAGGCTTTCTTCCAGGTAATCATACAAAGCCGGATTAGCTTCTTCTTCCCTGACTGAATTCCGCAGCACCTCGGCCAGGAACATCACCACTGTGGATTTGATCACGTTAGTATGAAGGCTTTGGTAAGGGCTGTGGATTTTGGCTTCTTTAATATATTCGAGCGTACCTTTGTCTTTATGACTCGCTACCACTTCCAGTTGCGTTAAAGGCTGAAATAAAGAAGCCTTTAGCTTACCTTTTTTAGATTTGAGCACCCCTCGAAGCAGATAAGTTTTAAGGCCCGCCTTTTCAGTAAAGCATTTCACGATCAAATCGGCTTCTGCGTATTTTAGGGCGCTAAAAACTATTCCTTTGGTGGTGATCAACATGGATGCCGGTGTAGTTTAGCTTCAGAAGCATTAGATTATAAAAAGGATCTTCAGAAATTATACTTCTCAAAAAGGGCATTTTCAGCAGGTATTCTTCCGAAGCAATAAATGTAAGTCAAAAAAAGAAAAAGCCGCAAAACTGCGGCTTCTCCAAATTTAATTTTCAAAAGAGTTTAGACAATTCCCTGGGCTAACATAGCATCGGCAACTTTTACAAAACCGGCAATATTTGCTCCTCTTACGTAATCAACGTAATCTCCTCCTTCTTCGGTTCCATATTTCACACATTGTGCGTGAATATCGTCCATGATCTGCTTAAGTTTTGTATCAACTTCTTCGGCAGTCCAGTTGTATCTCATAGAGTTTTGTGACATTTCCAAACCTGAAGTTGCTACCCCACCTGCGTTAGATGCTTTCCCCGGAGAGAAAAGGATCTTCGCTTCCTGGAAGACTGCAATAGCTTCGGGAGTACAAGGCATGTTAGCGCCTTCTCCAACTACTTTACATCCATTCTTGACGAGAGTTCTCGCATCTTCTTCATGCAGCTCGTTTTGCGTAGCACAAGGAAGGGCTATATCACACTTTACATCCCACGGAGTTTTGCCTTCAAAATATTTAGCATCAGGATATTGATCAAGATATTCTTTGATCCTTCCACGCTTCACATTTTTTATCTCCATGATATGATCCAATTTACCTGCGTCGATACCGCTTTCATCATAGATGTAACCCGAAGAGTCACTCATGGTTACTACTTTACCACCCAATTGTGTTGCCTTTTCAGCAGCATATTGCGCTACGTTTCCTGACCCTGAAACCACAACTGTCTTACCTTTGATGGTATCACCCTTGGTTTTAAGCATATTTTCGGTGAAATATACGTTCCCGTAACCTGTAGCTTCGGGACGAATAAGAGAACCGCCATAAGAAAGGCCTTTTCCGGTTAGGATTCCGGTAAATTCGTTCTGAAGTCTTTTGTACTGACCAAACATGAATCCGACTTCTCTTGCTCCAACTCCAATGTCTCCCGCAGGTACATCTGTATTGGCCCCGATATGACGGAAAAGTTCTGTCATAAAGCTCTGGCAGAATTTCATCACCTCGTTGTCTGACTTTCCTTTTGGATCAAAGTCAGATCCTCCTTTTCCACCGCCCATTGGCAGGGTAGTAAGGCTGTTCTTGAATACCTGCTCAAAGGCAAGGAATTTAAGAATACTAAGGTTTACCGAAGGGTGAAAACGCAATCCACCTTTGTAAGGTCCAATTGCGGAATTCATCTGGATCCTGAAGCCGCGGTTCACCTGTACCTCGCCCTGATCATCGATCCACGGCACGCGGAACATGATCACACGCTCTGGCTCCACCATACGCTCCAGCAACTTTTTATTCTGGTATTTTTTATTTTTTTCAATGAAAGGGATAACAGTTTCGGCTACTTCATGAACGGCTTGAAGAAATTCCGGTTCATTTGAGTTTCTCTTGGAAACGCTATCTAAGAAATCTTGAACATTTTTTTCCATGGTTTTGGCTAAAATTATATTAACGAAAACGTTTTTTACGATTCGGTGCAAATATACTGTATCTTCAAAAATTAGCCTTATTTATTTTGTTATTCCTTTTATAATTAATCAATTTATGAAAGGCCCGTAATTCCGATATTCTTTAGGATGTTTTTATATATTTGCTTACACTCGAGAATTTAATATGGCGCACATTTCCAAATCATTGCTACCGCTTTTCCTGCTGTTTTTTATGGGAAAGGGTACTGCATTTGCACAAGTGGGAATGGTGGGTCAGGAGATAGGCATAGTGGTAGGTCCGGTAGCCTATTTCACCGATTATGGATTACGCTGGAATGCCGAAACCAACTCCTCAAACGTGGGAATGGGAGTGGGCCTGGTTTATTACTTAAACTTTGCATATAAAGCCGATTGTAACTGCTACGCCCGCTACACCTATTTTAACGATCATTTTAGAATTCGAGCTGAGATCGATTATCACGAGGGGGAATTGAATCATTTTGGTGAAATAGCCCAAAGGGACTCTGAGGGCGGAAGGCAGCTTAGAGGAATGATAGGGCAGGCAAAGGTTTATGAAATTGGGGCTCACCTGGAATATTATCCTTTAAGTATTAGGGACTATACTGCATTTGCCTATCCTATTTCACCTTATGTTAGCCTTGGGTTTACCTATGTGGGCTATGATCCCTACACCTATTCTACTCTCGGTCCATTAGAAGAAAATATTTTTCACACCTTTAAGGGTTATGTGGACCAGGAAGCCGGATCTACCTGGGGCGTAGTGGCAGGCGCCGGAATGCGCTATAAATTAGCCGCCTCCAGCGACCTTGTGATGAACCTGCAATGGAGATATTACAACACCGATTGGATGGACGGGCTGGACCATGAAAATCCGCAGAACAAATTCAATGACATGATGTTCTGGCTGAATTTTGGGTATATCTATTACCTGAACTTCTAGTTGGTAGTCGGAAATCCGAGCAATGAAGGCTCCAGAATTCCTTCGGAAGCCTCATTAAAAATTTGATTTTTGAGGTCTTAACTCAAAGCCTGTTTTAGATCGTTAATAAGATCCTCCTCGTCTTCAATTCCTACGCTAAGTCTTATCAATGAATCTACAATTCCTGTTTTTGCTCTTTCTTCCTTTGGAATAGAGGCATGGGTCATAGTGGCAGGATGCCCTGCAAGAGATTCAACACCCCCGAGAGATTCAGCAAGGGTGAAGATTTTCAGGTTTTCCAGGAATTTATGTGCGCTTTCCAGAGTTCCTTCAGCAGTTGTAAAGGAAACCATTCCGCCGAAACCTTTCATTTGTTTTTTGGCAATCTCGTGATTTGGGTGGTCTTCAAATCCGGGCCAGTAGACTTTATCTACCCCGGGATGATTTTTTAGGAATCTGGCGACTGCTTCCCCGTTTTCGCAATGTCTTTGCATACGCAGGTGCAGGGTCTTGATCCCTCTCAAAACAAGAAAACTATCCTGTGGTCCACAAATAGCACCACTTGCATTTTGGTTGAATTGTAGTCTCTCTGCAAGCTCCTCGTCATTCAACACCAAACCACCAAGCACCACATCGCTATGACCTCCCAGGTATTTCGTTGCGCTGTGCATCACGATGTCTGCTCCCAGTTCCAGTGGCTGCTGCAGGTATGGCGTTGCAAAAGTGTTGTCGACAGCCAGCAGCAGTTGATGTTTCTTAGCAATACGAGCCATGGCTGCAATGTCAATAATATTCATCATGGGATTGGTTGGCGTCTCCACCCAGATCATCTTAGTATTTTCATTAATGTATTGCTCAATACCATCTGCATCTTCCATGCTCACAAAATGGAACCTGATGCCCATTTTTTCAAAGATCCTGGTGAACAGCCGGTATGAACCACCATACAGGTCATTTGTGGAAATGATCTCATCACCCGACTTCAGCAGTTTTATTACAGCGTCAATTGCGGCAAGTCCGGAGGCAAAGGCAAGGCCATATTTCCCATTTTCAATACTGGCAAAAGATCTTTCCAGGGCGGCGCGGGTAGGATTTCCGGTACGTGAATACTGAAAACCCTTGTGTGCTCCCGGACTGGATTGTTTGTATGTGCTGGTTTGATATATAGGCGTCATTACAGCGCCAAAAGCGGGATCTGTATCCTGCTGTCCCCCATGAATGGTCCTTGTATTGAACTTCATAATTTTAAATATTATTTAAGAGTCAAAGGTAGCATTTGCTTTGGGCTTTCTCAAAATAGCCCGTACCTTTCAGATCAGTTTAACAATAACCATTTATGCTCCGCAAATTTTTCCGTCTCCTGCTGCTTGTGCTGATATTTTTAGGCTGCAAAAGGGACAAAGAAGAAGAAAAACCTGTTCCGTTACGATTCGAAAAAGAAAGCCTTGTGAAAAAAGCCGGGGAAAATTGTGATACTGCCGATTACGATTGCTCTGTCATTACTTTAGATGTTGTTAGGGCAAAAGGAGCTTCAGCAATAGCACAAAGGATCAACCGAAATCTCGATACTCATGTGATCCAGCTGATCTCTTCGGAAGAAGAAGCCGATATTTCCAACCTGGAAGAGCTTTCAGAAAAATTCTTGAGCGACTATCGCGACGCGGCCGAAAACTTTTCCGAAGAACCGCCATGGGAGGCCTACGTTAATGAAAATATTTACCTGCGCACAGACACTTTAGTATCTGTAGGGATAAGCATGGAGATCTTTAGCGGGGGCGCTCACGGTTATAAAAATCTCACCTTCCTGAATTTTGATCCCAGGACCGGAGAAAAACTTGCCTATAATGACATTTTTGAATCGGAATTTTCAACCTTTGTTGAAGAGCGTTTCCGAAGGGAGCAGAAAATTCCGGAAGCCGAAAACATCAACAGCACAGGTTTCTGGTTTGAGGACAATAACTTCAATCTGCCCGAAAATATCGGTTTTTCTGAAGATAAAGTGATCCTGGTATATAACGCCTACGAAATTGCAGCTTATGCAGCAGGAGAGATCCTCATGGAAATTCCCATTGAAGAAGTTCGGCCTTTCCTGAAGAATGAATAATTTTGCAGCATGAAAAAAATCTACCACCTTTCTACCTGTGACACCTGCAAAAAGATATTAAAGGAGCTTGATCCACCAGCCAACTATGAGCTTCAGGACATCAAGGAGAATCCGTTGACGGAAGAACAGCTTGAGGAGCTTAAGCACCTATCGGGAACTTATGAAGCCCTTTTCAGCAAAAGAGCCAGGCTTTACAAAGAGAGAGATCTTGAGAACAAACAAATTTCTGAAGAAGACTATAAAAATCTCCTTTTAGAGCACTATACTTTCCTGAAGCGGCCGGTTATCGTGAACGGGCAAAAGATCTTTATTGGCAATTCCAAAAAGGAAGTAGCTGCAGCAAAAGCTTCTTTAAGTGAATAAGAGGCTGCTGGCCATACTTGCAGCCATTGGTGCTGGAACTATCTACGGAATCAATCACACCGTGGCCAAGGGTTTGATGCCGGTCTACATTCAGCCGTTCGGATTTATCTTACTAAGAGTAACAGGAGCAGCGATTTTGTTCTGGCTCATTAGCTTTTGGGGACCTAAGGAAAAGATCGCCACCAGTGACTGGCCAAGACTATTTGGATGTGCCGTTTTGGGAATGTGTATCAATATGCTGCTTTTCTTCAAAGGCCTAAGCTGGACCACTCCAATCAATAGTTCGGTTATTACCACGATAACTCCGGTGCTGGTATTGATCCTTGCTGCCATTCTCATCAAAGAAAGGGTGACCTGGAAAAAAGCTGCCGGAGTGGTCATAGGACTTTCGGGAGCTTTGGGTCTGGTCTTTTTCAGCGCCGGTGGAGTGACAAATGCACCTAATATTCCGATGGGGAATTTGCTGGTACTTGGAAATGCTATTTCCTATGGGCTTTACCTCATCCTCGTCAAACCGCTGACTTCCAAATACCATTCTTTCACCATTATGAAATGGCTTTTCCTGATGGCAGTGGTGATCAATTTTCCAATTACCATTAAAGAATTCCTGGAAGTACAGTGGGCAACTTTACCACAGGATGCTATATGGGGAATGGCCTTTGTAATCTTTGGCACCACCTTCCTTACCTACCTGCTGAATGTTTTTGCGCTTAAAGAACTAAGTGCGGCAACCATAAGTGCCTTTGTTTATCTGCAACCCTTAATCGCTATTGCCTATGCAGTCTCTACTGGAGCAGATTCTTTAAGCCTGCTTAAGATTGTAGCAGCGTTTCTGGTATTTACAGGCGTTTACCTGGTGACGAGAAAACCAAAACCTATAACATAGCAGGATCGATATCTTTGGGCACTTTCCCAAACCTGCGGGTATCTTCTTTGGTAAGAATTCGAAAATCTGCAGTATGATCCAGGTTGTTTAATTTATCGAATAAATCTTTTGGTAGTCCCGTGAGCTTACGCTCCTTTAGATCTATCCATCCACCCATCATCTCACAGCTGGCAAAATTCCGTCCTTTATGATCATAAAAATCATGTACAAATTCAAAGTACATGCCGTCTTCAGAGAGGCCGCTAAGTTTTAAAGTTACTGTTACCGGCTCTCCTGCAAAGACCTCTTTAAAATAAAAGACGTGCTCATAAAAAACAACCGGTCCAAGGTTATGTTTGGACATTTCCTTATAACCAAAACCATTTTCCATTAAGAAACCCATCCGGGTGTGGCTCATAAAATTAATATAAGCCGTATTGGCCAAATGTCGGTTTGCATCAATATCACTCCACCTTATCTCGAACTTTTTCTTGTACATATTTAAAATTTTGAGATAAAATTACAAATTAATAGTATGCACGCATAATGATTTTTAATTCCTTTACCATTCCAAACAAAGATGACATGCCGCTGGTAAAGAGCACTTACGATCCATCAATAATTTTTAGAAACTATCATGTTTCTACAGTATATTCCGCTACCCTGCGTAAAGCTCCGGTAGCACAGCAGCGGGAAAGGGTGACTTTGCAGGATGGAGATTTCATCGATCTTGACTGGAGCTGTTCAGAAAAAGAGACAGATAAGGTCCTCGTGGTGGTACACGGCCTGGAAGGCAGTGCAAGCCGACCATATGTCACCGGGTTGGCGAAATATTTTATTCAAAACGGGTGGGATGTTGCTGCCATGAACCTGCGGGGCTGCAGCGGAGAACTGAACCGACGTTTCAGGTCCTATCATGCCGGCGCTACAGATGACCTGCAGGAGGTGATGGAGTTCATTCTAAAAAAGGAAAAATATGAGCACATTGCATTCAACGGCTTCAGCCTGGGCGGAAATCTCATGCTGAAATACCTGGGTGAAAAAAGGGAAATTCCGAAGCAATTGAAGGCAGCGGTCATGGTCTCTGTTCCCTGTGACCTTCATGGCTCCCTGAAACAACTCCAGAAGAAAGAGAATTACCTCTATTCAAAGCGTTTCTATTATAAATTAAGAGACCACCTGTTGCTGCGGGCAGAACAATTTCCAGATCAGATAACAAAAGAAGAGATCGATGCGTGTGATTCCCTGGTGGACATTGATGAGCTTTACACCAGCCGTGCCCATGATTTTGAAAATGCAGTGGATTATTACGAGAAGAACAGTTCGCTGCAATTCCTGGAAAAAATCAAAATTCCTACCCTGCTCATAAATGCTAAAAATGACGGCTTTCTTTCTGAAGCCTGTTACCCGATTGAAATTGCAGAAAAAAGTGAATTCCTTTATCTGGAGATGCCTGAGTATGGCGGTCACGTGGGATTTATTCAGAAAAAACCTGAAACCTATACCGAAGAAAGAGCCCTGGAATTTTTCAAGGCTCACCTGTAGTTTTCAAAAAAGCTAAAGGAGGGTTAAAAAATAATCTCCTTTGCTGCCATAGAAGCTTTTTGATCTATATTAGTTCAAAAGGACAAATATGACCATAAATCCTGATGAGGGACATGTCGCAAAAGTGCGTTCTGCAGGCTTTTTTACAAAAGGTGCCGTTTATATGATCATTGGCAGTCTCACCTTTTTGGCAACTTTTGGCCGGGGTGGAGACATAAGCAGTACAGATGGAGCCGTTCAATTCCTTATTCGTTTGCCCCTGGGAAATATACTTGGTGCCACGGTGGCTTTAGGACTTTTTGCCTATACTTTATGGCGGCTTTACCAGGCCTTGTTCCTTCCGGGGAATTATGGTGAGAGCAATGGCTTAAAAAATGGTCTTAAAAGATTCAGGTTCTTTTATTCGGCCGCTTTCTATGGGATCATCGCCTATTCCTTCGCAAAACCTTTTTTTATGGACGTTTCAGATTCTAAAGGGAGTACCGGGAATTCTGAAGGAGGGATGGAAGAAAAAGCTGCTCTTTGGGAATTGCTTTCAACAGATTGGGGCAAGGTCCTTATCTGGATTCTGGCAATCGTGGTTGCCGGACAGGCTTTATGGCAGTTTAGGATCGCCCGGAGTGGCAAATACATGAGAAAGATTGATAATTATCCCGATATTAAGCATGAATATGATTTTATTAGAAGGGCAGGGAAATTTGGATACTATGCCCGTGGGGTGGTTTTCGGGATCATCTCCTATTTCCTTTTCAAGGTGATCTTACAACACAATGCGGATATTTATAAGGGAACAGAAGCTGCCCTGCAGTACCTGCTGTCCTTTTCCTATGGAGCTTTTTTGTTGGGTGCTACTGCCGTAGGACTTATCGGCTACGGGATTTTCAACATGATGGTGGCAAGACATGCAAACCTTACAACGCTTTAGAAGAAGATATCCAATCCAGGGCTGATCTTTGGTGCCCTTTATATAATCCCACCCCCTGCTTTGCACTGCTACATAAATCATTATCTTTGTGCATCTTTAAAATTACCCTATGATTCAGTCTATGACCGGCTTTGGTAAGAGCATTGTACAGCTTCCATCCAAAAAGATCACCGTAGAGATCAAATCCCTTAACAGCAAAAGTCTCGATTTAAATGCACGCATTCCTTCTCAATACCGGGAGAAAGAACTGCAGTTGCGCAATAAGATCTCACGGGAGCTCAACCGCGGAAAAGTGGATTTTTCGGTCTTTGTTGAAGTGACGGGAGAAGAGACTACGGCGGCAGTAAATCCTGCAGTGGTCAAAAAATACATGAAACAGCTTAGAGAGATCTCATCCGGGGACGAAACTGAATTGCTGAAAATGGCAGTACGCATGCCCGATGCTCTTAAAACTGAAAGGGAGGAGATCGATGAAAACGAATTTCGTGCTATAGAAGAGGCCGTGGATGAAGCTTTAAGAGAGATCAACGACTTTCGTTCTGCTGAAGGTAAGGCACTTGAAGACGAACTGGAACAAAGAGCCGGAAATATTCTGGTCCTGCTGAAGCAGGTGATGGCAATGGATCCCGAACGCATTGCAGGAGTAAGGGAGCGACTTCAGAAAGGGGTTGCCGATCTTAAAGAGAATGTAGATCAAAACAGGTTTGAGCTGGAGCTCATCTTCTACATTGAAAAATTCGATATTACCGAAGAGAAAGTCCGGTTGGAGAACCACATGGATTATTTTATAAAAACCCTGAATTCTGCCGACTCGAACGGAAAGAAACTGGGCTTCATTTCCCAGGAGATGGGCCGGGAGATCAACACCATTGGAAGCAAATCCAATTATGCACCTATGCAGCAACTTGTGGTGCAAATGAAGGATGAGCTGGAAAAGATCAAGGAACAACTATTAAACGTACTGTAATGGCAGACGGAAAACTGATCGTTTTTTCGGCTCCTTCAGGATCGGGAAAAACGACCATCGTGAAATACCTTTTAGCACAGGAAGAATTAAACCTGGAGTTTTCTATTTCGGCCACTTCCAGAGAACCAAGAGGAGCTGAGGTCCATGGGAAAGATTATTATTTCCTGAGCTTAAAAGAATTCAAGAGTAAAATCAAAAACGATGAATTCCTGGAGTGGGAAGAAGTTTACCGCGACAATTTTTACGGAACTTTAAAAAGTGAAGTAGAACGCATCTGGTCACATGGCAAAAATGTTATTTTTGACATCGATGTGGTTGGAGGCCTTGATATCAAAAACATCTATCCGGAAAAAACCCTTGCTGTTTTTGTCAAACCTCCCAGTATAGAGGAATTAAAAATACGCCTAAAGAAGCGGGAGACAGAATCTATGGACAAGATCAACATGAGAGTGGCAAAGGCCTCTATTGAACTGGCTACTGCCCCGCAGTTTGACCATATCATAGTGAACAACGACCTTAATATAGCCCTTGAAGAAGCTTATACCCTGGTTTCAGATTTTGTGGGAGCCAATAAAGATCTCAAAAAGTGAAAAAAAGAATAGGGTTATTTTTTGGCACTTTTAATCCTGTACACATAGGTCACCTCATCCTTGCAAATCATCTGCTACAGTATTCAGACCTTAAAGAGATCTGGATGGTAGTTACACCCCACAACCCATTCAAAAAGAAAAGCAGCTTACTCAACAACCAATACCGGTATGATATGGTGTGGCAGCTTTGTGAGGAATACCCGGGAATAAGACCACGTGATATCGAATTCCATCTCCCGCAGCCTAATTATACAGTGACGACGCTTGCGCACCTGGAGGATAAATATCCGCAGTATGATTTTTCACTCATAATGGGAGAAGATAATCTCAAGAGCTTTCCAAAATGGAAAAATTATGAGGTGATCCTGGAGCGGCATCATATTATTGTATATCCCCGATATTCTGAAGGGGAAACCCGTCCCGATCTCCTCGACCACCCAAAGGTATCATTGATCAATGCACCAAGAGTGGAGATCTCTTCCACCTTTATTAGAAAAGCCATTAAAGCAGGTAAGGACGTAAGACCGTTACTACCGCCCATGGTATGGCAGTACATTGATGAGATGAATTTTTACCGCTAAAAAAAATTGCCCCCGGAATCTATACCGGAGGCAATTTCTTAACTAACTAACCAACCAAAAAAGATTAAACTCTTCGAAAATGTAATCTTTCTTGTATTATAACGCAGCTTTATTTTCAATAGTACATAGAATTTAAACTTCTAAATGTTAAAGTTTTAGACCTTCTCACGGAGTTTTAAAGTTTTCTTTGCTGCGGCTATTCTGCACAACCCTTTTATTTTCCTTATTTTTGAAGTTAGAACTAACTGACTATGGAGAGATCGCCTAAGTTCGCCGTTATTGGCGGAGGTAGCTGGGCTACAGCTAATGTGAAAATGCTATGTGAGAACCTTGATGAGGTCACCTGGTATATGCGCAGTGTATACGCCATTGAACACATCAAAAAGCAGGAGCACAATCCCAATTATCTTAGCTCTGTAGAGTTTGACATTACTCAGTTATATCTTACCAATGACATTAATGAAGCCGTTAGAAGAGCAGATGTACTCATCTTCGCTATTCCTTCAGCTTTTTTGAAGCGGGAGCTGGACAACTTAACAGAATCCCTTGATGGCAAGATCATTTTTTCAGCCATTAAAGGTATAGTGCCTGAAACCAGTCTTATTGTGGGAGAACATTTTCACCAGACCTACAATATACCTTATGAGAATATCGGAGTAATTACGGGCCCATGTCATGCAGAAGAGGTTGCTCTGGAAAGGCTTTCCTATCTCACCATCGCATGTTCTGATGAAGAAAAGGCAAAAATGGTTGCTAAAAACCTCAGCAGCGATTATATCAATTGCAAGACCAGTGATGATATTATTGGTACCGAGTATGCTGCTATGCTTAAGAACATCTATGCCATCGCTGCAGGTATCGCTCACGGACTTGGTTATGGGGACAACTTCCAAAGTGTTCTGATGAGCAACGCTATAAGGGAGATGAAGAAGTTCATCAAAAAGGTGCACTCCATGAAACGGAACATCAATGATTCTGCCTACCTGGGTGACCTTTTGGTTACCGGATACTCAATCTTTAGCCGAAACAGGATGTTCGGAAATATGATAGGAAAAGGCTATACCGTAAAAAGTGCCCAAATGGAAATGAGCATGGTGGCCGAAGGTTATTACGCTACTGAGAGTGCCTGGAAGATCGTACAGGAAACGGGGGCAAAGACCCCGATCATCAACGCCGTCTATGGAATTTTATACCAGGGAAAAGAGCCAAAGAAGGTCTTCAAGAAATTGGCGGAGAAACTGGATTAAAATGGGGATTGGTTAATTGGGGATTGGTTAATTTTTACCGGTGTCAATTTTCTATAAAATACTCTATTAAATAATTTCCCGCTGATCTCACGGATTTTCGCAGATCTAATTTGAATATAAGCTCCTCCTTTGGAGAGGTTTTTTCATTAATTTAGATCTATGTCCAAACCTGCAAACATTCCTGAAGAATATATTGCCTCTCTTCCTGAAGAAAGGAAAGCACCAGTTTCAAAACTGCATAAAATCATATTAAAAAACCTTCCGGAGGGATTTGAAACAGGGATGACCTATGGGATGATAGGTTATTTTGTCCCACATTCTATCTATCCGCAAGGTTATCATGTTGATCCTAAGCAGCCGCTACCTTTTATCAATCTTGCTTCACAAAAGAATTTTGTAGCCTTGTATCACATGGGGATCTATGCAAATCCGGAGCTGTTGGAATGGTTCCGGGAAGAATATCCGAAGCACTCAGCAACAAAACCGGATATGGGAAAAAGCTGTATCAGGTTTAAAAATGTGGAAAAGATACCTTATGAACTCATTGCACAACTGGTGGCAAAAATTTGCGTAGAAGAATGGATCTCTACCTATGAAGAGGTGGTAAAGAAAAAATAACTACTTCAGCAGCACTCCTTTTTTCTGCATCACCGGCACTTCCCGCAGCGCTTTCTCGTTGATACTGTTCTTCTTAAACACGAACTTTTTGTGAAACATCTTTCCTTCAGCAAAGAAGGAGACAGAGAATTCATTGTTTAGCTGTAGCACATCCTCCTGTAGAAATTCCACTTTAGCAAAAGACTGCGGCGGCAACTTTGCAATGCTGTGTCGCATTACCGAAGTTTCCCGTTTTTCATCATAACCTTTGGAAACAATTAAAACACTTTCAAGAGTCTCAGAAAGGTCATTAATGAGGTAAGCATTCCAGTCAAGGCTGCCGTATTCTTCATGCTTTTCGCGCACGGCGGCCACGTAGACATCGGTTACTTCAGGAATATCAATATCTTTTTTCACCTTTAGTCGAACTTGCTTTTGACCTTACGCCACAACCACCAGATGATTCCAAGGGCGACCAGTAACAGAACTGCACCAACGGCAAGTTCTATGATCTCTACAACGATAAGGACGATAATTACTGCAAGAGCAATAAGGCCGAGAATGACTACGCCAACTGTTTTCATATAGATGATTTAAACTGTTCCAAAAATCTCATGTCATTCTCATAGAACATACGAATATCCCCGATCTGGTATAGCAACATGGCTATTCTTTCTATCCCCATTCCAAAAGCAAAACCGGAATATTCTGCAGGATCTATGTTACAATTGCGAAGTACATTAGGATCCACCATTCCGCAGCCCATGATCTCCAGCCATCCGGTACCTTTGGTGATGCGGTAATCGGTTTCTGTTTCAAGGCCCCAGTAGATATCAACCTCTGCACTAGGCTCTGTAAAAGGAAAATAGGACGGACGTAATCTTATCTTGCTTTTCCCGAACAACTGCTTAGTAAAATACAACAAAGTTTGCTTCAGATCTGCGAAGGATACATTTTTATCTACGTACAGCCCTTCCACCTGATGGAAGATACAGTGTGATCTGGCCGAAATCGCTTCATTTCTAAAAACTCTCCCCGGGGAGATCGTCCTTATTGGCGGTTTGTTGTTTTCCATATACCTCACCTGTACAGAAGAGGTGTGGGTACGCAACAGCACATCGGGATTCGTCTGAATAAAAAACGTATCCTGCATATCCCTTGCCGGGTGATATTCCGGAAGGTTTAAGGCAGTAAAGTTGTGCCAGTCGTCTTCCATTTCGGGACCTTCAGAAACATTGAAGCCAATGCTTGAAAAGATCTCGATGATCTGGTTCTTTACGATAGAAATAGGATGACGGGCACCAATCTCCACAGGTTCTCCCGGGCGGGTAAGGTCTCCGTAGATACCTTTTTCCTCCTCTTTGCCTTCCAGTTCTTCCTTTAACTGCTGAACTTTATTTGTAGCAGCATCCTTTAATTGGTTCACCGCCTGGCCAAAAGCTTTCTTCTCTTCACTGGGCACCGCCTTGAAATCGGCAAAATACTTATTTAAAATGCCTTTTTTGCCAAGATATTTTATCCGGAAGTTTTCTACTTCTTCTTTGGTTTGTGCCGTGAAGGCCTCAATTTGAGAGATGTGTTCCTTTATGGTTTCTGTCATGGTCCCTTTTCTTTAGGAAGCGCAAATTTATGAAAATAAACCGGCACTTATTCCGAAGTTGCCTGCCGGATAAAGCTAAATATCAGCTCTTAAATTTTTATTTTATGTAATCCTTTTCCAGAAAATACTGCACGATAGCTTCTTTCATAAGAACAGACTGTTCCCCTGCCTTTAGAGTAGGAAGTTGTTCCAGTACTTTGTAGTGAGGCCAGCCGTCATCGTCAAAATATTCGAATTCGTAGTAGCCATAAGGTTCCAGCAAGCGGCAAATGGCAATATGCATAAGATCCAGCTTATGGTCTTTCTTGAATTTCCTGTGTAACTGCCCCAGTTCCTGAAGCCCTATGATATAGATAATTGCATCGAGCTCCAGCTTTTCACCATCGGCGAATTGCCTGGAGAGCTTCTGCTCCACCTCGTTCCAACGTTGTTTTAATTGTTCATCTCTAGACATGGCGCAAAGATAATTACTAAGAACGGGAAATTGCTATCTTTGAAAGCATGAATGTTCTGGATATCATTTTAATTATCTTCCTCCTCATAGGTCTTGTAAGAGGTTTTTTTTCAGGTTTCTTTTCAGAACTTGCAGGATTGCTTTCCTTAATTGGGGGGATTTACGCCGCCATTCATTTTTCAGGCGCCACCTATGCTTTTCTAAATAGCTTTATTAACTGGGAACCTCAGTACCTTGCAATCCTCTCATTTGCAGTCACTTTTTTTATTGTTGCACTGCTCATCTCTCTGGCCGGAAACATCCTTACCAAAATGGTTCATATGGTTGCTCTTGGTATTATCAACAGGCTTTTCGGCGGAATATTCGGGGTGCTGAAAATGGCATTTTTGGCAAGTATCATTATGATGTTCTTTGCCAACTTTGACGTTTTTAATACTGAAGAATCAACCAAAGAAGGATCAATTCTCTACGAACCCATAAGAGCCCTGGCTCCCGCCATTCTCCCCGGAATCATCAAAGAAGTGAAGGAAGGAGATCTTTTTGACACCCCCGAAGCAGAAACTGAAGAACCTACTGAAGCAGAGGAAATCTAGAAGTTAAGCTGATAAACCTCATCCAATTGAGATTCATTGCTCACATTCACATTAAGATCCTTAACTATTCCTGAACCTACCCCGTAAGCCCAGCCATGCAAATGAAGCTTTTGGTCATTTTTCCAGGCTGCCTGTACTATCGAAGTTTTAGCAAGATCAAAAACCTGCTCCACTACGTTAAGCTCTACAAACCTGTCAAACCTTTTATCTTCGTCTTCAATAGCATCCAGTTCTTTTTTATGCAACCTGTATATGTTCTTGATGTGCCTAATCCAATTGTCGATGAGCCCAATGGAATTATTGGTCATTGCTGCTTTTATCCCTCCACAGCCGTAATGCCCGCAAACGATCACATGCTCTACTTTGAGAACATTCACCGCATAATCCAGTACACTCAACATGTTCATGTCGCTATGAATCACCATGTTTGCGATATTCCTGTGCACAAACACCTCTCCCGGCTGAGCTCCAATGATCTGGTTCGCCGGCACCCGGCTGTCTGCACATCCTATCCAAAGTAAAGGGGGTTGTTGACCTTCTGCCAGTCTTTTAAAGTAATCAGGGTCCTCCAGTAGGATACCTTCAACCCATTTCTTGTTGTTCTCTAGAATCTTTTTATAAAAATCTGGCATAATTTTACTTTTTGAGAAGCTAATTTACAATCTTTTCAGATCATTTTCCTGCATCCAACCCTGGCTTCCGTTAGGCAATTCGATTTCTACCCACTCCTGGAAGTTTTCGGTGATCTTCACTTTTGCGCCTTCATGCAGCAAGAAAGCCTCCGCGGACCTTACTGAAGGTTCGCTTTTAACCTCGACCTCTTCAGAAAAAACTATGGCAAAATTGCTTTCCTGCTGCAGGTCCTGTTTAAAGAAACCTATGGCTACAGAAGAAATTGCAAGCACCAGAAAGAACATGCTGCCAATGAACATCAATCTTTTGGTCATGGTTCTTCTGCTGAAGTAGTACACCACAAAGAAGATAATGAAGACCAACATGCAGAATATTGCAACCCAGGCCCATCCCGCAGCCGAAAATGCTGAAGTAGACCTGTCAAAAATGCCCCAAAATCCTTCCGATTCTTCTTCTCCCAGAGCATCAATTGCCATAGTCCTGGCAAAACTGAGATTGTTACGGGCATCTTCATTTCGGGGATCTAATTGCAGCGCTTTTTCAAAGTGATAGATACTGGGTGCGATGCGGCTTAGCTTATAATAGGAATTCCCGAGGTTGTAATGTAGTTCTGCCGAAGTTTCTCCGTTCTCCAGGATCTGCTCGTATTGAGCAACCGCCTGCTTATAATTTCCTTCTGCATACGCGTTGTTGGCAGCCTCAAAAAGTTGAGAATTTTGAGCAATTCCCGAAAGGCTAAAAAGTAGCGTGAATAAAAAGATCAGCTTTTTCATACCTGCTTATCGATTTCAGAAATTACACTTACGGCTTTGTCATAATCCTGCTGCATGGCCACACTGGATGCAGGCGTATAACGGGCGAATTCACAGCTTTTAAGCAACTCATTGAATTGTGTTACGGTAGTCGCATCTACTCCTTTGCTGGTTAATAATTCCTGGATACGCTCTTTGCTCATCTCGCTGGTTTGGATATGCAGTTTAGCTTTAAGATAATTATGCAGGGCTCGTTCCAGGGATTCATAGAATTTGGTCTGATCTCCCAGGTTTCTTTTGGCTTCCGAAAGATATTTTCGCGCCAGGCGATCTGCTTTTCTTATTCTGTTGCCCCGCACATCTCCGGCAATGGCTTCCCTTCTCTTTCCGAAGAGTATAGCCAGCGGGATCAATAATACAGGCCCCAGGAATAAGCTCCAGAACAAGACAGATCCCATAAAAGGCACTTCGCCAATAGGTTTTAGAGATGTATTAAGCTTGATATATCTAAACTGGTTGGCAGCCGAAGGCGTTTGTTGCTGTGCTGCAACAGGACCTGTACTTCCCGACGGACTTCTGGCCCCTGCAGGAGCTGCACCAACCTCGATCATAATTTCTTCGGAAGTAAGGGTTTTATAGGATCGTGTACCGAGATCAAAATAGCTGAAACTCATCGGCGGAATAGGATATTTTCCCTGTGCCTGCGGCACCAACGTGTAAGAATTGGAAATGTTCCCCTGCATCCCGTTCATATTTGTATTTACCCTTTCAGTATATTCTGGCTCGTACTGTTCCATAGAAGCCGGTACGGTCAATGGCGGCAGGTCAAAAAGCTTCAGGTTTCCCTGTCCGGATACCTCTACCGTAGCCTGTAAAGATTCAGTGGCTCTGAGTTCTTTTTTGCTGGTAGTAACCTCAAATTTAAGATTCTTTCCAACCGCCCCGGTAAAATCGGCCGGTCTGCCTTCCAGCGGTAGAGGCTTTACATCAATTGTTCGGTTCCCTGCTGCTACGACCTTGTCTACGGTTTCGTAGAACCTGTTCCCAAAGATATCCCTTCGGTTGCCGGGTACTTCTACAGATATGTTAAGCGTGAGGGGTTCTATATTCAGCTTTCCTGTTTTTTGCGGATACAACACCGTCTTCCGAAGCACCACAAACCGATAGGGTTCTCCATTATAAGTGCCATTCTCCACTTCCAGTCTTCGAATATCAATATTCTGACTCCAGAAATCACTGAATTTAGGATTATCGATCTGTCTCCAGTCGCTCACATTGATCCGCGGACTCACATATAGCTTGTAAACTACAGTAATGGCTTCGTTGAGATAAGGATTTGTATTAGAGATCTCCGCGACAAGATGAATACTCTCTGAAGCAATATATTCAGAATTCTCACCATCAGTAGGTTGATCTACGGCTGCAGTTACCTCTACCTGTACGGGTGATGTTTTGTAAACTGTGCCCTCAATGGTGATCTCTGCCTGGCCTATAGTAAGATTACCTCTCTTTTTTGGCGCCAGAAAATAGCTGTAGGTTTTCGAAAAGCTTTTTTTCCCATTTACCCAGCTTTGGCTTACCGACTGGTTAGGCCCTCCCACCACTGTAAAGTCTGAAAATTGTGGCGGGGTAAAATTGTCGCCATCTTCGTTCATCACAAAATCCACCCGCAGCCGCTCATTCACCCCCAGCTTATTCTTGCTCACATTGGCGGTGAACTGGACCTGCCCAATGGCAAGGCCGGACATCATTAACATTATGAAAAGTACCAATTTCTGCTTCATTTTCTATTACCAGTCTTTATCGGTTTGTACAGGCATGCCTTTGGCTTTTTTAGCATTGATCTTCTCCTGTACTTTCTTTTCCTCGTTCCCCATTGCCTCCAGCAAGTTCTTTATTTGCTGGGGAGAAAGTTGCCCCGGCCGTTGTTGTGGCTGTTTTGGCTCTTCTCCTGCTTTTGGCTGCTCATTCTTTTGCTGCTCCTTATCATCGGGCTGGCCGGCATTGTCCTTTTTCTTTTCGCCTTCTTTATTCTCGTCCTCTTTCTGGTCACCACCCTCTTTATCTTCGGGCTTACCATCTTCACTCTGCTCCTTTTCGCCTTCGCCGTCCTGCTGCTCCTTCTTGTCCTGCTTTTGCTTATCCTGCTCCTGTTTATCCTTTTCGTTCTTTTCACCGCCGCCGCCTTGTTTTTGCTCTTCTTCCAGCATTTTCTTGGCTAAGGCAAGATTGTAACGGGTCTCCTCGTCTTTAGGATTATTCCGGAGAGATTGTTTGTAAGCTTCCACGGCCTCACTGTATTTCTTTTGCTTCATATAGGCATTCCCCTGGTTATGAAAAGCATCATGTTTTAACGGCTTTTCCTCTGCAGTGGTAGCGGCAGCACGATGCCTGTCAAGCGCCTGGCCGGTAATTTCCTTGTTGTAGTAAAGATTTCCCAGGTTGTATTTAGCCTCGGCATTTGCAGGATCTTTTGCAATGGCTTTCCGGTAGTAAGCTTCGGCAGTAGCCATATCATTATCGGCTAAAGCGTCTTCTGCCTCCTGCATGTATTTTTTGGCTGCTTTTGCTGCAACTTCAGTATCTTCCTGAGCTTCAGCAACAAATGGAATAAAAAAGAAGAGTCCCAAAAACAGCATTTTTGGCAGGTAATATTTCATCATCCTTTTCATCATCAGCTTCTTTTCTCGTTAAACAAATTTAATCTTTTTAACCAGGACGTCTGGCGTTCAAGCAATAAGATATCCAGCAGAAGAAATAAAAGGCCCAATCCTAAAAACCATTGGAACTGGCTTTTATAATCTGCGATCTGCTGCGATTCGAATTCCTTTTTATCCATATTTTGAAGGATCTCTGTTACTTCTTCCACTACTTCGGAAGTTACCCGGCCGTCGATATATCTCCCGTTGGCTTCCGAAGCTATTTGCTTAAGCATGGCTTCATCCAGTTTAGTGATAACTGTTTCGCCGTTCCTGTCTTTCTTATAATTCTGAATTACCCCATTTCTTTTTTCGGGAATTGGTCCTCCTTTAGCAGTTCCCACCCCGATAGTAACGATCCTGATGCCTTCTTTTGCAGCTTCCGCAGCTATTTCTTCAATATTTCCTTCATGATCTTCCCCGTCACTGATAAGGAACAGGATCCTGTTGGTCTGTTCGTCATCATTGAAGTAGGTCTTTGCCATTTCCAGCGCCTCGCTTATGGCCGTTCCCTGCGAAGAAAGCATGTCTGTATTCATGTTTTGCAGGAACATCTTTGCCGCAGCATAATCTGTAGTGATTGGCAACTGCGGAAAAGCGCTGCCGGCATAGGCAATGATCCCCACCCGGTCACTTGCCAGGTTATTGATGATTTGGGTGACCAGCTGCTTGGATTTCTCCAGCCTGTTGGGAGCAATATCTTCGGCCAGCATACTTTTAGAAACGTCTACTGCGAAGACCACATCAACTCCTTCCCTTTTGACGGTTTCCAATTTTGTGCCAAACTGCGGATTCACCAGCGCAATGACAAAGCTGCTGATGGCAAGGCACAGCAGGATGATCTTCATCACCTGTTTTCCCGTGGAACGGTTGGGGCTTAACTTGTCTAAAAGTTCTTTATCTGCGAATTTTCGCTGGGTACGTTTTTGCCAAAAGACCACCAGGGCATACAGCAGCACAATGACCGGGATGCCTACCAGTAACCATAAGTATGTTTTATCTTCTAACAGAAACATCTTCTAATATTTTTATACAAAACTCCTGAACACCGTAAACCTCAACAGCACTTCGAACAGCAGTAAAAAGCCTGCCAGTAAAATAAGCGGGCGGAATTTTTCTTCGTAGTTATAAAACCTGAATTCTTCGATCTCGGTCTTTTCTAATTGATCGATCTCCTCATAGATCTCTTCCAGAGATTTATTGTCGGTCGCACGGAAATATTTTCCGCCGGTAGCATCTGCAATTTCCTCCAGCAGCTTTTCATCGATCTCCACCGGCACGCGCCCATATTGAAAGTTTCCATTTGCCAATATTTGAATAGGAGTCAAGGCGGTCCCGTTACTTCCTACTCCAATGGTGTAGGTTTTAATCCCAAATTCTGCAGCGAGTTCACTTGCGATCTTTGGATCAATGAATCCTGCATTATTTACTCCATCAGACATTAGAATGATCACCTTGCTTTCTGCCTCACTATCCTTTAACCGGTTCACCGCTGTGGCAAGTCCCATTCCAATTGCGGTACCATTCTCGAGGTTATTAGTGTATTCAATATTTTCAAGAGCGCTAAGCACAATGCTTTTGTCACTGGTGATAGGGGTTTGAGTAAAACTTTCTCCGGCATAGACCACAAGACCAATCCTGTCTGCAGGGCGATTTCTAACGAAGTTGGCTGCTACTTCTTTGGTAGCTTCAAGCCGGTTTGGATCCAGATCCCGCGCCAGCATACTGGCCGAAATGTCGATTGACAATACAATGTCTACCCCGAAGTTGCTACTGGTGCGGGAAGATACATCTACACTACGCGGGCGGGCCAGGGCGGTGATCACCAAAGCGAGCACTATAAGCCTCAGCACAAAAAGCACAGGCCTGAATTTTCCCAGCAACCCCGGGTTGGCTTCAAAACCTTTAATGTTGGAGATTCTAAGCTCGGCTGTTTGCCGGTTCCGTTTCCAGACGTACCATGCCAGTGCCAGCGGCAAAAGCAGCAAGAGCCAGAAAAACTGCGGATCCTCAAAAACCAATCTTTCGAACATTAATTTTCCATTTTTATTAATTCAACAGAGGTACTTACCCGTTGTGCGATCTCTTCGGCATATTTGTCTCCCTCGTTATAGATCATCACGATTTGCTGATACCCTTCTCCCATTCCAAAATTGAGAATAGCATACTCCTTTTGTATGGGTTTGGATTTTTCGCTTTTTTGAAAGCTCATGGTTCCAAAGATCTTCATGCCTTTGGCGCCATTAAGAGTTTCAAATTCTTCCTGTTTGGTAATTATATTTTTTGCGCCGTTCTCCTCCAGGTATGAATAAACTTCCTCCACTGCCCCTTCAAGGTCAAAATCTTCCCCGGCAGGACGCGTATTCACACTTACAAACACTGAACTTTCGAGACTGCCATAGGTAAAAGTCTCTTTTCCTGAAGCCACTGCGCTGGAATCATTCAACCTTCTCACCAGCACATCGGGCGTAGCAATACTCACCGGCGGAGTTCCATATTCACTTTCTATCCATTCTCCTTCAAGCATCTCTTTGCTGGTGTTGCCCAAATAGGTATCGGCAAAATAATCAAGGCCTTTGGTGGAAATGATGTAGGCAGTTGCTGCACTTATAAGTAATACTACTGCCAGGATCCCAAAAATGATCTTTTTGACCTTTCTTTTTCTTTCCAACCGCTCCCGATATTCCTGATCTGCCAGTAATTCCTCTTCTGTTGGCTGCGGAATAGACGCCTTGGTATCTTTAATTACATTTTCTACGCTCGCCCGGTCTTCCTTAGCCGTAAAAACATCGGGTTTTGTGTTAGCGAATTTTGCGAGGTCGGCACGCTCAAGGATGATCTTTAATTTACTGATGGTGGTGTTCTCCAATTTCAGTTTTCCTCTGTCTCTTTCGGCCTCCAGGTAAGCGATCAGCTCATTGGTGGTGCTTTCAAGGGCATGATCATAAACTTCCCCGTCCAGATATCTTCTTACTGCTGCGGAAAGCTGAGAGTAATATTCCTTGATCTCCCGTTGTTCCAAAAGATGCGAATCGTCAAGCTGCTTAAGTTCATAAAGCGCCTGCTCATATGGCGGAAGCTGTTTCGCTGCCTCATTTCTTCTTTGCCTGCTTTTGTACAGCAAATATCCAACGACTCCTAACAATATTAAGCCTAACAGCCACCACAACCACTGCGGAATTCCAAATGCCGGCGGCACCTCAACTGAAGGTTTGATAGGATACATTTTTTGTTTGGTAGTGTCAACCACCACATCATTCACCACTACAGTAAAAGAATCTGTCCGAAATTCCCGTTCGTTGATCAATACCCTTTGCTGCGGAATAGTATATCGTCCGGAATCAAACTGAGTAAGTGCATATTCCCGGATCAGTCTTTGGCGATCTCCTATTTTACTCGTATCAATGGCATAAGCCTCGATCATTTCCAGCGGAGAAAAGGTCTGCCCCTCAGGAAATACCACAGGCGAATTTCCATTAGATTCTACCGAAAGCCGGTAGGTGATCTGCTCTCCTATTCTTATCTTGGTGGTATCTACGGATGCCGAAACTTCCTGCGCACGTAAACTTCCGGAAGCGGCAACAAGAAAAAACAATAGCAGGCAGAATGCAGAACCTCTGTTCCTTAAGGTGTCAAAAATGTGATTCTGCCGCAAACTTTTTTTCATTAATATTTCTTTACCTGGTCTTAAAATAGCCCAGTAACTTTTTCACATAACTTTCATCAACACGGGTACTAAGGCTACCGGCGCCGCTTTTCCTGAAGCTTTCGGTAAAATAGTCCACCCTGTCGTGGTAGTATTTTGCATAATTATTTCTCACAGCTCTTGAAGAAGTATCCACCATGATCCTTTTCCCCGATTCTTCGTCCTGCATGGCCACCATTCCCAGATTTGGAATGATTTCCTCCTTCTCATCATAGACGCGGATGCCGGTAACATCATGCCGGCCGCTGGTGATCTTAAGTGTACGTTGATAATCTTCGGCAATAAAATCTGAAAGCACAAAAACAATGGCCTTTTTCTTCATCACTCTGGACAGGTAACTCAGCGCATTTTCCAGATTAGTATTCCGGCTCTTTGGCTCAAACTCAAGCAGCTCCCTTATAATACGAAGTACATGCGACCTGCCTTTCTTCGGCGGAATATATAGCTCAATAACATCTGAAAATAGGATCAATCCGATCTTATCATTATTCTGGGTAGCTGAAAATGCCAGGGTGGCGGCAATTTCGGTAATGATGTCCTGTTTGAAGCTGTTGCGGGTTCCAAATAGTCCTGAACCTGAAACATCCACCAACAGCATCATGGTGAGTTCCCGCTCTTCCTCAAAAACTTTTACAAAAGGTTCAGAATAACGGGCGGTAACATTCCAGTCGATATTTCTTACATCATCCCCAAATTGATACTGGCGCACCTCACTAAAGGTCATCCCCCTACCTTTAAAAGTAGAGTGATATTCCCCGCCAAAAATGTGATCACTCAGCCGGCGGGTCTTGATCTCTATTTTTCTTACTTTCTTGAGTAGCTCCTTAGTATCCATTTCTTCAATTAGCAATGATCAATAAACAATTAACAGGGAACAATTACCAATTATCAGAATTTAAAAACCTGATCATTGCTAATTGATAATTGTTCATTGTTACGGGACTTCGATCTCGTTAACGATCTTGTTGATGATATCTTCGGAAGTTACATTTTCGGCTTCGGCTTCATAGGTGATGCCTACCCTGTGGCGCAGCACATCATGTACTACAGCGCGAACATCCTCGGGCACCACGTATCCGCGACGTTTGATGAAGGCGTAACATTTGGCAGCAGTGGCAAGATTAATACTTCCCCTTGGAGAAGCACCGAAACTGATAAGAGGCTTCAGGTTTTCCAGCCTGTATTTTTCCGGAAAACGAGTAGCAAAAACTATATCAAGAATGTATTTTTCAATTTTTTCATCCATGTACACCTCCCGTACAGCCTGCTGCGCCCGTGCGATCTGCTCCAGGCTTACCACCGGATTCACTTTTTCAAAGCTGCCTTTAAGATTGGCGCGAATGATCATTTGCTCATCGGCCATGTCGGGATAGTCGATGACCGTTTTCAGCATAAAACGGTCTACCTGGGCTTCAGGTAGCGGATAAGTTCCCTCCTGTTCCACCGGGTTCTGGGTGGCCATTACAAGGAATGGTTTATCGAGAATAAAAGTTTCTTCTCCAATAGTCACCTGCTTTTCCTGCATGGCTTCCAATAAAGCAGATTGCACTTTTGCAGGAGCACGGTTGATCTCATCTGCGAGTACAAAATTGGCGAAGATGGGACCTTTTTTTATGCTGAAGTCATTAAGCTTAATATTGTAGATCATTGTTCCCACAACATCTGCCGGAAGCAGGTCTGGCGTAAACTGTATCCTGCTAAAGCTTCCATGTACTGCCTGGGAAAGTGTATTAATAGCAAGGGTTTTTGCCAGCCCGGGAACACCTTCAAGAAGAATGTGGCCCTGACCTAACAACCCGATCAACAAGCGTTCAACCATGTGTTTCTGGCCTACAATGACCTTTTTCATTTCTGAACTAAGAATATCAACAAAAGCACTTTCGCGCTCGATCTTTTCGTTGATGCTCGCTATGTCTATCGAGGTGTTACTGTCCTGCATGTATACAAAATTTTAATATTGTGAAGATACTTATCTAAGGTCAACGGCGCAACCTCAGCAAATATTCAACCAAAGTAACTTAAAATTTTGTTAAAATGAAAAGGCAGCGGGGTTTCCGCTGCCTTACAATTATTTATAAACTTAAAATGATTACTCTGTTCCTGCAGAAGCATCAAGGAAGATACCCCCTTCAATGGTTGTTGCACTTCCTGCGGTAACTGCAACATTATTAACCACTGCAACCTGTAATCCCAGACCTGCGGCTGGAGTAGCAGTCACTCTATAAGTTCCTGCAGGCAAACCATGGATCTGGAAGTCACCATTTGCATCTGTATAAGCTGATGCATTCATGGAACCGCTTTCTGCCCTGATCAAAACCTGCTCGGTAGTCGGGTGAACACTACCTACAATAGAACCTGTTTCCTCTTCAACAGCCATTCTTATCACCGGCTTAAGACTATAAGTTCCGGCTCCTGTAGCTACTACAGATTTGTCAACGTCGAAGTCAAGAATAAAGGTGTAATCTTCACCAGCCTCCAATTCCTGACCAACCATTACTTTTAATCCCGATTGTTCTGCGCTAGGAGTTTTAAGAGCATATTCATGATCTTCTCCGTCATTATTAACTACAATTGTGTTGTTGTCGCCCAGCACAAGACGAATCTGGTGTAGGTAACTTGCCTCAAGTTCGGTATCAATAAGCAATTCGGTTACTCCACCTGTAAGGCTAAGCAAATCGATAACGCCGGTATTCACGCCCTCAAGACTTACCCATCCTTCTTCGTCACTACCTTCGGCAGTAGTTTTGATCATTACATCTTCAACTTCTACCAAAACCTGCTCATAATCTCCGGGAGCATCGGTTAATTTAATAGCAACCCTTGCTTTACCATCATCAGATCCTGCAGAGTCATCATCTGAACTACAACTAACGAACCCTGTTGTAAGGGCAAAAAGGAATAAAAATAAATGATACTTTTTCATAAATGTTTGTTTTTGATTTAGGATTAATAACGGGCGATGAAAGGTTTTA
The DNA here is from genome assembly GCA_012038135.1 of Salinimicrobium nanhaiense. Lineage (GTDB taxonomy): Bacteria > Bacteroidota > Bacteroidia > Flavobacteriales > Flavobacteriaceae > Salinimicrobium > Salinimicrobium nanhaiense. The sequence goes on from JAAVJQ010000001.1 coordinate 197,550, forward strand.
ATTTATCGTTGAATGAAGTTTAACTCTTTTTAACGGAAGTGGAGATTCCTTTAACAGCAAGGGTTTCGGGTAAATTCTTCAGTTTCATTACTTTTAAAAAATGAAGCAAAGAAATTCTTATTCCCGCATCGTTCAGGATCTTGAAGAGTGGGAGTACCTGTCAAAAGGATCAAAAATCAGGCTCTTTCAGCATTGTATAGAAAAGGATATTTCCAGTTTTTTAATTAACTTTTCAAATCCGGGAAAATATGATCACGGATTAGGTACAGCCTTTAGCGAAAGCGGACTTAGCCGGGATGAAGTTCAGCTTATTGGAATACCCGAAAAAGGGATTATAAAAGCAGATGGTCTTATTGAGCAGGTTGAGAAAATTCTGGATCTTATGGACACAGATTACCTCGACCTCCTTATCCTGGATTTCGCGGGACCACATGAAGAGATCATCGCTGCCGTTGAACAGCTTAGAGCACAGGAAAAGGTGGTGGAAATAGGTGTACTCGAAGAAAAGCCCGGTGAAAAAAAGGAATTTTTAGAGGAGTTCCCGGCGAGTGCAACACTTTCAGCTTTCAGGTTTACACCGGCTGCGGTGAAAAGTCTTACTTTAGCTGAAGCAGCTTCAGAAGAGACAACTCAAATGGTCGTTCCGGTGAGCGGAGACTGGGAAAATGAGAACGAATCGCTGAAAAGAACAGCAGAAAAATACAACCTGCGGCCAAAAGAGCTGCTTTTTGCCTGGTTGCTGCATCACAAGGCGCATTACCATCCTGTGATCAAGGGAGATTCTGAGGCTGTAATAGATTCGGCAGTAAAGGCTTTTCATACTACAATTATAGATGAGGACCTGGAGAAGCTTCCGGAAAGACTTTAAAAAATTACATTTTTGACACCTATGAATAAAACAGCTTTAGTGACCGGAGCCAGCAGCGGGATAGGAAAAGCCACGGCCATTGCCCTGGCCGGTGCAGGATACAACCTAATCATTTGCGGCCGACGAAAAGAAGCGCTGCAGGAATTAAAAACAAAACTTGAGGAAAAAACAGCAGTTCACACGCTTCAGTTCGATGTGCGGGACAAAGAGGCAGTGCAATCAGCAATTGAGAGCCTTCCGCAGGATTTCAGCCAGATCGATGTGCTGGTGAACAACGCCGGCAATGCTCACGGCCTGGATCCTATTCAAAAAGGCAGCCTCGAAGACTGGGACGCCATGATCGACATTAACGTTAAAGGATTACTCTATGTGAGCCGGGCAATCATTCCGCAGATGCTGGAGAGAAGATCCGGAGATATTGTGAACATTGGTTCTCTTGCGGGAAAAGAAGTTTACCCAAATGGGAATGTTTACAGCGCCAGTAAACATGCAGTTGACGCGATCAATAAAGGTATGCGCATTGACCTCAATGGCACCGGAATTAGAGTAGGCGCCATTAATCCTGGACTCGTGGAAACAAATTTTAGCGAAATACGCTTTAAAGGCGATTCAGAAAGGGCAAGTTCTGTGTATAAAGGTTATGAGCCTTTAAAACCAGAAGATATTGCCGATCTTGTTGTTTTCATGGTCACCAGACCTGCTCATGTCAACATTGCAGACCTGCTTGTACTGCCAACAGCTCAAGCCAACTCTACTATTGTCCACAAGGAGTAAGCAGAAATGATCAACAAACGCCTTCTTATTAAGAACCTGCTCGCGCATAATAGCGAAAACAGTTTTTATGATAAAAAGCGACAGATCAACCTGTCTGAAAAAGAAGGTAAGGCCAAATTCCTGAAACACATTTGTGCCCTGGCGAATTCCAATCCTGCGAATAATTCTTATATGGTCATAGGGGTGGAAGATGCCGATAATGAAATAAAAGGGGTCGATTTTTTTGATGACAGCAAAATACAGAATCTGGTAAATGCTTACCTGGAAAATCCGCCGCTTGTTGCTTATGAGAATATTCCTTTTCCGCATCTGCCCGACGACCTGGTGGTAGGGCTGGTGACCATTCAGCCCAATAGAGGACGCACCTGTTCTCTCAAAAAAGGTATTTGGAAATATCCTGCGGGTAGTGTTTTTTTTAGGGAAGGCAGCATTAGTATAGCATCAGAATATGGACGGGCCGTACAGGGAGAGAATCAGGAAGCAGTAGCTTCAATCGAAGCTCATTCACAGAACAATATTGGTTTAACGCTGGACGGGGTTTTTGATTTCATGAATAAACATGAAAATCTTAATCCTACCTACAAAGTTTTCAAGGAATATTTTGTGGTGTGCTGGAGCGGCAAAAAGAAGGAGACCAAAGAAAATTCCTTTTTTTCGAGGGTAGATATCGAGTTGATCAACGAACAGGTGAAGCTCTTTTATTCTGAACTTGATGAAGTGAGCATAGAAATTTCCGAAGATCTTTTTAGCATTTTGGAGTATGTAAGACTGGGGGTGAATGACAGGTTCAGGTATTATCCTCTTGAGGAAGTGAAGATCTTTTTTAAAGACAACGCCACTTATGAGATCAAGACCAATGTGCTTTTCGAGCCTCCGCAATATGAAAAGAAGACGCTGTTCCATATCTATAATGCCAATCAGGCACTCATGAATAAGCTGAAGAACGGGCTTAAACTCACTCCCGCCGAAGAAAAAGACCTGTTCAATTTGCCGGCTACCTATCTCTTATGCTATTTCAATGGTTTTACTGAAGCTTTGGAAAAACTGGAGGAAGCTAAGGACGAATTGAAAAAATATAATCCTAAAATTTACCAGCAGTACAAAGACAGTTTACGAATTTTGCGGAAGGTGAAATATAATTAAGATGGGAAGAAAACTTGTTATAGGAGACATACATGGAGGACTCAAAGCGCTGATCCAACTGCTGGAACGGGCCAAAGTCACGCCCGAAGATGAACTCATTTTCCTGGGAGATTACGTAGATGGCTGGAGTGATTCGGCCAATGTTGTTTCCTACCTCATAGAATTCTCCAAACAGAATACCTGCATTTTTTTACGCGGAAATCATGACGATCTCACCCATCGCTGGTTAGAAACAGGAGAACTCAATGACCAGTGGCTTCAGCATGGCGGGCAGTCAAGTATTGATGCTTACCGACAGTTTTCTGAAGAAGAAAAGCAGGCGCATATCAAATTTTTTGAACAGATGGTGAATTATTATATCGATAAGGAAAACCGCCTCTTCGTCCACGCCGGATTCACCAATCAACGGGGTCCTGAAAATGAATATACACCCACTCCCTTCTACTGGGACCGGACTTTATGGGAGATGGCGATGTGCCTGGACCCGGGGTTAAAACCGGGAGATACCAATTATCCGAAACGCCTGGAACTCTTTAAAAAGATCTTTATTGGCCACACTCCTGTAACCCGCATAGGAAAAGATAAACCGGTAAATTTTGCTAATGTTTATAACGTAGACACCGGTGCAGCTTTCATGGGAAAATTATCATTGATGGATATTGATTCCCTCGAAATAATTCAAAGTGATCCGGTTCATAAACTATACCCCGACGAATCGGGTAGAAATTAAGATTATTTTTAAATCCTCCCATAATTAACTTCTTATCTTTGTAGATTACCAAAGTCATAGTGGTGCGGTAATTGCCCTTACAATTAAAATTAAGATATGGCCCTAGAGAATATTCGATTAGAAGTAATGAAGACGGTAGAGAAATCTATTGATGATTTCGTTGAAAAGTACCTTATCCCTGTAGAAGACATTTGGCAGCCTACAGATCTTTTGCCTCATTCTCAGAATGAAAATTTCTTTGAAGAAGTAAGACAAATTAGGGAGGAAGCTACAGAGCTGGGATATGATTTTTGGGTTGTTCTTGTTGCCGATATGGTTACTGAAGAAGCTTTGCCCACCTATGAGTCCTGGTTGATGGACATGGAAGGGGTTGAACAACACGGCGCTTCAAAGGGAAATCAAAATGGATGGGCAAAATGGATACGTCACTGGACCGGGGAAGAAAACCGTCATGGTGATACTTTGAACAAGTATCTATACCTCTCCGGAAGGGTGAATATGAGGGAAATCGAGAAAACTACTCAATATCTTATCAACGACGGCTTTGACATTGGTACCGGCAGGGATCCATACCGTAACTTCGTCTACACCAGTTTCCAGGAGTTGGCTACCAACATTTCTCATAAAAGGGTTGGGCAACTTGCCCGTCAAAAAGGAAATAAAATGCTTGCAAAGATGTGTAACATCATTGCAGGAGATGAAATGCGTCACCATCTTGCGTATCGTGAATTTGTAAAGACCATTTTTGAATATGATCCAAGTGAGATGATGCTGGCTTTTGAGGACATGATGAAAAAGAAGATCGTGATGCCGGCTCAGTTCATCAGGGAATCGGGCCAGGGAATTGGTGAAGCTTTTGAAAACTTTTCAAATGCAGCTCAAAGGCTGGGAGTTTATACCACTCAGGACTATATAGACATTCTGCAAAAACTAAACGAATACTGGGAAATCGATAAGATGACCTCCCTTACAGATAAAGCTGAAAAAGCACGGGATTATTTGATGAAGCTTCCGGAAAGGATGACCAGGATCGCAGAAAGAATCAAAGTACCACAGGACCAGTACCAGTTCGCGTGGGTGAGTCCAAATGGCACTTTGTAAAAGAAAAAAATAAAATATTAGCCCACTTTTGAGTGGGTTTTTTTATTTAAACCTCATACGAATGTAAACCTGCATTGTCTCTTCACTCCAAATTTTTTAATTGAGTTTTATATTTTCAGTCGAAGAGGATTTTAGAAACATTTCAAGAAAATAATTTTATTCAATCGCAAGAGGCAATACGCTTAACATTCCTTTAACCGGATTAGATAACATAGGTCAACAATTTCCAGGGACCCTTAGGCCTAAATTTGCATTCACCCATATTGGTGATCAACAATTTCGCCTGAATCTCTTTACAAAGAGTTTTCAGGTAGAATTTAAAGACATAAAATAATGAGCAAAGAACAAGCTTTACTACAAACTTATAATTTGAATGGCCTTGAATTGCCCAACCGCGTGGTAATGGCTCCGATGACCAGGAGCCGGGCAGATAATACAGAAAACAAACCCATAGAGGAGCTTCATGGTGAATATTATAAACAGCGTGCCAGTGCTGGTCTTATCATTGCCGAGGGATCACAGATCTCAAAGCAAGCTGTAGGTTATGTAAATACCCCGGGAATCTATTCACGGGCGCAGGTGGAAGGATGGAAAGAGGTGACTCAAACGGTACATGAGGCCGGAGGACGAATTTTTCTCCAGCTATGGCATGTGGGCAGAATGTCACATCCCGATTTTCATAACGGCGGGTTACCTTTGGCACCTTCTGCAATAAATCCGAACGACAAATCTTTCACTCCGGAAGGTTTTAAGGAAACCGTCACTCCAAAAGAGATGAGCATTGAAGAGATCAAAGAGACCGTTGAGGACTTTAAGAATGCTGCAAAAAATGCAATGAATGCAGGATTTGACGGGGTCGAGGTCCACTCTTCCAACGGCTATTTGCTGCACCAGTTCTTTAACGGCACTTCCAACAAAAGGTCCGATGAATATGGTGGAAGTATAGATAACAGAACCAGGATAATGTTTGAAGTTTTAGATGCTATTAAAGAGGTGGTGCCGGAAAATAAAATTGGAGTAAGGCTCAATCCTTCCCTACATGGTGTGTTTGGAATGACAATGGACGAAGAGACCATCCCAACTTTTGATCATCTCATTACTAGACTTAATGAGTATAACCTGGCATATCTACACCTGTCTGAACCTTTTACTGATGTTTCCCACCTCCCTTACGCCGAAACAGAGATCGCTAAACGTTACCGCCCCATTTACAAGGGAACTATTATCATCAATAACGGTTTTGACCGGGAAAGCGGAAATAAAATTATTGAAAAAGGTAACGCAGATCTTATAGCTTTTGGAAAACCTTATATTTCGAATCCAGATCTTGTGGAACGATTTGAACAGGATGTTCCGTTAAGCAAATTCGATCAGGAAACTTTTTACACACCGGGAGAAAAAGGTTATCTCGATTATGAGATTAAAACCGAGAGAGCCGAAGTACTTCAGTAATGGAAAGCCCTCTTTTTAAAACCCGCCTCCCCACAGGCGGGTTTTCTGTTTTTAATGTGGTGCTGCCTGTAAATTTCAATTGATCTTAATTCTAAAAGATCTGTGCGACCTGTTGATCATAATTTAAATTCCTGTATTAGCTACTGCAGCCGATTTATGATTAAGTTTGCACAGCAAATTTTCTGCATGAGTCAGGCCAAAAATCCCCTTTTTATCATCCTTGCCTTTTTCGCGATCTATGTGATCTGGGGATCTACATATCTGCTTAATAAGATCGCGGTTTCTGAACTTTCTCCCTTTATGCTGGCATCAATTCGGTTTACCCTGGCTGGTTTGCTCATCTTTAGTATTAGCAAGTTCATGGGAAAAAGTTTGCGGCTTACCCGGGCACAATTTTTCAATACCGTCATTGCAGGTTTCCTGTTCCTGGCCTTCGGAAATGGCGTAGTGGTTTGGGCTTTAAGATTTGTCGATAGCGGATTTGCAGCTTTAGTGATCTCGGCTCAACCCCTGGCAGTACTGTTGTTCATGCGGATTTTTGAAGGGAAGAAGATCCTGCCCATGTCTATGGTGGGAGTTGCACTGGGATTGATAGGGATCTATCTTCTGGTAAGCCAGAAAGAAGTGACCTCTCAGGAAAATTCAATCCTGGGGATCATCATGATCTTTGCCTGCCTCCTTAGCTGGTCCTACGGAAGTCTTTTCGTGGGAAAGGCGAATTTACCGACCAATCATTTCGTTAACACCGGATACCAGATGTTCACCGCCGGAATTATTTTAGGCGTTGCCAGTGTTGCTTTCGACGAACCCTGGCTACACCCTACTAAGTGGAGCACCCCTGTATTATGGTCTATGTTGCTGTTGATCATTTTTGGAAGCATTGTGGCCTTTACAGCTTTTAATTATTTACTAAAGATCGTCTCTCCCGAAAAGGTTGCAACTTCCACGTATGTAAATCCCGTAATCGCAATGATCCTGGGATGGTATTACCTGGAGGAGCAGATCACTACCCAATCGGCCATTGCGGCTGCAGTACTTCTATCCGGGGTTTACTTTATCAATACAAAAAAGAAGCTGGTAGTATTGTCGAGATTCACAACCCGGGCTTCAGAAGAAACAGAAAATTTATAGCATATTTTAGAAGGGTTTTTCAGAAAGAGCACAAGGGACCTGAATAATTTGGAATTCCTTCACTATTCAAAAAAAATCCGCGCTAAATCGCGGATTTCCTTTCATTAAATATTTGAATTGCAATTTTATAAATCAAACTTGATCCCCTGTGCCAATGGTAATTCAGTAGTGTAATTTATCGTATTAGTTTGTCGGCGCATATAGATCTTCCAGGCATCTGAACCTGATTCCCTGCCGCCACCGGTTTCTTTTTCACCTCCAAAGGCGCCACCAATTTCAGCTCCCGAAGTACCAATGTTTACGTTAGCAATTCCGCAGTCAGAACCTTCCACAGAAAGGAATCTTTCCGCTTCCCTAAGATTATTGGTCATGATCGCAGAAGATAATCCCTGCTTTACTCCATTTTGAAGAGCAAGTGCGTTTTCGAGATCCCCGCTGTACTTCATAAGATATAGTACAGGTGCAAAAGTCTCATGCTGCACGATCTCATATTCGTTCTTAGCTTCGGCGATTGCCGGCTTTACATAGCAGCCACTTTCATAGCCTTGTCCTTCCAGCACTCCGCCTTCCACGATAACCTTACCGCCTTCTTCTACCACTTTATCTAATGCAGCCTGATAATTTTTTACGGCATCCTTGTCGATAAGCGGCCCGACATGATTGTTCTCATCCAGCGGATTTCCTATGCGCAGTTGCTTGTAAGCCGCTACAATAGCGTCTTTAACTTTGTCATAGACATCTTCATGAACAATGAGTCTTCTCGTGGAAGTACAACGTTGGCCGCAGGTTCCTACCGCTCCAAAAACGGCACCTATGACAGTGTTTTTAATATTGGCATCGGGAGTAACGATGATGGCATTATTTCCGCCTAGCTCCAATAAAGATTTACCTAACCTCGCAGCTACTGCCTGGGCAACGATCTTCCCCATTCTTATGGAACCAGTAGCCGAAACCAAAGGCACACGCTCATCTGTTGTGAGCATTTCTCCCACTTTATAGTCTCCGGTTATTAAACAGGAAATCCCTTCAGGCAAACCGGCATCTTTGAAAACACGGGCCGCAATACTTTGGCAGGCAACCGAAGTAAGCGGCGTTTTCTCTGATCCTTTCCACACGCAGACGTCCCCGCAAACCCATGCAAGGGCAGTATTCCATGACCAAACGGCCACCGGAAAGTTAAAAGCCGAAATGACTCCCACTATTCCAAGGGGATGGTACTGTTCATACATCCTGTGACCCGGCCTTTCAGAATGCATGGTAAGTCCATGCAGCTGCCTGCTCAATCCTACTGCAAAATCACAGATATCGATCATTTCCTGCACCTCTCCAAGACCTTCCTGGTAAGATTTTCCCATCTCATAAGAGACCAGTTTTCCCAGAGGCTCCTTAAGTCGTCGCAACTCATCATTAAATTTTCGTACTATTTCTCCTCTTTGCGGGGAAGGCATGGACCTCCAGGTTTTAAAAGCTTCCGCAGCAGTTTCTATTACTTGATTATAATCTTCTTTGGTAGTGGATTTTACTTTTCCAATTAAAGCTCCGTCAACCGGAGAATAGGAATCAATCACCTCTCCGTTAGAAAACCATTCCTGGCCGGTTGAGGTTCCGTTATTTACCTGGTCCACATTTAGACCCAGGTCTTTTAAAGCTTGATTTATTCCAAATTTTTCAGCTATTGAACTCATTCTTGTTGTTGTTTTAATATGTATTTGTTTGGATAACTGCGAATATAATGAATTTAGAGCGGAAAGCTTTCCGCAGACCTACTCCGGCTTTTCCATCACCGTTCCACAATTGTTGCAGGTGCGTAATTCCTCACTACTATAGAAATGATTGAAATGTTTCTGAAAATCATTTTCAATGTTGTTGAGCGGGAAATAAACCTCGTAAAGTTTATTGTTGCAATTTTCGCAGAACCACAGTAAACCGTCCTTTGCGTTAAGATCTGCCCTTTTTCGCTCCACCACAATGCCTATTGAGCCGGCAGTTCTCTCGGGAGAATGAGGAACCTTTCCGGGATTGAGATACATATCTCCGGGCCCGAGTTCAAAAGTCCTTTTTTCACCCTCTTCCTGGATGTGAACTTTGATGTTTCCCTCCAATTGATAGAACAACTCTTCGGTTTCATTATAGTGATAATCCTTTCTCGAATTCGGTCCGCCCACCACCATTACAATATAGTCCTGGCCTTCGGGATAAATACTTTTATTGCTAACGGGCGGTTTAAGACTCTTCCGGTTTTGAGCGATCCATTGGTTAAGATTAAAAGGTTTTGCTATTGACATCTTTGAAGTTTTAGAAGCTTAAAATTACGGATTCTTTTTCTGAAGACGGCCGCTTCGGAAGCTACTTGCTGCTGAATCCTCGTTTTTCCTTAACTTTCCTGCTGAAAACTTAAATCCTATGAAAAAATTACTTCTCCTTTTTGCCCTTTTTGGCACCCTTGCATGTAATAATGCTGCCGAAGAAAAAGCCGTAAATCCTGAAACTTCCGAAACAACTTCAGAAGAAAAAGATACTGTTCCAAATTTCGGAATTGTGATCCACGGTGGCGCCGGCACTATTCTCAAGGAAAACATGAGCGATTCTCTTGAAAAAGAATACAAAGCAAAGCTTGAAGAAGCTATAAGAGCGGGTCATGCAGTACTTGAAAGTGGAGGGACTTCACTTGAAGCCATCGAGCAGGCCATTAATATCATGGAAAATTCGCCACTTTTCAACGCTGGAAAGGGAGCTGTATTTACAAATGCCGAAACCAATGAACTCGATGCTGCGGTTATGGACGGAAAAACGCTTAATGCCGGTGCGGTTGCCGGAGTCACTACCGTGAAAAGCCCAATAGACCTTGCCATCGCTGTAATGAACAAGTCAGAACATGTGATGATGATAGGAAAGGGAGCCGAAACCTTTGCTGAAGAGCAAGGGATGGAGATTGTAAATCCTGAATATTTCTATACCGAAAGCCGCTTTCGCGGTCTTCAGCGAATTAAGAAGTCGGAAAAAACCCAACTGGATCATGATCAAAAAACGGCATTTTTTGATCCTTATATCAAAGACTCCAAATATGGTACTGTAGGTGCTGCCGCCCTGGACAAACACGGAAATCTTGCTGCAGGAACCTCTACGGGAGGAATGACCAACAAAAGATGGGGACGTGTAGGAGATGTTCCTGTGATTGGCGCAGGTACTTATGCTAATAACAAAACCGCTGCCATATCGGGTACGGGATGGGGAGAGTTCTTTATTCGTGGTGTAGTCGCCTATGATATTTCTGCACTTATGGAATATAAGGGATTGTCTCTGCAGGAAGCTGCCCGGGAGGTGATACAAAATAAAAACGTGGAACTGGGTGGAAACGGCGGAATCATTGCCATAGACAACAAGGGAAATGTGGCCATGGAATTCAATACTGCCGGAATGTACAGAGCAAAAATGAATAAAAACGGTGAACTGGAAATAGGGATTTACGGGGAGAACGAATAATAAGTGTGAAATCTACTTTCAAACTTTGGCAAAGTTCGATACTTTGCCAAAGTTGAAGTCAGATTATGATATTCTTAGAACCTGAGAGATTCTACCATCCATGAATACAAAGAAGGTGAACTTGACATAGGAAACTACGGAGAAAAATTTACCGGTAAAAAGATAGAAAGCTCCTCCAGTCAGCGTCTTCTATTACTAAAATATCCCCCCTAAAAAAAGTCTTAGCTTATCTTAACACCTTTTCGGCAGGATACACCTGCTTAATTTTTAACAAAAATTTAAGGTTCTTTTAGTTCTGAATACTCCGAACTAAATTGTAATTTTGCAGCTTCGTAAATTTAGAAGCACAATGGACCAGGAAATTCAGAGGAAGAACTTAATAAAGGAACTGGGAGTCCAAAGTTTAGCTGTCTCCTCCAAAATCAGACTTTTATGAAGTTTTTCACTGGAATGCTTTTGATCTTCCTGATCTTTAGCAGTAATATTTTCGCCCAAAGATTGTCAAGGCAACAGGTGCAGGATACCATTTCTAAAATTCCTGCTTTTTCCATGTATGAAGATAATCTTTTTATTACGGGAGTTCCCCTGAACAAGGACATCAGTACAGAGACGGCCGATGCGAAATACCAGATCAGTTTTAGGCAACTGCTTACCCGAAATGCACTGCCGCTGGACTCTTACCTCTTCCTTACTTACACTCAAAAAGCATTCTGGAATGTCTATCGTTTTTCCAGTCCCTTCGAAGAAATAATTTTCAATCCCGGAATCCATTTATCCAAACCCATCTTTGACAGTGAAGATAAAATTATTGGTACGGCATTCTTGAAGGCCGAACATCAATCCAATGGCCGGGATTCCATCTACTCCCGAAGCTGGAACAATGTTTCCCTTAGCTTCCACGTAAGAATCCTGGAAAAAACCACCGTTGCTGTAGAAGCGTGGCTTCCTTTCCGGTACGAAGAAGACAACCCAGACCTCATGGACTACCTGGGGTATGGGGAAGTAAACATTCTTCAGGAATTTGAACAGGACAAGATAGAAGCAGAGCTTATGCTCCGGAAAGGTTCAGAAAAAGGAGCACTGAGACTACGATTTTTCTACAGGCCCTTTAAGATAGAAAATCTCTTTCTTATGGCAGAATGGTTTAATGGATATGGGGAAGAATTAATTAGCTACGACGCTTTTACCAATATGGTTCGGGTAGGATTTGTGTTGCGCGCTCACGAACTCAATTTTCTTAAACCGGCTCCTCGACTTACCAGCCAGTAAGAGCCTTGTCTTCCAGTCCAAATAATTTTAACAAAGAATTAAAGTTCTATTGGTTTTGTAAATTCAGAACTAAGCGTATTTTTGCGGCTTCATTTAAAAAAATGGAATGGATTTAGAAATTGAACGAAGGAATTTGATTGAAGAGCTGGGAGTGCACATGGAAAGGAAAAATTTAGCTCCTCTGGCGGCCCGTATTATGGCTACTCTTATTCTTTCGGGAAAGAAAGGGGTGACTTTTGATGAACTGGTTAATGATCTTCAAGCCGGAAAAAGCAGCATTTCTACTCATTTGGATCACTTACAACAAACCTCCCGGGTTGAATATTTCACCAAACCCGGAGATCGTAAACGCTATTTTATCACCAATCCCGATTTACTCATCAACATGATAAATGAGATGGTGGAGAAGTGGGAACATGAAAAAAGAATTCATGCCAGTATAAAAAATTATAAGCAAAAATGTAATACTGTGGCAAAAGAAAACCATGGCTACTGTTTTGACCTGGAGTTCCAGGAGAATTACCTCACCTTCCTGGAGGAAATTATTGCTTCAGTAAAAAAGTTTAAAATAAAAATTTCCAAGAAAAACAATTAACACTAATAAGAAGAGCAACAAAGATGAAAAGATTTAGTTATTTGGGTTTAATATTAGGTTCTTTCCTTGTAATGTCCTGTGGAGAAAGCAATGAAGGTAGACCGACAGCACCAGGTGCAGCTCCATATCCGGTTATAGAGGTTCCAGAAAGAACGGTCACCGGTTACACCACATATCCTGTTTCACTTGAAGGGACAGTAAGTAGTGCTGTAAGGGCAAAAGTTCCGGGATACATCACCGCTGTATTAGTAGATGAGGGAGAACAGGTGAGAAAGGGACAGGCCCTATTTAGACTTGAAACAGAATCTCTCTCCCAGGAGGCCGAGGCCGCCCGTGCAAATGTTAGTGCAGCACAGGTGGAAGTCGATAAATTGAAACCTCTAGTTGAAAAGAATATTATTAGCCCTGTACAATTGCAAACTGCAGAAGCACGCCTTCAGCAAGCTAAAGCAGGTCTCAACAGTATCACTGCAAACATTGGTTATGCCACAATAAAAAGTCCGGTGGACGGAAATGTGGGAGCTATCAATTTTAGACAAGGGGCCCTGGTAAGTCCTGGTGATCCTATGCCTTTAACCACAGTTTCGGATATTGATGAGGTATATGCCTTCTTTTCAATGAATGAAAGCGAGTATTTGAATTTTATACAAAATGCCGAAGGAGAAAGTACTCCAGAGAAATTAAAAAACATGCCTCCTGTCGAGCTGGAACTGGTAAATGGACAGCTCTATCCTGAAAAAGGAGAGATACAAACCGTGACCGGAATTGTGGACAGGACAACCGGAACTATAGGTTTTAGAGCCGAGTTTCCCAACCCGAACGGTCTATTATTTAGCGGTAATAGCGGGAGAATAAGAATCCCAAAAACATATGAAAATGTTCCGGTAGTACCACAGGTTTCTACTTATGAACAACAGGGGAAACTTAACGTATATGTCGTACAGGGAGACACTGTTGCTGTTTTAAGAACTATCAATGAAAGAGACAGGGTTAACAATTTGATCGTTGTAGAATCTGGTTTGAAACCTGGAGAAAAGATCATAGCCCAGGGAGTTGCAAGGGTACGCAACGGAATGCCTATTCAACCTCAACCCGTTCCCTTTGACAGTATCGCCAATACATTACAACCAGTATTTAAATAAGAAGAGAAGATGTTAAAGACATTCATTGAGAGACCTGTATTATCTACAGTAGTTTCTATCGTAATATTAATTCTCGGGGTTTTGGGGATCACCACCCTTCCTGTAACCCAGTATCCCGAAATCGCTCCGCCAACGGTGCAGGTTAGGGCTAATTATCCGGGTGCAAACGCACAGACTGTACTGGAAAGTGTGATCATTCCTATTGAAGAACAGATCAACGGGGTAGAAGGAATGACTTATATTACTTCTACTGCCAGTAATAACGGGAGTGCCACTATCCAGGTCTTCTTTGAGCAGGGGGTAGATCCAGATATCGCTTCAGTAAACGTTCAAAACAGGGTGGCAAGGGCCGCTCCTTTGCTGCCCAGGGAGGTAACCCAAAGTGGGGTAACAACTCAAAAACAGCAAACCAGTGCCCTCATGTTTCTTACCATGCTTTCTGAAAATGAGGAGTATGACGCCACTTATATTCAAAATTACCTGAATATCAACGTCCTTCCTGAGTTAAAAAGGATCAATGGAGTTGGAGATGTTTCAGTTTTTGGGGCTAAAAATTACGCAATGCGAGTTTGGTTACAACCCGAAAGACTTGCAGCCTATAATCTGGTTCCACAGGATGTGATTGGTGCTATCAATGAGCAGAGTCTGGAAGCCGCAGCTGGTTCCCTGGGACAAAATAATGCTGAGGCTTTTGAATATGTGATCACCTACGGCGGACGATATAATACCGAAGAGGAATACAAGAATATCATTATACGGGCACTGGATAACGGCCAGTTTATAAGATTGCAGGATGTGGCCCGGGTGGAATTGGATGCCGAAGGTTATAGTGTAGTCTCCTATACAAATGGAATGCCGGGAGTAAGTATGGCTGTTTATCAAACGCCGGGATCAAATGCCCAGGAGATCATTGAACAAATTCACGAAAGACTTGCCGAAATGGAAGAGAACCTACCACCAGGCTTATCATTCTTTGTCAATTTTGACACCAATGAGTTCCTCAACGCCTCTATAGATAAGGTGGTGACGACCCTTATCGAAGCCTTCTTACTGGTTTTCCTTGTGGTATTTATTTTCCTTCAGGATTTTAAATCGACTTTGATTCCCGCCATTGCGGTACCGGTTTCTATTATTGGTACATTTTTCTTCCTTAATCTCTTTGGTTATTCGATCAACCTGCTAACGCTTTTCGCTCTTGTGCTCGCGATCGGTATTGTGGTAGATGATGCGATTGTTGTAGTGGAGGCGGTGCATGCCAAGCTGGAAGAAGGTGCGAAAAGTTCTAAAGAAGCTACAATCCAGGCAATGGATGAGATAGCCGGAGCTATTATTTCGATCACGCTTGTAATGGGTGCGGTTTTTATTCCGGTTACATTCATTACCGGACCAACAGGAGTATTCTATGAGCAATTTGGTGTGACATTAATAGTGGCCATTGGTATTTCGGCTGTAAATGCGCTTACCTTGAGTCCTGCTCTTTCTGCCTTATTCCTAAAACCACTCCACGAGAAGGGAGAGCGAAAAGGTCTTCTCAAAAGATTCTTTGGAGGATTTAACCGCGGTTTTGAAGCTACAACAAAAAAATATGTACGATCCCTGGGCTTCCTGTACAGGCATAAATGGATTACAGGTGCGATTCTTGTCGCTTCCATCGTTGGGATCTATTTTGCTTCTATTTCAACTCCCACAGGGTTTGTTCCCAATGAGGATCGCGGAATGATCATGGTAAATGTTTCCTTACCACCGGGTGCGTCTTTAGACAGGACCGTAGAGGTAACGACTGAACTATCTGAAAAGGTGCGACAAGTACCCGGAGTGGAAGTAGCTTCCATGGTAAACGGATTTAGCTTAATTGGTGGAGCGGGAAGCAACTTTGGGCTTGGTTTCTTAAAACTGGCATCCTGGGAGGATCGTTCGGAAGATTCCATGGGGGCCGATGCTATTATTGGTCAATTGTTTGGAGTTGCAGCAACTATCCCCGGTGCAGAAATTCTTTTCTTCCAACCGCCAAGTGTGCCGGGATTCGGAGTTTCATCGGGGTTTGAAATGCAAATTCTGGATAGATCGGGTGGATCTTTCAATGATCTTGACAGGGCAGCACAAGCTTACTTAATGGAATTAATGCAGCGTCCTGAGATCTTATATGCCTCTACTTCTTTTAACACGAATTATCCGCAGTACGAGATTGATCTTAATGTTCCCAGAGCAAAAGAAGCAGGAATTTCTGTTTCCAGTATTTTAGGTACACTTCAAGGTTATATTGGAAGTATTTATGCTGCAGATTTTGCACGTTTTGGAAAGCAGTACAGGGTATTTGTACAGGCTTTACCAGAAGACCGTGCCACTGTTGACGACCTC
Source organism: Salinimicrobium nanhaiense (assembly GCA_012038135.1). Taxonomy (GTDB): domain Bacteria; phylum Bacteroidota; class Bacteroidia; order Flavobacteriales; family Flavobacteriaceae; genus Salinimicrobium; species Salinimicrobium nanhaiense. The sequence goes on from JAAVJQ010000001.1 coordinate 213,596, forward strand.
AGTTCGTTATTTGTAAGGAACGACCAGGGACAAATGGCACCTATCACTGAGTTCGTAGAACTTAAAAGAGTGTACGGACCACAATCTGTAACCAGGTTTAACCTTTTTAACGCGGCAGCCGTGAACGGTGCACCGGCTCCGGGATATTCTTCCGGGGATGCCATCGCCGCGGTCCAGGAGGTAGGAACAGGTTCCTTACCGGCAGATTTTGACATTGCCTTCTCGGGTCTTACCAGGGAGGAAATTTCTGCAGGAAATCAAACAATTTTTATATTCCTGCTTAGTCTCCTGTTCGTGTATTTTATTCTGGCTGCACAGTATGAAAGTTATTTACTGCCGCTTTCGGTATTGATTTCCTTACCTGTTGGAGTAATGGGAGCCTACGTCGTTACTGCATTAACAGGACTGGAAAACAATATCTATTTCCAGATCGCGCTAATTATGCTACTGGGGCTGCTCGCTAAAAACGCTATCCTTATTGTTGAGTTCGCCATACAGCGGCGGCAGGCCGGCTTATCAATAGTTGATTCGGCTTTTGATGCCGCCAGAGTTCGCTTAAGACCAATTTTAATGACCTCTTTTGCATTTATTATCGGGCTGTTGCCACTGGTATTTGCAGGTGGAATAGGGGCTGTTGGAAACAGGTCTATTGGAACAGGTGCCGTGGGTGGATTGCTTATTGGAACCATACTGGGTGTATTTATTATCCCTATCCTTTTTATCCTGTTCCAATGGCTACAGGAAAAGATAACTGGTGAACCACAAGCTGTTATTGAGAGAAATGATCAATCAGAAAATTAAACGATGAAAAAAAATAAAGCATTCAAATTCTTAATGGTGCCTGCCGTTTTGCTCTCCCTGCAATCCTGTTTTGTGGCTAAAGATTATGAACGGCCACAGGATGTTGTCAAGAATGAAACTTATAGGACAGATGAACTCCCTACAGATACAATTTCCATGGCCACAATTTCATGGAGGGAGCTATTCACCGATCCCGTTCTTGTCAACCATATTGACCGGGCACTGGAGAATAACATCGACATTAGAATAGCACTGCAGCAAATTGAAGCTGCAGGTGCTTACCTAAAGCAGGCCAGGGCAAGTTATTATCCCACTTTGGGATTATCAGCGCAGGTAACACATCAGGAATTAGCGCAAAACAGCCAGTTTGGAAGCTTCCTGGATGGAGCTACTACTCAGTATGATCTTACCGCAAACCTCTCATGGGAAGCTGATATATGGGGAAGGATAAGAAGCAATGAAAGGGCACAAAGAGCGGCATACCTGCAAACAGCAGCTGCACACCAGGCTGTGAAGACCCGTTTGGTTGCCAATGTGGCCAACCTGTATTATCAACTTTTGGCTTTAGATGAACAACTGGAAATTACCCGCGAAACGGTGGTGAACAGGATGAATAGCCTGGAAACCATGAGAGCTCTTAAAGAAGCAGGGAACGTGACCGAGGTGGGCGTAAAGCAAACTGAAGCTCAGCTATACCGGGCGCAGGCTGTTGAAGTAGAACTTGCTAATCAAATAAGGCTCGTGGAGAATACTTTTTCCATCCTGTTAGGAGAAGCCCCTCATGCAATTGTAAGGAGCGACCTTGGACGGCAGGAGCTCAATACCGAACTAAGAACAGGAGTGCCTGTACAGCTGTTGAGAAACAGGCCAGATGTTATTGCGGCAGAATATAATCTTGTCAATGCTTTCCAGCTAACCAATGCTGCACGGAGCAACTTTTATCCGGCATTGCGGCTTAGTGCGAATGGAGGATTCCAGAGTCTGGACCTGGAAGAACTTATCGACACCAATTCCTTGTTTGCAACCATTGTAGGTAATCTTACTCAGCCTATCTTTAACCGAAGAGAGATAAGGACGCAGTACGAAGTAGCCCAGGCCCGACAGGAAATCGCATTTTTAGAATTTAGAAGAGCTATTCTGGATGCCTCCAGAGAAGTTTCGGATGCCCTTTATAATTATGCTGCAGCCGATAGAAAATTTGATTTCAAACAGGATGAGTTTGAGGCCTACGATTTGGCCATTTCTTACTCAGAAGACTTGCTTAACAGTGGCTTTGCAAACTATCTTGAAGTATTGACAGCAAGAGAAAATGCTCTTAATTCTCAACTGGAACTGGTGAATATAAGGTATGATGAGCTTAGTGCCATAGTAGATCTATACCAGGCGCTGGGAGGCGGCTGGGAGTAACTTTTCATGATTGGATTTTTAGTTGTTGGAGTGGCCCCGTTTTTTCGGGGCTGCTTTTTTTATTCAAGTTTACTGCCTTTTGCAGCCCACCACGGGTGAATCTCCACCTCCAGCCTCCCTGCCCTCACCATTGGATCCAGTCTTGCCAGGCTGTCGGCCATTTGTAAAGTGGGAGTATTGTATACAGCAATCCCTCTAATGTCACCATCGCTGCCCATTGGTCCCGCAAAACTCATATAACCTTCTGTAGCCATACGGTTAAGATGGGCCATATGTTGTTCCTGTAGTTGGGCCGCAGTAACAGAATCCTGTCCGCGATTTTTTCCTCTTTTAAGAAGTACCAGATAATATTGCTGCATAAGTTGCTTTTCCCCATTCTCTTCATAAAGGAAAGTTTGGTGGCCAAGCTCTCTCAGATCCTCTGCTTGTTCCTCAACACTGGGAGGTACAGTATCTGGTTGCCGCACCTGCACTTCTTCGGGTGATTGAATTCCTCTTACATCCGGCTCCTGTTTGCAGGATGAAAGAACAACCAAAGCTAAAACTAAGATGATCTTTTTCATAGAAACAAATTTTGCCATTCCCTGTATGGGAATTTACTAAGGTATGAATTATAGTATTTTTGGTTTCCGGTAACTTCCTCCCCGAGCCAATATGGCTTATTAATTTCTTCCGATTTTTCAGAAATTTCTACTTCTGCCAGTAACAGGCCCTCATTATCACCTAAAAATTCATCGGCTTCAAAAATGTGATTTCCGTGTTTAATTTCGTAACGAATTTTTTCAATAATCCCGGGCTCACACAACTTCAAAAGTTCTTCCGCCTCTTTCATCGGGATTTCCTTTTCCCATTCAAATCGCGAAAGTCCGTCGCTGCTACTTTTCCCCTTGATCGTCAAAAAACCTTTGTCTCCTCGCACTCTGACCCGCACAGTTCTTTCGGGTGCCGAATTAAGATAACCCTGGACGATCCTGGTTTTGTTAAAAGCCTCCTCTCTAAAATCTGAAGTCTCTAAAATGAGAAATTTTCGTTCTATTTCCTGCATAGTTTAAATTAACGGTAAGCCTCTGCAATTTCCCTGATCTCATCGGACTTTATCCGGTCTCCGGAATAAACATTGTTAGCCACATAGATCATGGCATCAGCAATTGTGCCGGCATGAATACTCCGGTATTTCTTGAGAGGACCAACCAGCAGATGATTCGCCACGCCCATAACCTTTCCCCCTACAGCTTCAAGAGACCGGTTTTCTTTACGTTTACCCGTAATAAATGATGGTTCCATGAGATAGGTTTCAGCAATTCCCTGTGCCAGCACATCGCGTTCCATTTCTCCTTTGGTTCGATTATAGAAAAACCTACTCTCCACATCGGCTCCCAATGCAGAGATCACTAAAAACCGGGAGATATTGTTTTGTTTGGCCAACTTGGCGGCAGTGACAGGTATCCCGTGGTCAATTTTATAATAGGTTTCCTCATCTGGAGTTTTGGCCTGGGTGGTCCCGATACAGCAGAATACCTCATCGGCATTAAAATCTTTGGAATGCTTCTCCAGCTCGAACAGATCAACTAAATGTTCTTCAATTTTGTCATTGTTGACACCTGCGGAAGAACGAGAAAAGAGTTTGATCTTTGAATAGCGGTTATCCTCCAGCAATTTTTCAAGAAGGATGCTTCCGGTGAGACCTGTAGCCCCAAGTATAATAGCAGTTTTCATAGTATAATTTTACCTGAAGGTAATGGATTTCGGCAGCAATTCAAAGCAAAAACATTTATCAGTAAACCTTCAGAAAAGCTTTCTTCCGAAGTAATCTTTGTAAAAAATGAGCTTCAAGTTCAGTATTTTTGCGAGGTGGAGGAGCTCAAACAGCGAAAGATCATACATGTGGACATGGACGCGTTCTATGCCTCGGTAGAACAGCTGGACAATCCCGATTTGAGAGGCAAACCTATTGCAGTAGGAGGTAGTTCCCAACGCGGAGTTGTCGCCGCTGCCAGCTATGAAGCCCGTAAATTTGGGGTAAAGAGCGCCATGAGCAGCGTACTCGCCAAACGTAACTGCCCCGATCTCATTTTTGTTAAGCCAAGATTTGAACGGTACAGGGAAATTTCAAACCGCATTAGGGCGATCTTTTTTGAATATACAGACCTGGTGGAGCCGCTTTCCCTGGATGAAGCTTACCTTGACGTCACCGAAAACAAAAAAGGAAACCCCAGCGCCACTCTTATCGCACGGGAGATACGGGAGAAGATAAAGGAAAAGACCGGGCTGAATGCTTCCGCAGGCATTTCAGTAAATAAATTCATCGCCAAGGTTGCCAGCGATATCAACAAACCTAACGGACAAAAAACTGTTAATCCTGAAGAGGTTGAGGCATTTTTAGAAAAACTGGAGATAAGGAAATTCTACGGTGTGGGCAAAGTTACTGCCGATAAAATGTATCGCCTGGGTATCTTTACCGGGAATGACCTGAAGCAAAAGTCTCTGGATTTTCTTAATGAACATTTTGGAAAGAGCGGCGAATACTATTATTGGGTGGTGCGCGGGATCCATAACAGTGAAGTCAAATCCTCCCGCATCAGGAAATCTTTGGGCGCAGAGCACACATTTGAAGAAAATATTTCTTCAGAGATCTTCATGCTGGAGCGGTTGGAGAATATTTCCGAAGAAATAGAAAGACGCCTGGCAAAAAGCAAGGTGGCGGGAAAGACCGTTACCCTTAAGATCAAATACAGTGACTTTACCTTACAAACCCGCAGCAAAACCATGTCTTATTTTATCTCCTCAAAAGAACTCATTTTGGGCACCGCAAAAGAGCTGCTATACCAGGAAAAGATGAAGGAGTCTGTAAGGCTACTGGGAATCTCCCTTTCCAACCTCAATACAGACAAAGAGGAGGAAAAGGAAGAAAAAAAGGAGATCGCAGTGCAGTTGAAGTTTGATTTTTAAGATCGCTTCGCTCAAAGAACCAGGAGACAAGAGACAAGACTTGTTGCAATAAAAAAAGTTGCGGGTTCCGGATTGGGGGTCAAAATTTTTCAGGTTGAAAATTTAGAAATAGAAAAAGCCACAAAGATCTTGTCTCTGTGGCTTTATTTTATCTCAGATCTCAAGTTTTAAGATCTAGAAGCTAATCAATTTCAGAAATACGCAAAGTGTTCACCATTCCTTTATTGGTAATAGGCATGGCGGCAAGATTAATTGTAAAATCTCCTTTTTCAACGAACCTGTTTTCTTTAGCGATCCTGTTAATATCATCAATAGTCTCATCTGTAGTTACCATCTTGTCATAATAGAAAGCTCTTACTCCCCAAAGCAGACTCAGCTGATTAAGGATCCTTTTGTTGGAAGTAAAGACAAGGATATTGGATTCAGGTCTCCAGGCAGAGATCTGAAAGGCTGTATATCCACTATTGGTTAGTGTACAAATCGCCTGCGCTTTGATCTCATTTGCCATATGCGCGGCATGATAACAAATTGATTTGGTAATATATCTTTTTGTACGTACATGTGGCGGCTCATGAGGCACTTTAATAAGGGGAGAATTCTCAACACTCATAATGATCTGGCTCATTTTTTCGATCACCTGTACGGGATAATTTCCAACAGAAGTCTCTCCGCTCAACATCACGGCATCTGCTCCATCCATTACAGAGTTGGCGACGTCATTCACCTCTGCACGTGTAGGCGTAAGGCTGGTGATCATGGTTTCCATCATTTGAGTCGCAATGATCACAGGGATTCTTGCCTTTTTGGCTTTTAGAACCAATTGCTTCTGAATAAGTGGAACTTCCTGCGCCGGAATTTCCACACCAAGATCTCCACGGGCTACCATGAGTCCGTCGCAATAGGCAACGATCTTATCAATGTTATCTACACCTTCAGGTTTCTCGATCTTGGCAATGATAGGGATCTTATGATCTGTATGTTCCTTGATCAAATTTTGAAGCTCCAGTAGATCATCACTGTTCCTAACGAAGGAAAGAGCGATCCAGTCTACTTTCATTTTCACGGCGAAAATGGCGTCTTCAATATCTTTTTCAGTAAGGGCAGGAAGTGAGATCTTGGTATTGGGAAGGTTTACTCCTTTTTTAGATCTTAAAGGTCCTCCCTGAACCACTCTTGCTAAAACCTCATCTTTTTTGTTGGTGCTTACCACCTCAAAGATTAATTTTCCATCATCAAGCAGGATACGCTCCCCCGCCTGCACATCTTCAGGAAACTGATCATAATTCATATACACCCTGCTGGAGGTGCCTTCAAATTCTTCTCCTGTAGCAAAAGTGATCTCATCTCCTTTGGAAACCACCACTTCCTCTTTCATTTTACCAACCCGCAGCTTTGGACCCTGCAGGTCTGCAAGAATAGCAGTAGTATAGCCATGTTCCTCGTTAAGCTCCCGTATCATCTCGATACGTTGCTTTACATCGTCATAATTGGCATGAGAAAAATTGACCCTAAACACGTTTACACCTGCCTGCATCATCTCTCGTAACACCTCTTTAGAACTTGTGGCGGGACCAAGGGTGGCCACTATTTTAGTCTTTTTCGTATTCGGCATTTAGTCAAAAATTAAATTTTCTTTTGTTTTTATACGATCAAAATCAATAGCATAGGCAGTAGAAATCTGCTGAATTTCCAGAATACGCGATATCAACAGTTTTTCTGAAACAGCATCCAGCTCATCCTCGATCTTCACCAAAAATTCTACCTGCTTAAACTCGGGTAATAAATATGATTTTTTGACAGCCAATTGTTCTCCAAAAAACAGAGAATCTTCGCCCGATCCAGACATTGCTTCCCTCCTGGAAATGTTTGAAACCAGGTGATAAGTGCAATACTTTTGCTGGTCTTCATAAATAAAGTGAGCAAAGAGAACATGCTCTGCCTCCATATGAAGATCAATGTCTTTTGGCGTTCTGGCCAGCCTTAGGTTTAAATGCTTGTTCAACAGGTAAGCCAGCTTAAAATCTTCTACCGAAGAATGTATAGCAATGAGCTTGTAGGGCTGTTCAAAAACTTCATCTAAAACCAGTTTATGCGCCGGCATATTGTATTTTCATCGAAGGTTAAAGATAAAGATTGTAAGGCAGATATGTAAATTTTAGAAACTAATTTTCCGAATTTATTACGAAATCGTTGTAGTTTCTGCTATTCTTTTAAGAAGGTGTAATTTTAGCCTGCAGGGCATAATAAGCTCTTTTTGACGCTTTTTCTTCAGCCTTCTTTTTGGAAGTTGCACGCGCCTTGGCCACTACTCTGCTTTCGATCCTGAGTTTTACTGCAAAATGTTTTAGTTCATCCTTACCGGTGTCTTCATAGACTTCAAAGCTGAAATCCTTTTTCTCCTTTTGACACCACTCAATTAAAAGCCCTTTATAACTTATTACTGTACCTTCGAGTTGCTCGATGTCCACATAAGGTTCGATCACCCTTTCAAAAATAAATTTTTTCACATATCGATAACCCCGGTCGAGATAGATGGCACCTATAAGTGCTTCAAAAAGGTTCCCGTGGATATTTGTTCCAAATTGTTCTGTGGCAATGTTGGTCTGGATGTGTTTAATTAGATCGAGATCCTTCCCCAACTCGTTCAAATGTTTACGGCTCACGATCTTTGACCGCATTTTTGTAAGATAACCTTCATTCCCACCAGGAACCACATTGAAAAGGTGGGAAGCAATAACTGCACTTAGCATGGCATCTCCAAGGAATTCCATTCGCTCAAAGTTGACAGCGTTGCCCTCGGCGTCTTTCTGGTTTAGAGATCGGTGTGTAAAAGCCTTTTTATAATGGGTAATATTACGGGGTTTGAACCCCATGATCCTGGTTAATTCTACAAAAAAATTCCCGCCTCTGGAAGAGCGGGAATTTAATATGTTTCTTATAACACTCATGGAATCTTATTCATCAAGCTTCCTAAAAAGCACACATGCATTATGTCCACCAAAACCAAAAGTATTGCTCATTGCTACCTTCACTTCTCTTTTTTGCGCTTTGTTAAGCGTAAGATTAAGTTCGGGATCGATATTTTCATCGGGAACTTCATGGTTGATAGTTGGTGGCACCACTCCATGCTTCATGGCAAGGATAGATGCAATGGCTTCAATAGCCCCGGCAGCACCTAAAAGGTGACCTGTCATGGACTTTGTTGAATTAATATTGATGTTCTTCGCATGCTCGCCAAATACCCTTTTTATAGCCTTTAATTCGGCCACATCCCCAAGCGGGGTAGATGTTCCGTGGGTGTTGATGTGGTCTACATCTTCAGGATTAAGTTCTGCATTCTTAAGACAGGTTTCCATCACAGCAACTACTCCTATTCCTTCAGGGTGTGGAGCAGTCATGTGATAAGCATCAGATGATAATCCGCCTCCAACTACTTCAGCATAGATCTTCGCACCTCTTGCCTTGGCATGTTCATATTCTTCAAGAATAAGAGCACCCGCACCTTCACCTAAGACAAAGCCATCCCGGGTTGCATCAAATGGTCTTGAGGCTGTTTCGGGGCTTTCATTCCTTGTGGAAAGGGCATGCATGGCATTAAATCCACCCATTCCTGCAGGAGCAACAGCCGCTTCACTTCCTCCCGTCACTATGACATCGCTATAACCAAGTCTAATGGTATTCAAAGCATCGATAAGGGCGTTGGCTGCCGAAGCACAGGCCGAAACCGTTGTATAGTTTGGGCCCATAAAGCCATGTTTGATCGAGATATTGCCGGGGGCGATATCGGCGATCATTTTAGGAATAAAGAAAGGATTGAACCTTGGGGTTCCATCGCCTTTTCCAAAAGCCAGCACCTCATCCTGGAATGTTTCAAGTCCACCTATCCCGGCTCCCCAGATAACTCCAACACGAAGTTTATCTACAGTTTCCAGGTCAATACCCGAGTCTTTAATAGCCTCGTCTGAGGCTACTAAAGCATACTGGGCAAACTTGTCAAGCTTTCTGGCTTCCTTACGATCAAAATAATTTTCAACATTGAAGTTTTTGATCTCACAAGCGAATTTAGTCTTGAATTTTTCGGTGTCGAAATAGGTAATTGGGGCAGACCCGCTTTTACCATTGATTAATCCTTCCCAGTATTCTTCAATATTATTTCCAATTGGGGTAAGTGCACCTAATCCAGTTACTACAACTCGCTTTAACTCCATAAGGATATGTTACTTTTATTTCTTTGCGTCTTCAATATAAGAGATGGCCTGGCCAACAGTAGCGATATTCTCTGCCTGATCGTCCGGGATCTGGATATCAAATTCTTTTTCGAATTCCATGATCAACTCTACTGTGTCTAATGAATCAGCGCCCAAGTCGTTGGTGAAGCTAGCTTCGTTTACAACTTCATTTTCGTCAACGCCTAATTTGTCAACGATAATCGCTTTTACTCTTGATGCAATGTCTGACATAACTTGTGTTTTTAATTTTAATTAAGTGGCAAAAATAAAAAACTTTATTTTAAAACCTGTTTTTACTTTAAAAATGTGAATGTAAATTACATAATTTCCGCATAAAGCAATTATTTTTACCTGCTAATAATTGTTAAGACTCCACAATTGCCTACCATCCAAAATCCTACACAAAAGAAAATAGTGATCTTCGCCTCGGGCAATGGATCTAATGCAGAAAATATTATAAAATACTTTCATGCCAAAGGTACAGCCAGGGTGGTAGCGGTGTTCTCCAATAACCGGACTGCAAAAGTATTGCGGCGGGCGCATGAGCATGAAGTGAAAGCGCTGCATTTTGACCGGGAGGCACTTTATGAGACCGATGAGGTACTAAATCTTCTGAAGGACATGAATCCCGATCTCATCGTGCTGGCGGGATTTCTGTGGATCTTTCCTAAAAAGATCCTGAAACGTTTTCCCAACAAGGTGATCAATATTCATCCTGCCCTGCTTCCCAAGTACGGCGGAAAAGGCATGTATGGCATGAATGTGCATAAGGCCATACATGAAAAGAAGGAAGTAGAGACCGGGATAAGCATACATTATGTCAACGATAAGTATGACGAGGGAAAAATGATATTTCAGGCCACCACTTCCATTAAACCGAAAGATACTGTTGAAGATATTGCCGAAAAGATCCATCAGCTGGAACAGGATCATTTACCCGAGGTAATTGAAAAACTTTTATTCCCTTCAGAAAATGTATAATGCACAGGTGCATATCTACACCGATGGGGCAGCAAGGGGAAATCCCGGCCCCGGCGGCTACGGAATTGTGATGGAATGGGTGGGAAAGCCTTACCGAAAAGAATTTTCCAAAGGTTTTAAACACACCACCAATAATCGCATGGAACTGCTTGCGGTGATTGAAGCCCTAAAAAAACTGAAGAATAATGACACCACTGCTGTGGTCTTTACCGATTCAAAATATGTCGCCGATGCCGTTGAAAAAGGCTGGGTCTTTAACTGGGAAAAAAAAGGTTTTAAGGATCGCAAAAATGTGGACCTGTGGATAGATTTTTTAAAGGAGTACCGAAAGCATAAGGTGAAGTTCAAATGGATCAAAGGGCATAATGAACATCCTCAAAATGAGCGCTGTGATCAACTTGCCGTTGAAGCTTCCAAAGGAAACCGCCTCACCATAGACACCGGATTTGAAGATGGTTCAAAAAGCCTTTTTTGAGTACTGAGGCTTGAAAAACAAAACCGTATATTTGCAGCCTAATTCAAAAAAACTTTTATGAATAAGTTATTAATAGTGGGTACGGTCGCCTTTGATGCTATCGAAACCCCTTTTGGTAAAACAGACAAAATTCTTGGTGGAGCCGCTACATATATAGGACTTTCGGCTGCACAATTCGATATAGAAAGCGCAATAGTTTCCGTGGTGGGAGAAGATTTTCCGCAGGAATATCTTGACCTTTTGAAGAACAGAAATATTGACATCACAGGTACAGAAATAGTAAAAGGCGGAAAGACCTTTTTTTGGAGTGGAAAGTACCACAATGACCTTAACTCCCGTGACACTCTTGATACTCAGCTTAACGTACTCGCCGATTTTCAGCCTGTAGTTCCCGAAGATTTCAAATCTCCCGATATTGTAATGTTGGGCAACCTGCATCCCCTGGTTCAGCTAAGTGTGCTGGAGCAGCTCCAAAGACCGAAACTGGTAGTGCTGGATACCATGAATTTCTGGATGGACAACACCTGGGATGACCTCATGAAGGTCATTGAAAAGGTGGATGTGCTTACTATTAATGATGAGGAGGCGCGCCAATTAACAGAAGAATATTCCCTGGTCAAAGCGGCAAGGAAAATTGCCAAAATGGGACCAAAATATGTGGTGATCAAAAAAGGAGAACATGGAGCATTGTTGTTCCATAACAACCAGATCTTCTTTGCACCCGCCCTGCCCCTGGAAGAAGTTTTTGATCCAACCGGAGCGGGAGATACATTTGCCGGAGGATTTACGGGGTATCTTGCCCACACCGGCGACCTTTCTTTTAAAAACATGAAGAATGCAGTGATCTATGGATCTACCTTAGCCTCTTTTTGTGTGGAGAAATTCGGTACAGAAAGAATGCAGGACCTTAAGAAGGAGGAGGTGCATGAGCGCCTGGAAGATTTTAAGTCTTTAACCCAGTTCCAGATCAAACTAACTTAATATCAACGCCCTGTAATTTCAGGGCTTTTTTTGTGACTAACGCAAAGTCTATAACACAAGTCTATGAGTGATGCTTTAAAACACGAATGCGGAATTGCCCAGTTACGCCTCTTAAAACCTCTTGAATATTATAAAGAAAAATACGGCACGGCTTTTTACGGGGTAAACAAGATGTACCTGATGATGGAAAAGCAGCACAACCGAGGGCAGGATGGTGCCGGGTTAGCAAGCATCAAGCTAAACACTCAGCCGGGAGACAGGTATATAAGCCGCATAAGATCTAATGCCGCACAACCCATTCAGGATATTTTTGCACAGATCAATGAAAGGATCAATGAAGAGATAAAACTGCATCCGGAATATGCGGAAGATGTAGCGCTGCAAAAAAAGCATATCCCATACCTTGGGGAGTTATTTTTAGGCCATGTGCGTTACGGTACTTTTGGAAAGAACAGTGTTGAAAGTGTTCACCCTTTTTTAAGGCAGAACAACTGGATGCACAGGAATCTTATTGTGGCAGGGAACTTCAACATGACCAATGTTCACCAGCTTTTCAATAATCTGGTGGAACTGGGACAGCACCCAAAAGAAAAGGCAGATACAGTGACTGTGATGGAAAAGATCGGTCATTTTCTTGACGACGAAGTAAGGAAGTTGTATAAAAAATTAAAGAATGAAGGCTATACCAAGGTAGAGGCTTCTCCACTAATTGCAGAACAACTCAAAATCGCAAAGATCCTTAGAAAATCGGCTAAGAACTGGGATGGAGGATATGCCATGGCCGGATTATTGGGGCACGGAGATTCCTTTGTGCTTCGCGATCCTTCAGGAATTCGCCCTGCTTACTATTACAAAGATGATGAAATAGTCGTAGTCGCTTCAGAAAGACCCGTTATTCAAACGGTTTTTAATGTGGAATTCGACAAGGTGGAGGAGTTACCTCCGGGGCATGCGATCATCACCAAGAAGAATGGCGAAGTAAGCATCAAGCAGATCCTGGAACCTTTAGAGAGAAAGGCTTGCTCTTTTGAGCGGATATATTTTTCCCGCGGAAGTGACGCCGAGATCTACCGCGAGCGGAAAATGCTTGGAAAACTGCTGATGCCTGAAGTGCTCAAAGCTATTAACCACGATACCATCAATACCGTCTTCTCCTTCATTCCCAATACTGCTGAAACCTCTTTCTATGGAATGGTGGAAGCTGCACAGGATGAACTAAACAAGCAAAAGAACGATACCATTCTTGCCGAAAAAGAGACGCTTACCGATGCCCGTTTGCAGGAGATCCTTGCCCACAGGCTAAGAACCGAAAAGATTGCCATTAAAGATGCCAAGCTGCGGACTTTCATTACCGAAGACAGCAGCAGGGATGATCTTGTAGCCCACGTTTATGATGTAACCTACGGGGTTGTAAAGCCGGAAGATAACCTGGTGATTATTGATGACAGTATTGTGAGAGGTACTACGCTAAAGAAAAGTATCCTGAAGATGATGGATCGTACCAATCCAAAAAAGATCATTGTTGTTTCTTCTGCCCCTCAAATACGTTATCCCGACTGTTACGGAATTGACATGGCAAGGCTGGAAAACCTGGTTGCATTTCAGGCAACACTGGAATTGCTAAAGGAAAGCGATCAATATCACATCATAGAGGAGGTTTACCAAAAATGTAAACAGCAGGTGGACCTGGAGGATAATGAAGTGCAAAATTTTGTAAAGGAGATCTATGATCCCTTTACCGATGAACAGATCTCAGATAAAATTGCCGAACTACTTAGCGATGAAAGCATTAAAGCTGAAGTAAAGATCATCTTTCAAAAAGTCGAAAATTTGCATAGAGCTTGTCCAAAGAACCTGGGAGACTGGTATTTTACAGGGGATTACCCAACCTTTGGAGGAAACAGAGTGGTGAACAGAGCCTTTATTAATTTCTATGAAGGCAGCACAGAACGAGCATATTAAAAAAGGTGTTTTTCCTACAGTTGCTTCAGGAGTTGTGTAGTTCACCTAATAAGTGAGCCGTTTATCTAAAAACATAATTTAAAGAAATAATAATATCTACTTTTACAGAGCCATAACATAAGTAGGTTAAGTTCATGGTAGATTTGGGGCAAAAAAGGTGGAGCTTTCCACCTTTTTTATTTGGTATAAACTCAAGCTTATCTTCTTCCCAAAAAATCCATAAAAAAAATTGCCATTTTTGAAGGATAATTAGGGGATATTTTCTTTCACAAAATCCGCTAAGGGCGTAGCTTTAGAGGAAATCACAGCCATGTCAAAAAAGGCATTTTTCCCGCTCCTTTTATTTCACAGCCTTCTCCTCACCGCGCAAAATCCTGAAGAGCTTCTGGGAACATGGACAGAAGTTATTGGACAGAATTATATTTCAGAAAAATGGAGCATTCCCACGACAGCTATTCTTCAGCATTATGAGGTTTTAGATAAGTTTCAGTTCATTCTGCTTCGCAGTGGTGTGAATTATCATTTCTCCAGTAAAGCTTCAGCAGCAGTGGGGTATGATTATTTCTATTCTGAAGGAATTTCAGGAGAAATGACCAACCTGCAGCACCGGGTGTGGGAAGAATTAAGCCTGAAAAGCAATTTTTCTGCATGGAATATTGGACACCGTTTTCGATTTGAATCCACCTGGACCCGGCAGGAACCGGAATATTCCCTGGCATACCGGCTGCGTTATCGGCTAAAGCTGGAGCATCCGCTGTACAAGAAATGGTATGTTACCGGATTCAATGAGATCTTTATTAACCTGAAAGAACCTGTTTTTAATCAGAACAGGCTACACCTGGGAGTGGGATATGCTTTCCACCCTGACCTGAAATTTGAGCTGGGTTATTTCAAAAACCATTTCCGGCAGGCGCATTATGACCGGATAAGGATAGGGATCGTCTTCAGGACACGAATGTTCTCAAGAAAGGAGTAACCTTCAGCAGCAAAAAAAAGGCCCCGGGATTGCTTCCGAAGCCTTTTCAATCAGCTATCAAATCTATTTACATTAAGAAACTAATCATAATACCGGCGGCAACGGCAGAGCCAATAACCCCACTAACGTTTGGTGCCATGGCGTGCATGAGCAGGTGGTTTGAAGGATCGCTCTTGATCCCTTCCTGCTGTACTACCCTTGCACTATCTGGCACGGCAGAAACACCCGCAGCACCAATCAGTGGATTGATTTTATTGCCGGGACTCAAAAAGAGATTCATGACCTTAGCGAAAACGAGTCCGCCGGCAGTAGCTATAATAAAAGAAACCGCCCCCAAAGCAAAGATTTTAATGGAATTAGCAGTAAGGAAAACACTGGCCTGGGTTGAAGCACCCACGGTTATCCCCAACAGTATCGTAACGATATCTATCATCTTGGTCCTGGCTGTATCGGCTAAACGATCTGTTACGCCACTTTCTTTTAAGATATTTCCGAAGAAAAGCATCCCCAGCAGAGGAATTGCAGATGGGGAAATAAAAGTGGTGAGCAGCAAACCTACAATAGGAAAAAGGATCTTTTCTGTCCGGGACACGGCACGTGGCGGTCTCATTCTGATTAGCCTTTCTTTTTTGGTCACCAAAAGCTTCATTATTGGAGGTTGTATCACCGGCACCAGGGCCATATAGGAATAAGCAGCAATTGCTATACTCCCAATAAGATGAGGTGCCAGTTTTGCCGATGCAAAGATAGCCGTGGGCCCATCTGCACCTCCAATGATCGAAATAGCTCCTGCTTCGTGAATTTCAAAACCCAAAGCTACAGCCCCAATAAAGGTCCCAAAAACCCCCACCTGAGCGGCAGCTCCAAGCAACATCAACCGCGGATTGGAAATAAGAGAGGAAAAGTCGGTCATTGCACCTATTCCCAGGAAGATCAAAGGAGGATAGATCCCTTGGGTTACCCCAAAATAGAGGTAGTTAAGTACAGAGCCTGATTCGTAGATACCCACGCCGGCACCTGCAGGGAACGGGATATTCCCCAGGAGAATTCCGGTGCCTATAGGGATCAGCAACAAAGGCTCGTAATGGAACCTGATGGCCAAATAAATGAAAAACAGGCCTACGGTGATCATTATAAAGTTGCCAAGGCTGGCATTCGCAAATCCGGTGTACTCCCAAAAATGTCTTAGCCCTTCTGTGAGACTTCCTGATTCTTCAGAAATTTTTAGGGTAAGACTTTGGGCCATCAATTCTTGCCCCATCAGTAAGGGAATGAAGTAAAGTATTCCCAGGATCACAATAACAGTAAATAATTTTTTCACGATAAAAGTTTTAAGAATGGGAAATATTTACTAGCCTATTACCAGGAGCAGGTCATTTTGCAGTACTGCATCTCCCTCTTTTACTTTTATTTCCTTGATCACTCCCGCCTGGTCTGCCAGCACATCATTTTCCATCTTCATGGCTTCCAGGATAAGCAGAGAATCTCCTTTTACGACAGTATCTCCTACTTTGACCTTAAGCTTAAAAATACTTCCGGGTAAAGGTGCCTCCACAGGAAAGCCACCCGTAGAGACCTTCATTGTGATATTGCCTTCTCCCGGTTGCCGCACTACGTTCTCCCGAACCAGTTTGGGTGTCTTGGCAGGCTTTTTCTTCTCCTGATGGATTTCCACCAGATATTCTGTACCATTCACCTGAATGGTTGCCTGTTCATCTTCAAACTCTTTAATATCGACCGAATATTTATTGCCGTTTATACTGAATTCAAATTTCTTCATGACTTTACTATTTTACCGCAGGTTATTATTGACTCCATAGATCTTGGAGCTCCAGGGAGAATATGTGCGGGCAACTCTTTTTATGGTGATCACGCCGCTTTCTTCATCGTGCTGTTCCTTAAAATAGAGCGTCAGTGCCATCCCGATTGCTGCACTGATTTCCCCGGACAGATACTGCTCTTCCTGATTTCCATTGTCTTCAGGCTTTATCTTTTTGATCATCACCTTAACCTTTTTTCCCGTCACGAGGTTGAGGAACAGCGGCATGTTTTTAAACAGGAACATGAGCAGGAGAAGGGCCAGAAAAACAACGGTATATCCTACACCCGTGATGATCCATATCTGCGACCAGTCTATGCCCGTTGTAGTTGTTTCTTCCATGTCAATAGGTTTAGAGAGGAATATTACTATGCTTCTTAGGCGGATTTGTCAGTTTTTTTGTCTGAAGTGTTTGCAGACCTCTAATCACTCTAAACCGAGTGTTTCTTGGTTCGATTACATCATCAATATAACCGTAAGCGGCAGCCTCATATGGATTGGCGAATTTTTCCTTGTATTCTTTTTCTTTTTCAGCCTTGAAGTTTTCTCTTTCTTCAGGATCTTCTATTGCGCTCATCGCTCTTCCTTCAAGTACTTCAATCGCTCCCGAAGCTCCCATCACGGCAATTTCTGCGGAAGGCCAGGCATAATTAAGATCCCCCCGAAGCTGTTTACAGCTCATCACGTCATGGGCTCCTCCATATGATTTTCTAAGGGTGATCGTGATCTTTGGAACTGTAGCCTCTCCATACGCAAACATTAACTTTGCACCGTGAATAATGATCCCGGCATATTCCTGTCCGCTTCCAGGCAAAAATCCCGGAACATCCACCAGGGTAAGGACGGGAATATTGAAGGCATCGCAGAAACGCACAAATCGGGCAGCTTTTCGGGAGGCATCACTATCCAGTACTCCGGCCAAAAAGTTTGGCTGATTGGCTACGATCCCTATAGATTGGCCATCCATTCTTCCGAAGCCAACGATAATATTCTTGGCGTAATTTCTATGCACTTCCAAAAATTCCCCTTCATCGATGATACTGTAGATCACCTCCTGCATGTCATAAGGCTGATTGGGATTATCGGGAATTATGTTATTAAGAAAGTCGTCCCTCCTATCGATAGGATCATTATTATTGACCAGAGGTGCCTCTTCGAGGTTGTTCTGCGGAAGGTAGGACAGCAGCTTTCTTATGAGCAATAATCCGTTCTCCTCAGTGGAAACTTTAAAGTGGGAAACTCCCGATTTGGAAGCATGAACATTTGCACCACCCAGGTTGTTGACCGAAATATCCTCTCCTGTGACAGTTTTTACCACTTTTGGTCCGGTAACGAACATATAGCTGTTCTCTTCGGTCATCATCACGAAATCGGTTAGGGCAGGCGAATAAACCGCTCCCCCTGCACAGGGTCCAAAAATGGCAGAAATCTGAGGTATTACTCCCGATGCTAAAATGTTGCGCTCAAAGATCTCAGCGTAACCTGCAAGAGAAGTAACCCCTTCCTGGATACGGGCACCACCGCTGTCGTTGATTCCAATGAGCGGGGCTCCGGCTTTCATGGCCATATCCATGATCTTACAGATTTTTTGGGCGAAGGTTTCAGAAAGAGAACCTCCAAAAACCGTGAAATCCTGGGAGAAAACATAAACCACCCGACCATCTATAGTCCCATGACCTGTAACCACTCCGTCCCCCAGCACCTTATTCTTTTCCATATGGAAATTGGTACACCTGTGTGTGACAAACATGTCGAATTCCTGAAAGCTGCCTTCATCCAGAAGGATATCTATCCTTTCACGTGCCGTTAATTTTCCTTTTTCATGCTGGGCGTCAATACGTTTTTGACCGCCTCCCGAACGGGCTATTTCCCGTTTCTGAATTAATTCGTTAACCTTATCCTGACCTGACATCTATTCCGGGATTTAATTATTGTTGCGGTTGTTCACAGAGTTCTGTCAACACACCAAAAGTTGATTTAGGGTGTAAAAAGGCGATATTCAGCCCTTCTGCTCCTTTTCGTGGGGTGGTATCAATAAGTTTTACGTCTTTTTCATCTAATTCCTCCAGGCATTCCTGAAGACCTTCTACGGCAAAAGCAATATGATGTAAGCCCTGACCTTTCTTTTCAATGAACTTCCTAATAGACCCATCGGGATCTGTTGACTCCAGCAGCTCGATTTTAGTTTGACCTACTTTAAAAAAGGCCGTTTTCACTATTTGGTCCTTTACCTCTTCTATAGAATAACACTTTAGTCCAAAGGCTTTTTCATAAAAAGGAATGGCTTGTTCAAGGCTTTCCACTGCAATACCTATATGTTCAATATGCGTTGGTTCCATGACTTGTGATTTTTAATTAATTTCAGTTTTGAGTAAAAAAAAATCGCCAATAAGGCGATTTAAGTTATTAGGTAATTAAAAAGTATTCTTCAATTTCTTCTTCGGCATCAGTAAGATCATTGATGCACATCCTGAAAACCATCAACAAAAAATGCAGTAAATTTTTTATTTTTTGAAGGATAAAAAACAACCGGAAACGAGTCAAAATTTGCCTCTCTAACAGTATCATTTTTGTGGTAATTTTTCTATATTAAAGATAGTGAAGAATTGCTTCAAACGACTCCGAAAATTGCTGATATTTTTTAGGTGAATTACGCAATCGTTGTAGTAATAACAAGGCCTACCAAAGGGTCCGAATTAAAACTGATGTGGGTAAATATCAGCAAAAATTCCTACTTAAAGAATGACAAAAATCATCCTAATTTTGAACATTTTTAAAAGCCTTATAGGTAAATTTACAGGAGAGTTTTTTGTATGTTTTTTTTCTGAAGAAATTCAGGAGTAAAAAGGAGTCCCTTCCTAAGTTTTCTCTGAATTTTTTCCGGAAATCAATACAAAGACTCTCCTAAAGTCAGATTGTGAACTTTGTTTTACAACATTCAAAAAAGCTGAAGCCCGCTACCCCCCGTTGCAGACAAACATGCTCTTTGTTTCAGATTTCACAAGCACTCCGAAAAACATCTTCAAAATTCCCCCTTTTAAAGGATCATGTAAGCTATACCTATTCCAGCACAAAGGGAACAGGTCCTTAATTAACCATGCAGTAATGCAAATTTAGAATCATGAAGGAACCATTATTTCAGGAATTTCCGCAGGTTTCAGCAAACCAATGGAAACAGCAGATCGAAGCCGACCTCAAAGGTGCCGATTATGATGAGAAATTAGTCTATAATTCCCTGGACGGGATCTCAGTCAAACCTTTTTATACTTCCGAAGATCTTACGGGAAGATTTCAACTCCCGCCACCAAAACCCTGGAATATCTGTGAAAAGATCACAGTTGAAGATGAAGGGCAGGGCAATAAAAAAGCACGGCAGGTATTGGAAAAAGGAGCAGAAAGCCTGTGGTTCGTTATTTTTTCTGAAACTATTGACCCAAATACCCTTTTTGAAGGTCTTGAGCTATCACGCATTCCTATATACCTGGATCTGCAGTTTCTGTCTTTGGAATACGTCCAAAAACTCGATGCATTATTGGCAGGGAAGAATGCCGAAGTGTATTTGCAGACAGATATCCTGGGACACTTATCCCGCACAGGTAATTGGTATTTTGACCGGGAAAAAGATTTTCTATTTTTAAAGGCAATAGCTGCCACCTCTAACTTTAGATCTGTTTTTGCTATTGATCTTTCGCACATTCAGAATGCCGGAGCCAATATTCCGCAGCAACTGGGATTTGCAATGGGGATCCTAAAGGAGTACCTGAACATATTCTCTCAAAAAAAGGATTTATTGAAAGGTTTTTCTCCGCAATTCCTTATTGCTGTAGGTAGCAATTACTTCTTCGAAATAGCAAAGCTTCGCGCCCTTCGCGGACTTTATCAAATCATGGCTAAGGAAGATGATCTTCCTGAAAACTGCACAATTATCGCACAACCCTCCAGGCGGGATAAGACTTTATACGATAACAATGTAAATCTCCTTCGTACTACAACACAAAGTATGAGTGCGGTTTTGGGAGGAGCAGATGCAGTGTATAATACTCCGTATGATGCCTTTTTTAAGAGAAACAGTGAATTCGGAGAGAGAATTGCCCGCAACCAACTGCTCATCATGAAGCATGAGGCTTATTTCAAAAGAGTCGCCAATCCCGCAGATGGGGCCTACTATATTGAAAGTCTCACCTCTCAGTTCACAGAAGCTGCTTTGGAAATTTATCATGAAATTGAAAGAGAAGGTGGATTATTAGCGTTGTTACTGAACGAAAAGATTCAGGCGCAGATCGAGCGAAGTGCATCAAAGGAGCAGGAGCTTTTTAACAAGGGAGAATTGATCCTTGTGGGCACCAACAAATTTACCAATCCGCAGGATCTCATGCAAAAAGAACTGGAACGAGAGCCCTTTAAGCCTGAAGCTTCAGGAGAAAGCCTTATCCGCCCTATACTTCCGAAGAGATTGAGTGAAAAACAGGAGCAGGAAAGGCTGCGAAAAGAACAACTTGAAAGCTAAGACCATGGAAAATAAATTTCAGCAAAATATGTCACTTTTAGAGCCAGATACCACCGCGGGTGTTGCTGTGACTCCAGATGATGCAGATAAAAAATCAGTGGGGGAAGATCCCTGTATCTATACAGAAAAAGATCTAGAAGGTCTGGAGCATTTGAATTTTGCTGCAGGTATTCCTCCATACTTGAGAGGACCCTACAGCACCATGTATGTCATTAGGCCCTGGACCATTCGGCAATACGCCGGATTCTCAACTGCCGAAGAAAGCAATGCCTTCTACCGTCGTAATCTTGCTGCAGGCCAAAAGGGACTATCAGTAGCATTCGACCTGCCCACTCACCGTGGTTATGACAGTGACCATGAAAGAGTGGTGGGGGATGTGGGAAAAGCAGGGGTAGCGATCGATTCTGTGGAGGATATGAAGATCCTTTTCGACCAGATCCCGCTGGACCAGATGTCGGTTTCCATGACCATGAACGGTGCGGTGCTTCCAATTCTCGCATTCTATATCGTAGCGGCCGAAGAGCAGGGCGTAAAACCTGAACTTCTTCAAGGCACCATTCAAAATGACATTTTAAAGGAGTTTATGGTGCGGAATACCTATATCTATCCCCCTACTCCTTCGATGAAGATCATTTCGGATATTTTTGAGTACACTTCTAAGAATATGCCGCGCTTTAACAGCATAAGTATCTCCGGATACCACATGCAGGAGGCCGGTGCTACAAGTGAGATCGAACTCGCCTATACCCTGGCCGATGGTTTAGAATATATACGTAAAGGCCTAGAAGCCGGGATGGACATAGATAGCTTTGCACCCAGGTTATCATTCTTTTGGGCCATTGGTTTAGATCATTTTAAAGAAATTGCAAAAATGAGGGCTGCCAGGATGCTTTGGGCAAAACTGGTAAAGCAATTCAATCCTAAAAACGAGAAATCCCTTGCGCTTAGAACCCACAGCCAAACCAGCGGCTGGAGTTTAACAGAGCAGGATCCTTTCAACAACGTTGCCCGTACCTGTATAGAGGCAGCAGCAGCGGCATTTGGCGGCACTCAAAGTTTGCATACCAACGCTTTGGATGAAGCCATTGCTCTGCCCACAGATTTCTCTGCGAGGATAGCCAGGAATACGCAGCTGCACCTGCAGCACGAAACGCAGATCACCCGAACCGTTGACCCTTGGGCCGGCAGTTATTACGTGGAAAGCCTTACCAAAGAGATCGCTGAAAAAGCCTGGGCATTGATCCGGGAAGTTGAGGAGCTCGGCGGAATGACAAAAGCTATCGAAGCAGGAATTCCAAAGATGCGCATAGAGGAAGCTGCTGCAAAAAAGCAGGCGAGAATTGACAGCGCACAGGATATTATTGTAGGAGTGAATAAATACAGAAGAGAAACTGAAGATCCAATAGTCACTCTCGAAGTTGACAATCAAACGGTAAGAAAACAGCAGATCGAGCGTCTTGAAAAACTTAAAGCTGAAAGGAATTCCGAAAATGTAAAAACTGCCCTGCAAAAGCTTACCGAAGCTGCACGTACTAATGATAAGAACCTGCTGGCGCTGGCGATAGAAGCCGCCCGCGAACGGGCAACATTAGGTGAAATAAGCGATGCTTTGGAAGAAGTTTTTGGAAGGTATAAAGCAAAAATTCAATCCTTTAGCGGCGTGTATTCAAAAGAGATAAAAGAAGATCCCAGCTTTAAAAAAGCACGGGAAATGGCAAACCTTTTTGCTGAACAGGAAGGTCGCAGACCTCGGATTATGATCGCAAAAATGGGACAGGACGGCCATGACAGAGGTGCCAAAGTGGTCGCCACAGGCTATGCCGATGTTGGTTTTGACGTGGATATTGGGCCTCTGTTCCAAACTCCCGCCGAAGCTGCCAAACAGGCCATGGAAAATGACGTGCATATCCTGGGAGTATCCTCTCTTGCTGCCGGACACAAAACTCTTGTGCCACAGGTGATCGAGGAACTTAAGAAGCATGGGCGGGAAGATATTATGGTCATTGTTGGTGGGGTAATCCCTTCACAGGATTATCAATTCCTTTTTGATGCCGGCGCAGTTGCAGTATTTGGACCAGGAACCAGGATAAGCGAAACAGCAATTCAGCTTCTGGAGATCCTGATTGACGAAGAAAAATAAAGGTTTATTAATTCAATACTCAACCATGAAAAATGCTTTAAAAATAGTAACTCTTCAAGAAGCTGTTTCTCACGTAAAATCGGGCGACCGTGTTTTTCTGCACGGGGCGGCGATGACTCCCAATATTCTAATCAATGCGCTTACAGACCGTTACCGGGAACTAAAAGATGTCGAGTTGATCCATATACATACCGAAGGTCCTGCTCCCTATACTGCTCCTCCCTATAACGAATCCTTCATGACCAACAGCTGTTTTGTTGCAGGAAATGTGAGACAGGCCGTGAATTCCAGGATAGGTGCCTATATTCCCATCTTCCTCAGCGAGATCCACCTGCTTTTCAGAAGGAATTTTCTTCCTATTGATGTGGCTTTAATTCAGGTATCTCCGCCTGATGAACACGGGTACTGTTCCCTGGGAGTTTCGGTTGACATCACGCTCCCCGCAGTGCAAACTGCCAAAAAAGTGATCGCACAGGTAAATCCTCAGGTGCCACGCACCCATGGGGACGGAATCATCCATGTAAGCCAGATCGACGCCGCGATAGCAGTAGATGTCCCTATTCACTCAACAAAGATCCCGGTGGCAACAGAGATTGAACAAAAGATCGGAGAATATGTCGCCGGACTCGTTGAAGACGGGGCTACCCTTCAAATGGGCATCGGCGGAATTCCAAATGTGGTGCTTTCCAAGCTGATGAACCACAAAAGGCTGGGTATTCATACCGAATTATTTTCTGACGGGGTTTTACCGCTCATCGAAAAAGGGATCATCACCGGGGAAGAAAAAAAGATCAAAACCGGCAAGATCGTTACCTGTTTCGCGGCAGGAACTCCGGCACTGTACAATTTTATAAATGATAACCCGATAGTGCATTTTAAAGAGGCAGCTTATACTAATGACTCGGCTATTATCCGGCAGAATCCAAAGGTTACAGCCATTAACTCGGCGATAGAGATCGATCTTACCGGTCAGGTCTGTGCAGATACCATTGGTAAATACCATTATTCGGGAGTAGGTGGGCAAATGGATTTCATTCGTGGTGCCTCTCTTTCTGAAGGCGGAAAAGCAATTTTTGCAATGCCCTCGGTTACCGCTAAAGGAGTTTCGAAGATCGTACCTTTCCTTAAAGAGGGTGCGGGTGTTACAACTACCAGGGCACATGTGCGTTACGTAGCTACGGAATACGGAGTGGTAAATATCTTCGGAAAAAACCTGAAACAACGAGCCAAAGCAATGATCTCCATTGCACATCCAGATCACCGGGAAGTGCTTGAAAAAGCTTACTTTGAAATGGCTTACTAAAAATTAATTCGTGTTAATCAGTTGAAGAAGCCGGAAGCTTCAAAATCAAAACCGCCCAGGGAAATTCCCGGGGCGGTTTTCTTTGTTGGTTAATTAGGGTTAGAATTCTGCTTCCAAGTGGTGATGTTCATCGATGAGCGGTCCTCCTGCAATGATCTGCTTTGATGCTTCTGCAGAGAACTTTTCAAAATTCAGGTGGAAGGAATGTGCCAGCTGAATGGACTTCTGAATATATGCTCCTTTTTGCAACCAGGTATTCATCGGGTTTAGGATCTCAGTCGGGATTCCGGGGCAGTATTTCGGCATGAACAATCCAAAAATAGGGTGCATTTCAAATTCTACACTTTCGAGCTCTCCTTTTAGTATTGAAGTGATCAAGGCCCTTGTAAATTTCAGTTTGATCCTGGAACCCACGCTGTAGGGACCTCCACTCCATCCGGTATTTAGAAGCCATACATTTACATTGTTCTCTTTCATTTTTGAACTTAGCATTTCAGCATACACTGTTGGATGTAGCGGCATGAAAGGTGCTCCAAAGCATGCTGAGAAAGATGGTACTGGCTCGTTAATTCCGGCCTCTGTACCCGCAACTTTCGCAGTATATCCAGAGATGAAGTGGTAAGCAGCCTGTCCCGGAGTTAGTTTTGAAACCGGAGGCAACACTCCAAAAGCATCACAGGTAAGGAAGAAAATATTCTTAGGATTACCTTCAAATGATGGCACTTGGATGTTATCAATATGCTCAATTGGATAACTTACCCTGGTGTTCTGGGTGATGGTAGCATCATCAAAATCCACTTCTTTTGTCCCTGGTTTGAAGACGATGTTCTCCAGTAAAGCTCCGGGTTTGATAGCTCTAAAGATATCCGGTTCTGTTTCTTCTGTAAGGCCGATCACTTTAGCGTAGCAACCACCTTCAAAATTGAAAACTATATTCTCCCGGGTCCAGCCGTGTTCATCGTCGCCGATCAGTTTTCTTTGAGGATCTGCAGAAAGGGTGGTTTTTCCTGTACCTGAAAGTCCGAAGAAAATTGCGGTATCTCCCTCTTCCCCAACGTTGGCAGAGCAGTGCATTGGTAAAACATCTTTTTCAACTGGCAGAATAAGGTTCAGCGCAGAGAAAATTCCTTTTTTCATCTCTCCGGTGTAGGCAGAGCCTCCCACCAAAGCTACTTTCCTGGTGAAATCAAGAATACTGAAGTTACCCTGGCGTAAACCATATTTTTGAGGGTCTTCTTCAACATATCCCGGGGCACAAACTACCAGCCATTCTTCAGAAAAATTTGCTAATTCTTCTTCTTCAAGACGAAGAAACATGTTCTTGACAAAAAAAGCAGACCAGGGGTATTCGGCAATAGTGCGCACATTCATCCTGTAGTCGGGATGGGCGCAAACATAAGCATCATGCACATACACCTCTTTTCCTGAAAGATATTGTGTCACCTTTTCGTAAAGCAATCGAAAATTTTCTGAAGTTAGTGGTTTATTAATGTTGCCCCACCATACTTTATCCTTTGTATAGTCATCTTTTACCAGAAAGCGATCCTGTGGAGATCTTCCCGTAAAAGAGCCGGTGTTAACACATAAGGTACCATTCCCGGTCTCGGTGCCCATTCCTTTTTTTACAGTGATCTCCTGTAGTTCTTCCCCGGTAAGATTCCAGTGGGTCTTACAATTTTTCAAACCGTATTTTGACAGGTCGCCGGTTGCGGGTCTTTCTAAAACATTTTTCATAATCTTAGTTGTTGGTGATATTTCCCCCGGCCTTTCTTGTAAAGGTTCCGGGGGATTGGTTTTAAAGTTTAGGGATTAATCAAGTACCAGTAAGGGCACATTGGAGTGCAGGGTAAGCAATCGGGTAAGACGACCTTCAGATGCCTCACTACCGGGGAGATGTGTACGCGGCATAATGGCCAGCATATCCATATCGTGCTTTTCAATATAGTTGAGAATTCCTTTTTCTATATCTTCGTTTTCTTCAAAGCTGTGATGAGAATAAAACATTTCGAGGAAGTAATTTAATGTAGCTTCATTGCTTTCATCATCATCGGTATAACCCATCGCCATTTCATGTTGCTGAATAGTCAACACATGAACCTGGGCTTTATGCTTCCTGGACACGTCGAGCAGAGTATATAGAGGAGACCTGTCTGTAATCTTCTCATTACCAAGAGAGAGAATAATGGTGCTGAGCCTGAATTTCCTGTAGGTTCCGGGAACGACGAGCACGGGAAGATCGGCTTCCTGTACCAGCCTGGAAGTTGTGGTAGCAATATTCTCTTCTCCCGATTGTGCTCCACGGGTGCCCATAATGATCAGGTCGATCTTGAGCTCTTTTTGAAGCTGAATAATAGAGGGTACAAATTCTCCTTCCCGCACAAGAGTATGAATTTGAGGAAATTGTGGTTTTTGGTACTTTTTAATGATTTTCTTGAAGTCTTCTTCAATTTTACCTGTCTCACAATTTCCGTCGGTAATGTTAAGCAGAAAAAGATTGATCTCGGGATCATGATCTGCAAATCTTACAGAATATTCCAAAGCATTTTTAGATACTTCAGAAAAATCGAAAGGGATTAGGATATTTTTCATTGCTTTAAGGATTACGGAAATTGCTGCACATATTTCCTGATTATTATCACCTAAAGATACCTCGGTAGAAGGCCGGGATTCATGACAAATATCATTTGCAGATCGAAAGAAATCAACAATTTAGCCCCGAAAACGATTGCATTTCTGCACCCGGTGGAGCAGCAGAATAATATCTTTCAAAAACAGAATTTTTAACACGGTATAGATGAAAGTTTCCTACGTTTCAAAAGGAAGGAATCAGGAGAAAATTAGAAATATGTCATGATCTAATCTCTTGGCTCGAATGTCCAATCAATTACCATTCTTTTAGCTGAAGCTCTTTCCCGTCAAAGACTCCGTAAGTGTAGAAATTGATCCAGTCTCCCAGGTTCATGTATGTTGAATTCTCCTGAAGCTGAATATCCAGCGGCAGGTGCCTGTGGCCAAAGATAAAGTAGTCGTAATGCTGAGTTTTGAGCTTATGACGGCAGTATTGTATGAGCCATTCTTTCTCCTCCCCCATGAATTTTACATCTTCCTCTCCTGAAATTGCTTTGTTTTTAACTGAAAAATATTGAGCCAATGGCATACCAATATCCGGATGCAACCAACGGTAAAGCCATTTAGCAAAGGGATTGGTAAAGACCTTTTTCATCCTTTTAAAGCCTTTGTCTCCGGGGCCAAGTCCGTCCCCGTGACCTATCAGGAATTTTTTGTCGTTGAAGATAAATTCCTTAGGCCTGCGAAAAACAGGAATATTCAGTTCTTTTTCAAAATAGTCATTCATCCACAGATCATGGTTGCCTACAAAAAAGTAGAGGGGAATTCCCCGGTCTCTAAGCTGAGCCAGTTTTCCCAGAACTCGCACAAAACCCTTAGGTACCACATGCTTATACTCAAACCAAAAGTCGAAGAGATCCCCTAACAGGAAAATTGCTGCGGCATCCTGGCTCACCTCATCGAGCCATGCAACAAATTTCTCCTCCCGGGGACGGCTTTCTTCAGCCGTTGGAGCTCCCAGGTGATTATCGCTGGAGAAGTAGATCTTTTTGCCTTCAGGGATCTGCATGAGATAAATTTGAGGCTAAAGATATAGTTTAAATTTCCGAAGTTAAAATCTTCTGAAAAAATGACTCCTCCCGCTTCCTGCCTTGGGCAATTCTTGAAATAAGGTTATCTTTAAAAGCATCCCAAAAATGACATTTTTGGAACCTGTGAGAAGCGTCAGAATTAATCTGAAAAAATTTAAGAGATGTTACATCAAAAAGATTTCAAATTCAACGGAATTCCAATAGAAAAAGCCAAAAAAGCCTTGATCATGGTTCACGGGCGCGGTGGTTTTGCTGAAGACATTCTCTCTGTAGCCGATCATCTTAAAGTGGATGATTTCGCACTTGTCGCCCCACAAGCCTACAACAACAGCTGGTATCCCCTCTCTTTTATGGCACCGGTAGAACAGAATCAGCCCTGGCTTGATTCGGCAATTGAGATGCTGCAGTTACTGGAACAGGAGCTAAATGAGAAAGGAATAGCTTCAGAAAACATCTATTTCTTCGGATTTTCCCAGGGCGCCTGCCTTACGCTGGAATACGTCACCCGGAATGCCAAAAGATATGGAGGTGTGATCGCCATTATTGGCAGTCTCATTGGAAAGCAGATCAACACCGGGAATTATATTACCGACTTTGAGGGAACAAAGGTCTATATAGGCACGAGCGATCCCGATGCCCATGTGCCGGTAGAGCGTGTGGAACAAACTGCTGCGATTCTTGAAAATAAGAATGCAGAGGTGGAATTACAGATCCATAAAGATGGCGGTCATGCCATTCTTCCGGCAGAACTTGGAAAGGCAAATCATTTTATCTTCGGTTATTCGGGAGAAATCGATGAGTAGCCTTAGGAGTTGTCTGAGGCGTACCATTCGGCGTAAGAAGTTTCTGTTTCCTGAAGCCTCAGGGAATATAACTCTATATGCTGCGGAAGGCGGCTTTTGATCCTCCCGGCGAAATCCTGGATCATATTTTCGCTGGTAGGCTGGTAATCCACCAGGATCACGCTATGTCCCCGCTTCTGAAGTTCTTCAGCCAATTCGACGTGCGGAGTATTTTTATTGAAAACCGTGGCATGATCAAATTTATCAACGATCTCCTGTTTCACGATCTTCTTAAGATCTCCAAAATCTATGACCATTCCCAATTTCACATGGTCTTCATCACTAATAGGTTCCCCAATCACCGTCACCGCGAGTTTATAGCTATGGCCATGCACATTCTTGCATTTGCCGTCATACCCGAATAAGGCATGGCCGGTCTCAAAAGAAAATTGTTTGGTGATTCGAATTAATGCCATGGTGAAAATTTTGTGCAAAGATAAAGGTTTTTCACTCCCTGCATTTTAACTTCTAATTTTGAAATTTTATAATTCCCGGCTTTTTATTCATTTAGATAATTACCATTTTAAAGATACATTTACAAATATCATTTTAAAGATACATTTACAAACTAAAACGCAGTCTTTGGAGATAATTGAAAATCAGGTTTATGAGAAGATCATTACAGATCTTTTAGAGCAACAGTATTCTATTGTTGAAGATTTCTTCAGCCTTGCCCAGGTAGAAGAGCTGCGGAATTCTCTCCTTTCTAAATACGAAGAAGACAATTTTAAAAAGGCAGCCATTGGGAACCGCACCAATGAAGTGATCGCGAAATCCATTAGGGGAGATTTTATCCTATGGCTCAATGAAGCTGAAGCTGCTCCTGCGGAAAAGGCTTTCTTTAGCAAGATCAATGACTTCGTGAACTACCTCAACCGCACCTGTTTTATGGGAATTCTTCACAAGGAATTCCACTATGCCTTATATCCTGAAGGCACCTTTTACAGGAGACACCTGGATACCTTTCAGAATGACGACCGCAGGAAACTATCTATGGTGTGTTATCTTAACGAGCAGGACTGGCAACCGGAATATGGAGGAGAACTGGTGATCTACAAGAATGAAAATGGAAAAGAGGTGCCAAAAAGTATATATCCCTTTCCGGGACGAATGGTTATTTTTGAGAGTCAGCTGCTGGAACATGAGGTAAAACCGGTAAAGACCGAAAGGTTGAGCATTACTGGCTGGTTAAAGACCCGGTGATCTATTTCCTGAATTTTTTAAATGCTACCACAACGATCAACAGGATCGCGATAAGCAACCAGAAGCCGTAGCCGCTTAAGAAACGCATGACGTCAAAGGCATCTTCGCTTACCGGAACCTCATTCTGCATCATCTTCTATTTCTTTTATCCCAGGCGTGGCGTGCATAAAAGAACAATGCTACCAGAACAATGATGGCAAGGATATAGATCCATTGGTCTTCCAAAAAATCCTCTAATGAAAATCCATAACCTTCCCTCTCGCTTGCAGGTCTATCTTTGGGTAAATGTTCTTGTTGGAAGCTCATATTTTTAAATTTAAGGGTTTTCAAAAAATGAAAATTTAGCCCCAGTTATTTTTCCTCTTTCTCCTGAAGAAAGCAAGATAAAGTATTGCAGCGAGAAGTACTACCGCAACGGTAATAATAGTCCAAAAATTGGAGCCAACGAAATATCCTAATTCGTAACCTATCTTATAGGCTTGGCTTTGTTCGGCTTCCTGGGCGGCAAGGATTAAAAGTGAATGCATATTAACTGTTTTTGATTTTTGATAAAGCATTTCTGGTAAAATCAGAGAGCACCAATTCTCCCGAGATCGCCGCACGTTCCTGTAAAAGGCTGCCCCATTTCTCGGTTCCTTCCCAAAGTACTTTCTTCATTTCATAAAGAGCCGCGGGATTATAGGAAGCCAGTTTTTCTGAAAAGAACTCAAGCTCCTTGTCCATTTCGCCTATAGATTCAAAAACCCGGGCATAAAGCCCCTTTTCTTTCGCCCAATAGGCGTTCTTCCAGTCGTGTGCCGCCAAAGTAAGTTCTGCAAGTGCCGCAACTCCCATTTTACGCTCTATGGCAGGAGCAATAACAAAAGGCCCGATGCCTATACTAAGTTCAGAAAGTTTGATAGCAGCCTGTTCGGTTGCAAAGCAGTAGTCACAAGCTGCTGCCAGTCCTACTCCGCCCCCAACGGTTTTTCCATGAATACGGCCGATAATCAGCTTTTTGCAGCTCCGCATCGCGTTGATCACATTAGCAAATCCTGAAAAAAAGACCTTCCCCTGCTGCATGTTTTCAACCGCCAGCAGCTCATCGAAAGAGGCCCCGGCACAAAAGGCACGGTCTCCCTCAGATCTTAAAATAATGATCTTTACCTCCTCGTCTTCAGAAAGTTTTCCCAGCTCCTTTTCCAGGCGCTCCAGCAGTATTGCCGGAAAGGAATTACTGGCAGGATGACCAAATTCCAGAGTAGCAATTCCGTTGACGATTTTGGTATAGAGACTTCCGTTTTCTCTGGTAGTGGTCATATTTTAAACTGGCTTTCCTGTAAAGTTACATTTTATTTTCACTTTTTCTGAAGGTCAGGCCTCGCGGTGCAAATATTTTCTTCGGAATTTTATCACCAGGGCACTACTCCTTATCAGCATCCAGACAAAGAAGGCGATCCAGATGCCATAAAGGTCCCATCCCAAATAGTCCCCAATCAGGAGCACAGGCGTGAAGCCCAGAAAGGTCGCTACCAGCAGCACATTCCGTAGATATTTTGCTTCCCCCAGGCCCTTAAAAATCCCGTCAAACATAAAGGCAATGGCATTGACGGGCTGCATGAACAGCACCATCCAAAAAACCGAAGAAAACAGCAGCAGCACCGGAGCTTCCTTGCTAAATATCATTCCTATTTCATTATAGAACAGGCTGCAGAGACCAATTAAGATGACGGCAATAATAACAGAGTACTTGCTGATCTTCTTGCTGAGTACCCATAAGCCTTTATAATCTTTTGCGCCTAAAAGTCGGCCGCCCATGGCATTTCCGGCGTTTGCATACCCGTCAATAAAGAAGCTGAAGAACAGCCAGATGTTCATGAGGATGCTTTGGGCCGCGATATAATTTTTCCCGTAGTCGGTAGCATAGGCGTTGGCGAGATAGATGGCGAAATTTAAAGCTGCGGTACGCACGAAAAGGTTGCCGCTCATCAAAAGCAGGTAACGCATCTGCGGATTGATCCTGCGGCTTAATCCCAGGTGGAATGGAGTTTTCTTAAAGAAGAAATACAGTGCCATTACCAGCATCACGGTTTGCGCGATCACACTCGCCCAGGCGGCTCCTTCCAGATGCATGGCAGGGATCCAGCCTTCGATGCCGTAAACCAGAAGAAAATCCAGCCCCACATTAAGAAAAGCTCCCGTAAGGCTGCATTTCATTGCCCATAAGGTGTTCTGAAGCCCTCTGAAGACTCCAAAAAGGGCAAAAGTCACCAGGGTGAGCGGGTATCCAATTGCACGGATCTGGTAATAATTGGCGGCATAGTTGAGTACCTTGCCTTCGGCATTGTAGGCGCTAAATATTGCCGAAGCAAAATATGCAGTAACGGCATAAATGACCAGACTGAGCAGAAAGTTAAAAAAGATAGCCTGTGGCACCAGTGTCTTCACGGCATGAATACGGTTGCTTCCCAGGTGTTGAGAGACCAGTGCTGAAATTGCTGTTTTGGTCTGCGCCACGATCCAAATTATGGCCGAAAGAAAAGAACCCACAATTCCTGCTGCCGCAAGGGCTTCAACTGGATCCTGTTCCACATTCCCTATAATGGCAATGTCGGTAAGGGAGATGAGGGGTTCGGCAATTCCGGCAAAAATAGCCGGAACCGCCAGTCTGTTGATGTTTTTAAAATTGACTACTGCCATTACTGCAGCACTTTTTCATAGCAGTAGAACGGATGCTCGCTTTGCTTTGGAAAATAGATATTCCCGAGTCTTTTATAGCCCCGGGCTTCATAAAACCTCTGATTTCGCTCGTTCTTGCTGAAGGTATCCAACCTCACCGAAACATAACCGTGTTCTTTGGCAAAAGCTTCAGCAAAATCCATGAGTTTTCTACCATTGCCGCTGCCCCATTCCTGCGGATTTGTGGCAAGGCGATGAACATATAAATTATTACCATTCAGGGTTAGCCACTCAATGGGAATATACTCCTCGTCCATTTTAGGAGTAAGTACTACGATGCCTTCAATGACATTATTTTCCTCCAGCACGTATAGCTCCTCTTTCTGGATATCCTCCTGCAATCTTTCCAAAGAAGGATAATGTTCATTCCACTGAAAAATCCCTTTTTCCTGCATGCTTATGGCGCATGCTTCAGTAAGATTTTTAATTGCTGATAAGTCTGAGGCGGTAGCTTTCCGGATCATAAAGAGGATGTTCGATCACAAAAATAAATTTAATAGAACGAAATAAAGGCTTTACACATTGAATTATATTTTATAAATTTGCCACGTTGAAATTGTTTCAGCCTTATGGGGGATTAGCTCAGCTGGCTAGAGCGTTTGGCTGGCAGCCAAAAGGTCATCGGTTCGACTCCGATATTCTCCACCAAAAACCACTGCGAAAGCGGTGGTTTTTTGTTTCCCATATTTTTTTCAAAAGGTCATCGGTTCCCCCGAAGCATCGGGGCGATATTCTCCACCAAAAACCACTGCGAAAGCGGTGGTTTTTTGTCTATTTACCAAACCTAAAAAGTTTTTATTTCAAAAACCAGTCAGGGTTCCAAACCCCTGACAGGGTTGAACAACATAGAGGGATCGAATTATTTCCTTAAAATTTTTGTAGTTCTTTCTATATTATTCTCCATCGCGGATTTGGTGTTATCTCTACCAAATATGAACCTATAAACCGAATTGTGTGAAAATGAAAAAAATTCATAAATTCAATAAAATAAATTTTATCATATTAAGCTATGCGATCAAAATTTCCTTTTCTGTTAATTCTTATCTCCATCTTCGCCTCATGTTCACAGGAACATAAAGAGGTGGTAATAAAGGGAAAATTAATTGATCCCTCTAGTGATACTATTGTCCTTCTCAAACCTTATCAGGACTTGAGATTTGATGACATTATAGAAATTCCCATTGTCAACGGCTCTTTTGAAAAACGAGTAGAAATAGAATATCCGGAAGGTTACTATTTAATGCTGGGAGAGGCGAAAGAAAATGGAGGTGGTGCTTTCATGCCCCTTTTTTTAGAGGAAGGAACTATCGATCTAATTATTTATCCTGAGTCAGATTTTAAAAAGAATAAGATTCAGGGAGGAAGGCTGAACAAGGATTTAATTGATTATACCGCTAAAGTTGAAGAGCAAAATTTCGAAAATTGGGAGGAACAACAGGATTGGACCAAAAACTACATAAAAGAGAATACCAGTTTAGTCTCTTATTTTTTGCTTCTTCAGGAACTTACCAGCGGCTGGGAAATTGAGAATTTGGAACCGTATAGACAAAGTCATAAGAATCTTGCTGCTGCCTTTCCTAACCATCCCTATTCAGAAATAACTGAAAAGCTAATCGGTGGATTTGATATGAAAGCTGGTAAAAAATATATAGATTTTTCGGCTCCAGATATAGAAGGAAAAATGGTTTCACTTTCAGAACAAATTGAAGGAAAAGTTGCTTTGATAAATTTATGGGCTACCTGGTGTGCACCTTGTATTAGAAAAAGCAGAGAAATAATACCTGTGGTAAAAGAGTACCAAAAGAAAGGTTTTACAGTTATAGGTGTGGCGGGGGAATTTAAAAGCACCGAAAACCTTGAGAAGTTTTTGGCTAGAAAAGAATTTCCATGGCTGAATCTTGTAGAGCTGGATCGCGAAAATAACCTTTGGCAAAAATATGGCATTCCGCGATCTGGAGGCGGAATGTTCTTGGTTAACCGGGACGGAAAAATATTATTAAAAGATCCAACAGCAGAAGAGTTGAAAGTCGAATTAGCTAAGTTACTGCCATAATTACAGAAATATTCAATGGATAAAATTTCAGGTCTTCCACCTCAACTTCGTTGAAGTTTAAACCTTAGTCCTATTATAAGGAGTTGAAAAATAATTTAGAATTACTTCCTTATAAACTCTGTAGCTTTTTCAATAATGTTTTCCATCGCCGGAGTAAGATCCTTTCTTTCCCAGGGATGAGAAACCTCAAAAACATGATCACTGTTCTTAAGCAGGAAGAGTTCAGAATTCTTTATCCATTCATGCAGGTCATGTGCATTATCTACCGAAACCGTTTCATCGCCGGTACCATGAATGATAAGAGTGGGAATTTTTAATTTTTCAGCCGACCTGGAGATGGTGAGCCTTTCCTCATTGTTAACAAAATCCTCATAGAAATCAAAAAGATGAGGCATTTGCTGTTTTGTGCGTAAATTCTCTATATAGGCGATACCTTTTTGCCGCCAAGCTTCCAGCTCCTCTCCCCGAGGAAACCTGTCTCCGAAATCACTGACAGCGGCAAGAGTGATCAATTTTTGCACCCGTTCATCTTCAGCAGCCTTTACGACTACAACTCCGCCGCCACGGGAATGTCCCATTAAGCTGAAGCGGGAAAGA
The DNA here is from genome assembly GCA_012038135.1 of Salinimicrobium nanhaiense. Classification (GTDB taxonomy): domain Bacteria; phylum Bacteroidota; class Bacteroidia; order Flavobacteriales; family Flavobacteriaceae; genus Salinimicrobium; species Salinimicrobium nanhaiense. Next base: position 249,198 of record JAAVJQ010000001.1, read on the forward strand.
TCCACCATATCGGCATACGGAAAATCCTCACTAAAGATCCAGTTGATAAGCACGTGCAGGTCATCGAGTTCTTTAGTATAGGTGTTCTCTCCAAAAGCATCCAGATCGGGAAAATCAATAGGTTCTTCCAATGTACCCCCATTAAAGGCAAAATTGAACTTGATGAACAAAAAGCCTTTTTTGGCAAACTCTTCGGCCATTAAATTCCAGGCACCCCAATCTTTAAATCCTTTGTAGCCGTGGCAGAACAGGAGTACGGGCATATTCTTTGCTTCCGCGGAATAAAAAACATCTGTGGGGATGGGCCGGCCATGCAGGCCGGGAAGGCTTATATTCTTCTCTTGATTGATTACCATGCGTTTTGTTTTATTTCCTTTTCTACGAAAGGAGTTTCGGGATCACAGATCTCTAAAATAAGATTTTTCAGCTGTTCTTTAAAGGCCTCAAGGGTTTCTGAAGTAATATTCGTTTCTTTTTTAGCCCCATACCCCTTTTTATCCTTTTTGCAGAACTTCAAAAAACCACCCTGCATATTTTTGAATGAAATGATCCCGGCTTCAAATTCCGAAGGCAAAGGATCTTTATCATCCATCATTAGGGCATAGGTAAGGATCTGGAAAGGTTTGCTGTACTTGTCATAGTCTAAAGCGATCTCCTCCCACTCCACAACTTCTACCTTGGATTGGTCTACCTTCCCGGTCTTGTAATCTATGATCCGGAATTTGCCGTTGAATTCATCAACACGATCTACAGTTCCTTTCAGAAAAACCGGAAAATCCAGTTCCTCAACAGGGAAATGGGCGTGCAGCTTTTCTTCTACCTTCAGGATCTTTAGTTGATTTCCTTCCTGCAGATCTTTGATCTCCCATTTCAGAAAATTGACCACATACCTCCTTGCTACTTCATAGATGAGCAGGTTTTTCCCACTGTCCAGTGGCGCCTGAGTATAATGTTTCCTAAATTGTTTCTGAATTTCTTCATTCGTCTTCTCCAGTGCCTGCTCAAGGTCTTCGACCTTTACGTCTTTTTGAAGCCATTGCCCGTAAAAGGTCTCCAGGGTGTCATGCACCACATTTCCGAGGGTATTATAAGCCACAGTTTCTTCCACTTCCTCCCGCTCTTTAAGATCCAGCACATATTGCTTATAAAAGTCCAGCGGATTCCTGATATAAGTGGTGAGTGCCGAAGGTGAAAATCCGGCTGCCGCTCTTGCTTTGATCTTTTCAAGGATCCCAGGTGTTTTTTCGATGGTCTTTAAATGTGCAGGTACCGCCGGCACCACAGGAGTTACTTTAAAGTTTTCTATTTGATGCTGTGGTTGTGACTCCATCTCAAGCTGCAGTAAAAAACGGCTTTTTTCACCTGCATTGAGCCCATCGCTTTCTGTATTGTACAGCAAATGTACCTGCTCTGCTCTTTGCAGCAAATGATAAAAGTGATAGGTATAAACAGCATCTTTTTCCTTGTATGTAGGCAGCTTGTATGCACATTTGAGATCAAAAGGAATAAAAGAATTACTGCTCTTCCCTGCCGGAAGCACGCCTTCATTTACGGAAGTTAAAATAACATTCTTGAAATCCAGCACCCGCGACTCCAGCATCCCCATAAGTTGAAGTCCCGAAAATGGTTTACCACGGAAGTCCACGGTTTTCGAAGAAAGCAAGTCCTTAAAAATGGAAAACAGGATCTTAACCGAATTTATGTACGGATATTTCTCAAGCAGATTCCCCAGCTGATTAAGCAACAAATGCAACTGATATAAGAATTCCAATGTGAGTCTGTCCTGGTAATGATCAAGTTTCTCCTTAAAGATCATAAGCAGTTCCTGAAGCGCCTGTAAAGCATATTTAGGATCATTGTTCCAGTCTCCAAAACAGATCTCAAAAAGTCTTTTTATATTTTCCGGAATCCCTGCCATGGTCTCTTCCCGGGAAACGTAAACCAGGTTTTCCTTTCTTAATTTCTCCATCAACCTGTGGGAATAACCGCCGGTAATCTTTTGAATTAATGGATGACTCAGGATCAACATGAGATCTTTATAGTACCGGGTCCCGTCTCCGGGAGTGGAATGCATTTGCAATAACTGCTCAAAAAAGAAAGTTGCAGGAGCATTTTTTAGGGCAAAACCCATAGTGATGTTCACCTCTTCCACGTTTGGCGGCAGGGAGTTTAGAACCGGCAGCAGGAGACTTTCATCCCCCAAAACAACAGCTGTTTGCTGTAATTCCGCCGGAGAGAGTCCGGCAAGCAGCTCTCCCATATACTTTGCCTGCCCAATATTTTTGGGCACTCCAACCATGCTGATATTTTTTGAACCGCTGTAAGAGTTGGAAACAATATTTAGAGGTTTCTCCTGATAATACGGCCATGATTTAAGGTACTGTCTCAAAAATAACGAAACATCATGCTGCTCATCTTTTAGAAAGACCTCATCTATATCCCAAAAGACTTCAGCTTTACCTGCAGATAGGAGAGTTTGCAGGATATTTTGTTCGGCATTATTAAGCGCGTTAAATCCAATAAAGACAAAAGAATCTGAAGCGGCTTCAGCAAATGTTTCAATTTTTTCTGAAGCACGGCGGTAGACCATACCCTGATAAGCCATATTCCGCTTTTCCAGCTGCTTCTGAAGCTCTTCATAATATTCCGGCAGCTTGTTCCAGAACAACAGGTAATTCTCTATGAGCGGTGTCTTCTCCTCCTGAAGATACCAATGGTTCATTTCCTGGATATCTCCAAGATATCCGAAAAAGGATTTATAATCGATCAGGTACCTGTCGATCTCATTGAAATCGTGGAGCAGGGTTTGGGCCCATGTGGCAAAAGTGTCAAATTCTTCGGCATTTTCCTTTGGCGTACAGGAGAGGTATGCAGCATAAAATTCAAAAAGAGCAGTAAGATTATCCACCGATGCAAGTCCTGCCACTTCTTCAGCAAAATCTTCAATGCTTAAAACCCGGGGTGCAAAAATGGGACTTCCGGTGAGCTTAGAAAGTTTGTTTATTAAAAAAGATCCGGCCCGTTTACTGGGTAAGACAAAAGTAATTTCAGATAAATTTTCTTTACGGGAAATCAACTCCCGAAGCACTTGTTCTATAAATGATGTCATGCCTTAAAAATAAAAAACGCCCCGGTTAAACCGGGGCGTTTTTAAAATTATATTCAGTTGAGGCTTACATTCCACCCTGGTTAGTGGTATCCTGCTGCTGAGTAGCACCTTCTCTCATTTCTCTTTCTTTGTCAAGAGAGATCTCTACTCTTCTGTTTTCCTGTCTTCCTTGTGCTGTGTTATTAGAAGCAATAGGTTGAGTTTCCCCATAACCTTCAGAAGTCAGTCTATTTGCAGGGATTCCTGCACTTACCAGGAATTCTCTTACAGAAGCTGCTCTTTCTCTGGAAAGTTGTTCATTGTAAGATTCGCTACCTGTGCTGTCTGTATGTCCTTCAATGTGGAATATTGTGTTTGAATACTCCTTCATGATGTCTGCAATAGATTGGAGGGTTTCTTTAGATTCAGAGCGTACTGTTGCTTTGTTAAGATCAAAAAGAATAGTTCTTGAATATTCATTAAGCTCTTCAATTACCTCTACAGTAGGCTCTGGACATCCATTATTTGAGGCTGGACCGGCAACTTCAGGACATTCGTCATCTTTATCAAGAACTCCGTCACTATCCATGTCATTCCATGGACAACCGTTATTTTCTTTTGGACCGGCTTCGTTTGGACATTCGTCCTCGCTATCTCTAATTCCATCACCATCTGCATCGGGACATCCGTTCATTTCAGCAAGACCTGCCACAGTAGGACATTCATCCTTATTATCTGGCACTCCGTCACCATCGGTATCAGGACATCCATTATACTGAGCTAAACCAGCTTCGTTTGGACATTCATCCTGTCTGTCCTCAATTCCGTCACCATCAGAGTCAGGACATCCGTTGAACTGCTCAAGACCCGGTACTTCAGGACATTCGTCATCTTTATCGTAAATTCCGTCGCCATCAGTGTCTTTTCCGCCTATGGCGAATTTTATACCTGCGGCATGCTGGAAGTGAGAATCGAAGTCATCGTCAAAAGCATGTTTGTAAATAGTTTGCACCGTAAGAGCAAAATGATCTGTGAACCAGAAGTTGATTCCCACAGTACCGTCAAAAGTACCAAATCCATTATCGTCAATCCACGTATAACCACCACCGGCACCAATCACAGGATCAAACCATCCATCATTAGCACTATTGCGGAAGCTATAGTTAAAAGTACCGTCTAATCCATAGTAACTTAGATCATCCCATCCATCATCTCCAAATTTATCGATTTGGTTAACAGAACCTGCCGCTTCGAAGTAGAAACCCGCTCCTATATAACGGGCAATAGAAAGTCGTGAAACCCCGGGAAGTATATTCCAGTGGTCTCCCGTATTAAAAAATTCATCAAAGTATTCACCCAAAGGTGCGTCTTCGCCGGTAGGATAAAAATCTACCGCATTAATTCCCAAGCCAAAAGCCCAGGGATTATCCTCATCCTGTGCCTGCATAGTGCTAAAGCTCAAAATGAATAGTGAAGCCAATAAAAATCTGTTTAGATGTTTCATATTGAAGAGTTTAATTTTAATTAGTTAGCAGAAACAAAAGTAGACTGATATTCCCTACAAACAAAGCTTAATATAATAAAGTTTTCTTAATAAACGCCTAAATACGGGAGGTTTCAAAGGATTAAGAAGAGCAATTTTTGTGAAAAATATAATAATTTAATAAAATAAAAGCTTTATCCTTTTGGGCATTTAAGCTGTAAAATAGGGATTTACTGGATTTAAAAGTATGCTTTTGAAGAAGATGTTAAAATTGGTAAATATAAAAGCCTTTCTCCTATGAAAAAGGCTCTTAATCACCCACAGAATTACTCAATCACCTTTAATTCTTTTCCCACTTTAATAAAGGCAGCAACAGCCTTATCAAGATGTTCACGGGTATGAGCAGCCGATAGTTGCACTCTTATTCTTGCCTTTCCTTTTGGTACCACAGGATAAAAGAATCCTATAACATAAATGCCTTCTTCCAGTAACCTGTCTGCCATATTCTGGGAAAGTTTAGCATCATAAAGCATTACAGGAACAATAGCTGCATCTCCATCTATAATATCAAAACCTGCTTCTTTTATACCTTTTTTGAAATACCTGGTATTATCTTTTAATTTATTTCTAAGGCTGTCGTCTGTAGATAACATGTCAAAAACCTTTATCGAAGCCCCAACAATTGCAGGAGCTAAAGAATTGGAGAACAGGTAAGGCCTTGATCTCTGCCTAAGCATTTCAATGATCTCTTTTCTACCGGTAGTATAACCTCCCATTGCACCTCCAAGAGCTTTTCCAAGTGTGCCGGTGATTATGTCAATCCTTCCAAGTACCTTCTTTTCTTCCAGGGTACCAATTCCCTTTTCTCCAATAAAGCCTGTAGCGTGAGCTTCATCGATCATTACTAAAGCATCATATTTTTCAGCAAGATCACAGATCTTATCCAAAGGCGCTACCAGCCCGTCCATAGAGAAAACTCCGTCTGTTACTACGATTTTAAATCTCGCGCCATCTTCAGTTGCCTGTTTTAGCTGATTTTCCAGATCTTCCATGTTACTGTTTTCATACCTGTAACGGGAAGCTTTACACAACCTCACTCCATCAATAATAGAAGCGTGGTTAAGGGAATCAGAAATTATAGCGTCTTCCTGGGAAAACAATGGTTCAAACACTCCACCGTTCGCATCAAAGGCAGCTGCATAAAGAATAGTATCTTCAGTACCATAAAAATCGGCGATCTTTTGTTCCAGTTCCTTATGGATATCCTGGGTTCCGCAGATGAAACGCACGCTGGACATTCCAAAGCCGTGGGTATCCATAGTGTCTTTAGCTGCCTGGATCACATCGGGATGTGAAGACAGGCCAAGGTAGTTATTTGCACAAAAGTTTATGACCTCCTTGCCTCCCTGTATGGTAATATCTGCTCCCTGTGGAGAAGTAATAATGCGCTCTTTCTTGTATAATCCTTCTTCTTTTATCTGTTCTATTTCGTCCTTTAAGTAATCCTTTATTGATCCGTACATAATGGTGTTTTTTACAAAATTACATTTCTTTTATACATTTCTTATAGAGATGCCGTCATTAATATAAACCAGAAGTTTTTTGTTGATGCCGAAATTCATTCGGCTTAACACGCCTGCATATGCCTCTATCTGCTCCCGGTGTGTAGGGCTCTCGGCACCGGTCTTATAATCGATAATGGTCACCCGGTCTTCCTGAAAGTTCAGCCGGTCCGGTCGCAGGAGCTGTCCGTCTTCAGCGATCATATCGCGCTCATTAAAATTTTTGACACCTTCAGCATAAAAGGATTTCAATTGCGGGTGACCTATGACCTCAAAAATGGTATTTCTAAGGGCTTCTTTTTCTTCGGAAGCAAATAAACCGTCACTTTTAGCTTTTTCAAGGACCCGATCCACATCTGCTTCGGTATTGATCTGGGCAAAAAGATCGTGGATGAGTTGCCCTTTTTCAATAGCTTCTTTCTTTTTCGAATTCCACATCAAGCCGGAGCGGGTTATGATAGCAACATTTTTTTGGGTAGCCGATGAATAAAATCTTTCCTGCTGAACTGAATTCGCAGGAGATGTTTCTTCTTCCAGCATTTCATCAGGATTTCCGAAATGATATTCATAACCTCCGTCCCATTTCCCAATGCTTTTGAGGTAAGAGATCAATAATCCCGAAAATCGGTTGCTGTTCTCCTTCCCTTTCTTGTCCAGGTCCATCTTAGAGATCACAAATAGCTGCTGCTCCGGCCTTGTCATTGCTACATAAAGTACATTAAGCGCATCGAGCTGACTGTTACAGGCAAGTTCATGATATAACTGCGGTGCTTCTCCATCCCAATCTTTCATTTTTTCGGCAGCTCGTAAATAGGCGATCTCCACATTGGCATTGAGGGCTTCGGGCAAATTGATCCAAAAGTGCTCCCTGGCCGTATCGCTGACCTGTCCATTGACAAAAGGATAAATAACTATAGGAAATTCCAGGCCTTTAGCCTTATGAATAGTCATGATCTGCACCGCATTTTCCCCTTGCGGCACAACTATGCTCAACTCATCTTTCTTGCGTTCCCATTGCTCCAGAAAACTGTAAATTCCGGCACCTTCATTATTTGAACTTTCATAAACAAAATCCAGGTAAAACTGAAGATAAGCATCAGAGGCTGCCTCCATTCTGAAACTCCTGACTATATATTCTACCGCCTCATATACCGAAATGGAAGTGGCTGTTTCCAGAGAGAATTCAAACCCGAAATCCTTTAGTTCCTCAAAAAATTGCTGCCCCTCCGGCTGCAGGTGCTTTTCCAGAAAGTTGAATTCTTTTTCGACCTCCATTTCATAATTGAGTAAATAATCGAGGATCTCAAACTTTAGGGTTTTATCTGCCGCATCAAGGCAGTAATGTAAAACAGCATTAATAAATACCACTTTTGGAGACCTGCTGACCAGCAGACTTTCCGCAGAGATCACCGGAATAGCATTTTCACTTAAAAAATTGGCGACCGCTATGCTTTCTTTCCTGGTGCGCGTAAGAATGCAAATATTGGAGAGCGAATGACCTTTTGCCTTTTGCGAATTTATGATCTCGAGCACCCGCACAGGGTAGGCTTCCATTTCTTCGGAAGTATTTTCGGCTTCGATAAAGGAGATATTCACATAGCCTTCCTTTTTACTCACAGGTCCCTGCCCGCTGTTAAGGAACAGGTCACGATGAGTTTCATTAAGAAAGCAACCGGCTGCAAAACGGAAAAAATCATTATTGAATTGGACAATTGTTTGAGCGCTTCGGTAATTGTTGGGCAGCACCACCAATTGGGGCTCTTCTATGCTAAAAGGGTGCTTTTTTTGGCACAGCTCCATGAACTGCTCTGCTTTCCCACCGCGCCACCTGTAGATAGATTGTTTTGCGTCCCCTACGAGGGTGAGGCTACCATGCTCTCCAGAAGGGTGTGCAATGGAAAGCGTATTATCTACCAACGGGATCAAATTCTCCCACTGCAGCTGCGATGTATCCTGAAATTCATCGATAAAATAATGCCGGTACCGATCACCAAGTCTTTCATAGATAAATGGAGCAGGCTGATCTTTCACTGCCTTGCCAATGGTCGCATTGAATTCTGAAATAAGGACCATAGAATTCTCTTTCTTGATTTCCTCGATCTGGTCCTGGATTGCACTTAGTAGCGATAAAGGGACAAGGTTCCTTTCAATAGCCTCTAAAAACTGAAGGGTAGTAATTCTCCTTTTAGCTTCGGAATAATACTCCACGATTTGCGGCTGTAGGTTGTCTAAAAGGGCTTTTTTGTCGGCTGCTAACTTCGATGCGTAGAGGGCTTTTTCAGCCAGATTAAGCTGCCAGCCTGCGGAAAATCCGACGTTAAAATCACCTTTTTGAAGCTTCAGGAAAAATTTTGGACAATACCCGCCACTAAAGCAATCGGTATCAATTCCGTTTTCATTCAGCAGTTCAAAAAAGCCGGCGGCGTGAACTTTAATGCTCTCTTCCAGGTCTTTTTGTTGTTTCAGCACTTCCTTGCGCAGTATTTCAAAATCCCGAAGGCTTTTATCTTTCAGCACATCTAAAAAGGCACGGCTGGTTTCCTGGGTGAGCAGCCTGGCAATGGCAAACAGATCCCGGGCAATATCCCAGCTTTTGTCATCATCGGTCTTCGAGAGCACAAAATTTACCAGTACCTTTGTTATTGCTTTGTCCTTTCCCGCCTTACTGATAAGCCTGTCTACCGCCTCAGTAAGCACATCATCGGTTCGCAATTCTACTTCAAAATTGAGCGGCAAACCAAGATCTTTTGCAAAAGTGCGCAGCACCCTGTGGGTAAAACCATCAATGGTAGAAACTTCAAAAGCCGCATAATTATGAATGATGTTCTTCAGAATTGCACGGCTTTTCTTCTGAACTTCTTCGGAAGGCAACCCGGAAGCTTCTGAAATATCTTCTAAAAACAATTGTTCTTTAGCCGAAGGTTCCATTGCAGCAAGAACGTGCAGCCCCTGAATGATACGGGACTTCATTTCGGCTACTGCCTTGTTAGTAAAAGTAATAGCCAGGATATTTTTATAGCTGTCAATCCTGGGAGAAGTAAGTAACAGAATTAGATAATCTTTAACAAGAGTATAAGTTTTTCCGGAGCCTGCAGATGCATCGTAAATTTTAAAGGTATTGGGCTGCTTCAAAGTATTTTTTTACTAAAGTAGCAAATGCAATTTAAAGTCCCGAAGCATCTCATTTTTTGACTTAAACATTGAGATATTTTCATCAGGTTAATTAATACCACTATTAATCTTCATAATTTCTTCCAAATCTACTTTAGGTTTAAGAATTTTATAACGTTTTATAGTTTTGATTAGAAGGCTTTATCCTTAAATTTGAGGTTGATACCATTAATTAACGTAAACTATAAAAATATGGCTTTCGAGTTACCAGCATTAAAATATGCATCAGATGCACTTGAACCTCACATTGACGCAAGAACAATGGAGATTCACCACGATAAACACCACGCAGGATATACCAGCAAGTTAAACGACGCCGTTGAAGGCACCGATATGGAAGGGAAGAATATAGAAAATATTCTGACAAACCTTGACATGGAGAATAAAGCTGTTCGTAACAACGGCGGCGGATACTTCAACCACAATCTTTTCTGGGAGATCATGGGTCCTAACGGAGGCGGAAAACCTGAAGGAGAACTGGCTACTGCAATAGATAAGCACTTTGGTTCTTTTGAAGCTTTCAAAGATGAATTCTCCAAAGCGGGAGCTACACAATTTGGATCTGGATGGGCATGGCTATGTGTTCAGGAAGGCGGAAAGTTGGAAGTATGCTCCTCTCCAAACCAGGATAACCCCTTAATGCCGGGTGTAGGCTGTGGAGGATATCCAATCCTGGGAATGGATGTTTGGGAACATGCATATTACTTAAAATATCAAAATCAGCGTCCTGCTTATATTGAAGCCTTCTTCAATGTGATCAACTGGGAGGAAGTAGCAAAAAGATACGCTCAACACAAATAGTAACCTACGCATAGGTTTTTGATTTGTTTAGCTGCCGGGAAAATTCCCGGCAGCTTTTTTTTTGTCCGCAAAAAATGGCGCATAAAAAAAGGTGGAAAGCTCCACCTTTTTTTGCCCCAAATCTACCATGAACTTAACCTACTTATGTTATGGCTCTGCTAATGTATGTAAACATCTGGCTATCAGAAAGTTTTTTAGATGAAGTACAGAGAAAATTGTTGAATGGTTTTCTTAAGATTACCGGTGTAAGAAAGGGCAAACAGGATCGGGAATTTTAAAGGGAATTAATCTCTATATCTTTGAGTTTAAGCTGCAGGCTTACATTTCCCTGAAATTCATTTTCTTCTATAGCATATACTGCTTTAACTTTTTTGCCTTCGGCCAAGAGATCACATTTTTTCCCCAGATCAAACCCTATGGCATCTATGCTCCTGCCATTCCTTTTTTGAAACAGGCGGGCCTTTAGATGTTTATCGTCTCCTCCCACGCAACGGGCATAGCCGGTATCTTTTAAATTACGGCTCATAAACACAGGAGACATATTTCCTGGTCCAAAGGGAGCAAACTGTTTAATAATACGGTAGAATTTTTCGGTAATATCTTCCAGATTGATTTCTGCATCTATCCTGATCTCGGGAGTGAGGAGCTTTCTGTCTATAGTTGCAGACACAACTTCCTCAAATTTGCGTTTAAAATTTTCATATTGTTCCGTCAGTAAGGTGAGTCCCGCGGCATATTTATGCCCCCCAAACTGTTCAATGTATTCGCTGCAGCCTTCGAGCGCATCGTATACATCAAATCCATGCACCGACCTGGCCGAAGCCGCAAGTTTTTCTCCGCTGCGGGTAAAGACCAGGGTAGGACGATAATATGTTTCAGTCAGGCGGGAAGCCACAATTCCAATTACCCCTTTATGCCAGCTATCTCTATATACTACCGTGGTCAATCTTTCCTGTTCCTTTAGCTCCTCGATCTGCGCAAGAGCTTCTTCAGTAATAGTTTTGTCCTTATCACGGCGATCCTTGTTGTATTCTTCGATTTCGGCGGCATATTTCAGCGCCTGTTCAGGATCTTCTTCCGTCAGGAGATTAACCGCATGCAGTCCATGTTTCATTCTTCCGGCGGCATTGATGCGAGGTGCAATGATAAAGACAACATCTGTAAGGGTTAGATGATCTTTCTTCACCTGTTGTAAAATTGCACTAAAGCCGGCACGTGGAGCAGCGTTGATCATTTGCAAGCCGTGATAGGCAAGTATCCTGTTCTCTCCCGTGACCGGAACAATATCTGCCCCAATGGCAGTTGCAACCAGGTCCAGGTAGGGAATAAGCAGTTCAAAAGTTTCACCCCGCTTTTCATTCAATGCCTGCAGGAGTTTAAATCCTACTCCGCAACCGCACAGCTCCTTATATGGGTATTCACAATCTGCCCTTTTTGGATCCAGGACGGCCACGGCATCGGGAATTCCCGCCCCCGGGCGGTGATGGTCACAAATAATGAAATCCACTCCTTTTTGGGATGCATAAGCTACCTTTTCAATGGCTTTTATACCACAGTCCAAAGCAATGATGAGACTTATATCGTTATCGGCAGCGAAATCTATTCCTTTATAGGAAACACCGTAACCTTCATCATACCTGTCGGGAATATAAGTAGCAACATTGGGATAGATCTTTTTAAGATAGGATGACACCAGGGCAACACTGGTAGTGCCATCTACATCATAATCCCCATAGACCATAATATTTTCCCCTTTTTGAAGTGCCAGTTCGATTCGTGCCACGGCTTTGTCCATATCCTTCATCAGGAAGGGATCGTGCAGGTCGGCCAGACTGGGCCTAAAGAATTTTTTGGCCTCCTCAAAGCTGTTTATCCCCCGTTGTGTAAGCAAAGATGCAATACTCTTCTCCACACCCAGAACTTCACAAAGGTGTGCAACGGTATGAGGATCGGGTTTAGGTTTAAGAGTCCAGCGCATGAATTATTTTTTTCAAAAATATGAAATTATTGCGGCCTTCCCTCACAACTTACATGTCCTGAAATGGTAAGAACTGAAGAAATTTCCTATTTCTGAAATGGTAGCTTTTTTAGTCTTTTTTGCCTGCAACAATAATTACAATTTCCCCTTTAGGTGGTTTGGCTTCGTAATGTACCAGCACTTCGGCGGCAGTACCTCTCACGGTTTCCTCATGGAGCTTGGAAATTTCCCGGGACACCGAAACCTGCCGGTCTTCTCCCATGAATTCTATGATCTGTGCGAGTGTCTTTAGCAGTTTATGAGGAGACTCATATAATATCATGGTACGCGTCTCCAGGGCGAGAAATTCCAGCCGGGTTTGTCGTCCTTTCTTTACGGGAAGAAAGCCTTCGAAGACAAATTTATCATTAGGCAATCCGCTGTTGACAAGAGCCGGAACGAAAGCAGTAGCTCCGGGCAGACAATCCACCTCAACTCCCGCCTCCACACAGGCACGCGTTAATAAAAATCCGGGGTCACTTATAGCGGGGGTACCCGCATCGCTTATCAAAGCTATGGTTTTCCCATTCTGAATTTGCCTCACCACGTTCTCCACCGTTTTATGCTCATTGTGCATGTGATGGCTTTGCATGGGGGTATTTATTTCAAAATGCTTCAGGAGTTTTCCGCTATTGCGGGTATCTTCGGCAAGGATAAGATCGGCTTCCTTCAGCACTTTTATAGCCCTCAAAGTAATGTCTTCCAGATTTCCGATAGGAGTAGGAACTAAAAAGAGTTTAGACATGGATCCTGCTACTCGTATTTCTTTTCGATAATAGCAAGGAATCTGCTTTCATAGTCTTCTTTTCCTTCCCAGTTATTATAATCGGGTTTTACCATGTTGGCTACAAAGTTAAAGGCTTCTTCCTTGTTCTTGATGGTGTTTAACTGGGACAGCACCCGGTTATAATCTGAAGTGCTTCCGTCAAACAAATGTTTTACAAAAGCAAGCCTGTCATTAAGGCCTATATTAATACCCTTTTTTAGCCGGTCATTGAGAGACCGTGGCCTGTCTGCAGCACCTTCACCCCGGATAACAGGCTCGAATTGAGGCAGATTGTCGTAATGAACTCCCCCAATATCCTCCATGTCATTCTTCTTATATTTTTGAGGTTCTACATGTGCAAACAGATCATCCACCTGCTGAGTCTCGGGTGGAAAATTTGCTACAATGTCTTTAATTTTTTCGGTATTAGGCTCGGTAATATCTTCAGAATTATATTCTAATCCGCTTGGACTATGCTCATCATAATCTGTTGCGGCTACCTCCTTTACTACGGACTCAGGCTTCATTATAGCCTCTTTTTTCTCCTCTTTCTTTACTTCAGGTTTCGCGGCAGGAGCTTCCACCTTTTGTGCAGTTTTCACCACTTCCTGTTGCCTTAATTCAGCAGCTGTATAAAGATGGGATTCTGTGAAATTATAGACTGTAAGTTTTTCGTACAACCTTTTAGCCAGCTCCTTTAACTCCCCGGTCGACACCTGTTCCTGGTCCTTTAAAAGGGTGATCTTTTCGGCTAAAGCTACTAATTCCTCTTTCAATTGCTTTTTCATAACTTTCATGCTTGCAAAATAAATGCGGTTGTATTTTTAATAAATTTGTGTCACCTTTATCAAAAGCGACATTCGCTTTTTGGTCTTGAAAAATACAAAATGTTTCTCGAAAATACAGTTAATCATAAGGAGCAATTTGGGTGGATTGAAGTTATATGCGGTTCGATGTTCTCGGGAAAGACCGAAGAGCTTATTCGCCGCCTCAAACGCGCTCAATTTGCAAAACAAAAGGTCGAGATCTTCAAACCCGCCATAGATATCCGTTACAACGAAGAAATGGTGGTATCTCACGATTCCAATGAGATAAGATCTACCCCTGTACCGGCTGCAGCCAATATAAGATTGCTGGCAGACGATTGTGATGTGGTGGGTATAGATGAGGCCCAGTTTTTCGATCAGGAGATCGTATCGGTTTGTAATGATCTTGCCAATAGAGGTGTAAGGGTAATAGTGGCAGGGCTTGACATGGATTTTAAAGGAAATCCCTTTGGTCCCATGCCTAACTTAATGGCTACCGCCGAGTATGTCACCAAGGTGCATGCAGTTTGCACCCGTACCGGAAATCTGGCCCAATACAGCTACCGTAAAACTTCCAATGAAGACCTGGTGATGCTTGGCGAAACCGAAGAATATGAACCTCTTAGCCGGGGAGCCTATTACAAAGCGCGCCTGCGGGAAAAGATTAAAAATTTTGAAGTTAAAGACCCTGAAGAAGTAAACGACACCAAAAGAAGCGAACATGCCGAAAGCCAGGGAGACCGTACTTGAGATCGATCTTGATGCATTAGCACACAATTATAACTATTTAAGGTCAAAGTTGCATGATGACGTGATGTTCATGGCCGTTATTAAAGCTAATGGCTACGGAAGTGAAGTAGTGGATATCGCTAAAAAACTTGTAGATCTTGGGGCTAATTATTTCGCGGTAGCCTATGCTTCTGAAGGAATTACTCTCCGGAAAGCCGGAATTGAAACCCCAATTCTTGTGCTGCACCCGCAGTCGGTTAATTTTGAAGCCATCATCGAGAATTGTCTGGAGCCAAGCCTGTACAGCAAATTTGTGCTGGAGGAATTTATTAAAACTGCTGAAGGCCTAAACCAGAAAAAATATCCTGTTCACCTGAAATTCAATACCGGTCTCAACAGGTTGGGATTTTCAGAAAAAGAAACTTCTTTGGTAAGAGATCTGCTGCAAGGCACAGAAGCAATAAAAGCAAAAACTTTTTTTTCACACCTGGCGGCCAGCGAAGACTGGAGAGAGCGGGAATTTACGCTGATGCAGATCCACACTTTCAGGAAGATCGCTATTAAGCTTTATGATGAATTAGATTACA
Source organism: Salinimicrobium nanhaiense (assembly GCA_012038135.1). Taxonomy (GTDB): domain Bacteria; phylum Bacteroidota; class Bacteroidia; order Flavobacteriales; family Flavobacteriaceae; genus Salinimicrobium; species Salinimicrobium nanhaiense. Next base: position 264,208 of record JAAVJQ010000001.1, read on the forward strand.
GGCCACTGCTGCATATTTGTAATACCTCGGGGATCATCAATTATCCGAAAGCCCATTTTGACATGGTAAGAACCGGCATAGGCCTCTACGGCTTCGGAAATGATAAACCCGAAGATCAAAAGCTCAAACCAATTGGCACCCTAAAAACTATAATTTCACAGATCCACCACCTTGAGAAGGGACAATCGTTGGGTTACAATCGTGCCTTTATTGCCCAAAAACCTACCAAAACCGCCACCTTACCCATAGGTCATGCCGACGGGATCAACCGGCAGTATGGAAATTCCCGGGCAGGTGTAATGGTAAACGGGAAATATGCCCCTATCATTGGAAATGTATGCATGGATATGATCATGATAGATATTTCCGGAATTGAATGTGAAGAAGGAGATGAGGTGATCATCTTTGGAGGACCTCAACATGCCACTGAATTTGCTGCAAAAGGAAACACGATCTCTTATGAATTGATTACCGGAATTTCACCACGAGTGAAAAGGATAATTATCAATGATTAATTATCTATCTTTACCTACTAACCAATTAAAAACAGTTCAAAATGGCTTTTTTCAGTGACTTCAAGGCCTTTCTCATGAAAGGTGACATTATTGCTCTTGCTACAGCAGTAGTAATAGGTGCAGCTTTTAATAAAATTGTTTCTTCTTTTGTAGAAGACATTATCATGCCCATTATTGGCGTAATTACCGGCGGAGTAGATTTTTCTACTCAGTTCATCGCCTTAGATGGCGGAGAATATGAAACCCTTGATGCTGCCCGGGAGGCCGAAGCTGCAGTGCTTACTTATGGGAATGTGATACAGGCCACAATTTATTTTATCATTGTAGCCTTTTTTATCTTTTTAGTGCTTCGCGCTTATGAACGTACCAAAACAAAAAAAGAAGCTCCAAAAGTTACAGAACCAAAAGGACCTAGCCAGGAAGAATTACTTGCCGAAATAAGAGACGAATTAAAAAGACAAAACACAGGAAGAGCATAAATGAAAAATGTTTTTGCATATTACTTAAGCCTGATCATACCATTGTTTCTGCTGATATATTTCTGGGAAAATTTAGATCCCACCTTGGCGCTGGTTCTGTTAGGAGCATATGTTCTTGTTTACCGAACCTGGTTGGATGGGAACAGGCTCTACAAGAAAGGTCTTATCTCAAAACAGGATATATGGAAGATTGCTTTTAACGGCTCCCGTGTAAATTATTTTAAAGCTTTATATTTGCAGAAATAGCATTGAAAGCACGTAGTAACCGCTACGCTACATATCCTAACCCAAACCCCCGTCCAAAGCGGGGGTCCTTTTTTTACCACTCTTGAAATATAACAATCTGTTTAAAGTGGTTATAAAAAAATGATTTCCGGCAGAAATTCTACTGTAGAGTTCTTTTAATTCTCTCCCGTACAATACCTTTGCGTCGGTAAAAAACGAGAATAAAATAAATTATGAAAATAGCAGTGGTAGGAGCCACCGGAATGGTGGGGCAGGTGATGTTAAAAGTACTTGCAGAAAGGAACTTTCCTGTGACCGAATTATTACCGGTAGCTTCAGAAAGATCTGTAGGAAGTAAGATCAGTTTTAATGATAAGGAGTATGAAGTAATAGGACTGGAAGAGGCAGTGGCACAACGACCCGACATTGCCCTTTTTTCAGCCGGCGGGGAAACTTCCCTGGAGTGGGCACCTAAATTTGCCGAAGCAGGAACCACAGTTATAGATAACTCTTCGGCCTGGAGGATGCATCCTGATAAAAAACTTGTAGTACCCGAGATCAATGCTGCAGATTTGACTTCCGAAGATAAGATCATCGCAAATCCAAATTGTTCCACGATCCAAATGGTAATGGCCCTTTCTCCATTGCACAAGAGGTATGGCATAAAAAGAGTGGTTGTGTCCACCTATCAATCTATAACCGGAACCGGGGTAAAGGCAGTACAACAGCTGGAGAACGAATACAAAGGAGAACAGGGAGAAATGGCGTATCCATACCCTATTCACCGCAATGCAATCCCTCAGTGTGATGTATTTGAAGAGAATGGATACACCAAGGAAGAGATGAAACTCACCAATGAAACCAAAAAGATCCTGAAGGATGATAGCGTTCACGTTACAGCTACTGCCATTAGAATTCCCGTGGTGGGGGGCCATAGTGAATCTGTAAATATCACCTTCGAAAACGATTTTGAAATAGGAGAAGTGCGCCGGATCCTAAAAGAATTTCCCGGAATAACGCTGCAGGACAACACAGATGTGAATACTTATCCAATGCCCATTTATGCTGAAGGCAAGGATGATGTCTTTATTGGGAGAATAAGAAGAGACTTATCCCAGGAGAATTCTCTTAACATGTGGATCGTTGCCGATAATCTTAGAAAAGGGGCAGCAACTAATGCGGTTCAAATTGCCGAATATCTGGTTGAGAAGAAATTAGTGTGATGGATCATTAACCTGAATAAAATGAAGTCGAAAAAAGCGCTTAGCGGATCAAAATTGCTGATTGCAAGTGTGATCATAAGCGCTTATTTCATTTCTCTTTTTTTGGTTGATTATTTTGAATTGGATCATTTCCTCATCGGTTTCATCAGCGAACTTTTTACGATTCCGTTTCTCCTTGCCCAGATCGCTTTCTTAGGCGTCGGAATATATCTACTCTTTAAAAAGAAGGATCAAAGAAACTTGATCATTTTAAGTATTGTGATCTTATCTCTTTGCTCTCTTTTCACCTTTGGAACAATGTTTCGTTAGCGCAAGAATGTTGTAAAGCAGAAAATTATGTATTAGAAATGACTTTTTTGGTACATTTTACCAAAGCTATTACCCACGTACTGCCTTTGTGCTTTAAAATCAAAGGAAATTATTTACTTTTAGGAACTTTCTTAAACTTCAATATATGAAAAAGACCATAATGACCGTACTGGCTGCCGGAGCGTTGGTTTCCTGCGGGACCTCTCAGCAGCAACCACCTCAAGAGGAAACCCCGGTACAAACAACTCAAACCCCTACAATTACATTGGAATATCCTGAAACCAGAAAAGGAAACACCGTTGACACGTATTTTGGCACTAAAGTAGAAGATCCTTATCGCTGGCTGGAAGACGACCGCAGTGCAGAGACTGAAGCATGGGTAAAAGCCCAAAATGAAGTCACTTTTGACTACCTTGAGGATATCCCTTTCAGGGAGGAACTTAAAAAACGCCTTACAGAACTCTGGAACTATGAAAAGATCTCGGCTCCATGGAAAGAGGGCGACTGGATCTATTTCAGTAAAAATGACGGATTGCAGAACCAGAGCGTGATCTACCGCAAAAAGTCGGAAGATGCGCCTGCTGAAGTTTTTCTTGATCCCAACAAATTTAGTGAAGACGGTACCACTTCTCTTAGTGGCGCGACTTTTTCTGAAGACGGAAAAATTCTTGCCTACAGCATTTCTGAAGGCGGAAGCGACTGGAGAAAGATCATTGTCATGGATGCCGAAACCCGGGAGATCAAAGAAGATACTTTGATTGATGTAAAGTTCAGCGGGATTTCCTGGAAAGGCAATGAAGGTTTCTACTATTCAAGCTATGACAAGCCAAAAGGAAGTGAACTTTCTGCAAAGACAGATCAGCACAAGCTTTACTATCACAAATTGGGAACTCCTCAAAGTCAGGATAAATTGATCTTTGGCGGCACTCCTGAACAAAAGCACAGATATGTTCGCGGAAATGTTTCTGAAGATAATCGTTACCTCTTCATTTCGGCCAATACCTCAACTTCAGGCGGAAAGATGTTCATGATGGACCTTTCCAAAGCAAATCCTACTATTGATACTATTATTGGTCATGAAAAGAATGAGAATTACGTGCTGGATAATCGCGGCAGCAAACTTTTCATTGTAACAGACCTTGATGCACCAAACAGAAGGATCGTTACTGTTGACGCTGCTAATCCTACTCCTGAAAACTGGAAGGATTTTATTCCTGAAACAGAAAACGTGCTTAGCCCTTCAACAGGTGGAGATTATATCTTTGCTGAATACATGAAAGATGCCGTTTCTAACGTAAAACAGTATGATTACGAAGGAAATCTGGTAAGAGAAGTAGAACTTCCGGGTATTGGAACCATTGGAGGTTTAGGTGGAGAAAAAGAAGAAAAAGAACTTTACTACAGCTTCACGAACTATGTTACTCCCGGCAGCATCTATAAATATGACGTGGAAACCGGAGTTTCAGAACTGTATAACACTCCGCAGGTAGATTTTAATCCTGATGACTTTACAAGTGAGCAGGTGTTTTATACTTCCAAAGACGGAACAAAAATTCCTATGATCATCACCTACAAAAAAGGGATGGAAAGAAACGGAAAGAACCCGACCATTCTTTACGGTTACGGCGGATTCAATATTAGCCTTACTCCTTCTTTTAGTATTGCGAATGCAGTGTGGATGGAACAAGGTGGAATTTATGCCGTCCCTAACCTTCGCGGAGGCGGAGAATACGGAAAAGAGTGGCATGATGCCGGAACAAAATTGCAAAAACAGAATGTTTTTGATGATTTCATCGCAGCTGCAGAATACCTGATAGAAAATGACTACACCTCTTCAGATTATCTTGCGGTAAGAGGAGGTTCAAATGGAGGTTTACTTGTAGGTGCTACTATGACTCAGCGTCCGGACCTTATGCAGGTCGCTCTTCCTGCGGTAGGAGTTCTTGATATGCTCCGTTACCACACCTTTACTGCCGGTGCAGGATGGGCTTACGATTATGGAACTGCTGAGGAAAGCGAAGCCATGTTCAATTATCTAAAAGGCTATTCTCCGGTGCACAATGTAAAAGAAGGAGTTGAATATCCGGCTACTTTGGTAACTACAGGAGATCATGATGATCGTGTGGTGCCTGCACATTCCTTTAAATTTGCTGCCGAACTGCAGGATAAGCAGGCAGGAGATGATCCGGTATTGATCCGTATCGAGACCAATGCCGGTCACGGTGCCGGTACTCCGGTGAGCAAGACGATCGAGCAGTATGCAGATATCTTCGGATTTACACTATACAACATGGGATTTGAAAGCCTGCCGAACAAAAACGGGCAGCAGTAAATAAATTCTTTCAATACCTATTCAAAAGGCCTTCTTCGGAAGGCTTTTTGCTTTTAAAGCCGTATTTTTACTACAAAATTTGCTGCTATGCTCAGGGTCAAAAATCTCACTTTTGGATATGGAGACAGGCCGGTTTTAAAGAACCTGAGCTTTACCATTGAAAAAGGTGAGAATGTTTCTATTATAGGTGCGAGCGGCTGCGGAAAAAGTACACTCCTGCAGTCCATTTACGGATTACACCATGTCGACGGAAAGATATTTTGGGATCAGGAACAGCTGTTAGGACCAAATTTTAATATAGTTCCCGGGGAATCATTCATGAAATACCTCACCCAGGATTTTGACCTCATGCCACCTCTTAGTGTGGCTGAAAATGTGGGGAAATACCTTTCTAATGCCTATCCGCGGAAAAAGCAGCAGCGCGTGAATGAACTTCTGGAACTCGTGGAGATGCGGGAGCTGGCAAGGGTGAAAGCTAAATTCCTGAGTGGAGGACAGCAACAACGGGTCGCCCTGGCAAGAGTGCTTGCAAAACCCCCTGAAGTGCTACTGCTCGACGAGCCGTTTAGTCATATTGACCACTTTCGAAAGAACAAGCTTCGCAGAAACCTTTTTTCCCACCTTAAAAAAGCAGGGATCACTGTGCTGGTTGCCACTCACGACAGCACAGACGCCCTTTCTTATGCCGATAAGACCATAGCGATGAAAGCCGGCAGGATCATAGAAATGGGAGATCCACGGGAGCTGTATAATAATCCTAAAAATGCATATATAGCTTCCCTTTTTGGAGAAGTGAATGAATTGCCTGCTTCCCTGTTCTTTAAAAAACAGTCATCCCGAAAAAAGGTGATCCTTTATCCGCACGAGATCCACCTCACCGATGCCGGAAGCTACAAAGCGGTGGTGAAAAATTCTTTTTTTAAAGGCAGTCATTTTTTGACACAGGCAGAAATTGAGGGGGAAGAAATATTCTTTGAAGTCCCGGTCCAACTCCAAAAAGGAAAGAACATTCATCTTTCCATTAAGGGAGAACTCCTCGAAAGACGCTTAAGATGATCAGATCACTTCTTTTATAAGAATTTCCCTACCGTTAAATTCCAGTTTTTCCCCGCCAGCCTTTCCCGATAAGGCTTGTGCGATAGGAGAAGAAGCGCCTACAGCATAGAATTTTTCATCGCCGATCTTTACTTCTCCCTCCGGGATCGCAATAAAATAATTGGCGGCTGATGTTTTTACTGCACTTCCAAAAGTAATTCGCTCGTCTTTTCTTCCCGCAGGAATGATCCTGATCGTTTTTCGCAGCTTCCGGAATTCTTCATGCTGTCCTGCCAGCTTTTCGAATTCGAGGTGGAGCATTGCGCGGCCGGTTTCATATTTATCACCCATGGAGCACTTAGTCTCCAGTTTTAATGCCGCCTCCAGGTCATCGATTGCCCGTTGCACCGTTTGCAGTTTACCTTCCACATACGCAGCACAGGCCTCTATAAGTTGTTCTTTGGTTTTTGAATTCATTTTTCCAGCTGAATTGCCCCGAGGTTTCTCATTTGCCTTACGATCCACGCCTGCCTCCCGGCGATGTAGTTACTGGCAGGTTTAGCTCTGTATTCTCTGGGATTGGGTAAAATTGCAGCTATAGCCGCCGCCTCATATGCCGTTAGATTAGCAGCCGACTTTCCGAACCAGGCCTGAGCTGCAGCCTCGGCGCCGTAGATCCCTTTTCCCATTTCTATGCTGTTAAGATAAACTTCGAGGATCCGCTCCTTGCTCCAAAACAATTCTATTAAAAAGGTAAAATAAACTTCCAGTCCTTTCCTAAACCAGCTGCGTTGCGGCCATAAAAAAGCATTTTTGGCAGTTTGTTGTGAGATCGTACTGGCACCTCTCACCCGCTTGCCCTTCTTGTTATCTTCCATGGCTTTTTGAATAGCCTCGTAATCAAAGCCGTTATGGTTTGGGAAATTTTGATCTTCGCTGGCGATCACCGCCATCTTAAGATTATCGGAAATCTCTTCCATTGGCACCCAATCATGCCGGATGTCTTCTTCAGGATTTTCAAAATACCTAATGAGCATCAGATTAGTAAATGGCACCGGAACCCACTTATAGATCACCACAAGCAGAATACTGAAAAGAAACAGCCCCAACAGCAGCTTAAATATAAATTTGAAAAATCTCTTCATTTATTCTTCGATTAGATCGGCCAGTTCTTTTCCTACCAGGCTGCCAATAGCGATTCCCATTCCTCCAAGACGCACGCCACAAAACACGTTTTTTGAAACCTGTTTAATCACAGGTTTCTTTTGTTCTCCCATTCCCATAATTCCGCTCCAGCGTCTTTCGATCTTAAAGGGAGTATCCGGTAAAATAACATTTTTAAGCAACACTTCCAGCTTTTGCTGAATGAGAGTAGTAAGGGCAAGTTCTGTGGTCTCTTCTCCTTTTAGGTTCAGATTTCTTCCTCCACCAAACAGGATCCGGTTATTGATGTTTCTGAAATAGTAAAATCCCTCCTCAATATGAAAAGTTCCTTTGATGTGCAGGTTTGGGATTGGGGCGGTAATCAATACCTGCGCCCGTGCAGGTTTTACTTCCGGAATTCCTAATTGGGAAGCAAAACCGTTGGTGGCGATCAACACTTTTCTGGTATAGAAACTGAAATGCTCTGTCTCCACCTCTACGGAATCATTTGCTTCTAAAAAACCATTCACCGTTACAGAATTGAGGATCTTTACCCCCGCCGCCTGCACCTTTTGCAGCAAAGCACTCATCATTTTTCCGGTATCCAGCTGGCCTTCGAATTTGTTGAAGATCACCTCTTCCTGAATCCTTCCGAAGTTAAACCTATTGTTGGTGATACTGAAAACATCCTCTCCAAAAATGGGTTTTAGAAGGCTATTAATTTTTCCCATTTTTGACACGCAGGTTTCATACAGCTTCCGGTCATTGGCAGAGAAGATTTCATAACCTCCATTTACCTGCAGGTCAATATTCTTATCTCCCAAGTTCTTCCGAAGCAATTCAAGGCCTTTCACGCGCTTTTCTACCAGCTGCAACACTTCGTTTTCAGAATGATTGTTTAAGTCATCTATGATCTCGCTAAGACTTCCAAAGCAAGCGAATCCGGCGTTTTTGGTACTTGCCCCGTTTGGAAGGAGTCCGCGCTCGAGAACCAGGATCTTAGCTTCCGGAAAACGGGTTTTAAGCTGCAGGGCACAATTTAAACCAGTGATCCCGCTGCCTATGACGGTATAATCAATATTTGAAAACCAGGAATCATGCTCCCAGAAGGATAAACTCATAAATAACTTTTTTGAGATCTACGAAAGCTGTGGCTTCCGAAGCATCTAAAGGTATAAAAAGATAGTCATCAATAAAAAGACCTCACAGGTTTTGAAAACCTGTGAGGTCTAAAATAGATTATACTCAGGGAATACCAGTGAAACCCCTGTCGTTTATTCTATGGGTTTCATTTTGAAGGTCTCCATGAACTTTGTGGTGTAATTACCCGCTACATAATCGGGTTCATCCATCAACTGTCTATGGAAAGGAATGGTTGTTTTGACGCCTTCAATCACGAACTCATCCAATGCGCGTCTCATTTTGCTAATCGCTTCTTCCCGGGTTTGGGCAGTAGTGATCAACTTGGCGATCATCGAATCATAGTTTGGCGGAATCACATAACCACTGTACACGTGTGTATCGATTCTCACTCCATGACCTCCCGGCGCATGAAGGTTGGTGATTTTCCCTGGTGACGGCCTAAAGTCGTTATAAGGATCTTCGGCATTGATACGACATTCGATTGAATGCAGCTGTGGTGTATAATTCTTTCCTGAAATAGGCACCCCCGCGGCAACAAGGATCTGCTCCCTGATGAGGTCATAATCGATCACCTGCTCGGTAATAGGGTGCTCAACCTGGATACGGGTATTCATTTCCATGAAATAGAAATTCCTGTGTTTGTCCACAAGAAATTCCACGGTACCTGCACCTTCGTATTTAATATATTCGGCTGCTTTAACGGCAGCATCTCCCATTTGCTTCCGAAGTTTATCGGTCATAAAGGGAGAAGGGGTTTCTTCGGTTAATTTCTGGTGACGACGTTGTACAGAACAGTCTCTTTCAGAAAGGTGACAGGCTTTTCCGGAGCTATCTCCAACCACCTGGATCTCGATGTGGCGCGGCTCTTCAATAAGCTTTTCCATGTACATCCCATCATTACCAAAGGCTGCACCGGCTTCCTGGCGGGCAGAATCCCAGGCTTTACGCAGGTCTTCTTTCTTCCATACCGCACGCATTCCTTTTCCACCTCCACCGGCAGTAGCTTTAAGCATCACGGGGTATCCCATGCCTTCGGCTATCTTTTCTGCCTCTTCATAGGATTCAAGAATTCCTTCAGAACCGGGAACACAGGGAACTCCGGCTGCTCTCATGGTAGCTTTGGCCGTAGCCTTGTCTCCCATTTTATCGATCATTTCTGGACTTGCCCCAATGAACTTGATATCATGTTCTGCACAGATCTTGGAAAACTTGGCATTTTCAGCAAGGAATCCGTAGCCTGGATGGATAGCATCTGCATTGGTGATCTCGGCAGCTGCGATAATATTTGAAATTTTTAAGTAGGAAAGCTGGCTGGGAGGAGGGCCAATACATACGGCTTCATCGGCAAACCTAACATGCAGACTCTCGGCATCGGCCGTAGAATAGACTGCAACGGTCTTTATGCCCATCTCCTTACAGGTGCGAATAACGCGTAATGCGATCTCTCCCCTGTTGGCAATCAATATTTTTTTAAACATACCTGTTTAGTTTTGGCTGTAGGGTAAAATTTTCGAACAACACCTTTTATGATGGATCGACAAGGAAAAGTGGCTGATCAAACTCTACCGGTGAAGAATCGTCTACCAGTACTTTTACAATCTTTCCTGAAACTTCACTTTCTATTTCATTGAACAACTTCATGGCCTCAATCACACAAAGCACGTCTCCTTCTTTTATGGAATCACCAACTTCTACGAAAACATCCTTATCTGGTGAGGGTTTTCTGTAGAAAGTACCAATAATTGGGGATTTGATGGTGATATAACCTTTATTGTCCTGTGCGGCAGCTGCTTCTCCTCCACCGGCAGATTGACTTTCCTGTTGTTGAGGTGCCTGTTGTGGCTGCTGCTGTTGTGCCGGCTGGTGCATTTGCGGTGCTGCCTGCATGGGTACCTGCTGCAGGATGGTAGTCTCCCTGTTCTCATCAGATCCGGTTTTGATGGTGATCTTCACATCATCCATTTCCAGCTTCACTTCACTGGCTCCGGATTTAGCCACAAATTTGATCAGATTCTGAATTTCTTTTAAATCCATAATATTTAGTGTTGGGTGTTTTAAGAATTATAAGCCCATTTTAGATAGACAGAGCCCCAGGTGAACCCTCCTCCAAATGAAGCGAATATAAGATTATCTCCTTTTTTAAATTGTTTTTCAAAGTCATTCAATAGCAGCGGCAAGGTAGCGGAAGTTGTGTTCCCGTAACGCTGAATGTTCATAAGTACTTTGGAATCTTCCAGACCCATTCGGCTGGCAGTAGCATCAATGATGCGGCGGTTAGCCTGGTGAGGCACCAGCCAGTCGACATCTTCATTGGTTAAATTGTTACGTTCCATGATCCTGGCACTCACCTCGGCCATATTAGTAACGGCAAACTTGAAGACGGTCTTCCCGTCCTGGAAAACATAGTGCTGTTTGTTAGCGACAGTTTCGGCTGTAGGGGGAAACAAAGAACCACCGGCGGTGATCTTTAAAAATTCTCTTCCTGTACCATCGCTTCTAAGAATTTCATCCTGCAATCCCAGACCTTCTTCATTAGGCTCAAAAAGAGCCGCGCCGGCACCATCTCCAAAAATGATACAGGTGGTCCTGTCTGTATAATCAATGATCGAAGACATTTTATCGGCTCCAATGACCAGGACTTTCTTATATCTACCAGATTCTATATAGGCTGCTGCAGTAGACATTCCGTAAAGAAAACTGGAGCAGGCTGCCTGCAGGTCATAGGCAAAAGCATTAACTGCACCTATTTGGGTAGCTACATAAACTCCTGTAGCCGCAACGGGAAGATCCGGTGTGGCCGTAGCCAGGATAAGGAGGTCGATTTCTGCAGGATCTATCCCCGATTTTTTGATAAGGTCTTCGGCGGCCCTGATGGCTAGAAAAGAAGTTCCTTTATCAGCATCTTTGAGGATGCGGCGCTCTTTGATCCCTGTCCTTGAAGTGATCCATTCGTCATTGGTATCCACCATGGTTTCGAGGATCTTGTTGGACAATACAAATTCGGGTACATATGCGCCTACAGCTGTAATCGCTGCTGTTGTTTTATTCATAAATATGCAATTTATGCCTCTGTATGATGGATAGCGTCCTGAAAAACAGTAAATTACTAAATCTTCAAAATACAGCGGTGCAAATTAAGGTGTTTTTAGCACTTTATCAACTTAAAACAAAAAACTCTCACAATGTGAGAGTTTTGTATGGTAGTCAAAGCTCTTTATGATTAAGCTTCTACTTCTTCGGTATTATCGATCAATACCTGGCCACGGTAGTAAAGTTTACCTTCATGCCAGTGAGCTCTGTGGTACAAATGAGCTTCTCCTGTAGTAGGATCTGTAGCTATTTGCGGAACAGAAGCTTTGTAATGCGTTCTTCTTTTATCTCTCCTCGTTTTTGAGGTCTTTCTCTTTGGATGTGCCATGGCTGCGTATTAATTATCGTTTAATAAATTTTTTAACTTCTCCCAGCGGGGATCTATATCCTCCTCTGCTTTGATCTCTTTTTCCCGCGGACTTAACTCGTCCAGCTTTTCAAGTACTTCAGACTTTAGGGTGCCGTCAAGCACGCCCGGATGAACTCTTTTTGACGGAACTGCCAATACTATTAGCTCGTAAATGTACTGCTGAATATTCACCTCATATTCCCCGTGTGGGAGAATAAGGAGATCTTCATTGTCATCGTTGTACTCCTGCCCAAACTTAACCACCAAAAACAACTCGCTGTCAATGGGTTGATCATAAGGTTCATTGGTTAGGTCGCAATAAACATTTACCGTTCCAGATGCTCTAAAAGCCAATTCCAACATAGTAGGTTTTTTCTCAAGTTCGAGATCCACCTTTACATTAGCGCTATTAAAATCATCATATTCAAAATGCTCAAAGAACTTATTGTCAATTTCGTACTCGAACTGGTGTTTTCCTTGTTTCAGACCCACAAAAGGGATCGTGAACTCCTTTAGTTTCCTCATTTCATCATCAGTTTCAAGTGCCTTCCCCTCAGGATAAGGCGGGTGCAAAGATATAAAAATTAATGAATTGCCTATTCTTTATAAACAAATTTTTGTTTATATCTTTTTGCTCTGCTTTTTCAGAACATTTGAGGTCAATTCGGCGTACTCCTGCCGGTTTCGATAAATGTCAATTGCTTTAAAAACCGCTTCTTTGAAGGAGTGATGATCGGCTTCATTTTTTCCGGCAATCTCGTATGCAGTACCATGATCGGGAGAGGTCCTTACTTTGCTGAGCCCCGCTGTGAAGTTGACTCCGCTTCCGAAGGAAAGGGTTTTGAAAGGAATCAATCCCTGGTCATGATAAGCAGCTACAACGGCATCAAAATTTTTGTAGTTGCCACTTCCGAAGAAACTATCGGCAGAATAGGGTCCAAAAACCAGTTTTCCGGAGCTTCTTATTTTTTCTAATGTAGGTTTAGTGACCTCATCATCTTCATTGCCAATTACTCCGTTATCTCCGCTATGCGGATTAATCCCCAGCACCGCCACTTTTGGCTTCTGAATTTTGAAATCCTGCTGCAGAGATTTGTAAATAATCCTGATCTTTTTCTCGATGAGCTCAGGAGTAATGGCCGAAGCCACATCTTTAACAGCAACATGATCTGTCAATAATCCTACTCTTAAAGTATCGGTGATCATGAACATCAGGCTATCCCCTTCCAGTTCTTTAGCAAGATAATCTGTATGGCCCGGAAATTTAAAGTTCTCACTTTGGATATTGTGCTTGTTTATAGGTGCCGTCACCAACACATCAATTTCTTCTTTTTTTAAAGCTTCGGTAGCTGCCCTTAAAGATTCAAAAGCATATTTACCACCTTCGGCAGTTTCTTCCCCAAAATTGATATTCACATTTTCCTTCCATACGTTCACCACGTTAAATTTATTATCGATAGCCTGGGAAGCATCTTCAATTCCCTGGAAGGTGATATCGTAATCCAGTTTTTTCTTAATAAATGTTATGGTCTTTGCTGAAGCAAAAACTACAGGTGTGCAAAGTTCCAGCATACGGACATCTTCAAAAGTCTTCAGCACGATCTCACTCCCAATCCCGTTGAGATCCCCAATACTTATTCCCACTTTTATTTTGTCGGCTGATTTCATATAGGTTCCCTGTATTTATTCTAATTTTATAGGCGCAAAGGTAAATAATAAATAAGGAAATGTTCACAGGCATTATTGAAGAACTGGGAGTTGTCACTGCCCTGGAAAAAAGCGGCGGAAATCTACATATTACAATTCAGGCCAAAATGACCGGGGAGCTGAAAATCGATCAAAGTGTATCCCATAATGGTATTTGCCTCACGGTTGTAGATATTAAAGATGATGCATACACCGTCACCGCAATTGATGAAACCCTTAACAAGACCAACCTTGGAAATTTAAAGGTGGGAGAAGGTGTTAATTTGGAAAGAGGAATGAAGGTGGGAGCAAGATTAGACGGCCATATTGTCCAGGGACATGTAGATCAAACCGCTGTCTGCACCAGGATTGACAACAAGGAAGGCAGCAGGGAATTTACCTTTGAATATGATCCTACATTTCAAAATGTGACTATTGAAAAAGGCTCAATAACCATTAATGGGGTGAGCCTTACCGTGGTTAACTCCCAAAAAAGCCATTTTAGCGTGGCTATTATTCCCTATACGCTCGCACACACCACTTTTGGCTCTCTACAAGAAGGTGACAGGGTCAATCTTGAGTTTGATGTGATTGGAAAATATGTGCAGCGTCTTATGCAGTTGAATGCTTAGCTCACCGCTTAGGCTGAAGCTTGTACAGACCTATAACACCCAATCCTATTCCTGTAAGAAAAAGAGGAAAGATATAGTCATTTATTGGCAGGCAAAGACCTACAGGAGGAGAAATGCCTCCGGGATTTCCGCCATCTCCCTGTCCACATGTTCCAGAGGTGGTGTCTTGTGCAGTCATGGGCTCGGGAGGAAATTCTGAAGTAACCTGACAAAAGATTACTGATTGAAAACCCAGTAAAGCAATCAAAAAAAGTATATATCGCAATTTTTTTTCCACGGCGGAAAAGTAAAGCGATAATTTTATTTTACAATGTGAAAAGTGCCTTTAATCGGGTTTTTAACACCTTTAATCGAATAAATAGATCTTTCGGAAAAGAATTAGCCCGACTTTTCCAATCGCCACATCATAAAACTACCCAATGCAATTCCGCTGAGTAACAGTGGCAGGAGATAATCATTAATAGGTAAACACAATCCTACCGGAGGTGGTATTCCCGGACCTCCTCCTTTACCTCCCTCAGGCATTTGCCCGCATGGACCTCTTCCATTACCGGGATTAGCCGCAGTAGTAGGTTGTGGAGGCCCCTGGGCAGGCCCCTGACTATAGACCGCAAGAGTAAAGCCTGCAATTGCAAACGCTAAAACCCACAATTTTAAACTTTTACCCATGACTAACAACCTCCTTATTTTTTAAGGAATCTAAAATTAAAAAAGGTGCAGCTGACATTGGAACCCTACTTCTCTAATACTCAAAAATATGAAATAAAACGAGCTTTTCTAAAAAAGGAGTTATAATTTAAGAAAATACCTACAAAAATAAAGCAGTATTAGAAGGACTGAATGGAGATATGAGCAAAGACGCTCCCTTCATTCAGTCAAGAAAGGAAATATATCTTTAGAAAGATAAAAACAACACTGCCAGTCTATTGCAAAATATATTTATATTTATCAACATAACTCAAACTTTGACATATGAAAAGCATAAGATTAATTCTTCTCCTTTTAATTATTTCGCTCTCCTCCACTTCTTTTGTGGCCGCTGAGCAGGTAAAAGGAAATGAAGCTCAAACGAAACAGGACCAGGACCAGGACCAGGGACTTTCCATCGAATTTGAAAAATACGAGCTGGATAATGGTCTCAATGTGGTCCTCCATCAGGATGATTCAGATCCTATTGTGTCCGTAGCTATTCAATACGGGGTGGGATCCAATAGAGAGAAAAAAGGACGCACCGGTTTTGCTCACCTTTTCGAACACATGTTGTTCCAGGAGTCGGAAAATGTGGAACAAGACCAGTTTTTCAAGAAGATCCAGGATGTGGGAGGAACCTTAAATGGAGGAACCTGGGTTGACGGCACCATTTATTATGAAGTAGTTCCTAAAAATGCCCTTGAAATGGTGATGTGGCTGGAGTCTGACCGGATGGGATATTTTATCAATACTGTAACTGAATCGGCTTTTTCGAATCAACAGGAGGTAGTTCAGAACGAAAAACGTCAGCGGGTTGACAACAATCCCTATGGCCACACCAACTGGGTGATCGATAAAAATCTTTTTCCTGACGGACATCCGTACAGCTGGCAGGTAATTGGTGAGTTGGAAGATCTAAAAAGCGCAACTGTTGAAGATGTAAGGGAATTCTATGATAATTTTTACGGACCCAACAACGCCACCCTTGTGATCGCAGGAGATTTTAATAAAGAAGAAACCAAAAAGCTGGTTGAAAAATACTTTGGAGAGATCAAAAGACGAAAGGAAGTTGCCCCGCTTAAAGTACAGAACGTAAAATTGAAGGAGACTAAAAGACTTTATCATGAAGATAATTTTGCCACAGCTCCGCAGTTAAATATGGTATGGCCGGCAGTGGAACAATATACAGAAGACGCCTATGCTCTTGATTTCCTTGCACAGATCCTTTCAGACGGAAAAGAAGCACCTCTTTACGAAGTGCTGGTAAAAGAGAAGGAACTTACCTCTCAACCCAGAGCGTTTAACAGCGCTGACCAGATTGCGGGGAAATTCCGCATTATGGTTACAGCTAATGCAGGAATTGACCTTGATAAAGTGGAAGCGGGAATCAATGAAGCCTTTGATCGGTTTGAAAAAAAAGGTGTAACTCAAAAGGATATAGAGCGCATCAAAGCCGGATTAGAAACAGATTTTTACAACGGAATAAGCAGCGTGCTTGGAAAATCCTTTCAGCTGGCACAGTATGATGTATTTACAGGAGATCCCGGATATATTGAGCAGGATATTGAAAATATCAAGGCGGTGACCAAAGAAGATGTGATGAGGGTTTACGAGAAATATATAAAGAACAAGCCTTACGTTTTGACCAGCTTTGTGCCGAAAGGTCAGCTGGAGCTAATCGCTGAAAATTCTGAAAAAGCTGAAGTTGTAGAAGAAGAAATCACTGAAAATGTTGAAACAGCAGTAGCTGAAGCTTCCGAAGAAAAGGAAATCGAAAAAACACCTTCTAAAATCAACCGTTCCACTCCACCGGCAGTTGGAGATACACCCTCTCTCAATGTTCCTGAATCCTGGAATGTAGAACTGGAAAATCAGCTTAAAGTTTACGGAATTGAGCAGACGGAACTGCCTTTAGTGAACTTTAGCCTGGTAATTGAAGGTGGTCATATGCTGGACGACCTCAATAACAAAAATGGGGTAGCCAACCTGATGACCGATATCCTTATGGAAGGTACAGCCAATAAAACCCCGGCAGAACTTGAAGAAGCCATTGATATGTTAGGTGCAAACATCAATATGTACACCACCAATGAATCTATTGTGATTCGGGGAAATACTCTTAAACGTAATTTTGAAGAAACCATGGAACTGGTGGAGGAAATTCTCCTGGAACCAAGATGGGATGAGGAAGAGTTTGGCCGCATCAAAACCAGCACGATCAACAGCATAAAGAGGAACCAGGCTAATCCCAATTATATAGCAAACCAGGTGTATAACAAATTGCTATACGGGGAAAATCATCCTTTTGCTCATCCTACTTCGGGAACTGTAGAGTCTGTAGAGGCCATTACAATGCAGGACCTTAAGGATTTCTATAATAATTATTTTTCTCCTACAGTAAGTCGTTTCCATGTGGTTGGTGATATTTCGAAATCGGAGGCACTAGAGGCCATTGATGACATTGAGGAAGAGTGGGAAGCCAGGGAAGTCAATATTCCGGAGTATGAGGTAGTGACCAACAGGGATAAAGCATCCTTATATTTTGTAGATGTTCCCGGCGCCAAACAGTCTGTAATCAATATTGGATACATCGCACTGCCACGCACCAGTAAGGAATTCTTCCCTGCGGAAGTAATGAACTATAAACTCGGAGGCTCTTTCTCCGGAAACGTAAATCTTATCTTAAGAGAAGAAAAAGGTTATACCTACGGTGCCCGCTCAGGTTTTAGCGGTTCTAAGATCCCCGGCACCTTTACTGCTTCCTCCAGCGTGCGTACCAATGCAACAGGAGAATCTGTTGGAATTTTTAGAGATGAGATAGCGAAATATAGAGAAGGTATAAAGCCTGAGGATCTTGAATTCACCAAAAATGCCCTCATTAAATCTAATGCGCTGCGATTTGAGACCCAGGGTTCTTTATTGGGAATGCTTCAGGAAATGAGTGCATATGACCTGCCGGCAAATTATATTGAGCAGGAGGAGAACATCATCAGGAATATGACTTTGGAGCAGCATAAAAAACTGGCTCAAAAATATCTTGATGAATCAAAAATGGCTTATTTGGTTGTAGGTGATGCCGAAACCCAATTTGAGCAGTTCAAGGATATGGGCTTTGATGAAGTAATACTGCTGAATAAAGAAGGAGAAGAAGTGAAACTTGAGGAAGTAAAACAGTAAACTCCTTTAGAATAAAACTGAAACCCTCGCTGAAAAGTGAGGGTTTTTTTCATAGTACCTTCAGGAAGCAAAGGTTTTTTCAGAATTGTTTCGGATTTTTTATAATCCGGAACCCTCTCCTGTAATTGCATTTCCCGCTCTCCCCATCTCCACCACATATACAAGTGTAGCTCCTAAAGAATAAAAAACAATGTCCAGCCATTCAAAATAGCTACCCAGAATAATTATTGCAATATTATTTTCCTCCAGCCCCAGCAGCTTTACAATTCTCAGGTACTGTAGCGCTTCAACAGCAATAGCAAAAAGGAGTACTCCAAAAATGGCACTTTTGACGGGTATTCTAAAAAAACTTTTCAGCAGGCAGTAGAGAAATACCACAACAAGAAGATCTCCCCCATAAGGTCTAATAATGGAGTCCTTCACAAAAGCTGCGATAATAGTCAGCAGCAGGAAAAGGAGAATTGCAGCGAAAAAATATTTTTTTTGAAAGTGGATCATCATTTAAAAGTAGTAAAATCAAAAAAAGATCTGTTTCAGAATTAGCGAAAGAAATTCTAATTTCTTGTGCAGTGATTTTCTGATCCAAATTCTGCGGAAAGATATATTTTTGCAGCATGGCAGCAAGAGGCGGTTTTTCAAGCAGAATTGGTTTTATAGCAGCCGCGGCAGGATCGGCGGTTGGATTGGGGAATATTTGGCAATTCCCATACGTGGCGGGACAAAATGGAGGTGCCGCCTTTTTATTGATCTACATTTTCTGGATCTTCCTTATAGGTTTTCCCATTATGCTGGGAGAGATCACCCTGGGAAGGAGCGCACAGGCAAATCCTTATGGTGCCTATAAAAAATACGGCGGAAAAATCTGGGGACTGGTAGGGCTTTTCGGAATTTTATCAGGAGTAATGATCCTCTCTTTCTATAACGTGGTTTCCGGCTGGGCATTTGGTTATTTTCTTGAAACTGCCTTCGGAAATCTGCTCGAAGAGGAAAGTTATTCTACTTTTTTTGGAGATTATGTAGCCGATTTTTCAGATAATCTCTGGTTCAGCTTTGGCTTTATGGCGATAACAGCAGTAATTGTACTGCAGGGTGTGAAAAAAGGGATCGAAGGCTCTGCTAAAATCCTTATGCCCGCACTTTTCGTTCTTTTGCTGGGAATCATCATTTACGGGCTCATGCTTCCCGGGGCAATGGAAGGCGTTAAATTCTATCTCCTGCCCGACTTCAGCCTTATCAATGGCGCCACCATCTATTCGGCATTGGGTCAGGCGTTCTTTTCCTTAAGTCTCGGGATGGGTGGTTTGATCACCTATGGCTCTTACCTCAGCAAAAAGGAAAATATCGTGAGCTCTGCCACTTTGGTCGCAATTGCAGATACTTTGGTGGCCTTTCTGGCGGGATTGATGATCTTCCCACTGGTCTTTTCGCAGGGACAATCCCCTTCTGAAGGGCCGGGATTGGTTTTTGTCGCTTTACCCGGAATCTTTCAGGCGATGGGCCCTATTTTGGGGAAAGTAATAGGCAGTAGTTTTTTCCTGTTGTTATGTTTCGCCGCCCTTACCTCAACGATTTCTCTGCTCGAAGTTGCGGTAGCCTACTTTATTGATGAACGCAAATGGCCCCGCAAAAAGGCCGTTTTGGTAATGGCTTTTCTTATTTTTCTTATTGGTATTCCAAGTATGTTGGGCTATGGCGCGGTGCAAAGTTTGACAGCTTTTACTTTTTACGAAGGCACCTCAAAAAGCTTTATGGACCTTATCCAGGACGTATTCTCGGTGGTGGCTTTACCTTTAGGTGGTTTCCTGCTGAGCCTTTTTATTGCCACCCGCTGGACGACCGCAAAATTTTCTGAAGAAATTAGCCATGGAGCTCCAAATTATAAGGGGTCCTTCCTTGAAACTTTCCTCAACATCATGATTAAATACATTTGCCCTGTGGTGTTGGGATTCATGTTTGTGCTTACGGTGCTTCAGAAGTTCTTTAATGTGGAATTATTTTGATCTTGCTTCGGAAGCAAAGTGAAATTTTAATTTGCTTCCGAAGCCAATAAATTCTGAGGTTCCCAAAATATCATTTTTGGGAGGTATTCTTATTTTTCCTGGAGCTTTTAACTGAAACCATTAAAATGGTTTGACAATCCCAATTCTTCATAGCCCCGGGTTTAAACCCGGGGCTAATAAATAATTTGTTTGTTTGGTAGTACCTGAAACATTATTATTCAAGCTTACTTTTTACGAATATTCTCCAGAGGTATAGAATTCAAGTCCTCTGGATCAATACCGTTCGGCAAATCCATGAGTGGCTGTATAGAAACAGTTATAGCAATGGTCTCATTTTTTTCATAAAAGTAATAATCCTCAATGTCTACATTGACTACTTTTCCTTCCACATATTCGTAGCCCTCCTCGTCATCTTTTTCGAAATAAGCAACTACCTGTTGTCCAATTAATTTTTCTAAAGCATTCATCTTTAATAATTTAAATTAATACTAATCAGAGTTTTTAACCGAGTTGCAAAATCGATTTAAGATAAAAATTATTCCGATGATTCCGATCTCAGATTTTCCTAAAAGAAGAAAAATCATTTGGGTAACCCTTTAAATCTATCTTAAAAAGAGGAAGGAAATACCCTGAAAGTTTTATTTTGATCTCCACGACAGCTAATGAAGGAGACACTACTTAAAAGAATACCGGAAAGGATCGAAGTCATTGACGTACTTCGTGGCTTTGCTCTGGCAGGCATCCTCTACGCCCACATGGTCTTTTGGTATACCGGTGCTGCCCTGCCAGAAGAAGTATACTTCCAGTTCAGCAGTTTTGCAGACAATGTTTCCATGGCCATTTTTGGTGCTTTTGTCTTCGGAAAATTCTTTTCTGTCTTTTCCTTTTTATTCGGGTTGAGCTTTTACCTGCATTTTCAGAAGAAAAAGACAACCTCCGGATTTCTGAAAATATATCTCTGGCGGCTGTCTTTGCTCCTTTTGATCGGTATTGTACATCATCTTTTTTGGCGGGGAGATATCCTGGCGATTTATGCAGTATTGGGCGGATTACTAATGCTTTTTCGGAAGCTTCCGCTTAAGCTGTTGCTCCTTTTCTCAATCGTACTTATCACCAATCTTCCCTCTCACCTGTATGAACTTTTTTTACCGCCGGTTCAAAATACTGAAGTCAATTTTCCCATGGCCGAAGAGGCTGAGCGATATTACGCGCTGGTGCAAAAGGGAGATCTGGTCACCAACTTAAGGGAGAACCGGAATTCCTGGGATGCAAAGATCCGGTATCAGCTGGAAAGCGGCAGGTTACTTATGACCTTGGGGTATTTTCTGCTGGGACTATGGGCCGGTCGCAGCAATTTGTTTACTCTCCTAAAAGAAAATATTGAGAAATTCAGAAGCTGGAATAAGGTTTCAAAAATGCTGGTTTTGACATTGCTTTTAATAGGTTTGCTCATGTACCTTTTTGACCTGGTCACACTTCCGCAGCTGCATATAGTACCTGAGCTCAAATGGACTGCCGGCTTTTTATTCAGTATCTATAATGCCTGTCTCACGATCTTTTACATCAGCGGGATCACTCTTTTATTCCAAAGCAGGTCTTTCAACAGCTTGCTTAAACCTTTGGCCGTAATGGGAAGAATGGCGCTGACAAATTACCTGCTACAAACCCTATTCGGCCTGCTTATCTTTTACAGGTTTGGCTTCGGACTTTTTGAACAGACTTCTCCCGCTATCAACATATTGTTGACGGTGCTCGTATTCTACTTTCAGCTGAAATTCAGTGAGTACTGGCTGGCGCGTCATAAGCAGGGGCCGGTGGAATGGCTTTGGAAAAGCCTTACTTATTTCCGGTTCTATTCAAATAAGAAGCGCAACACAGAAGCCGTATCTTCATAAGAAAACCAGAGGAAATCGTACGTCTCCCTTTGCTCCCATCTGGAACCATGAAATGGTGCGCAGGAAAGAAAAAACATAAAACCACCTGTGTTATGACAGCGAAAGCGACTAAAAAATTATCCAGTAAAGAGCAGGAAAAAATACTGGAAATTTTGGGAGAACGATTTATAAAAAATTTGGAGAGGCACAAAAGCCTTTAGCGGGAGAAAGTAAGAAGAACATGTGAAAACCGGGAGGAGCTTTTTTTTGTGACCGCCACTACGATCATGTCTTTGTTTATCACAATGGAGCCAAATCTTATTACGCCGCCAGAGGTTTTAGGGGTAAAGGTCTAAGAGAGGATTTTTCCCGGGATTGATGTATAAAAGGTGGAGCTTTATCTGCCCCACCTTTTTTCTTTAGTATTGATATTTCCTAAAACTAAAACCGCCCCGGTTGCCCGGAGCGGTTTTTAAAAATGTATTCAGATTAATTAGTCTTCATCTGTACCACAAACTTCTGCATGTACTACGATGTAAAGAGGTCCGTCACCAACAGTAAAGGTATCTGTTCCCATGTCAAATTGACCTGGTGCACGATCCTCCGGCCAATCAGAACCTACATAGATATGAGATTCGTTTATGGTTACTCCCTCATAAAGATCGAAGTCTACTTCAAGGGTGTTCCCGGTTTTAGTGATCACTATGAAACCGGCTTTCCAACCTTTGGAAGTATCATTTTGTCCGGCTCCTGCATGGAATGGTACTCTCCAAACTCCTTCATCTACTTTAAACTGATCGTCAAAGGAATCTTCATCAAGCATAAGACCCCAGCCCCAGTTATTTCCGCTATAGAGACCTAATTCATTAAGCTCATTATCTCCAACCATATAGGCGGTATCACAACCTTCAGCTACTCCATTATCATCACCATCTCCGTTGTCATCACCATCACTATCACCATTGTCGTCACCATCACCGTTGTCATCTCCATTATCGTCACCATCACCGGTTCCATTATCGTCGCCGTCACCATTGTCATCTCCGTCATTGTTGTCGTTATCATCTCCTCCGGTATTGTCTCCTTCACATCCAAATCTCAGGTGCTCATAGTTCACATTGTTATCACCGTCAAAGTTTGCCATAACTTCATTTCTGCTAAGGCTTCCTGTGATCACCATATTTTCGGGAGCATCATAAACGCCATCCCAATCTAGTAAGGTAACTGTGTAGTCTATATATTCCTCATCATCAGCATAGCTGGCAAGATCTGGGAGTGCAAAACAAATAGGATCTGCATAATTGTCTCCGGCGCTGTTTACACCTACATTGTTAATGTTTTCTCCTGCTTCGTAGATCACTGTACCATCGATAGAGAATTCTACTGAATATCTTGCAGGGAAATGTCTTCCTTCTGGCGTACAATAGTTTGAGAAGAAACAGAATTCAAAAGCTTTTGTTGTATCGAATTCAAAGAATTGGTATCCGTACTCATTCACGTCTCTGTCGTCATAACATAGTACAGAAACATCAACATATTTTTTTACTCCGGCACCCAAATCAATAGATAAAGGAAGGGATACGTCTACAAATTCCTGAAGAACCCCGCCTTTAGGTGCTATCCAGGTAAGATTTCCGGCGGCATCATATACAGCGAAATGCTCAAGAGTATATTGTCCCGGTTCAAGTTCCAGGGAAGCATCTTCTTCAGTGAAGACCTGGCCTGCGGCAAGATCAACTCTGTAAGGAGCCTCTTCACCAATAATGTATTCATCACCCTGCATCAAAACGATCTCTACGTATGAAGGAGCAGCGTCTGAACATTCGGGAAGATCACTAACGTCTGATTGTTTATTGGTTGAATTCGCTGCCAGGTCGGCTACGATAGCTCCAAATGAGAGGGTGGCTTTTTCTGTGGAGGTGGTGTCTGCTGTAGATTCATCTTTACTACAGGAAGTAAAGACCATTGCGAAGACCGCCAGGAAGGCAAAGTAATTTTTGAAATTTTTCATAGATTAAACGGTTTTTGATTAAAAAATATAGAATGGTTAATAAATACTGTCAGAAATTTTCCTGTGCTATTTGAGCCTAAAGAGATTTCTTACAGGTCAAAGATAGGAAGGGACTATAATAAGGGAATACTAAAGTCTTGTCATATTTATCTGACTTTTAAAAAGTTAACCTGTAAAATTTCCTACATTTTTAGCCGATATTAACAGAAAAAGAGATTCTTTCACCCTTTTTGAGGAAATTTTTGTCAGAAAAATTTTATGATTTAAGGGTGCATTGATGTCTAAAATTTGCAGTATTGGTAAATGTGGTAAACCGGAGGGGAAAAGAGTTAATCGCAAGTGTAAAGGTTGAGGTTTTAACTAACTAAACTTTTAACGTGAAGCAACTAACTTCGAGTAATATTGGCTCTATCGCTTCCTATGTTACTAAGTATATAACAAAGAATGATGCAAATTTAAATGCCACGTTTGGAAGTGTTCTAAGCGTGTTTATGTGCTTTACACAGACTTTTATACTACTACCGAATTTACTGATTAATTCAAGCGTCTAAATGCAGTGCTTAAAGAGATTTGAGGTAAAGGACCCCAGGGGGCAAGCGTTTCTAAAAATTAAAAAAATTGATTTGAAAAGGAAAACTCTTCCGCTTTACAGGAGACTGGATGATAAAAATAAACCTATTTAGCCTTAATATAATTAATTTGTATTCATAAGAATTCTTAGAATTTCGTCTAAACTTAAGTCTTCTCTTGAATGGAACTTCTCGTAATCCACATTAATAGTGTGAACATATGGCTCCCTCTATACCTTCTGTATCTATGTATTTGAAAACAGGCAAATCCAAAAACACTCTTAGGGATGATAAAATATTATTAGGGTATCTTTTTATTGATATTTTTTTAAATTCATCAAAAACTCCGAAAAGCCATAACTGTCTGTATTTATGATAGACAGGTAGAACAATTCTATCTCTTTTGAGATTGCCTTTAAATGTTGAATGGTCGGAGAAGCAGTGGGTCGTGAGTCAGATGCCTCTGCAACTTCTGGTCCTTGAACAGTACGGTGGTTTCGGAATTAAAATCATTTGATTCAACGGCACCGGTTTCATTTTTGGTATCTATATTTTCAAAAGAAGTATCTGGATCAAATTCAGAATTAAAAGAAACTTCTGGTAAACTCTCTATGATTTCAGGAACATCACTCTAATTTTACTTATTCCAGTACAAATGTTATTATCAGATTTGTTATACTATCTTTTTGATGAGTTCAGCAAAAGAACTGTAAAAAATTTTTTTTATCAGAGTTATAATCACATCTAATCCATCAAACTCTAAACCCATTTTTCCGTAAAAATCAGAAAAACTTATAAGATCGAATCGATTCTTTTTATAAATTCCTTAGATGTCATGTCCAGATTTAAATTCTGTTCTTCAATATAAACCTCATAAATAGATTCAAGCGTATTAAGGAACAAATTAATTTCCGGTTTTGTAATATTGAGCTCTTGAAGTGTCATGGATCTCATAAAAGGGAGATCATGTTGAATATTCAATTCTCTTTTTAAAAGATCATAAAACTTTTTTTTATTGAAATTAGTGTTTTCCATGCCCGTAAATTCCTAATCCTTCTGAACAGGTGTTTTTTAATTTTTTAATAATTTTTTCATATATCTCTTACCTTCTTCAGTAGTAATGGCGTTCATGTAAAAAAGCAGTAATTCGTGCTGATATTCAGAGCGGCACAATTGAGAGGTATCCAGAAAAGGAGAATTATCATAGCTCATGGTCATTTGAAAAAACAACTTTGAATATTGTTGTGCATCAAAATCTTTACGGTAAAGTCCTTGAGTTCTACCTCTTTCAATATTATGAATGAGTAACTCGGAAAGCTTTTCAGAAAAGTAAAGCATATGTTTTTTGAAAATTTGGGGATAGTATTTGACGAGTTGTCTTAGCATAATAGAATCATTAGTCCTGGATGCTTTTTCTATATCTTCATCTCTTTCAAACATTCGTTCTATTGCATTATCTATATTTTCATCGAGGTGTCGCATCTTAAAAAGAACCTTTTCGATGTTAAATTCCAGGATTTCCTCCAAAAGCGTTTCCTTACTCTCGTGCTCTTTGTAAAGTGTCTTCTTAGAAACTTTCAACTCATTTGCTATGTCATCCATCGTCAAACTTTTGGCTCCGTTTTGTAGAAATAGCTCTGAAACCTTTTTTAAAAAAATATCCTTTTCCATTTTTATTTATCTTTTACACTTTCTAATGCATTTTATTCCTTTTTGAATTAGTTTTTAAACCTGGCCAGCTGAACCAACCAGGCTTTTTTTTAATCAAATTCTACTTCCATTTCAGGATGAATGTGCTCATATTCGGCCACCATCAACTCCTCATAATCATTCTTTTCGGTTTTGGTGAACTTTTCTTCAAGGCGAACAAAGATCATGAACACCACCGGCACGATGACCAGCGTAAGGAACAACGAAGACAACAGTCCTCCAATGATCACGATCGCCAGACCGTTACTCATCTCGGCAGCCGCACCAGATGCCAGCGCAATTGGCAACATCCCAAAGACCATCGCAATAGTGGTCATAAGAATAGGTCGCAAACGTGCATGGTTTGCCTGGATCAAGGCATCCCGTAGCTTCTCTCCATGTTCCAGCCTGTGGTTGGCAAAATCTACCAGTAAAATGGCATTTTTCGCTACCAGTCCAATAAGCATGATGACTCCCAAAATAGTGAAGATGTTCAAACTGTTATTCGTTAGTGCCAGGGCCCATAGTGCTCCAATAAATGAAAGCGGAATGGAGAACAACACAATAAACGGCTTCACAAAGTCATCATACAACACCACCATGATCATATACACGAGCATAATAGCTGCCAAAAGTGCAATTCCCAGGGTTCCAAAACCTTCGCTTTGGTTCTCCATGTTTCCACCCCAGGTCCATGCCACCCCTTTTGGCTTCTCAACACTCGCTAACTTTTCTTCCCACTCCTGGGCTACTGCCCCTGTAGTCCTACCCACGGTTTGTGCCATGACGGTTACCGAAGGGGAACGGTCATATCGCTCGAGCAAAGAAGGTCCCGATTCATAGCTGATATCGGCAAACTGTGCGAGATTGATGCGCTCTCCCCGGTTATTCATGAACTGTATGTTCCTTACATCCTCAATGTTGTTCCTGGATGCTTCATCAAATATGATATTGATATCATATTCTGTGCTTCCGGTACGGAATTTATTGTCGTTATTTCCACTAAAGGCGGTACGTAAAGTTTGTCCTACCACAGCAACATTAAGGCCTAAAGAAGCCATTTTGTCCCGGTCCACATTGACCGAAATTTCCGGGTTCCCTTCTTCAACACTCAGGTCGATCTCGGTAGCTCCATCGATGTCTCTCAAAATGCTTTCAGCAGTTTCGGCATAAGCCAGTGCATCTTCAAAGCTGTCGCCAATTACGGTCATTTGTAACGGTGCCTGCTCTGCACCAATAATTCCTACGGGTACAGTGGTTACTTTAGCGCCTACCAATTCCTGCTCCAGGTCGCGCTTAAGTTTAGCTGCAAAAACATTCGTCTTTTCATCTCTTTCAGATTTATCTACAAGGGTGACACTGATCTCAGACTTATTATTTGTAGCCTGTGCGCCTCCAAATCCTCCACTACTTGACTGGCCTACAGTGGTTATCATACGCTCCACTTCGGGTAGCTGAGAAAGATAATTTTCAGTTTGCTGGGTGATGAAGTTGGTCTCCTCAATAGAAGCATCTTTATCTATTTCCAGTTGTACCAGGAATTCTCCCCTGTCGGTTCTCGGGAAGAAATCAGATCCTATATAGCCCATAGCCACAAGTGCAATGGAACTTGCAAAGAGGACAAAAACTACAAGAAAAGTCTTCACTTTGTTGTCCAAAGACCAATTTAGGATCTTTGTAACTTCTACAGTAAACCAGTTAAGCCCGGCTTCAAATTTATGGATGATCTTTCCGAAGAAAGAGTCCTCCCTAATCAATTCCAGCTTTCCGTATCGTGAGAAAAGCCACGGCACCACAGTAAAGGAAACCAGTAATGATAATAAGGTTGCGATGATCACGGTCACACAAAACTGGGCGATAATATTGGCCACAAGTCCTGTACTCAATGCAATAGGAAGAAACACCACCACGATCACCAGGGTGATTGCAGTAACAGTAAATCCAATTTCACTCGCACCGTCATAAGCCGCACGCACCTTGTTTTTCCCCATCTCCATGTGCCGGTGGATGTTCTCAATGACCACAATAGCATCATCCACGAGAATACCAACCACTAATGAAAGTGCCAGTAAGCTCATTAGGTTTAAACTGTAACCAAGCAGGAACATGCCAATAAAAGTTGCGATAAGCGAGGTAGGAATGGCCACCATCACGATAAGGGCGTTTCTATAACTATGCAGGAAGAAAAGCATCACAAATGCCACAAGCCCTACCGCGATCAAAAGGTCTTTGATCACAGAATCTGCTGCAGCAAGAGTAAAAGTGGAGGTGTCATTTGCCATGGTAAGCTCCACACCCTGCTCTGCATAGCGTTCTTCTATGTCGTTCATTTTTTCCTGAACCAGCTCACTCACCGTTACCGCATTGGCATCGGTTTGTTTTTGAACCTGTAGTAAAATGGTGCTTTGACGGTCAATTCTTGCAATCTTTTCGGTCTCCTTTTGGGTATCCTGAACTTCAGCAACATCGGTTAAACGAATGTTTTGCCCGTTTTGGGAAGCGATCACCAGGTTCCTTAGCTCATCAACCGACTGGAGCTTTCCGGAAAGTCGAATAAGCGTTGTATTTTCTCTTGTAGTAAGGTTTCCTGTTGGAAAGTCGAGATTAGAAGCACTAATGATCTGTTGTACCATCGGCACCGTTAGCCCGTAGCCTTCCAATTTATTGGGGTAAAGGTTTACCCTTATCTCCCGTTCCTGTCCACCTACCAGGTTTACCTGGGCTACTCCCGAAAGTCGCGAGAACTCAGGCTGAATCTTTTGATCGATAAGGTCGTAAAGTTCATTTTCTGAAAGATTGGCAGTCACCCCTAAACTTACCACAGGTAAATCTGAAAGGGAGAACTGGGAGAGCGACGGCTCTTCGATATCTTCGGGAAGATCAGATCGTATTGAGTTGATCTTACGCTGGGCTTCGTTCAACAGGAAATCAACATCTGCGTCACTGGTGAACTCAATAGTCACTACAGATAAGCTCTCGAAAGATTTGGTCTGGATCTTCTTGATATTTTCCAGGGAAGAAACGGCATCCTCCACCTTACGGGAGACGGTGTTCTCTACCTCGGCAGGTGATGCCCCGGGATAAATAGTCATTATGGTCACTACCTTAATTTCCATTTTTGGGATCAACTCATAATTGAGCTGACTATAGCTGAAAAGTCCGCCAATGATCAGTAATGCAAGCATTACGATCACCACGCTGGGCCTCTTTATTGATATTTCTGCTAATTTCATTTTTTCTTACTTTAGGATTTTTACCGGGGTATTGTCGGTAAGGTTAATCTGTCCACTAGTCACGACTATATCACCCTCATTTAGCCCGGCAGTTACTTCTACTTTATTTCCGTAGTTAATCCCTGTTTGAATCTGTTTTAACTTCGCTATTCCGTTTTCTAAAACGAACACTCGATTATCACTTACACTGCCCACAAAAGCTTCTCGGGGAATAGTAAGAACATTATCCATTCCCGATTCATTGAACACAGCAGTTGCATACATTCCGGCTCTTCTGGTCCTTTGAGAATTGTCTACAGTGATCTCCACCGGGAATTTTAATGCTCCGTTAGAGGCTGGAGCTATAAAAGTTATTTTTCCGCTAATGGTATCTTTGGTGACGCTGGGCACTACCTGAACAGTATCCCCTACCTGCAGGCGGCTTACCACTGCCTCATCTACTTCCACCCTCAACTTTAGAGAGGAGATATCCACAACTTCAATAATAGGTGTACCGGGACCTACAACCATTCCCAGTTCCACCATTTTTTCGTTCACAATGCCGCTTACTTTTGAACGCACATTGGTATCACCCGAGCTAAGGCTGGCAGAGTCAAATTGCGCTCTTGCATTCTGAACCTGCAAACGCGCCTGGTCGAGTTGTACTGCAGTAACACCTCCGGTTTTGTAAGCTGCTTCATATCTTTCAAGAGTAGAAATTGCGTTGTCAAGATTTGCTTTTGCATTATTCAGGTTCACGTTGATCTTATCTCCCGAAAGTTTTGCGATCACCTGTCCGGCTTTTACTTCATCCCCTTCTTCCACGTAAATCGCCACTACCTGGCCGCCCATTTCTGCTGAAATATTTGCGCGGGTCTGGGGCTGGAAGGTCCCGTTAACAGTAAATTGGCCGCTAATGCTTTCTCTTTGTGCAGGAGCTGTTCTTACCGCGATCTCTGTATTCTCCTGTGCCACAATGCTGAGTTCTGCTTCGTTGTTGCTTTTATTATTCTGAAGGATCAGAAAAAAGATAGCAGCAACAGCTATTAAAGCGACGATTGTTATTATAGATTTCTTTTTCATTTTATAATGTATTATTAGTAAGCGTTTCTAATTTCCCCTGTGACCTTAAGAGTTGCACTTCCGCAAGTTTGTAATCAAGTTGGGCATTGGTGAGGTTGTTCATTGCTGCGGAAAGATCCCTTTCTGCATCCAGCAGATCGTTAAGGCTGGCTAATCCCAATCCATAGTTGTTTTGTGTGTCTTCCAGCACTTCCCTTGCAAGCTCCACATTTTCCTGCTGGGCCTGAATGGTAAGCAGGCTGTTCTCCAGCTGTGCAACCGCGTTGGCATAAGCCAGGTCCAGTGCCAGCTGAGTCTCCTGAAGGTCCTGCTGTGCTTTCTCGATATCGACCTGGTCTTGTTTGACTCTTGCCCGTGTGGCCCCGCCGTTAAAGATGGGAATGTTTATGTTTACACCTACCGCTGCAAGATCAGACCAGTAAACACCCTTATCTTCTCCATTCCCTACCGGAAAAGCATCTCCCTGACCGAGCCAGCCATAGTTGGCAAAAAGTGCAAGGGAGGGATAATATTCGGCCAGGGTAGCTTTTTTCTGCCAGTTTAGCAGTTCTATCTGCTTGTTCAACAGCTGTAGTTCTGTTCTTTCGACGGAACCAACATTGGTTTCAGGTAAAATAGCAGGTGCAAAAGTTTGCTCCGGAAGCCTTATTTCCTGGACTATAGGCATTCCAATCATAAACTTAAGTGCATTTTCGCTAAGTTCAACCGAATTAATCACCTGTTGCCTGTTAGCACGCAGATTATTAAGCACTACAGTGCTACGGTCATAGTCAATCTTTTTGGCAAGGCCGTTGTCAAATAGCCCTTTCACGATGTTCACCGTTTGTTCGGTAAGTTCCAGATTGGACTGGATATTCTCCAACATTTCCTGTGCCTGGTACACCTGGTAATAAGCTGTAGCTACTCTTTCAATAATCTCCTCATTGGTAAGCTGTGCGTTAAGCTGATAAAATTCCCGGGTGGATTTAGCAGCTTTAAGCCCGGTGAATACCTGCTGATTGAAGAGTGCCTGGGTTAATTGAGCATTGGCAGTAGAGGTCCACTCCTGCCCAAAAGCCACAGATATATCCTGCCCCGGTAACCCAAAAATTTCGCCGGGTAAAACATTCTCCTGTAAAAGAGGATTATAGGTTGTGTTTGCACTTCCTGAAAGATTAGGCAACGCACTGGCCCTTATCTCGGCGATCTGCGCATCGGCTTTCCTTATGTCTAACCGGGCTTTTTCGGCTTCAGCTTTGTGCTCCAGCGCATAAGCCACCGCCTCATTTAGATCCAGCTCTATAGGATCCTGGGCAAAGGCAAAGCCGGTAGTAAAAAGCAGGCCTACTAATATCTTTTTCATTCCACTATTTTTTTTAAATGCGGATGCAAAGATAAGGCCATAAAAAACTAAAAAACAAAAAAAGTTTCTAAGTTTTCCAAGGGAAATTTCAGAAAAAAATTCCGGGTAATCCAGCTTTGGAATTCACAGAGAAATAGCTCAACCTCTTATTCTAAAGAACAGTTTAGCTACTTATTCTTAGGATTTTTAAGATGAGGAAACTTAAAACTACATCGAAAGATATCCCTGTTGCGCTAATTAGTTTCCTTAAAGAAGGCTTAGAATACCTAAGTTTGTGCTTCAAAAAAATAAGTCTGTTTTGTTTTTACTTAAAAAAGAAGATATTAATGAAAAAAGCCTTAAAACTGTTTAGTCGTGTTATGATCGTACTCTTATCTTTTGTAGTTGTTCTGGCATTAATTGTAGGGCTATATATGCAACGTCCTTTGTTTGGAGCAACGCCTACAGGGGAAAGGCTTGAAACGATTAAAAAATCTCCTAATTATAAAGATGGTGCTTTTAAAAACCGTTGTTATACACCATCACTTACAGAGGGCCATTCCATGAGTAAAATAATGTTTGAATTTATTTTTAAAAAGAGCTCGGAATCCACACCTAAAAGCGCTATACCTTCTATCCAGACAAATCTCAGGAACCTCTCTAATGGCGATTGGCTGGTCTGGTTCGGGCATTCATCTTATTTCATTCAGACTGATGGCATAAAAATATTGGTAGATCCTGTATTTAGCGGAAATGCTTCACCTATTCCGGGTTCCACGAAAGCATTCAAGGGAACAGATGTTTATACTACAGAAGAGCTTCCGGAAATCGATTATCTTTTCATTAGCCATGACCATTATGACCATCTGGATTACGAAACAATGAAAAAGCTGCAGGGCAAAGTCAAAAATGTTATTTGCGGTCTTGGAGTAGGAGCTCACTTAGAAAAATGGGGATACAAGCCGGAGAAAATAGTTGAAATGGATTGGGATACTAAACTTGAACCGCAGAAGGGAATTAAAATCTACGGACTCACGGCCCGACATTTTCCGGAAGGGGTTTTAAGAGGGATACCTCTCTTTGGATGTCATACTTGCTCGAAACCCCAACCCGAAAAATTTACATTGGGGGGGATAGTGGTTACGACAAACATTTTGAAGAAATTGGAAAGATACATGGCCCAATAGATCTGGCAATCTTAGAAAACGGGCAGTATAATGAAGCCTGGAAAGAAATTCATTTTCTTTCAGGGGAAAACCTGCAGGCAGCCCTGGATCTAAAAGCCCAAAGATTGATGCCAGTTCATTCCTCCAAATTTGACCTCGCACTACACGATTGGGACGAACCCTTAAAAGAAATGACCAGGCTAAATCAAAGCATAGGACTCCCACTGGTAACGCCTAAGATAGGTGAACTTGTTAATCTTAACGATAGCAACCAGGAATTTACAGAGTGGTGGAATGAATTGAAGTGAACCCAAAGGTAAAATGAAGATTATAAATTGCCGGAAGTAGTGGGGTGGTTGGTGATTTGTTTTGGATAACTGCCATAAGTCTTATTGAAGAAATAATCACATTATCCGGGAAGCCTTCTTCGAAAACTAAAAAAAAAGTAAAAGAAGTTGTTATTGCAGCTTTTTAAGATTTTTATACTCTGTACTCAATTCACAATATAGATATAGCTTTTTGCTGTATAGGGATTTTACGGGGCAGGTTTCAGAATATATTTTCAGGCCCACCCTGTGTCAGAAACTTTTATTGGCATTTACTTACATACATATTATTACTTCCGGGTTTTAGACGTTTTCATAGCTTCACCACAAGATCGTTCGAAAATCCAGAGCCTAAAGGTGCTCTTCAAAACTGAAAATATAATTACCCACTGCCAAAAATATCTCAGCCCATATTGTGAATATCATTAACCCTCGAGCTAAATTACTCCTAAGGTAGAGTTAAAGAACATTTGACGCTTACTTCAGCAAAAATTATTATTTAATTTTTAGGGAGAAAAACAGGGTGAAAAAATGAGAAATTCTTTAAAACGAATACGAGATTTTTTGGAACGAAAACGTAGAAAGCCGGGACGTAACCTACTAATAATTCTTGCCGGATCAATGATCCCAAGTGGCTTTA
Source organism: Salinimicrobium nanhaiense (assembly GCA_012038135.1). GTDB lineage: Bacteria > Bacteroidota > Bacteroidia > Flavobacteriales > Flavobacteriaceae > Salinimicrobium > Salinimicrobium nanhaiense. Next base: position 298,127 of record JAAVJQ010000001.1, read on the forward strand.
TTGCAGACTGGAACAAGACTCACCTCTTTAACCCTCAATGGACGCCGCACAGTAAATTTCATGATGCAATGACCATTTTGCAGGCTTTCTTTTTAGGAACGGCAGGATTATACTTCCTGAATAAAAAAGACGGGGATCCAAACCGGAATTTAGCTCTTGGCACTTTACTCCCAGCTCTTTTCTGGTTATCAATGTTACTTGCTTTTACATTTCCGAAGACCAAAGGCCTGGAAGCTGAATTTCCACAAAAAGTTCCAAAGTTAGGTCCTCTTTGGCTAAATGAAGCTCCTGCAAGTCTATTGTTACTTTCTTTACTTGCGGTAGGATACTTTGTGGAAAAGAAAAGATTGGATTTGGGTAAAAATAAAAAACCCTAATCGCTTCTACAACAAAGGATTAGGGTTTCTACCTGTGGTCCCACCTGGGCTCGAACCAGGGACCACCTGATTATGAGCAGCTTAATTTGATTTTCTTTTAGTTGCTTATATTTTCTTATAAATTGATAATCAGCAATTTACGTCTTTTCCCTTTGCACTTATTTTCATTTAAACTACCTTTAAAAGGCAATTTGTTGTACCTATGTTGTACCCGTTTTTTAGAATGATATGATAAACGTTAAAACAGTTTTACGGCAAAAAAGGCTTTCAAGTGGAGAGTTTCCCGTCTGCCTTAGGGTTACGAAAGACCGCAAATCAAAATACTTCAAAACTATTTTTAACGCCACCGAAGATGAGTGGAATTCCGCAACAGGAAAGTTTACCAAGCGAAATAATAATTACCTTCAAAACAATAGACTCTTAATTAAATTCCAAGATCGCGCGTTGGAAATCCTTGGAAATTTAAAGATTAAAAGCGACGATTTCACTTTAGAGGATTTTGAGAAAAACTATAGAGAGATTTCAAATCCTGTACAAAATAACGTCTTTACATTTTGGAATGAGATTGTTGAAGAAATGACACAGGCAGGAAGAATGGGAAATGCCAGAATAAATCGGGAGGCTTCTAAATCAATCCTAAAATTTAATGGATCTAAAAATCTAACCTTCAAGAATATTACTCCAGCTTTTCTTAACAAATATGAAGTATACATGCGATCAAGAGGCGGTACCGATGGTGGTATAGGGGTTCCTATGCGTGCGTTACGAGCACTTTTTAATTTTGCTATCGAACGTGGCCTGGTTAAAGAGGAGTTTTATCCATTTAAAGTCTACAAGATCTCAAAATTGAAAGGTAAAGGTCTAAAAAAAGCATTAAGTATGGAGCAAGTGAAGAAAATAGTCTCACTTGACCTTGAGAAGTACCCCTGGTTAATCAATAGTCGTAATTTCTTTGTTTTTAGCTTCTATACCCGAGGAATGAACTTTGCTGACATGATGAAACTCGAGTGGAAGCAAATTCAAGATGATAAAATATACTATACCAGATCAAAAACCAAAGGAACCTTCATCATCAAAATTATTTCTCCAGTACGAGATATCCTGAATTTCTACAAAGAACAGAAGCGAGATACCAAATATGTCTTTCCAATTCTCTTACACGACAACCTTACCCACTCTCAAATTGCAAACAGAAAACATAAAGTACTTCAACGATATAATCTCCAGTTAAAGGAAATTGCTGAAATCTGTGGGATCAATAAAACTCTGAGCAGTTATGTAGCTCGACATAGTTTTGCAAATTGTATGAAACAAAAAGGCGTAGCAACTGATATCATCAGCGAATCTTTGGGACATCAAAATATGGCGGTCACTCAGGCTTACTTGAAGGAGCTAGATAGTTCTGTTTTAGATGAGGCAGTTGAACTTCTAATTTGAGCCCATTAAGAGCCCTTAATTTCAGTAAAATTATAAGACTAATACAGTCTATTCTAGTTTGTTCTTGGACTATCCTAGGCTATACTGTTATGTTTGGTTATTCTAGTTTAATCTATTTTGTTCTAAGGTATAGATTTTTAAATAAGCCGATATCAAGCACTTTAGGAACTTTGTTATGAGTCTATTTTGAGCCCTTTCAAAATATATAGAGTTTCCATTCATGTCATAAAACTAGCAAATAAGGATCTAGTATTATAAGGGAGTGGAGAGGGGGTTTCGAACCCCCTTACTATTAGTCTTGATAAGGTGATATAATTCAGTGAGTTTTATAAGTCATAATTGTGTTTGGCTCCACACAATAGCACCCACTCCGACAACAACGCTTTTAAGTATATTCATAGTTTTAAGTTTAAAAAATTCATTAATAAATTGCTTTAAAATGAGGTTTACCCAAAATTCTATGCTCATAACCACTTCATAAATTACACCAACTTGTTTACACAAGCTCTTTTAAATTATCTCTTCATAAAATAACTCCAATTATCTACTAAAAACTCTTGTACCCCACTGGGATTATATTCAGGATAAATTTTAATAAATTCTTCCTTGGCTGTGCTAAAGGTAGTACTATTAATTTTTTTAGTCAATGCCAAATAAAGAAGTCCAATACTGGGAGATCTGGACATTCCTTGATTGCAATGAATTAATACATGATGATTTAAATTTAAATGGTCATTTAAATATTCAATTGATTTATCAAACAAAATCTTATCAAAATATTTTCCTGTAGGAGTGTCAACCATATTTAAAATTAGTCGGTTAGGCCTATACGCAAATAAGTATTCAGGATGAGTTTTTACAACAGATCTCCCAGAGTATCCCACCGCTTTTCTATGGCATGGTTCTTTACAGGCCTGAATAAAATAAAAATTTGGATTGCTTTGTAATTTATTATAGTCCATTAGATTCCCTACGTAAAGATTCTTGTCTATTTCTATCATTTTTTTAAATTATTACAATCCTTACTTTTTATTGTCACTCCAACAAAATCCCTTTCTGCATCAACATCTGATTATTAGAATAAAAGGGCACATCCGTATTTCCAAGCACACTTGCTGGCACATTGGCCAGTTCTGGAAGATTGTCCATAGGTACTATAGTTGTTTTGGCACCGTTTTCTGAAAGCATTGTGATTTTGTCTGCCAGGTTAATAGATTTCTCCACTGCTCCACCTACCGAAATATTCCCAAGAACGGCCAGGCCAGGCTTTAAATTCTTTTTATAAATAGATGAAATTACGGCCATATAAACAGCAGATCCTATTCCAGTAGAAATATTGGATCCTAGGACTGTTGTAACCTGAACTGAAATATCAAAATTGGACAAAGAATGCTGAGAGTTTAAAATTGTCTTTTCGTTTGCTTTGATATACTGGTAGGTGTTTTTAATATTTTCCTTCACTTTAGTATTACTCAAACCAGTAATATTTAATTTCCCTGATCCTTGTGTAGTTACTACTTCTATTCGAACCAGGGCGAGATGATCACCATCACTGGTACAGGTGTAGCAAACTCCTGGTTGAAGTGGAGTATTTTCTATAAGATGTGATCCTTTTTCTTCCGGAAGACCAACATAATGTTCTTCCTGTGTTTCTTTGTCTATGTAAGAGAAATTAGTATCCCAAAATTCCATTCCCCCAATCCTTTTTAGCTGTTCCTTCACTCTTCGTCGCATTTCCAATGCGATTTCCAGGTACTCCTTTACGTCTTCTTTTGTGAAATTTCCATCGGGATGCATCAATTTTATAAAACCGGACACTGTTTTCTTTACCGGCTTGGTGTCCCTTTGTTTTAAATGAGATCCCAGAGAAAAATGCTCTTCCAGGGCATCTGTATAAGTAACCCTTCTAAAGGATTTTAAACATTCAGAAAAGTAATCAGTACTGAATCCATAATTGTCCGTAAAATTTTTAGGCGAGAACTTGATCATCTCCCAACCCGGTAGATAAAAATGTAATCTATCCAGAAAGGCTGTATCGGTATTCACTTCATCAGATAGTGCCGCAAAGAGGTGGCTTGTTTGCAAAATTGTTTCTACCGGCTGGTTTATGTTTCCGTTTAAAATAATGGAAGCAACTCCAGTAATTTCCCCTCCGGCACCGGCCCGTGAAAATGATCCTGATTCCAGGTAATCTTTCATCAATGGTATTGCATCGCTGTCCTTAAAAATCTTATCTGTAGCTTCATCAAAACAAATTGCATCCCATTGTCCCACCGCACCAACTCTTCCTGTCGATCCGTGAACAAATAGTTTGGCCACCGTCCCCTGGCCCCCCGAAATTAACATAGCATAGGGTGTAAGCTCCTTATAAACAAAAGATTTACCAGTGGACCGCGGGCCAAGCTCGATGAAGTTGAAGTTAGATTCTACCATAGGAATTAGTCGGGACAGTAGAAGCATTTTTACCCTGTGGGACATCCCCTCAGATTCAGGCTCATAACCACAACTTCTCAGGAGAATATTTAACCATTCCTGTTTAGAAAAATCTTTCCGTTTTTCTATCAAGCGAGTATTATCAAAAGAAGATAACTGGATAGGATTAATTCCTTCAATTATAAACGGGTGCAGAACAGCACCGTCTTTACTAAAAGCATCATATTTCATATCAATAATGGCCCAAATGCCTCCCATTAACATTTTTTCGTGTTCAGCAACCATTACGTCAGAGATCACCCCATCTTTGATATTGCTGTTTTGTAAATGTGCCCAGTATACATCCTTTTTTGAATCCAGTTTTACTGAAATTTTATCAATAATTTTATAAGAACCTTTATTGCGAATTCTAGACTGAATTAAGTCACTCTCTTCAGGATTTACATAATGTTCAGAAAGAATATTTTTTACGTTTATCATACCCTGTCTTATCTTTTCCTCATCATCCGTAGAACAGGAATTGGCGATAAGGTATTCTAATACAAAAACAGGGACATTTGCCCCGACTTTTACAGATCGTACCAAATCTTTCTTCACTACAAACCCCCGGTAGTTATCCAGTAGTTTTTTATCTAATTGGTCTAATATTATCATAAGCTATGTTTTAAAGCAAACCTCCGAGATTACGGGCGCTACTCTTCTTGATGGTAATTTTGTCTAACTGTTCCCTGGTGATGGCATCCAAAACTTTTAATTCTATCTCTGTATTTGAACCAAAATGAAATTCCCGTCTAAGTTCCCCGCCCTTGTCAATAGTGAAAATATCACTCTCATTATTCTTTACACCATTGCTAAAAAACATAAGCATCACCTTCCTATTTGTAGTGAAGAGATCATCTGTACCTACTTCTGCTTTTAACTTTACGCTGTAAATATCTCCCGTCACTTCTTTAAGGTCTTTTTTATTGATTATAGATACCCCCAGGAATTCCTGGCTTTTTTTTGTTTTGGCCCATTTTAAGAACGGGAGAATAGTTTCCTGAGGTGAAATTCCCCCGTGGCTAAATCCGTACACTCCAGGGCTTTTAAAGGGACCTAATCTCCTCGCAAAATATATGTAATTGAATTCCCCGTAAGCTACCTCTTCTTCCCGCAGAAGATCTTTATCAAAATCCTGTTTGGTTTTGGTTGTGATGTAGCGTTCATTTTTCTTGGTTGTTCCTTTAAAATCAACTTCTATTTTATCTGAATTCGTCAGCACCCCGGTTAGTACAAATCCGTGATCTGTAACGAGGTAAACATTTTGATATCCATTTTTAAGTAACTGCGCAATCTTTTCGGCATATAGCAAGGCGACTTTATCAAAATATTTTAATGCAGATTGCTGATATGTTTCTCCCAATTTATCGGGATCCTTATGACTGCAAATAAGATATTGTGGTTTATCTGTAAGCTCTGTTACACGCTCCAGATCTATAAATCCTATGTCTTTATCTGAATTTCTCTTTTGTAAATAATTTTCCCGGTCCTGCTTTGTTGGGAGGACATCGCCTGTGTCCACATAGAGCTGACTCATATTATGTTCGGTCACAGAAGGTAATCCGGCAAAAAGGAAATTTGCATCTTTGGATAACTGATATTCTTTTGGCACTGCAGAAATTATATCCTGTGCAAATTCATAAGATACACCGTCCCCTACTATGATAGCAGTTTTTTCTTCGGAATTATCTAAAATCTCCTGAATTCTTCCTGTTTGGTTGGAGGTATAAGCATCCGCATATTTAAACCACTTGTCAAGAAATATGTCGGAAAGGTTCTTATAATAATTTTGTAACGGCTCAATTAATTTTTCATCCTGGAGGAAGCAGGCATACAATTTCCTTATAGCCGTATCTACCTTGTAAAAATGTTTGGTGTAAAAGGTGACAGCTTCATCAAAGGAAGCTATCTGGTTGATGTTCTTATCATCAAATTCAAGAAGAATTTTGATATGGTTCCAATACTCAATATTAAGATTTCTTGCTGCTCTGGTTGAAATCCTTTGATTTAGTTTAGGGAGAAAATCTGCAACATATTTTTTGTCATAAATATTTTTACCAAGATCCTTTATCCATAGTTTATCGATTTTCTCAAACGGGTGGGATGGATGAACCTTAAACGCATTGAAATCTGCCGGAAGTTTATAGCTTCTCAAATAAGTTTCAAAGGAACTGCGATAGGAATTACTGTCCAACCACGTGTTGTAAACTTCAAGCAAAATATTGTTGGGGTTATCTTTTACCAGACCGTTAAAAAGATGCTTCACGACTTCGGTAGCCAGCGTAGAAGCAGGTTTTTTGACATAAGTTTGTCCTATTAGGTTATTTAAACTTTTTGAGAATATTTCCTTTACTGTTTCATCATAACCAGACAAATGCCTCTCCGGATTATGCAGAAAGGGCAACAATTCTTTTTCCAGATCAAAAATTTCTGAAGAACCTTTATGTGTAAGATCTATCCAGTAAGTTTGATCTTTCCCAATGCTCACTTTGGCTGCCGAAATCAATTCTTCCTTCTCCAGGTTAAGGTTTAGATTCAGATTTTTGTGCACTTTTTCCCTCACATAGTTTTGAAGGTACTTTATTTCAATTGCTCCGTTTGTCTCGCAATATTCCCTGATAAATTTTAGATCTTCCCGTGGAGTGGTGGTATAAATGAAATACTTATCGCCATTGTCCCGGGACTTTTCTATTTCATATTTTATTTTAAGCTCATCCAGTTCAGTATTGGCGGTAAAGATTTTATAGTTATCCTTTACCACGTCCAGCAAGAAACCGGCCTCTTTAGACTCATCTATAAACACTGCCAGTTGATGTGTCTTATAAATTTTCTCCAGGTCCTTCTTAAACCAATTGTCTATCATAGTTCTTATTCTAATTTTTGAGCAGCCTGGTACCTTTTTGAGCTCAGCCTGGTACCTTTTTGAGCTCAGCCTGGTACCTTTTTTCATCAATGCTTTGCAATCCTCCAGATTTACTGACATAAGCCTGGTACCAATTTTCAATGAGCCTGGTGCCAAATTACTTTTTTCAATTCTCTATCGCTTATTTTCTCCTAATTTCTACTTACTGACTTATTTTTAAAGTGTCATTTAAAGTGTCATTTATCCGGTCATTTTTTCAATCATTATCTCAATACCTACGATATTTCAGTACTTAGCTGAAAACATTCCTTAATTTTATCCTGTCATTTAAAGTGTCATTTAATGATTCACTTGGTGTCATTAAAGTGCCAAAGGAGGTAATTATTTATCAGCCAATACTACCTATTTCTCTTTCTATTTTCTCCAGGTCCCTCTTAAACCAATTGTCTATCATAGTTTGTTATTCTAATTTTTGACTTAAATATTCAAAGCCTGGTACCTTATTATGCGAAATTTTTAAAATAGCCCATTTTTGCTGGCTTTAGCCTGGTACCAATTTTAGCTAAGCCTGGTACCAAAATATTCCTGTCATTTATATTTACTTCCGATATCTACTGCTTGTCCAATTCCTCAATAACCTTCCCTTCTTCGGTTAAAAATAATTCTCCTTTTTTGGTCAATTTGTATTTTTGATCCGGTGATGAAAGATTTTCTAAATCTGTTTTGGAAATAAACTGAACCTGTTCCAAAGGTTGCAGGTAGTTTTTTCTAAAAGTGCCTTTATTGGAATAACCAATAGCTTCCATTAAATCTTCAAGTCCTATAGGTTCGGCTGTTAAGGACAAAATAGCAATTAAGTATCTTACTTTATTATGAAAGAGCTTGGTCCCTATTTGGGCCCAGCCTGGTACCTTTTTTATTGCTTCTTCTGTAACGGGTTGCTTTGTGGGCCAATCCAACGGTTCCAGCCTGGTACCTTTTTGGGTCCAGCCAGGCACCAAATTAAGCAAAATATTCTCCCAGCTACTTTCGGCTAAGATGGGAGAAAGGTTGATCTTGCCAAGTGAAGTTTCTAAATGAGCAGCAGATTTTTCTGAAAGTTCTAACCACCCTCTCCATTTGTTACTAAACGGGGCTAAGCTGAAATGGCCCAATGGAATAATGGTTTCAAAAACACTCCCCTCAATAAACTGTGGTTGAGCTCCGGAAATATACAAGGGAAGATACTTTTTGGTATTTCTTATTCCGGATCCTATTTCGTCTGTCCAGCCTAAAGCTGTGAAAAATTTCCGGATGTTGGGGTTCTTGGCGAAAGGATTAAAACTATCTAAATCTATTGGTCCATTATAATGGGGTTTATTGGGATTGGTTGCAATAACACGATGTTTTTCAATTAGAACTTCAGTAGCTAACGAAGAATTATACTCTCTGTGTACAATTATATTTCCCACCACTTCTCTAAAGATCTTATCCCGTAAATCAATTCGTTGATCGCCCTCCATATAAAACTTTTCCGGAAGATGTTTGTTTATAAAACTTTTAACCTCCTGGTAGGTATCTATAAGATTCTTTCTAAGAGTAATCCTATCATCCCAGCGATCTAAATTTTTTTGCCTTACAATTCCTTCTACCTTGTATGCCGGCAACAGGCTTTGAATGGTCGTATCCTTTCCAAAAATAAGAGCGGCTGCCAGGGTTAATCCTTCCTGTCCTGTTCTGAAATCTTTACGCCAAAGACTCGCTTCCTTTAATAATTCTTCATCCTTTATTGTCATCCAGGGGTGGTCACTACGGTTGGATCGAATTAGATTTCGTGCTTTGGTAAACAGCTCCTGATCAAGATCTTCAAAATGTAGGTTAGGAAAAATCTCATTTTCAGTGAAAATGCTGCTTTTTGTAAAATAAAGCTCACTTACTCTTCCCTTATTTTCTGTAATGTCAATATCACTTTCAAATTCACGAATGTATATTTTACTGTTGTGAGTATGAACTTGAGAACTTACCGGCACTTGCAGGACAATGATCAAACCTTCCTTCATTTCAATGGCAGTAGGTTGCAGATAGAGCGGTGGATTTATACAATCCCTTGAATTAATTGCAGATACAAGATCCTTTAAAATCTTATGTTTCTTTGTTTCATCAATCCCTGTAATTATACCGTCATCTTCTACACCTAATAGAAGGGTTCCCCCCTGGGTATTGGAAAAGCTAACAATAGTCTCATAAGCATCTGATGGAACATTAGAGGAAGCTTTTTTGAATTCAACAAGAACGCCTTCTCCTTTTGCTATGATATTTTTAATTAATTCAATTTCCATTTTACCAATCTGCGTTTAAATATTTATCTAATTGTCCCGGGTTTAATACCTCGTAAGGCAACATACCTTTTGCCTGGAGAGGTGCTATATTTTTTCCTACCCCGTCATCCAGGATTGGATCGTAACCTTCCTGTAACAGCTCATCAATTTTCTTTTTAAAATTCTCCAGCTCTTTAAGTTGCTTATAGATCGCTTCCTTTTCGTTTTGAGCTTTGGCGGAATCATCCCGGGAAAGATCACTTTGGCGGTTTACGAGCGACCGTTCCCTGTTCTCAATATATACAGAGCGAATTCGCAACAGTTTATCCCGGCTCCATTTGTAGATGATAATATAGCAGTCAAATGCTTTCTCCGGGCCGCTGGAGAGGTGCCAGATAAAGGGCGTTTTTGGCAAGTACATAAACAGGTTAAGGTGATCTGAAAATTCTTTGAAGAAATGGTTGTTTATGTACTCATTTATATCTCTTCCGAGTATGCTGTCAAATGAGGAATATTGGGCCCGGGAAAAACCTTTCTCCATAAATTTTTCTTCGACCCGGTCCAGTAAAACTTTTTCTCCCGCATTTGGTACAAGAGGAATAATTCCATCCTCATCTTCCATTAAAATCTCTCGCAGGATATCAGCAAGAAATTCCATCGCCAGGTCATTCATTCGCTGTTTTGGGATTATATTGCTTTCCTTAAACCAATACCAAACATTGATTGGATTTACCTGATGACGAATACAAAATTCTTCTAAGTCGTTGTTGCTTTGGTACAACTGAGGGAATTCATTTTTAATTTTTTCTATTTCGTCTGTTGAAAATTCTTTTATAGATAATGCTTCTATATGCTTTTTCAAATTATCTATTGGAAATTCAACTATTTTGTTGTTAATATAGGCAAGTTTAGCAGCCATGTTGACGGGTAATCCTCCGATGCTTTCTCCTTGTTTTGCTAAAACCATTTCTTTATCGGAATCAGTTAATTCATAAACATCAAATATTTTTTTATTGATGATGGCTTCATTTAGAAGTATTCTTGTATTAAGGTTATTTTCTATATCAAAAAAAGATTTCACCCTTTTTTTTAAGTCTGCTTCTATCCCTGAGTAAAAAGGAGTTTGTGAAAATTCAATATTTATCCAGCTAAAAGAACAAAGGAATTTTCTAAGTGCAATATTCATATCTGCCATTGTTGACACCTCTTTTCGAATTTCCTCATTTGGTTTTACGAATGGAATTCTTTTCAAATCACCTTGTGTGGTATTAACAGTAGGATTAAGACAATCAGTTAAATAGTAGGACATTTGGGAGTTTAAAAAAGCTAAACAATATCTCACATCTTCAAAATTTTCAGAAGGGTAAATCCCAGGTCCTGCGCCACTTATAATTTGATTTACAGGCATGTATCTGAATGAAACCCCTTTTGAGCCACTACTGCAATATGAAATCCCTTCTTGAAAATAAAAATTTTCGCTCGGCAAACGATTGCCGTGTGTACTTAGATATTTATATTCAATTGGGTCGTTATATCCAATTAAACACCAATTATTTCCATACCACTTTAAAAAAGGACCGCCTTTCTGATAGAATACCCATTTTTTATTATCGCCTAATTTTAAAGACACATCTTTAAAATTAATTTCCCACCACAGTCTTATAGTTCTAAAATTATTTCCAGTTGCACCACCTTGGCGGATATAAAGGACATTGTCCAGAGCTTTACTTTTAAACTTCTCTCTAAATTGATCACTGATCCAATAAATAAAGGGGTAAGATTTGATTATTTTTAGTTTTTCTTGTAGTAATTGGTAAATACGATCATTCTGGATTCCATTAATATGATCAGATAGTGCTTCAAAGAATTTTCCTTTTTTGGCTTTTTCTTGCAGATTTGTGGTTAAATTGATGTACAGATTTTTATCATTTGATTTTCCTTTACTCAAAACGTAAAAAGTAGCATCCAATAAAATACCTGGACCAAAAAGGTTTACTCTATCCAATCCGAAATCGACCATTACATCAATGTGCGATTTTTCAATAATAAATTTTCTTACATCTTCAAATGTTTTAATAAACATGAAAGTATGGGGATGTATCAATGCCACTTTGCCATTTTCATTAGTCAATTCGAAACAACGTTTTATAAAACTGGCGTAAAGATTAGTATTAAATTTATAAGGTTTGGCATAGTTAGCATCAGTGAATTTTTTTAATTCTGGTCCAAAATTAGCACTATCGGTATAAGGCGGATTAGCGGTTGCTACATCATATTTTTGCGTAATGAGTTTAAGAAAAGTAATAGCATCTTTAGTTTTATCCGTCAGAAAAGAACTTCCTTGTTGAGTGGCAAATCGGCTTATTGCAGTTTCGAGATTATTTAAAAAAGATGTTTTGAATCTTTCGTATTCTTCCAATTCCTGTTCTCCGAAGAGAGTGATGCCGGACTGACCTAATATGCCGTGAAGTTTCAAACTTAATTTCTCTTCAATCTTAACCAGACTTCCAAACTTATGTGCCTGCTGCAGATCTCCCCAAATATCTTCAATCACAGATAGTTGTTTGGAATCTGTTGTGCCGGCCTTAAAAATAGGTTCTACAAATACAAAATCGGGTAAATAGAAATCGGAGGAAACTATATTGAAGTTCAGCTTACTGATGCTCCTTCTTTTTTGTTTAGCCTTTATCCATAGCCCCAATTGTGCCAGTTGAATCGCCCGATCATCGAGGTCAATCCCGTGGAGGTTGTGTTCAATTATGAGTTTTGGAATCTCATCTTCATCATAATCTGCCCCGTAATTTTCTATTTGATCTTCGTAAAGCTGGTAAAAAAACTCAAAGCCATACAAAAGGAAATTCCCGGACCCGGAGGCAGGATCAATCATTTTTATCTCGTGCGAGGGTTTTATTTTCCTTATCCTGGTTTCAGGTGCATTGGCAATTTTAAAGCGATTTTTAATATCAGAATCAGGATACATCTCCAGGTACAGTTTTCCTAATGAATTATTCACCAGAAATTCTACCACCCATCTCGGTGTATAAACCTGGGATTGTAAACTTACCTTATGATACTCTGTCTTAGCCTTACTTGTTTTATGTGCTGCTTTCTTCGAGTTGTTGTAACTCTCGTATAACCAGCCTAAAATATCCCCACTCTGCCATATTTCCGGTTCAATTTGAGGATCGAGTTCCACGGCATTAAAAGCGGTGATTATTTCGTTCAGGTCTATCACGTATGGCAATAAGGCATAGGGGTAAGACTTATGAAAAAGAGGAATGGTTTCTCCCAGTTTGTTGAATTCATCTTTAAAATATTGCCGTAAACCTTCAAGCTCTTCGCTGCGCATTTCAGGATTTTCTTCCAGCCATATCTTATGGCCAAAAGAGCGATCGCCGTGTTCGGGTTGTTTAGTAACAACCGGTGGGAAGAGGTGCAGTGATTCCATTACTTTAACTGACGCAAGGCGGTTAAAAAGGGTGAACGTTAATTCATCTAAAGCTTTTTCACGGGCTTCCTTATAATTTCCAAACTCCCCGGTGTGGCTGTTTATTAGGACATCCAGTTTCTCCCGTTTAGTATGAGATTCCTGTGGTATTTTACCAATTTCCAGCATCTTAGCAGGTCCAAGTCCAAGCCTGGAGAATTGATTATCAAAAGCTTTGTTTATTAAGGTGCGAATATGGTCTACGTGATCAGGTAATTTCATTGGGCCTTAAAGATTATTTATGGTTACTTCAACTTCAGCATCATTTTCCATTCCCGCCATTGCCTGGATTTGCGAGGCCAGAATTTTCCGGTATTCGGCTGCAGTCATTTTTCTTTGAGGGATAGTCAAATTGATTCTTTTAGCTATTGTAGGCTGAGCGGGATCTGGAGGGAGGGGAGCTGTTTTTACAAAGTTCCCCTTTATTAATTCCAACTCTGATTCTTTATTAAAAATAAGCTGAATATTATTCAGAATCTCTGTTAATGACAAGTGTGAATTTTGATCCTGGATATGATACTGAAGTTGAATATTTTTAACAATCCTGCTTTCAGTATATTTTAGAAGAGATTCTAAATCCCGCCTTGTTTTTTCATTTAATTCTGCAGGATAATTTTGCTTCAGGTCCTTGGCAGCTTCCTCTATGTCATTTTTTAAATACTGGTGAAGTTCGCTCATTTTATGTGCACCATCAACCATTAAATGGTAATACCCATCTCTAACCTTTTGTGCTGCGGTATCAATTTCGGGAAAATGTTCAATAATGTCCTTCCCCATTGCTATCTCAAACTCTTTGGTAGCAGATTCAATTTCCGGACTGCTTATTGCTGCCTTTTGTAATTCAATTTTTACAAGTTGAATAAAGCGCTCAAAGCCTTTAATTTTATCAAGGTTTTTCTTGATGAATCTTTCCGCCTTTACTACTGCTTTTATAGCTGCGCTATACTCATCATTTGAAGCCAGGAAATCTTCAGCTTTATCTATATAATTTGACTCTGTAGTTTTGGAGGAAAATCGCTGCAGTACATCTTTTTGTTTTGCAACTTCAGTAAATAGTTTATCAAAATCGTCCTGAGATTTTCTCAGGGTATTAATTGAAGTGATAAAAATCTCTGCCAGATTTGTGACAGCATCAGCCAGATCATAATCGCTGGCAGACCAATCAATTTTTTCTTCGGTATGCTTTTCGTAATCCAGATCCATCAAAGCTTCCACAACCTGTTTTTTCTGGCCGGCAGAAAGCATTTTGGTTATGGCTTTAAAGCCGGCATTTTTAAACTTTGACCCGGTTGTAAATACTTCGTGAACAGGCTTATCCTGCCAGGAAAAATAATCGGTATTGTTGTGTTTCACAACAAGTCTTCCTGCTCTAAACAGAGCTGCCAGTGCAGTGGAAAGTGTACCGTAGGAATAACCCCAGGGAGCTTGAGTGAGCTCTTCCTCCAGGCTTTTACCATCGATGTAACGGTTCTTTAATTTTGCCGATATTTCTTCGATTACCTTAAGATTATCCCCAATAAAATTCCCGTTGGCATCAAAAAATTTGAATTCATCTCCCGAAAAATATTTATGCAGTTGTTCTTTCCGGGTTTCATTTACGATTTTTACACCTACAGCTTCCGAAAGCTGGTTACTTAATCTTTTGGTATAAACATTCTTGATAAGCTTTTTCTGCACATCATTTATGCTGACCTTAAACTTGTCCTGGGACAAGAATGTTTCATCAAATAAATAGATGAGAGAACCATTTTGATAAGCCTCCTGGATAAGATTGATAAGATCTTTTTCCTTTTCAGCTTTAATAGTAGCAAATCTGTCTACAATCCTCCTTTTTTCATCATTTTCATCGTGACTATAAACCTTCTCAATTTCCTGATATTTTTGCACTTCATCCAGCAACCTGTCAATTTCCCTGAAACGGGAATCATCAGGTACAAGGGTGATCACGTCTTTGGTATATTGTGTTTCAAGTTTTAAGTTCTCAATGAAATCCTCCCTGTCATCATTTATATTGAAGAGGCTAAAGGCTGTAAGGCGCAAATTTTTATTGTTCGCAGAAATTATTTCATCATCCAGATCTGTGCGAATATTGAAGTTGTAAGCGATGGAATCTTCATTTATGGTGCTTACCTGCCTGAACAATCCGGAAGTTTTCAGGTAATTCACCAATTCCCTTTTTTTGACAAAAAGTGGAATATCCAATTCTGCCATCTCCTCTAATAGCTTTCCTTCCAGATCTGAGGTGATCTGGTAATTGTTATTGGAAGCCAGTAATATCTTGGATTCTACAAGTAATTTCAAAGCCTCATCAATTACAGATTTGTATTCGTAATAAGTATTACTATCTGTAATATAGGATTTAGTAATATTTTCTGGTGTAACAGAAATCATTTCTGCTTCACTCAAAAAATGAATAGTTTTCATCAACTTTTCTCCATTCAGTTTTAAACCTGCATGATCTATAATTCTCTTAGAATTGCTGTATTTGTTGACAAGATCTGCCGGTGGCGAAGTCTGTGCTTCAGTACAAAGATCATAGGCCGTAGTGAAGCAAAAGGTTTCCCGGTCTTTCAATTGTTTTCTAAGCACATCAAAAGTAGTGATGATCATCCCACGCGCAGCAATTTGTGTGGCTACCAAAGCATTAGAGCTGAAAAGGAACTTTTGGAGCAAATCAAACTGGTACCTGTGAAAAGGGTAATAAGTCGCAAATTCCTCAGCCGATTCGGTTTTAGTAGGAAAAGTGGATTTCAGGTTTGTAGCGTCACTAATGAGTCCGTCATTTTTCTTATAGAAGTCAACCAGATTTTGATAAGCGTCTTCTTTTTTAAGAAGTAATCGGTTTTTTATGATCACATCTACCTCTGTAGATTCCAGGTGGATTTTAGTTTTAAAACGGTCGGTCACCTTTGTAAGTTGGCTCCTGCTCACGTTTTGGTTGTTGATCACATCGTCCAGTTTTTCCTGTGCGATTGCAATGGTCCATACCCTTTTGGCTATACTTGAAAGGGCTTCACTAAGACCTTCTAAATCCAACAGTGTGAATTTCTTCTGACTAATTGCCTCACTGGCTTCATCAAAAATAAAAACCAAGGTTTCATCGGGATATTTTAAAAGATACTTTTCAAGAACCTCTTTAAATTTACTGGCAGAAAAATTCTGAATTGCAGCACTGTAGGTATTCTTAGTATCCTCATATTCTGCTTCAGAATAATCCATAGCCATATAAACCCGTCTCATTGCCTTTGCAATTTCCCGGTTGCCTTTTTTAATTTCTTCCCATTCCTTTCCGAAGAGTTCTTTGGCCTTATCCTTTAGAAAATCATATTTCCCGTCTATAAAAAGTTCGTATTCCATATAACCATAAAGGTCATCGCGGAATCCAAGACTTTTCAGAAAGTTTGCAAAGAGGGTGAAAGCGAGTCCGTTATCGGTATTCTGCTTAGCAACATCAAGGAAAATCACCTTGCTCTTCACACCGTCAAGTTTCCGTATAGCATTTTCAACCAGGCTTTGGTTCGCGACTCCATTTAACCGGGGAAGAAATCTGTCCTGAGCAGAAGTACCGTTAATAGTTGGATTATCGATAAGGTACCCCAACATTTTACCGAAGTAAGATTTTCCGGAGCCATAGAAACCCGATAACCATACACCGGTTTCTTTTATGTTTCCGGTATATTGAGAAACGAATTTGGTAAGATGATTGCCTAAACCATCTGTGATAATATAAGATTCAATTTCAGATTGGATCTCATTATCATCCTGATCTTCTAAATCTATTACGTTCTTTATATCTTCCTGAAGGTCTAATTTTAAAATATCTTTTATCGCTGTCATAGTAGGTTTATTCAATTACGGTACATCTATACCTGGAGGCCGGTTTAAAATTTAAGTAATAGAGATTATCATCTTCTATAGTGGCCGGATAGAAAATAACAAGGGGATGTTTTAAATTCATCACCTCCTTGTGCTCCATTATATTTACGTTTTCTATACCGGTGCCATATAATGCGCCGGTTCGTACCAGCACCGGGGTTAAATCCTGATCGTTTGCAGACTTCACTTCCTGGATGATTAAATCCATAAGATCTGTAGCAGTATCATCAGATTTAAAAATAAGGTGAGGAGTATCTGAAAAGTCTTTATAGTAGCTTTCAAACTCTTTCCAGCCATCCAGCTCTATGAATTGTACGAGAAGTTTGGCAACATCAATCATTTTGAAATGATCTGGCTTAAGCTCCTTTTCAGCCTGTTCCAGGTAAAGAACTTCCTCTTCGGGATTATAGGCAAACAGGATACTGTTTCCCCCGTTCGCTTTTCTCCTCAATTGGTCCAGATGCTGAAGTTCCAGACTGGTTTTGAGATTTTGGAATTTTGCCTTATGCTCGTCGGAAAATGCCATCTATTATTTCATTTGGTTTATAAGAACCTTCTACTCGTAAAGAGGTGCCGGTATAATTCATTTTTATCCAATCCTTTTTTCCTATTTTTTTTAAACGTGCAACAGTATTTTCCTTAGGAATTAAAGAGAAACTGAAAAATTCATCTTCAAGGATATTGTTATTATTCCTGTTACTATAGGTATAGAAATGTACAAATACAGCTAACATTTCATCACTCACCCTCACAAAGCAAAAAGTTTTCTTTTTCACTCCTTCCAGCAGATGCAATCTTTTAAGCACAGAAAGGTATTTGTAAGCAACTGTATTAATGGTGCTTTCGGTCCATCTTCCTTTCATTTCTTCGTTAGTGGCCAGTTTATCTTTAAGGTAAGCGATCACATCAGATTTTGGCAATTCAGCTCTTCCCTGGAAAAAATATTTTAAAAAAACATCACGGTTTAATTCATAGAAGAGCTTGTTATTTAAACTGAACAACCAGAAAAGCACAAGAGCCCGGGATTTTTCATCATTCCCCAGGTGCTGAATAAGTTGTGAGGACAATTCATTTATTTCAGCTTTATCACTTATAAATGCCGATGTCAATAAAGTGAAAAATCTTATCCGGGATCTTTCTGTCCTGAAGTCAAATTCATTGTTTTTTACCAGGGATTCATGCAAATCGTCTTTACCTTCCACCAAAAGGGGTAAAGCAGCATAGATTAAGCTATAATCAGGAATTCCTCCCAGTATATTAATATCGGTGTTGTACATTAAAATTAAATAAATACCTTTGATACATAGACTTTAAGCGGTGAGATGAATTCACACGAGATTTGCAGAATAGTCAATTAAACTATTCCTGTAAATCTAAATATTTTCTTAAAGTAAGGAAGGGAAAAGGTGTAAAAAAATTGTCATTAAGTCTATTAAAATAACAGTAACTCCTATATATAGAACAATAAAAAAGATCCTGGCCTATATCGATAGATCTTTGTTCCTTCATTATATTACTACCAATTTTGTTTCATGTCACTGAAAAGATGTAAACTCTGATTTTTTATAACCTAGTCTATGACCATCGCTAACCCTTGAGGATCAAAAAAAATCATAGGGATTGACACCTTCTAGTATTTCATCTTTCTTTATAATTGTTGGATCCAACCAGTCTGCTTTGTCCAATCCGAATTTAATAAGCTCCTCAATTCCGGACTGAAATTCTTTTTTCTTCGAGGACACCAGTGTTAGATAATTTAAATACTCCCTTAATTTTTGGGCCTCTTACCACTGGCGTGATTGGGCAATAAGGTTCTTTAATTTGTTTACTTCTGCTTTCCGAATTTCAGCTCTTTCTTGTTCTAGTTTTTCTTGAACAAGTCTTTCTTTTTGTATTTTATCATTTATAGTTTTAAGTCGAAGTTCCTCCTCAGCAGCAATTTCTAACCAGGTTATTATTTGTGATAGTTTTTCTTCCAGAGGAAGATTTTCAGATTCATTCCATTCTTTGCGGGAAGAATACTCTCCGGTAATTAAAGTTATCAGACCAATTGGTTCAAGTTTACTACTTCTATGGCCATATTCATCCGTGTAAATAATTCGTTTATGCCTTTCCCTGAAGCGTACAGCCAGTTCTATACCATCAATTACAATATATGATCGATTATAGATAAACGAAAAACTGTGTCCTCTAGCTTTGATGGCTTTAACGAGGGTATGAATAATTCTAAGAGCTCTTGAAAAAACCTTCTCAGAAGCAGAAACAGCAATTTTTCCGTAGCTATATCTCTTAGTGAAGTCCCAAATTCCATTTTCCCTGGGATGATTCACTGGTTGGGAGGATTTCGTTGCAGATACTATGGGATCTAATTTTTTTGGAAGTTTTTTTGGAACCTTCAGGTTTACAAGAGGATCATTTTCAATTTTAATTTTTCTCTTGTCAAAGTAATTTAAAGACCCTAAATCTCTCTTATCACCCTGTGTTCTTATGTACAAGTTGATGTTCTCGTATTTGTCCGAAACAGGTAAGGGAGGTGGTGGAGATTCTTTCCCAAATCTTTTCTTAGACCAATGACCTTGAGGTGGTAAGGGAATTTGATTGTCTTTACAAATTCTTTTAAAACTGTGGTAAGAGACGAGGAATTCTTCAGTAATCTCTTTTAAAGATTTTGACCAAACAAGGTTGTACAATTCCTCTCTTGTGAAGACCTTTGATTTCATTTCTGCTTATTTTTTTAAAATGTTATGGTTATTATCTTGATTTAAATAAATCTCTTTAGTTTATTTTTTTCGAATCTTAATCTGTCCTTTTTCTAATTCAATAAAAAGTAAAGAACTGTCAGGCAGGAACAAAGGTTGATGACTAAACCGGCTGCGAAAAAAAATGTTCCTTTTCTAAAATAGCATTTGATTTCTTTATTCATTGTCTCCGAGATTTCGAGATATTTCTCATTCTGAATAATAATTCGTTCTATGCCCTGTTTGTGCTCCGTCAATAACTTCTGCAAATTTTGAAGATCTAATTGAATCTTAGTTTTCCGGATCTCCTCCAGCTTTTTGACTACCTCTTCAAAGTTTCTAATTTCTGAAACCAGCAGTTCCGATAATTCCTCTAATTTTGTCATAATCGCATGTTTAGTATTCAAATCCCTGACTTATAATTCTTTTGATTACCTGTTTTGCAATACTCAGGGTTAATCGGTTTGAAAGTTGGACTGCTTTACCTGCAATATTCAGCTGTTCATTGTCTTTCAAAAATGGCTTAACCCCAACCTGGGCAGCCATAGCTTTTCCGATGTTTCCGCCGCTCATTAATCTGTGGATCTCGCTTCCTTTGAGGTTATAGCCATCAAACTCAAAACGGAAACCCTGCAACTTGTTAGCTTTATTGATGCAGGGAATCACCTTCACCCTATTTGTTTCCATGGCTTTAATGTAATCTGCAAAGCTTCGGGGTTTAAAATTCTTCATGGTAATGTCATGCCGCCGCTTGATCTCTGACCGTATATCCCGGAGATTAAATTCTTTTTCAACCTGTAGTTGACGTACAGTGGTCAGATGATATTGTTCAGCTACTTTTTCAGCTGCCTGCTGGCTGCGTTTTCCAATAAAGCTGTCGTTGTATGCCGTACCGT
Source organism: Salinimicrobium nanhaiense (assembly GCA_012038135.1). Classification (GTDB taxonomy): domain Bacteria; phylum Bacteroidota; class Bacteroidia; order Flavobacteriales; family Flavobacteriaceae; genus Salinimicrobium; species Salinimicrobium nanhaiense. The sequence continues at coordinate 318,570 of JAAVJQ010000001.1, forward strand.
TAAAATCGATCCTGTTCACGTAAAGATGTATATGCAGGTGCTGTTTGTCCCGGTGCACAAAAGCAATTGCCTGTCGTTCTCCCAAGTTCATTTTCTCCATAAAGCTGCTGCATATTTTCTGCAGCTCCTTTTTCTGCAGTTGCTTTCCATCTTCAATAGTTGGGCTCAAAACGAATGACAGGGTATTCTTTTTGCAATTGGTGTTCTGTTCCTGGATCAGCTGAAATTCTCGGCTGATCTCTTTTGGATTGTCACCGGTAAGGTATTGCCGATATACCACCTCAGCATTCTTCTCCTGGTTCCATCCGTAGGCCATGGATGCCCGGGTGTGGGAGATTGATTTTCCTTTGCCAATCATTTCTGAAGCTTTTCAAGTTGTTGTTTTATCTGGTCTGCCAGGGCATAGGTTGCCGCAGTAAGCTTCGGATCTTTTTTCCGGAACATGTTGCCAATGGATTTGAAGTTATTGTGGAACTTGCTGAGGGTCTTCATGATCTCTATTTGATCATCGGAAAGTCTTTCTTTTATCTCCAGGTTAAATATGGACCTGCGACAAAACTCGCTTACGCTAAGCCTGCTTCTATTGGCTTTGATGTACAGCAGCTTCTTTTCGTAGACGGAACATCGAAACTTCACGAATTCCCTTTTTGCCTTAAACATCTCTTTTTTATTGCGACCACCGGGAGCAATCATTTTTGTGCCCACAGGCACACATCTTGAATTAGAATCAGTTTCAATAGAAGGATGTTCTTCTAAGGAAGTGTCTATTTGTTCTATAGATAATCCTTCAGCAGCAGGATCTAGTTTAGAAACATCTATAACTATAGGTTTCTTTCTGTCATGTTTTCGTTCTTCCATGGGTTAGCATATCATTGAGATCCTTAAAGTCGAAGTAGAATTGACTTTCATCAACGGCATTAGAAAACTTCTTCAGAAGTTGTTTGGTAGCAGTTCTTCCTGCCTGATCGTTATCCAGGAGAAGATATATTTCTGAATAATGATTCCATTCTTCCGGGATAAGGTTGATGTTTCCAATGGAATTCAGCACAACAATATCCGAGGAAGAAAAAAGCTCATCATCCAGCACTTTCAGGGATAGGAAATCAAACATGCCTTCAGTAATCACCAGTCTCTTGTAACCTCTTAAGAAGGTCGAAACGGTCTTAGGAGAGGTAGAGCATTTGAAGAATTTATTCCTTAGCTCATAACCTCCTGCATCGTTACTCAAACCAATTGCGAAATAGGTTTTGTTGTTCAGATAATACCATACCTCGTGGCAGAAAGTTTGTCCTATTTGAAGGGGAATTTTTCTTGAAGTTAGATATTGGATAAGAGCGGGATGTTTTAATTCATTGATTTGTTTTATCTGAACAGAGTTTCTTTTGTCAGAAATTTTTTCCGGGCTAAAAGAAAGCGGAATATTTTCCTGAAGAGATTGAGCTGCTTCATAAGCTGAGCAGTTTTCCAATGCCATGATTAGATCTATAGCTGAACCTCCTTTTCCAATTCCGAAGTCATACCATAGGTTCTTAATCAAAGAGACGCTGAAAGATGCTTGGGTTTCTGACCGCAGGGGACTCAGAAACCAAGCTTCTTTCTCCGATTTTCTGATGGGAAAGTGCCCTAATTTTGCCAGCGTTTTTACGATGCAAATATTACGGGCTCTTTCGCAGCTTGAGGATGCTTCCATTTCTTTTTCGATTAATTCTTTTTAAACACAGATGTCGTCTATTTTTTCGCATCACTTTGTTTTGATGAACAAACGATGAGAAACTGATGAAGCCTGAAACCACCAGTGTCATTACCCGTTTCATACTTATTATTCATCATTTCAGCTAAAAAAAAGAAATACTATAAGTCTTTTTTCTTCTGTTGGATTTCTAAAAGGTTTGTTTGCCAGCAATTATTTACCGGGAGCCCTCAAATACTTCCCTCACAGAAATCATCAAACTTCATCGTTTCATCAATTTTCTGATCCTCTGTGAAGTTCTGCTGCAGGTAAGACTTCGTAATGGTGTAATAACGTCCCTTGGCATCTGTCAACGCCAGCCCGCCGTCACTCCATATTACCATCTTTTGATAGCTCAAAGAATTATCCTGGTTCCGCAGTTTCCAGTCCTTCTTTAAGATCTGGCGCAATTGGGTGAGGTCGGTTTTAATCCGGGTCCTGTTTAGGACCTGCAAAGCATCTAAAGGACACATATCTACTTCATCCATGTCAAAAGTATCCATCACGTTGAGAAGCATACTTACAAGTTCCTTCTCTACTCGATTACGGTTGTTTTGCATAAGATTATTTAAAGCAACCGTCCTCACCTGATCCGGAGTAAACCACATTCGAGTCTTATGAGTAGTGGCTAACTCCCGATTTTCAAGATGATATAGAAATGCAGGAATTTCATTTACAAGTTGCTCCAGGAAATGAGTGTCTTCATTTTTAAGGGAAGGTATCTTCAATACCCAAAAGCGGGTCTCCTCACTATCGATCTTAATGAAACCATCTTCGTTATTACTACAAAGGATGAATTTTCCAAAAAATTCAACCTCTCGTTTATCTTTGCCTTTGGCTTCCAATTTGTTAAAATTAGTGGTGCTCAGATATTTGATCCTTTCGGTAAGCTCCTCCTTGTTGAATAGTACTTCATCAATACAAATAAGAAGTTTGTTTGCCCAGTCTATATTGAACTGGCTACTGAAGTTATCATTAGTAAGGTATGTCAGGTTGTTTTCAAAAATAGCTTTTAACCATTTCAGAAAAGTAGTCTTACCGGTAACCCTTTCTTTGGACACCAAACATAAAATAGGTAACATCTGGGTGGGATTGGAGTATAACAGCTGCAGATAATCAAGCCCCAGTTCTGCTTGCCCTCCAAAAATGTGTTTCATAAACCGAAGTGAAAAATCGATAGTTCCTTCCTTAGGACTATAAGGCAATGGAGAATAGGTATTGTAAAATCCATGGCATTCCTGTTGAAAGTTTTTATGACCTGGAATACAAGTAAAGCCGTCATATCTTTTAATGGTTCCAATAAAAGCTTTTCCGTGATCATTACGTAGAGTCTCAATATTCCATGGAACCAGGATCTCATTAAAATTACCGGAGATGGTGGGCAGTTGCACTATTTTATAGTAACAAGTACCTACCCGGATATAGCATGCCTTTTTCATCATATTATACATTAGGATTAGTATTAGCCAAGAGGCTACTTCCGGTTTTTCAACAGACTTTTGTTGAACTGCTGCTCAAGGAATTCATCGGAGAGATTTGGCTCCCCCAACAACCAGGCATCTATCTTGTCTTTATCAAAAAACTTCTGACGAATATTCGGATTATTACCGGCAGGGATAAGCTTCAAGTGGGTAAGCTTATAAATCTTACTTTTTGAGAGACCAGTATACTGAGCCAGATCATCCACGTTCATTACTTTCTTATTGGTTCCTAGGAGGCCCTTGATATCAATAAGGAGACGCTCAATTTTTTTGTTTTCTTCCATAACGAATAAAATTGGTTTAGAAAACAAACTAATTGAGAAGAAAGAAACTAAAGGTTACTGAATGGGAGATTTAACAGAAAAGAGAATAGTGAAATAAGAAATTCTCTACAAATCAGCAAACTCATTGTATTTCCGATAAATAGGAAGATAACGTCCGGTTTTAAAAAAGTAGTTTTTTTAACGGTACCGAAATGGCTACGGTTGGAAATATACTACTACCCAATCAACCTTGTGAATTTAATTTTTTTCACCCTTTCTTTGCTGTATGCAGAATTCCTTTTTGTTTGGTGAGAATGGTGAATGGAATGGTCGCAAAAGTTATGTAACGGTGGGAAAGGTGAAAACGACACTGGATGGAAATCCAAAGAATAACCTGTTGTGGACTCTAGGCGATATTGGCGTAGGGACCTTGGGATTTGCGGTGGGAACTTTATAAAGTTAAGATCATAAGATTTGACCTTATAAAAAATCAAATAAAAACATTAACTTCGTAGCATATTCAGATTTTAAGTTTATACTTAAAAGAACAATGATATCATTATTTTCATGGACCTAGGTTCTTTAGTTGAAAAAGGAATGAAGTTACCCAAGAGGATAGATCCTTGCCCAATTGTGGATGCGCTCGTGGAGATAAGATTTTCCACAAAAATCAATTCTAATGCTGTCTTCGGTTTAATTTATAATTCTCTTCAACCGGAATTTGAAAGTGTCGAAAATTTACCAATTCAACAACTACCAGAGCCTGTAAGATCAAGTGATCCAAACTTAAGGTTCAAACCGCATTACAGAGTTAAATCAGAGAATTTTATAGTCCAGATTGGTCCGGACGTATTAACCATTAGCTCACATCCTAACTATTTAGGATGGACCCGTTTCTCAGAAGAGATTTATAGAATCCTGTCGAAGGTTGAACAGGTAGGAATCATAAATAAAGTTTCAAGGATTGGTATCCGGTACATAAATTTCTTCCAAGAGGATGTTTTTAAATTAGTAAATCTAAATGTCAATCTTGGTGAAAAACCTGTCAAGTACAATAATACCGTTGTTCGGACGGAGTTTGATCAAGGAGATTTCCGAAGTACATTACAGATTGCAAACAACGCAAATATGAATGGAAAATCTGGATCAATAATTGATATTGATACCTTTATTAGCTTTGACACTAATAACTTTTTCGAAAAGAAGGAAGATTTAATTAACACCGGCCATCAGAAAGAAAAGGAACTTTTTTTCAGCCTTCTTAAAGAAGATTTTCTCAAAACCTTAAAACCTATTTATTAAATGCTTGGTAATTCTTCAAATAGTTCTTTATCAAATATCGTTGTACTTGCGACCATAAGTTCAAGCGTACTTTCTTTATCTTACGACATTTCTGATGCAAACATTCCTGTAATGCGAGCAGATTACGAGCATCATTTAACTATGAGGGGCGATTGGAAGGACTCAGCATTTAATCCATCCAGTGACTATTATTTAGATGAGGATAGCCAGTCGTCTAAAATTCAAACTATCTTAAAATTCTCAAACGATTTAATTAAGAATTCGAAAGATTTGGACAGCGAATATGTAGATATCGTAAATGAGAATTTCTGGGACTTAATATGATTCTGGACGAGGTCAAAATTTACTTACCAAAATATTTATCGACGGATTCTGAAAAAGAACTATACGATAGCCTTCGAAAATTTCCACACAACATGGATTCGAGGCTGTATACTGATTTCTTGAAGGATTCAGATGTAATTTATCAGGGAGACGGTCTTAAAGATATGCTTGTTGTAAATCTTCCGGACAAGACCATGAAACCAGCAAAGAGCATTATTCTCTCAAATACCTGCGACATTGATCCTGCAAACAAAAGAAACTTTCCCTCACGGATAGTGTATGCGCCTATAATAGAATTAGATAAATACCGGAAGACGATTCTGTCTAACTCCAAAAAGAACCCACAGCAAATTGAGAGTCATATTGATGCAATTAAAAAACAGGAAATAACTCAAGTTTTTTATTTACCAAGTTTAGGTGATAAATTGAAAGACTCAATAGTTTTTTTGGACCGAGTCTGCAATCTTCCTAACGAGGCTGTAGAAAGAGAAAAAGTAACTGAAAGAAGGGTTTTTACTTTAAGCGACTATGGCTCCTACCTGTTCCTTCTGAAACTTTCGATTCATTTTACAAGAATTCAAGATCAAGTTGAAAGAAAAAGTCTTGTATAGCATACAAGCAACATTTTCATAGAGCTTCCATTTTCTTTCTCTTTCTCCAAATAGACGCTAGCGTTCGATTTCTGGTTTTCGCAGAATATTCAGCAACTTGCGAATACAGTTTAGCCAAAAACGCTTTATAAGGTATGTGTTACGTTCAAAAGGGGCGCCAGACCAGATTTATGACTCCTGAGCCACCTTGTACTTAGTTGAGAAATGCGAGGAAAGAAAGTTCTATGGAAAACACATAACCATTTCTAAATCATTTAGCTGAACATAGGCTTAATAATCGGAGTTGGACCCATCGCCCTATCTGAAAGATTTACAGATACTCAAATCCAACAAAATGTTGTACCTATGTTGTACCCACTTAAAAACAACAAAGCCTCCGATTTCTCGGAGGCCTCGTCTTTACTGATGTGGTCCCACCTGGGCTCGAACCAGGGACCACCTGATTATGAGTCAGGTGCTCTAACCAACTGAGCTATAGGACCGGCTCAATGAGCTTAAGAGGGCGCAAATTTAAAACTTTGCACCTTACTTAACAAGTGTTTCAAAAATTATATTTTTTAGTGGCTATAAATCCTCCCACACCTCATCCCCAATAGGAATAGTGCTGTCTGTAATTTCCTGACATAGCTCCACCAAAACTCCGTTTGCCGATTTTGGATGTAGAAATGCTACCAGTTTATTGTCTGCACCTTTTTTAGGCCGCTTGGAGATCAATTCAAATCCCTCTTCTTTCAGCCGCTTCATTTCTGCTCTAATATCCTCCACTTCAAAAGCGATATGATGGATTCCCTCCCCTCGTTTCTGAATAAATTTAGCGATGGGGCTATCGGCAGAAGTTGCGGCCAGCAGTTCGATCTTGTTCAGGCCCACCTTGAAAAAAGAAGTTTCCACTCCTTCGCTCCTCACTTTTTCAGACTTGTAGCTTTCTGTACATAGCAGTTTCGCATAAACTTCGTTAGCCGCCTCAAGATCTTTAACCGCTATGCCTATATGTTCTATATTTTTCATTTTCAGAAATTCATTTTTATATAATTACAATCTACTTTACCTGACCTGCAGGACAAAGCATTTAAAGAATAAAGATAAAAAGTCAGATGTGTTTGCAGCCATAACCCAAAGCTATTAACGCATATTTTAAGATTTTAAGCGGTAAATGTTCTACTTTTGTAGCATGGAAGAAACGAACAGACAAAAAAAAATAGGAGGAGTAATACAGCGGGATTTGGCCGAAATTCTTCAGGCTCATTTGCGTGATGCGGGTAAAACGGGAATTTTGATCTCTGTTTCTAAAGTAAAGGTTACCACAGATCTTTCTCAGGCCAAAGCTTACATCAGTATTTTTCCGGCCAAAAATGCCAAAGAAATTCTGGCAGAACTCACCGAGGTAAAGCCAAAGATCAAGCATGAAGTAGCATTGCGTACCAAAAATCAATTACGCAGAATGCCGAACCTGGAATTCTTCATTGATGATTCGCTCGACTACATTGAAAACATCGAAAAATCTATTAAAGGCGAAGATAACCCTATCGAACAGCCGGACCTGCTTGCGAGACGGAAAAAATCATAAGACTTGAATTTCCCCTTTTACATAGCCCGCAGGTACCTGTTCTCCAAGAGTAGCAGCAATGCTATCAATATCATTACCATTATTGCAGCTATTGGGGTTTTTGCAGGGGCTTTTGCACTTTTCATCGTGCTTTCGGGCTTTAGCGGACTCAAAGATTTCAGCCTTTCTTTTTCCAATCAATATGACCCCGATCTAAAGGTGCTGCCTGCAAGTGGCAAGACTTTTAATTTTTCTGAAGCTGAAAAAGATCAGCTTAAAACTATCTCCGGCATTTCCACTTTTTCAGAAGTTATTGAAGAGCGGGTTTTCCTTGATTTCAGGTCTAAGAACAAAACAGCTTATATTAAAGGGGTAGACGAGAATTTCCTGAAAGTGAATCAGCTGGACAGCGCGCTCGTCCGCGGAGTTTGGTTTCACCCTACTGAATCACAGGTAGTGATAGGAAGTAATATTTCCCGCGACCTGAATTTGGGAGTATTTGATTACATGAGCCTGCTGGAGGTACTTGTTCCACGCCCGGGAACCGGACAGGTACTCGATCCTACCCGCGCTTTTAATTCTGAAAATGTAGTGGTTTCCGGTATTTACAGTATCAATGAAGAGCTGGACGATAAATTTGTCTATTCTTCTTTGGATTTCGCCCGGGATCTTTTAAGCCTGAAGCCTACAGAAATCACCGGATTAGAATTAAAACTAGAGCCCGGCGCAGACCCCGAAACGGTTAAAAATGAAGTACAGGCAGCTATAAAAGATGGAGTGGAGATCAAGAACAGGGCGCAACTTAATGATGCCCTTTACAAAATGCTGAATACCGAAAATCTTGCTGTCTATCTGATATTTACGCTGGTATTGATCATCGCCCTATTTAATGTGGTAGGCTCAATAATCATGGTGATCCTCGACAAAAGGGAGAATATAAAAACGCTACACAGTCTTGGCGCTACTCCGCATCAAATAAAGAATGTTTTCTTTACCCAGGGAGTTTTCCTCACGCTCCTGGGTGGTAGCCTTGGCCTGATCTTTTCTATTCTTCTGGTTTACCTGCAACTTGAATATGATCTTGTGATGATCACTCCTAACCTGGCCTATCCTGTTAGCATCACCTGGCAAAATATTGTACTGGTAATTGTCACCATCACTTCCCTGGGGATGCTGGCCTCATATATCGCTGCCAGCCGAAGCAAGAAAGCACTTGCTTAGACGGTAGACGGTAGACGATAGAAAAATAAAATTTCCCGTAAGAGACAGGAAACCATTCTCCATTTCATACATCAACCATTTTAGAATTCACGCTAAGGCCCTAAGCTTCCGTAAAGCCCGCGGGAAAAGGTATTTTTAGAATCCGGAGTTTGAGATTTAAGGCTGTTTCAATTTAACCTAACCCCAATTACCCATAAGGGCCCATAAACGCCTTGGAATTTGGCTCATGGAATTTGGTGCTTTTGATTTTGGTGCTTTGGATTTCAGTGCTTTGGATTTTGACCCTCCTGCGCGAAAAGCTCCGGCGGATAAATGCCTGGAATTTTCGCTTAAGCGAATTGGTAGCCTGCGAAGTCTCTCTCCACCTCATCAAAGGCGGCAAAAACATCGGCGGCATCGTCACTTGTGACCATTTTTTGGCGGTACTCCTTAAAGTGCGGAATTCCCTTGAAATAGTTGGTATAATGTCTACGCGTCTCAAATACTCCCAGCTTCTCGCCTTTCCAGTCAATGGACATTTGCAGGTGGCGACGCGCGGCGTCTATGCGCTCCTCTAAAGTTGGAGGTGCGGCGTGTTCTCCTGTTTTGAAGAAATGTTTTACTTCTCTAAAGAACCAGGGATAGCCAATACTTGCCCTGCCTATCATAGCACCGTCAAGCCCGAATTTATCACGCATCTCCATAGCTCTCTTAGGTGTGTCGACATCGCCGTTCCCAAAGATAGGAATATGCATCCTCGGATTGTTCTTTACATCGGCTATTGGTCTCCAGTCTGCTTCTCCCTTATACATCTGCACCCTGGTACGCCCATGGATCGATATTGCACTTGCCCCCACATCCTGAAGCCTTTCAGCCACTTCAATGATCTTAATTGAATCCTGGTCCCAACCAAGGCGGGTTTTAACTGTAATTGGAAGTTTGGTGTGTTTCACCATGGCTTCGGTAAGAGAAACCATCAACGGAATGTCCTTTAATATTCCTGCCCCGGCACCTTTGGAAACGACCTTTTTCACCGGACAACCAAAATTGATATCGATGATATCGGGTACCGATTTCTCGACGATCTCTACCGATTGCAGCATGGAATCCAGATTAGCTCCAAAAATTTGGATCCCGACGGGTCTTTCCTTTTCGTAGATATCGAGTTTCATAACGCTTTTAGCAGCGTCCCGAATTAGCCCTTCGGAAGAAATAAATTCGGTATAAACCACATCTGCCCCCTGCTCTTTGCACAAAGCACGAAACGGCGGATCACTCACATCTTCCATTGGTGCAAGCAGCAACGGAAATTCTCCTACATCTATGTTTCCTATTTTCGCCAAAACAACTGTTTTTCAGGCTGCAAAAATAATGAAAATTTCTTTGTAAGACATCGTCGGAAGTACAGTAAGGATCAGCTGCTTTTATAAAATAATTGACTAAAACAGAAATATAATAGGAGTCACAACCAATCCTGGAGAGAGTGATTAAGAAGGTGAAAACCGGAAATAGCTTATCAAGTGAAGTATCCTGCAATTTTTCACTCCATAGATTTATAGATCTCTTCCATATTTTTATTAAAACGCTCTACATATCCATTCCTTTTTCTCTTGGAAGAGCGTCCATAGAAGGATACTCGGTCGGTGACCGAATCCATAATCAGAAGATGATACGTAATGGATTTAAATTCGGAATGCTGTCGGTACATTTCCGGGGTTACTAGAATTCCCATAAAATATTGTTCAGAACTGTCATTTAAAAGAGATGACAGTACCGGAGGGATCTGTACATCTTTAATGGATTCTCTCGTTATAACCTCTTCAAACAGGGAATCTAATTCCATGAGGATCTTTAGCGACACCTCCTGGTCTTCAGGAAGTATTTTTTTTCGTATACGGTATCTCTCACTTTCCACCCGAAACAATGAATCAGCTGCATGATTGGTGTAAACCACCAGATACTTCCCCTTTCGGGAAGTTGAACTTTCATGGTCTTTAAAGGAGTAGACGGGTGCGAAATAGGATATGTTTTTTATATTTTCAGTTGATCCTGTATTCGACTTATAGACAGTCTCAGTTCCGCTCCCACAGGAAAGCACAACTACAAAGGTTGAGGAAAACAGTATTAAGCCTAAAACTTTTTTATACATTTGTCCTTATTCCTTAAACCTTATACCTTTCACAGTCTGTCTCTTTCCGCAGCATCTATTGCCCGCTGATTGTCGCTAAGCCTGAAGTTTCCGAAGTTATATTTAAACCCTACCCTCACATATTGACTTTCCGGTTGAGCGAAGTAGCCGTTATCCTGATTGAGGTACTGGGATCTTAACCAGGTGTTGGTTTCATCAAGGATGTCCTCAAAATTTAAACTTACTTCAGCACGATTATTCCAAAGTGTCTTTCTTAGACCTACAGAAAGGGTGGTAAAAGGGTCCATAATATAGGATCCGCTTAAAAATTTGGAGACATGGGTAAGCGTTAATTCTCCGGAAAAAGTTCCGTCTTTGGAGATGATAAAGTTATTATAAAGGCTTCCATAAAATCCGTCGATTTCAATAGTAACAGGTACATTCCCACTTTCAAGGGCGAGGAAGGTGCGTTCTTCGTTAAAACCGTTGAAATAAATATAGGTGTACCACCAGTTTTTAATGGATCTTCCGTGACTAAATTGAATTCCGTAGCTGGTGCTTTCCAAAAGGTTGGCACTTACTCTTCTTATGATGCGGCTTTCATTGTCCTGAAAACTTAGTGTCTCTGGAGTATTACCGCTATCGGTGTAAAAAAGGTCAAAGAAATAAGCATTTTTGAGCCCATAGCTCAATGAATAGCTGTTGATAATTGCAGCTTCCAGATTTGGATTTCCGGCGTTGTAATCGAATTCATTAAGATAGTAGCGAAAGGGATTTAAACTTTCGTATCGCGGTCGCTGAATTCTCCTGCTATAGTCAAAAGTGAGGCTGTGATTTTCATTGAAATTATGCTGCAGGTAGAAAGTCGGGAAAAGTTCAAAATATTCCCGGTCATCAATCTGCTCCATGGAACGGGAATCTCCTGTACGATCTGTATATTCCCCTCTAAGTCCAGCCTTAGCGCTCCATTTGCTCCAATCTTTCGCAATACTCACATAGCCGGCATAGATCTTCTCATCATATAAAAATTCATCCCACTGCAACGCTCCTTCCTCAATATCGGGATATGCACCCATATAGTCAATTCGGCTTTCCGAATCGATTATAGATGCTTTTAGTCCGCTTTCAAAGCTGGTACCTCCTATTGGGGTGATGTAATCTAATTGGGCCGTATAAATATTAATGGATTGATCTGCATCTGTAAAGAAACTGTTCTCGTCTAAAGGACCATCAAATTCCTGGAAGGTAGTAAAAATGGCCTGGTCCCTGTTCTGGTCAAAACGTGTGTAATGCACCTTTGCAGATACCTCTGCCCCTGCTTTATCTAGAAGATGTTTATATTCTAAATCAAGAGCAACATTAGAAAGATCATCATCCAGCGAACTCTCAGTAAGAAGACTATTATCTTCATTTCCCGATTCCCGTATCCTGGAATAAACTGTATTGTCAAAGGTTTTATTTGGGGAAAAGCTAAGACTGGAAGTGAAATGCAAAACATTTTTATCGTTAAAGTCATAGTCGAGCATGAGATTGGCACTGTGACCACGGGATCTTGTTGTGCGCTCAAAATCGGTATCCCAACGGCTAACAGTATTTCCCATGTCATCCATAAAATTGATATAGCTCTCATCTTCCTTAAATTCTTTACGCGGGGAAAAGCTGTAGTTTCCAAAAACATTCAATTTTTCGGTTTTATAGTAATGGCTGGTCCCTAACTGATACTTCGGAAAGATCGCCTGGGTCCAGGCTGCATTTACATTTCCTTTATACCCTGGAGCAATGCTTTTGGAGGTGATAATATTCAGGATTGCCCCACCTTCGGCATCATAACGTGCCGGAGGGGTGGTGATCACCTCAATAGATTTAATGTTTTCTGCGGAATAATTCTCCAGCAGGGTCTGTAATTCTGAAGCTGTCAATTGCACTTTGCGGTCGTTGATATAAACCTGCACCCCCTGATTTCGCACCGTTAAATTTTCTCCCGAAAGAATGACGCCGGGGGTCTTTTTAAGAATATCCCACGAACTACCATGGGAAAGGGTGGTGTTTTCAACATTAAATACCAGTCGGTCTACCTCTCGCTTTACTGAAGGATTTTTATAGTTGATGGAAACTTCGGCAAGAGCAGCAGTGTCTTCACTCAACACAAGAGTGCCTAAATTTTCATTTTTTGATACCTTGATCTGCTTCAGGTGATCCCTGAAGCCAACAAAACTTACCTTTAAAAGGTATGCGTCCGGTTCGACATCGGTAAAATTGAATTTTCCGTTTTCCGAAGAAACGGCACCCTTATAAACGGTGGTTGAATCCTGGGCATTAAGTAAAATGAGATTGGCAAAAGCTACAGGATCTCTGTTGCTATCAACAATTTTCCCTTCGACGGAATGCTGACTATAAACTGAAAAAGAACACAAAAAAAGTATCAGGAACAGTGGGGAGCTGTATGTTTTGAACATGCAAAAATGGTTGGTTAGTGCTGGATAATGTTAACAAAATCAAACAAATATAGCATTTTTGCTAACACATAAGAAATTATGAAAGATTTCCTGAGGATTTATAGGAACTCTTACCATCTATGTTTTTGCCGATAATCCAATAGCAAAATTGGTTTTTTCGATGGTGTTTTTATAATAGCAACGAAAGCAAAAAGGGAGTAAAAACCGCGGTCACTATTCCGTTTAAGCACATCGCAACTCCGCTATAAACTCCGGGGATCTTTCCCTCTTCGATCGCCCTGGCTGTACCTATTCCGTGCGCAGCTGTTCCAAGGGCTGCACCCAGTGCTCTTTTATCTGTTATCCCAAATAGCTTTAGAAAGAAGATGCCAAAAGCATTTCCAAAAATGCCGACAGCAATTACTATTCCCGCAGTAATATCCGGAATTCCACCAACAGTTCTGGTGATCTCAATGGCAATGGGAGTGGTCACAGATTTCGCTGCTAATGACTGAATTAAAAATTCCGGCATTCCCAGTACCAGCAGGAAAATCACAATACTCGCCACACCACAAATTCCGCCGGAGATCACAGCAATTGAAAACAGTTTTAGATCCTTTCGTAGCTCTTCATATTTCTCATAGAAATATGCTCCTAAAGCAACTACTGCCGGTCCAAGGAAATAGGTGAGTAATTTTCCACCTTCATTATAGGTTTCAAAACTGATGTTAGAGAATTTTAGAAATAAAATGATCGCAATAATAGTGAGCAACACCGGATTCAATAGAACGATCTTCAATTTTCCCACGCGGCCAAAAACAAAAAAGAAAAGGATAGTAAGAGCAATCCCGAAAAGCGGTAGCAGGAAATAATCCGTCATCTTCCTGATTTTTGAAGGATGATCCCGGTAACATACAACGTGAGCAACGTACTGGCGATCACTGCTATTGAAAGAGGGAACCAGTACTCCTTTATGAGATCAAAATAAACCATTAATCCCACTCCGTAGGGGATGAAGAACAGCACCAAAAATTCCAGTAGTTTATCTGATGCCGGTTTGATTGCGCTTAACCTTACCCACTTCTGTTTTAGCGCTACAAAAAGAATTACCATCCCAAGGATGTTTCCTGCTATGGGAAGATTTAAAAAGTAACTTATCAATTCTCCTGTGAGCAGAAAAAGCAGGATAAGCAGAAAAGCTTTTAACCGGGTCAGGGAAAAAAGATCGGTTAGATAGTCTGCAATTAATTTGAATTTTTTGTTGCTGATAATTTCCTTCTCTTTTTGCTATTTCTGTTTAATAGCGTCATATAGCACCTGGTGAATTTCTGTGCGGGTATTAAGGCTGTACAACCTGGGATTATCCCTTGTGGGGTGAACCCTGTTTGAAAGGAAAATATACAACAGGTCCTGCCTGGGATCCATCCATACCATAATTCCGGTAAAGCCTGTGTGGCCGAAGCTGGCTGCGGAAGCATCCTGCGCAGTATTCCTGCTTTCCCCTTTGTCGTTATAATAAGGTTTGTCAAAACCTAAAGCACGATGATTATCCGATTCCGGAAAAGTGGTCTCAGTAAATTTCTGAAGGGTTTCCCGCTCCAAATACCGCTTCCCGCCATACTCTCCGCCATTAAGGTACATTTGGAGCAGTTTTGCCAGATCGTTGGCGTTGGCGAATAGGCCGGCGTGACCGGAAACTCCACCAAGCATGATCGCACCTTCATCGTGCACCGTTCCATGGATTGGCTCCTGCCTGAACATAAAATCATGCTCTGTAGGCACGATCTTGTAAGGAGACAATTGTGGGTTGAATCCTACTGAAGTGGCGCCTAAAGGTCTATAAAAATTCTGCTGAAGGAATTCCGGAAAAGCTAATTCTGTCCTGCTTTCTACTACCCGTGGTGCCAGGATAAAAAAGAAATCTGAATACACATATTCCTTTTTTTCGCGCAGCGGCGAATCTTTAATCGCTTCTACGATCTTGTCCGGGTAATCTTTATGAAGGTACATCCCTTCCCTGATCTTTATCGGGTAATCTTCGGAAGCTGTTTCCTTAAATGTTCTTCTCTTATAACTGCCGTCCTTCTTAAATGTGTTTTTCCAGAAGGGGATCCAGGGCTGAAATCTCGCCTGATGCGTAAGAATATCAGAAAACGGAATATCAGCTTTATTTGATTTTTTAAACAACGGAAGATGATCTGCCAGTGTCCCATCCAGCTGAAACTTTCCCTGCTCATGCAGCTCCATCAATGCAGCCATGGATGCAGAGATCTTTGTTACTGAAGCCAGATCGTAAATATCATCTTTCTTAACCTTGATGGTATCAAAATAGGAGTGTTCTCCATAGGCTTTATGAAAAATCACTTTTTGATCCCTTGCCACCAGAATTTGGGCTCCCGGGGTAGCTTTCATCTCCATCGCCAACTTCATAAGTGAATCGATGCGCTTATGCAGTATTTCTGAATCCATGCCTACAGCTTCGGGCAGCGTATAGCTGAAACGAATGCCGCCTTTCACTTCCAATCCCTCACCGGCTTTGAATTTTTCCCCCACACTTACCGGTAATTTACCGTTAGCACCAATCCCGCCAAAGATAAGTTGAGCTGCCACCTCCTGTGTCTCCTTACTATCCTGATAAGCTACAACCAGGGCGGCAGCATCTTCAATTCCGTCGATCTTGTTCAGGACATACGGGTTCTTGAAAAAAGCAAAAACTGAATTGTCTTTAGAAGCCAGATCTTTTATGAGCTGCAATACATCCTCATTGAGCCGCAAAGTATTCCGCGGAAATTTGCTGAAATCATGGATGCCCGAGATCACCAGATCGTAATTCTCTAACTGATCCCTAAGGGTTTTTACCATAATTTCCGAAGCATTCACAGGTAGATTGAAATGCGTCATTCCTGCATAAAGATCGAGTGTTTCCTGAAATTCGGTTTTTCTCATCGTCCCAAAGGAAACTGAGGCAATTCTTAAAGAATCCAAACCCTGTACAGGCATTACGTTTCTCTCATTTTTGAGTACTGTAAGGGAAGCTTCTGCAAGCCTGCGATTAAGATACAATGCCTGTGGCGTATTGATCTCCTCCAGAATATTCTCCAATGCCGTTGGCTCATAATTATTCAGCCCAACCCACTGCTTCACCGCCAGGATCTTGCGTACCCTCTTATCGATCTCCTTCTGGGAAATTAGCCCCTGATTGATTGCTTTTCTTATTTCCGAGATTGCTTTTGGTACATCTTCTGTAAATTCCAGCAAGTCATTTCCGGCTAAAATGGCATCCTTATCCACGATTCCCGGTTCGTTACCATCGGTCACGCCTTTCATGTTCATGGCATCGGTTACGATGAGTCCTTCAAAACCTAATTTCTCTTTCAGCAAACCTGTAATTATGGGTTCCGACAAGGTAGAGGGCACACCCGTAGAATCAAGCGCCGGAATATTAAGATGTGCTACCATCACTCCGCCAATTCCCGCTTCAAGAATCTTTCTAAAAGGATACAACTCCAGCGAATCCAGTCTTACCACCGGATGATTGATCTGCGGAAGGGAGTAATGAGAATCTGTATCGGTATCGCCATGGCCGGGGAAATGTTTTGCGGTAGTGAGCAGTTCGGCGTCCTGCATTCCCTTCATGTAAGCCGTAGCTTTTCTGGCCACATTGTATTTGTCTTCCCCAAATGAACGGTAATTAATAACTGGATTGTTAGGGTTATTATTCACGTCCACTACCGGTGCAAAATTTAGGTGCAGCCCGGTTCTCTTGATCTGCCTGGCCACTTCAGTTCCTAATTCATATAACAGCTCTTCATCCTGAATGGCACCCAAAGCCATCTGAAACGGATAGCTAATGGTATTATCAAGGCGCATTCCCAGTCCCCACTCAGCATCGATGGCTCCCAAAAGCGGCACTTTTGATGCCTCCTGATATTCGTTCATCAACTTCACCTGACTCTCCGGATCGCCCTGGAAAAAGATGAGTCCGCCGATCTTCTGTTCGTTGATAAGCTTCAGTATCTCCTGCCTGTGCTCCTCTCCCCGATTAGAATATGCAGCCACCATGATGAGCTGCGCAATGCGTTCATCCGGCGAAAGGGTTTTCATAATAGAATCTACCCATTTGCTGTTGGTGTACTTGAGGAACGGGGGTTCGATATTTTGGGCCTGCATTGGCAGGTTGATCATCATTGCAACAAGCAGAAAAAAGGAGGAGAAATTTGACATTTTTGAAGGTAAAATTTCTAATCTCGAATAGGCTCACCTTTAGGCGTCATAAACAAATCGCTTTGAGCCAGCTGAATAACTCTTTCATCGTTTGTGCCCAATACTCTTTTCGTTCTTAAATACCTATTGTAATTATATTCATCAAAATCTGTGGCGGTAGTATCGAAGTTACTAATATGCACCTCCCCCATCGAATGTATAAATTTATTGTCGCCTATCCACATGCCCACGTGAATGATCCTTTCTGAAGTGGTGTCTGTAGCTTTTCTTCCGAAGTAAAGTAGATCTCCCTTCTGCAGGTTTTCGAAATTTTTAACCGAATCGATCTCCTCCCCTGCTGCAATTTGCTGGGAAGCATCACGGGGGAGCACCATCCCGTTTAGGAAGAAAATTGTTTTAGTGTAACCGCTGCAATCCATTCCTTTTGGAGAAGTCCCACCCCACAGGTAAGGCACCCCCATCATTTCTCTGGCGGTTTTAATAAGATTTTCTCCCGTTGGTTCCAGCGAAGCTACCCACTCCCTGTAAGGCTGCGCAGCTGATTTTTCCACAAATGCGGTTTTGTCATTTGGATATTCCACCTTGTAAAATCTATTTTGCTCACCTTTAACTTCGAGAATGTTCCCGGCAACAAGATCTGTCACGGTCTGAGAATCGTCGTTAGGTTCAGAATAAGAGAATCCGAAAGGTTCGAGGTAAATGATCTTTTCTGAAGCTCTCCAGGTTTCCAGCACCTGTGGAGTTACGGGTGTTACTCCGCCGTAATCTACCCACGCCAGGTAACCGTCCGGGGTTTGAATATAATACCACCCACCCTCTTTCTTGTAAACCTTTACCGGAGTTCCAAGAGTTGCCTGAGTTACCAATTCTGAAGAATGAGAAGGTTCTGATCTTAAATTGGCCACAGAGATCTGCACCACGCCCTCGGTCTTTCCTTCCAGCTCTTTTGCAGGCAGCAATTGAATACTGTCTGTGTAATTTACATTTTTAGCTGCCAGTCTCTTTTTGAGATCTTCTATCGCCTGGGGTAAATTTGATTCCCCCCGAAGCACCAGCTCATCTTCCTTTTTTTCAGCCTCTACATTAAAAAGCGCTACGCGCTTATCTGGCGCATACTCCTGCCTTACCTCTTCAATGGCGGCGTCGGCTTCAGTTGTTACTTCGGATTGTTCTTCTGTTCCGGAGTCACAGGAGGTGAATAGCAGAGCAGAGAAAACTGCTGCAAATCCGGTTTTTTTGATGTATCGAAAATTTATCATCGTATTTTATTCATTTCAGTAGTAAAGCACCCGTCCCGTTACGGTCCGGAAAATGTGTTTTTTCGTCATAAACTCTTACCCCGTCGGCTATGTCATTTTTGATAAGCATTCCGCCGTCCATATCTACGTAGTCCAGCAAAGGTAATAAATGTCCGATTGCCGATATTCCCACAGTAGACTCTGTCATACAACCTACCATGATCTTTAATCCCAGCTCTCTTCCGCGGGCGATCATCCGGCGTGCCGGGGTGAGTCCGCCGCACTTGGTAAGCTTGATGTTGATCCCGTGGAAATAGCGGGCACATTTGTCGACATCGGCTTCAGTGATACAACTTTCGTCGGCAATAACCGGCAAAACTGACTTTTTGTAAACTTCAGCCATACCTTCCTCGTCTTTGACAGATAAAGGCTGCTCGAGAAATTCCACGTTCAAATCTTTCAATAAAACTGAATTTTTAATAGTTTGTTCAGCAGTCCAGGCAGCATTGGCATCTACTCTAAATACAGCATCTGTATGCTTCCGAAGCTCTTTTACCAGCTCCACATCATGATCTGTTCCCAGCTTGATCTTGTAAAGCGGCCACGGAAATTCTTTGATCTTTTGCACCATTTTTTCAGCAGTATCAATTCCAATGGTATAATTGGATAGCGGAATATTTATTAGGCTAAGCCCCCACATCTTATAAAGCGGCAAATGGTTTCTTTTTCCGTGCAGGTCGTGCATTGCAATATCAAGCGCACATTGTGCAAAGGAATTGTCATTTAGGTAAGGAGCTGTGATCTCCCACAGTTCTTCGGGAGTTTTATGAAGGTGTTCAAAAATGACATTTTCGAGAGCCATTATTTTTTCGACCATTCCTTCCACGGTGACACCGTAGTAAGAAGTTGCCGCTGCCTCTCCATAACCCGTAAATTCACCATCACTTAACTCCACAATAAGCGTTGGTTGAAAATCTCTTGAGGTATGACTAATCCTGAAGGTGTTCTTTAATTCGAGATCAAATCTCCTAAGCTTAATGTTCATTAATCCATTTTCTAAAGGATCATATCCTGATGAAATCTACCAGCTTTTCCTCAAATTCACTTTGGGTTCCTACCCTGTCTACCGCAGTCACTCCATACTTCATCAATGGATGTCCACCTACCTTAACAGGTAAAATTAAGGTGTTTTCATCACGGGTAACAATTTTATAGTTCCAAACTCCATTGTACTGATAGTGTACTACCCATTTAAAAATATTTTTAGATGGATGTTCCCACGAGATCAAAACATCTTCTCCTTTTTTAACAGCAAAGACTTCGGGAGCTTCGGGTACTTCGGTTGTCAGCCAGGAAGATTCCGGAACCAAAGCCGGTCTTTTATATGCGTTTTCCAGTATTCCTGCGGAAAGATTCTTGTATTTCAACAAGGGGCCTATACTCCAATGGATAGTTCCTTTACTTTCCGGAAGCATTCCGCGAGTGATCAGGATTTGGCTAACAGTTTCAATAATATTAGGATCGTCACCCCCAAAATCAATATTTATCCCCGGCCATAAATGCCTGTTCTTGTGGTTTTCCTGTTCCCACCAGCCCAATAATACAGGAAAACTCTGTGCAGTCTGGCTAATTTTCCAATATAACTGTGGGGAATAATAATCTACCCAGCCTTCATTAAGCCACAAACGGGCATCGGCATAAAGCTCGCTGTACTGATCCATTCCTGTTATGGAACGGGGATGTCCCGGACGATAGATACCAAAAGGGCTTATTCCGAATTTTACCTGCGGTTTCTCGGCCTTGATCTCCTTATAAATACGTTCCACAAATTGGTTCACGTTATCCCTGCGCCAGTCATCACGGGATAGCTTCCCTCCTTCTCTTTGATATGCAGCATAATTTGCAGCATCCGGAAATTCCTCCCCTTTATTATATGATGCATATGGATAGAAATAGTCATCAAAATGTATCCCATCTATATCGTAACGCTTCACAATATCCATTACCACTGCCGATGTGTGGTCCTGAGTAGCTTTTTTTGCGGGATCCATCCACCACATGCCATTTTTAAGCTGAACCATGAAATCCGGATATTTTCTTACTGCAGATTCCTCTGTCACCTTCCCCCCGGTGGAATGATGGGCCCGGTAGGGATTCAGCCACACATGCAATTCAAGTCCGCGTTCATGGGCGGCATCCAGCCAGAACTGCAGGGGATCATAATATGGTTCCGGCGCCTGTCCCTGCACCCCCGATAGGAAAAAAGACCAGGGCTCGAGTTCACTCTCGTAAAGTGCATCTGCCTGCGGCCGGGCCTGGAAGATCACAGCATTATAATTGTGAGCCTTAAGAAAATCCAGGAGAGCGATTGCCTCTCTTTGTTGTTCGGCAGTTGATAAACCCGATTTGCTGGGCCAGTTGATATTTGCAACAGTCGCGATCCATGCAGCGCGAAATTCCCGCATAACAAAAGGGGATTTCTTAAAAGCTCTTTCCTGCGGAATTTCTTTTGCAGCTTCGGGCGTAGCAGGGATCTCCTGGGCTATTTCTTCGGGAGTTACCTCCGGAATTTCTTCGGAAGCTTCAGTGATTTTTTCAGCAGGTTTTTCAGTCTGCGGCTTTTTCTTTCCGGAAGCTACAGGTTTTTTGGTCGAGCATCCGCTCAGATTCAGAATAATAGCCAGCAGGGCGGTGATGAAAAGCTTTTTCTTCAGCATGGATCTTTTTTACATTAAGTTATTCAGGTATAACCTTACGCGGGTAAAAATAGTATTGTAAATTGTTATTTTTCAGGTTTATTCTTAAATACTTCAAGCACTTTTCGAACGCTCTTATATTCTTCAAGCAAGGTCGATGCCATGTGCTGAGAGATTTGAAGCTCCTCCATCAACATGAGCTCTCCTCTTCCCACAAGCTTTTTGTTGGAAAGCTGCATATCCACCATTTTGTTTCCTTTGATACGGCCAAGTTTGATCATTACAGCAGTGGAAATCATATTAAGCACTAGCTTTTGAGCAGTGCCTGACTTCATACGGGTGCTGCCGGTAACAAATTCCGGTCCCACCACAACTTCTATAGGAAATTCTGAAGCTTCGCTCAGGGGAGAACCGGCATTGTTGGTGATACAGGCAGTGATCAAGCCATTTTCGCGGGCAGCTCTAATTCCCCCTATCACATAGGGAGTTGTGCCCGAAGCAGCAATTCCCACCAATACATCATTTTTAGAAATACTAAATTCCTGCAGGTCTTTCCAGGCTTGTTCTGTATCGTCCTCAGCATTTTCAACCGCATTGCGCAAAGCTTTGTCCCCCCCTGCAATTAATCCTATAACAACGTTAGGAGAAACACCAAAAGTCGGCGGGCATTCGGAAGCATCGAGGACCCCAAGCCTGCCGCTGGTACCTGCGCCAATGTAGAAGAGTCGGCCGTTGTGATTTTTTATCTTTTCTACAACCTTCTCCACTACAGTCTCTATCTGCGGAATAGCTTTTTCGACGGCAAGCGGCACTTTTTTGTCTTCGTTATTTATGTTTTTCAGAATCTCTCCCGTACTCATCTTTTCCAGATGATTATAAAGGGAAGCTTGTTCTGTAGTTCGGTTAGTCATAGCTTTTTAAGATGATTTGATCCTGTACCCTTTTGTGGCAAAAAACAGGATGTAGAGATAACATGGAATTAAGATCCAGTAAGCCTGTTGAGGATCCCAGGAATCTGCAAGTAACCCATAAATTGGCGGAATTACCGCTCCCCCGGCAATCGCCATGATAAGAAAAGAGGAGCCTACTTTCGTAAAGCGACCCAAACCTGCAAGTGCCATTGGCCAGATAGCAGGCCACACCAATGCGTTTGCAATTCCAAGAAGCGCGATTGCCATAACTGAAGTAAACCCGTCAGCATATATAGCTACCAGTCCGAAAATAAGTCCGAGGATAGCAGACACCTTCAGCGCATTCTCCTGGGAAATATATTTTGGTATGGTGAAAATTCCAATGACATATCCCAAAATCATTGCTCCCAGTGTGAAACTGGCGAAGAATTTGGCCTCATCTAAAGGAATGCCATGGGATTCATTAGCATAATTAATAATTGTATCTCCCGCAATCACCTCCACTCCAACATAAAGGAATAAGGCTAAGGTTCCCAGGAAGATATGAGGGAACTGAAAAATACTCTTTTTGGAGAGATTGGTTTTTGCCAGTTCTTCATCTTCAGCATCGGCGTCAACTTCAGGTAAAGAAGAAAAATAAATCCAAATGCCTAGCAGGATCAAAATCCCCATCATTACCAGGTAAGGATTGATCACCCTTTCGGCCAGTTCATCAAGGGCAGCAGCCTTTTCGGCACCACTTAAAGCTTCCACAGTTTCCAATAAATTATCTCCGGAAGTAAAAAGAATAGCTCCCAAAACAATCGGCGCCAACACTCCGGCTACTTTATTACAGATTCCCATAATGCTTATTCGCTTCGCAGCACTTTCCGCAGGACCTAACACCACTACATATGGATTTGCCGCGGTTTGCAATAAAGCAAGTCCCGTTCCCTGAACGAATAATCCCAGTAAAAATAATTCATAAGTGCGGGCATAAGCGGCGGGAATGAAAATCAGGGCGCCTACAGCCATGACAAACAGGCCAAGGGACATACCTTTTTTGTAGCCGGTTTTTTGGAGGACCCAGGCAGAAGGCAAAGCCATTACCAGGTAAGAAATATAAAATGCCGTCACCACGAAGTAAGACTGAAAATTATTGAGTTCGCAAGCGATCTTCAGGTAAGGGATCAATACCGAATTTAACCAGGTGACAAACCCGAAAATGAAGAATAAAGCACCAATAATTAAAATTGATTTATTGGAGGCAGAAGCGGTAGTTGAAGAAGATGTTTCCATATGCCCGGGGGAAGGATTGAGGTTTAAATTATAAGCCACCAAGATATGCAATTCTTAAATAAAGCTTAAAAGATAGAAGAATAAATTATGCATCCTGTAAATTTTGAAAGGTGCTGAAGCTTAGGCTATAAAAGCCTTTTTGGACACCCTGTGCGGAAAATGAAGTTTTCTTTAGAGGCCTTTAAAAAAGACTATATTTGTATCCTTTAAATTGGATTTTCCAAAGGAGGAAAATTAAGCCTGAAATTGACACATGAAGAACATTCGCAATTTTTGCATTATTGCCCATATTGATCACGGAAAAAGCACCCTGGCCGACCGACTTTTGGACGCCACAGGATCGGTCACCGATCGTGAGAAGCAGGAGCAGCTGTTGGACAGTATGGATTTGGAGCGGGAAAGAGGTATCACCATTAAGAGTCATGCGATTCAAATGGACTATACCTATAAAGGAGAGCACTATATTCTGAATCTTATCGATACTCCCGGCCACGTGGATTTCTCCTATGAAGTTTCACGTTCTATTGCTGCCTGTGAAGGAGCCTTATTGGTTGTAGATGCCGCGCAAAGCATTCAGGCGCAAACTATTTCCAACCTTTACCTTGCTCTTGAAAACGACCTGGAGATCATTCCGGTTTTGAATAAAGTGGACCTGCCAAGTGCCAATCCCGAAGAAGTTACCGATGATATCGTGGATCTTTTGGGATGCGATGCTTCAGATGTTATACCTGCAAGTGCCAAGACCGGATTAGGAATTGATGAGATCCTTGCTGCTATTATTGAGAGAATTCCGCCGCCAAGCGGAAAGGTGGATGCACCTTTAAGAGCTTTGATCTTTGATTCGGTTTATAATCCTTTCCGCGGAGTGGAAACTTATTTTCGGGTGATCAATGGTTCTATCAAGAAGGGTCAGAACATTAAATTCGTTGCGACCAATAAAAATTATTTTGCCGATGAAGTGGGAACTTTAAGGCTAAAACAATTTCCGCGTGAGGAAATAAAAACCGGAGACGTTGGCTATTTGATTACCGGAATAAAGGAAGCCAAGGAAGTAAAAGTTGGAGATACCATCACCGATGCTAAAAATCCGACGACTGAAGCTGTTCCCGGATTCGAAGACGTGAAACCAATGGTTTTCGCCGGGATCTATCCGGTTGATACCGAAGATTACGAAGATCTGCGGGCGTCAATGGAGAAGCTTCAGCTTAATGATGCTTCCCTGGTTTTTACGCCTGAAAGTTCTGCTGCACTGGGCTTTGGTTTCCGTTGCGGATTCCTTGGAATGCTGCACCTTGAGATCATTCAGGAGCGGTTGGAAAGGGAGTTCGATATGACTGTTATCACCACGGTTCCTAACGTATCTTACCACGCCTATACCCATAAAAACAGGGATCAGGTGATCCTGGTGAATAACCCTACCGACCTGCCGGAGCCTTCGAGCCTGGACCGCGTAGAGGAACCATATATTAAAGCCACCATCATTACCAAAGCCGATTTCGTAGGGCCGGTAATGTCGCTTTGTATCGAAAAAAGGGGACAGATCACCAACCAGACCTATTTGACCACAGATCGTGTAGAATTATCTTTTGACATGCCGCTGGCAGAGATCGTTTTTGACTTTTATGATCGCTTAAAAACTGTTTCTAAGGGTTATGCTTCTTTTGATTACTCTCCTATTGGAATGAGGGCTTCAAAACTTGTAAAAGTGGACGTGCTTCTTAACGGAAACGTAGTAGATGCACTTTCTGCACTGTTGCATGTGGACAATGCCTTTGATATAGGGAAGAAAATGTGTGAAAAGCTGAAGGAATTGATCCCGAGGCAACAATTTGATATTCCTATTCAGGCCGCTATCGGGGCGAAGATCATCGCTCGTGAAACCGTAAAGGCCCTTCGAAAAGATGTTACCGCAAAATGTTATGGGGGAGATATCTCGCGTAAGCGTAAACTTCTTGAGAAGCAGAAAAAAGGTAAGAAAAGAATGCGCCAGGTTGGAAACGTAGAGATTCCTCAGGAAGCATTTATGGCTGTTTTGAAGCTGAACGATTAATTCTTTAAGATTCAAGAGTCAAGAATCAAGACTTTGGTTTGAAATTTAAAAATACCTTTCAAAAATGGCATTTTTGAAAGGTATTTTTTATTGAGGATTTCGGGTTAATTATTTTCCGGTGATAAAATTCTCTAATGTTTTTGATCCTCCTTTTCGGGTTCCAGGTCTTCTACGGCTTCATCAAAATTCTCCCGGGTTTCCTCCTTATTGATCTCCTTAGTGATCTGTTTGCCAAGGTAAACCAGTTTAGAACCTTCTGTAATCTGCATTTCGGCACTATGGGAAGGAATGATCCTCAAATTACCATCGGGCGTTTTGACAAACAGAGGAATGATCTCCGGATCTGTCTTGGAGATCTCCAGTAAGCCCTGGTAATGTTCCTTACTGTTGAGCTTAGATTCATGAATTTCGGCATATTTCCTGGCCACTTCAGTAAGTTTAATATAATCATCTGTATGGGAGAATAAACCTTCTTCGGGATTGACTTCAGGATCGTTCATCTCATCTGAAGAGATTAGCCTAAAAGCACCTTTTTCCCCAAACTGGCTCTGGAATTTTGTAATTGCTGTCTTGTTGATGTCGCTGTTACCGGTCATGGCCATGAGGTAACCTATGTCATTAAGTTCGATGTTGTTCATGAGATCATCCTGATAAACACTGCCCTCTATGGCCTCCAACCCAAGATCTTTTGCCTTCTGAATATTGTCGACATTGTTATCAACCAGCACAACATGCCTTCCGTTTTCGTGAAGATATTTCCCTATAAGCCTTGAACAGGAGGAGGCTCCTATTATCAATATACCTTCAGCATTTTTAATAAATACTCCTACCACCCTGGCAAAGATCCTGGCTGTTGTAGCATTCAGCAATACAGAGAACAACACGATCATAAAAACCAGGGGAGTGATGAATTCGGCGCCTTCCACTCCTTCCCTCACAAGTTTTAATCCGAAGAGAGAAGCAATACCGGCGGCTACAATACCACGAGGTCCCACCCAGCTAATGAAGATCTTTTCATTCCATTTTAATCCCGAATTAATCGAACTTAAGAATACCCCAAGCGGTCGCACTATTAACATCACGGCTCCAAAAAGCAACAGGGCTTTCCAGTTGTAGATCAACATCAATTCGCTGTACTCAATATTGGCAGCCAGGAGAATGAATAGAATAGAGATAAGAAGTACGCTGAGGGATTCCTTGAAATACAAAAGCTCTTTGATGTTTGGAAGTTTTTGATTTCCCATGACCATTCCCATAACAACCACGGCTAATAATCCGCTTTCATGGGCGAAAATATCTGCCAATACAAACACCCCAAGCACAGTTGCCAGAGTGAAAACATTCAGTAAATAGTGAGGAATGATATTTCTCTTGATAAGCTGCGCCAGGATATGGGCAAACGTGAAACCAAAGGTAAAGCCGAACAGCAGGATCTTTCCAAACTCAGTAAGCGCGGTGCGGGTGAAATCCTGCCCGCCTTCTACCATTATGAATTCGTACATTAAAACCGCTATTAAAGCACCGATTGGATCGATAAGGATCCCCTCCCATTTAAGGATCGAGGAAACATGTTTCTTTAAAGGGATATTCCGCAGAATTGGTGAAATTACAGTAGGGCCCGTAACGATGATAAGGGAGGAAAAAAGAAAAGAAATTTGCCAGGAAAAGCCGTAAATAAAATGGGCTGCCAGTCCTGCTCCAAAAAAAGTGACCACTACCCCAACGCTTATAAGTTTTACGATGACAGGACCAATATTCCCGACCTCACTTCGCCGAAGGGTTAGACCTCCTTCAAAAAGAATGATCGCAATGGCCAGGGATACAAAATAGAAAAGGCTTTCTCCGGGAAAAATTCCAACTTCCCCGTTCCAGATAGGTTCCAGCCATTTGGTACCATCATCGGTTAGGAGGGTAGAAATAGGACCCACCATTAATCCAATCAAAATTAGGGGTAAGATTGCAGGAGTTTTTGTTTTCCACGCTACCCATTGAGCTAAAATTCCCAGAATCACAAGCCCGGCTAATTCAACCATATGTTTAGTATTACGCTATTGAAAATAAAATTGAACCGTAGCTTCTCCTACTGCTCAAGTGGCTTAAAATAGTAAAAACCTGCGGAAATTAAGAAGTAAATTTACTTTTTCAGGGGTAAATGATGATCCTGCTTTTGTTGAAAAAGTATTTTTCCAGTTTTGCCGGGATAGAAGAAAGAACATTTTGATAGGATCTGGTGCCCTTTCTGGCCGAAACCAGGATTATAATATCCTCCTCCTGCATATCCCTGCCAAGGATAAGAAAATCATTCCAGTCAGAAAATATCTGGTAGGTAACGGGGGTATCGGTCTTAAGTTTTTTTAATTCCTCTGTAATGGCTTTTTTCGTGGCTTCATCGCAATTTATGGTAACGGGAACACTTAATTCTTTAGCAAGAATATCGATCTTTTTAAGCCAAAGCACAAAGCCGGGTTCTACTTCGGCCAATGAAGGCACAATGGCAAAGATGCGCTTATGCGTAGCCAGCGGTTGTCCAAAGTGCGTAATAAACGATGTTTTGTCATTAGCAGCAATGATACGTTCCATTTTTTTACCAATCAACTTATCCATAAGCCCTTTTTCTGAAGGCCATCCAAAAATGATAAGATCGGCTATGATCTCCTTGGATTTACGGGCGATTCCCTGCGCCACATTTTGATCTATGGTCGCATGTATAGTCACTTCGGCTTCAGCTGCAGATGCCTGGGCTACAAAATCTTCAAGTTTATTAGTTGCCCGGGCAATGTTTACTTCAGCTTCGGCATTATTGGGAACTACCGAAAGAATTGAAATTGGATTAGGAGAAACTTTATCTTTTATAAGAATGGCGAACTCCAGCAACTTGTCGAAATTCAGAATATTAGCGATAGGCAACAGGATAGTCTCATTTTTAAAAGAATCGGATTTTTGAACTTCCTGTGTAAGATCCTTTTCGACCTCGGCCTTTAATTTTGTTGCAGCCCTTTGAGTTGCCAGCGTCGCGACAATGGATGTGATCAAAATTAGAATAACTGTTCCGTTCAAAATGTTTTCATCAATGATCCCGGCATTATATCCCACGATAATTACGGCAAGGGTGGCTGCCGCGTGGCCGCTACTTAAACCAAAGATCACTTTTCTTTGAGCTGCGGAATATTTAAAGGCCAGCTGTGTAAAAAAGGAGGCCAGCCATTTTCCTGAAATAGCGACTAAACTTAAAGTTCCTGCTACTATTAAAGCGGTAGGTCCGCTAAAGATCACGCTGATGTCCACCAGCATTCCTACACTAATAAGGAAAAACGGAATGAACAAGGCATTCCCAATAAATTCTATCCTATTCATTAAAGCCGAAGAATGCGGTATCAATCTGTTCAATGCAAGACCTGCAAGGAAAGCCCCGATTATAGGTTCTACTCCTGCCAGTTCTGCCAGAAAAGCCGCTATGAAAACTACAGTGAGTACAAAGATATAATGGGAATGTTTTTCATTTTCCATGCTGGTGAAAAACCATTTGGCAATGCGGGGCACCAGGAAGAACAGGATAGCCGAAAAAATTGCTAAAGAGATTCCCAGTCTCTGCCAGAAAACCGCATCTAACGTCCCTTCATGATTTCCCATGATCACAGCCAGCACGATAAGTACTGCTGTATCTGTAAGTATGGTACCTCCCACTGTGATCGCTACCGCTTCATTTTTAGAGACCTTTAGTTTACTAACTATCGGGTAGGTTAGCAGAGTGTGCGTGGCAAACATACTCGCCGTTAAAAAACTGGCGTTAAAATCATAATTGAGCAGGTAATAGCACACCGGGAATCCTATTCCTAAAGGAATAATAAATGTAAAGAAACCGAAGAGGAAACTTTTGTTCCGGTTTGCTTTGAACTGGTTCATATCCAGTTCCAAACCGGCTATAAACATAATGTATAATAAGCCGATAGTGGAAAAAAGATCTATGGCCGAATTTTGCTCGAGCAAACCCGCTCCAAAGGGACCTATGATAATTCCGGAGACTATGAGAATGATGATCCCCGGAATATTAAGTCGCCTTAGAACAATAGGGGAAATAAGGATAATGAGCAAAATAAGAGAAAATACCAGCACAGGATTAGTGAGTGGTAATTCAAATTCATGCTCCAGGATCTTCAGGAATTCCTTCATTAATTTTTTAATTAAAGGGCTAAAAATAGCAGATTAGCGGTGCCTAAAATGAAAATTCTTCCAATTAATATTATTTTTAAGGTATTTTTATGAATTTCAACTAAAACTAAGACCGATCTTTTGTCCCATTTAAGCTAACTTTCTGGAGCAATACCTTGCACCGACGGAATTAAAAGGAACCTATGGAAGAATTCAACATTTTTAACCTTCTTATTATCCTTACCGGCGCCTGGGTAGGTGGGGCTGCAGCAAAAAAATTAGGCTATCCTGCTATTTTAGGAGAATTGGTCATAGGGATCATCCTGGGTCCTGCCATTTTAGGATTACTTGAAACTTCCGAAATGATCAATGTTCTGGCCGAGGTTGGGATCATTCTCCTTATGGTTTACATTGGCATGGAGATTAACTTCAGAGATCTCGGAAAAGCCTCCTGGCCGGGCTTACTCGCAGCAATAGGAGGTTTCGTGGTGCCCTTTGCCCTGGGATATTATACGATAATATACTTTGGCGGCACTCAAATGGCGGCAATGTTTGTTGCTATTGCAGTAGGGGTCACCTCTCTGGCTACCAAAAGTCGGATCCTCGTAGATCTGAAACTGCTCAATACCCGTATTGCTTATGTCCTCATGGCCGGAGCCCTTATTTCTGATACCCTTGCGCTTATTATTTTTGCGGGATTAATAAGCTTCGTGGATGCAGGGAATATCGATACTCTGGGCATCATGTGGGTGGCAGGAAAAGCAATTCTATTCTTTGTTCTAACAGCCTTAGCGGGTATTTACCTGCTTCCGCTTCTCGGAAAATTCCTTACAAGAGCAAAAATAAAAGACCGCACCCTACATTTCACGCTGATCCTCATTATTGTTTTTGGATTTGCAGAACTCGCAGAACTGGCCGGACTTCACAGTATCCTTGGTGCCTTTATGGCGGGGCTTTTTATAAGAGACGGTGTATTTAACCGGCAGATCTCTAAAGAGATCAACGATATTTTTCACGATGTTTCCATAGGGTTTTTGGCACCTATATTCTTTGTTTCGGCAGGATTTAATGTTACCCTGGATATATTTCAGACAAACCTGCTTATGCTAATTGCGGTGACGCTTGTGGCAATGGTAGGGAAAATTGTTGGTACAGCAGTTTTCTACTTACCAAGCGGTTACGGCTGGAGAGAAGGGATCACTGTAGGTACAGGGATGAATGGAAGGGGGGCAGTAGAGATTATTATTGCAGGAATTGGACTGGAAATGGGGATCATTTCCGCAGAAATTTTCTCTATCCTGGTGTTCATGGCCATCTTTACCACTTTGACCGTTCCGGTTTTTCTTACCTGGACAACGAATTGGCTCAAAAGCAGGGGAGAACTGGTGCACCAGGAATCCCGGAAAGGTTTTCTCATCCTGGGAGCAAATCCGCTGGGAATTTATCTGGCAAAACACCTGGACAAAGAAGACTTTGTGACCCTGGTGGATTCGAATCGCGAGATGGTGGAGCTTGCAAAAAAAGAAGGCCTGACTGCCGTGACAGGTAATATTTTGAAAGAGGAAACCATGGAGCAGGCAAATGCCATCGAAAAAGGCACTTTTATCGCCCTCACTGCAAACAGCGAGATCAATTTACTTGCGGCTCAACTTGCCAATGACTCGTTTTATATACCCCGAAAAATTGTACTAATAGATCCCAAAGAATCAGGAGCAGGAGTTGATATGTTAGACAGGATCAATGCTTCTTCCATGTTCGCATCCAAAACAAAACTCGATCCATGGATCTATAAACTCACCTCGGGACAAACACAGGAAATCGAAGTTGAAATCGAAGAAGAGCTGTCAACCAGGGAGTGGATAAAGAAACACAAACAAGGCAAAGAGGATATACTTCCCATTGTTATAGTTGATACTGAAGGGCGAAAACGTCCATTCCACTTTCACGATACTATAAGCCCCGGCGAAAAAATAATATATTTACGCTAAATTAAACCTCAAACCTCTTTTAACCATCTAATTCTACATGAAGATTTATCCTATAGAAGCCGGAAATTTCAAGCTGGATGGAGGTGCTATGTTTGGCGTAGTGCCTAAATCCATCTGGAATAAGACAAATCCGGCAGATGAAAATAACATGATCGATATTGCCGCCACCTGTTTGCTTGTGGAAGAAGGCGACAGGCTCATTCTAATAGATACAGGAATGGGGGACAAGCAAAACGAAAAATTCTTTGGCTACTATTATCGCTGGGGAGATGACAATATTGACAGATCCCTAAGGAAGTACGGGTTCCACCGCGATGATATCACAGATGTGTTTATGACTCATCTTCACTTCGATCACTGCGGCGGAAGCATCCAGTGGAACAAGGACAGGACAGCTTATGAACCGGCCTTTAAAAATGCAACTTTCTGGAGTAATGAGGAGCACTGGGAATGGGCTACAAATCCAAATGCCAGGGAAAAAGCTTCTTTTCTAAAAGAAAATATACTCCCGATGCAGGAAAGCGGACAGCTAAAATTTATCCAAAGACAGGGAGAAGCCTTTCAAAATTCTTCGGAACTTGGCTTTGGAATCCTTTTTGTTGATGGTCATACAGATAAACAAATGATCCCGCACCTTAAATACAAAGGAAAAACACTGGTCTTCATGGCCGATCTTTTGCCCACCGCAGGACATGTTCCGCTTCCCTTTGTGATGGGATACGACACCAGGCCATTGCTAACTCTTCCGGAGAAAAAAACCTTCCTGGAAAGGGCAGCCAAAGAAGAATTCCTGTTATTCCTGGAACACGATGCACATAATGAGATCATTAGTGTGAAGGAGACCGAAAAGGGAGTAAGAATGAATGAAGTATATACCTTTAATGAACTTTTTAACTAGATAAATAACCATGAGAATTCCAATTTACAGACCTCTGCTCGTGGCCGGAATGGCTGCTATGCTTGCTGGTTGCGGCACTAGTGCCCCTACTATTGTTTCTACACCTATTGAAAATATTGACGAGATCCCGTTAAAGGTTTCAGAGCTTACCGAAATTCAGCTACAGGGTTGGGGAGGAGCAGATCTTGTTAACGATACCATCCCCGGGATGAGTGTCCAGAAAGCCTACAATGAGACCATCAAAAACAACAAAGGCAATAAAGTTATTGTCGCTGTTATTGATAGTGGGGTTGATATAGAACATGAAGATCTTGATGGAGTGATCTGGACCAACACAGGTGAAAGAGCGGGTAACAACAGGGATGATGACAATAACGGGTATGTTGATGATATTCATGGCTGGAATTTCCTTGGAGATGCAATTGAAGAAAATCTGGAATACACCAGGATCCTTAAAAAACTTCAGCCTAAGTACAAGGGAGTTCCGGTAGGAGCTGTAAAACCTGAAGATCGTGAAGAATTCGAGCTTTACCAACGTGCAAAAGCCGAATATGACAAAGAGTATAATGAAGCCCTTGGGATCAAAAACCAGTATGAGGGAATAGTACAGCAGTTACAGGTATCTCATGATGCTGTTTCTGCCCAACTTGGAAAGGAAGATTATACCCTTCAGGAGTTACGCGAAATGCAGGCAACTACCGAAGAAATGCAACAGTACAAAGGTTTTCTTTCCCAGGTAATGAGCAATCTTGAAGGAACAATTCCGGAAGCTATCACTCAGCTAAAGGAAGCAATTGACTATTTCGACGGCAGATTATCCACTCATTTCAATCTTGAACTTGATGGAAGAGCAGTAGTTGGTGATAACGTAGATGATATCAATGATACAAACTACGGAAATGCCAATGTTATGGGACCTTCACAGGATAAAGAGGATCTTAAGCATGGAACTCACGTAGCCGGAATTATTGCTGCGGAAAGAAATAATAACCTCGGAATTAATGGGGTAGCAAACAATGTGGAAATCATGGTATTAAGAGCGGTGCCGGATGGGGACGAATATGACAAGGACATCGCCCTTGCTATTCGTTACGCAGTAGATAATGGCGCCAGTATCATCAACACCAGCTTTGGAAAGTATTTCTCAACGCATCCTGAATGGGTAAGAGAAGCTATCCAATACGCAGATGAAAACGATGTTTTGATCGTAAATGCTGCCGGAAACGAAGGTTTAAACCTTGATGAAAATCAGGTGTTCCCAAATGATCAGGATCCCAAGAATGTCCAGGAGATCGCCGATAATTTCTTAACTGTTGGAGCCCTTAACTATAAATATGGGTCGGGATTGATCGCAGGTTTTTCAAACTACGGAAGAACGAATGTTGACGTTTTTGCACCGGGTACAAAGATCTGGTCAACTACACCAAACAATGAATATGAATACCTTCAGGGAACTTCTATGGCAGCTCCCGCAGTAGCCGGAATTGCAGCAGTGATACGTTCTTATTATCCTAAATTATCTGATGAGCAGGTAAAGCAAATTATCATGGACAGCGGTTTGTCATCAAACGCAACCGTGATCATTGGAGGAGATCCTTCTAACACAAAAAGATTTACCGAATTATCAACTTCAGGAAAAATGGCCAACCTGTACAACGCATTAATTATGGCTGATAAAATTTCAAAGTAATATGAAGAAAGGAATAATAGCATTGGCATTTTTAACATGCCTCGGGGTAACAGCCCAAAACAATACCGCATACTGGCAACAGGAAGTGAACTATAAGATGAATGTGGATATGAATGTGAAGAATTTCCAGTACACCGGAGAGCAGGAACTGGAATACACTAACAATTCCCCAGATACTCTAAAAAGAGTATTTTTCCACCTGTTCTACAACGCTTTCCAGCCTGGCAGCGAAATGGATGTAAGATCCAGAACTATTGCAGATCCAGATTCAAGGGTTGGAGACAGGATCTCTAAACTTACCCCGGCACAACAAGGATACCTTAAAGTAAATACGCTTTCAAAAGATGGAAAATCTCTTGAATTTGAAGAGGTAGGAACTGTTCTGGAAGTAACTCTTGATGAAGCCATTTTACCCGGTCAAAAAGTGAATTTTTCAATGAAATTTGCCGGACAGGTGCCCGAGCAGATCCGTAGATCCGGAAGAAACAGCAGTGAAGGAGTGGCCCTTTCTATGGTGCAGTGGTTCCCTAAAATGGCAGAATATGACTTTGAAGGCTGGCACGCAGATCCATATATTGGCCGTGAGTGGCATGGGGTATGGGGAGACTATGATGTAAAAATAAACATAGATAAAAATTACATTTTAGGAGCCTCAGGAATACTTCAGAATGCGAATGAAATTGGGTATGGTTATGAAGACGAAGGTGTAAAAGTGAACAGGAAAAAAGGAGATAAGCTCACCTGGCATTTCGTAGCCGAAGATGTGATCGACTTTGCCTGGGCTGCAGATCCTCAATATATCCACGACAAACGCACAGCCAGGGATGGAACTGTCCTTCACTTTTTATACAAGAACAATCCTGAGATAAAGGAAAACTGGAAAAATCTTCAGCCAAAAACGGAAGAGTTACTGTTGTACTTCAATAAACACATAGGTGCCTATCCATGGCCTCAGTACTCGATAATTCAAGGTGGTGACGGCGGAATGGAATATGCCATGCTTACCCTTATAACAGGTGAAAGAAGCTTTGGAAGCCTTGTTGGGGTAACCGCTCATGAGATGGCACATGCCTGGTTCCAGCATTTACTGGCTACCAATGAAAGCAAACATGAATGGATGGATGAAGGCTTCACCAGCTACATTTCTGATATGGCAATGAATGAAGTCATGGAAATGAACAGGGAAAATCCGCATACAGGTTCTTACCGAAGCTACCTGAGGCTGGCAGCATCTGGCGTGGAACAACCTTTGACCACCCATGCAGACAGATATACTTATAATGCAGCTTACGGGGCTTCAGCTTATTCTAAAGGCGCTGTATTCCTTTCCCAACTCGGATACATCATTGGAGAAGAAAACCTTCAGAAAACGCTTAAAAGGTACTATAACGAATGGAAATTCAAACATCCAACGCCAAACGACTTTATAAGAGTGGCCGAAAAAGTGACCGATGCTGAACTTGACTGGTACCTTACAGACTGGACCCGCACTACAAATACTGTTGACTATGCCATTAAATCTGTTGAAGAAGAAGATAACCAAACCAGAGTGATCCTGGAAAGAATAGGCGTAATGCCGATGCCTGTAGATGTAAAAGTGACTTACAAAGACGGTACAACAGAAGATGTTTACATTCCGTTACAAATGATGCGTTGGGAAAAACCCGGATTTGAAGAAAACGAGATCAGGGAAGATTGGGCATGGGCTTATCCAACCTATTCTTTTACTCTCGAAAAACCTAAATCTCAGGTGGCATCTGTAGAGATCGATCCCGGCCAGATGATGGCAGATGTTAACAGGGAAAATAACACCTATTCTCAGGTGCAGCAATAATCTCTAAAAATCAAATTTTGAAGCCCCTTTTTGGAGGGGTTTTTTTATGGCCGGTAATTTACCGGGGATAATTTATTATCGATAATTTTACCACATGGATGAAAGCTTCGGAAAGAAAGAAAAACTCAAAAGCAAGATCATTATTGACAGGTTATTTACTGAAGGGAATTCCCTGAAGAAGTATCCTTTGCGACTTATATTCCTTCCGCTGGTGAATACTTCTGAAGCTGTTAATAAGGCAGCAGTATCTGTTCCGAAAAGAAATTTTAAAAGGGCAGTGGACCGTATTAAAATTAAGCGCCTCATGAGGGAAGCTTATAGAAAAAATAAGTATCTTGTTACCAGTAATTTGGACATCTCCTATGCCTTAATGTTTATCTACACGGGTAGGGAGATCAATGACTATACAAAAATCTTACGCGCTACCGAAGAATTGCTCAAAAATTTTGTGGAGCAGGAAAAAAGCAGGAATCATGAAAAAGAAAGTCTCTAAAATAGCATTATTAACAGCTCTTCCTTTACTGGTTTTTACCGGTGTCGGATTTAAATCTGATTTCTTTGAGATCGCTAAACAGCTGGAAATTTTCACTACTTTATTCAAGGAACTCAATATGAATTATGTGGATGAGACCAATCCTGCAGAATTAATGGATACTGCTATTAACGCTATGCTGGAAGATCTGGATCCTTACACCCATTATTGGAATGAACAGGAAGTACAGGCCGCAAGAATAGACAATGCAGGAGAGTACACTGGGATAGGTGCCACCGTAGGCATAACGGCCGATAAAATTGTCATTTTAGAACCCTATAAGGATTATCCTGCAGATAAAGCCGGTTTAAAGGCAGGGGATGAGATCATCAAGATCGGGAATATCAACGTTGCAGACTTTAAAGAAGATGCAGGAGAGCTGCTAAAAGGTGCTCCAAATTCTAATGTAGAGCTCACTTTCAAACGTCGCGGAGAAATTAAAACAACTACCTTAACCCGTGGTGCAGTGGAGATCAAAGCGGTTCCTTACTACAAGCTCCTTGAAGATAACAGTGCCTATATCGTACTTTCTCAATTCAACAGGAATGCTTCAGCTGAAACAGTAAAAGCCTTAAAAGAACTTAAAGATCAGGGAGCCGATAAAATTATCCTGGATTTACGCGGAAATCCCGGCGGATTACTTTCCGAAGCTATTAACGTGGCCAATATTTTTGTTCCTGAAGGGCAATTGATCACCAGCACAAAATCGGCAGTCGAGAAATATAATCAGACGTTTTCAACAACCCGGAAGCCTATAGATACTGAAATTCCTGTAGTGGTGTTAATAAACGGAAGGAGTGCATCTGCCAGCGAGATCGTAGCAGGATCTTTACAGGATCTTGACCGGGCGGTGATCATAGGAGCCCGCAGCTTTGGAAAAGGTCTTGTACAGCGTCCTAAAGACCTTACTTATGGTACTCAGCTTAAGGTGACTATTTCCCGTTATTATACACCCAGCGGGCGGTGTATCCAGGCTTTGGATTATACCCGCCGTGATGCTGAAGGTAATGCCGTGCGTCTTACCTCCAAAGACTACAACGAATTCAAGACCCGCAATGGCCGAAAGGTCTATGACGGAGGGGGTATAGCTCCCGATATTAAACTGGAAACTTCAGAATTCAGTGATATCACTAATGCGATCCTTCAGGAAAATGCCATTTTTGACTATGCTACCAATTACTATTATCAACATGAGTTGAAAACTCCTGAAACCTTTGAATTCACCGAACAGGATTACGCCGACTTTAAAAAATACCTGGAAACCACCGGTTTTGAATACACTACAGCTACAGAAAAAGAACTGGAGGAGGTAATGGCTGCCGCCGAAAAAGAAGGTTATCAACAGGAAATTTCCGGAGACTATAAAGAGATGCTGCGCAGTATTTCCTCTTCAAAAGAACAGGCACTCACCTCCAAAAAAGCTGAAATAAAAAGCCTTCTTTCTGAAGAGATCATCAAAAGATATTTTTATAAAGAAGGATTGTACGATTATTACGTGAAGAAAAATCCCGAGATAATTAAAGCGAAGGAAGTTCTAAATGATAACGCCAGGTATAAAAATATCCTGAAAGGCTAATCTTTTATCATGGCTATGTGAGGAATACCGTCCTCCAAATAACCCTCCCCAACTTGCTGAAAACCGTGGCTTTCATAGAACCTGGTAAGATAAGTTTGTGCAGATAATTTAATTCTGCCGGTATGAAACCTTTCTTCAATTGCTCTTATGGAAGCCCTTAAAATATCATGTCCATAGCTATTCTTGCGATGGTTTTCCTGAACCACCACCCGACCTATGGCAGCTTCTTCAAAATAAAATCCGGGAGGGAATATTCTGGTATAGGCTACTAACTCATTAGCTTTTAATCCGAGCACATGTAAGGCTTTTTGATCCTTTCCATCAATGTCCTGGTAAACACAATCCTGTTCTACTACAAAGACTTCAGAGCGCAGCTGCAGGACCTTATAAAGTTCCTGAAGGGATAATTCCTCAAAAGTGACAATTTTTATCTGCATTTTAACTACAGGCAATCTTTTCAACACGACGGCTATGACGGCCTCCGGCGAATTTGGTTTCAAGAAAAACCTTTACCATTTCTATTGCCTGCTCTTTGGAAGTATATCGTGCGGGAATGCTCAATATATTTGCATCATTATGTTCCCTGGCTAAAGCAGTGATCTCTTTGGTCCAGCAAAGCGCAGATCGCACCCCCTGATGTTTGTTTGCAGTCATATTAGCACCATTCCCGCTTCCGCAGATAATGATCCCGAAATCTACTTTTTTATCCTCCACATCCCGGGCGACAGGATGAACAAAATCGGGGTAATCAACACTTTCTTCAGAATCGGTTCCGTGGTTGATCACTTCAATATTTTGAGATTCTAGAAATTCGGTAACCGCATTTTTATATCCGGTTCCTGCGTGGTCATTTCCTATGGAAATTTTCATGATCTTGAAGTTTAATGAGCCACAAAGGTAAAACTTTGGCTTATCAACTTCTATTTTAGCGATTGTTAATTAAATGTTACAATGCCTTTAAAACAAAGCTTTTACAAAAGTTGAGAATTTGTTCATAAATGGGCGCTAAAAAAACAAAATGAAATTTGGAAATATCCGGGGAAATCCCAATACCAAAGAATTTGTGAGATAAAAAAATTATAACTCCAATTTTTTCGGAATAGTTTTCAGCATCAAATTTCAGCTTCTAAACATTAAAGAAACGTTAAGTTATTAAAGATTGGTTTTCACATTTCGTTATGAACAGTTGTTAAGAAAAACAAAATTTCTTTTAGAAATCAGGTCTTTAAAAGAAGTTAACCATGTTCATAACCTGTGACCGGAATAACCGCTTCCAACTTTCCAAAAAAACTTCAAAAAAGTTATGCTACATATCAACAGACTATAATACACCAACATTTTAATTTTTTAAAAAAGAAAGAAAAAGAAGTATATATAATAAGTGTTGACAACTAAACGATCTTGAGGGGAGTGGAATTGTTTTCAAAACTGTCGAGGATATCTCTGGCCTTGGAAAGATCCAGCCGGTGAACTTTAAGTTTTATACCTCCCAGGGCATTGGAGTAGAAAGGAAAAACGCCTACCATTGTTTCGTTCTCGAAGAAATGTTGTACCTGCTCCTGTTCCAGTAAAAGTCTCAATACAGTATATTCGTGAGGATAGGTGAAAACGCAAAGGGTTACAAAATCTTTCATAGCGTAAGGCTTGCTATTAAAGATAAGGTTTTTCTATGAAAGGGGAAGTGGCTCCAGAGGATATGGTTGAGCAACCGGAGTGTTTAACGTTTGATTAATGGAGGCTACAAAAAGAAGAACACCTACTACAAAGATCAGAACGAAGATGAGTGAGATTTTTGTGGATTTACTCATATTTTCTCAATTCCCTTTAAACGGAATTCCGAAACAAATTTAATATAAATTTAAGAATCACTGAGGTAAATGTTAAAATATTTATGTTATCATTAGATTACTTTTTCACTAATAAATCGGGAAATAACGGGAATTTGGAGTAAATTCAGTTGCAAGTAAATAATAAGACTTAATTTTAGGGCTTAATAGTACCAATGAGTAAAAAGAATAGAAAAGGAAGCAAATCGGCCAATCTTGAAAGTGTAACCCAGAGTATTCTGGGAATAATGAGGAAAGAAGCTGGTAAAGATTTTAATTATAAGCAGATCGCTGCAAAAATGGGCGTCGATGACCCCACCAACAGGAATAAGATCATTCGTACCCTCTCCCAGCTTGCCGCTAAAAAGAAAATAGACGAAGTAGATCGTGGCAGGTATCGCCTTAATGCAGGAGTAGACTATTACCGGGGAATTCTCGATATGACTGCCAAAGGCAGTGGTTATGTGGTAGTTGAAGAACTTGATGAGGACGTATTCATTCCATCAGGAAACATCAATAAAGCTTTAGACGGTGACGAAGTAGAAATTTACATCTACAAACGACGTCGCAATAAAAAATCTGAAGGCGAGATCACAAAGATCCTTAAGCGTAAAAAGACCCGCTTTGTAGGGGTACTTCAGTTGAAGGAGAATTTTGGATTTGTTGCCATTCAGGATGGGAAGATGTATACCGATATTTTTGTTCAGAAGAACAAAATAGGGGAAGCCAAAGATGGGGATAAGGTAGTTGTTGAAATGGAAGAATGGCCGGAAAAAGCTGATTCTCCCTTTGGACATATTGTACAGGTGCTTGGAAGACCGGGAGAACATCAAACAGAGATCCATTCCATTTTAGCGCAATACGGACTACCGCACGAATTTCCCGAAGAAGTTGAAGCCTTTGCCCAGAAGCTGGACACCAGTATTCAGGAAGAGGAAATCAGTAACCGCAGAGACATGCGGGAGGTGCTTACGTTCACCATTGACCCTAAAGATGCAAAGGATTTTGATGATGCCTTAAGTTTTAGGGAACTTGAAAACGGAAACTTCGAAATTGGAATCCATATTGCCGATGTTTCGCATTATGTGAAGCCGGGAACTATTTTGGATGAAGAAGCTTTCAATAGGGCCACCTCAGTATATCTGGTAGATAGGGTAGTTCCAATGTTACCGGAAGTATTATCCAATAATGCCTGTTCATTAAGGCCTAATGAGGAAAAATATACTTTTTCTGCAGTTTTTGAAATGACCTCAAAAGGGGAAGTGAAAGATCAATGGTTTGGAAGGACTGTCACCTATTCCGATGCCCGTTTTGCATATGAAGAAGCTCAGTATATCATCGAAACCACCGGAGGAGATATTCCGGCAGATCTTTCTTTAACCGGAGAAGCCTACAGGGTTGAAGATCCTATTGTAAACGCAGTTCTTAAGATGAACCAGATAGCGGAGGTGATGCGGAAAAAGAGAATGGGTGAAGGAGCGATTTCTTTTGACAAAGTTGAAGTAAAGTTTGAACTCGACGAGAAGAACGAACCTGTAGGAGTGTTCTTTAAAACTTCAAAGGAAGCCAATAAACTCATCGAAGAATTCATGTTGCTTGCCAACAAAAAAGTGGCTGAATTTATTGGGAAACAGAAGCCGAAGAAAACTTTTGTTTACCGTTGTCATGATGAACCCGATGATGATAAACTTGCCGCATTGAAATCTTTGGTGAGTAAATTTGGACATAAGCTGGACCTTAGGGATCAAAAACAGATCAGTAAATCTTTGAACAGTCTGTTGGAAAATGTGCAGGGGAAGAAGGAGCAAAATCTTATCGATACCCTTGCCATCAGGACCATGAGCAAAGCCTACTACAGCACCGAGAATATTGGTCATTATGGGCTGGCCTTTAGCCATTATTCCCATTTTACATCTCCAATTAGAAGATATCCCGATGTGATGGTGCATCGCCTGCTTCAGCATTACCTTGACAACGGCAAATCTGCAGCCGAAGAGGAATACGAAGCAAAAAGCCAGCACAGCAGTAACATGGAAAGCCTTGCAACCAGTGCCGAAAGAGATTCTATAAAATTCATGCAAATTAAATTTATGCAGGACCACAATGATGAGGAATTTCTTGGCGTTATTTCCGGGGTTACAGAGTGGGGAATTTATGTAGAGATCATCGCTAATAAGTGTGAGGGCATGGTAAGGCTGAGGGATATTCGGGAAGATCATTTTGATTTTGATCCCGAACAATATGCCATCATCGGTAGAAAGACCGGTAAAGTCTATCAGCTGGGAGATGAAGTCTATGTCTCGGTAAAAAATGCCGACCTCGTAAAAAGGCACCTGGACTTTAATTTAATTGGATCAAAAGATGAAGTTGAGAATGCTTAAACTTTCAGGATTTCTATCGATTTTCCTGTTTTTATTCTGCTTTACTACCCAAGCCCAAAACCGGGAGGTAAACGAGATCTTAAATGATTTTACCGAATTGAAGACCTTTAACGGAGTTGAAGTGCAGGTGATACAGTCCGAAGAAAACAGAATTGAGATCACCGGGCACAGTAAGCATGAGGTGAAGTACAATGTGGTAGACAACCGGCTTGAAATTAGGTTATCCCTGGATAATCTTTGGTCAAAAAATGACACCAGGATCATGGTCTATGGGAATAATATTAAGATCATAGATGCTAATAAGGGTTCTTTAGTAGAAGTTTCAGGACAATTGACGGGCGAAGAATTAACTTTTCGAACACAGGAAGGTGCGAATATAAGAGCAGAGGTAAATGCTTCTAAGATCATTTCTAAAGCAGTTACAGGTGGAAAGATCTACCTTGAAGGCAAAGCTGAAACCCAGCAAGTGGATCTTAACACCGGCGGCTATTTCTTCGGAAGAGATCTTCGCACTAAAGAAACTGTTGTGAAAGCAGGTACTGCGGCAAAAGGCGAGATCTATGCTACCGCTTATGTAAGGGCTACCGCTAGCCTTGGTGGCACTATTGAAATCTTTGGAAGACCTGAAGAAGTAGAACAAAAGACCAGCCTGGGCGGAAGAATTTTATAATTTAAGTAAAATTCTATATTTGTGAATCTAAAAAAACCGGATGTTTCAGGATATACTGGCTGCAATACCTTTAGGATTTTTTCTTGCTTTTCTCTTGGGGCCCGTATTCTTCGTACTTCTGGAAACCGCCGCTATAAAAGGCTTTAGAGCAGCTATTTCCTTTGATATCGGGGTACTTTTTGCCGATATGATCTTTCTGCTAATCGCCTATTTGAGTACCACAAAATTACTGAACCGAATCAAAGATGATCCGGCTCTTTTCGTTTTTGGAGGAGGTATTCTTGTTACTTACGGGATCATTCAGTTCATTCAGAACAAGCGTGTATTGCAGCACGAGGAGGTTCCTGAGATTCAGAAACTTAATAGAAGGGATTATTTAGGTCTGGCAGCAAAAGGTTTTCTTCTGAATTTCATCAATATCGGAGTTTTAGGCTTCTGGCTGGGACTTATTATTGTTTTTGGTCCTCAAATGGAGATGGAAACCTCCCGCATGAGCCTTTTCTTCGGAACTGTTTTAGGAACTTATTTTGTAATTGACATTTTCAAGATCCTGGCAGCCAAAAAACTTAACCGGAAGCTTACTCCAAACCGCATCTATAACGTAAAAAAGGTGATAAGCATCATTCTGGTGATCTTCGGGTTATTTCTTATTGGTCAGGGTCTTGTACCTCAGGAAATGAACCAGATCCAGGACCAGATCGATAACATTACCCCTGAAGCCGGTGCCGGAGCTTATATTCAGTATTTTGAATAAATTCCAGACTTTAAGCACCAAATTCCAAAATTGTTTTACGAAAATTAAAATTAAAGCAGGCCAAAAATACCCTTTTTGAGAGGTTATTTAATATTCGGAACAATAGAGAGATTTGGAAGAATATTAAATCCTTAATAAAAAAGAGTTCCATAAAAAAGGGGTTTACCAGGTTCTTTATGGTAATTATTGAAATTATCTTTTTGACACCTTAGAAATCCTATATTTTGAATTTTAAATCCTGAATAAAAAAAGCTCCCTAACAAAGGAGCTTTTTTGGAGGCATCGAGCGTCCCGAAGCATCGGGAGAACCTCTGTATCATTTATTCGAATCGACAAGATGTAGTTTAGACTCCCTTTTTTTATCCCTTTTGGAATTTGGGATTTGAATTATTGGAAATTAAAAAAGCTCCTTCAAAAAAGGAGCTTTTTTTCAGAGGCATCGAGCGTCCCGAAGCATCGGGAGAACCGCTATATCATTTATTCAAATCGACAAGATGTAGTTTAGACTCCATTTTTTTATCCCTTTTGGAATTTGGGATTTGAATTATTGGAAATTAAAAAAGCTCCTTCAAAAAAGGAGCTTTTTTTCAGAGGCATCGAGCGTCCCGAAGCATCGGGAGAACCGCTGTTCCGGTTTTTTTGGTTAAGAGAAATTATTCAAATTATCTTTCTGACACCTTAGATATCTTGAATTCTGAATTTTAAATCCTGAATAAAAAAAGCTCCCTAACAAAGGAGCTTTTTTAGAGGCATCGAGCGTCCCGAAGCATCGGGAGAACCGCTGTT
This sequence comes from Salinimicrobium nanhaiense, assembly GCA_012038135.1. Taxonomy (GTDB): domain Bacteria; phylum Bacteroidota; class Bacteroidia; order Flavobacteriales; family Flavobacteriaceae; genus Salinimicrobium; species Salinimicrobium nanhaiense. The sequence continues at coordinate 363,070 of JAAVJQ010000001.1, forward strand.
CCGGTTTTTTTGGTTAGGATAAATTATTCAAATAAACTTGTTGACACCTCAAAAATCTTGAATTCTGAATTTTAAATCCTGAATAAAAAAAGCTCCCTAACAAAGGAGCTTTTTTAGAGGCATCGAGCGTCCCGAAGCATCAGGAGAACCGCTGTTCCGGTTTTTTTGGTTAAGAGAAATTTTTCAAATTATCTTTCTGACACCTTAGATATCTTGAATTCTGAATTTTAAATCCTGAATAAAAAAAGCTCCCTAACAAAGGAGCTTTTTTAGAGGCATCGAGCGGATTCGAACCGCTGTACAAGGTTTTGCAGACCTCTGCCTAGCCACTCGGCCACGATGCCATTGTTATAATGGAAGGCAAATGTAATAAAATTTCTCTTTTTGAGGCCGGACTTTTGCCTGTGGAGGAGAATTAACAAAAATTTACCTGCTTTTGCTTCTCCTTACAGTCACCATGGCCACATTTCCACCTATCGGGGGATTGATCTTGGAAACATCAACAGTAACTCTTTGCACGATCAGCAATTCCTCAAGCACCCTGTTCAGGATCCTTTCAGCAACCGTTTCCAGCAACTTTGAACGAATAGCCATTTCCTCCTTTACGATCTTATTAAGATGCACGTAGTCAATGGTGTCTTTTAAGGCATCAGATTTTGCCGAAAGCGATAGATCTCCCTTGACCTTTAGATCCACCCGGTAATCACTTCCTATCTGCCCTTCTTCCTCAAGGCAGCCGTGATAGGCGAATACTTTAATATTTCTGAGTTTAATACTTCCCAAAACTTATTTTTTGCGAAGATAAGAACATTTCTGAAGGCAAAGATGCAGGCATAAGATTGATGTATATTTTCTGTAAATTTGCAGCCTTAAAGATGAACCAGAATTATGGCTGAAGAAAAAAGATCCCTCAATTTTATTGAGCAACTTATAGAAGAAGATCTCAAGAACGATTATAAAAAAGAAGATTTGCAATTCAGATTTCCACCGGAACCTAACGGATATCTGCATATTGGTCATGCTTCCTCCATTTGTTTAAATTTTGGATTGGGAGAAAAATACAATGCTCCCGTTAATCTCAGGTTTGATGATACCAACCCTATTAAAGAAGAGCAGGAGTATGTGGACGCTATTAAAAGTGATGTGCTTTGGCTAGGTTTTAAGTGGGCTAAGGAGTGCTATGCTTCAGATTATTTTCAGCAGCTGTATGACTGGGCGGTAATGATGATCAAAAATGGAGATGCTTATGTTGACAGTCAGCCTTCCGAAGCAATTGCAGAACAAAAGGGAACTCCCACTCAGCCGGGAACCAACAGCCCTTATCGTGACAGGTCTGTAGAGGAGAACCTGGAACTTTTTGAGAAGATGAAGAAAGGGGAGACCAAAGAAGGGGAACATGTGCTTAGGGCAAAGATCGATATGGCTTCAAAGAACATGTTGATGCGCGATCCTGTAATGTACCGAACCCTGCACCGCAAACATCACCGTACCGGAAATGACTGGATGATCTATCCGCTCTACGATTGGGCTCATGGACAAAGTGATTATATAGAATCAGTTTCTCATTCATTTTGTACGCTGGAATTTTTACCACACAGGGAGTTGTACAATTGGTTCCTTGAAAAAGTAAGTTCTGCGGAAGATTTCAGGCCGAAACAGAGGGAATTCGCCCGCCGTAATCTGAGTCATACCATCGTGAGTAAGCGAAAACTGCTTCACCTGGTAGAAAAGGGAATTGTAAAATCATGGGATGATCCCCGTATGCCTACTATTTCAGGATTAAGAAGAAGAGGTTATACGCCGGAATCTATAAGGAAATTCGCTGAAACCATAGGGATCGCAAAAAGGGAAAATATAATTGATGTTTCCCTGCTCGAATTCTGCATCAGGGAAGACCTGAACAAGACAGCACCCCGCGTAATGGCAGTGCTTGACCCCGTGAAACTTGTGATCACCAATTATCCTGAAGGTAAGGAAGAATGGCTCGAAGCCGAAAATAATCCTGAAGATGAGAATGCAGGATCCAGAGAATTGCCGTTTTCAAGGGAGCTGTACATTGAACAGGAAGATTTTAAAGAAGAGGCAAACCGTAAATTTTTTAGGCTTACCTTAGGAAAAGAAGTAAGGCTAAAGAACGCCTATATCATCCAGGGAGAAAGCGTAGTAAAGAACGATGCCGGAGAAATAGTGGAGATCCACTGTACTTACGATCCTAAAAGCCGAAGTGGTAGCGGTACAGAGGAATCTATGCGTAAGGTGAAGGGTACCCTACACTGGGTCTCAGCCAAACATGCGATAGAAGCGGAAGTTCGCCTTTATGACCGACTGTTCTCTGTTGATTCGCCCGATGCAGATAAGGAAAAGGATTTTCTCGACTTTTTGAATCCGGAGTCTTTAAAAATAGTTACCGCTTATCTTGAACCGGGTCTAAAAAATGTTCAGCCGGGAGATAAATTCCAATTTCAGAGGCTGGGCTATTTTAACGTTGACAAAGAAAGCACGCAGGATCACCTTGTTTTCAATAGGACGGTTACCCTTAGAGATTCTTGGGGTGGCAAGGAATAACGACTTTTTCAGGGAGTTCAATTAAGAATACTTTAGCATTGGGTTTTTCCGATATTAACCGGTTGTTAACAGCAGTACAGTCCGGTATGGTTTATATTTGGTTGTAGTATTAATCTTAATAACCAACAAATCATGGCAAAATCAGGAAGTACATTTTTAGCATTACTAACCGGAGCTGCAATAGGAGCAGGTCTTGGAATGTTATATGCACCTGAGAGTGGAGAGGAAACCAGAAGAAAACTGGGAGAAAACGCAAGAAGAACTCAGGATGATCTAAATAAGCGATATCGCGAAACCTCTTCAAACCTAAGTACAAGAGCTAAAAAAGCAAAATCAGATTTTGAACTAAGACTGGAAGAAACACTTTCTTCTGCAAGTTATAAAGCCGATGAGATCCTTAGCAGCCTTGAATCTAAGCTGGAAGAGCTTAGAAAACAAAATTCAAAGTTCCAGAAGGATCGCAGTGAAGGAAATGGATCAAAATCTACTGCATCCGCTTCCGACACCGGAAAAGGTAAGAAAGGAGCCGGAGCTACAGATAATGCGGTAGGATAAAACGCTTATGGCTTTCCAAAAGATATCCGATAATTTACACCAGTTAAACGAAAACATTAAATCCTTTGCACAAAGCAGTGCAGAGTATTATAAACTGGATTTGTTTAACAAAAGCATGAGAGGAGCTACTGCCGCCATAAAAGGTGCGGCAATAGCTTTTTTTATGTTGTTTGCCCTCATCTTTGTATCCATTGCGATTGCAGTATTCATAAGCAATCTTTTAGATTCTGCGAGCAGCGGATTCTTTATAGTTGCGGGATTCTACCTTCTAATTGGGCTTTTCTTCGTCTTTTTTGGCAGCAAAGTGATAACAAAGGCCTTGTTACCTCCGGCTTCCAAAAAGTTCTTTAGCGAGCCTGAAAACAAGCCAAAGGAAACTCATCCCGAATTCACAGAACAAACCGACTTTAGAACAGATGAGGTGATCATTAAAGACGAGGTAGTCGTCAAGGATAAAGTAATAATAAAAGACAATGAGAGAATATAAGAACTTTGACGATATTGAAAGAGATCTTAAACTTCTTCAGCTTCAAAAAGAGATAGATAAGGAGAAGGTTATCCTTAGCTATAACTTCACCAAAGAAAACCTGGCTCCCAAGCGTTTGCTTAAAGATGCTGCAGGGAGCATCTTTAAAAATGCACTTATTTTAAAAGGAGCCACTTCAGTACTCGGCTTTATCGGCGAAAAATTTAAATAACTATTCTTCTTTATTATTATCCTCATCTTCCTTAGGTAGTTCGGGAGGGAGTTGCCTTTTCTTGCGCCCCAGTTTCTCCTTTCTCTTTTGATCCCTTAAGGCATTTTCCTTTTTCATTGCTTCTCCAATTTGATTGGAAGCAGTGAATGACGCGATCATATTATTCAACATGTCACTTCCTGTTTGAGGAGAATTAGGAAGCAGTATCAGGTTACTTTGAGTTTCTTCTCCAAGGGACTGCAAGGTGTCGTAGTGCTGAGTTACAACGATAAGGGCAGAAGCTTCCTGGGAATTGATCCCGACATTATTCAGTACATCAACACTTTCTTCTAATCCGCGGGCGATCTCACGGCGTTGGTCGGCAATACCCTGACCCTGCAGGCGTTTACTTTCAGCTTCTGCACGGGCTTTTGCTACGATCTTGATACGTTCCGCTTCAGCTTCATATTCGGCTGCTACTTTTTCTCTTTCCGAAGCATTGATGCGGTTCATAGCAGCTTTTACCTGTACATCGGGATCAATGTCTGTCACCAGGGTTTTGATGATGTCATATCCGTATTCCTCCATAGCTTCATTCAGCTCCCTTTTTACGGCAATAGCTATATCATCTTTTCTTTCAAAAACGTCATCCAGTTTCATTTTTGGCACCTCTGCCCGTACTACGTCAAAAACGTAGGAAGTGATCTGGTCATGGGAATTTTCAAGTTTATAAAATGCATCATAGACGCGGGTCTGGATCACCTGGAACTGCACAGAGATCTTGAGTTTTACAAACACGTCGTCTTTGGTCTTGGTCTCCACGAGAACGTCGAGCTGCTGAACTTTTAAATTGATCCTTCCGGCGATCTGGTCAATTACCGGGACTTTAAAATGAAGTCCGCTATTACTTATGCGTTGAAATTTCCCAAAACGTTCAAGAATAGCAGCAGTTTGTTGTTTTACCGTAAAGATTCCGGAGAAAAGGATAATAAGTCCGAAGACAACAATTACGGCGGTTAAAATGGTGGATATCATTGGTAGTAGTTTAATTTTAACGAAAGATATGAAAATAAACAGCTACATTTAACCCTTTCAAAAATTTCGAAAAAACATGGATTTCAAAAAATTTCTTCTTTTAGGGGTTCTTTTAATTTTTTCCTTTTCTACCCAGGCACAACGTCGAATTTGGGATGGAGAATACAATAGGTTAGGCTTGCAGGCAGGAGCTAACTATTTCAATATTGTGACCAATGATCTGGAAGTGCAGCCAAAAGTTAGCTGGACGGCAGGATTTACAACCAGGGCTTCTTTTTACGAAAACTGGCAGTTTGTTTACGGGATCAATTTCTACGATTTCAAACTGGATATTGATGGGAGAGAAAAAGTAGAACTTACTTCTCCAATTGAGGCTATTGAGTATAACATGATAGGAGTGCAGGGCAATTTCTTTGCCAGCTATAAACTTTTAGACCACTATTTGAGTGTGGAAGCAGGACCTGTACTGCAGGTAAACGGAAAACTCGATGCGCGGCAGGACAAGGAATTGTGGTTTGTAGGTAATACCAATGTCAACGCCATAGACATTGAAAAAATATCTACTTTTAATGTGAATCTGGCCCTGGGTTTAAGCGGCGGAATGGAAACAGTAAAGTTCTGGGCCCAATACCAATATGGGCTTAATAACATGCTCAAAGGACTAGAGGATGAAGGTTTGGAGGAAAAAGATGCGGGTATGTCTAATTTGAAAGGCCACATGAGTATGATCGCTGCAGGAATTACAATGTTCCTGTAATCGAATCCAATACAAATAAAAAAAGCCATTTTTGAGAGGTATCAAAAATGGCTTTTTTAATGGGTATAATTCTACAGGCTTTGCTGCGCCTTCTTTAATCTTGAAAGGGTTTCTTCTTTTCCTATTGTAGCTGCGATCTCAAAAACATCCGGTCCCTGCATTGCACCAACAAGTGAAAGCCGGAAGGGTTGCATGACTTTACCAAAGCCTATTCCTTCGGAAGTGATCCATCCTTTTACTTTCTCCTGAAGATTTGCTGCTGAAAAATCGTTCTCTTTTTCTAAGATCTCAATAACCCGATCCATGACAGCTGAAGTATCTTCCTTCCAAACCTTTTTAGCTGCCTTCTCGTCGTATTTTTCCGGTGCGGTGAAGAAGTAGCTACCAATTTCCCAAAAGTCGCTTAAGAACGTCGCTCTTTCCTTCAGCATCGCAATTACTTTCGAAATATAATTCTGAGAGAAATCCAGATCCTTTTCCTGAAGCAGTTTACCAAAATCTGCAGCTAAACTCTCATTTTTTGCCTCCTGTATGTAGTGATGCTGGAACCATTTTGTTTTTTCGGGATCGAACTTAGAACCTCCTTTGGAGACGTGTTCGAAAGAAAAAGCTTTAGTGAGCTCTTCGAGAGTGTAGATCTCCTTTTCACTTCCGCCACCCGCATTCCATCCTAAGAGCGCCAGCATGTTCACAACGGCTTCCGGAAAATATCCTTCTTCGCGGTAGCCCATGGAAACATCTCCGCTTTTGGGATCTTTCCATTCCAACGGAAATACCGGGAAGCCCATTTTATCCCCGTCGCGCTTACTCAGTTTTCCTTTGCCCTGTGGTTTAAGGATAAGTGGGAGGTGAGCAAATTTTGGAGCTGTCCAATCAAAGGCTCTGTACAAAAGCACGTGCAGTGCGAGGGACGGCAACCATTCTTCCCCTCTAATCACGTGAGTGATCTTCATGAGATGGTCATCTACGATATTCGCCAGATGATAGGTAGGCATGCCATCGCTCTTAAAAAGCACCTTATCATCCAGGATCCTCGTTTCAATATGCATTTCCCCACGAATCTCATCTTTTAGCTGCAGGGTTTCATCTTCGGGCGTTTTAAACCGGATCACATATGCTTCTCCCGATTCGATCTTCTGCCTTACTTCAGCTTCCGGAAGAGACAAAGAATTTTTCAGTTTTTGACGATTGTGCCAATTGTAGATAAAGGTTTTCCCTTTTTCTTCATGGTCCTGCCGGTGGGCATCCAGCTCTTCTGTAGTGTCAAATGCATAGTACGCATTTCCCGAAGCGATAAGCATTTCGGCAAATTCTTTGTAAAGGTGCTTTCGCTCACTCTGGCGGTAAGGACCCGCATCTTTTTCCTTTCCCGGGCCCTCATCAAAGGGTATGTTACACCAATTCAGGGAGTCAATAATGTATTGTTCTGCACCTTCCACATAACGGGCCTGATCTGTATCTTCAATTCTTAAGATAAAATCTCCGCCATGTTTCTTTGCGAACAGGTAGTTAAAAAGAGCTGTTCTAACTCCTCCAATATGTAGTGGCCCCGTTGGGCTCGGTGCAAATCGCACCCTTACTTTTTCCATTGACATAACTGCTGGTTTTGTGCGCAAAGATAAAGGTTTCTTTAGGTTCACGAAACGGCATTGAAAATGTAGAGGTTGAAGTACTTATTAGAAATTAATTGTATTTTTAGGAGATGCATAAATGTGGAGGAGGCATGAATAATTTCGAGGTTTTACGCAATAAACTGGAGGCTTTTATAAGGAAGTTCTATTTGAACGAACTTTTAAAGGGTTTTATCTTGTTTATAGCTATTGGCCTGTTGTATTTTCTTATTACGTTATTTATAGAATATCTTCTTTGGCTTAATTCGACGGGCCGCAGTATCCTGTTCTGGACTTTTATTGCTGTGGAATTATTTCTCTTCGGAAGATTTATTATTTATCCGCTACTGAAACTCTTTAAGATCTCCCGCGGAATTGATTACGCTGAAGCATCGAAGATCATTGGCAGGCATTTTCCTGAAGTAAGTGACAAACTCCTCAATCTTTTACAGCTTAACAGGAATGATCAAAGAACCGAGCTGCTCCTGGCATCTATAGATCAAAAGTCAGAAGAATTAAAGCCGGTTCCTTTTACCATGGCTATAGATCTCAGGAAGAATATTCCTTATTTGAAATATGCCGCTATACCGGTACTCATCATTTTGCTGATAGTGCTTTCGGGGAGGACCCAAGTTTTTTCGGGAAGTTATGAGCGGGTAGTGAATTATAAAACAGCTTATGAACCGCCCGCACCTTTTGCCTTCCAGGTGCATAATGAGCAATTAATGGTTCAGGAGAACGAAGCCTTGACCATACAGGTGAGTACGCAGGGGAGGATTGTTCCTCAGGACGCATCGGTTCATTATAACGGACAAACTTATTTCATGAACCGGGTTTCCCCCGGAACCTTTACCTACACTTTTGAGCCTGCACAAAATTCCTTTGAGTTTAGTCTTTCCGGAAACAAAGTGAAGTCGCGGGATTATTCCGTAGAGGTTATTCAGGTGCCAAAAATGAGAAATCTAAAGATGTTTCTCGAATATCCGCCGCACACAGGTTTGGGAGAGGAAGCTATATCCGGTACAGGAAATGCCACAGTTCCCGAAGGAACAGTCGTAAACTGGGAACTTGAAACATTAGCAACCGGGGAAGTAGAAATGCAGCTGCCCGATACTCTTCAAAAGTTTGAAAAACAGGATGAATTTTTCAGGCTTCAAAAGCAGGTAAAAAACTCTCTTGACTATAGCATAAGCACCTCGAATGAGAAGGTAAAGAATTTTGAAAATCTCAACTACAGCATCAGGACGGTAAAGGACGAGTATCCCGAACTTGTTCTTGAGCGTCAAATAGATTCCCTGGATGAGGATTTCCAGTATTTCTACGGAAAAGTTTCTGATGACTACGGAATTGCTTCCGTCAGGATGGTTATTCAACTCACTGAAGCCCCTGACAATCAAAAAGTAATACGATTACCCTTTGGAAAAGGGAATGTAGGAGAGTTCGTAAGCAGTTTTCCCGATACTCTGCATTTGGAACAGGGAAAGGCCTATCAATTCTTTTTTGAAGTGATTGATAATGATGTACTTAATGGCTATAAGAAAGTTAAAAGTCAGCTTTTTACGTACCGAAAGAAGACCGATTCCGAAGAAAAGCAGCAAAGGCTGGAGGAGCAACAGGAAGTCATTGGAGGGATCGATGGATCCCTGGAAAAGATGAAAACTTCAGATAAAGAACTGCAGGAGCTTTCCCGACTCAAGAATGAAAAGAAGGAATTAAATTATAACGACCGAAAGAAACTCGAGAATTTTCTTGAACGCCAGAAACAGCAAAATGAGCTGATGGAAAATTTCACTGAAAAGCTGCAACGAAACCTGGATGAAGAAACCTCGCCTCAAAACGAAGAGCTAAAAAAGGAACTTAAAGAAAGACTTTCAAGCCGCAAGGAGGACCTTAAAGAGAATGAAAAGCTTCTTGAGGAACTTGAGAAATATTCCGAGAAGATCGAAGAAGAGGGACTTCAGGAGAAACTCCAGGAGCTTTCTAAAAATAACCGAAACCAGGAGCGCAGTCTTGAACAGCTGCTTGAGCTTACCAAGAAATATTATGTTCAGGAGAAGATCTCTAAGATTGCACAGGACTTAGAGGAACTTGGCGAGGAGCAATCCGAACTGGCAAACGAGGAAGAGCAGAATACAAAAGCCGCCCAGGATTCTCTTTCCGAAGAAACGCAAGAACTTTTTCAGGAGATGGAAGAACTTCAAAAGGAGAATCAGGGCCTTAAAAAACCTATAGACTTTGAAGAAGACAAAGAGGGGCAGGAGGATGTAAAAGAAAAGCAGGAAAAAGCCCGTGAAAACCTGGAGCAGGAAAAAAAAGAGGACGCTAAAGAAGAGCAGAAAAAGGCCGGTGAGAAACTAAAGGAGATGAGCAGAAAAATGCAACAGCAAATGCAACAGGCCGGGATGCAGCAAATGCAGGAGGATGTAACCATGTTGCGGCAGATCCTGGATAATCTCGTTACCTTTTCTTTTGGACAGGAAGACCTGATGGAAGATTTCAGACAATATGGCAATGACCAAACCAGTTTACCCGGAAAATTAAGAAGACAGGATCAACTTAGGGAGAACTTCAGGCATATAGATGACAGTCTTTATTCACTTGCCTTACGTAATGAAATGATTAGCGAAAGGATAACAGGAAGATTAATAGATGTAGATTATAATCTTGAGCAGAGCCTGGAACGACTGGGTCAAAATGATATAAGAATGGGGGTGGGGAGTCAGCAATACGTGATCACCGGGGCCAATGACCTTGCTTTCCTTCTCAGCGATATTTTGGGTAATATGGAAGAGATGCTAAGCTCGTCCTCCTCTTCCGGAAGTGGCAAGGGAAGACAGCTTCAGGATATCATCCAAAAGCAGGGGGAACTGAGTGAGGAAATGAAAAAGGGAATGGAAAAAGGCAAACAAAAAGGTGAAGAAAAGCCCGGAAAAGGTGAGAAAGGAAACTCAGGAGAAGAGGAGAGTGGGGAGCTCTTCAGGATATTTCAGGAACAGCAAATGTTGAGGCGGGCCCTTGAAGAGCGACTTGAACAGGAAGGAAGAAATTCCGCGGGTGATGGCATTAAAAGGGAAATGGAACAGATAGAAAAACAGCTGCTCCAAAAAGGATTCGATCCCGCTACTCACAGAAGGATGCAGCAATTGGAGCACCGGCTTTTGGAGTTGGAAGAAGCTTTAAAACAACAGGGTCAAAAACCTGAAAGGGAATCCACCACCGGTAAGGATGAGTTCAATAATGAGACTAAGCCTGCGATTGACAGGGCTAAAGAATATTTTAATACGACTGAAATTTTAAACAGACAAAGCTTACCTTTGCGCCCCGTTTATAAGCTTAAAGTAAAGGAATATTTTGAACGAAGAGATAATTAATTTTTATTCTGAAAATGATTTTGAACTGCAGCATTCTACGCAGTTTAAAACCTGGATCAAGGAAGTGATTGCTTCTGAAGGCAAAAAGACCGGGGAGATAAGTTTTATTTTTTGCGACGACGAATACCTGCTTGAGATCAATCAGCAATACCTAGACCACGATACCTATACAGATATTATTAGTTTCGACATTTCTGTGGGAAATATTCTAAATGGCGATATTTTCATCAGCACAGAAAGGGTCGCTGAAAATGCTTCTGAATATGGAGTGACTTTTGAGGAAGAGATAAAAAGAGTGATCATTCACGGCGTGCTGCACTTCTGCGGATATAAAGATAAATCTAAAGAGGAAGCACAGTTGATGAGAGCAAAAGAAGAGGAAAAAATGAAAATGTTCCACGTGGAACAATAGAAGGAGATTTATGTTTCAAGATCAATATGATGTTATAGTTGTAGGAGCCGGGCACGCCGGAAGTGAAGCCGCTGCGGCGGCAGCCAATATGGGCTGCAGTACACTTTTGGTGACCATGAACCTGCAAAATATTGCACAAATGAGCTGTAATCCTGCCATGGGAGGAATTGCAAAAGGACAGATCGTTCGGGAGATCGATGCGCTTGGCGGTTATAGCGGGTTGGTTAGTGACACCAGTGCTATCCAGTTCAAGATGCTGAATAAATCCAAAGGACCTGCGATGTGGAGTCCAAGGGTGCAGAGTGACAGGATGATGTTTGCAGAACACTGGCGTTTGCGCCTTGAGGCTACTCCAAATCTAGACTTTTACCAGGAGATGGTTGCAGGATTATTAGTGGAAGGCAACAAAGTTGTGGGCGTCAAAACCTCAATGGGAATTGAAATTAAAGGCAAAGCTGTTATTCTTACCAACGGAACCTTTCTAAATGGTTTGATCCATATTGGCGACAAACAATTTGGTGGTGGTAGAGCAGGGGAAAGAGCTTCAACAGGAATTACAGAAGATCTTGTTCAATTAGGTTTTGAAGCCGGAAGAATGAAAACGGGTACTCCGCCGCGTGTTGATGGTCGTTCTTTGGATTATTCAAAAATGATCGAGCAGCCGGGGGATGAGGTTCCTGCCAAGTTCTCCTATCTTGACGAAACAAAGCCGCTTGCAAAACAAAGATCGTGTTACATGTCTTACACTTCTCCCGAGGTGCATGAATTACTCAAGGAAGGCTTTGACAGATCTCCAATGTTCAATGGGAGGATCAAAAGTATTGGACCGCGTTATTGTCCCTCCATAGAAGATAAGATCAACCGTTTTGCAGATAAAGACCGGCATCAATTATTCATAGAACCCGAGGGTTGGAATACAGTAGAAATGTATATCAACGGGTTCTCTACTTCCCTTCCGGAAGATGTTCAGTTTAGAGCATTGAGATCTGTTGCAGGTTTTGAAAATGTAAAATTCTTCAGGCCCGGTTATGCTATTGAATACGATTATTTTCCACCAACACAATTAAGACATACATTGGAAACAAAACTGGTGGACGGACTTTATTTTGCCGGACAGATCAACGGAACAACCGGTTATGAAGAAGCCGGTTCCCAGGGATTAATGGCAGGCATAAATGCCGCTTTGAAAGTACAGGAAAAAGAAGAATTTGTACTGCAAAGAAGCGAAGCTTATATAGGCGTTTTGATCGATGACCTTATCACAAAAGGCACAGAAGAACCTTACCGAATGTTCACTTCGAGAGCAGAATACAGAACTTTGCTACGCCAGGATAATGCCGACTTTAGACTGACTGAAAAGTCTTATCAAATAGGTTTGGCTTCTGAACAGCGTCTTCAAAAGATGGTAGAGAAGAAGACAAAATCATATGCTTTTGTAGAATTTTTGAAAGAAAAAAGTGTCGCTCCCGAGGAAGCTAATCTTGTTTTGGGAGCAAACGATTCTGCCTTAATGAAGCAGAGCGATAAGATCTTTAAAATATTTTCCAGGCCCAATATTACCATGAAGGAGGTACGTACATTTTCCGGAGTAGAGGATTATATTCAGGAACAGGATCTGGATGAGGAGGTGCTGGAGCAAACCGAAATTCAGGTGAAATATTCCGGATATATTGAAAAGGAAAAGAACAATGCCGATAAGCTCCACAGGCTGGAGGGAATTAAAATTCCGAAGGATTTCGATTATGCGAGGATCAAATCCATGTCTTATGAAGCAAGGGAAAAGCTGAAAAAAGTACAGCCTACTTCAGTGTCACAGGCATCGCGGATCAGCGGGGTGAGCCCTAATGATATTTCGGTACTCTTGGTTTATATGGGAAGATAAATTGATCATAGTTCCACGTGGAACATCATTTAAAAACTTTCAATGCAGCCCCTAAATTTTTCTGAAGATCCCGTTTTAATTTGTAAAGATCACACGGTAAGTGGGGAGTATTTTGAATTAAGAAAAGCCGAAGCCCTGGATCTTTTAGCCACTTTTCCACGCCCTGAAAATGATAAGCTTTCTGAATATTATAAAAGCGAAAACTACATTTCCCATACAGATTCAAAAAGGTCTTTTTTAGATAAGGTTTATCAAAAGGTGAAAAACCTGATGCTTCAAAAGAAGATCAACTGGATCGAAAAATCCCATTCGGGAAAGGGAAGGATTTTAGATATTGGAGCGGGTACAGGAGATTTTTTAGTTGCAGCAAAAAATGCCGGCTGGGAAACTCTTGGGCTGGAACCTAATTTAGGCGCAAGGAAACTTGCTGCCAAAAAAGGAGTTGAACTCATCGAGGATATCTATTCCTTGCCAGATTCCCATTTTGATGTGATCACTATGTGGCATGTTTTAGAACATGTTCCCGATCTTGATTGGCAACTAAAAGAACTTGACCGAATTTTAAAACCGGATGGACTTCTTGTTATTGCCGTTCCCAATTATAAAAGTTACGATGCTCAAAAATATAAGGAGCATTGGGCGGCTTATGATGTCCCCCGACACCTTTACCATTTTTCTCCGGAGGCAATGAGAAAAATATTTCAGCAGAAAGGGTTTTTACTAACCTCCCAAAAAGGTCTTTTTTTTGATGCCTTTTATGTGAGCCTGCTGTCTGAAAAGTATAAAACCGGATCTTCTAATCCGCTTAAAGCGATCACAACCGGTATTCTATCAAATATAAAGGCTGCATCTTCCGGAAACTATTCTTCCCTGGCTTACTTCTTCCGCAGAAGCTAAAAACGCATTTTAAAGCGATTTAAAGGCCTTTAAATTAAAATGGCAGCTTCAGATATTCTCTTTTTAATTCAGAAGCAGATAATAGCCTCTAAAAACGCTATTTTAAATAGAGAATCCTAATAAACTTTTCTAGTTACCATCAGAAATGGCTATAGCTTCAGAAAATCCTTCATTTTTGATAAGAATAGAAATGCTTTCTTATTTTTGCGCCGAACTAAATAAATTCAAAATGAAGAAATTATTGATGGTCCTTTCTTTTGGGGCTTTACTTGCAAGTTGTAATAATGATAAAACTGCTTATGTAGATACTACTGTGCTCATCCAGGAATTTTCAGAAATGAAGGAAGTGGAAGCAGATTTCACCGAGCGATCTGAAAGTTTAAAAAAAGAACTGGATTCTGCAGCACAAGGATTTCAGCAGGAGGTAATGGCATTTAGAGAGAATGCTGCTACTATGAGTGAAGCCGAAAGACAGGCAAAGCAGGAAGAGCTTATGCAAAAGCAACAGATCCTTCAGCAGCAGCAACAAATGAGAAGCGGACAATTAAGACAGGAAGGCGATGCGGTAATCGATTCTCTAATAACTAAAGTGAAGGATTTCGTAAAGGTTTACGGCGAGGAAAATGACTACACCTATATCTTTGGTTCCAATGAATCTGCAAACATCATGTATGCTAAAGAGGGTCTTGATATCACTCAGGACATTTTAAAAGAACTTAACGAAGGAAAGCTTGAAGCTTCTGAAGAATAGTTTTTAGAAAAACAAAAAAATTTAAGGGTTCCATGTGGAACCCTTTTTTTATGCGGTGACCAGAAATAATCCGAAGATGATCACTATAAAATAACCCACTATGGTAAATGCGCCGGCATAGTCTTTGGCAACCCGCTGCCCAAAAAGGAGCATAAGGAGAGTGACTGCAGCCAATCCAAGGGCCCATTGTGATAAAATAAGGTTTTCGCTCATCCATAAGGTGAAGATGGCGGCCAGAGCCAATAATCCGGTGATCACCTCTAAAACCAGGATGGTCCCAAGAAGGAGAGAGACCATTCCCCCCATGAAAGTGCCTTTGAAGTGACCTGTCAACCAGCCGTAATTTCCTTTCCAGTCTACTAACTTGTCAATGCCTGACTGTAAAAAGGTGATGGCAGTAAAGATGAGAATCAAGTATACCGGCAGGTTAAGCACAAAATTTTCCATAAGAGCTAATTTTTATGAATGAGTCGGGTTAGTTTTATTGACAGGTCTGTAAGAATGATCTTAGCGTTTCCATTGCGTTCTATATGGTAGACAGCATCTTCGAGTTCCCGGGTGATTCCGGTAATATTATTTCCGGTTATAAAAGGCGCAAATTTTTCGAGTTTAAAGCCTTTGGTTTGCGGCTCCAGAAACACAAGATCTCTTGCTTTGTAATTATACATGAGCGCCTGCCTGAAGAAATCCATACAATATAACAGGAACTTCTTTTGAGATTCCCTGCCCGTACCGGCGATCATTTCACTCCATGAAAGAAGTTCGGCTAAAGCAGTTTTATTCCCTTTTGCCTTAAAAGCAGTTCTCACCCAGGATACAAACCATTCTTCAAACTGTTCGTCCCCTGCGTTATGTCTTAAAATATGCAGGGCATTGGTGAAGTTACCGTTGGCGCGATGAGCAATATTATGCGCCCTTGCCTTCTCACAGTTCTCTTTTTGCACCAGGCCTTCTGCAATAACGGCTTCGGTCAACGGAGGGAAATGTAAGGTTTGACAACGGGACCTGATGGTTTGAATGATATTTTCCTCCTCTTCAGTAATAAGAATGAACAATGTTTTCTGTGGGGGCTCCTCAATGAGCTTCAGCAGCTTATTTGCAGCCGAATCGTTCATTTTCTCTGCCATCCAGATGATCATCACCTTATACCCACCTTCATAAGATTTGAGCGAGAGGGATTTCACAACCTCCATGGCTTCATCCACTCCAATTTTTCCCTGCTTATTCTCAATTCCCAGCTTTTGGTACCAGTCAAAGAGGCTACCGTATGGCTCCTGCTGCACGAACTGCCGCCACTCCTCGCTAAAATGCGAAGAAACCGCAGCTTTCTTTACCTTGTCATTATTGGCGACAGGATAAGCAAAATGCAGGTCTGGGTGTGACAGTTTGTTCATTTTGAGGTTGCAGGCTTCTCTCCCGGTATTGTTTTCGGCATTGGTGTTATTGCATAGCACGTATTGCGCATAGGCAATGGCCATGGGTAAGGTGCCGCTTCCCGCAGATCCTACGAACAACTGGGCATGAGGGATACGATTATTATCAACCGTTGTGGTAAGGTGGTTCTTGATGTGCGGAAGGCCTAAAACTTCAGAAAATAGCATAAGCAAAGATAAAATTTCTCCACACTTTTATATCTTAGAGAAAATTTTTATTTCCATAGAAAACCATTGATATGAAAACTATAAACGACTATAATTTCAAAGATAAAAAGGCGCTCGTAAGAGTTGATTTTAACGTGCCTCTAAATGACCAACAGGAGGTGGGGGACACCAGCCGTATAGAAGGTGCCAAACCAACTGTTGATAAGATCCTTAAGGACGGAGGTAGCGTGATCCTAATGTCTCACCTTGGGCGTCCAAAGGGAGTGGACCAAAAGAATTCCCTGCACCATATCGTGGGCAAGGTTTCAGAGATCCTTGGAGTGCAGGTGAAATTCGTGGAGGAGAGTGTGGGGGAGAAAGCTCAGAAAGCGGCTAAAGAACTGCAACCGGGAGAAGTACTGCTTCTGGAGAATCTTAGATTTCATTCCGAGGAAGAGAATGGGGATGAGGAATTTGCAAAAAAACTGGCAGGTCTCGCAGATATCTATGTAAATGATGCTTTTGGAACAGCGCACCGGGCCCATGCTTCTACCACTATCGTAGCGAATTATTTCGAGGATAAATGTTTAGGGGCTTTACTGGCAAAAGAAATTGACAGCCTGGAAAAGGTTTTAGGCAATTCAGAAAAACCGGTGACTGCAGTTTTGGGAGGCGCAAAAGTTTCCACTAAGATCACCGTGATAGAGAATATTCTTGATAAAATTGATCACTTGATCATTGGAGGGGGAATGACCTATACCTTCACCAAAGCGCAGGGAGGGAACATTGGAAATTCCCTGGTGGAAGAGGATAAGCAGGAGTTAGCTCTTGAAATACTTAAGAAGGCAAAGGAAAAAGGAGTGAAGATCCATCTTCCCGTAGATTCGGTGATTGCAGATACTTTTTCTGAAGATGCCAACACCAAAATAGTTCCTGTAGATGAAATTCCTGACGGCTGGATGGGACTTGATATAGGTCCTGAAACCGTAAAGAAATACGGGGAGGTGCTGGAAAAATCCAAAACTATCCTTTGGAATGGTCCTATGGGGGTATTTGAAATGCAGCCATTTGCGAAAGGAACTATCGCAATAGGAGAACATATTGCCAGTGCCACTCAAAATAAGGGCGCCTTCTCTCTTGTGGGAGGAGGAGATTCTGTAGCTGCAGTAAAACAATTTGGACTTGAAGATCGTGTAAGTTATGTCTCTACCGGAGGTGGAGCCATGCTCGAGATGCTCGAAGGGAAGAGTTTACCGGGCATTGAAGCCTTAAAAAGTAAAGAGGTACGATAATTGAAGCAGAAAACGTTACTGCTTGTAGAGAAATGACTTTATGATGAGAAAATTTTTGCCTTTTTTGATGCTGCTCATGTCTGTAGCTGTTTTTGCTCAGGATAAGAAAACTGAAGCAAAGAATGTTAAGGGACAGGAGAAAGGAGAAAACGGTGATACCATAAGGCTTCCCGAGCAGGATTTCTTTCTGTTGATCGATAATGATGATGTTGAGCTGGCGAATAATGTACCGGTTCATAAGATTATCAAGGACTCCCTTATTTTTGCCCTTCTGGATGACCCCGGTGCTGCCATGATCGATTCTCTCTGGCAAAAAGAGCTTTTTCAGTCGAGCTTGTATATGGATCTTAAAGATTCCCTGCTTAACCAGGAGTACAATGAAGTTGTTTATGATGAACTGCCCACAGATACGCTAAAGCTAAGGCTCGAGAGACTTAATGCTAAAACTCCTTTTAATATTGAATACAATCCCCTCCTCGAAAATGTGATCAAGTCATATTTGAAAAGGAATAAGAAGGGAATGGAGCGGCTTATGGCATTAAGTACCTATTATTTTCCCCTTTTTGAGCAGAAACTCGATATGTATAATATTCCGCTGGAGGTGAAATATCTGGCTATAGTGGAATCTGCATTGAATCCGCGGGCGCGGTCCAGAGTTGGAGCAACCGGTTTATGGCAATTCATGTTTGCAACCGGAAAAATGCACGGACTGGATGTAAGTTCCTACGTTGATGAGCGCATGGATCCTGTAATGTCTACGGAAGCTGCTGCGGAATATCTTTCAACTTTGTACAGGGTATTTGAAGATTGGGATCTGGTACTGGCTTCTTATAATTCGGGCCCCGGAAATGTTTCCAAAGCTATAAGACGCAGCGGCGGTTCCACGAATTACTGGAACCTTAGACCTTATCTTCCACGTGAAACAGCGGGTTATGTTCCTGCTTTTTTAGCAACTATGTACATCTTCGAGTATGCCGAAGAACATGGCTTCCAGCCACCTCACCCACGAACTACTTATTTTGAAACCGATACAATTCACACCAAAAAGAAGTTGACATTCGAGCAGATCTCTGAAGTTACAGGTGTGGAAAAGGAAATGCTTCAGTTTCTCAACCCCAGTTATAAACTCGATATTATTCCCTTTATTGAAGGTGAAAAATATAGTCTTAGGCTGCCACGAAACAGGTCCGGACTTTTTGTAAATAATGAAGCAGCTATCTATGGTTATGCCGAAGCACTCGAAGAGAAGAAAGAAGAGATCCTGCCCCAGTTAGTAGAGGCGACAGAACCTATACGATACCGGGTGAGAAACGGAGATTATCTTGGCCGCATTGCCGAGAGGTACGGTGTAGGAGTGAGCCAGATCAAGGAATGGAACAATTTAAGGAGCAATAACCTGCGAATTGGACAAAGACTTACCATATACCCTCAGAACAAAGCTACCGCTCAAAATAATAGCTCTCCCAGGATCTATACCGTTAAACACGGGGATTCCCTGTGGAGCATCTCTAAAAAATTTCCGGGCGTTACAGTTCAACAGATCAAGAACCTAAATAATATGAACAGCAACCGGTTAAAACCCGGTATGAAACTTAAACTTTCTGACGGGTAGAAATTCCGTTATTTTATTATGAAAAATCTTAGTGTATTATTTTCTATTCTTTTATTAATAACAGGTTGTGGCGATGGAAAGGAGGATCCTGTTGTAGTATCAAATTCTTCGGGGAATATCAATAATCTCACCGTGGTAATGGATAACGAGATGTGGACAGGGGAAGTGGGAGAAGCTGTAAGATCTCACTTAGCTGCGCCAGTAGATGGGTTACCTCAGGAGGAACCACTATTCTCCCTTAGCCAGATGCCTCCGGAAGCTTTCGCCGGATTTGCCCGTAAAAACAGGATCTTTCTCCTTGTTCAAAAAGGAGAGGAACCACAGATCAAATGGACAGAAAACGCTTATGCCCGGCCTCAAAAAGGAGTTCTTATTCAGGGAGAAAGTAATGAACAGATCGAAGGCCTGATCGAAGAAAATGCTGAGGAGATCATTTCAAGATTTAAAAGGACTGAACTTGCAGAGCAACAAAGACGAATAAAAAAGTCATTGAAAAATGATGAAGAACTTGAAAACAATCTCGGTGTATCTTTAAATTTTCCTACCGCTTATCGATATGCCAAACAAACAGATGATTTTTACTGGATAAGAAAAGATATTCCCACCGGTAGCATGGAGATCCTGGTTTATGAGGTGCCAAGAAATGTTATTGAGAAGGATACCAATATAGTTGGGAATATTATCGCTATGCGTGATTCTATTGGGAAAACTCATATTCCCGGTCGTCTGGATGGCAGCTACATGATCACCGAAGAAGCTTATGCACCATATCTCTTTGAATCACAGATAGACAAAAAATTTGCCTGGGAATCTAAGGGAATTTGGGAAGTGAAAGGAGATTTTATGGGCGGCCCCTTTATCAATTATGCTGTTCTGGACGAAGAGAATGACCGATATGTTATTCTGGAAGGTTTTGCCTTTTCTCCTTCGGCAAGGAAAAGAGAAAATATGATGGAACTGGAGGCGATATTAAAATCTGCCAAGATCCAATAGATCTCAGAAACAAAAAAACCCAACGCAAGTTGGGTTTTTTGATGCTTTATACTAAGTAAGGATTATAATCTTTTATTTTCTTCTTCAGGTTTTGTTGTAGCAGTGTCGTCCTTTGAAGCATCTTTGAATTCTTTAATTCCGCTACCCAATCCTCTCATCAATTCCGGAATTTTTCTTCCTCCGAACAATAACAGCACTACGATCACGATTAATATGATTTGTGGTGCTCCAATCTGCAATGGTATAAAAACTGCACTCATAATGATCAATTTAATGTGGCAAAGTTAAGTAATAAAACTTTAATGCCAAGGTTTCTAAAGGGATAAAAGCAGTTTAAAAATTTCTTTATTATATCTTTGCCCAAGGCCTAAATGACGAAAAACACAGAACATAAGAAGAATTTAGCACAAAAGCTCCTGCACAAGTACAGGTTGGTAATTCTTAATGAAGACACTTTTGAAGAAAAGGTCTCTTTCAAACTTACCCGGCTCAATGTGTTTGTGGTGGTAACGCTTTCAGCTATTTTATTAATTGCCGGTACCACGGTGCTTATTGCTTTTACCGGGCTAAGGGAATATATTCCCGGCTATTCATCCACCGAGTTACAGCAAAGAGCAGTGAATTTAGCCTATAAGAGTGATTCCCTGCAGCAGGTAGTGGAGCTCAACAACCAATACCTTAGCTCGATCAAAAGAGTACTTTCCGGAGATGTCAAGCCGGCAGAGTTCAACCGGGATTCCCTGCTCGAAGCCGAGCGTATGAATCCTGAACAAATTGATCTTAAACCCTCTAAAGAAGATAGTCTGCTTAGGGAAAGAGTGGTGCAGGAAGACAAATACAATTTTCTTGAAACAGCTACTTCACGGGCAAATTATGCGCTGTTTCCTCCCTTAAAAGGTCCTTTTTCTGAAGCTTATAACATCAAAGACAAGCATTTTGGAGTAGATATCGTAGCTTCACATAACGCCCCGGTAAAATCGGTGGCAGACGGTACAGTGATCTTTGGCGGCTGGACGGCAGAAACAGGAAATGTGATCATCATTGAACACAGTTATGGTCTTATCTCCATATATAAACACAATTCTTCCCTTACAAAAGAACAAGGGGAAAGGGTTTTAAGAGGAGAGGTCATCGCAACTGCCGGTTCTACGGGTGAGTTTTCAACCGGTCCGCACCTGCACTTCGAACTTTGGAGCGATGGGCAGCCTGTGAATCCCAGAGATTTTATAGATTTTGAATAGAAAATATGTCAGTTAAATCCTTTGCAGCAAAAATATTCGCCTCCTATATCCGGCGCCAGATTGATTCCTGGGCGTCGAAACCGGTGGAGACTCAAAAGAGGGTTTTTGAAGAGCTCTTAAAAAAGGCTTCTGAAACTGAATTTGGGAAAGACCACGGCTTCAGGAATATTTCAAGTTACAGGGAATATGCGGCCCGCGTTCCGGTAAGGGATTACGAAGAACTGAAGCCATATGTAGAAAAAGTGGTGGCAGGGGAAAAGGACATCCTTTGGCCGGGTAAACCCTTATATTTTGCCAAAACCTCGGGTACTACCAGTGGGGCAAAGTATATTCCGCTTACTAAGGAATCCATGCCCACGCACATAGATGCGGCCCGAAATGCTATCCTTTGCTACATCAACGACACCGGAAAAGCCGATTTCGTAGACGGAAAAATGATCTTTTTGCAGGGAAGTCCCGAACTTGATGAGAAGAACGGGATAAAGCTTGGGAGACTCTCGGGAATTGCGGCGCATTACGTGCCGGGATATTTGCAGAGGAACCGGATGCCTTCGTGGGAAACCAATACAATTGAGGATTGGGAAACAAAAGTGGAAGCAGTTGTTGACGAAACCGTTAAAGAAGATATGTCTGTCATCAGCGGAATTCCTTCCTGGGTGCAGATGTATTTTGAGAGGTTACAGGCAAGAACAGGAAAAAAAGTAGGGGAGATCTTCCCTAATTTCAACCTCTTCATCTATGGCGGAGTGAATTTTGAACCTTACCGCGCAAAATTTGAAAGTCTCATCGGTAGAAAAGTGGATAGCATAGAATTGTTCCCGGCTTCTGAAGGATTTTTTGCATTTCAGGATAAACAGGATGCCAAAGGAATGCTGTTGCTGCTTGACTCCGGAATTTTCTATGAATTTATCAAAGCAGATGAATTTTATTCTGAAAAACCAAGGCGATATACCATTGGTGAAGTAGAAATGGGCATTAACTACGTGATGATCATCTCTACCAATGCAGGCTTGTGGGCGTATAATATTGGAGACACTGTACAATTCCCTTCTTTAAAGCCTTACAGGGTGATAGTTTCAGGAAGGATCAAGCATTTTATTTCGGCTTTTGGGGAGCATGTGATCGCGAAGGAAGTTGAACAGGCTATGCAGGAAGCTACTCAAGGCACAGACATTCAAATTTCAGAATTTACCGTAGCACCACAAATAACTCCCGAAGGAGAACAACTGCCTTACCACGAATGGTTCATTGAATTTGAGAAGGAACCTAAAGATTTAAATACTTTTGCTGCAGCTTTAGACAAATCGCTTCAGCAGCAAAATTCATACTACCTGGATCTTATTGAAGGGAAGATCCTTCAGCAGTTAAAGATCAGCAAAGTGCCCGCAAATGGTTTTCAGCAGTATATGAAATCTATTGGAAAACTGGGCGGGCAAAACAAATTACCACGGCTTTCGAACGACCGTAAGATCGCTGAAGCCCTGGAAAAACTAACAAATTGAGAATAATATATGGGTAATTTTAAATTACAGGGGCGCACCAGGGCACAGGAAAGTTCAAACGCTATTGAACGAATGTATATTACCATGCGCCATCTTTTTAACCGCGGATTCTACAAACCTATGGGAGTCTCGGGAGAAACTTTGCGCGAATCTTTGCTTATACTTCGCCCCGAGATCTACGGTTCTGTAGCTGAAGAAAAAGTGGAATTAAACGGACTTCTTTATGTGATGGATCGTTTGCCGCTTGGGATCGAAGAATGCCGTTTTATCAATCTTACCAGCGATGAAGGCTACGGAAATTCGCATTTTAAGCCCATCGTACCGCCAAAACGTCGCAGAAACTGCTATAGGATCGATGAAGAACAAATGAACATCGAGATCACCCGAGGGCGATCTGAGATCTATGATATTCTTACTCACCTCACCTTTCTTTTTATTGAATCTCACAAGATTATGAGAAGAGTTTTGATCGATGAAGAAGGAGAAGTTTCCCGGGACTGGCAAAAACTGGAGTTCGCCGTGCAGCAAAAAGAGCCGTTAACGCAGGCACAACGTGAGGTTGCCCTTACACATACAGCAAATATCCTTGGCCGCACCTTTAGGGAAGTGACCACCATTTATCCCCTTTTTGGCACCTCTACAACGCCGGAAAGATTTCTGCATATCATCTATTACCTGGGGAAACTTGCGATTGATGAAATGCTGAACAACAACAAACGAATTGTGACCTTTAGTCCGGTGCTAAGAGAGCGTCTGGGCCATCACATACATGGGGAGATCTGGGCTAATAAGGTGAAAGAAGTGCTGCTTGAGAAAAATCTCATGAACAGGCCTCTTCACATCATCAGCGCAAACATGCATAGCGTGATGAATACTTTATATGCTTCGGAAGCTTTAAAAGCTGAGGTAAAAAAGAAATCTCTCTTCGGAATTTATGAAGATCTCAGCAACAGCGCTAATGGAAACTATCGAATGAAGGTTACTAAAAGCGCTTTGGCAGAAGGTATGATCTTCATCGAAGACACCAGCGGAGCCAATATTGACGTACAGATCTTTGATTCGGCTAAAATGTCTGAAGTCAATGAGAAGTTCAGGTTGAGCAGTAAAATTAAACATGAAGAGAAGCCGGTCATTATGGTGATGGATTATGCTTTTGGTGAGCAGGCTTATGAGACCATGGATGAAATGCTGAAGCCTTATCAGAGCGAGCAGGGGAACATCCACCTCAATGTCGCTTCCATTTCTCTTATGGGAAAAGCCGGAATACTTGTAGGCGGTAAAGGAGATATTATGATCCCGACTGCACATTTATTTGAAGGTACGGCCGATAACTACCCATTCAAAAATGAGCTTTCCAAAGCCGATCTTGAAGGCAACGGAATCCATGTTTGCGATGGCTCTATGGTTACAGTCTTAGGAACTTCGCTTCAGAACAAGGATATCCTGAAATTCTTCCACGAATCTACCTGGAATGTTGTAGGTCTCGAGATGGAAGGAGCTCATTACCAGAAGGCTATTCAGGCTGCATCCCGTTTAAGAGGCAACATCAGTGAAGATGTGAAGGTGCGATATGCCTATTATGCATCAGATAATCCTTTAGAAACCGGAAGCACCTTAGCCTCGGGGGGACTGGGTACTACGGGAGTTAAACCCACTTACCTGATCACAGAAAAGATCCTGGAACAGATTTTTGAGGTTCCAAAGCAGGAAGAAAAGAAAACAAAGAATACAGCAAAAGCATCTGTAAATGAAAGATAGGAAATACACGCTCGTCACGGGCGGGGCGGGCTTTATTGGCTCGAATTATATCAATCTTTTCGTCAAAGAAGACGATACCCATATTGTAAATCTTGACCTGCTCACCTATGCGGGAGACCTCGGTAACTTAAATGTAGAGGGGCATGAGAATTACACTTTTGTTCAAGGAGATATTCGGGATAAGGAGCTGGTTAAGGAGCTGTTTGAAAAATATCATTTTTCAAGAGTGATAAATTTTGCTGCTGAATCTCATGTAGATAATTCAATTCTTGATCCATCGGCTTTTGTAGAAACCAACATCAATGGGACCTTTAATTTACTTCAAAATGCTTATAGCCTTTGGATGACCGGCCCCTTTGAGTTGAAGGCGGAGTATAGCGATGCAAAATTCCTGCATGTTTCAACAGATGAAGTTTACGGAACTCTGGGCAAGGAGGGTCTTTTTACCGAAGAGACTCCGTACGCTCCTAATAGTCCCTATTCAGCTTCAAAAGCAGCTTCAGATTTTTTGGTGAGGAGTTACTTCCATACGTACGGGCTTCCGGTGCTTACCACGAACTGTTCAAATAATTATGGTCCAAACCAGCATGACGAGAAGCTTATCCCTACGATCATAAGAACAGCTTTAAAGCAAAAACCCATTCCCATTTATGGCGACGGTAAGAATGTGCGCGACTGGCTTTACGTGACAGATCATTGTAAGGGAATAAAGCTGGTTCTTGAAGAAGGAAAATTCGGAGAGACATACAACATTGGCGGGCGAAACGAGCGGGAGAATATTTATATCGCGCAAAAGATCTCCGAAATCCTCGATAAATTGAGACCTCTTGAAGAAGGGAAAAGCTATAAAGATCTTATTACATATGTAAAAGATCGTCCCGGTCATGACAAGCGTTATGCCATCGATGCTACCAAACTTGAGAGTCAGCTGGGGTGGAAAGCCGATGAAAATTTTGAATCGGGCATTGAGAAAACGGTACAATGGTACCTTGAAAAATACTCTGCATGAAAGGAATTATCCTGGCAGGAGGATCGGGCACCAGGCTTCACCCGCTAACACTTGCGGTAAGCAAGCAGTTGATGCCGGTGTATGACAAACCTATGATCTATTATCCGCTTTCCACGCTAATGATGGCGGGAATACGGGAGATCCTCATCATTTCAACTCCCAAAGATCTGCCGCTGTTCAGGGAGCTGCTGGGAGATGGAAGCAGCTATGGATGCAGATTTGAATTTGCTGTACAGGCAGAACCCAAAGGTCTTGCCGAAGCCTTTATCATTGGAGCAGAATTCATTGGGCAAGATAAAGTTGCTCTTATTTTGGGCGACAATATTTTTTACGGCTCCGGCCTGGACACTTTATTACAAAACAACAGTGATCCAAGAGGAGGGATGATCTTCGCCTATCATGTTCAGGACCCGAAAAGATATGGGGTGGTGGATTTCGATGCTTCCGGGAAGGTGATCTCTATCGAAGAGAAACCTGCCGCACCCAGATCTAATTTCGCGGTGCCGGGCATCTACTTTTACGACAATGAAGTAGTACAGATCGCGCAGCAAATAAAACCTTCTCATAGAGGGGAACTGGAAATAACCGATGTTAATAATGCTTATCTTGAAAAAGGGTTTTTGCAGGTGAGTATCCTCGATAAGGGAACTGCCTGGCTGGATACCGGTACTTTTGATTCTCTTATGAAAGCCTCACAATTTGTGCAGGTGATCGAGGAGCGACAGGGATTAAAGATAGGCGCTATTGAAGAAACCGCCTATAAAATGGGCTATATTGACAAAGAACAGCTGCACAGGCTGGCACAACCGCTACTGAAAAGCGGGTACGGAGAATACCTTTTACAACTGGATTAGCATGTTAGAAATTGAGCAAACCCCTTTAAAAGATTGTTTTATTCTTAAGCCTTCTGTTTTCAGGGACCATCGCGGCACTTTTATAGAAAGCTTCAGCCAGAGGCGGTTCGAAGAAGTTACAGGGCTAAATCCGGAATTTGTACAGGATAATCAATCCTCCTCCAAAAAAGGCGTTTTGAGAGGACTTCATTTTCAGAAGGGAAAATATGCTCAATCCAAACTGGTGCGAACGGTGTATGGAAAGGTGCTGGATGTGGTTGTGGACTTAAGAACATCTTCCCCCACCTTTAAAAAGTCTTTTAAAACGGTTTTAAGCGACGAAAACCATCATCAGCTGTTTGTTCCTGCCGGCTTCGCTCACGGCTTTATAACGCTTTCAGAAATGTCTGTTTTTGCATATAAATGTGACCAATATTTCCACAAGGAAGCCGACGCCGGAGTCTTTTACAATGACCCCGTTTTTGAGATCGACTGGGAATATCCTCAGGACCAAATGATTCTTTCAGAAAAAGATGCCAATCTCCCAACTTTTGAAAATCTGGATCTATGAAAGTTTTAGTCACAGGAGCTGGAGGGCAATTAGGTCAATGTTTTAAAAAACAGGCTCGAAATTTTCCTGACATCAATTTTACTTTTACAACTTCCCGTGAGCTTGACCTGTCTCAGTTTGGAGTTGTGGGTGTTTTTATGCGCCAAAACAAATTTGATTACTGCATCAACTGCGCCGCTTACACCAATGTGGAACAGGCGGAAAAAGAGCAGGAAATGGCTTATCTTGTAAATGCTGAAAGCGTTCGAAATTTAGCCGAAGACTGTGAGGATGCCGAAACTACCTTGATCCATTTTTCTACCGACTATGTTTTCGACGGAATGAGGTCTACACCTTATTCTGAAACAGATGAAACTAATCCGCTGAATGTTTATGGAGCTTCCAAATTAATGGGAGAGCAATATATACAGGAGGAAACTAACCGGTTTTTGATCTTCAGGACGTCCTGGCTGTATTCAGACATTGGAAAGAATTTTTTCAATACCGTCCGCACAAAAGCCAACGCCGGGGAAACACTTAATATCACCACCGCCCAATCGGGATCTCCTACCAACGCTTATGATCTTGCCGAATTTGTGCTGAAAATTGTTGCTAAAAATACAGAGGCTTACGGAATCTATCACTACAGCAATCTGGGAGAAGCCACCTGGTATGATTTTGCAAAAGAGATCCTTCGCTTAATGAATAGCGATACTCCCCTGGATGAGAGTAATGATTTTCAAACTTTGGCTGAAAGACCTAAATACAGCGTGCTTAGTAAAACCAAGGTCCTGGAATCTTTTGGCCTTCCTATTCCAAATTGGAAAGAGAGTTTAAAAACTCTTTTTTAGAAGTTATAATCCCTTTCAATAAACCATTTAAAATTTCGCACATCCTCTTCTACCATGTCTTCAAAAACGGGATTCAGAAGGCGGGCTGCGCTTTCTCCGGGAATTCCGCCGGGAGCATGGTAAGAGATGACTACATGAAGGCGGGTAGCTTCACCACCAAGATCCATGAATTCTACTTTCCCGGCATTTTCAATGGAAGAGCCGGGAAGAGATTGCCAGCCTAAGAGTTCATTGGGTCGTTCTTTTACGATCTCGCTTTTCCACCGTATACTTCCCACATTCCCGGGAAGCCTTGCCTCCCACACCGAGATGCTGTCATTAAGGCTTTCCACGCTTTCAAGGTGTTCCATGAAGAGCGGCAGGTTTTCCAGGTTCCGCCAAAAAGAGTAAACTTCTTCGCGAGGTTTATTGACCACCATGTTGAGCTGGATATTTACATTGCGGCTGTGGTTATCAGGTTTTGTTTTTCCAATGGCATTGTATAACAGGCAGTTCCCCGACACACCCCTGTACAACAGGTAACCGGCGAGCACCGCTTCTATGGGACTCTTCTTTTGTTTACCAATGGCGTCATATAAAAAATAGGCGCCGGCAAGCAGGGAAGCGCCTCTTTCGGCAGGACTAACATTTACATACAGGTGTCGTAATAAATTCCTCATGGGATAAAGTTTTCTGTTATTCAGCCTAATTTACTCATATTGAAGCCAAAGCTTAGTTTCAGTTTTGCTTAAATTGGGTTAAAATATTCTTAAATGCTGCGGAAACTGCAGAAGCCGGAAAGAGGAGCAATGGCAGGAACCGTGAATTTTATTACTTTCGGTGTAAAACCAACCCATGAAGAAACGGATCTTGATCACCGGGGCGGCCGGCTTCCTTGGCTCTCACCTTTGCGATAAATTTATAAAAGAAGGATACCATGTAATAGGCATGGACAATCTTATCACCGGCGATAAACGCAATATTGAACATCTTTTTAAGCTGGAAGATTTTGAATTCTATCACCACGATGTCACAACCTTCGTGCATGTGCCGGGAGATCTGGATTATATCCTGCATTTCGCTTCCCCCGCCAGCCCTATCGATTATCTCAAGATCCCTATTCAGACGTTAAAAGTTGGATCCCTGGGCACTCATAACCTGCTTGGACTTGCCATGGTTAAAAATGCACGTATCCTTATTGCTTCTACTTCCGAAGTCTATGGAGATCCCCTTGTACATCCTCAAACCGAAGATTACTACGGAAATGTAAATACCATTGGCCCCCGCGGAGTTTATGATGAAGCGAAGCGCTTTCAGGAATCCATCACTATGGCCTACCACCGCTTTCATGGCCTGGAAACCCGCATTGTAAGAATCTTTAACACCTATGGCCCCCGAATGCGCCTGAATGATGGAAGGGTCATCCCTGCGTTTATTGGGCAGGCCTTACGGGGGGAGGATCTCACTGTGTTTGGAGATGGATCACAAACAAGGTCTTTCTGTTATGTAGATGACCAGGTTGAAGGGATTTACCAATTGTTATTGAGCGACTACGCAGACCCTGTAAACATTGGAAATCCGCATGAGATCACCATTAAAGATTTTGCTGAAGAGATCATCAAATTAACCGGAACAGATCAAAAGATCATTTATAAGCCCCTGCCGCAGGACGATCCCATGCAGCGCCAGCCGGACATTACCCGGGCAAAGGAAATCCTGGGTTGGGAGCCAAAAGTTTCCCGAAGGGAGGGTATGAAAAAGACCTATGAATATTTCAAAGGCCTTAGTGAAGATGAACTTTACCGCAGCGAACATAAGGATTTCTCAAAACACATTCGAAAATAGCATTTTTGGCACCTTATAATTTGGCCGTTTCAAAAGATTTCATATAATGGTCAAAACCCGCAAATGAATAAAAAAGCTTTGGTCTCTGTGATCATGCCGGCCTATAATGCCGCCGGATTTATTGCTGAAAGTATTCGGTCTGTGCAGCAGCAATCTTTTGAAGATTGGGAATTGCTGGTGATCGATGATGCCTCCA
Organism: Salinimicrobium nanhaiense; assembly: GCA_012038135.1. Classification (GTDB taxonomy): domain Bacteria; phylum Bacteroidota; class Bacteroidia; order Flavobacteriales; family Flavobacteriaceae; genus Salinimicrobium; species Salinimicrobium nanhaiense. The sequence goes on from JAAVJQ010000001.1 coordinate 392,823, forward strand.
AGGACCGAACTTCAGAAATTGTGGAAGCGCTAAGAGCTGAAGATCCCCGAATAAAACTTCACATCCTGCCTACGAACCAGGGCGCCGGATTTTCCAGGAACATCGGGATCAAAGCGGCCACAGGGGATTATATTTCCTTTCTGGATGCCGATGATCTTTGGAAGCCTCATAAACTTCAGACGCAGCTGGATCTCATGAAAAAAGAGAACGTGGATGTATGCTTCAGCAGTTATGAATTGATCGATGAGCAGGGAGAAAGTCTTCAGAAGCAAATAAAAGCACTGAAATTCCTTCCTTTTGAAAAGCTTAAAAAAGCGAACTATATCGGTAATCTCACCGGGATGTACAATGCTGCAAAACTCGGGAAGATCTATTGTCCGTTAATACGGAAACGGCAGGATTGGGGGCTGTGGTTGCTGGCGGTCGAAAAAGCCGGATTTGCGAAAGGTATTCAGGAACCTCTTGCTGTTTACAGGGAGCGTGAGAATTCTATTTCGGGGAATAAAATTGAAATGCTGCAGTACAATTACCGGGTATACAGGGAAGTGCTGGAATATTCTTCTGTAAAAAGCCTTTTTTGGATGCTGTTATTTTTGAGGGAGCAGCTGCTGGTTAAGCAGCGGCAAAAAGTGGATCTAAAATAAAGATTCAAACTGCTTCAGCTTGCCTCTTTTGCTTCGGTTAAGGGTTTTTTTGTGTTCGAATTCTACTTCAAGGCCTTCTTCCAGATAAGTAACCATGGCCTCTTCTATTTTCTGCTTTTTTTCAGGTTCCAGTTCCTTTTCAGAAACATAAATGATCTTAAAGGCGCCGGGTTCTGTCTGCTGCACGATGAATTCTTTGATAAGTCCGTCGTTTTCGATGATACTTTTGGTGACATAATAAAAAGTCAGCCCCGGAACCACTTTTCCACTCGGCAACACGGCCACATCATTGGTGCGTCCTAAAAGGCTCTTCAAAATAGGCTTTTTGACACTGCTGCCTACGGTTAATGCACCCGTATCTCCAATGTCATAGCGAATGAATGGATGAGCCTTGTTGTAAAGAGAAGTGATCACTATTCTGCCTTCTTCTCCCGCCGGTACGGCTTTGCCTTCTTTATCAAGGATCTCTACAAACATGGTTTCGCTGTTGAGTACCCATTCGTCCAGCGGATTTTGAAACGCCAGAAGGCCCAATTCACTGGCGCCGTATTCGTTCACTACGGGAACGCCAAAAACCTTTTCCAGCAGGATCTTATCCTCCTCGAAGAACATTTCACTGGTGACAATGCACAATCGAAGGTTTGGACAGATCTCCTTTAGAACAAGATTTTTCTTCTGAAGAAATTTTCCAAATAGCACAATAGAGCTGGTATAGCCGTTGATATAATCGAAGTTCTTCTTCTTAAACTCCTCCAGGAATTCTTCCATTTTTGCATCGCTGAGGTCAAAGATGGGAAACCGGTATCTAAATCCAAACCGGTCTTTGATACGCTCCTTAAAATAGCCGATCTTATCTAACGGAATACCATAGAAACGTGCCTGAACAGAGCGATCTAAATCGATGCCGTACCACTGGTAGCGGTCATTGAACTCGGCCCAGGAAAGCGCATGGCAAAAACGATCTTTAGCGAAAATAAAGGGATGGCCGCTGCTGCCGGAAGTTTTTCCGACGTAGCTGTTTTTGGAATCAAATCCTTTGCTGAACCTTTGTTCTAATGGCCGTTGCAGGTCTGCTTTCTGCATTACAGGCACCTCTTCCCAGGAGGTATATTTTTTGCTTCCGAAGAAATTGCGGTAAAAATTGTTGTTTTTAAGATGGTAGGTAACGATCTCCTGTTTCTTCTGCTCCACATGACCCGAATACTCCGCTTCCGGAATATTCTTTATCTCCTCCAGGACATTTTTTGCCTTTTTAATGGGGAAGCGGTTAAGTTGTAAAGAGAGGCTAAACCAGTTCAAGATTTAATTTAGAAGTTTTTTATACCATTTAGTTAGTGCCTCAATTTACAAACAATTATTTTTGAGGCAAGAAAGAAAACAACCAACACATGAATATTCTTATCCTTGGCTCTGGCGGCCGTGAACACACCTTCGCACATCAAATTTCTCAAAGCAGTCGCTGCGAAAAATTATTTGTGGCTCCCGGCAACGCAGGTACAGCAAAAATAGTAACAAATGTAACCTTAAAGGTAACCGATTTTGAGGCTATTAAGGAGTTGGTGCTAAAGGAGCAAATCGACATGATGGTTGTGGGTCCCGAGGATCCGCTGGTGGAAGGAATTGTTGATTTCTTTAGCGGGGATGAGCAGTTAAAGCAGGTACAGGTAATAGGACCTTCAAAAAGGGGAGCATTACTTGAAGGCAGTAAACAAAGAGCTAAGGAATTTATGGGCTTGTATAATATTCCTACGGCCGCCTATGAAAGTTTTAAAGCCGAAAGCCTTGCTGCCGGAAAGGAATTTCTTGCCACCCTAAAACCTCCATACGTTTTAAAAGCCGACGGCCTTGCTGCCGGAAAAGGGGTTTTGATCCTCAATTCTTTGGAAGAAGCTCAAATGGAGCTGGAAAACATGCTCACCCAGAATAAATTTGGAAACGCCGGGAATACCGTAGTTATAGAAGAGTTCCTCGACGGGATAGAGCTCAGTGTTTTTGTACTCACCGATGGGAAGAATTATAAGATCCTGCCTACTGCCAAGGATTACAAACGTATTGGCGTAGGTGATACGGGATTAAATACCGGCGGAATGGGTGCAATCTCTCCCGTTCCCTTTGCAGATGAAAGCTTTATGAATAAAGTGGAGGAAAGGATTGTCAAGCCTACCATTGGAGGTCTTGACGCTGAAAAAATTGATTATAAAGGATTTGTGTTCATAGGATTAATTAAGGTAGGAGAGGAGCCATACGTTATAGAATACAACGTGAGAATGGGAGATCCCGAAACCGAAGTGGTACTGCCAAGAATAGAGACAGATCTTGTTGAGGTGTTTCAGAAAACTGCATCCGGCAAGCTGAATGAGGTGGAGCTACAGGTAAAGAAGGAGTCAGCGGCAACTTTGGTGCTGGTTTCCGGCGGTTATCCCGAAGATTATGAAAAAGGAAAAGAAATTACGGGACTTGAAAAAGTGGAAGATTCCATCGTTTTTCATGCCGGCACTAAAGAAGAGCACGGTAAAACACTAACAAATGGAGGAAGGGTATTGGCGATCACTTCCTTTGGAAGTGATTTCAAAGAGGCCATAAAAAAATCTTATCAAAATGCTGAAAAACTTCATTTTGATAAGATGTATTTTAGGAAGGATATTGGTTTTGACCTCTAGCCCAGGAATGAATGTGCCGAGGTATCCTTTTTTTCCTCGTTACGGTCGTTGAAAATTTTCAACTGCTTCATCCAATAGACAAATGCGGCCATTGCAATGAGAATAAAAATCCAGTTTACCAGGTTAGCAAGCCACCAGCTATCAAGCTCTGCATCTGCCAGGTAGTTGAATGGCGCGAACAGGTAATCTTCAAAAATCGTTTGTATCCCTTCAAAAAAATCCCTCATAGTAGTTATCTTTAGCACCACAAAAATATAAAAAACCCTAATGCTAACAAGCTTTTTTAGCAATTCACGGCCTATTAACTTTATTATAGTAGCCGCTTATATCCTGTTTTTTTACCTCGCTGCTAATTTTGATATTTTTCTTTCCGGGTCATTTGGAACTATTCTAAGGGAATCGGGTGTCCTTTTGATCATTGTTCTAAGTGTTTTTATTCTCAATTTTATTTCAGGACGAAATGAGCTCACCGGCCGCAATGCCTATAAGAGTATTCTTTTTGCCGGTTTCATATGCATGTTTGCCCCGGCATTACAAAATAATGATGTGGTCCTGGCAAATCTTTTTCTTTTGCTTTCCCTTAGAAGAATTCTCTCTTTACGTTCTCAGCGCGAAACCATTCAAAAGATATTTGACGCTACGCTTTGGGTAGGTGTGGCTTCCCTGTTCCACTTCTGGAGCATTTTATTCCTGTTCGTAGTATATTTTGGAGTTTTGGTTCACGTGGGACACAGGTTTAAAAACTGGCTGGTGCCCATGGTAGCCATTCTCACTTTGTTTTCTATTGCTACAAGTGCAGACCTGTTGCTTACAGATAGTTTTTACACTTTTGCCGATTGGTTTCAAGCCAGCAACTTTGATTTTACAGCTTACCGGGAGCCGTCACTGTTGATTCCCACTGCCTTTCTTTTCGCTCTTAGCCTTTGGGCTTCCTTTTTCTACGTAATGATTATTCAAAAGGCAAACGCCAATGCAAAAGCTTCTTTGTTCCTTATGCTGCTTTGTGCTTTAGTAGCCATTGTGGTGGCAATATTGTCACCCACCAAAGATGGAAGTGAGCTGCTTTTCTTTTTTGCTCCGTTAGCAATTATCGTCACAAATTATTTCCAGAGCATGGATGACAAATGGTTCAAAGAGACGCTGTTTATTTTGATCCTGCTGCTTCCGGTGCTGCTTTTGGCAGCATTTTAAGCTTCAGAAGTTTATTGGTTATACCTCAAAAAAGTTAAAAATCCGGTACCTTTGCGCCAAATATGAACCTGTAGTTTTTCTTCAGAAGAACTTTTAAAAAATAATAACATGTTTTCAGATAAAGCCAATCATATCTTTCAGGAAGTAATTGAAAAGTACCACGAGATCAATACTGTGGGGCAGGAATTTCACAACCCTTACGAGGAACAGGACCAACTCCTTGAACACCTCCTGTACAGAAAGTGCTGGATAGATACCGTGCAGTGGCATTATGAAGACATTATTCGTGATCCAAAGATCGATCCTGTTGCGGCTCTTAAGCTAAAACGCCAGATCGACGCTTCCAATCAGGACAGGACAGACATGGTGGAGTATATTGACAGCTATTTCCTTGACAAATACAAGGATGTGGAGCCAAAGGCCGATGCTACTATAAATTCTGAAAGTCCCGCCTGGGCAATCGACCGTCTTTCTATCCTCGCCCTTAAGATCTATCATATGAATGAGGAGGCAAATCGTGTGGACGCCGGCCAGGAGCACATGATCAAATGCCAGGCAAAGCTGGATGTATTATTGGAGCAACGAGTGGACCTTTCTACAGCGATAAATCAATTACTTGAGGATATTGCCAATGGGGACAAATACATGAAGGTGTACAAACAAATGAAGATGTACAACGATGACGAGCTTAACCCTGTATTAAGAGGAGCCAAAAAATAACATTTTTCAATGGAAAGGCCCGGCCATATTTTAGTCATCCGTCTCTCTGCCATGGGAGATGTGGCCATGATGGTGCCGGTGCTAAAGGCTTTTTCTGAAAAATATCCCGATGTAAAGATCACCCTGCTCACCCGCGGATTTTTTGTCCCGCTCTTTAAAGACCTGCAGAATGTCGATGTGTTTGCTGCTGAAGTCAAGGGCAGGCACAAAGGAATTGGGGGTTTAAAAAGACTTTCTGAAGAACTACTGGACCTTAAAATTGATGCCGTAGCCGATCTTCACAACGTGCTACGCTCCAACATTCTAAAGCTTTTCTTTAAGCTGAAGGGAATTCCCGTAAAACAACTGGATAAAGGCCGAAGAGAAAGGAAAGCCCTCACCCGAAAGGAAAATAAAGTCTTCATCCAACTGAAGCCGACTCATCAGCGATATGCTGAAGTATTCGAAAAGTTAGGTTATCCCATAGATCCGGAAGTGGTTGATCTGCTGCCTAAGCAGGAATTGATTCAAAAGGTGAAGGAATTAACCGGAGAGCACGCCGGAAAGAAGTGGCTGGGAATTGCCCCTTTTGCGCAACACGCTTCCAAATCCTATCCCGAAGATCTTATGAAAGAAGTCCTGCAGGAGCTTCAAAAAGAGGAAGATCTAAAGATCTTTCTGTTTGGAGGTGGAACACAGGAAACCGGAAAACTTGCCGCCTGGGAAACTGAATTTAAAAATGCGGTATCTATCGCAGGAAAACTTTCTTTTGAGGAGGAATTGTCGCTGATCTCCAATTTGAATGCAATGTTATCTATGGATAGCGGCAACGGACATTTAGCGGCCAATTATGTAGTGCCGGTGATCACCCTTTGGGGCCTCACTCATCCCTACACCGGATTTGCCCCCTTCCGCCAACCTGAATCTAATTTCCTTCTCCCGGATCTTCAGAAATATCCTGCAATTCCAACCTCCATTTATGGTAAAGACATTCCGGGAGGTTATGGCGCAGTGATGAGAAGCATTCCGCCGCAACGGGTAGTGGAGAAAATAAGGGAAATTCTTTCCTGAAATTTCAAAAATCAAGCACCAAATTCCAGGCACCAAATTCGAAACTCCCAATTCGAATATGAATATTCGTTTTCCTGTAGAAAAAAGAGATGCTTTAAAAATGACATTTTTGAAGCATCTCTTTTTAGTCTAGGCTCTAGACTCTAGACTCTAAGCTCTAGCCCCTAATTTTCTATTTAAACATTTAACTACTCAATACTAACTTCTCACTACCATCTACACATCATCATAATTAACCTTAAGTGTAGCAGAGGTGGGATGTGCCTGGCAGGTAAGCACAAGGCCTTCCTGGATCTCGCTGTCCACGAGGATGGAATTCTTCTCCATTTCGGCGGTACCTTCGGTGATGCGGGCAACGCAACTGCTGCAAATTCCGCCCTGGCAGGAGTAGGGAACATCAAGACCATGGTCTAAAGCAGCCTGCAGCACAGTTTTGTTCTTAGGCATGCTAAGTACTGTTTCCTCGTCATCTACCATGATAGTAAGTTCGGTATCTCCTTCCAGATTGGAAGTTACTTCTCCCTCGACTTCGGTGCTGAAAAGTTCAAAAAAGATCTGCTCTTTTTTGATGTTGTGCTTCAGCAGGATCTCGGTTACTTTATTGATCATATCTTCAGGCCCGCATAAGTAGAATCGGGTGAAGCTGGTGTCTTTGAACCTGTTCTTCAGCACATAATTGACTGTGCTTTCATCGATCCTTCCGTAGTGACAGTTCTCCTCATTACAGCGGCTGTACACGAATTCAATAAAGAGCCTGTCGGGGTGGTTTGCCTGCAGCTCCAATAGTTCCTTAAAGAAGATGGTTTCATCCGGAGTGCGGTTCCCGTATACCAGCACGAATCTGCTGTGTTTTTCCTGCAGCAGAACGGTTTTTATAATAGAAAGTACAGGGGTGATCCCACTACCGGCAGCAAAAGCCGCATAGGTATGTGGATGACCATCTTGTACCGGCTCAAAAACAAATTTTCCTTCGGGTGGGTGTACTTCAAGTACATCGCCAGCCTTCAATTTATTGTTTGCAATAACCGAAAATGTTCCGCCTTCAACCTCCTTTACCGTCACCTTAAAGGTTTCATCTGATGGAGGGGTGCAAATTGAGTATGCGCGGCGTACTTCCTTACCTTCATTGTTGGTTTTAACGGTTATATATTGTCCTGCTTTAAAAGAAAATTCACTTTTTAATTCCTGCGGTATTTCAAATTCGAGGCTTACTGCCTGCTCAGTTTCCCTGATGATATTTTTGATCTTTAACGGAAAGAATTTGCTCATTTTTTGGTATTTGGTGCAAAAGTACGAAGTATAGAAATTTTTTTCTGTAACAAAATTGTAAATTTCCCTACTTGTAGTATAAAGCAAAAGCATGTATAGACGATTCATTTCCCTTCAGTGGAAAGCCTTTTTCCGGTCTGCCAGTCTTGGCAGAAGTTTGGGGCTAAAGATCTTTATGGCCTTTATTGCCATCTATTTTGCCATAGTATTTCTCTTGCTTGGAGTTGGTCTTTACCCTTTACTGAAGGAGGCCTTACCGGAGCAGGAGCCTTTAAATATTGTCAATAGGTGGCTGCTCATTTACCTGGGGCTTGAGCTGATGATGCGTTTCTTTTTACAGACGCTGCCCGTTATGACAGTGAAGCCCTTGCTTACTTTTCCAATTCCCAGGAAGAAGGTGGTGAATTACATGTTGCTGCAGTCGCTGTTCTCGTTTTTTAACTTTTTGCCGCTGTTATTGATAGTTCCTTTTGCAGTGTTTACTGCTTATAAAGAAGATGCGAGTGCCGCAGCGATGGTGGGATGGGCAGTTGCTGTTTACGGCCTGGTGCTTTGTGTGAATTATATGAATTTCCTGCTTAAAAAGAAATTTGCAGATAATCTAAAGGCTTTATTGCCATATGTGGTTGCAATTCTCGTGCTGTATGCACTGGAACGCTTTGAAATTTTCGGTATTACAGAGCTGGTAGCCTCGGGAATGGAAGCGGTGCTTGAAATGCCATTTTTGGCAGTTATTCCACTGCTTTTGCTGATTGCTTTGTACAAATGGAATCAAAATGTGCTTCTGAAAAGATTCTATCTTGATGAATCGCTTAAAGGAAAGGTTACTGAAGCTAGATCTCAGGATTTTCAATGGCTTCGGAAATTTGGGAATATCGCTCCCTTCTTACAGCTCGACCTGAAGCTTATCTGGAGGAACAAACGGCCGCGATCTCTCATCTTTATTTCACTGCTCATCATGGGCTACGGAATGATCTTTTATCCTAATGATGCTTACCAGGACATGCAGGCTTTTTTCGTATTTGTCGGAATCTTTATGACCGGGATCTTCATGATCAATTTCGGGCAGTTTATTCCTGCCTGGGATTCTTCCTACTATTCAATGATGATGTCTCAAAACATTCCGCTTAAGCAATATTTAAATTCTAAAGCAGCATTAATTATTTTCAGCATTGTGCTGCTCACTATTCTCACTACTCCCTATGTGTATTTTGGGTATAATGTTTTGATCATTAACCTTGCCTGTGCCGTTTATAATATTGGGGTCAATGTTCCCATACTTTTATTGGCCGGCTCCTATAACCGTAAGCGTATAGATCTTGAGAAGAGCCCTTTTATGAACTATCAGGGTACGGGAGCAGCACAGTGGCTTATCGCGATTCCGCTTATGGTGATTCCTATTATAATATTCTGGCTCCTAAATAAATTTATTTCCTTTGAAGTCGCGGTGATCACCCTTGCGGCTCTTGGCTTTATTGGAATCCTGTTTAGAAGTGTTATTATGGACATGGTTGCGCAGTCATACAAAAAGAATAAATATGCCATGATCAATGGCTTTAAACAAACCGGTGAATAAGATGATAACAGTTACTAATCTTTCGAAAGTTTACAATGGCACCTGTGTGCTTAATATTGAACATCTTGAAATTCCACGAGGGCAGAGTTTTGGTTTGGTAGGAAATAACGGCGCGGGAAAAACCACTTTTTTCAGCCTTCTGTTGGACCTCATTCAACCTACTACCGGAAATGTTTTCAATAATGAGATTACCGTTAGTCAGAGTGAAGAATGGAAACCTTTTACTTCCTCTTTTATCGATGAGAGTTTTTTGATTGGCTACCTCACCCCCGAGGAATATTTCAACTTTGTGGGAGATCTGCGGAACCGTAATAAAGCAGATGTTGCTGCCTTTCTTCAGAATTTTGAGGATTTCTTCAACGGCGAGATCCTGGGAAGAAATAAATACCTGCGGGATCTTTCCAAGGGAAATCAAAAAAAGGCGGGAATCGTTGCCGCGCTTATTGGGGAGCCCGAAGTGGTCATTCTTGATGAGCCTTTTGCCAATCTCGATCCCACCACTCAGATCCGGTTAAAGGCATTGATCAGGGAACTTTCTGAAAAATCTGAAATGACCATTCTTATTTCCAGCCACGATCTTATTCATGTGACTGAAGTTTGTGAACGTATCGTGGTGCTGGATAAGGGTCTTGTGGTAAATGATATCAAAACTTCTGAAGCTACGCTTAAAGAACTGGAGCAGTACTTTGCAGGAGGATATGCCAAAGAAGTTAAGGAGTCGTCGCAGGCAGAGAACATCTAAATCATGGTAGTACGAATCTGGCACGGCATAACCAGCAAGGAAAATGCTGCGGCATACGAGCAGCTGGTGACATCGAAGATCTTTAAGGATATTGAAGCCAAAACAGGTGACGGCTTTGAAGGAGTGCAATTATTGAAAAGGGAAATGCCAGAAGAAGTGGAATTTACCACGATGATCTGGTTTCGGGATATGGAAACGATCAAAAAATTCGTTGGGGAGGATTATGAGACGGCATATGTGCCTGTAGAAGCCAAAAAACTTTTACTGCGATACGATCCTACAGTTACCCATTCCAGGCTTATCTATTCTTCAGAGAGCTGAGACAAAATCATGAAGCAGACTTTTTAGAGATCACAGGATCCATATCGGGGTTTCAGGAAAAGTTTCCTTTATAAGCACTCAAACCAGCCCGAAAAAAATACCTATTTTTACTTTTCACAATAATAATTGCGACGCATATAAGTTATTGCTAATAAGAAGAATCTGCAGATTTGAGAGTATTTATAAAAGTTACTGCCATCCTTATCCTGTTCATTGCCATAACAGGCTGTTCAAGAAAGAAGAACACCTTTCTTAACCGCAACTGGCATGCTGTAACTGCAGAATATAACACGCTCTACAACGGAAATCTCGCGTTGGACCTTGGAGTTGAGGCGTTAAACGAGACTTACCTGGATAATTACTGGGGCATATTGCCGGTAGAGCGAATGGAGATGCGGGAGGAAGTGCTGGCACCGGGCGAAAACCTGAACCCGAATTTCGCAGTAGCCGAAGAAAAAGCGGTAAAGGCCATCCAACGGCATTCCATGTTGATAGAAGGTTCCGAGAAGAATCCGCAAGTAGATGAAGCCTATCTTTTGCTGGGAAAGGCGAGATATTATGACCAGCGTTTTGTTCCTGCTTTAGAAGCTTTCAATTATGTACTTCACAAATATCCACTTAGTAATACCATCAATGAGGCAAGAGTATGGCGGGAGAAAACCCACATGCGCCTGGAATTCGATGAGCTTGCCATTCGAAATCTAAAAAAGATACTTGACAGTGAGCGCCTGGAGAAGGAGAATAGGGCAGAGGCTTCGGCGACTCTTGCACAGGCATACATTAACATTGGTGCGCAAGACAGTGCCGTGGCGCATATTAGAACTGCTGCTCAACTGACCCCTGAAAAAAATAAGGAAGGCCGGTACTGGTATATCACCGGGCAGCTTTATGATGTACTGGGAAAACCCGACAGCGCTTCCATGGCCTTTAATGAGGTGATCGATCTAAACCGTAAGATCCCAAGAATTTATCTTGTGAATGCCATGATAAGGCAAATCGAATATATGGATGCCACAGCCGGGGAGAAGGCAATGGTTCTGGAACAACTTAATGATCTTGCCATAGACCGGGAGAATAGGCCTTACCTGGACAAGATCTATTTTCAGCTTGCAGAGTTCCATTATCAGCAGGATTCTACAGAACTTGCCATAGATTACTACAACCGTTCCCTTCGCACCCCTTCAAATAATTCCTATCTGCAATCCCTGGATTACGAAACCCTGGGGAACATCAATTTTGATGCTGCACTTTTTGAAGTTGCAGGTGCATATTATGACAGCACCTTGATGAGGCTGCCGGAAAATAGCCGCGAATATAGATTGATCAGTCGTAAGAGGGATAACCTGGATGATGTGATCTATTATGAGAATCTTGCCCGGGAAGCCGACAGTATTCTTTATCTCGCCTCTCTTTCTGAAGAAGAACAACTGAAATATTTCAATGACTACACAGCAGAACTAAGGGAAAAGGCCACAAGTGAAGCTGAAAGGCCGGCACAGCAGGCAGCAGCCCAGAATTTCTTTGAGAACAAACGTCCGGCCATGCCGGGAGTGCCAAATCCCGGTTCATCTTTCTATTTTTATAATCCAACTGCGGTAGCTTACGGGAAACAGGAATTCTTTAGAACCTGGGGGGACAGGGAGTTGGTTGATAACTGGCGTACCCAAAGGGCAGGAGGAGCAGGAGCAGGTTTGGATGTGCAGGGAATCACAGATCTGGTTGAAAATGATCCACGATATGATCCCCAAACCTACTTAGCTGCAATTCCAAAAGATCGGGCGGTTTTAGACAGCCTAAAGAGTGATCTCAATTTTGCCAGCTATCAGCTGGGGTTGATCTACAGGGAAAAATTCAAGGAAAATGAACTTGCGGCTCAAAGGCTGGAATTTCTTATCAACAATGATCCTGAAGAAAGATTGCTGCTTCCGGCAAAGTATAATCTTTATAAGATCTATACAGATCTTGAAATGACTGCCAAGGCACAAGCTGTTAAAAATGATATTTTAAGCAGGTATCCGGATTCCCGATATGCTGCTATTCTTCAAAATCCCGAAAGCCTTTTGCGGGATGAAAATAATCCCACTGCACTATACGAAGAGCTTTATAAAAAATATGAGGCACAGGAATATGATGTTGTAATCGCCGAAAGTGAGGAACTGATCATTCAATTCACCGGTGATGAGATCGTACCTAAGCTGGAGCTTTTAAAGGCTATGGCGGCAGGACGTTTGTACGGCTTTGAAAAATACAGGGAGAACCTTAATTATGTTGCCCTTAATTACCCACAGACAGAAGAGGGCAGAAAAGCACAGGAATTGCTGAACAATGCCTTACCTTCCCTCGCGGCTTCTCAGTTTTCGCCGGTTTCTATAGGGGAGTCCTTTAAGCTTCTGTTTCCCTTTCAAAAAGCTGAAAAAGAAGCGGCTTTGGATCTTAAGGAAAAAATTTCAGGAATACTTGAGGAATTAAATTACCCCCAGGAGGTTTCTTTGGATGTCTATAATGAGCAGCAGGATTTTGTGGTGGTACACGGGTTTACTTCCGCAGCAAGGGCAGAAGGCTTTGCAGAAATGCTCGAAAACAATGATAAATTCCGGGTTAATAAAAAATCTTTCTATATTTCGACCCCAAATTACCGGATCGCCCAGATCCATAAAAACATAGAAACCTACTTAAGTTCATTAAATACCCCCTCACAGTAATGTTTAATCAGGAAAAAAAGGCAAAAGCCCCGGCAGAATTCAGCAAAGAACAGAACAAAATTGCCCCGGGCACCAAGATTATTGGCGACATTGAAGCAAAAGGCGGTTTTCGAATTGACGGTTGTGTAGAAGGCACCGTAAGAACCCCCGGAAAAGTGGTGATAGGCCGGGAAGGTATTGTTACAGGAGAACTGGAGTGTGAAAATGCCGATATCGAAGGAAAATTCACGGGTAAATTAAATATTTCCGGCACCTTAAGTCTTAGAAGTTCTGCCTTAATTGAAGGGGAAGCCACTGTATCAAAACTGGCCGTTGAGCCCGGCGCCACTTTTAATGCGACCTGCGCGATGCGTGGCGGCGTGAAAGCTATTCATCATGAAAGAGGAAAAGGACAACAACAAGAAAAGTCAGCTTAAGAACTGGGCAATATTTTCGGGGATTGCATTCCAGATGGGTGCTACGATCTTTGTCTGCGCCTGGATTGGAAAAAAGCTTGATGAGCGTTATCCTATGGAAAAGAATTGGTTCACAATTGGATTTGTTCTCTTTGGTCTGGTGGCATCCGTATACGTGGTGCTAAAACAGCTAAAACGCTACAATAATTGATGTTTAATGATCTTCTGAAGTTCAGCTTCTTCCTTTTTCTTGCGGCGGGAGCCAGTTACGCTCTGCACTACACCACCCTTCATTTTTTTGAGCTGGATGTGCCACTGGAGCTTGTGAATTTTGCATATAAGTTCAATATAGGGATAAGCCTTTTATTCACCAGTACCACTATTCTTATTAGTGATAAGCTAAAGGATCAATTAGGTTTTATCTTTCTTATTAGTGGGGCTGTCAAGATTGGCATCTTTATCTACCTCATAAAGTCTTCAGGATTTTCAACAGATAAATCTGTCTTTCTGCATTTTTTTATTCCTTATATGGTATGTGTTTTAGTCGAAATCATCTATATCATCAAGATCCTCAACCGTGCTAACTTCTAAAATGACAGGTGATTAGAGGGTTTTGAGCTTAAGGAAACAATTAAGAAGCTTAGGCTATTTTTTTTTATATAATTATGTACATTTGCAGCCAAATTAAAGGACTGTAATTTACCCGGAAAATGCAAAAGGAAAACGTTGCGAAGTTTTTATTAGCCTGTCTTTTAATGTTTGTGAGCTTTAATTCACAGGCATTTAGTGCAAAAGAGCCTCAGGAAGGAGGCGATGCAAAGGTCAATACCGAAGATGAAATTAGTGAATATATAGATCATCACCTTGCAGATTCTCATTATGTAAATTTCTTTTCTGACGGAGAAACAGGGGCACACTATGGTTTTTCGCTTCCCGTGATCCTTTGGGATAATGGATTAAAAGTGTTTTCTTCGGGAAAATTTCATCATGGAGAAGATCTTGCCGTGATCGACGGTCAACACTATCGTCTTTACCATTCAAAAATATACAAAACTGACGCCGAGGGAACAATCACCTATGGTGAAGACGGCTTCCCTGCCAATGAGCGTCCTCTGGATTTTTCCATTACCAAAAATGTGCTTTACATGCTTGTGGTGAGTTTGCTTATGCTTCTGGTGTTTGGAGGTCTGGCAAGACAATATAAAAACAGGTCTGTTCCAAAAGGGTCCGGAAGAGTGCTGGAGCCGCTTGTACTTTACGTACGTGATGAAATTGCAAAGCCAAATATTGGAAAGAACTATAGAAAATATACCGGATTCCTTTTGACTGTTTTCTTCTTCATCTGGATCCTGAATTTGCTGGGGATGACTCCGCTTGGGGTGAACGTGACAGGAAATATTGCCGTAACAATGGCTTTGGCCCTTATTACATTTTTTATAGTTCAGTTTAGCGGAAATAAAGACTACTGGAAACACATATTCTGGATGCCGGGAGTGCCGTGGCCTATGAAGATCGTTCTTGCGCCTATCGAGGTGCTGGGAATGTTCACCAAGCCATTTGCACTTATGATCCGACTTTTTGCGAATATGACTGCAGGTCACGTGATCATTATGACCCTTCTTGGATTGATCGTGGTGTTCCAGAACTGGATCGCAGGTCCTGCTTTTTTTGGGTTCACAATATTCATTTCAATAATAGAATTACTGGTAGCTTTTCTACAGGCATATATCTTCACCCTGCTTAGCGCCCTTTACATTGGGATGGCAGTTGAAGAGCATGATCACCATCATCCTGCCGATAACGAAGACATTCCGGTATTATAGTATAAGAACATTTAAGAGTAAGTTTAATTTTTAATAAATAAGTAATGGAAGAAGCATTGAATTTAGACATGATTGGAGCTGGTTTAATTATTATTGGAGCCGGTTTTGGTCTTGGTAAGATCGGTAGCGCTGCTATGGAAGGGATTGCTCGTCAGCCGGAAGCCGCTGGTAAGATCCAGACTGCGATGATCATCATCGCGGCACTTTTGGAAGGTGTTGCTTTTGCTGCTCTTTTCGCAGTTTAATCGATCAAAAAACTTTCAAACCTTGCAGCGGTTGGCTGCAAGGTTTGAATTATTAAAAAATTAAACGGTTTAAGAATTAAATAGAATATGGAAAAGTTAGTCAACGATTTTTCTTTTGGATTGTTTTTCTGGCAGATCATTATCCTGGTCGTGCTGATCCTTTTATTGAAAAAATTTGCATGGAAACCTATTTTAGATGCTCTTAATGCAAGAGAACAGGGAATTCAGGATGCCTTAGACGCTGCTGAAAATGCGCGTAAGGAAATGCAGAACCTTCAGGCAGACAATGAAAAGTTGTTACAGGAGGCCCGTTTGGAGCGTGACAGCATGATCAAGGAAGCAAGGCAGATCAAAGACAAAATGATTGCCGAAGCTAAAGAAGATGCACAGAGAGAAGGAGAGAAAATGATCCAGCAGGCTAAAGCTACAATCCAGACTGAAAAGAATGCAGCTCTTGCCGATATCAAGAATCAGGTGGCTACCTTATCTGTTCAAATTGCCGAAAAGGTGATAAGAGAGGAGCTTTCAAGCAAGGCAAAGCAGGAGAAACTGGTAGAGGACATGCTTGATGATGTTACCTTAAACTAATATTATGCAAGGAAACAGAGCAGCAGCCAGATATGCAAAAGCTCTTTTGGGCCTGGCAAAAGATAAAAATGTTACCCGTGAGGTGAATGAGGATATGATCCTCATAAGCGAAACCATCAGGAACAGCGGTGATCTTAAGGTTTTTCTTAAAAGCCCGGTGATCAAAAATGCAATGAAGAAAAATGCCCTTTTAGAGATCTTTAGATCTGTGAACGGGATGACTTCAGGATTGTTCCAGATCCTTATCGAGAACAATAGATTAGATATCCTTCCATTGGTCGCCGATAATTACAAGCGTCTTTACAATGAGTTAAATGGCGTGCAGGTAGCAAAAGTGACCACAGCTATTCCGCTTACTCCGGAGCTTGAAGCGAAAATACAGCGAAAGGTAAGGGAATTAACAGGAAATGAGGCCAAGATCGAGAATGTTATTGACGAGAGCATCATTGGCGGATTTATCCTGAGAGTGGGAGACATACAGTACAATGGTAGTGTTGGAGCTCAGCTTAAGAACCTGAAAAGAGAATTACAAAACAATACATACGTTTCAAAAATTTAATTAAAACAGCTGTTGCCCTGGCGCAGCATTTTATTCTAAATAATTATGGCAGAAATTAATCCGGCTGAAGTATCAGCGATATTAAAGAAACAGCTTTCCGGGTTTGAAGCTAAGGCTTCACTTGACGAAGTAGGTACTGTACTCAACATTGGGGATGGTATTGCTAACGTTTACGGACTGGCAAATGCGCAATACGGCGAGTTGGTGGAGTTTGAAGGCGGACTGGAAGGAATTGTTCTTAACCTGTTAGAAGATAACGTTGGGGTAGTACTTTTAGGACCTTACAAGCAGGTGAAAGAAGGAGCTACAGTAAAAAGAACTCAGAGAATTGCTTCTATTAATGTAGGAGAAGGAATTGTTGGAAGGGTAGTGGATACTCTAGGTACTCCTATTGATGGAAAAGGGCCTATTCAGGGAGAGACTTTTCAAATGCCATTGGAGCGTAAAGCCCCTGGGGTTATTTTCCGTCAACCTGTTACAGAGCCTTTACAAACAGGGATCAAGGCAATTGATGCCATGGTGCCAATTGGACGGGGACAAAGGGAATTAGTAATTGGTGACCGTCAAACAGGTAAAACTGCCGTGGTTATTGATACCATCCTAAACCAAAAAGAATTTTATGATGCAGGGGAACCTGTTTATTGTATATATGTGGCTATTGGGCAAAAAGCCTCTACTGTAGCAGGTATCGCCAAGACTCTGGAAGATAAGGGAGCTCTTGCTTATACCACTATTGTTGCTGCAAACGCATCAGATCCTGCACCAATGCAGGTTTATGCTCCTTTTGCAGGTGCTGCAATTGGTGAATATTTTAGGGACACAGGACGTCCTGCCTTGATCGTTTATGATGATCTTTCCAAGCAGGCTGTTGCTTACCGTGAAGTATCCTTACTTCTAAGACGTCCACCGGGACGTGAAGCATATCCCGGAGACGTTTTCTTCCTTCACTCCAGACTTCTTGAGCGTGCGGCAAAGGTCATTGATAATGACGAGATTGCAGCAACCATGAACGATCTTCCGGATGTTCTTAAAGACAAAGTAAAAGGTGGAGGATCGCTTACCGCACTTCCGCTTATTGAAACTCAGGCGGGTGACGTATCGGCTTACATCCCAACAAATGTGATTTCGATTACAGATGGGCAGATCTTCCTGACTTCAGATTTATTTAACTCGGGTGTTCGTCCTGCTATTAATGTTGGTATCTCGGTATCACGTGTGGGTGGTGCAGCTCAGATCAAGTCGATGAAGAAAGTTGCCGGTACCTTGAAGCTTGATCAGGCCCAATATCGTGAACTTGAAGCATTTGCGAAGTTTGGATCAGACCTTGACCCTGCTACCCTTAACATCATTGAAAAAGGTAAGCGTAACGTGGAGATCCTTAAGCAGGCAGAGAACAATCCTTATCCTGTGGAGAACCAGATCGCGATCATCTATGCCGGTTCTAAGAACCTATTGAGAAATGTACCTGTAGACAAGATCAGGGAGTTTGAAAAAGATTACCTGGAGTACCTTGATGCCAAGCACAGAGATGTTCTTGATCAACTTAAGGCAGGTAAGATCAATGATGAGATCACAGATACGCTTACGCAGGTTGCTAAGGAGCTTTCAGCAAAGTATAAAAAATAGTTTTTCAAGTGCTGAGTTAAGAGTTATGAGTTATGAGCAAACTGGAAGATAGCCCTGTTAGGATAAAAAGTTTTCAGTTTGCTTGTGACATTGTTTTCTTTACCCGGTCTTTGAAAAGGCAGAATGAATACGAGCTGGCTTCCCAACTTTTAAAAAGTGGAACGAGCATTGGAGCCAATGTAAGAGAAGCACAACGGGGAGTTAGTACAAAAGATTTCAAGAATAAATTCGGTATCGCTTTGAAGGAAGCCGATGAAACGAAATACTGGTTGGAGCTTATTGAAGCGACATCAGAAAATGATTGTAAAGTTTTAATTGCTAAGTGTGAAGAGTTAATAAGAATTATGGTTTCCATTATAAAAAACTCATAACTCGTAACTCAAAGCTCATAACTAAAAAGAATGGCCAATTTAAAAGAATTAAGAAGCAGGATCACCTCGGTTTCCTCGACCATGCAGATCACCAGTGCCATGAAAATGGTGTCGGCTGCAAAGTTGAGCAAGGCCCAGGATGCTATTACCGCAATGCGGCCTTATGCCGAGAAGCTTTCAGAATTGTTACAATCGCTGAGTGCTACTCTTGACAGCGACCAGACCAGTAAATATTCTGAGCAAAGGGAGGTGAATAATGTACTTTTCGTATCCATTTCCTCCAACCGTGGTTTGGCCGGAGCTTTTAACTCCAATATTGTCAAGGCTTCCAAATACATAGCCGATCGTGATTACAGCGGGAAGAATGTTGAATTTTTGACCATTGGAAAGAAAGCTAATGACATTCTTAAGAAGACTCACAAGATCTTTAAGAATGAAACTGCTATCTATGATGATCTAAGCTTTGAAAATGCCTCAGCTATCGCCGAAGAGCTAATGCAGCTGTTTGTAGAGAAGAAATTCGATAAGATCGTCATTGTGTACAACCAGTTTGTAAACGCTGCTACCCAGGATGTAAAGACTGAGCAATTTTTGCCGATCGTTCCTGTGGAAAAGGATGAAAATGTTGTTCTTGATTACATTTTTGAACCCTCTAAAGAAGAGATCGTACTTAATTTGATCCCTAAATCTTTAAAGATGCAGATCTTTAAAGCCCTTAGAGATTCTTTTGCTTCAGAACATGGGGCTCGTATGACCGCGATGCACAAAGCAACCGATAATGCTACTGAATTAAGAGACTCTCTCAAATTATCATACAACAAAGCCCGTCAGGCTTCTATTACCAATGAGATCCTTGAAATTGTTGGTGGAGCTGAAGCTTTGAATAACTAAAGGTTCAGCTGGAAACAATTGGACGAAGCGATAGCGCAGTCAAATTTCCATTGCTGAAGCTTTGAATAATTAAGCCCATAAAATACAGGCTGAGAATGCCTTTTTTGAAACTCCGCATCACCCGATGCGGAGTTTCTTTTTTTATAATATACTGGTCCCTCAAATCGGAGAATTTTAGCAGCAATGCTAAAATTCAATTTGTAAAAATGTCTTGGCTCTTGGCTCTTGGCTCTTGGCTCTTGGCTCTTGGCTCTTGAAGCAGCGGTCTTAACTCTAAAAAATAAATTGGTATCAAAATTGAAGTATCCTCAACTGAACCTTTAATCCCTTACGTGATGAAACCATTATTACTTTCTTTTTCGGCTCTTCTGGTCATGTTAGGCTTCAGCAGTTGCGCCAACGGTAAACAACTTCAGGAGGAACCGCCAAAAGCGGTGCAGCAGGCATATTATACTTCATGGACAGGCGGAGTAAAAGGAGCGGGTTCAGGGTTTAATCTTTTTATTCCGGTTGATAAGGATTCCAAAATTGTGATGGATACAGTTTACTTCCGCGGAAAAAAAGGGGTGCTGGAAAAAGTAGCTTCGGAAGATGGATTATATGTCGCCCGATTCAAATCTCCTTCAGAACCACGGGATATGGTAATGCATTCCGACCCTAAAAAAGAATATGGCAACAGGCCGCCGGAGATCATTGAAGATCTTCCTTTTGAACTTGCCCAGGGTGAAGCGGTAGTGCGCTATACCAAAGACGGCGAGGAAAAATACTTCAGGATCAAAAATATTCAGAAAAAGGATTCCCGGGAAGTGAAGCTAAAAAACCCCGAAAACATTCGCCATTAATAGTACATTTGTGAGGAAATCTCAAGCAAAAAATATTGGCGCTTTTTCAGAAGCTATTTAAACAAACCTTCATTTACGGCGTTGCCACTGTGGTACCCAGGATGTTGTCCTTCCTGTTGTTGCCGCTTTATTCGGCCTATCTGCCAACAGAAGGTTTTGGAGAAGTGGCCATTGTCTTCTCCTGGATGGCAGTGTTTAATGTGCTGCTGGCCTATGGAATGGAAACCTCGTTTTTCAGGTTTTTCCATCAGGAAAAATTTTCTAAAGAAGTAACGGCAACATCTGCTATTTCATTAATCGGTTCCACAGTAATTTTTCTGGTACTCGCCTTGTCGTTCAGGGAAAATATTTCACTGGCCCTTACGATCGCACCTCATTATATCCTGTACGTGATCCTTATTCTGGCGCTGGATGCATTGTCAACCATTCCCTTTGCCTGGCTGCGCGCGAAAGAGAAACCAATGGTCTTCGCCGGGATCAAGATCGGAAATGTAGCTGTCAACCTGGGGTTGAATATTTTCTTCATTGTTTATCTTCCGGAATTGGCATCCAAAAATACCTTTTTTGAGAGCATTTATATTCCCGGTTTTGAGATTGCCTACATCTTCATCGCTAACCTTGTTGCCAGTGGGCTCACCTTGCTGGTGATGCTGCCTTTTTATTTCAAATTGCCTTACAGTTTCAACAGCGGCCTATGGAAGAAGATGATCAACTATGGCTTTCCCATTCTGATTGCCGGTATTGGGTTCGTGATCAATGACGTTTTCGATAAGATATTGCTTGGAGAGCTTTTGCCGAAGAACATTGCTAAGTCCGAAGTTGGGGCTTATGCTGCCTGTTATCGTCTTGCCCTGTTCATGACGCTGTTTGCAACCGCTTTTCGTATGGGAATAGAGCCTTTTTTCTTTAGCCATGCTAAGGAAAAGGATGCGACTAAAACCTACGCTTTAATAACCCGGTATTTTGTGGTTTTTGGCGGAATGATTCTCGTGACTGTTACCGTTTTTTCAGATATTTTAAAGCTGGTACTCATCCGGGATTCTTCCTATTGGGAAGCCATGATCGTGGTGCCCATGATCCTTATCGCCAACCTGTTCCTGGGGGTCTATCATAACCTTTCCGTTTGGTATAAGGTGAGTGACCGCACCAGGTTTGCGGGATATATTTCCATTTTTGGAGCGGTAGTGACGCTGGTGCTTAACTTTTGGCTTATTCCCTACTATAGCTATGTAGGGTCGGCCATTGCTACCATGGCGGCTTACGGCAGTATGATGCTGCTGTCTTTCTACTTCGGAAGAAAATATTATCCCATCCCTTACGACCTCAAGCGCATCGGGGGCTATCTTTTGATCTCCATAGGATTTTCAACGGTTTACTTCTACCTTTTTAGGGAAAATTATTACCTGGGAAGTATATTAATCCTTATCTTTTTTGCCCTTATTTATTACGCTGAAAAAGATCAGTTAAAACAACTTCTGAAGCAGTCTTAACCCCATTGTTTCCGAAGAAATATAACAAGCATGAATGTAAAGATAATCAACAAATCCCAGCATGAATTACCGGCTTACGAAACCGGATCTTCCGCCGGAATGGACCTGCGGGCGAATATCACAGAACCGGTAACCCTGAAGCCTCTCGAAAGGGCTATCATTAAAACGGGCCTTTTCATTGAACTTCCGGTGGGTTACGAAGCGCAGGTGAGACCCCGAAGCGGACTGGCTGCCAAAAAAGGTATTACCGTACTTAATTCTCCCGGCACTATCGATGCCGATTATCGTGGTGAAATCGGGGTGATCCTTGTGAACCTTTCCAATGAAGAATTCACCGTGCAAAACGGGGAACGGGTAGCTCAAATGGTGATCTCCCGCCATGAACACATTATCTGGAAAGAAGTTGACAGCCTGGAAGAAACCTCTAGAGGTACAGGCGGCTTTGGAAGCACGGGGGTTTAGTAGGCAGTGATCAGTGCTCAGTGGTCAGTACAAAAAGCAATTATAATTAGCAGAAACCAGAATTATAAAAAAATCAAAATGTGAGATTTGAGAATCATTTATCTAATTACTCAAATCTAATTTCTCAAATCTAATTTCTCAATTCTAATATCTAAAAAATGAAGATCATAGTTCCCATGGCGGGTCGCGGCTCGCGGCTTCGTCCACATACCCTAACAACACCAAAACCATTAATTCCCATTGCAGGAAAACCCATAGTGCACCGGCTGGTAGAAGACATTGCAAAAGTGCTCGATGAAAAAATAGAAGAGATTGCATTTATTATCGGTGAGGATTTTGGTGAAAAAGTAGAGACAGATCTTAAGAAGATCGCACAGACATTAGGTGCAAAAGGAACGATCTATTACCAGGATAAACCTCTGGGAACAGGACACGCCATTATGTGTGCCAAGGATTCTCTTGAAGGCCCTGCAGTGATCGCCTATGCCGACACACTTTTTAAAGCCGATTTTACGTTAGATAAAGAAGCAGATGGAGTGATTTGGGTAAAACAGGTAGAAAATCCTTCAGCTTATGGCGTAGTGCAGTTAAATGAGAAGCGGGAGATCGTGGACCTGGTAGAAAAACCTGCCGATTTTGTTTCAGACCTTGCCGTTATTGGGATTTATTACTTCAGGGATATTGCTGTGCTTAAAAAAGAGCTTCAGGGAGTATTGGATAACAACATCATTCGCGGTGGAGAATACCAGATCAATGACGGGATCGAAGCCATGAAAAGCAAAGGAGCGAGATTTGTTCCCGGGAAGGTAGATGAATGGATGGACTGCGGAAATAAGCAGGTGACTGTAGAAACCAACACCCGAATGCTTAAATTTCTTCAGAATGATGGAGAAGAGCTGGTGGCTTCAAATGTGGAGATAGAGAATTCAGAAATTATAGAGCCCTGTTTTATTGGGGAAAACGTGGTGCTTAAAAATTCAAAAATAGGTCCCAATGTTTCCATCGGGAACGGAACAAAAATTATAAATTCTTCAGTGAAGAACAGTCTTATTCAGACCTTCGCCGAAGTAGAAAATGCAGACCTCAATAACGCCATGATTGGAAATTTTGCGAAATTTAATGGGCAATTTACCGAGGTAAGCATTGGAGATTATTCGGTGCTGGAGTAAATTTTTCAGTAAAAAAACCTGTGAAAAAAAGTCTGCTTATAATTCCATTTTTGACCCTGCTGCAGGTGGGACAGCCTGTTAATGCTCAGGTGCCGGAAAAACCGGTAGTGGAAATGGCGCAGGATGATCTGGGGAACGTGACAGATGCTTTTCAGGAACATTTTTTTGAGGGGTTAAAGCAAAAAGCAATAGAGAATTACGACAAGGCCATAGATGCCCTGGTGCAGGCGCTGGCATTAAAGCCAGATGAACCTGTAGTATATCTTGAACTCGGGAAGAACTTTAATGCTTTGCGTCAATATTCCCAGGCATCGGTATATCTCGAAAAAGGCAGAAAAGCCGCCCCGCAAAATGAGGGGATGCTGGAGGAACTGTACACCACATACTATCAAAATAAAGAGTTTGATAGGGCACTGCCGGTAGTAAAGGACCTTGCGAAACTCAATTCCGGTTTTGCTGAAGATCTGGTGAACCTGTACATTGAAAATGAAAAATTTGATGAAGCTTTGGCACTACTGGACTCGCTGGATCAAACCAAAGGTTCCAGCACCTACAGGGAAAGCCTGCGCAGGCAGGTTTATGCCCGCACGAATAATGTCGAAGCTCAGATAAGTGACCTGCAGGAGAATATTGATGTTAATCCGCAGGATGAAAAGGATTATTTGAATCTCATTTTTGTTTACAGCGAAAATGGGCAAATAGAAGAGGCTTATGCTACGGCAAAGGAGCTGCTAAAAGTAAATCCTGAATCTCAGTTGGTGCATCTTGCCCTTTACAAATTCTATATCGCCGATAAAGAGCCGGAAAAAGCTGTGAATTCCATGGAGATTCT
Organism: Salinimicrobium nanhaiense; assembly: GCA_012038135.1. Lineage (GTDB taxonomy): Bacteria > Bacteroidota > Bacteroidia > Flavobacteriales > Flavobacteriaceae > Salinimicrobium > Salinimicrobium nanhaiense. The sequence goes on from JAAVJQ010000001.1 coordinate 416,991, forward strand.
TTTGGAAAGCGACCAGATCGATGAAGTAACAAAATACCAGGCCCTCAACGATTTTTTAATTTATGTGACCGAAAATCCATCTTTGGAAGAGGATTTGATAAGACTGGTTGAAGTCTTTTCAGAAAAAGAAAATAACCGGAAAGTATATAAACAGCTGGGTACTTTCTTTCTTGAAAAAGGAAATAAAGAACTGGCTTTAGATTATTTTACTACAGCACTGGAAAATGAAAAGGATGATTTTGGTCTTTTTAGGGAAGTAATTAGTCTAATGGCAGAGGCCGGAAATTATGAGCAGGTAAAATCCCTGAGTCAACAGGCTTTGGAAATTTTTCCCACTCAGGCATGGCTTTTCCTGATGAGAGGAACTGCCGAAATGCGGCTGAAGGAATTCAAAAAAGCTGAGACAAGTTTGCAGGAAGGTCTCGATTATTTAATAGATGATCCTGAAACCGAAAAACAATTTTACCGGCAATTAGCCGAAGCTTACAAAGGAATGAATGAAATGCAGAAAGCTTCAGAAGCCCTGAAGAAAGCTGAGAACCTTGAAAAATAAACTACTTAATGATCAATAAGCGCATATTCCCCCTATTGCTTTTAACCTTAATCTTCCTCACCTCTTGTGGAGGTGCCCGAAAGGCTAAGATGGGCACTACCGCTCCCGAAGATGCTGCAGTGGCTGCGGTAGTGGCCAGCCACTATGAAAATGAAATAGATATAAAAACCTTGCAGGGGAAGTTGTCCCTCAATTATCAAACTGAGGAGCGTAACCAAAGCGTTACCGTCAATTTTAGAATGAAAAAAGATGAGACCATCTGGATGAGCGGTCAGTTGCTTGGTATTCCTTTGGCAAAGGTGATGATTACTCCTAATTCTGTTCAGTTTTATGAAAAGATCACCGGGACCTATTTTGATGGGGACTTCAGTTTGTTGAGCGATCTATTAGGGACTCCTCTCGATTTTCAGAAAGTACAGAATCTCCTGCTCGGTCAAACTATCTATGACTTGAGGGACGAAAGATATAGGCTTACCGAATCTACCAGGGGCTATCAATTAGAAGCTGTTAATAATGAATTCCTAAAACGCATGTTCCTTTTAGATGCCGGAAATTTTAAAGCCCTGGCTCAACAATTGGGACAGCCCCGGGAAAACAGAAGTGTAACCGTAACATATCCGCAGTACCAAAAGGTGGAAGGGCAGTTGTTTCCTCAGCAAATACAGATACTTGCGAATGATGGAGCTGAAAATACCCGTATAGATATGACCTTTAGAGGAATTGAATTTAATGTTCCCGTGTCTTTCCCTTTTTCAATACCTTCGGGCTACGAAGAAATTACCATTGAATGAGAATAAAAGTCCTTTTTAAGCAGTGCCTGCTGACAGGTATTTTTTTGATAAGCCTAAACACTTTTGCTCAACAAGATAAACGGGAAGAGCTTGAGGAGCGCAGGCAGCAGTTACAGCAGGAGATCCAGAGGATCAATAACCTGCGTACCACGAATCTAAAAAAGGAAAAATCTATTCTTACCCAGGTTGAGGACCTCGATCAGCAGATACGTACTACAGAAAATCTTATCAGGGTTACCAATCAACAGGCTAATCTTTTAACCAGGGAAATAACCACGAACCAGAACAAGATAGGGGAGCTGCGAAAGGAACTGGAACAGCTAAAAGAGGACTATAGTAAGATGATCAACAAGTCTTATAAGAGCAAATCTCAGCAAAGCAGGATCATGTTCCTCTTATCTTCTGAAAATTTTTTACAGGCCTACAAAAGGCTGCAGTACATGAAGCAGTATGCCAATTACAGGCATCAGCAGGGGGAAGAAATTAAAGCGAGAACAGTAGAACTTCAGGAGCTGAATAATAACCTGGCGGAGCAAAAGAAGTCCAAGGACAGGCTTATTGCCGAAAACAGAAATACCAGAGCAGAACTGGAGCGAAACAGGAAAACTCAGGCGGGACTTATCGCTGAAGTACGGAAAAAAGAAGGGCAGTTCGCAGCTCAAATAAAACAAAAACAAAGAGAGGTAGACGAAATAGATAGGGAGATAGAAAGAATTATTGCTGAAGCTATTGCAGCCAATAACAAAGCCGAAGGTTCCACCTCCCGAAGTGTCTTTAAACTTACTCCTGAAGCCGCAGCCCTTGCCGCCGACTTTGAAAAGAATAAAGGAAAATTACCGTGGCCGGTAAGAACGGGAACTGTTGTTCTAAGGTTCGGTACTCAACCTCACCCTATCGTTAAAACCGCCACCATGAACAGTAACGGAGTACGAATAGCGACAGATCCGGGTTCTAAAGCGCGGGCAGTGTTTGGAGGTACGGTAAGTGAGATCATTGCAGTAAAAGGCTCCAGCCTTATGGTAATGGTGCGTCATGGAGACTATATCACCATTTACAACCATTTGGCTTCTGTAGATGTTAGAAAAGGACAGGAAGTAGCTTTAGGTGAGGAACTGGGAACCGTAGCCATCAATAAGACCGATGGCAGAACAACCTTGTACTTCGTGATGTACAAGAACAACCAGAAGCTCAATCCTGAGCATTGGATCTATCAGATGTAGTTTTTTAGAATCAAGAGCCAAGAGACTAGAGGCAAGACTTGATATCGTAAATCTGGACTGGCAACTCAAGTGGTCCGGGTTAAGCTCCGGAGGAGCGAAATATTTCTAGAGGAACTAATGTGCTTAAAAGGAGGTCTGGAGGAGCGGCATAGGTACGGGAGCGGGGGAGCCAGAAAAAAGTTGACAATTGATGGTCAGGCACGGATTACAAGTCCGCGCCATCTAATTTGTTCCTTTTAAAAATGTCAGTTTTATATCTGCCGTAGGGACTAAATATAGGTGGCAGAATTTTTATACCATGATACAGTGTCCTGTAGGGACACCATAAGGGGAATATTCGGAAATTTGGTATAAAATGCGGCACGGATTACAAATCCGCGCCATCTTCTAAGATTCTACAAATAATGCTTTTAGCTCAGTCGCATCTCCGGGTTTCATTTTTCCGGCGAGCACAAGGCTTAGCTGCTTTCTGCGAAGGGCAGCTTCATATCTTTTTTTCTCGAGCTCAGTTTCAGGTTCAATAGGCGGTACATTAACCGGAGTTCCGGTTTCGTCTACAGCCACAAAAGTGTATATAGCTTCATTGGCTTTACTGCGTTGTCCGCTTTCCCGATCCTCCACCCATACATCGATATAGATCTCCATAGAAGATTTAAAAGACCTTGAAACTTTAGCTTCAACGGTCACTACGCTTCCTAAGGGAACCGCTTTATTAAATGCAACATGATTTACCGAAGCAGTTACCACAATCCTGCGGCTGTGACGTCGTGCGGCGATGCTGGCCGCACGATCCATACGCGCAAGTAATTCCCCTCCAAAAAGGTTATTTAAAGGATTGGTTTCGCTGGGAAGTACAAGATCGGTTAATATGGTCTTTGACTCTTCGGGAGTTTTCGCTTGCATTTTCTAAATTTTCCGCAAAGATAAGCTGCTTTAACATATAAAAGCCGTTAAGGCAGTATTAAAATGAGGGAAAGAAGCTAGCTCGCTGCGCTTCTAGAACCAAGAACCAAGACTTGTTCTGAGTTCTGCTCCGGTTGGTGCGGATTTGTAATCCGGGCCAATTTCTTTCTCTTCAAGTAAAATTTCTTCCAAAGAAAGATCCCCTAAAAGGGGATTTCCATGACTTTATTATCTGCCTACTGAAGACTGCGCACTGCAAACTGAATCACAGTTCTTCTACCAGTAACCAGGCGCCGGGATAAGTTCTTTTTACCCTGTACAGTTCATTTATGGCGTCTCTGCGGTTTTCATGGCTGCTGGAAAGCACCTGATGCAATCCAAACCTGTTTTCACCTATTTGACGGGCTTTAAATCCTTCAGCTTTTAATTCTTCAACAGCTTTAGCAGCATTTTCAGCTTCTCTAAAAGCTCCGGCAACAATATGGTAATTTCCGGTTTGTTTAGAAACTTTAAGTGTTACTGCGGGCAGCGGATTGTCAATAACAAAGGTAGCCTGCTGTATTTGGTTTTCGAGTTGTGACACAGCTTTTTGCTGTTCAGCAATGTTATGCTCGTTTACCTGATCGCTGTAGATATTCAATCCGGCAGCTCCACTCAGCCCGAAGGCGACTAAGCCAACGGCAGCATATTTTAACCAGCGATTAGCTCTTCTTTCGGGAGTAAAGGCAACAGGAGCTTTTTCTTCAATAGCTTCAGCCTGCTTTTTATAGATTTCCCTGGAAACCGCGGTTGCCGCAAAGCCTTCAAGACCAAAAGCCTCTTTAAGAAAATTGTTTTTTTCAGCAGGTTCGAACTGAAGTTTCTCTCCTTCAGAAATCCTGAAAGATCCTATATTGGGAAGATCTATCCTTTTGTTCTCTTCCAGTACAACCTCCAGGTCCTGTACGAATTGGGAGATGATCTCAAGTGCTTCCTGGTAAGACACCTTCTCTGCCTCTACGAGATAATTAGCCAAAAGACCGTCATTTTTGATCAACTGTCGGTTGAATGAAACTGTCTTTTTAGGAGGGAAAAACTCATTCGAGGAATGGTCAATTTGGGCCGAATGCTGCTGTGTGATAAAGGCCCCAAATCCCGGTAGGATCACACATTCGTACCGGTAAAGAAGATCGTGGATGTAATTTGTTACTGCCATGTAAACAAATGTAGAACAAAAAATATTTTCAAAAAACAGCTGCAGCATATTTTATTAACAAATTTTTGGATTAATTTTCATGCTTTGTTCTAATGATGAAAGATTCTGATCTTCAGTATGTTTTGGCCTTACAGCATGTCCCGAATTTAGGTGATGCATCTGCCAAAAAACTCATTCGCCATGCAGGTTCTGCCGAGGCGGTTTTCAAAGAAAAAAAGGCTGTTCTTTTAAAGATAGACGGGATAGGCAGTACCAAACTGGCCGATCTCTTTTCAGCTGAAAATCTAAAAGCAGCCGAAAAAGAAGTGGATTTCATTCATCAGCATAAAATTGAAACACTGTACTACCAGGACCCCAACTATCCGGAAAAACTGAAACATTGTTTTGATGGACCTATTCTGCTTTTTCAACGCGGAAATGTTGATCTTGTTAATAAAAAGATTTTAAGCGTAGTAGGAACACGTAAAGTGACTCCTCACGGCATCAGGTTTTGTGAGCAGCTTATTGAAGATCTTGCTCCTCTGGACCCTGTTATAATTTCGGGTTTTGCCTATGGAGTAGATATTACTGCCCAAAATGCTGCAATGAAAAACGGACTCCAAACCATCGGCTGCCTTGCCCATGGCTTAAACCAAATTTATCCCGGGGTGCATCAAAAATATGTGAGAGGGGTAGAAGCAAATGGGGGCTTTTTAACCGATTTTTGGAGTACAGATGTTTTTGACCGGAATAACTTCTTAAAGCGAAACCGAATTATCGCCGGCCTCAGCGAGGCTACCATAGTCATAGAAAGTGCCGAAAAAGGAGGATCTTTGGTGACTGCAGATATTGCCAACTCTTATAACCGCGAAGTCTTCGCCGTACCGGGAAGGCCAACAGATTCGCAAAGTAAAGGTTGCAATATGCTTATAAAATCACAGCAGGCGCATGTGCTGACAAGTGCTGCCGATCTGGTGTATCTGCTCAACTGGTATCCTCAAACCGCCGTAAAAGCTGTACAAAAACAACTCTTTGTAGAGCTGGAAGATGAGGAGGAAGCCTTATATGGCTACCTAAAAGAGAATGGAAAGGAACAACTGGATCTTATTGCCCTCAACTGCCGTATCCCCACCTTCAAAGCTGCAAGCCTGCTGCTCAACATGGAGCTCAAAGGAGTAGTAAGGCCATTGCCCGGAAAGATGTTTGAAGCCGTTTAATAACCCAACTTACCTCTAACCCGCGCCAAAACCTTATCGGCCACTTTCCTGGCTTTTTCTGCACCTAAGGCTAAAGCTTCTTCCACTATTTCAGGGTTTTCCATATAATGGTAATACTGTTTCCGTTCCTTTTCGAAACGTGTGATCAACAGCTCAAATAAAGCCTGTTTTGCATGTCCGTATCCGTAGCCCCCTGATTCATAATTGCGGCGCATCTCGGCGGTTTGCTCCTTTGAGGCCAGCAATTTATAGATGTTGAAAACATTATCTGTATCAGGATCTTTTGGATCTTCTAAGGGAGTACTGTCGGTTTGAATCCCCATGATCTGCTTCCTCAGCTGCTTATCGGGCAAAAAGAGGTTGATGATATTGCCTTTGGACTTGCTCATTTTCTCCCCATCTGTGCCCGGAACATACATAGTCTCTTCAGAAGCCTTTGCTTCAGGAAGTACAAAGGTCTCCCCTAATTTTGCATGAAATCTTGAAGCAACATCCCTTGTGATCTCAAGATGCTGTAGCTGGTCCTTCCCCACAGGAACTATTTCGGCATCATAAAGAAGAATATCTGCAGCCATGAGCATAGGATAGTCAAAAAGCCCTGCATTTACATCCTCCAGCCTGTCCGATTTGTCCTTAAAGGAATGGGCAAGGGTGAGGCGCTGGAATGGAAAAAAGCAGTTCAAATACCAGGTGAGTTCAGTCGTTTGGGGGACATCACTTTGCCGGTAAAAAACAGTCTTTTCAATGTCCAGTCCGAATGCCAGCCAGGTCGCAGCCGTAGAGAGCGTATTTTCCCGTAAGATCTTTGGATCTTTTATCTGTGTTAGGGTATGTAAATTGGCTATAAAAAGGAAAGATTCGTTCTTTGGGTCATTTGCCATTTCAATGGCCGGGATGATGGCTCCTAAAATGTTCCCCAGGTGCGGAGTACCTGTACTTTGTACCCCCGTAAGAATTCTGGACATTAGCTTTTCGTATTTTTGACAAAGGTAAATTTTTTACAGAAGACCTTCAATCCATTTCACTACTTTTGGCAGGTATGCAAATACTTAGATCTTTCCTTGTGGTCTTGTGGCGAATTTGGTTCTATATCCTTATGGCCATTCCCATCCTGGTACTTTTTCCTTTCCTGTTGCTTTTTACTTCCCGCACGAAATTTTATCCGCAATTTTTTATGATCGCCCGCTGGTGGGCTCTTTTTATTCTCTACGGAATGGGGTTCTATCCTTTGATAAAAAAGGAACAGAGGCTGGTGAAGGGAGAAAGCTATATGCTCGTCGCGAATCACACCTCGATGACAGACATAATGCTCATGTTGGCCACCATTAAAAATCCCTTTGTCTTTGTAGGGAAAAAGGAACTGGTGAAAATTCCCCTTTTTGGATACTTCTACAAGCGTACCTGTATTCTTGTTGACCGTAGGAACCAGCGCAGCCGCAAAGAAGTTTTTGACAGTGCCCAAGGCAGGTTGAACAACGGGACCAGTATCTGCATCTTTCCTGAAGGAGGAGTGCCCGAAGATGAATCCCTTCTCCTGGATTCCTTTAAAGACGGGGCTTTTAGGTTGGCTATAGATCACCAGATCAAAATTGTTCCCATAGTTTTTCACGACAATAAAAAGCGCTTTCCCTACATCTTTACAAAAGGCAGCCCGGGAAAAATGCGGGTGAAGATCAAAGAGTTCATTCCCACTGCAGGCATGACGCAGGAAGATAAGAAGAAATTACGGGAACATACCCGGGAAGTAATCTTAAACGAACTTTTAAGTAAAGAACCGGCTGTTAAAACTTATAGCTAAAACCTGAATAGATTCCAAAGTAGTAAGGACGCGTATCTGGCGACGCATTTTCAAAGGTGTTAATCTGGTACTTGAGCATTGGCTCCAGATTAAGCTTGAACTTCTCTGAAAGATTGTAGTCAAGCCCCAAACCAATGTTGGTACTAAAGCTAACATTGTTCAAATTATTGGCTTTGCCTTCTAAAGAAACGGTCTCGGCATTCAGCAGGATCTCATTTTCTGCCAGGAACAGAGTACTGGCCCCTCCAATAAGATTCAGCTCAAATTTACTTGCAAAAAGATTGTATTCCAGTTCCAGGGGAATTTCAAGATATCCGGTTTTTTGATTGAGCTCTCCGGGACGAATATATGCTACATCTGTTCGGTTCGTGTTAGCTGCAGGAGTTCTTCCTCCGTTTTTTCCACCCAGTGTAGAGGTGACCGAAGAACTGTTCTCAAGGGAAATATTTTTGATTGGAGATTTACCCGCTACCGCCTGGAAAGCGACTCCTTCGGTATTATAGCTCATATTTACCTTATTGATCCCGGAGCGGATTTTGAACTTCTCGTTTAGATTATACGCGATCTTAACCCCGTAGGAGTAAGTCATTTCTCCTTCGCTGTTATTGCGGTTAAAGCGGGGATCAATGAAATTGCCTTTTCCCATATTTCCATAATAAATAGGGGCGGCGTGCGTGGATATTTCAAAACCTTTTTTAGGAGTAGAGGCTGCGACTTCTGTCTCGTCATCTTTAATTGCCTCAAGAAGCAGGTTTTCTTTTTCCTCCGGAAGTTTATTTTGGATCTTTACAGTTGCTCCTACGGGCGCTATAGGTTCATAGGTGTCAAAAATGGCATTTTTAGAAGCTATTTCTATTGCAGAAAGTTCAGCAACTCTTTTCTCTTTTTTTTCCTGCTGAAGTGGAGTAGAAGGAAGGGTGATTTTTGGAACGGCTTCGGCAACTGGTTCGGCTTCGGCTTCAATTTCCAACGGAATTACGCTTAGACGGGTATTTTGTGGTTGGGTAGTGGGAGAACTTGCAGGTACCCGGGTTTCCTCATTAGCAACTGCTGTACCGGGTTGATTAGGTAGTATCCAATCTCCAATAAGAAGCAGGAATGCCAGGATTGCTGCAACTCCTGCCATTCTTGACCAAAGAGGAACTACAGTCGGCTTTTTCTCCTCTTCCCTGAGTTTTGCCGCGATAGATCGCCAAACCACATCTCTTGGAGCTGCTTCAAAATCGCGAAACTTCTCCTGGTAAAGCCTGTCTATGTACTTCTTCTCTTTCATTAAATGGACCGGGCGGCAGATTTATATAGACTCGACTCAATTTTTTCTTTGAGGATCATGCGGGCTCTCGCAAGATTTGATTTTGATGTTCCTGTGGAGATGTTCATAATCTCTGCAATTTCTTTGTGAGAGTGACCATCGAGCACGTAGAGGTTGAAAACCTGCCGGTACCTTGCAGGCAGCTGTTGAATGATCTCGAGCAAATAATCAACAGATACTTCATCTTCATCAATTTCAATTTCCGGCTCCTTGTAATGGTCTTCCCTAATTATTTCAAAAACTGTTTGTGTTCTATATTTTTGAAGGCATGTGTTGATGACGATCCTCTTCATCCAACCTTCGAACGATCCTTTGTTCCGGTATTGAGACATACTTTTAAAGATCATCAAAAATGAATCCTGCATGTTGTCTTCTGCCTGCTGATAGCTGGCGGAATACTTAAGGCAAACAGGAAATAATCTATGCGCAAACATCTTGTAAAGCTCTTCCTGGGCTTTTATGTCCTGCTTTTTACATTTTCGTATGAGTTGTTTGATGCTCAAGCTTCAATATTTAGGTGCTGTTGAAAAAATGTGGCTCTAAAGCCGGTTTTCTAAAGCGCTTCCTCTGCCGGGGAGCAGCTTCAGGAGTTCTAAATATAGGAATTTCAGCCGGTTCTGCAACAAAAATCACACTGGCCTGCAGGGATTTATAGGGTTGCAAAAGGTGTAGGGGTAGTAAGGTTGTAAAAAAGGAAGGGCGGGATCCGGTGAAGGATCCCGATCTTCCGGGGGAATTAGCCTTTAAATTATCCCTCTTTTTTATGCCGTTGTCATAGTAGGTATTGGAGTCAAAAAAACTACATCGATCATCCATAACAGCATTGGTGGTTGGGGTCTGTATTAAACAGATGCAGAAATAACGAAATGGTTGCGCCTAAAAATGAAAAATCCCGAAGAATTTTCGGGATTTTTAAAGTTTTATGATTTTGCGACGCTCATGGCTTCCTTGATCCTGGTCTCCAGTTCTTCCATAAGATCGGGATTATCCTTGAGCAGCATCTTAACTGCATCCCGGCCCTGGCCAAGTTTGGTGTCTTCATAACTAAACCATGATCCACTCTTTTTAATGATCTCGTAATCTACACCTATGTCAATGATCTCTCCAATTTTGGAAACACCTTCGCCATACATGATGTCGAATTCGGCAGTTTTAAATGGCGGCGCTACTTTGTTCTTTACGACCTTAACTCTGGTCTTGTTCCCCTGCACCTCACTGTTGCTGTCTTTGATCTGGGTAGAGCGACGAATGTCAAGTCTAATTGAAGCATAGAATTTCAGCGCATTTCCACCGGTAGTAGTTTCAGGATTCCCAAACATGACACCGATCTTCTCCCTCAACTGGTTGATAAAGATAACGGTACAATGAGTTTTGCTGATAGAAGCAGTAAGCTTCCGAAGCGCCTGAGACATAAGACGGGCATGTAATCCCATTTTTGAATCCCCCATTTCTCCTTCGATCTCACTCTTTGGAGTTAAAGCAGCAACAGAGTCAATTACAATAATATCGATAGCTCCCGAACGTATTAGATTATCTGTGATCTCAAGAGCCTGTTCCCCGTTATCGGGTTGTGAAATGATGAGGTTTTCAAGATCGATCCCCAATTTTTCAGCATAAAATCGGTCAAAAGCGTGTTCTGCATCTATAAAGGCTGCAATTCCTCCTGCTTTTTGGGCTTCGGCAATAGCGTGTAAAGTAAGGGTTGTTTTTCCCGAAGATTCGGGTCCATATATTTCAATTACTCTTCCTCTTGGATATCCTCCCACTCCCAATGCAAGATCAAGTCCTAACGATCCGCTTGGTATCACATCAACATCAATGACACTCTGGTCACTCATCTTCATCACGGTACCCTTACCGTAGGTTTTATCCATCTTGTCAAGAGTGAGTTTGAGGGCTTTTAATTTTGCTTCTTTTTCTTTCTCGGTGCTCATTTAATTCGGCTTCTTTTTATATGATAGTGCTGCTAAAATACTATAAGTTTTTATATCCCCTAAAAATAATACGCAACCTTTTTCTCTTTTCCGCATCTATTAGGTAAACCAACTATAAACTTCATGAAGTTTTTAAAACGAAATATTATTTTGAGTATTTCCGGCAGTTCTGCAGTCGTTAACCTGAGCTGCACCTGCCGTATGGACGGCGGCTAACGTTATTCTTATTTTTAGTTGAAGAATTAAAAGTATTAATAACGAATTAGCCGTTCGAAAAAAAATGCCCCGATAACACATCCGGGCATTTTTTTATTTAAACCCTTATCTTTGCGCAAAATTTCTTTAACCTTAAATCATTCGTATAGCATGCAACTGTACAATAAATTAAGCGCTAAAGAAAGGGAAGCACTACTTGAGGAAGCCGGGGAAGACCGGCTCACGCTCTCTTTCTATCAATATGCCAAAATTGGAAATCCCGATCTTTTTCGGAACCATCTCTTTATCGCCTGGGACCAAATGGAAGTCCTGGGAAGAATTTATGTAGCTCACGAAGGGATCAATGCCCAGCTTTCTGTTCCTGCCAAAAACTTCGGAAGGTTCAAAGAATTTCTTGACGGAATTTATTTCCTGGAGAATGTTCGTCTCAACATCGCCATTGAACACGATATCAAATCTTTCCTGAAGCTGAAGGTCAAGGTTCGCGATAAGATCCTTGCCGACGGGCTTAATGACGAGACTTTTGATGTTACAAATAAAGGAGTTCATGTGGACGCCAAAGCTTTCAATGAATTGCTTGATGACCCAAATACAATTCTGGTTGACATGCGTAATCATTACGAGAGCGAAATTGGACATTTTAAAGGGGCCATGACTCCGGATGTTGATACTTTTAGAGACAGTCTGGATATTATTGAAAAGGATATTCAGGATCATAAGGAGGACAAGAACCTGGTGATGTACTGCACCGGTGGAATTCGTTGTGAAAAGGCCAGTGCTTACTATAAGCATAAAGGTTTTCAAAAGGTATATCAGCTTGAAGGCGGGATCATCGAGTATGCACGGCAGGTGCAAAACCTGAAACTTGAAAATAAATTCCTGGGTAAAAATTTCGTTTTTGACCACCGAAGGGGAGAACGCATCAGCGAAGATGTGATCTCAAATTGCCACCAGTGCGGGAAACCTTGTGATACGCATGTAAATTGCGCTAATGAAGCCTGTCACCTGCTGTTCATTCAATGTGAGGAATGTGCAGAACAAATGAGCAACTGCTGTTCTGCCGAATGTCAGGACATAGCAGCCTTGCCGTATGAGGAGCAAAAGGCATTGAGAAAGGGAAAAGGAAATAGCAATAAGATCTTCAAAAAAGGCAGATCTGAGGTGCTTAAGTACAAACGCTGACAATTAGTTTCTCAAAAGTGCGTTCCATAAATAATGGTATATTTACCTCATTAGTTTTTAAATAAGACACAATCCGGAGAGAGAAATTCGCCTCTTTCCAGGATTTCAATATATAGATTATGGGATGTAACAGTTGCTCGACCGGCAAAGACGGTCAGCCTAAAGGATGTAAGAATAACGGGACCTGCGGAACCGATGGCTGTAACAAGCTTTCGGTATTCGACTGGTTATCAAATATGGCGCTTCCGCAGGGAATGGAGCCATTCGATATAGTTGAAGTTCGTTTCAAGAATGGGCGGAAACACTTTTTTAAGAATACAGAAAATTTAAGCCTTAGTATAGGCGATGTTGTAGCTACAGAGGCTGCACCGGGTCACGATGTGGGTGTGGTTTCTCTGGTAGGGGAACTTGTGCGCGTACAGATGAAGAAGAAAAAAGTGCGGCAGGATAGTCCTGAAGTGCTTAAGATCTACAGAAAAGCGACCCAACGTGATATCGATATTTGGCAGGAAGCCAGGGAGCGCGAGGATAAAATGAAAGTGCGCGCCCGGGAGATCGCCATTCGGCTGAATCTTCAAATGAAGATTAGCGATATTGAATTCCAGGGGGATGCTTCAAAAGCCACTTTTTATTATACTGCTGAAGAAAGAGTGGATTTCAGGCAGCTTATCAAGGAATTTGCGAGAGAATTCAATACCCGTATCGAGATGCGTCAAATAGGCTTCAGGCAGGAAGCAGCACGTCTTGGTGGGATTGGCTCCTGCGGAAGAGAACTCTGCTGTTCTACCTGGTTAACCGACTTTAGAAGTGTAAATACTTCCGCAGCAAGATATCAGCAACTTTCTTTGAATCCGCAAAAACTTGCGGGACAATGCGGAAAGCTCAAATGCTGCCTCAACTATGAATTGGATACCTATCTTGATGCGCTAAAGGATTTTCCGAAGTCCGAAACCAAGTTGCACACCAAAAAAGGTACAGCGGTGTGTCAAAAAACCGATATTTTCAAAGGATTATTGTGGTACGCCTATGAAGGGGACTGGAGTAACTGGCACACCCTTACAGTAGAACAGGCGAACAAGATCATTAAGGCCAATTCCAAGAAAGAGCCGGTAGGCAGCCTTGAGGAATTTGCAGTGCAGCTGGAACAGGAATCCAAACCCGATTATCATAATGTTGTAGGGCAGGATAGTCTTACAAGATTTGATTCTAAAGGAACATCCGGAAAGAAAAAGCGCAAGAACAAACGCAAAAAGAAAAGACCGCAAAAGGATGGGTAAAGGAGTTGTTTTTTTCCTCTTTTTGGGACTTCTGCTTTTTGCTTCCTGTGATCAAACGAGAGTTTATGATGATTACGAATCGGTTCCCGGGGAATGGCACCGGGATTCGTTGGTGCAGTTTCATTTTCAGGCGCCGGATACTTTGAAGAACTACAACCTGTTTATCAATTTAAGGAACAATTCAGATTATCCTTTCAGCAACCTATATCTTATTACAGAACTTAATTTTCCAAACGGGAAGGTGATAAGCGATACCCTTCAATATGAAATGGCCGCGCCTACAGGGGAGTGGCTTGGCACAGGCTTTGGTGATGTAAAGGAAAGCAAGCTTTGGTACAAGGAAAATATGAGATTCACCGAAAGCGGGGAATATTTGGTGACCATACAACATGCGATGAGAAAGCGGGATAGCGTTAAAGGAATTGAAAACCTTGACGGGATTACCGAAGTAGGATTTAGAATAGAAGACATAAAACAATAATTATTAGATGGCAAAAACATCTGGAAAAGCAAAAAAAGAGACAGCCAAGAGAAATGAATACGGCCGTTATAAGTCCTGGTTCTGGACTATTTTTGCGATAGGAATTTTAGCAATTGTTCTTTTGTTCCTGCTTGCGAGCTGGGGCGTTTTTGGAACCATGCCCACCTTTGAAGAACTTGAAAACCCCGAGACCAACCTGGCTACCGAAATTATTTCGTCTGACGGGAAATCGCTGGGAAAATACTATAACGAAAACCGTACTCCTGTAAAGTATGAAGATCTCCCGGATCACCTGGTAAATGCTCTTGTAGCTACCGAAGATGAAAGGTTTTATGAACATTCGGGTATTGACGCTAAAGGAACCATGCGTGCTGCAGTTTATCTGGGGAGTAGAGGTGGAGCAAGTACTATTACACAGCAGTTAGCCAAACAGCTCTTCACCCAGGATGTTTCTCAAAATTTTGTGGGCAGAGTGTTACAGAAATTCAAGGAATGGATCATTGCCACAAGGCTTGAACGTCAGTACACCAAGGAGGAGATCATTACCATGTATTTTAACCAGTATGATTTCCTTTATCAGGCTGTGGGAATTAAATCTGCATCAAAGATCTATTTCGATAAGGATCCCATGGAGCTAAAACCGGAAGAATCAGCGGTTTTGGTTGGGATGCTTGTGAACTCGGCTTATTACAACCCCGTAAGGAGGCCAGAACTGGTAGAGCAGAGGAGAAATACAGTCCTCGGTCAAATGGCAAAGAACGATTACATCACCAGGGAGGAGAGAGATTCCTTGCAGCAAATCCCAATGGAGATCACTTTTACACCTCAGGGGCATGATGAAGGAGTAGCGACTTACTTCCGGGTTTACCTCCAGGGCTTCATGAAAGACTGGATTGAAAAGAACCCAAAACCCGATGGCAGTAAATATAACATCTACCGCGACGGTCTAAAGATCTACACCAGCATTGACAGTAGGATGCAGAAGTACGCCGAGGAAGCAGTACACGCTCACCTGGCAAATCTTCAAAAAGAATTCGACAAACAAAACAAGAATAATAAAACTGCACCTTTCAGGGATATTTCGAAAGAGGAGATCGACAAGCTTATTACCGATGCCATGCGGCGCAGTGAAAGGTGGAGGATCCTTAAAGATAGAGGCCTGTCGAATGAGGAGATAACAAAATCTTTTAACACTCCAACGCAAATGGAGGTATTTTCCTGGAAAGGGAATATCGATACCATTATGACCCCAAGGGATTCAATAAGATATTATAAATCCTTCTTCCAGTCCGGAATGATGTCCATGACCCCACAAACAGGGGAAGTAAAAGCCTGGGTGGGTGGAATCAATTTCAAACACTTCAAATATGACCATGTTAAACAGGGAAAACGGCAGGTAGGTTCTACCTTTAAACCTTTCGTTTACGCCACGGCAATAGACCAGCTCCATATGTCGCCTTGTGATACCGTGCCAAAGAGCCTCTACACCATCGAAGAAGGCAGATACGGGCTGCTAAAGGATTGGACCCCTAAAAACAGTGGAGGTCGCCCAGAAGATTATCTGGGAATGGTAAGTCTAAAAGAAGCACTAGCGAATTCAATTAATACCGTCACGGCCAGACTTATCGACCGTACAGGGCCCCGACCGGTAATTGATCTCATAGATAAAATGGGAATTGACACTAAGAATATTCCCGAAGCTCCTGCCATTGCGCTAGGTTCGGCAGAGATAAGCGTATTTGAAATGGTTTCGGCTTATAGTACCTTCGTCAACGGTGGAGTCTATGTTAAACCCGCAATTGTCAACAGGATCGAAGACAAGAACGGAACTATTCTATATCAACATGTTCCCGAAACCAGGGATGTACTAAGTGAGGAAGCAGCTTATGTCACCATAAACCTGATGGAAGGGGTGACGCAGTTTGGTTCCGGAACCAGATTGAGAGGAGATTGGGCAGTGAACAATCCGTATTACAAGGCAGTAATGACAGGTTACCCCTATAATTTCTCAAACTCCGAAATACCTATAGCAGGTAAGACCGGTACCACACAAAATCAAAGTGACGGCTGGTTTATGGGCATGGTACCTAATCTTGCAACCGGAGTTTGGGTTGGAGCCGAAGACAGGGCAGTACATTTTGGTTCTATTTTGTACGGACAGGGAGCCGCTATGGCATTACCTATCTGGGGTATTTATATGAAAAAGGTCTATGCAGATAAACAACTTAATGTTCCTAAAGGACCTTTTCCCAGGCCTGAAGTAGTAACTATTCAAACCGACTGTGATTCCTACGGAAAAGCTGCTTCAGATGATGAAGACAGTCTGCCCGATGAGCTGGATTTTTAAGCTTTTATAGTTTAATTGCAGAATAATTAATAATGGGCCTGAAGCATTGCTACAGGCCCATTATTTTTGTATTTTTCCGAATAAAACAACCAATAATGATCAATAAAACTGTAGAGAATGTTTCTGAAGCTCTAAAAGGAGTGCATGACGGAATGACCTTTATGCTCGGCGGCTTTGGGCTTAGCGGGATTCCCGAAAATGCCATTTCTGAACTCGTTCGTCTCAACCTGAAGAATCTTACCTGTATCTCTAATAACGCGGGTGTAGATGACTTTGGTTTGGGGCTGTTACTTCAAAAGAAACAGATAGATAAAATGATCTCTTCCTACGTGGGGGAGAATGCCGAATTTGAGCGGCAAATGCTTAGCGGGGAACTTGATGTAGAATTAACACCTCAGGGTACTCTTGCAGCTAAATGTCAGGCGGCACAACAGGGTTTTCCGGCAATCTATACGCCTGCAGGTTATGGAACTGAAATAGCCGAAGGCAAGGAAACCCGGGAGTTTAACGGAAAGATGTACGTGCTGGAAGAAGCTTATAAAGCCGATTTTGCTTTCGTCAAAGCCTGGAAAGGAGACAAGGCCGGAAACCTTATTTTTAAAGGTACAGCAAGAAACTTTAATCCGGTGATGTGTGGTGCGGCGACGATCACAGTGGCCGAGGTGGAGGAGCTTGTAGAGCCGGGAGAACTCGATCCCAACCAGATCCACATTCCCGGAATTTTTGTACAAAGAATTTTCCGGGGGAAAGATTATGAGAAGAGAATTGAGCAACGAACTGTTAGACAAAAATAATTTGAGAATGAGATAATTTGAAGATTTGAAAATATAAAGAACAATAAAATGAGAGATGATAAAGAGAATTTGATAGTGAACAAAACATTTGATTTTGCACTTGAGACAATTGATTTCACTGAAAAATTGAGGTCACTCCACAAATATGAAATGTCCTCTCAGTTGTTTAGAAGTGGAACTTCAATTGGCGCAAATATTTGGGAAGCACAGAATGCTGAAAGTAATGCTGACTTTATTCATAAATTTAAAATAGCGGCAAAAGAGGCTGATGAAACCAATTATTGGCTCCGGCTTTGTAAAGCTTCTCCTCATTACCCAGACCCTAAAGCGGAATTATTTTCCGAACTTCAATCTATATCCCGAATTACATCTAAAATAATTAGTTCAAGCAAAAAACAGAGAGGATAAAAAATCATCTTCAAATTTTCAAATTCACAAATCTTCAAATCAATGTTAGATAAAAACGGAATTGCAAAACGCATAGCAAGAGAAGTCAAAGACGGATATTACGTCAACCTGGGGATTGGTATTCCCACCCTGGTAGCGAATTTTGTTCGCGATGATATAGAAGTAGACTTTCAAAGTGAAAACGGAATCCTTGGAATGGGACCTTTTCCATTTGAAGGCGAAGAAGATCCAGATCTTATCAACGCGGGAAAACAGACCATCACCGCCTTACCGGGGGCAAGTTTTTTTGATTCGGCTATGAGCTTTGGGATGATACGGGGGCAGCATGTGGATCTAACTATTTTGGGCGCTATGGAAGTAGCGGAGAACGGTGATATAGCCAACTGGAAAATTCCTGGGAAAATGGTGAAAGGAATGGGCGGCGCAATGGACCTTGTTGCCAGCGCCGAAAATATCATCGTGGCCATGATGCACACGAATCGCGAAGGAGAATCGAAACTTTTAAAGCGTTGCACTCTTCCGCTCACAGGCGTGGGATGCGTGAAAAAGGTGGTAACTAACCTTGCGGTGCTGGAAGTGACCGAAAATGGCTTTAGACTACTTGAAAGAGCTCCCGGAATTAGTGTAGAGGAAATTCAAAATGCTACCGAAGGGAAATTGATCGTGGAAGGAGATATTCCGGAGATGGCGATATAAGAACCAGGAGTTAACCCTTTCAGCGGTTCTTAACCCTGAAAGCGGTTGATTCCACAGGAACCCGCTTTCGGGGCCCTAAGCCGCCGAAAGGGGTGGATAAAACATAACCCTTTCAACGGTTCAGTAAAGTTAATCCAAAATCGATGTCGAATTCTTATCCAGGTTAACCAAAAAGTCCAGAGCTTCGTTTAGAGGCATTACTTTTCCGCGGGAATTCACCTGGGAGAAGTAATCGTGCCATCCCGCTTCATTGATGCCTTTTTCAAACTGCTCTACTGCTTCCAGAGAAGGTAATTTCCATAGTGCCATGTATCTGTAATCACTGCGGTATGGAGTATGTTCGTCATTCATTGCCCAGCCAAGATTTTCAATGCCGCCGCGACTCATTTCTGTAATGGCATTGTTCACCTGGTTCAAATAAGAACGACGTTCCTCTTTAGAAAGATCCATCCATTTATCGGTTACATTCCACTGTTCTACGTATAAATACATATTGTACTTTTTTTGGTTAAACATGCAAAGCTTCAAAAAATCACATCTAAAAATGTCATTTTTGCCAACCTTTCAATAAATATAATAAAAACTTGAGAAGCAGCAGGATAAATAACAAATCCTTAAGGTATGCTAAACCGAAAGCAGTTCATCTTCTTCCAGAAGTGGTTCCTGCCGCAGTTTGAGTATTACCTGTGCAATAGCCACAACATCTCTTTCACAGTAGCGAATAATACGGTCCAGATCATTTTCATTGTAATAGACATTTCGGACTTCGCTGCCATCGATATCTTCCTTGGGAGAAGGAATTCCCAGCACATTACAAAGCAATTTGAGAGAGGTGAAATGTTTGTAATCGCCAAATTTCCATAGCTCCAGGGTGTCCAGGTGTGGGACTTCCCAGGGCTTCTTTCCAAAAAGGTTTAGTTTATTCGGAAGCTCAAGGTTATGAATGAGCATACGGCGGGCGATGTATGGGAAGTCGAATTCTTTCCCGTTATGCGCGCAAAGCAAATGTTGTGGTCTTGCAAAATGCCCGTCCAGTAAATTTCTGAAATCCTGTAACAGCTGTTTTTCTTCCCCGTGAAAAGTAGTAGTTCTAAACGTTCTTTTCTCTCCCTGAAAAGCAAAATGACCTACAGAGATACAAACGATCTTTCCGAATTCTGCCCAGATGCCAGCCCGGTCATAAAATTCGGCAGGAGTGAACTCTTCCTTTCGCTGATATTGGGATTTATGCTCCCATAGCTTTTGCTTTTCTTCTGAAAGTTCGCTGAAATCGGCATTTTCGGGTACTGTTTCAATATCAAGGAACAGCAGGTTCTTTAAGGCTACTTTTTTGATCATTCAGGGAAAGCATTTTTAACACCTCCTCAAGATAAAAATAAAAATCTTTGGGATGTTCCTTATCATCGGGAACTTTGCCGCCTTCTTTTCCCAGCCTAACGATGATCACATCTTCCTGCGGCAGCACAATTACATACTGACCTAAAATTCCGCGGAAATAAAATACTTCTGAAGTAAGATCAGGCTCTAACCAGATCCCCAATCCGTAATGCGGATAATCCTCCAGCTGCGGCCGGATGGATTCTGTGACGTAAGTGGAGTCCAGCACTTGTTTACCATTCCACTTGCCGAAGTCATTATATAATTTTCCGAGGCGGGCAAAATCCCGGACGTTTGAAGCGATGCAGCAATAGGCCTTCTCCATTCCACTTTCGAAACTATCGAGTTGCCATAGTGCATTATTTTCCATCCCCAGGGGTTTCCAGAAACTTTGACTGAGATATTCAGAAAGGGTCATTCCTGTTGCTTTTTCCAGCACCATGGCAAGCAACTGCGTATTCCCGCTGAGGTATTTGAATTCCTCTCCGGGTTCTTCCACAACCTTAAGATCCAGGACCATGTCCCGTATGTTGTCATCAAGATACGCTCTTATCGTCATGGAAAAAGGATTGTAATAATTCTCATCCCAGTTAAGTCCCGAAGACATAGAGACGAGGTGCCTTAAAGTAAGGCGCTCATCGAAATGCGAAAAGAAATCTACTACCGGTTGATCAAGGCTTTCTATATGCCCATCCATAATCGCTTTTCCAAGCAGGGCTGCGACCACACTTTTAGCCATGGAAAACGAATTGGTCCTGGAATCGGGACCATAATCCCCATCATAGGATTCATACCAGATGCTGTCATTTTTGATGATGAGAAAAGCAACTGTGCCTGCATTTTCATTTTTTTCCTGTAAAGCCGGCGTGAGTTTAGAATTGTTATACTCTGAATGTTCCGGCCATGGCTGTGCTTTTCCCGCTTCGATCCTGCGATTGTCAAAATTCACATGGTCGTCAATATGCGCAGTAACATAGCCTTGAAAATAAGTAGTTTGAATGCCTTTAAAGATATAGTCAAAATTAAACAGGTAGATCAAACCTATGGCCAAAGCCAAAAAAATCAGGGTGCCCAAAATGCCTTTTTTGAGACCTCTCATGGGAACAGGCTTTGTTGCTTTTCCTGCTGCTCATGCTCAAGCAGCCACTTCTTTCTCCAAAGTCCGCCGGCGTAGCCGGTCAAAGATCCGTCGCTGCCAATAACCCGGTGACAGGGAATTAAAATCCACAGCGGATTCTTTCCGTTTGCTGCTGCCACAGCACGAATAGCCAACGGATCGCCGATTTCTTTTGAAAGTTCCATGTATGACGCCGTTCTCCCGTATGGAATGTTCAAAAGTGCCTGCCATACTTTTTTCTGAAATTCTGTCCCCTGCGGATTCAGCTTCAGGTTAAATTCTTTCCGTTGTCCCGCAAAATATTCTTCCAGTTGTTCGATAGCTTCAGTAAATTCGGGAGCAGGCGTGGGAGTGGATGAACCTTCTTCGTCGGTAAGGATAAACTTAGATATTCCGGAGGCATCCCCTTCCAGAATTGCACTTCCCAGGGGGGTTTTTAAGAAAGCTTTATTCATCCCGTTTCTTTCTATCTTCAGTTTGATCCTGTTTTAGAAGGCCTAATTTTTTGGCTCTTTTCTCCCAGTTTTGACGTGCCAGGACCTGCATGTCTTCCACATTATCGCTCTCATCCATAATTTCGAGACCCATAAGTGTTTCTATAATATCTTCCATGGTGACAAGGCCAATGGTATTGCCATAATGATCCACCACCATGGCCAGGTGGGTCCTTTCTTTGATGAACCGTTCAAAGAGGTCGGGAATGGGAGTGTCTTCAGAAGTTATGGGGATATCCCTTTTTAAGATCTTGAGTGGTTCGGATCCTTTTTGATCCAGCATCTCTTCCAGAACATCATCCTTAAGTACAAACCCTGTGATGTTATTGTGCTTCTTGTGATAAACAGGGATACGGGAAAATTTCAGGTTGCGATGTTCCCGGTGAAACTGTTCAATAGTTATATCTTCATCTTCAATCACCGCCACAGAGAAAGGGGTCATCACATCTTTGGCCTTGACTTTCTTAAAGATCAGCATGTTCTTGATCACAGTAGTTTCCTGTTCTTCAAAAACTCCTTCTTCTTCAGCTACATCGGTGATGGCAAGGAATTCTTCCCTGCTCATGGAATTTACGTGAGCAGATTTCCCTATAAGGCGGGTGGTAAGCAACATCAACCATAGAATTCCGGTATATTTAAGTGGCAGCACAAAGATGGTGAGTGTTTTAGCAGTAAAATTCCCCAGGGATTTCCAGTAAGTGGCACCTATGGTCTTCGGAATAATTTCAGAAAGAATGAGAATGGCCAAAGTCATTACTGCCGACACTATTCCCACTGCGTTGCCACCATCTCCATAGACTTTTTCGGCCTGCACCCCCACCAGGATCGCGCCCACCGTGTGAGCAATGGTGTTGATAGTGAGAATTGCTATAAGAGGTTTGTCAACATCCTGCTTGAATTTTGTCAGGGTGGTGGCATAAGCCTTTCCCTCGCGGGCTTTTATGCGAAGAAAGGAAGGAGTAAAACTCAGGAATGCTGCCTCCAGAATAGAACATAAAAAGGAGAAAAAAATTGAAATTGCAGCATAAAATATAAGTAACTCCATGTAGTGCCGTTAGATGTTGATATTAAAACATGATCGAGACAAGATCATCTTCTGTAACCTTATTGAAATACTCCTTAAGATAGAATTGCTTAAGCTTTTCCCGTATTGCTTTCTCATCATGTCTAATGTTTTCCAAAGCCCTTTCAATAGGAGCAATGTCTTTAATATGGAAAAAGTCTCCGGTGATCCTCACATCTTTAATAATTCCGTTTGAAACATTCATGTTCATTTCTACCGTGCCGCCCGGAGTTCGTGCTCCCTGTTTGAACTCATATTCGGGAGAATGGCCGTAGTTCCAGTCCCAGGTCGCATATTTCTCATCTCTTATCTTCTGGATGGCAGCAAGATCCTCTTCAGTAAATTCATAAAGCCGGGCATCTTTAAAACTACCGGTAATATGTTCCATCACCTTATTTGTAAACTCATCAAGAGAAATCTTTTCACGAAGGTGATCGCTGATGTTTGTCACCCTGTTAGGAACAGATTTCACTCCGCGGTCTTTATACTTTAGGGGATTGATCTTCAATGCACCGCTAACATCTTTCATTTCCGAAGAAAATAGCAAGGTCCCATGATGAAGGACCTTGTTCTTGAATACATGCTCTGCATTACCCGAAAACTTTTTACCCTCAATAATGAGATCATTTCGTCCCTCAAATTTGGCATTTACTCCCAGCTCCTTCAGCACTGCGATTATTGGCAACGTATATCGCTCAAAATCTATCATTTCATAGTTGTCGCCGGTACGGGTAAAGGAAAAGTTGAGATTACCCAGGTCATGGTATACAGCGCCACCTCCCGAAAGTCGCCTTACAACCTTGATATTTTTCTCTTTCACATACTCATGGTTGATCTCGGCTAAGGTATTTTGATGTTTGCCTACAATAATAGCGTTATCATTTCGCCACAGCATAAAACAATCCTCTTTGATGTGCTTAAAGATGTATTCATCTGTCGCAATATTGAAGTAAGGATCTGTGGAGTGATGATTAATGCAAAGCATTTTGCTGAATTTTATGCTATCAAAAATAAGAAAGCAAACACGGAAAGTTCATAAAAGAGCATTAATTCTGAAGCTTTTGAAGCCTTTAGATCAATTATTTCTTACAAAACTGCATTTGCGTATCTTGTAGGCACAAGAAATTACTGAAGCCACATGAAAAAATTACCTTTATTGACAATCGCTTTTCTGCTGCTTTTCCTTTCCTCCCGGGCCCAGGACAGTACAACACAAATTACTGCGGAAGATTATAAACGTGCGACGAAATTCCTGAATTTCAATACCAATTCCCTGGTGGACAGGGCAAATGTTAGACCGGTCTGGTTAGAAGATGGCCGCTTTTGGTATAGGATAAATACTGCTGAAGGAACAGAATATGTCCTGGTAGATCCAAAAACCGGAAAAAAGAAGACTGCTGCTTCGAGAGCAGAACTTTTGCCTAAACAAAATATTGAGTCTCCTGAAGTTTCCCGCAATGAAATACTTTCTCCCGACGCAAAGAAGGTGGTTTTTATCAAAGACTGGAATCTTTGGCTGCGGAATTTAGAAACCGGAGAAGAAAGACAACTCACTACAGATGGGGAAGAGAACTTTGGCTATGCTACAGATAATGCAGGTTGGAGAAAGAGTGACCGACCGATTGTTTTGTGGTCTCCGGATTCCAAAAAAATTGCCACGTATAAACAAGATCAGCGGCATATAAGCGACATGTATCTGGTGGAAACCAAAGTAGGAGCGCCAAAATTGCAACAGTGGAAATATCCCCTGCCCGAGGATGAAAAAGTGATCCAGATCCACCGGGTGATCGTGGAAGTTGATGAGCCAAAGGTGATAGAACTGGACGTGGAGGCAGATCCACGTCGTGGTACCTTGTGTGACGATATTTCCTGTAGCGGAGCATTTGATGATAATTATTGGAATGAAGACGCAACAAAACTTGCTTTTGTTTCTACTTCGCGCGACCACAAAGAGGCAAAACTTCAAATTGCCGATGCTTCTAGCGGGGAGGTGAGAGAGATTTTTACTGAAACTGTAGAAACCCAATACGAGTCGGGGCAGGGGAGTATCAACTGGAGATATTTACCAAAGAGCAATGAGATCATTTGGTATTCTGAAAGAGATGGTTGGGGCCATTTATACCTTTATGATCTCAATTCAGGAAAACTAAAGCACCAGATCACCAGGGGAGATTTTGTGGTTACAGAACTGGTTCATGTGGATGAAGATAAACGCACGCTGTACTTCGAAGCCAACGGAATGGAAAAGAGCAGAGATCCTTATTTTTCACATCTATACAAAGTAGATTTTAGCGGAAAAAACTTTAAGGTCCTAACTCCTGAAAATGCAAATCATAACATCTCTTTTTCACCGGATCACAAATACTTTGTTGACAGCTACAGCACACCCACTACGCCTCCTGTAGCCGTTCTTCGTAACAGTAATGGAAAAGAAATAGCAGTCCTTGAAAAAGCAGATATTACCCGCCTAAAAGCCACCGGCTGGAAAGCTCCGGAATCTATTACAGTAAAGTCGGCAGATGGGCAGTGGGATCTGAAGGGTCTCCTGTTTACCCCAACTCATTTGGATGAGAATAGAAAATACCCGGTAGTGAACTATGTATATCCCGGCCCGCAGGGAGGAAGTGTGGGCAGCCGTAATTTCTCGGCCGCCCGTAGCGATCATCAGGCTGTAGCCGAACTTGGATTTGTGGTGATATTGATCGACGGCTCCTGTAATCCCGGCCGCTCGAAAGCCTTTCATGATGCCTGCTACGGTGACATTTCCGGAAATACCCTGGAGGATCAAAAAGCGGGAATTCGCCAGCTGGCCGAAAAATATCCGTACATCGACGCGGAAAAGGTCGGGATCTGGGGACATTCCGGTGGTGGATTTGCAGCGGCCGCGGCTATGTTCCGTCATCCGGAATTTTATTCCGTGGGAATTGCAGAATCAGGAAATCATGATAACCGAAATTATGAAGATGACTGGGGAGAAAGATATATTGGGTTAATGACCATGGGACCGGATGGCGTAGATAATTACGATAAGCAGGCAAATCAGTTATATGCAGAGAACCTGAAAGGAAAACTCCTGCTCGCTCACGGCGGACTCGACGATAACGTACCGCCTTATAACACTTACCTTGTAGTTGATGCTTTAATCAAGGCCAACAAAGATTTCGACCTGATCATTTTTCCAAATGCCCGCCATGGTTTTGGAGAAGATTCCTGGTACATGATGCGCCGTCGCTGGGATTATTTTGTAAAACACCTGTTGGGAGCTACTCCGCCGGAGAATTTTAAGATTGAACCGGTGCGATGATGACATGATCTTCAAGGTTTTTAAAACCTTGTAGGTCTAACATAAGTTGGAGTCGGAAAAAAAATAAAACCTGCGAGTTTTTTTTAAGCTCGCAGGTTTGCTATTTAATTTCTTGTCTCGAAGTGACGGAGAATATTGTAGCACTTAGAAGTCTTCAAAAAGATCTTGGGAATTACTTGATTTTAATAACCTTCCATTAAACTCCCATAATGGTTCGAAATCAAATGCCTTTTTAGTTATTTCCTGATTATCAATGAATTTGAATAACTTTTGGTCTTTTGCTGTAAACGACAAACTATAAGACCTTTCCAAATCAAAGTTTATTAAGGATCTGTAGAAATTCCGATCATCTATTAAAGTCATTTCCATATTTCCTTCAGGATCATTAAGGACTTTCTGAAATAGATGTTTTTCAAATTCCTGTGCTATTAGTGAAAAGTCCGTGGCTAAGTTTTTGTCTTGCCCCAGAAGAGTTAGTGGCAGGAAAACTAATATTATACCTATTGAATTTCTCATATTCTGGAAGTGCTTAGTTACAGACATTTAATATACTACTTTTTCTGATTTCTCCTTTGGCATCTAATTTAGAGAGAGGTTGTTATAAAAAAAGTAGTGTAATCTAAAAGTTTTATATTAGATTTTCGGGATTATCCCTTGCGGGTTTTCTTCTCAACCTCTTCCTTCCAGTCCTTTCCTACAGCCGATAAATATTCTGAATAATTCCAGGTATCGAGGCTGGATTGGATTTCGGGATCTTTATGAGCAACGTAGGTTTCATCTTCGGGCATTGACATTACTTTAAGTCCGCAGCTGCGAAGCATGGAGAGAATTCCCTGGTGATTTGGTGCCCACCAGTTCGTAGGATCTCCTGCCAATTTATGCTCTATAAACGCCATTTTAGGCCATGCATTTTCCTGCATGATCTCCCTCTTGTGAAATTCCACATCCTCCGGAATTTCCATTTCTTCTGTTCCGGGAAGAGAGAGTGTTTGAAAGACCATCATTTTTTTCACTTTTTGAGACAGGATGTCCATTGCCAGCATAGGATAGCGCAAATGGTAGAAAACTCCCATGAACCAGATGAGATCGAACTGCTCTTCGGTATGTGCGAGATCGTAAACCTGCATTTGCTTAAATCTTATTTTATCATCCAGCCCAAACTGTTTTGCTGTCCATTTCGCCTGTTTCAGGTAATGTTCATCAAGATCAATCGCCAGCACCTCTGCGCCGCGTTTTGCCAGTTCTAATGAATAGAATCCGGCGTTGCAGCCAATATCCAGCACTTTCCATCCTTCCAGATCTTCCGGAATGTCATTTTTGATCTTATCCCATTTAAATTTTGGAAAATCTCCCAGGAAATGATTTGGAGCTGTTGTGCTTCCGTCGGGGAGATGAATATTGTGGAACCAGGGAGCTAGTTTTTTTATTTCTGCTTCGGTGGACATAATTATACTTTTTCTGAAGGCTGACGCACTTCCTTTACATAATTTACTAATTCTTTCGCTCTTGCTTTTGCGGTGTGAGACTGCATTACTTTTTGCCTTGCATTTT
The DNA here is from genome assembly GCA_012038135.1 of Salinimicrobium nanhaiense. GTDB lineage: Bacteria > Bacteroidota > Bacteroidia > Flavobacteriales > Flavobacteriaceae > Salinimicrobium > Salinimicrobium nanhaiense. Next base: position 444,200 of record JAAVJQ010000001.1, read on the forward strand.
CACCTATCTGTTTTCTTTCTTTTTCAGGGATATTTCTGAAATATTTTTCGACTTCACTGGTGTCTCGGGCGATCAGGATCTCCTTTCCCTGTTCAAAAATGCTGTGGATGCCATCCCAGTAATCTGAAATGATCGGCACTCCGCAGGCAGCTGCTTCAAATAATCTCACGCTGGGGGAGTAACCGGCTTTGATCATGTCCTGTCGGGTGACATTCAGCGTAAACTCCTGCGAATTGTAGAACTTTCGGTGTTCTGCCGGAGGCAGGTGATTGATGCGCTCGACGTTCTTTGACCAGTTGTAGTTCTCCGGATACTGCGGACCTGCAACTACAAATTTTTCTGATGGAAATTGAGCTGCGGGTTTGTTTAGAAGTTCTTCCACTGTGGGCTGGCGATCATCGCTGTAGGTGCCGAGATATCCCATTTTCCATTGCTTTTCCCGGTCTTCAGGAAAATAAAGATCCGGATCAACAGAACAGTATAAGGCTCTTGCCATAGGAGATCCATAATGCTCCTCAAGATGCTTTAGAATAGGACCTCCCGAAAATGATAAATACAGATCATATTTTGAGATGATCTCCGGGTCGAGATATTCGTAATCCTCCCGCTCCAGTTTTGCTAAAGTGACCGGAGTATCAATGTCGTAAAAAGCTGTAACTCCGGTGGCGGTTTCAATGGCCCAATTTCCTACTTCCACTCCCTGCTGCACGTAAGAGCCTACTATTACCACATCTGCTTCAGCAACCTGTTTTGTATAATCTGCTTTGAGTTCTTCATTGGTCTTGTAGAGACCCAGTGTACAGAAACCGGGTGCAGGCATGTCACGGTGCGGTGAATACCACGGCACATCCTTCTCCAGGAACAGGATATCGTGGCCAAGAGCCTTCAGTTCTTTAAGAAGCGCCCTGTAAGTGGTGGCGTGGCCGTTACCCCAGGATGATGTTACTGAAAGTCCTATAATCACAAATTTCATGAGCTACTGTTTTGTTCAACGGGTTGATCTTCAGTTTCAAGTTTTTCAGAAATGACCGATTCCAGCAGCGCTGCCCTGTGGTTGTATGTATGTTCAGCAAGCACTTTTTTATAAGCGGCTTCGCCTATTGCTTTAGCTTTTTCAGCAGTTAGATCTGCAAGAAGTTGTTCGACTTCCTTTCCATCTTTGGCTACAAGGATCTCTTTACCCGGTTCAAAGAAAGTTTCTATGCCTTTCCAGTAGTCTGTAATCAAACATGCTCCCGCTCCGGCAGCCTCAAAAACCCGCGTAGCAGGGGAGAATCCGTATTTGGCCATACTATCCCGGCTGATGTTCAAAACGGCCTTAGGAGTACAGTTAAAGGCGTTGTGATCTTTAGTGTAGACGTGGCCTACATACTCGATATTTTCGGGCATTGACTTATCTCCCCATCCGCTGCCGCCCAGGATGAATTTTTCTTCCGGAAGATTTTCCGCAGGCTTGATAAAGAATTCCTCCACCCGCTTTTCACGATCGGGTAAGCGGTTACCCAAAAAGGCCAAAGTGCCTTCAAACTTTTCCTGTGGTTCAACAGGAAAATGAGTGTCGGTGTCTAAAGCATTGTAAATAGGAATACACCTTTTTGCCCCGTTGCGCTCGTAAGCATCTATAACGGGTTGACCGCCACCATAGGTGAGCACAAAATCATACTTTGGAACCAGGGCATTAAAAGGATCTGAAGGATCGTTTTCGATCCTGTCGAGCGTAGCCGGGGCGTCAACATCCCAGAAGATAATGAGGTTATCATCTTTCTTCAGCTGTACTACAGCATCTTCCAGGAATTCGTCGAAAGCACCAACTCCGCTGGCTTTGATGATCACATCGGCTTCCGAAGCTTCTCGGAGCAGTGCTCTTAAAGTTACCTGATCTTCAGGATATACTTTTACTTTACACCATTCAGGATCATCAATATCCCGGTGTTTTTGACGCTCGTAAATATCGGGTTCGTAAAATGTGACTTCATGCCCCATTTTATGCAGCGCCTTTACAATTCCGCGGTAGTAGGTGGCAGCACCATTCCAGTAAGCCGAAACTATACTGGATCCAAAAAAGGCAATTTTCAGGTTCTTTTTCATGCTTCCATGGTTTTGTGTTGGATTGGAAAGATCTTTTCTTCTGCCATTCCAAGTTCCTTCAAAATATCCTCCAGTGCATCTACTCTGTGGGCGCAGGTATGCCTGTCCAAAATAGTTTTTCGGCCGTTTTGGGAAAGGCTTTGGGCCAGTTGTGCACTTTTAAGGACTTCAGCTATTTTGTAGCCCATGTCATTCCCATCTTTGGCGATGAGGTAATCTTCGCCCGGAGTGAAAAGGTTTTCTGCATCGTCCCAGGGAGAGCAGATTAAAGGGATGCCGCAGGATAATGCTTCAAAGGGCCGGATAGTAGGGATCCCCGGCAACATTTGAACATAGGGTCTTCGCGGCACGTGTACGGTAACTTTATATTTGGAAAAAACCTCTGGCACCTTGTAGTTGGGCAGCCATCCGCCGTATGCTATTCCCGCATCTGCGAGCGCTTTTTTAGCCTTTTCGGGATAGCGCACGCCGTAAACCTTAGCTTTTATTCCCAGCTCCTTCACCGGATTGATGAGAAATTCCATAAGTTCTTCTGTGCGTTCGTCGTCACCCCAGTTTCCAATCCATACCAGGTCACCTTCTTTTTCTTCATCGCGGTTAGGGCTGAAAAATTCGGCATCTGCGGCTTCATGCCAGGTCCAGACGTTCTTCACCCAATTCTTTTGCTGATAGATCTTCTTGATCACATCCCCAAATACAAGAGCGCCATCATAGTTCGAAAAATCAAATTTTTTCATCTCTTCTTCAGCCGAAACTGCCCTGTGATGGGTGTCGTGGAATAATAATTTATAGCCGAATTTTTCCTTTTGCTCTCCTATTTGAGCTACAAGCTTAGGATCATTCCATTCGTGTACGATCACCAGGTCGGCTTTTCCAAGTATATTTTGATAGTTCAGTTTTTTCTCCGGGTTATAGAACTGCGGATTAAGTGAAGGATAATACTGCCGGAATTCATCCAACCGCTCGGCCCCGTGATCCTTCAGCAAATTCTGAAGACTCCAGCCGCCTTCGGGTTCATAGACATCAACATCATGTCCCCGTATTTGGAGTTCCTTTACGATTCCCCGTAAAAAATGCGCATTCCCGTGGTTCCAGTCAGAATAAAGGGAATGGTAAAACATCACAATTTTCATATACTCAGTAGTTTTTGTTCTTTTTCCATGATCTCGTGGTAGAGCCTGTGATATGCTGCTCCCATTTTTTCAGGAGAGAAATTTTTAGCTCTTTCTCTGGCTTTTGCCGAAAGCTCCTGAAGGAATTTCGGACTTTCAATTAATCTTATTACTGTTTTCTCGGCTTCAGCTTCATCTTCGGGATCAAAGAAAAGCGCTACGTCATGCCACAATTCTTTTAGCGTTTCCAAGTTGCTTAACACCAGGGCGCAGCCATTGCCTGCGGCTTCAAGTATTGCCAGTCCAAAAGGCTCATAGCGGGTAGGGCTTACAAAAATGCTCGCCCGTTGCATCCAGTCCTGTACTTCTCCCGGAGATAATTTCCCCACGAATTTCACATTTTTGAGACTGCATTCTTTTCCGGTGTTAGGATTTACAGAATCGCCTGCAACATATACCGGCCACGGAAGTTTTTCGGCTATACTGGATAAAAGCGGAAAGTTCTTGGCTTCATCCCACATCCTGCCCATGCATAGAATGAATTCTTCCTTGGGCTTTGCTTCCGAAGTATTTATGCTTCTACCGTTGTGGATCACTTTTATTTCCGAAGTGAATTTATGTGCCTGCTGGGCTTTGTTGAGGATCGCCTGAGTTGGTCCCACCACAATATCTGAAGCTTGCAATGATTCCTTGACAGTTCGGGTATAATGATCCCACTCTTCGGGGGCTGCCTTCCCTTTTACCGCCTGCCACCAGGTCTGCACACAGGAATGAAACACGGTGACCACAGGGGCCGTCCAGTCTTCTTCCACGTGCGCGTAGTTATTAAGGTGGACCACATCGGGTTGTACGGTGGTATAGATGCAGTTGATCCATTTGCGGGATTGCTCCACATCTTCCCAGGGATTTTCCATCCACTCCAGCTTGTAATCGCTCTTGTAAAAAGTGACATTGGAAATTTTTTCAGCTTCCACCTGCTGTGCAGGGGAAGGCCAACCTCCCATTGCCACCAAATGCACCTGTACGCCGTACTGCTGCAGCGCCCTGCAGAGTTCCAGGGAATACACCCAAACTCCGCCTACTGTATCGGTAGTCATTAAGACTTTCATCTTCTTATCTTCCATAGATACGGTCAATTACTTCTGCTGTTTTTATAAATTCGGTTGCCGATTTTTCGTCGAACCGGTTGTTTTTGATCATATTTTCAACCCAAACTATTCCGGCGCGGCCACTCCATTCATCCGGAGTATTCACGAGCGTTTCTGTCTGGGTGCCGTTATATTTTTCTGCCTTAAAATCGTAGAAAGAACCATTGATATTCCTGAAGGAAGCTCCTCCTTTTGTGCCGTAGAAAGTGGCTTCTATGATGGCGTCTTTTCCTGCGGAAACATGCCAGGAACATTCCAGATTGATTACCTGATTTTTTTCGGAAGTCAGCGACACACTGGCGAAATCTTCTACGTGTTCTTCAAAAGAAGTAAGCTTTTGACCTTTGTGGAAGAGGTGGCTTCGCACATCTTTAATTTCCGGGAAATTGAGGCTCCATAGTGCCAGATCGACCAGGTGAATTCCCAGGTCCATTACACATCCTCCGCCGGAGCGTTTGATATCATAGAACCATTCCTTATCTGGTCCGTAGGCGTTGTGAAATTTCAGGTCCACGGCGTAGATATCTCCAATTTCTCCTTTTTGGATGGTATCATAGACTGCCTTAAAGGCCTTTGTGTAGCGATAGGAGAGATCTACAGCGAGTAATTTATCTGACTCCCGGGAAGCCTGCACCACTTGCCTTACTTCTTCGGCAGTACGCCCAAGTGGTTTTTGACAGAAGACTGCTTTTCCGCTTCTTAGGGCCTGCATGCTTTGTTCGGCATGCATGGCGCTGGGAGTTGCAATGACAATTCCGTCGAGATCTTCTTCAGAAAAAAGTTCTTCAGCAGAGGTCTTTAAAATGGCATTTTTGGCACTCTTTAATGCTTCGTCTGAATTTTCTGGATTTGGTTCGGTGATCGCAGCAGCCTTTGCATTGGTGTGGTTGAGGATGGCTTCCATGCGGTTGCGGCCTATCCAGCCTACGCCGAGGAATCCAAGAGATAATTCTTTTTTGGTTGGTTGTGTTGCGATCATGTTAGTTGATGATTAATGCTTTTATAAATCCGTCGGGACGGTCGGTTAGATGTTGATAGGCCTGTTCCATTTCCTCAAGTGAAAAATTGTGCGTGAATAAAGGATATGGATCCATTTTACCCTTTTCCACAGCTTCAATGGCATCTTTAATTCCGTTGATGTACTGCTGCGGATCCCTCTCGTGGGCACTGATCATGTCAATGCCTCTCCAGTTCAACATCTGCACATTGACGCTGCGCATTCCATCCTGGTGAAAACCGGCGACAATAAGTTTGCCTCTGGTGCCGGTGAGTTCGATGGAAAGGTTAAGTGGCCATTCTTTCCCCGTACATTCGATCACCCTTTCGCAAAAGTTGCCGTTGGTCAACTCCTTTACTTTTTCGATGATCTTATGATGATCATCCATTTGAACCAGGTGATCTGCACCTGCTTCTTTGGCGGTCTTAAGGGAAAATTCTCTTCTGGAAACAGCAATGACTTCAGCCCCGGCTGACTTTGCCAGTTGTACCAGCAGAGTTCCTAAAAATCCGCTGCCAACTATGGCTACTTTTTGCCGTTTTTGAATATCGCTTCGGTTAAAGATGTTCATCGCACATCCCAGAGGTTCTCCGGGAAATGGTTTTCCTGACAGACTTTCAGGAAGCTTCACAACGCTCTCCTGCTTTGCAATATCATGAGTGGCGTAAGCCTTATAGGTCAAGGCGGTAACAAGATCTCCTTCTTTAAGATCTTTCACTCCGGCGCCAACTGCATCGATAATTCCCCAGCCTTCATGGCCGGGTTCTCCCGTAGTCACGGGATAATCAAACCAGTCGCGGCCTTCCCAAACAGGAATGTTTGATGCACACACACCAGATCCTTCCAGGTTGATGCGCACTTCTCCTTCTCCCGGTTCCGGAAGTTCTATCTCTTTTACACTTACTTTTTGAGGGGCTTCTAATACTGCTGCTTTTCCTACAGCAGCTTTTTCTGATGCCGGCGTTTTCTCCTGCATCGCATGGGCTGATCTCATATGGCGATCTGTTTTGTTGGATTTAGATTTTCAGGAAGTTCAATATTTCGGTTTTCGCAGAGCCATCTCAGCAGCTTTTCCACGCCTTCTTCGATGTTGTACTTTGGATTCCAACCGGTTGCTTCTTTGAACTTATTGGTATTGGAAACGTAGTAGAATTGATCGCCGGTACGCCAATCTTTAAAACTTATGTCCATTTCCTTTCCTGCCTTGTCCCTTATTATTTCCAGGATCTCCAGCAAACTCACCGTATTTTCGGGTCCGCCACCTATATTGAACACCTGGCCGGTGAGCTTATCAATGTTCTTATGCGCGAGCATAAAAGCATCTATAAGATCTTCCACAAAGAGAATGTCCCTTACCTGTTTTCCATTTCCATAGATGGTCACCGGCTTGTCTTCAAGAGCGCTGATAAGGAAATGTGCCACCCAACCCTGATCTTCGGTTCCAAACTGGTGTGGTCCATAAATACAGCTCATTCTGAAAACTGCCGTTTTTAGACCATAGGTTCTTGAGTAATCAAGAATGTACTGGTCTGCCGCTCCTTTGGAACAGCCGTACGGACTGTGGAAGTCCAGAGGGATCTTCTCATTGATTCCGTATTTTTTCATTTTCGCATCTGCGGGATAATATCTGGTTTCGTTCTCCACCATCTTCACATCCTGAAGATTACCATAGACCTTATTGGTCGAGGTGAAGATCAATGGCGGCTGATGTTTTGATTTTCTTATAGCCTCAAGCAGATGAAAAGTACCACTAAGATTTACGTTAAAATCATGAATAGGATTGGTTACTGAAGATGTAACAGCTACCTGGGCACAGAGATGGAAAACTTCGGAAGCATTGTTCACACATTGCTGCAGAATCCTGGTTTCGTTAATATCAGAGATCTGGATAATCAGTTTATCTCCAAATTCCTTTTGCATCCACTGAAGGTTCTCTTCAACTCCATCACGGAAAAGGCTGTCGTAGATCATCACTCTTTTTCCCTGAGAGAGGAAGCGGGAGGCGAGATTAGTACCAATGAATCCGGCACCTCCTGTTATCAGCGTATATTTTTCTTTTTCGTTAATCGTGTATTGTTTGTTGATATAATGCTGCTGATGGATCTTTTCTACACCGTCCTTTTCCAGCAGCTTATAAAGAAGTTTCCTGGTACCATCGGTTTTCTTCAGCCCAAAATGATATTCCCGCTCATCCAGGTGGAATCCTCCAACAGTGGAATTCTTTGGATCAAGATCTTTTAAGGAATACCAGTAGATCCTTTCAGTTTTTGCATTGAGTACGTTCCTGAATTCCTGGTATTGTTTCACCTCATCATTCTGCCAGGTAGAGAAACCAACTTCAGAAACCCATATTTCCTGATAATATCCAAATTTATCAAGCACTTCCCTAATGCTTTGAATATTGACGCCCCAGCCTTTCCATTGTTGATCGAAAACATGAGGGAAACCATGAATTCCTATGGCATCAATACTATCGAGAACTTTTTGCTCAATCATCATTTGCAGCCAGTTGGGATCTATAGGACTCATCCCCCCAAGAAGGGTCTTTTTTCCTCTTTTTTGAGCCCAATGTGCTGCCATTCCTATCATTGTAGAAAACTTATTCCAGGAATAATCGAGGGTAAAGTCGTATTCAACTTTATTATTCGGTTCATTCCACAGCTCTACCCAGTCAAAATATTGTCCATACCGGGTGATCATTTCATCAATAAAGTCGGCATAGGCTTTAAGATCCTTTGGCGGTGCCGATGTTTTAGCCATTTCGCCAATAGATGGCGGTGTGTAGAGAAAACACGGCAGGATCTCTACATGAGGATCTAATTCTGCAAAAAGCCAATCATACCATTCAGGCGTTCCTTCCACATACCAGTCTGCCCATGAAACTCCTGTGCGCAGGTGTTTTATGCCCAATCTTTTAAAGTCTTCAATGGCATTTCTAACTTCGTCATATTCACCGGGCCTAAACCATTCAAGAATTCCAAGAGCCGGGGACGATTCATTTATCTTTTTCATTTCGTTCATAGCTGTTCTTTTTTATACGGTTAGACCTCTTGAAGACAATTCATTACTGGCTTTACTCACATTATCTGTAGCGATCTGTGTCTTAAGCCATTCTGCCAGTTCATACAAGCCATCTTCGAATTTAACTTCAGGTTTAAATCCGAGTAGCTTTTCTGTTTTTGTAGTGTCGGCAAAACAATGTCTTATATCTCCAACACGGTATTTTCCGGTTACTTCGGCTTTTAAATTATCCTTGCCCATCACTCCTGCAAGTTTATCGGCTATCTCCAGTATGGTGTATTTGTTTCCGCTACCCACGTTGAATACTTCCCCATCGGCTTCAGGTTTTTCCATGGCTAAGCGAATAGCACGGGCCACATCTTTGACATGAATAAAATCCCGTTTCTGTTTTCCGTCCTCGAAGATCATAGGCGGATTATTATTCAGCAGTCTTGAGGCAAATATGGCAAGCACTCCGGTGTAGGGATTGGAGAGTGCCTGGCGGGTTCCGTAAACATTAAAGAACCTCAATGCGGTTGTAGGGATGTTATAGGCTTTCCCTGTTATAAGACTTAGCCGCTCCTGGTCATATTTTGAAAGCGCATAAACCGAAGAAAGGTTGGGTGTTTTGCTTTCGGGAGTTGGAACAGGATTGAGCTCCTTCTTACATTCATCATACATCTCCCATTCGCCTTTTTTAAGATCGGAAAGCTTTCTTTCGCAATCCATTCTTTTTTCCCCTTTTTCATCCAGATATAGACCTTCCCCATAGATGCTCATACTGGATGCAGTCACCAGTTTTTCCACGGGTTTATCCATCAAGGCTTCCATGAGAACTGCCGTTCCCAGGTTGTTGACGTCTGTATAGTCTTTGATCTGATACATGCTTTGGCCAACACCCACCATTGCAGCGAGATGTACAACGGCATCTACATCCTTGAGGGCCTTTTCAACAGCAGCCTTATCTCTTACATCGCCTATTTGAAGTTCTACCTCTTGATTTAAGTAGTCAGGACGGGTTGCGTTTTCTCCATGCACCTGTTCAGATAGATTGTCCAGGGCTCTCACCTTATATCCCTTACTCAAAAGTTCATCTGCGAGATGGGATCCTATAAATCCTGCTCCTCCGGTTACTAAGACTCTTTTCTGCATCAATTTAAATTTTGGTTGGTTAGAATTGTTGTAAAGTTGGTCTGGTTATGATTTTGTTTATACTGGTTCCTTTTTTTTTATTGAGGGCATACCATACATCTTCGGCGATCTCTTCGGGAGCAATGGCTCCCATGCCCATTTCCCCGACAGTACTGTTCCCCGATACCTGGTTTTTAAAAAAATTGGTATCTACAATCCCGGGACTCACTACAGTTACGTTGATATGAGGCAGTGTTTCCTGTCTCAAAGTCTCTGCAATAACCTCCAAAGCTGTCTTTGAAGCAGCATAAATTCCGCCATATGCATGCGGCTGATTAGCAGAAACAGAAGAAATAAATACCACATTTCCCTTTTTTTGAGAGATCATGTGCGGTGTAAAGGCCCTGATGCATCTTAGTGCACCCATTATATTTACATCCAGCACTTGTTTCCATTTTTCCGGGTCCCCTTCTGAAAGTTTTTCCTGAATTCCCTGGCCCGCATTAAGGATGAGGTAGTCTGGATGTCCAAAATTTTCTGTGGTCCAGGAATAAAGTTCATCGATCTCCCTTCCGCTGGTGACATTACACTTCCTGAATTCAATCCCACCGGCTAATTTTTCTGAATCGGCTTTATCTGCAATAACAACTTTAATACCCTCGTCGCTTAACTTTTGGGCTATGGCTTTCCCTATTCCGCTGCTTCCGCCGGTTACAAGTGCAAGTTTGGAATAAGTATCTTTTCTCATTCTAAGTTTAGTTTTTAATAGCCTTTTCAGACTTAATTTCCGACAGGAAGATTGGTGGGGGGAGATGTTGAAAACCTGCGGAAAAAAAACGGCAAAGTACACCTGCCGCTTCATTTTCAAAGGTACATGAGGAGCATGTGAAATTTTACTAAAGCAAACTTAAAACATTCTTAAGTCCCCTAGATTTACTGGTCTTTCCAAAAGGATCAGCAGCAGATCCTGAGTGGGATAATTCTTAATAAAACCACTGCTCACAAGGGTTGAAGATGCTGCTATAAATAAAAACAGGAGCAAATTGCTCCTGTTAATAAAATATGGCCTTAAGAAAAGTTTATTATTTCAAATTCTGCTGAAGATTTTTTTGCCATTTTAGGGCGTTGTCAAAGCGTTCTGTTTTCGAGGTAACCGGATCTTCTTCTTCGGCATAAAAAATGATCTTTTTTACAGACTTGTCATTGTTCCTCACCTGAAGCGAAATCTCTCTTACCTCATCCATATTGCTAATGAGTTTACCGTCTTCATCTGTTTTTACTAATTCGATTTTAGTTACTTTTTGAAGGTCCAGGATCTGAAGTTTTGCGTCATTGGCCGACTTTAGGAGGAAAAATTTTCCTGCCCTCCTGTCAAGGCCGATAGAGAGCCCGGTAATATTATCGGATTCGTCAAGTTTAAAACCTTTTTTAAGGGTCAAAAAGGCAAGTTTTTTTGCACGTTTCTTATCTTTTAAAGATTGGTCATAAATTAAATAACCTACGGGAGCTACGAATAAGATCAATAGTCCCAACCCCATAAGGGTGGATGCTGTATCCATTTTTTAAATTTTTAATTGTGATCTTGATTTAATTAATCAGGGGTTGGCAGTTAAGGTCCTGCCGGGCTATGGTTCACAAGAAAAAATGCTTAGGAAATAGCTGTTGATAGATGTTCTTCCTAAGATCTCTGATGTAAAAGAGGTGTACAGCTTCAGAAGGAGTCGCAACCGATACGAGTTCTACCGGTACCACCGAAGGAATCGGGAAAAAGGTCTTGTTTGATATGTCTGAGATCTCCTGAAAAGGATTTTCTCTAAAGGCGAATAAAGAAAGACTTCCAGACTTGAGATTTTCAGAAGCAAACGGCAAGTCCTCCTTAACTTCAGGAGTAGTGAAATTAAAAGCCAATGCCTCACTGATACTGAGAAATGTGAGGATGAGGAGTAAATATTTTCCGAAGTTATTCATCTGCTGCTGCTGCAGATAAAAATAATCAAAAAGTGGACCGATTATAAGAGTTTAACGGCGTCCTTTGCAAAATAACTTGCGATCATATGAGCGCCGGCTCTTTTAATAGCGGTAAGCTGTTCCAACATCACCGCATCGTGGTTTAGCCAACCTTTTTCGGCTGCAGCTTTGAGCATGGAATACTCACCGCTCACCTGGTAAACTGCAACGGGAACATTGACGGTATTCCTGATATCCCTCACGATATCGAGATAACAAAGTCCCGGCTTGACCATAACAATGTCTGCCCCTTCTTCAATATCCTGCAGGGTTTCTTTTACTGCCTCTTCCCGGTTGGCAGGATCCATCTGGTAGGTTTTCTTGTCCCCAAAGCCAGGAGCAGAATCCAATGCATCCCGAAACGGACCATAAAAAGCCGAAGCATACTTGGCACTGTAGCTCATGATCCCGGCGTTCACATGGCCTTCCTGTTCCAGCAGCTCTCTTATTGCACGAATTCTTCCATCCATCATATCACTGGGCGCGACAAAGTCGGCACCTGCCTGCACGTGGGATAGAGACATTTTTGCCAGTACTTCTTTAGTAGCGTCGTTAACGATCTGCCCGTTCTCTACTATTCCATCGTGGCCATAGGAAGAGTAGGGATCAAGGGCAACATCGGTCATTATCAACATTTCGGGTGCAGCGTCTTTAACTGCCTTTACGGCACGTTGCATAAGCCCATCGGGATTTACAGCTTCGGTGCCTTTGTTGTCTTTAAGATTTTCAGGCACCTTCACGAATAGCAAAACCGACCGAAGTCCGAGATCCCAAAGCTCTTTTACCTCTTTCTTCAGAAGATCAAGGCTATACCTGTAGTAGTTGGGCATAGAAGCGATTTCCTCCCTTACATTTTGTCCCTCTACCACAAAAATGGGTACAATGAAGTCATTAGGTGTAATGGAAGTTTCCTTTACAAGGCTTCTTATAGCTTCTGTTGTTCTAAGTCTTCGGTTTCTTATAAGCATTCGATTCAAAATTAAAAATTCAAAATTCAATATTTCTGGGTTCAAGGTATAAAGCTTACAAACTGCTCTGATCACTGATCACCGAACACTGATCACTACTTACACCCACGACCTCGGATTCTCCAAAACCCTCACCAACTTCTCCTCCTCACTTCCCGGTTCCGGGTGATGGTCGTAAACCCATTGTACATGCGGCGGGAGGCTCATTAAAATGCTTTCGATCCTGCCATTGGTTTTTAATCCAAATAAGGTGCCCTTATCATGCACCAGGTTGAATTCCACATATCTGCCCCGTCTAATTTCCTGCCAATTACGCTGCTCCTCCTTGTATGGCAGATCTTTTCTTTTTTCCACAATCGGTAAGTATGCTTCTAAAAAGCTGTCGCCTACCTCTGTAACAAAAGCATACCAGTCTTCTGCCGATTTTTCTTCGGACGGCTTTAGATAATCAAAGAATAAACCTCCGATTCCCCGGGCTTCACCTCTGTGGGAATTATAAAAATATTTGTCACACTTGTTCTTAAAGTCTCGGTAAAATTGTGGATCATGCCTGTCACAGGCTGCCTTGCAAATCCGGTGGAAATGTGTTGCATCCTCTTCAAAAAGATAATAAGGTGTAAGATCCTGTCCGCCACCAAACCAGCTATCCACAGTGTTTCCGCTTTTGTCATACATTTCAAAGTATCTCCAGTTGGCGTGCACCGTGGGCACCATTGGATTTACCGGATGCAATACCAGACTAAGACCGCAGGCGAAAAAATCTACATCGCCTACTCCAAAATGCTTTTGCATGGCAGGTGCGAGTGGGCCATAGACTTTAGAGATGTTCACGCCTCCTTTTTCAAAAACAGCTCCATTTTCAATTACACGGGTACGGCCGCCGCCACCTTCTTCTCTTGCCCAGAGATCTTCCCTGAAAACAGCTTCTCCATCTATAGCTTCCAGATTAGCTGTGATCCTATCCTGCAGGTTTTGGATGTAGGCGTAGAATTTTTCTTTCATTTGAGTTTTTCTATAAAAATTAAATTTTCTCTTTCTTCTTCTATTTCTTGAGGACTTCCCACCTGAACTGCTTCATTTGTCATTTGTTGCAGAACAGCAATTACATCAATTTCTTTTCCGCAGGAATTTAGAAACAAATTGCGTCCTATCCTGTTGTTATGAAGATCCATTCTTCCTGCAAGGGCTTCATTCGGAGACAGCCGCTCATGAAGATCTGTTATTTCCTTGCTCCAACTCACCGATTTTTCCTCAGACCCGGCAATATTTAAACAGTATTTACAGATCAAATAATTCCACAACGCGTGACGAAAGGCATTTGTCCTGTTGTCCTCGTGATGCAGTTGACCATACAGGCGGTTACATATTTCCACCGTTTTGTTCGTTGCGTTATAAGTGGGGATAAGGAAAAAAGGACGCCTTAAAAAGATAACGCAAAGAATAACGAGTTCCTTAAATTTAAGAGTCGCTATTCTTCTAATTATCGCCACTTTTAATTGGCTTTATATTCTTTGACCGCTTCCACAAAGGCAATTGCATTTTCAACAGGAATGTCGGGTAATATTCCGTGGCCAAGGTTGACTACATATTTATCCTTTCCAAATTCGTTGATCATATGATGCACCATGTCTTTGATCTTTGACGGCGGGGAGTACAACCTGCTTGGGTCAAAATTACCCTGAAGGGTAATATTTCCGCCGGTAAGTTTTCTTGCCATTTGGGGAGAGCAGGTCCAGTCCACACCCAGGGCAGAAGCACCTGAGACTGCCATCTTATCAAGAGCGAACCAGCAACCTTTTCCGAAAGCGATCACAGGAGTTTCACCTTTAAGCGCATCTATGATCTGCTGAATATACTTCCATGAAAATTCCTGATAATCTTCCGGTGAAAGCATTCCTCCCCAAGAATCAAAGATCTGCACCGCGTCGACTCCGGCGTCTACCTTTGCCTTTAAATAGGCAATGGTGGTGTCGGTGATCTTTTGAAGCAGGGTATGCGCTGCCTGCGGATTTGTAAAGCAGAATTTCTTGGCGATGTCAAAGTTTTTGGAACCCTGACCCTGCACGGCATAACATAGGATCGTCCAGGGGGAACCGGCAAATCCTATTAAGGGAACTTCATCATTAAGCTCCTTCTTTGTCATTTTTACGGCTTCCATGACGTATCCCAAAGTTTCATGCACATCGGGAACTATGACTTTCTCCACGTCGGCAGATGTTCTCACGGGATACGGAAGCCACGGACCAAGTCCGGGTTTCATTTCCACCTCGATATTCATTGCCTGCGGCACTACCAGGATGTCACTAAAAAGTATAGCCGCATCTGTTCCTACCTGGTGTATGGGCATAACGGTAATTTCGGTAGCCAGCTCAGGGGTGCGGCAACGGGTGAAGAAATCATATTTGTCTTTCAGCTTCATAAAATCGGGAAGGTAGCGTCCTGCCTGCCTCATCATCCATACAGGCGGTCGTTCTACGGTTTCACCTTTTAAAGCTTTTAGAAAAAGATCGTTTTTTATCATATTTGAATGGTTTATCCTATAATTTAAAATACTTCACCACCTGGACGATCACATTCTCAATGGAAGGTGTCGAGGCGATAATTATATTTGAAGTGTAATTTCTAGCCTCTGCAGCCGTAGTTTTACCAATACAAAAGGCAACACTCTCGGCAAGGTCATTCTCACTACAATAGCTTTTGACGGCACTGGGACTAAAAAACAGCACTCCGTCAAAGTTACGATCAATTTTGTTTGAGACAGGTTGAGTGTCGTATACTTCGATTTCAGTAAGCTTTACTTCCGCGCCCTTTAATCGCTTCGGAAGTTCATCATGTCTTCTCTTTCCGCAGAAAAAAAGAAATTCTTCCGCTTTAAAATCTTTTATTATTTCTGAAGCCAACTCACTACCGTAGTTTGCCGATCTCGAAATGCTGAATCCATGCTTCTTGAGAAATTCCGCAGTCTTTTCTCCAACGCAGAAAATTTTCTTTTGCTGTAATTGCTTTTTTAAAGGATGGTCTAAAATAGCTTTTACTGCATTTTTGCTGGTGAAAATGATATTTGGTGGAATGGTTAGAATATCGAATGACAGCGGAACTATAGAAATAAAATTTCTTTCCACAAGACCGATCCCCTGGTTGAGAAGTAATTCTCGTTGATTTACCGATAATTTTTTAGTCGAAAGTACAGTGATCCGGCTCTCTTTGGAGTGTTGAAAAGGAGAACCTGAATCTTTTTTATCTGACAAACTGTAGAGTTTTAAAATTGGATTTACTTCAGCAGGAGAAGGTTATCCTTTGGTATTATTGACCTGCTGCTTGATCTCCTTCATGAGTTCTGCGCCACCGGCTTGCAGAATCTCTTCAGCACAGGCTCTACCGAAGCCTTTATTTTCAGAAACAGCAATAGTCTTTTCCACACCTATTCTTTGTTGCCCATCAAGACTAAACAAAGCTCCTTTAAAGTGGATCGTATCACCTTCAATGGTAACCAATGCTCCAATGGGTGCGGTGCATCCTCCCTCAAGGACTCTTAGAAATTCCCGCTCAATATGAACACAGATTTGAGAAGGTTCATGATTTAAAGCGGCAAGTGCCTTTCTGCAAAAATCATCTTCTTCCTTGGCCACGACGAGCATGGCTCCCTGGGCAGGTGCCGGGATCATCCATTTAAGGTCTATGTAGGATTCCGGTTTTAGATTTATACGCTCGAGACCGGCAGCAGCGAATATGGCTCCGTTCCAGTCGCTGTCCTCCAGTTTTTGAAGCCTGGTATTGACATTTCCTCTTAGATCTACGATCTCATGATTGGGATATTTATGCAGCCATTGTGCCTGCCTGCGCAGACTTCCAGTCGCAACAACTCCTTCTTCATTTAAAAAATCGGTGCCTTTGTGGATCAAAATATCCTGGGAATGTGCCCTTTTTAGCACCGCTGCTTCTACAATTCCTGTAGGAAGGGCAGTAGGAACATCTTTCATGGAATGTACGGCAATGTCAATAGTACCGGTGAGCATTGCCACGTCCAGGGTCTTAGTAAATATTCCCGTAATCCCGAATTCATATAAAGGTTTATCCAATACCAGGTCTCCCTGGGATTTCACAGGAACCAGTTCGGTTTTATGACCCAGTTTCTCCAGCGCATTTTTGACCGTATTCGCCTGCCATAGCGCGAGTTCACTGTCCCGGGTCCCTATGCGGATTACCCTGCTCATTTTTTTACGGGTTCATCCAGTTGAAAGACTTTCTGAATAAGCTCCAGGCTTTCATCGGTTGAATTTGAATCTCCTCTTAGGTGATTCGCAAATTGCTTCATGATCTTTTGAATGATCCTGTCTCCAAGGATCTCTGCCTGCCGGTCGTTGAAGTTGTCGATCTTTCTGCGTTGAAAATCTACCTCGGCATCTTTCATATCCTTGAGCTTTTTCTTTAAAGCTTTAATGGTAGGCGCGAATTTTCTGGTTTCAAGCCAGGTATTAAATTCGGCTTCCATTTCAGCAATGATCTGCTTTGCCTGCGGAATGGCTGCCTTGCGACGTTCCAGAGTTTCATCTGTCATTTGTGACAGGTGGTCCAGGTGTATTACCGAAACTCCCGGAAGGTCCTTCACTTCATCTGCAACATTCTTAGGAATGGAAAGATCGAGGATCAAGAGATCTTTCTTGTTGTAGATAAGTTCTTTGGTAATAGTTGGAGTTTGAGCTCCTGTAGCTACAATAAGAATATCTGCCTGGCGAATCTCAGCCTGTAGATCGGCATAATCCTTTACCGTAAGTTCAAATTTTCCGGCGATCTTTTCAGCCTTTTCTTTTGTGCGGTTGATAAGCGTGATCTTATGATTTTTGGTATGCTTTACCAGATTTTCACAGGTGTTGCGGCCAATTTTACCGGTTCCGAAAAGCAGGATGTTTTGGTCTGCCGGATTCTCGTAGTTCTTCAGGATATATTGTACTGAGGCAAAACTTACTGAAGTTGCCCCGGAAGACATATCGGTTTCATTCTTGATGCGTTTGCTCGTTTGGATCACCGAATTTACCAGCCTCTCAAAAAATGGATTTGAGACTCCTATATCCTTTGACTGGTTAAATGCAGATTTTAATTGGCTTATTATTTCAAAGTCTCCAAGGATCTGGCTATCCAACCCTGTACCAACCCTAAACATATGAGAAATAGCCTCTTTGTTTTTATAGACATAGGCAACTTTCTCAAATTCTTCAACTGTTCCATGAGTTTGTTCACATAGTAGCTTGATCAATTGAAAAGGATGCTGGGCAAAACCATAGATCTCGGTTCTGTTGCAGGTAGAGGTGACAAGGAGTTCGTCGATACCTTCAATCTTTGCCTGCTCGAGCAAATTTTTCTTTCCGGTCTCGTCTAAACTAAAATGTCCTCTTATCTCTGCGTCGGCTTTCTTATAACTCAGCCCAATGGTATAAAAATGTTTTCCTCTTGAAATATTATAATCTTCCATGTACCTGATTAGGAATTCAACTGGCAAATTTAAAACAACACTAAACTTAAAAGTAACGCTTAAAGTACAATTTTTGTCGCTGCAGGCGATTTTACGTCAAAAAATGACCATTATCATATTTTCGACCTATTTTTGTCCGTCAAAAGGGGAGTTTCAGTAAAATTGTTTAGAGTGAGTCTAAATAGAAGCTGCTGAAAGTTGTGAAATCAAAAGAGATTCCTATGGAAGAAAATATCGCTCAAGGTACCTTTGAAAAAACTAAACTTGAAGAAGGTTTTTACCTGCTTAAATTTCAGAATTTGAACAAGACCGCTGTAAAAGTTCAGCGGAATATCAACAGTAGTTTTATTCAATTCCATTTTTCAGGAAAAGGGGAAAACAGGTTCTTCTTCAACAATGGCGGCTATAAAATAAGCCTCCACGAAGAAAATTCCCTGCTTCT
This sequence comes from Salinimicrobium nanhaiense, assembly GCA_012038135.1. GTDB lineage: Bacteria > Bacteroidota > Bacteroidia > Flavobacteriales > Flavobacteriaceae > Salinimicrobium > Salinimicrobium nanhaiense. Next base: position 462,563 of record JAAVJQ010000001.1, read on the forward strand.
GTACAATCCAAAACGCGACCTGCCTATAGACCTGGAACTTGAACCTAACGGCTGGGTGGTGTCCATCGTGATCTCTATCAAAAAATTTCATGCGCTCTTTTCTGAAGAGGCGGGATATATCAGCTTTTTGAACCTGGAGAATCGCGACAAACAATACTATAAAGACGTGCCACTTTCTCCCGGAATGGTGATTGCGCTCAACCAGGTGCAGAATTATAATGTGAGATCAACAATCAGGAACCTGTACTATAAAGCCAAAGCTTATGAGCTGCTTAGCCTTTATTTCAACAGAGGAAAAGAGCCGGATGTGGAGCAATGTCCATTCCTCATTGATGAAGAAAATGTTCTCAAGATCAGGAAAGCGAAAGATATTGTGATTGCTAATATGGCCGAGCCTCCTTCTCTTCAGGAGCTTTCCAGGGAGATTGGCTTAAGCCTGAAAAAACTGAAAGAAGGATTTAAACAGATCTACGGGGATTCGGTTTTTAGTTTCCTTTTTGACTACAAGATGGAATACGCGCGGAAGCTTTTGGATTCGGGGGAATACAATGTAAACGAAGTGGGACTGAAAGTGGGTTACAGTACTTCCAGCCATTTTATAGCTGCCTTCAGAAAAAAGTTTGGAACTACTCCAAAGAAGTATCTCATGTCGCTTTCTTCGGAAGTTTAGAAATAAGCTCCTTCAATGGAACTATCAGATCTTGATCTTCAAAGAATTTTCCGCAGGAATTTTAAATCGTATTTTTGATCCCAAATTCAACAAATGAGCAAAGGAGTTTTACTTGTAAACCTGGGTTCTCCCGATAGTACAGATCCTAAGGATGTTAAGAAGTACCTGGATGAATTCCTTATGGATGAACGGGTGATTGACGTTCCTTATTGGGCCAGGACGCTGTTGGTGCGGGGAATCATTTTAAATACCAGACCTAAAAAATCGGCAGAGGCCTATAAAAGGATCTGGTGGGAGGAAGGTTCACCTTTGATCGTGCTTTCTGAAAGGCTGCAGGAGAAGGTCGATGAGCTTACTTCTGTTCCAATCGCTCTGGCTATGCGCTACGGAAAGCCTTCCATAAAAAGCGGCCTTGAGGAATTACATGATAAAGGTGTGGATGAGGTGCTTATTTTTCCGCTTTATCCGCAGTTTGCAATGGCGACTACTGAAACTATCCTGGTGTTGGCAGAAGAGCTTCGGAAAGAACATTTTCCGCAGATGCAGTTCACATCGGTTCCTGCATTTTATAATCATGCCGATTATATTCGGGTACTTGGGACCAGCATTTCAGAATCTTTAAGAGGAGTGGAATTTGACCACCTTTTGTTTTCCTATCATGGAGTGCCTAAAAGGCATATCAGGAAAAGTGATATTACCAAAAGCCATTGTAAGATCGACGGCAGTTGCTGCCAAACGCCTTCGGCCGCACATCAATTTTGCTACAGGCACCAATGCTATGAAACCACTAAATTGGTGGCCGAATACCTTGGGCTCGAAAAAGGCAAATATTCTGTCTCGTTTCAATCCAGATTAGGTTTTGATCCGTGGTTGCAGCCTTATACAGATCGCACCATTGAACGCAAAGGTTTGGAAGGTGTAAAAAATCTGGCTATCGTTACCCCAGCCTTCGTTTCAGATTGTTTAGAAACTCTGGAAGAGATCGCCATGGAAGGCAAAGAGATCTTTGAAGAAGTGGGAGGTGAAAAATTCACTGTTGTACCTTGTTTAAATGATCGTGATGATTGGGTAAGGGTACTCTCCCGCTGGATCGATGAGTGGGCAAAGCAGGAGGTAAGGGTATAATTGCCTTTTTTGACACCTTAGCTTTAGAACAGGCTTTTCATTATCTTTGATATTATGGAAAAGGACAAGTTGAAATTAGAAATTCTGGAGAAGATCAACGCCTGTGATGATGCTGCCGTTTTAAAGAGGGTGGAGGAGATTTTTCTTGAGTTTTCTAAGGTTAACGAAGGGGGTGAAAAATATTTAACAGAGCTTGACCCTGTTCCTGCCAGCTATTATCAAAAATTAGAGGTGGAATATGAAAATTATAAAGCTGGTGATTATAAAGGAGTGTCTTGGGAAGAACTGAAGAAGGAGATTAAAAGCAAATATGGCTTTTAATCTGATATTTCTTCGCCGTGCTCAACAAGAAATTTCTGATGCCATTGAATGGTATGAAATGCGACAGGTTGGATTGGGAAAGAAATTTTTGACGGAAATAGAGGATGAATTACAACGAATTACCGATAATCCTTTGCTTTACCCTGGATCAGACGAAACCCCAACTATTTATAGAAGGTCGGTTCTTAAAAAATCTCCATTTGTGATAATTTATTCTTCCACAAAAGATGACATAATAATTCATTCGGTTTTCCACACCCATCTCAACCCCAACAAAAAACCTTCAGCATAAATTGGACTACTACAATTATATCAAAGCCCTGCATCTCATTTTTGTGATCACCTGGTTTGCCGGCCTGTTTTATATTCCCCGGTTGTTTATCTATCATATAGAGGCTTCAGAAAAACCGGAGCCCGAAAATGCCATTTTAACCACCCAGTTAAAATTGATGACCAAAAGATTGTGGTATATCATCACCTGGCCTTCCGCAGTACTTGCCACCATATTTGCCGTTTGGCTTTTGGTCCTGGTGCCGGGGTGGCTGCAAATGCCATGGATGCATGTAAAACTGGTTTTTGTGGTCCTGCTCTTCGCCTACCACTTTAAATGTCATCATATTTTTAAGCAGATGCAGCATGACAAGATCACCTGGACCTCCAATCAAATGCGGCTGTGGAATGAGGTGGCTACCCTTATTCTTTTTGCCGTGGTCTTCCTTGTTATTCTTAAGGATGCGTTGAACTGGATATATGGAGTAATAGGGATCTTTTTACTGGCCGCAATGCTAATGTTGGGGATCAAGATATACAAGCGCCTTAGGTCCAAAAATCCCGATCTATAGACTGGTTTGATAATTGTTACCTATTTTAGAAACACAAAAATTAATAGCTTTTGAAATTCTCTTTAAGAACCCGGCTTTTCCTTTCCATGATAGCATTGGTATTGCTGGCTTCAATCTTGATTGGGGGAATCACAATTCTGCAGTACAAGAAGGAAGCCCAGGATTATCACCGGGAGCGCCTGGAGAGAAAAGAAGAAGCTATTAGGGAGCACATCAAATTTGTGGTGGAGAGCACCACTTATGAGGTCAGTGAGGAAAATGTTTATCTCATTCTTAAACAGGATGATAAAATCCACGAGATCTCGCAGGTACACAATATGCCCATCAACATATACAGCCTGGGTGGGGATATGATACTAAAATCTAACCAATCCTTTTTTCCTGACACTACAGATCTTCAGGTGGATAAGGAAATCTTAACTGAATTGGCGTCTTCTTCCCGGAAAAGGGTACTGAGGCAAACTGTCAAAAATGATAAAAGATTCCAGTCTTCCTATACCTATATCACCGACAATAAATTCCGGCCGCTGGCGGTCCTCAATTTACCATACCTCGAAGATGATTACTTTATAACCCGGGACCTTCAGAATTTTCTAATCCGGCTTACCGAGGTTTATCTTTTCATGTTGGTATTAGCTATTCTGCTGGCATATTTCCTCTCCAAATATATTACCCGAAGCCTTAAGACTATTTCAGAAAAGATCCACCAGACGCGGCTCGACAAAAAGAATCAAAAGATCGAAGTGGGCAACGTGAGTGACGAGATCTTCACCCTGGTTACGGCATACAATTCCATGATCGATGAGCTGGAAGAAAGTGCTGTTAAACTGGCAACCAGTGAGCGGGAGCAGGCGTGGAGGGAGATGGCAAAGCAGGTTGCTCACGAGATCAAGAATCCGTTGACGCCGATGAGGCTGAGTGTACAGAATTTCCAGAGGAAATTTGATCCCAATGATCCGCAGATGAAGCAAAAGGTGGACGAATTCAGCGATACCCTCATCACCCAGATCGATACGATGAGTTCAATAGCTTCTGCTTTTTCGAATTTTGCCAAAATGCCGGCGCAACAGAATGAAACACTTAATGTTCCAAAAATAGTAAAACTGGCACTCGATATCTTTAATGAGGATTACATCCTGTTTTCAACAGAAAAAGATGAGATCATTGCCAAATTTGACCGCACCCAATTGATTCGTGTTGTTACCAATCTGGTGAAAAATGCTGTGCAGGCGGTGGATCAAAAAGAGCATCCTGCGGTACTGGTTACGGTTACCGAAGAAGAAGGTCGTGCCTGTTTAATAGTGTCAGATAATGGTGTAGGAATCACCGAAGAGAACAAGAGCCTGATCTTTGAACCCAAGTTTACCACTAAATCCAGCGGGATGGGTCTGGGGCTTGCCATGGTGAAAAACATTGTGGAGAGTTGCGGGGGAAGCATCGATTTCACATCGAAATTAAATAAAGGCACTATCTTTAAAGTTCATTTTCCAAAATAAATAATATGGATTTCAATAATATACTTTTCGAACAAAGCGGAAATATCGCTTATATAACCATCAACAGACCAACAAAACTTAATGCACTAAATAAAACCACTATTGCTGAGCTTAATGAAGCTTTTACTGCTGCGGAAGAAATTGGGGATATAAAAGTGATCATCCTTACCGGAAGTGGAGAAAAAGCCTTTGTGGCAGGAGCCGATATTAGTGAGTTCGCAAATTTTTCTGTGGAAGAAGGACAGCGACTTGCAGCCGAAGGTCAGGCAAAGCTTTTTGATCTCGTAGCTCATTTTCCCAAACCTGTTATAGCCGCTGTAAACGGCTTTGCACTTGGCGGCGGATTAGAACTTGCCATGGCAGCACACTTCAGGATCGCCAGTGATAACGCAAAAATGGGCCTACCCGAAGTCTCCCTGGGAGTTATTCCGGGTTACGGCGGAACTCAAAGGCTACCCCAATTGGTTGGTAAGGGCAGAGCTATGGAAATGATTATGACAGCGGGAATGATCGATGCAAAACAGGCCCTGGAATACCACCTGGTAAACCACGTCACCTCACAGGAAGACCTTATTCCCTTGGCTGAAAAAATTGCCGGTAAGATCCTGAACAATTCCATGGTAGCCGTTGCCGCGGCTATAAAAGCGGTAAATGCATCCTACGATAATACTATAAACGGCTTTGAAATTGAGGTCGAAGAATTTGGTAAAGCTTTTGGAACTGAAGATTTTAAAGAAGGAACTTCGGCTTTTCTAAATAAACGTAAAGCAAACTTCCCGGGAAAGTAGCTTCTTTGGATATTTTCCGATTATAAGGAATTTTTCCTATTTTTGCTTTTTATGGAGAGGAGCGAATACATTAAAGGCAGGGGAGCACAGCATCAGGTCAAGAACAGGTTTGATGCTTTGTCCTACGAGATGCGGGATGATTTCCTGAATTTTTGTGCAGTAGAAGGGGAAGAGGCTACCTCCTCAAAAACGGCTTTTATAGACACCTTTCCAAAAACCATTGTTAACAAAGTCACCAGCCCCGATGTGGGGCTGGAATTTTCTCTCAACCCATACCAGGGCTGTGAACACGGCTGTGTTTACTGTTACGCAAGGAATTCGCATGAATACTGGGGCTATGGTGCGGGTCTTGATTTTGAACAGAAGATCCTGGTGAAGCAAAATGCGGTTGAACTGCTTGAGCAAAAACTCCGAAGCAAGAGCTGGAAAGCAGCACCTATAGTTCTTTCCGGAAATACAGATTGCTACCAACCGGTAGAACGCAGGCTGGAGATCACCCGAAAATTGCTGCAGGTGTTCCTTAAGTATAAACATCCTGTGGGGATCATCACCAAAAATGCTTTGATCCAGCGGGATGTGGACATCCTGGAGGAGCTTGCAAAAGATAATCTCGTGCGGGTAAATCTATCTATTACTTCCCTGGATGAAAAGACGAGGCAGCTGCTGGAGCCCCGGACGGCCACTATTAAAAAAAGACTGGAAACTATTGAAGTACTACATTCCAGGGGGATTCCTGTAAGTGTAATGATGGCTCCAATCATACCTTCCATTAACAGCCATGAGATCCTTCCCCTGGTGAAGGAGATTGCCGAAAGAGGTGCCTGCGGAGTGGGCTATACGGTGGTAAGGCTAAATGGCGCTATAGGAGAAGTCTTTTCTGCCTGGATAAGAAAAGCCATGCCAGACAGGGCAGAGAAGGTCCTTCATCAAATCGCCGAATGTCACAACGGAAATCTCAATGACAGCCGCTTTGGAACCCGAATGAAGGGCGACGGAAATATTGCCGACCAGGTCGCCCAGCAATTTGCCCTCGCAAGAAAATTATATTTAAAAGATAAAGAGCGGCCTAAACTGAACTGCGATCTACATGAGCAGTACAAGGACGGGCAGATGAAACTCTTCTAAAAATCCCATTTTTGAGAGGTTAGTCCCCATTCTCCATAGAACTCTTTTAGAAAATGCTCCATAAATTCATGTCTTTCTGCGGCCAGTTTTTTGCCGGTGGTGGTGTTCATCCGGTCCTTTAGCAGAAGTAGTTTCTCGTAGAAGTGATTGATAGTTGGAGCGGTAGATTTCTTATATTCCTCTTTGCTCATGTTGAGGTTGGGCTTGATACCCGGATCAAAGATAGGCCTGTTTTTGAATCCGCCATAATTGAAGGTTCGGGCGATACCAATGGCGCCTAAAGCATCCAATCGGTCTGCATCCTGCACCACCTGAAGCTCGGGTGAGTTGAAATTCTGCTGTTCATTTCCACCTTTAAAGGAAACCGAATTGATGATGTTCTCCACATGCTGGATCACCGCTTCGGGCACTTCCTTTCTTTCCAGAAAATCCCGTGCGATCTTAGGTCCTACTGACTCATCTCCATTATGAAATTTATAGTCTGCAATGTCGTGAAGCAGGGTTCCCAGTTCTACTACGAACAGGTCGACCTCTTCGCCTGCTGCTATCTCCCTGGCATTCTTTAGTACTCTCTGAATATGGAACCAGTCATGGCCTCCTTCGGCGTCTTTGAGCTTTTGCTGCACGAACTCTATGGCTTCGGCAATGATTTGATCTTTATCCATTTTATATAATATCGGCAGTAATGCTTCGCTCTACTTTAGCTACAAGGGCTTCGGGATCATCTGAATTTGCAGGAAAAGGTTCGTGTACCTTCAGTATTAAATGTACTCCTATCCCCATGGGAAAGCTTCCGTAGCGAAAGAGTTTCCAGCTGTTGTTGATGGTAATGGGAACTATAACGGCTTCGGGCATTTTTTTGATCAAAAGCTGTAAACCCTGTACGGCGAACTTTTTAGGTGCTCCGGTACGGCTGCGGGTGCCTTCAGGAAAAATAACGGCAGAACGTTTATTTTTGTTGAGGTAATCTGCAAACTGGCTCATCTTTACCAAAGCTTCCCTTCCATTCTTTCTGTCTATAAGAAGATTTCCGCCGTGCCTTAAATTGAAGGAGATGCTTGGAATGCCTTTACCCAGTTCTTTTTTACTGACAAACTTGGGATGGTGTTCTCTAAAATGCCAGATGATCGGGGGGATGTCATACATGCCTTGGTGGTTAGCTACAAATATGCAGGACTTATCTGTAGGCAGCTGGTATGGATTTTCTATGCTATACCGCGTTCCCAACAGGTTAAGGCAGCGCAGCAGGAAAAAATTAAAGATGTCCACACTTTTTTTGTGAGCTTCATAGCCGCCAAGCTTCAGAGAAATCCACTGTATAGGGTGGAAAACCAAAAGGTTGATAAAGAAAAAAATGTAAAAAACTACCGAAAGTGGGTAGGAAAGGATCTTTTTAAAAGTTTTCATTTGCACTTTCTTACAGAAGCCGCAATTTCTGCAATTTTATCCTGCTGTGCAAAATTGAATTAAACCTGCAGGTTTTCGGTTTTACATGGGTTTCTTCAAAAAATAAAGCCTGTCAAAAATTTAATTTTTGACAGGCTTTTACAACTTCTCTCTGCAGATTAGCAGAATTCGTTGAAGGCTTCAGTAAGATTATCGGCAATAATTTCAGCCGGACGTCCTTCGATGTGGTGTCTTTCGAGCATGTGAACCAGTTCCCCATCTCTAAATAAAGCCATTGATGGCGAAGATGGAGGGAATGGTACCATATAATCACGGGCTTTATCTGTTGCCTCACGATCTACCCCTGCAAAAACAGTCACCAGGTGATCCGGTCTCTTGCTGTTTTGTAAAGACATTCTGGCTGCCGGCCTTGCGTTAGCCGCGGCACATCCGCAAACAGAATTCACCACTACCAGGGTAGTACCTTTTCTGGCAATTGCCTCATCAACCTGCTCTTCTGTATGTAATTCTTCAAAACCAATGCTGGTAAGGTCCTCACGCATGGGCTTAACTAATTCCGGTGGATACATATATTTAAATTTTGTAATTAGAACTAAAGTGCAAAGATACCAAATAATTACAAGTGCATAAATTTTAGGTATATAAACCCCGACTTTGTTGAACCGGAGTATTACTGAAGCATAAATACTATCTTTGCACCGCAAAAAATTATAGAATGATCAAATGGTTTGCCGCCTTTGTCGGTTTAATGTTTTATGGATACCGGGGCGCTATTCTTGGATTTATCATAGGTAGTCTCATCGACATGCTCACCCGGTCCGGGGGTGGCGGATTCCGTGTTTTTACACAGGAACAGCAAGTGACCCCGGGAGATTTCGAACTTCACCTGTTGACCCTTTCGGCCATTGTTATTAAAGCCGATGGAAGGGTGAGCCAGCAGGAAATGGATTATGTGCGCAATTATTTTGTACAGGCCTACGGTAAGGAACGCGCAAATGCTGTTTTTCGCACCTTTAATGAGGTAGTGAAGAGCAGGGAACTTGATGAGGCAAGAATAGCTCAATTCCTTGCTGCCCGCACCCAATATGCCGCCCGGCTCCAGATCGTTCACTTCCTGTTTAGCATTGCCAATGCCGATGGGCGGGTGAGTGAAGCTGAGGCGAGAAAAATTCGTTCTATTGCAGGTCATCTTCGAATTGGAGTGAAAGATTTTGAGAGCCTCCATGCCATGTTCTTTAAAACTACAGACGATGCCTATAAGATCCTTGAGATCGACAAATCGGCTACCGATGCCGAGGTGAAAAAGGCTTATCGTGAGATGGCTAAAAAATATCATCCGGACAAACTTCAGCATATGGATGAGGCCTATAGAAAAGGCGCGGAAGAAAAATTCCGAAGAGTGCAGGAAGCTTACGAGAAAATTCAAAAGGAGAGAGGAATCTAAAGCTCTCCCGGGGTTAGCCAGTTATTCTTAAAGGGGGAAATTCAACGTCTTTAAAAAGCAATAACTGCCAATCTTCTGCTGAATATTTAGGCATACCTAAAAATATTATTCTATTTACCTTACTTTTGTTGCTGAACAACTGAATAAGGTATGCCAAGTTACTCTGAAGAAAATTATCTCAAAGCAATTTTCCATCTCCAAAAAGGAAAAGCTGATGGGGTTAGCACCAATGCTTTAGCCGAAAAGCTGGAGACAAGAGCTTCATCTGTTAGTGAGATGGTGAAGAAATTGTCCCGCAAGGAACTGGTCTCTTATAAAAAATACCAGGGGGTGAGCCTGAGTGAGAAAGGCAGGAAGACTGCAGTCGAGATCATTCGGAAACATAGGTTGTGGGAATATTTTCTGGTGGAAAAGCTAAATTTCAGCTGGACAGAGGTCCATGATGTGGCCGAGCAGCTGGAACATATTCAATCTGAAAAATTGGTTGCAGAGCTGGATAAATTCCTTGGATTTCCACGTAAGGACCCGCATGGAGATCCCATTCCCGATTTCAATGGCAATTTCCAGTCGGTGGAAAAAGTGGTTTTGGCCGAGGTTGAGCCGGGTCAAAAAGGTCTTTGCATAGGGGTAAGAGATTCTTCCATGGAATTCCTGGAATATCTCGATAAGAATGAGATCGCCCTGGGGAAGAACATAGAAGTTTTGGAGAGAGAGGAGTTCGATCAATCTGTCCTCATAAAACTTGAGGGTAAAAAACTTCACATATCAAAAATCATTGCCAATAACCTTTTTATAAAAACAATTTAATATGAATTCCATAATAGCATATTTTGAAAGTTTAGATCCCGTGATGGCCGCCTTTTTGGCAACCCTTTTTACCTGGGGCTTAACCGCATTGGGAGCTTCTTTGGTCTTTTTATTCAAAAAAATGAACAGAGCTTTATTTGACGGAATGCTGGGATTTACAGGCGGAGTGATGGTGGCAGCCAGTTTTTGGAGTCTGTTGGCTCCGGGAATAGAAATGAGTGAGGGGGAAGGATTTGTTAAAGTGATTCCTGCCGTAGTAGGTTTTGGACTGGGAGCCTTCTTTATTTTTGGCCTGGACAAGATCCTGCCTCACCTTCACGTCAATTTTAAAATGGCCGATAAAGAAGGGGTAAAAACGCCCTGGCATAGATCTGTACTCCTTACCCTTGCAATTACTTTACATAACATTCCGGAAGGTCTTGCCATAGGTGTACTTTTCGGGGGTGCCGCAATGGGATTGGAAGGTGCCAGTATAGGTGGAGCTGTTGCTCTCGCTATGGGAATTGGGCTCCAAAACTTTCCTGAAGGTTTTGCTGTGGCAATGCCTTTAAGAGGTCAGGGAATGAGTAGATGGAAGAGCTGGAATTACGGGCAGCTTTCGGCTATTGTAGAGCCTATTGCAGCAGTTTTAGGGGCATGGGCAGTGATGACATTTGAGCCTATACTGCCCTACGCGCTGTGCTTTGCAGCCGGAGCAATGATCTTTGTAGTGGTTGAAGAAGTAATTCCTGAGGCTCAACAGGATAGATTTACAGATATAGCCACTATGGGCTTCATCGGAGGATTTATGGTCATGATGACTCTCGATGTGGGGCTTAGCTAATTTCCCAATAAATTGAATGCTCCCCTGGTAAGGACCTGTTTTCCTGTTAAAGCTTCAGGATCTTCAAGAGTAGTATACCCTTTGAACGTTTCCGCAGGCTTTACCTCTCTGCGGTTAAAAATATAGTTTTCCCCGCTGTTTTGATCCAGAACCAGTACGTAAAAAGCATTATCCACTTCCACGATTGCTTCTTCAGGAAGAGCCGGTAAGTCCTTGTTTTTGGTGATTATTTGTGCTTCCACGAACATTCCTACCGCAAACTTTTCTTTAAGGCTGTCTGCCAGGTGAGCGTGAACTCCTGCCCTGCGATCTTCATCTATTATTTTCCCTACCAGCCATACTTCAGCTTCATAATTTGTAGCGGGATATTGAGGCATTGTAAAATGCACCTTTTGACCTTCCCTGATCCTCATCAGGTCCTTTTCAAAAGCATTGAGTTCAAGGTGAAGATGATCTGTGTTCACGATTTCCATAATGTTATAGTTGTGTTCCACGAACATTCCCCTAGATACATTCACCCGGTCAACTGTACCGCTTATAGGGGTATAAATGTTAATTTCTGAAGTTACTTTCCCTGCCTCCACCTTCTGCGGGTCGATATTCAACATTTGTAGCCTCTTTCGCAAAGCATTGTACCGCGCCAACCCCGTTTTGTATTCACTTTGGGCCCTTAGAAAATTTTTTTCTGAAGTGATCTTTTCCCCGAACATGATCTCCTGCCTTTCAGTTTCTGACCGGAGATAAGCCAGCTGTCCTGCTAATTCAAGATATTCCTGCTGCAGCTCTACATATCTCGGATTTTCGAGGCTCAAAATGAGCTGTCCCTGCTTAACTTTACTTCCTTCCAAAAGCGGCGAGCGCTTCACGTATCCTCCTTCAAAAACATTAATAATGGCCCGGTTTTCCGGCGGTACATCAATCTTGCCGTTTACCCTTATCACGTCGGGAAAATTCTGCACCGTCAATTTCCCCAACTCCATTTCATTATGATCGAATTGTTCTTTGGAAATTGCTATTCCCCCGGAGTTTTCGTTTCGGTTGGCCGTGTCCTCTTGAGGTTCAGACTTGCAGGAAAAGAGGAGCAATACTGTCAAAAAGGCTAAAATTTTAATGCTTTTCATGGTTCAAGGATCATTAGTTGATTTATTGCAATCACGGTTTGATTGTAGGCGTAGAGTGTTTCCAGGTAGGACAACCTTATTCTGTAAGCATTCTCAAGACTTAAGATATACTGGAAGAAATCTATTTCCCCGTTTTGATAGCTAAGATTTGCTGTTCTTAAAATTTCTTCTGAAAGTTCACTGCCTTCTATTTCATAATAAGAGAGTGCTTCTTCAAGTTGCTCCATCTCTTTTAAAAGCTGCAGATATTGTGTTTCGAGAAGGAGGTTATTCTGTCGGGCTTCTTCGGAAGCAATTTCAGTAGCTATTTTTGCCGCTTTAATGCGGGCAGCATTTCCGCTGAAGAGGAGAGGGATGCGCAGCCCCGCCTGGTATCCTGAAAGATGGTCGTTAATGTCTTCATTCAATCCGCGGAAATAGCTGAAGGTGATCCCGGGTAAGAGGCGTTGTTTTTCAACTGAAGTTTCGGCTTTTGCCAGGGAAATTCGTTGGTCATATACTTGTTTTAGTACATGTTGATCTATGCCAGGACGGGTAATTTCCATTTTTTCGAGGGGAGCAGGGGCTATTTGAAGATCTTTTTCAACCTGGATGATCTTAAGTAAACCCGTATAGGCTAAATTTACGTCTGTTTCAGCTTTTTTAAGCTCGAGCTTAAGTTCCCGTTGCCGGGCCCGGGCAGTGATCTTTTCCAGGTAATTGGTCTCTCCGAGTTCGAACCTGCGGTCGGCAGCATGAGAAAAATTGCTGTACAAGGTGTCGATGACACTAAAAATTTCCTTCTTTTTCTGTGTGTATTGGTATCTTAAAAATCCCAGCGCCAACTGCTGTTCAAGGTTCTTTTGAAAAAATTCATATTGGAGCTTTTCATATTTTATGCTCTCCTTATACCGCTTCAGTTGAGCAAAGTAGAGAGTGGGGAAATCAAAGTTTTGATCCACTCCCAGCATTTTAAGCGGTTCTCCATTGGCCAAAAATTCAATGTCGTTTCGGCTGTAATAAACATCGGTCTTATCAAAAGTAAAAGCGGCTCCTTTCATGCTTTCAGCTTGTTCCACTTTTAAGGCTGCGGCCCTGACTTCAGAATTATTTTCCAGGGCTAAATTCAGAAGTTCATCGAAAGTCAGTGGTTTTTCCTGAGCAATGCCCGGAATCGAAAAAAGCAAAAGGATCAAAAGAAGCTTTTTCCTTTTACCCGATCTTCTTTTGCGGGGTTTTGCTATTTCGGTTTTTCCGAAGAGGGAAAACAGGATAGGCAGCACGATCAGTGTGAGAAAGGTAGCGGTAACCAAACCTCCAATTACCACTGTTGCCAAAGGTCTCTGCACTTCTGCACCGGCATTGGTAGAAACAGCAATTGGTAAAAAACCAAGCGCAGCTGCAGAGGCTGTAAGCAATACTGCTCTTAATCGGTCCCTGGCCCCGACTTTTACAAGTTCATCCCCATGTTTCATTCCTTGATTTTTTAGATGATTAAAATGCTCGATGAGTACGATCCCGTTCAAGACTGCTATTCCAAAAAGGGCAATAAAACCGACTCCTGCCGAGATGCTGAAAGGCATATCCCGTAGCCACAGCAGCCAGATGCCTCCTACGGCCGACAAAGGAATAGCCGAATAGATGATGAGCGTTTCTTTTATGGAATTAAATGCAAAATACAAAAGGAAGAAGATCAGGATCAGGGCAACGGGAACAGCAAATTTTAGCCTTTTTGAGGCTTTCTGAAGGTTCTCGAATTGTCCGCCGTAGGAGATGGTATAACCGGGAGGCAGATCCAGATTTTCATCGAGGATCTTCTGAACATCATCAACAACCGACTGCAGATCTCGGTTTCTCACATTAATTCCTACCACGATACGTCTTTTGGTTTCATCCCTGGAGATCTTGGCAGCCGATTTGCGGTAAGATATCTCTGCGACTTCACTAAGAGGTATTTTTCCGCCTTCAGGAAGGTCCACGTAGAGGTTTTGCAGATCTGAAATATCTTTCCTGTTTTCGGTATCCAGTCTTACTACCAGGTCAAATCTCTTTTCTCCCTCAAAAACGCTGCCTACAGTCTTTCCTCCAAAGGCCATACTCACTATTTCATTGAGATCGGCAACATTTAATCCATATCTGGCGATCTTACTTCGATTAAATTTTACGGCCATTTGAGGCAAGCCCTCTACTTTTTCTACGGTAATATCGGCGGCGCCTTCCACATTCCTTATAAGATCTTCTATTTGTGCAGCTTTACTGCTCAGGACCCCCAGGTTTTCTCCAAAGATCTTAATGGCAATATCTGCCCGAACCCCGGTAATAAGTTCATTAAACCTCATTTCTATGGGTTGGGTGAATTCCACCTCCATTCCGGGTAAAATTGCCAGAGCCTCCTTGAATTTATCGGCGAGCTCATCCTTAGAGTCTGCGCTTACCCATTCGCCTTTTGGCTTGAGAGTGACAATGACATCACTTTCTTCCATAGACATAGGATCTGTAGGAACTTCGGCAGCACCAATTCTTGAAACCACCTGGTCTACTTCAGGAAAATTTTCGATCAAAATGCGTTCTATTTCCGTAGTGATCTCTATAGTCTTACTTAAAGAGGTGCCGGTTTTTAGTACAGGCTGGATCACAAAATCTCCTTCATCCAGCGTAGGCACAAATTCTCCTCCCATGGTTGTAAAAAGGTAAATACTGGCAGCAAGAAGCAGGACCGCTAATCCCAGGACCACTTTTTTGACCTTCAGGGCGCGGGTAATTGTAGCCTCATAGGTTCTGTTGAGAAAATTCATCAACCTTACTGACCAGTTTTTGGGTCCCTGTTTTGAAGGCTTGATAAAAAGGGAAGATACTACCGGTACATAAGTAAAACAGAGGATCATAGCACCAATAAGGGCAAAACTGAAGGTGAGGGCCATAGGGCGGAACATTTTTCCTTCCACCCCTGTTAAAGAAAGAATGGGAATGAACACTATTAGGATGATCAACTGGCCAAAGATGGCAGAATTCATCATTTTTGAAGCCCCGTTAAGAGTGATCTCATCTTTTAATTCCCGTATTTCCCGCTTTTGAAGGCCTTCAAATTCTTTGCTCTTGCTCGTTATTTTAAAAGCTATGAATTCCACAATGATCACCGCCCCGTCTATGATGATCCCGAAATCTATTGCGCCAAGGCTCATGAGGTTGGCATCTATGCCAAAGGTGTACATCATCGATAGGGCAAACAACATACAGAGGGGAATTACCGAACCTACGACCAGGCCCGACCTTAAATTTCCCAGGAGCAGCACCACTACAAAGATCACGATGAGAAACCCCAGGACAAGGTTTTCTGTTATGGTAAAGGTGGTTTTGTCAATGAGCAGGCTTCGGTCTAAAAAACCATTGATATAGATCCCTTCGGGAAGAGTTTCAGAAATTGAAGCTATTCTTTCCTGTACGGCTTCAATGACCTTATTGGAGTTGGCGTCTTTGAGCATCATTACCTGCCCCAGGACTTTCTCCCCTTCGGCATTTCCCGTGATGGCGCCATAGCGGGTAGCCCTTCCAAAACCTACTTCAGCAATATCCCTTATGTACACCGGCATGCCATTGCGGTTTTTCACCACAATATTTCTGATATCCTCAAGAGAACTCACCAGGCCTTCCCCGCGGATAAAGTAAGCCTGATTCTCTTTTTCAATATATCCTCCTCCCGCGACGCTGTTATTTTTTTCAAGAGCAGTAAAAACTTCGGCGGCGGTAATATCCATGGCTGCAAGTTTTTCAGTCTTTATGGCTACTTCATACTGTTTAAGATTTCCACCCCAGCTGTTCACTTCAACGACTCCGGGGATTCCGGAAAGTTGTCTTTTTACGATCCAATCCTGAATAGTCCTGATTTCTGTAGGGGAATACCTGTTTTCATAGCCGGGCTTGACGTCGAGGATGTATTGGTAGATCTCTCCCAGTCCTGTTGTAACCGGGCCCATTGCGGGAGTTCCGAAACCTTCCGGAATAGATTGTGCGGCCGCATCGATCTTTTCGGCTATAAGCTGCCTGGGCAGGTAAGAATTCATATCATCATCAAAGACAATGGTGACTACAGAAAGTCCGAATTTTGAAACCGACCTGATCTCTACCACCCCCGGCAGGTTTGCCATTTCCAGTTCCACGGGAGCGGTAATAAATTGCTCCATATCCTGGGTGGAGAGGTTTTGGGAAGTGGTGATCACCTGTACCTGATTGTTAGTAATATCGGGAACCGCACCAATGGGGATCTGGGTGAGGGAATATAGACCATACCCCACCATTACTGCAGTGAACAGGAGAATAATAAGTTTATTCTTTAAACTGAACTGGATAATATGTTTAAGCATAATTCAATCTTGAAAAAGTGAATTTTTCCTGAAGCTTTCAGAAATGATAAAAACAGAACTATGCGTAAATGGGAGGCTGAAATATCTTGCCGGGAGTTTGGGAGGTATAAGAATTGGTGTAGAAACAGGACACCTGTGGGTGTAGTACCGGGGGAGTTGCCAATTGAAAAATTTGGGGCTCACCTACCACATAAATATTGATCGTTGCCTTGGCAGCATCATGATTAAAGGGAAGGTCTTCATGACCATCATGAGCGGTAAGATGATCTTTTTTAGAGCTGCCGTAGTGTTTAGTGAGAAATTCGAAGAAAGAATCTCCATAGCTTTTAGAATGAAGTTGTACATGCTCCACCAGGCCGTTAAGGCGCAAAAGATCTGCCACTCCAAAATTTACAGTTTGTAACAGGAGCAAAACCGAAAGCGAGATAGAGAGTAAAGCTTTCATTACTCTAAATTTACCACTTTTTAAAAATTAAATATGGGCAAAAGAGAGATTAATTATTTTCGCTTTTGCAACACCTTGTATTATTTATCGTCTTTAAAGTATGAAAAGAATTGTATGGTTGTGTTTAATGATTTTTCCTGTCTTATTATCGGCGCAGGAAAATCCTGCAGGGAAGAACATCAGCGCAGATCTGGGAATTGGGCAGCAATTTAGCTTTGGAAAAATTTCTGTCGATTTTTTAGGAGTCATTTCAGATTCCCGTTGCCCTAAAGAAGTTACCTGTATTTGGCCCGGGGAAGCAAAGGTCCTGCTGGGAATTACAAAGAATGGTAATTATTCTGAGAAGGAAATAGTGATAAGGGAAGGTGGAGCAGAAATTTCAGTGGCTAAGGATGTTTTCGTGCAGTTTTCACAGCTTAGGCCCTATCCTGAAACAGGAGTCAAAATACCTGCTGATGCATACTGCATGTCATTTCTGCAGTGATTCCGGAAGATTAATGACAGCTTCCGCAGCTGGTCTCACAGGCTTTGCCGCTTTTTTTCTTGCTTCCGAAGATAAATTTAGGTTTATAGACGAATTTCGTAAACATATATCCCACCGCTATTGCGAAGGTGATAAAGACTAATATTTCCTGAAGTAGTTCCATCTTATTTTAATGTTTGAAAAGCAATAAGAGCTGCCAAATAAGCTATTGCCGTCATTGTTACTAACTGGTACATAGGCCATTTCCAGGTGTTGGTCTCCCTTTTTACAATTGCCAGAGTACTCATGCACTGCATGGCAAAGGCATAGAAAAGCAGCAAACTAATTCCGCTTGCGAAGGTGAAGAGAGGTCCGCCAAGGATTTGATTGGTTTCTGAAGCCATCCTCGCCTTGATCGTTTCTTCTTCATCACTGCCCACACTGTAAATCGTAGCCAGGGTGCCGACAAAAACTTCCCGTGCCGCAAAAGAACTCACAATAGCTATTCCAATTTTCCAGTCATAGCCGAGAGGTGCCACGGCAGGCTCGATGGCCTTACCAATATTTCCAATATAGGAATGCTGTAATTTATACGAAGCCACCATTTCATCCAGTTCTGCATCCGGTAAATTGGCTTCAATATTCTGCGCTTCCACAATTTCACGTGCGTTGCTAAAGTTATCTCCCGGTCCATAGCTGGCCAATACCCAGAGAATGATGGAGATTGCAAGAATGATCTTTCCTGCTCCCAACACAAAGGCTTTGGTTTTTTCCACCACATTGATCCCGACATTTTTGAGCATTGGCACCTTATAATTGGGCATTTCAATAACGAAATAGGATTTGCTTTTGATCTTGAGGATCTTATGAAGCACCCAGGCCGAAAATATTGCCATTCCGAAGCCCAGCATGTATAACAGCATAAGAGTTAATCCCTGTAGGTTCAATCCCATAAAGGAGCGTTCGGGAATAACCAGTGCAATAATGATGAGGTAAACCGGAAGCCTGGCAGAACAAGTAGTAAAAGGCACTACCAGGATGGTAATTAGCCGCTCTTTCCAATCTTCAATATTTCTTGAGGCCATAACCGCAGGTATGGCACAGGCAGTACCCGAAACCAGTGGCACCACACTTTTTCCGCTTAACCCGAACCTTCTCATGGTGCGGTCCATAAGGAATACAACGCGGCTCATATAACCGCTTTCTTCCAGGATCGAAATAAACAGGAATAGAAATGCGATCTGCGGAATAAAGATCACGATCCCTCCCAATCCCGGAATGATTCCTTCAGCAATGAGGTCTGTAAAGGGTCCCGGCGGCATAAATCCGCGGGTGATCTCACTCAACTTCATGAAAGAGGCATCAATAAAATCCATGGGATAACTGGACCAGTCATAGATCGCCTGGAAAATAAGGAGGAGTATGTTAAAGAAGATCACATACCCCCAAACCTTATGGGTGAGGACCTTATCTAAATTTGCGCGTAGACCTTTTGCAGCATTAGCATCAACAGTTACTGTCTTTTTAAGAACGTCATTTATAAATTTGTACCGAAGAATGGTTTCCTTCTGCTGCATGCGTTTAAGAGTGCTTTCATCCTTGGTGACAAAATCCTCCCGAATATTAAAGCTGTTGCGGTTTACATTCCCAAAATTCACATCCTGTGTGATCACCAGCCAAAGCTTATACAGGGATTGCTCCGGAAAAGCATTGCGCAGCCGGTTAAAATAATCCGGATCCATGGAGGAGGCGTGAAGGCAGGGTTCTGTTGAAATATGCCTGAAGTTGGCTATTTGCTCCTTAAGCTCATCTATCCCCAACCGTTTCCTCGCACTCACCAGGATCACCTTTGTCTTCAACTCCCGTTCCATTGCCGCAACATCAATGCTTATTCCTCTGCGTTTCATGCGATCGGCCATGTTGATGACCAGAATAGCAGGGATTTCTAGGTCCTTGATCTGTGTAAAAAGGAGCAGGTTACGTTTCAGGTTCTCCACATCACTCACCACGACGGCTACATCTGGATAATCTTTGTCGTTCTTATTAAGCAGCAACTCGATCACTACGTTCTCATCCAGTGAGGAGGCATTCAGGCTATAGGTTCCCGGAAGGTCAAGTATGTGTGCCTTAATGTTTCGCGGAAGTTTGCAAATACCCTCTTTCTTCTCTACCGTGATGCCGGGATAATTACCTACCTGCTGGTTAAGGCCGGTAAGTTGGTTGAAAACTGATGTTTTACCCGTATTAGGATTGCCAATAAGTGCGACATTGATCTGTTTGGCCATGGCTACGGGAGAATTTCTATTTCGATGTGCATGGCAGTCTCCTTTCTTATGGCGAGGTGGCTACCATTTATATTAAGATAAAGGGGATCCCTGAAGGGAGCAGTTTGAACCAAAACCACTTCATTCCCGGGCAGACACCCCATTTCCAAAAGTTTCAACGGAATATTTTCGGTAGAAAAACTCTTAATTATACCGCGCTGGCCCCTTTTAAGATCGACAATGGTTTTAGTCAATGTTTATTTAGATTGATTTTAAACAAGACAAAAATAGGGTAAATTTCACGATTAGAAAAAACTTAACCTACAAAAGTATTTTTTAAACTTTTATCTGCTGAATCGAGGCTTTATGGATACTCATTTTTCAGGATCTCGATATCGGCCAGCAGCTCCTCTATAGCCTTTGCATCTGTGCCGTCGTAAAAGCCTCTTATTCTTCTTTCCTTGTCAACAAGCACAAAATTTTCTGTATGGATGAGATCAAAGGGACCACCGTCGCCGTCTGACTTTGATGCCAGGTAGGATTTCCTCGCCAGGTCATAGATGTCTTTTTTGTTTCCGGTTACCAGGTTCCACTTGGCATCGATGACACCTTTTTCGAGGGCATATTTTTTGAGTTGTGGAACAGAATCGGCATTGGGGATCACAGTGTGGGAAAGTAACAGCACATCTTCATCATTTTTCAATTTCTCCTGGATCTGCAGCATGTGATCTGTCATTATGGGACAGATCGTTTGACAGGTGGTAAAAAAGAAATCTGCTACATAGATTTTATCCTTATAAAAATCCTGGGTGATGGTATCTCCATTCTGGTTATAGAGCTTAAAATCTTTAATGGTGTGATATTTCCGCACTTCCTGCAGGGTAGAATCCACCAGCTCATTGTTCACCATATTCGGCTGATATACCGGCAGTCGCTTTTCGGGAGACAAAATGCTGTAGATGATGGTGATGATGATGGCCGAAAGCACAAAGAGAAAAATTCCGAAGAATTTATATTTCGCAAAGAATTTGAGCATGGTCTCTTGAATTTCCCTGCAAAATTACGATTCTAAATTCCATTTTACATTGCTCTCCCTTTAAAATTCGCTGATCCTGAAGCCTATGAGCTTTTAGCTTTTTTGAGAACCTTTAAAAGTTTACTTTTGTGCGATTTTAATTTATCCAAGAATTCTATGGATCCTTTTTTTATAAAAGCATTACAATTAATACTTAGTTTATCCATTCTCATCATCCTGCATGAGATGGGCCATTTTATTCCTGCAAAGATGTTTGGGATCAAGGTGGAGAAATTCTTCCTTTTTTTCGATGTTAAATTTGCCCTATTTAAGCAGAAGATTGGAGATACCGTTTATGGAATAGGCTGGCTACCACTCGGAGGTTATGTGAAGATCGCCGGGATGATCGATGAAAGCATGGACCGCGAGCAAATGGCACAACCTGCCAAGCCGTGGGAATTCCGCAGTAAACCTGCGTGGCAGCGTCTTATAGTCATGGTGGGTGGTGTAACGGTAAATATTATTTTAGGTTTCTTCATCTATATGATGGTGGTGTTCGTATGGGGAAGCCCCTATATTGCGCCGGATGATATGCCCAATGGTTTTGCGGTTGATGATACCTTCAAGGAATATGGCTTTAGGGACGGAGATCGGGTCCTGGAAGTAAACGACCAGGAACTTAAGAACAGTATTGATATCAATAAATATCTTTTTCTACGCGATGTGAAGAATATCACTGTAGAACATCAGGACGGAACTTCTGAAACCATTGACGTGCCCGAAGATATAGGTTCACAAATGTTTGAACAGGGGGTGATGCAGCCTTTTGTTCCCATGACCATTCCCGTGCTGGATTCGGTAATTGCAGGGAGTCCGGCAGATCTTGCCGGCCTAAAAAAGGGAGACAGGATCATCTCTGTCAACGACATTGAAATAGGATACTGGCACCAATTAACCCGAAAGGTAGACCAGAGTCAGGGGGAGGAATTAAGACTGGTTTATAGCCGCGGCGGAGAAATGCAAAGTGTGGAAATGGACCAGGCAAAAGCAGAAGCACTTGAGAAAAAGCTGAATGAGGTGAAGCTAACTCCGAATGAAGAAGGGAATTTAGGAGTTTATGTTGATCCAGAAGCTTCTATAAAAATTAGCAAGGAGCATTTTTCTTTTTCTGAAAGTATAGAAAAAGGCTTTGATCTCGCTTACTGGACGCTACACGACTATGTGGCTCAGTTCAAATATGTATTTACTAAAAAAGGAGCCACACAGGTGGGAGGTTTTGGCGCTATTGGCGGACTTTTCCCCGATGCATGGAACTGGCAGGCGTTCTGGATGACCACTGCCTTTATTTCTATTATCCTGGCTTTCATGAATATTTTACCCATTCCTGCCCTGGACGGGGGACACGTGGTATTCCTGTTATATGAGATGATTTCCGGCAGAAAACCTAACGAGAAATTCATGGAATACGCCCAACTGGTGGGATTCGTGATCCTGATCGCGCTGGTGTTGTTCGCCAACGGAAATGATATTTACCGCTGGTTGTTTGAATAATTTCCTCTGACTGCTTAAAAATAGAAAGCCGGAAGTTATTTCGGCTTTTTTATTCCAGGAGGGTTAATATCTTTGGACTTGCCCCTGGGAAAACTTTACTGTTGTTGGGAAAGTTAAACTGGAATTTGAAAATCCTTCTTTTTACTTCGTATATCTAATCCTATTGTTTTTCATTCCCCATAGCTCTTTAAACCTGATCGGGATAATTTCTTTTCCGTCGGGATCAATGAAACCACTTTTCCCGTTCATCTGGACATAGGCCCTATTATTTTCAAAAGGTAGAGCTGAATCGTAGATGGGGTCGATAACTAATTCCCCTGTTCTATCGATATAGCCATATTTATCTCCCTTTTTAAATACGGCTCTGTTGTTATGGAACCCACCTTGCCATAGGGGCTCAAACTTTAGTGGAATCACCACCTCGTTTCTTTTATTAATATAGCCACTCTTGCCATTTTTAATAACCTGAGCCAAGCCTTCTGAAAATGAACTTACCTTATCGTAAATAAATGGAATTACCGGTTCGTTTTTCTTGTTAACAAAACCCCATTGGCCATTCTTCTTCGCATAAACTAATTGATCTTTAAAATCAAATCCGATCTCCTGGTACTCAAAAGGAATTATAACTTTTCCATTTCTATTCACAAAGCCATAGAGATCTTCTTTCTTAACCCGCATCAAACCTTCAGAAAAAACAGGAGTAACATCCTGATAAATTGGTTGGAGTATAATATTTCCGAAGATATTCATAATCCCCTGTTTGGGATTCTTATTGGATTCTGTTCTTTCTGAATCCAAAATAACCACCAAAGAATCGTTGATTTGGTCCCAGTTCAACAGAATGTTCTCCTTAAAGACAAAATTTCCTTCGGAATCTACATGGTTCCATTTCCCATTAATCTCCACAGGAAAATATCCTTCATTGGGCAAATCTATTTTATCAAAAATAAAATCGGTTATCAGCCTTCCATTCCTCTCAATGAGGGCAAATTTGTCATTATTTTTTGCAAATCCGGTATCCGAATAGTACCAGTACACCTGCTCGTATTCCGGAAAAAGTTTGTGATTACCGTTTAAATCGACAAATCCGAAAATAGAATCTTTTATAATATTGGCATAATTGCCGTAGAAATCGGTGGCATTATCGAAAACTGGTTTTATAGCCACCTCTCCTTCAGGATTTAGAAAACCGATTTCATAATGTTCCTCCGGAATTTCATACGAAAGAATGTAAAGAAGGCGATCGGCTGCAAGGGTGCTATAGCTTATTTCCTTATGAGGACTAATGTTCTGAGAGATATCCTTTGCCGAATTACAGGATGTTAGAAGAAAAAGCAGCCCTAGTGGAAAGAAAGTAATTTTTTTAATGGAGTGCATTTGAGGAATAGTTTGAAGACTAATATACTTTTTTATTAAGTATGATTTTTCTACCAATGAATAGAAGCTAAACCTTATCAGACTGTTCAAAAAAAAAGCCCCCACAAAAAATATTTGTGGGGGCTTTGCTCCTCCTCTTGGGCTCGAACCAAGGACCCTCTGATTAACAGTCAGATGCTCTAACCAACTGAGCTAAGGAGGAATTTCAATACGTCAGCAATTTTTATTAAGTCTCTGCTTTGACTTTTGATCCTCCTCTTGGGCTTCCCTCGATCCCGAAGCATCGGGACTCGGGACAGGCTTCTCGCCCAAAAGAAAAATTCAACTTCAAAATTTTGCTCCTCCTCTTGGGCTCGAACCAAGGACCCTCTGATTAACAGTCAGATGCTCTAACCAACTGAGCTAAGGAGGACTGTCGCAACCATTTTTGCGGTTGCAAATATAATTTAAAATTTTTATTTCCCTAAGTAATGTGACAAAAAAGTAAGGTGAAAATTGTTCTTTCAGAAACCTATCGGAATAAAGCAAATCGGGGGAAATTTTCTCCAAGTTTAAACCTGCAATTCACGATCCCATTTATAAGGTCTTTTAATTCCTAACATTTACAAAATGAGACCTACAAGGTTTTCAAAACCTTGCAGGTCAGCAACACCTAACTATAAATAGAATGAATAAACTCCTGGTATTTTTCCGTAATAGTTCTCCTTTTTAGTTTGAGAGTAGGTGTTAATTCTCCCCCTTCAATGGTCCATTCGTGTGGGAGCAGTCGGAATTGTTTGATCTGTTCTACCGGATTGAAGTTGAGGTTGTATTTTTTGACAGAATCACTGATCAATTGTTTCACTTCTGCGGCATGAAGAACCTTGTCATTTCCCGGGTAAGGTAATTCCTGATCCAGATACCATTTCTTAAGAGCTTCAAAGGCGGGAACTACCAGAGCACCAACAAATTTCTGAAATTCCCCAACAACCATGATCTGTTCTATCCATGGGCTCTCTACCATCTTGTTTTCAATAGGCTGTGGAGCTACATATTTTCCGCCGCTGGTTTTGATGAGCTCCTTTTTACGATCTGTGATCTTCAGGAACTTTCCGTCGATAATTTCTCCGATATCCCCGGTACGTAACCATTCCCCATCCATCACCTCTTCTGTAAGATCGGGTCGTTTATAATATCCCATCATCACATTGGGACCTTTACATAGTATTTCTCCGTCTTCGGCTATTTTTACCTCTACGTCCTTTAGCAAGGGACCCACGGTGCCAAACATCCTGTTCTTTTCGTTGTAACGGTTTCCGCTTATAATGGGAGAGGCTTCAGTTAATCCGTAACCTTCCTGGATCACGATCCCGGCGGCGGTGAAAATGCGCAACAATCTCACCTGGCACGCGGCGGCGCCCGTAATAATGGATTTTACTTCTCCGCCCAAGGCTTCTCTCCATTTGCTAAAGATCAGCTTATCTGCCAAAGCAAGCTGTAGCCTGTAGGATAGACTTTTTGGTTTGTTGATCTCAAATTCTTCAGCTAAACCTAAGGCCCAGAAGAAGAGTTTTTTCTTGATTCCGGTAAGTTCGTTTCCTTTAGCCAGAATTCCCTCGTACACCTTTTCGAGGAGGCGGGGAACCGTGGTGAATAAAGTGGGTTTAACTTCCTTAAGGTTGACAGCAATGGTATCCATACTTTCAGCATAATAAACAGCTGCCCCGCTATAGAATTGGCAGTAGGTCGCCATACGTTCAAAGGCATGGTTAAGAGGCAGGAAACTTATCACGCGTTTGCCTTTAACTCCAACTTCCTGAATAACTTCTGCAGCGCCCATAGCATTGCTCAGAATGTTCTTGTGCGATAACATGACACCTTTTGGAGTTCCCGTGGTGCCTGAAGTATAAAGTATTGTCGCCAGGTCATTTTCCTTTACCTGCTCCCGGTGTTCCTCTACCTGTAGTTTTTCTTTGGGAGTGATCTCCTGCATTAATCCGGTAAGTTGTGCTACTCCCGGAACTTCCTTAAAGGAATAGATCTTCTGCAAAGCAGGTAGTTCTGCTTCGATCTCCATGATCTTTCCGAAGAGGGCATTGTCACCCACAAAGACCATCTTCACATTAGCATCCTGAAGAATGAATTGTAATTCGGCATTGGTAATATTTGGATAAACCGGAACAGAGACGGCACCAATTTGCTGAATAGCCATATCTGCCATCATCCATTCGGGGCAATTCTGGCTTATAATGCCAATTTTGTCTCTGCCTTCAACACTACCGTCACCTCCCGAAATTCCCATTTTTAGAAGGGAAGCGCTAATTTGATCTATTTTTTGTTTTACCTCTGCGGTACTGTACTTTCTCCATTCTCCTTCTTCCTTGGCTGCAAGCATATCGGGCAGAGGGAAATTTTCCAATTGATAGCTAAGGCAGTCAAAAAGCCGCTTTGGTTCTCCTGAATTTTTTACCTGTGGATTCATTCTAATCGCTGTTTTCTTCCAAAAAATAAGTGGAAGTCATGTCCCTGTATGTTTCCGGCAGGGAGCGCAAAAGTATTATATAATTAAGATAAAAAGATGCGGGAAGAACTACAAATATTTTCTGAAGCACTTATGGTCACCAGCTAATGAAACAAAAAAACCTCACAGGTTTTTGAAACTGTGAGGTTTATCCGCAAGTTAGTTACAAGCGGATTACAAAGTGTGTTAATTTTTAAAAAATAACACGTGTAACCTTATTCTTCTTTATATTTGTATTTATAACTTTTAATAAAAAGGTCATGAATACTAAACTTACATTAACGATAGAACAAGAAATCATAAAAAAGGCAAAAGATTACGCTAAAGAAAAAAATCGTAGTCTTTCAGACATCATTGAAAACTATTTAAAAATGCTCACCAAAGAAGAACAAAAACAAAAGAATAGAAAACTGAATCCTATAGTGAAATCTTTAAAGGGATCTTTCAAAATGCCCAAAGATATGGACTACAAAAAAGAACTGAGAAATCGTTTAGAAGAAAAATATAAATAATGGAAAACGTCCTTATTGATACTGATGTTATTTTAGATTTCTTCTTTGACAGAGAACCATTTGCAGAGTTTGCAACAGAAATTTTAAACTTATGTGAGGAAAACAAGATAAAAGGATTTACAACTCCTGTAATTATTTGTAACACATATTATTTACTTAGACAAACTGCTAAACACGATATCGTAATTGAAAAAATAAAACAACTTTTGACAATAGTTGATGTTTTACAAATTGATAAAGAAGTAGTGCTTGATTCATTAAACTCAGATTTCAAAGATTTTGAAGATGCGCTACAAAATTATTCAGCAGTTAAAAATGGTAAAATAAGTATTGTTTTAACCAGAAATATTAAAGATTATAAAAAGAGTGAAATGGCAGTAATGACTCCTGAAACATATTTACGGGGAACCGCCAGTAGCTAACAACACAAATACGGCAGACCAGTCAAAAATGCCATTTTTGACTACCTTTAAAAAGAGCAATCAAAAGATCAATTCGTTTCCCCAACTCCGCACTTGCGTTAACCGGGACGTTCAAAAAAATTAATTTTGAATCCATTTAACTTTCTTCTCCCAATTCCACAGCTCTGTCAAAAGCAGCGTAGGCAGCTTCTTTGATCAATTCCTTTACGTTATTGTCATCCATGGAATCCAGGGCTGCCCGGGTGGTTCCTCCTTTTGAGGCCACGCGGTCCATCCATAGAGTAGGGGAGAGATCGTTCTGGTTGAATAACTCTACCGCCCCTTCAAAGGTCTGACTCACCAGGACGCGGGAATCGTGTTCCGAAAATCCCATTTTTAAGGCTGCTTCCAGCATAGAGTTCATAAAATAGAAGACATAGGCAGGCCCGCTTCCCGAAATTCCGGTAGAGGCATCTATGAATTTCTGGTTTTCCACATGGATCGATTCTCCGGTGGTATCCAGCAGGTTCCTTATCATCAACAATTCCACGCGGGAAACATCTTTTGATTCGGTATAAGAGGTGACTCCTTTTCCCACCTGTGCGGGTAAATTGGGCATTGCACGAACCACCTTATTGATTCCGAGACCTTTTTGAATGGTGCCAATGGTCACTCCTGCCATTAATGAAACCGCGATCTGTTCTTTATTCATCAAGGGTCTCATTTTTTCGAAGAGCTCCTCGCTGTGGTAGGGTTTTACAGCCAGGAAGATCACATCGGCTCCGGGTAGTGCATCTTCAAGTTTTTCATAGACGTCAAACATCTCCATTTCTTTTAGCTGGATGATCTTATCTGGAGACACATCGAAAACCAAAAGCTTGCGGCGACTTAAAAAGGTTGATCTGGCCATACCTTCTGCATAGGTAAGGCCCATGTTTCCTGCTCCAATAACTAAAACTTTCATTACTTCAATATTTTGTGCTAATGTGTACAAAGACTGTACAGGACCTTGCGTTTTTGAAGGTTTTCTCTGTTTCTTCGGAAGAATTCCCGGTAACCTGCCATTTCACAGGGTTTTAAAGAAATCTGGAAGAATAATAGATTCCGACAAATGGTCATTTTCCTGAAATTCCGTCAGGTTTTCAGAAGTCCCTGAAACTTTCGGCGTACTTCTTACTTCTTAAATCTGAGTTGGTTTTGATATATTTGAAGCAAACCTCATCTAAAACTCAACTTCTAATGAAAAAACTTTCAGGAATTTTGTCTCTCTGTTTACTTCTGGCGGGAAATGTTATTACAGCCCAGGAAGATCCTGTGATCGCAAATATAGTACAGGAAGCCGAAGAAAATTCAAAGCTCGAAAGCCTGGCGCATTCGCTGCTGGACAGTATTGGTCCCCGTCTCGTAGGAACACCACAAATGAACAATGCTCATAACTGGGCGGTCAAAAAGTTTGAAAGCTGGGGTATTCCTGCGGAAAAACAAAAGTGGGGTGAATGGCGCGGCTGGGAGCGCGGCGTAACTCACATTGATATGGTGAGCCCAAGGTTGCAAACTTTGGAAGGCAGACAGCTTGCCTGGAGCCCATCAACAGGAAAAAAACCGGTTACCGCCGAGGTGATCACTTTGCCTGAAGAAATTCAGGATTCCCTGGCTTTCCAAAAGTGGTTGCCTAAAGCTAAAGGAAAGTTCGTCCTTATCTCTATGAAGGAGGAAACCGGAAGACCCGACTATAACTGGGAAGAATTTGCGACTGAAGCTTCTTTTGAAAAGATGAAAAAAGAGCGGGAAGAGCAAAGCAGCGCCTGGAGAGATAAATTCCGCACCATGGGATACAATTCCCGTACCCTGCCGGTTGCTCTTGAAAATGCCGGTGCTGCAGGGATCATTACCTCCAACTGGTCACGCGGCTTTGGCGTAAATAAGGTCTTTGGAGCGTACACTAAGAAGATCCCAACGCTTGATCTTTCTCTTGAAGACTACGGACTACTATACAGGCTGGCCGAAAACGGCAGCAAACCGGAAATTCGGGTTACTTCGGAATCTAAAGATCTTGGTACGGTGCCAACCTTTAATACCATCGCTACCATAAAAGGAACTGAATTTCCTGAAGAATATATCGTGCTTTCGGCGCATTTTGATTCCTGGGACGGCGCAACCGGCGCAACCGATAATGGAACCGGAACCATCGTAATGATGGAAACTGCCCGTATCCTGAAGAAGCATTATCCAAACCCAAAGCGTACTATTATAGTTGGTCTTTGGGGAAGCGAGGAGCAGGGGCTTAACGGTTCCCGTGCTTTTGTGGAAGACCATCCCGAAATTGTGAAGAACATTCAGGCGGTTTTCAACCAGGATAACGGAACCGGAAGAGTGGTAAATATCTCCGGGAATGGATTTTTACACGCCTATGATTATCTTGGAGACTGGTTGGCAAAAGTACCCGATACTGTCTCTCAGCATATAGAAACCATTTTTCCCGGTAGCCCCGGGCGAGGAGGTTCAGATTATGCTTCCTTTGTTGCCGCAGGAGCTCCCGCTTTTAACCTTAGCTCTTTGAACTGGGCATACTGGAACTACACCTGGCACACCAACCGTGATACTTATGACAAGATCGTTTTTGACGACGTGAGAAATAATGTGATCCTTACTGCTGTTCTTGCCTATATGGCGAGTGAAGACGAGGAGCAAACCTCCAGAGAGCAGATCAAATTAAAGAACAACCCCAGAACAGGTGAGCCTCAAACCTGGCCCGAACCACGCTCTCCTACTCGTAAGGGAGGATTGGATTAAAAAGAGGTAAGATACAAGAGACAAGAACCAAGACTCTAGTGGGGTAAGGAAATGGTTGAAACCATTGCTGCCTCCTTTGATCCTTTAACCCCGGGTTAAAACCCGGGGCTATTTTATTCTCTGTTTTCCTGTAGCTGAGGATTTTTATCCGTGGTAAAGACAAAATTGAGAACATTAAACCGTTTTACGGTTCAAAATCAGAGTCGTTGAATAAGAGATCTCTGGAAATATTTTTCGAAAAAGCAATTTAAAAAACCGGACTAGTAACTGGCTGCTATTATGTCTGATTGATTTTTTCAGGATTTTGCCTTGTGTCAAAAATATTGGCGATCTCCACTCGTTTTTGGTTTCTATTAATCCAGTACATAATCTTATAGTTTTTAAAAACTAAATATCGAAAATCTTGTATTTTATCTTTAATTAGAAATTCTTTTTGACCCATTTTCGGAGTCTTTTCTAAAGCAATGGTAGAATCAATAATACCATTTATCAAATTTGCAGCTCTCTTTTTACTGGTTTTTAATTTATAATATAATAGTGAAATATATCTTCTAATTTATCTTCGGCTAGTCGAGTCCAATAAACAGTTAACCCCATTTTTGTACTTTAGATTTTAATTCAGATGCCTTGGTCAATCGTCCATTTTTAGAATCGTCTAGTGCCTGATCAATTTCGGTATTAAATTGTTGCATCGACATAGGTTTCATTTCTTTTTCAAGTAACTCTGCTTTGCTTTTATGCAGCATTTTTTCTAATCCAATTATAATTTCTTCGTTTTGTAAACGAAGAAATTCCTGAACAAAAGATATTTTTTTAGCCTCTAAATCCATCTGTGTGCTTTTTATCAAAAATACGAATTCCTTTTTAGTAATTCCTTCTTCATCAGAATATTGAACAGCCTGATTCTTACTGTAGGAACACTCATATCTAATATACCATAGCCACGGAATTTAATCCGTGGTAAAAGACAATGGAGAACCATAAACTGATCTAAAATAGATTCATACGTGAGAGGAAATGGTTAAAACCATTTCTGTCTCCTTTGATCCTTTAACCCCGGGTTAAAACCCGGGGCTATTTTATTTCTGTTTTCCTGTAGCCACCAATTTTAACCTCTGAGGATATCCTCTGTCGATTTCTTTTAGCCACGGATTTTCATCTTTGGTAACAAGACTCGTGTCAAGAACAATTTTAACTCCCTGTAGATATCCTCTTTTTCGGGATTTCCTATAGCCACGGATTTTCATCCGTGATAAAGAATAATGGAGAACCACAAACTGATCTAAAATAAAATCATACGTGAGAGGAAATGGTTAAAACCATTTCTGTTTCCTTTGATCCTTTAACCCCGGGTTAAAACCCGGGGCTATTTTATTTCTATTTTCCTTTAGCTGAGGATTTTATCTGTGGTAAAATATCGACCCTAAAGATAATCCATATCAATAGTTTAGCAACATGGTGTCAAAAAGGTTTTTTGGTGGTTTTACCGGTATTTAATTTCCTATAGCCACGGATTTTAATCCGTGGTAAAGAGGATCGAAAACCATAAACCGTTTTAACGGTTTAAAAACGAGAGTGTCAAAAATGTCATTATCTATTCCTCTTCAAAACCTGTTTTCCTGCTGCTACTTCCCGGCGGGCGCGATCGAACAATTCTTTATCGCCGCCTACCAGCACCCGGGTGAGGGCTTCCATTTCATAAATGTATTTACGGGCGAATCCGGGGTCGTTCTTTACGATATCTGGCGTGTTGTCAATAACATCGGCTAATTTGATGGTTTTGGCCTGTGGACTAATATTCTCCTGCCGTTCTACCTCTTTTTGCTTTCTGGCTTTCCTGTTGAGGTGTGGATAGTTCACCTTCATGAACTCATCGGTAAGTTCCCCAACCAACTGAGCCACTTTAGCTCCGAATTTCTCTTTTATTTCTTCAATTTCAACCGGCGTGTCTTCCACCACATCGTGCAGGTAAGCAGCGCAGATCATTTCGGGAGTATGGGGAACAGTTTTTACGATCTCTGCCACCCGTTTGGGATGCTCGATATAGAGTTCATTGGTGAATTTCCTTTGTTGTTCGCCGTGGGCTTCAGTGGCGAACCTTAATGCCTCCTCTTCCATAAATTTTTTCTTTTCAAATTAATGATTTTTCAGAAGGAGAAAAAGCAACAAAAAAAGGTTGTTCAAAAAGCTTTATTCAGCTTTTTGAACAACCTTCAAAAATATCTTTTTTGACAGTTTATTTATCCAACGGCGCTCCAACAGGAACAGCACAATCATGTCCCGGTTCCCCATGTGGCGGATTGACAGAAGGAGATTGATCCAATCTTATAGGCGAAACCGTGGTGGATTGCGTGGTGTTAGTAGAAGTTGGTGTAGCCCTATTTGCTGCAGTACCATTTAAAGGGGCTCCAACGGGAAGATCACATCTGTGCCCTGGCAAACCATGCGCAGGATTGATCTTTACCTCCTCGGAAGCAGCATTGGTAGTATTTTCGGATGCGGCAGGAGTAGCTTTGGTGGAAGCTTCAGCCTTTTTTTCGCTGTCGTTACAGGAAACCATAAAAGTCAATCCTATAGCGAGTACAAATAAATTCAGTTTAGTTTTTCTCATGACAATTTTTATTTAGTAAGCTCTTCAAGTTCTTTTTCAGAAATATTCAACAGGCCCGAAGCCGGTAATCTTCTGGTCATTTCTTTCCAATTGGGATCTGCTTTGAATACGGTGTCAAAAATGGGTTTTGCTTCGTCCATTCTTGCGCTGTTGGCGAGGGCAACGGCAGTCCAGTATTGCATTTCAAGATTTTCGGGGAACAATTTCATTGCACTTCCATATTCCTCCAATGCTTTTTCTATGTTTTCTTCTTCCATGGCAAGATCGCCCCGGTTCATGAATTCATAGGCACGGGCAACCTTCAGCAGGCGTTCCAGCTCTACAAGAGGTTCGGCATGATCATCCACCCGCAGGTCGATCTTCTTTTCCTCCCACGGATTTTCCACCTTTTCGGCTCCAACAACAATAAGTGCTGCCGACTGTTTTCCGCGGATGTCCCCGCCGGAAGCTTCAGCAGCCTGTAATACCTTCAGGACACGTTCTGCCAATGGCAGATTCTCATGTTCCAAAAATGCTTTTTTCATGGCAGGAACAACTTTATCGTTGAGCATCATATTGGCCTGAAGCGAAAAATTTTCAGTAGCAAAATCATCGGCAGCTTCCACACATTTTTCTCCTGTATGCACGGCAGTTTCACCTTTAGCATTTAAAAAAGCCACCTGCCTGTAGGCCTGCCCCTCGTCCTGTGCCAGTAATTGCTGCAGCGCTTCTTCAGGAGATTTACCTTCAGCCATTAATTCGAGTCCGTTGGGACCGTAGGCGGGATTAACAAAAGACTGGGTGGCAACCACACCAACCCCGGCTTTTCCCCAGGAAACACTTGTACCTACAGCAAACCAATGGCTTTGTACTCCAACAGCCATTTCGCCGGTTTTCGCATCCCGTGCAACTATGGAGTAGGTGTGCGCAAAGGGATCTTTCATGATCTCATGATTTTGTGCAGAAAGCTTTTGACCTAAGGGCAAACAGCAAAGTAAGGCAAGAAATATTCGCATTTTTAACTGGTATTAATGTCTTTAAAAGTAAGAAATAAAATAATACCTCAAATCTCGTCTATTTTAGAACAAAAAAATGAGGTTTACGGCCTTAAAACCGGCAGGAAGTTTTTAAATTTGCGGTCTCAATTGGCCTCGTAGTTCAATGGATAGAATAGTAGTTTCCTAAACTGTAGATCCAAGTTCGATTCTTGGCGAGGCTACAAAATGCAACCCTGCTGATATGATTAGCAGGGTTATTTTTTTGGCTACCTGTGCTGGTCGAACAGGAGCACATTACCATCGGGATCTGTAACCATGAAATTAGCAGGGCCGGTGGTGGTCTCATCAGCTTCCGGGGTCACAGTAATGCCGTTTGCCTTCAGTTGTTTCTGAATTTCCCTTACATCATCAAATTCCTCCATGTTTTTTCCGTTTTCATCCCATCCGGGATTGAAGGTGAGGATATTTCCCTGGAACATGCCCTGAAACAACCCTATGAGCGCATTTCCGTTTTTCATGATGAGGTAATTCTTTCCAAAGTCTCCGGCAACAACCGAAAATCCTATATTCTCGTAAAATGCTTTTGAGGCCTGCAGATCCTTTACACTGAGGCTTACAGAAAATGCTCCTAATTTCATATTGTGGCTGTTATTTAGTTTGAGAATTCGCTTCAGAGACTATTAAAGTAATTATGATTCCCCATTTTTCGCCGTATATCTAAGGGATACTCTCATAGCTGCAATAAGGAAAAGATTTGCTAAGATCCCAAAAGCTTCACCCAGGTTTTCTCCGGATAGTAGCTGCCCGTACTCTATTCTAAAAAGGTTTGCAATGAGCAGCATCGTGGCTATTAGAAGTATAACGATCCGAAATTTTTGTGAACGACTGTTATGAGATTTGAACATCACTTTGAACTTTAAAATTTTTTTCTTTAGGAGAATACTTAAGTTAATTGTTAAACAGCGAATAAAAGAAAGAAAAGATAAGCACAATCAGAAGAAATATTTCGCCAAAGAACAATTGTTTGTAACTAAGAAACTTCACGATGACCCGGTCAACAATATAAAGTACCAGGACCAGCTGGGATATTGCAATGACAATTGCTTCCATGAAGGCCGTGGGTTGATCTGTAGTAAATATTCTTATGAAGCCCCAAATACTGCCCGCAAGGCTAAGGACGGCAAGTACAACCAACGGGGTTACCGGGAAAACTAATCTTTTGAAAAAACCGGCAGGACGATCCATCATGTTATGTTTAGGGACGGGTTTTAAGTAAAACTAAATATTTTCTTAAAATTTAAAAAGTTTTTGAGCTACTCCTTTATTTAATTATCACGACCTTTATGCAATTCTAAAATTTTCAATGATCGAGACCCCCAAAAATGATGCGCGTCAACTAAGAAAACTCAATTTTGACCTTGCTAATTATTTCTCTAATACTTTAATTCCCCAGCTTTTTGTTGATGCAGACCTTATCTTAAGGATCTTCACTCCGCCTGCAATGGAGCAGTTTTCCCTGTCCTATGACCATGTGGGAAGGAGCATCAATGATATCAAAGATAACCTGAGATACCCTTATGTAGTGGATGATATTTTAGAAGTTATTGAAACCAACGGGAGTATAGAAAAGGAAGTGCAGACTACAGACGGGAACTGGTTTCAAATGAATGTCATTCCCTATGTGGAGCATGAGGAGGACAGGATCAATGGCGTGATCATCACCTTTATTGATATCACCCGGAGATTACATGCGATCAAAGAGCTGGAAAAACTGAATTCCCGTCACCAGACGCTCATGTTTTCCCTGTCGCATGATCTTAGACAGCCCATTGCGGCAATTACTTTACTGGCAGATGCCCTTGACCAGGCCCATAAGAAAAATGATGTACAGCAGTTTAACAGCTGGATCAAAACATTAAAGCAATCCTCCAAAGCCCTGGAATTATTAGTCGATGACTTTACCCATGAGAATGAAGAGATAGGAAAAGATGAGCTGCCGGAGGAACTGGTCAAAATTGGAGATGTTTGTGAAAATGTACTTACTGCTTTAAAGAGCGAGATAAGGCTTCATAAGATAAGGGTGGTGAAGATTATAAAGGTGCCGGAAGTTAATTTTCCAAAGAACCATTTGAGAAGTATTATCTACAATCTTATCCATAATGCCATTAAATACCGGGATCCTTCAAAGCAATCTATAATTGAGATCGGTACAGAAAAAGTGGAGAATTTTATCGTGCTGTTTATTTCAGACAACGGTCCCGGAATAGCAGAGGAAGATCAAAAAAAGGTCTTTGAGAAAGCTTTAAGGCTTCGGAAGGATATAAAAGGAACCGGAATGGGTTTATATATTGCCAAAAAAATGGTTGAAACCAATGGCGGAAGGATCGAGCTGAATAGTAAAAAAGGAAAAGGGGCTATGTTTAAAGTCTTTTTTAAGACTTAATTGGTTCATGATCTAGTGGGGTAATTTATCCCTCAGCAGTCCGTAGATATAAGTTCCAAGTAATGCTCCTAAAAATGTGACCAGGATTGGAAGATATCCCGCTCCAATAAGGGTATATATTGGTCCGGGGCAGGAGCCTGCCAGGGCCCAGCCTAATCCAAAGAGAATTCCCCCAAACATATACCGGCTAAAACTCCTGGCCTTAGGAGTGAATTGAATGGGTGCTCCATCAATAGATTTCAGCTTAAATTTTTTGATTAGCCAGGTACCCAGGATGCCGAGACTTACCGCAGAGCCTATAATGCCATACATGTGGAAAGACTGGAACCGGAACATTTCATAGATACGAAACCAGGAAGCGGCTTCACTTTTAAACATCACGATGCCGAAGATGATCCCAATGACTAAGAATTTTAAATATTTCATGTTTTAGAAGATTAAAGGGAATAACAGGTGAACCATAATAAGACCTCCTATAAAGAAGCCCACCACAGCAATAAGAGAGGGTAACTGCAGGTTGCTGAGTCCCGAAATCGCATGACCCGAGGTGCATCCCCCGGCATACCTGGCTCCAAAGCCAATTAAAATTCCGCCGATCAGTAAGATCGCCAGGGCCTTTGGATCTGTAAAAGCTTCGGTGGCAAAAAGTTCATTTGGTAAATAGGCTTCCCCCGCACTTTCAAAACCCATTGACTCCAGAGTGGTAACAGTTTCGGGAGCGATATCCACGGCAGTATCTCCACTCAGAAAATTTGCTGCAAGAAAACCGCCAATGACCGCACCTGCGACCACAACCAGGTTCCAGCGCTTTGCTCTCCAGTCAAATGCAAAGTAATCTACTCTTTTTCCCGCCCCGCCTATGGCGCACATAGTTTCAAGATTAGAAGACATTCCAAACCTCTTTCCTGCAAATATGAGCAGGAACAGGACCCCTGCGATCATTGGCCCTCCCACATACCACGGCCATGGCTCTAAAATCCAATCCATTAATATCATTTTTAAGGCTGCAAAGTAAGCATGAATTGAATCTAAAGGCAATATCATAGGTCACAATCTTCGGTTCTTCTTATCAAACTTAAAAGAAGAGGTTAAAGAAGGAACACCATTTGCTGCACTTAGATCATTCTAATAATAGTTGACAGTTTTATTCAGTATTATCAGTTATACAATATTCAATATACTTTATACAATTTAAGAGGTTTCACACAAAGCTCACAAAGACAAAAAAGAAGAGCACAAAGAAAATGTTCTCAAAATGTCATTTCAAAGGAGCTTTTTCAGAGCGAAAAATTCTTTAGCGTATTTTCAAATTTTGAATTTCAAATTTTGAATCCGAAATCTTTTCACAAAAAGGTTTTGCAAAGGCCGCAAAGAAAAGCCACGGACCCGCCTGACGGACGGGCAGGTGCACAGATAATTTGTGAATCTCTTTTCCCCTGTTCCACTGTTATATTTTTTTCTGAGCAATGATCACTGACCACTGATCACTTTTTCCTCTTCATCTTCAAATCTTCAAATCTTCAAATCTTCAAATCTTCAAATCGGAATAACCTTATCTTTATCTCATTATGATCAACGAGAAATATTTTGATAATTTTCCGCAGCTGCAAACGGAGCGGCTTTGTCTTCGGAAGCAGGAACTGAAAGATGCGGCTCACCTGCAGCAACTGCGTTCCAATGAGCAGGTGATGACCTATATGGATTCAGATCTGCATCTGGATGTGCGGACTTCTGAAGCCTTTATCGCCCGAAACCTGGCAAGCTATGAAAAGAAAAGCGGATTTTTCTGGGTGATCACGGCTGCCGGCACCGGACATTATTTAGGGGATATCATCCTGCGCAAGATCGACAGAACCAACGCCAGGGCAGAGATAGGATATACGCTGATGCCCGAATTCTGGGGCGGTGGTTATATGAAAGAAGCCATGCGTGCAGTGATCAATTTCGGGTTCAAAAACCTGGGGCTCCACAGCATCGAAGCGAACATAAATCCCGCCAACACCACCTCCCGGGAACTCCTGCTAAAAATGGGATTTGTGAAGGAAGCATATTTTAGGGAGAACTATTTCTACAATGGAAAATTCCTGGATACGGAAATCTATTCTTTACTGAAGAAGGATTTTATTCAGCAATAAAATTTCAAACTAAGCTCACTAAGTCAAAAAAGAAGAGCACAAAGAAAGTGTTTAGAAAATGTCATTTTGAAGGAGCTCTTTTAGAACGAAGATTTTTCTAGCTTGTTCTCAAATTCTGAATCTTGAATTTCGAATCCGAAATCTTTTCACACAAAGCTCCCAAAGTCAAAAAAGAAGAGCACAAAGAAAGTGTTTAGAAAATGTCATTTAGCAGGAGCTCTTTTAGAACGAAGATTTTCCAGTGTAATCTCAAATTTTGAATCTTGAATTTTGAATTCGAAATCCTTTCTCGCAAAGTTCAACCGCAAAGAGCGCAAAGAGGTCTTTTTTTCTGATCACTGACCACTGACCACTGATTACTTTTTTCCCGCGGATCACGCAGATTTTCGCAGAACCACTATTCTCCAAACACCATTCTCTAATTAACCATTTTTGGAGTTTAGTGCTTGGTGCTTGGAATTTTTCCCTTTCATTTTCAAATCTTCAAATCCGCACATATTCCAATCAATTTTTGGAGTTTGGTGCTCTTTGAAAACTGCTTTCGAAAATTCTGGAAGAAATATGAAAAGAGATGGAGGAATTGAAATACTTGATGACGCCACAAAGGAGACCTGTAATAACTTTTTCGACCAATTAGAAGATTATGGAATTTTTGTAGTTCGAAACGGGGAATTAGAATCTTGGTTAAAAGAACAAAATGTCACAGGACACGGATCAAAGTGGTTAATTGATATCTTCGGAATAATGGGTGATGACCCTGATGACCCAAATTATTTAAATCCAAAAGAAAATGATGTTTGGGATTTTTTACAAAAAGTCAAATCATGGATTGATAATCCTACAAAAAAAGGGATTCCAAAATAGTACTACATACAGAAATGAATAACACACATTGCGGAATACCTTCCAAAGATGGCATTGGACTACCTTTTAAAGACCATGTTTAACTGATAAATTCGGGTCTCCCAATCCGGAACTTTTGTTATTCGCGACGTTAGCAAATCCTAAAAAGTCTCACCTAACCAGAACTGAAATCTCCTTCCCACATCACCTCCCAAAAACCCCCATTCCCCACACACTCCTTCTGTAACAAATGCTACACCCGTAGGTAACAAATGTTACTGATAACGGGAGATCCTAAGGGTACTTTTGTCTCACAAATTTTAAGAGATGAAAAGAACAAGAATCCTTATCCTTTTTCCTGTACTGTTTTTTGGTTTCCTTTTACAGGCCCAGGAAACCGTGTCCATTGGAAAAGAGGAAGTGCTGCAAAGAGTAGAGGAGAATAACAGTCAGCTAAAGATCTCCCAACAGGAATTCCTGGCAGCCCGGGCGCAATACCGGCAAACTAATGCGGTCTTTTTACCCAACATAAGCGTCTCCCACACTGGGATGACCACCAATAATCCCCTCATGGCCTTTGGTTCCAAACTGAACCAGGAGCGCCTCACCCAAAGTGATTTCGATCCGGCAAGGCTCAATGACCCCCACCGTATCGACAATTTCGCTACCAAAGTGGAAGTGCAGCAACCGCTTATCAACCTGGACGGCATTTGGCAGCGTGGCGCTGCAAAGGACAAGATGCAGGCGACCGGGCTGCAGAGCGAACGCACCGGGGACGCCATGAAACTCGAAACCGAAAAAGCCTATATGCAGCTGCAGCTCGCTCACAAAGCGGTCACCGTGCTGGAGCAGGCGCTGGAAACAGCGCAGGCGAACCTGAGACTGGCTGAAAACAACTTTAAGCAGGGATACCTGCAGCGATCAGATGTGCTGGCGGTGGAAGTCCGCGTGACCGAGGTGAACAATCAGCTGCAGTACGCCAGGAGCAATGTGCAGAATGCGAGCGACTACCTCATGTTCCTCATGGGCGAATCCCCTGACGTGGTACTGCTACCAAAGGATTCCCTCAGCGTGCAGATGAACTCTGTTACGACCCCTGCCCTTCCCGGCGACCGTTCCGATATCAAAGCCATGGAGCTGGCGACCGAGGCGAGAAAGAAAATGTATACGGCTTCAAAAATGTCAGTTTTGCCACGCCTTAATGCCTTCGGAAGTTATGAACTTTATGATGACGAGATCTTCCAGGGGGACGCAAACGGATATATGGCCGGAGTTGCTCTGACCTGGGATATTTTTGACGGAACCAAGCGCTTCGGAAAGACCCAACAGTCCAAAGCAGAATTCAAACAGGCAGAACTTGAACTGGAACAACACGTACAACAGAGTCAGATGGAACTCAACCGCGCCACCCGCGCCTTACAGGATGCAGAAAACAAACTGCAGCTCACCCAACTGGCAATGGAGCAATCCAAAGAAGCCCTGCGAATCCGTAACAACCGCTACGAGCAAGGACTCGAAAAAACCACAGATCTATTAGGAGCCGAAACCCAGTTTTCAGAAAAACAACTGGAGTATTATCAAACTGTTTATGAATATAACTACGCAGTAGCGTATCTGGAATTTTTAACTGAGAGTGTGGAGTAAAGAGTGGACAGAGGACAGTGGACAATGGGCAGGAAAAAATTCCAAGCACCAAGCACCAAATTCCAATACCACTCTAAAAATACTTTTTTCGGCTCCCTTTAGGGCGGGGCAAAACGAAAAAAGAATTATAGAAACAAATGTCACGCTGAGCCGACCGCGACAGCGGGAGGAAGGTCGAAGCGCTACTGAAAACGAAATAAAAATTTGAACCAAAATGCCCTTCTCCCCCTTTAGGGGGCCGGGGGGAAAAAGGGAGTCGGGAGTACAAAGACCTCTCGACTCCGCTCGAGGTGACAGAGAAGAAGAATTCTGAATCCTGAACCTTGAATTTTGAATTAAAAAAACCTTGAACATTAAACTTTAAACCTTGAACCAATAGAAATGATAAAAACAATATACACACTAGCATTAGCTTCCCTGGGATTACTCGCGACGAGCTGCGGAAGTGATGATAAAAAGCAGGCGGTGAATGAAGGTCCCGTTGTACCTGTGCAGGTGGAAACACCATCGGGGGCGGGAGATCGTTTTCTCACTGCCAGTGGGAAGATCGAAGCGGTAAACAGCGCCACCCTTAGCACCCGCATGATGGGCTTTGTCGATGATATCCACGTGAAGGTGGGAGACAAAGTGAACAAAGGAGAGCTGCTGGTTTCCATCAACAACAGCGACCTGCAGGCAAAACGCGCCCAGGTAAACGCCGGCATCACCGAAGCTGAAGCCGCCTTTAACAACGCAAAGAAAGATTACGAGCGTTTTAAGGCACTTTTCGAAGAGCAGTCGGCTTCCCAAAAGGAGATGGACGACCAGACCGCGCGTTTCGAGATGGCGCAGGCCAGGCTTGAGGCAGCAAAACAAATGAGAAACGAGGTGAACTCCCAGTTCGCCTATGTGAACATTCGTGCTCCTTTCAGCGGAGTCATCACCAACAAATTTGCCGAGGAAGGCACTATGGCCAATCCCGGTCAGCCGCTTTTGGCCATAGAAGCTCCGGGAAATTTTGAGGTGACTGCGAGAGTTCCGGAATCAAGTATTTCCAAAATAAAAACAGGAACCAGTGTCGATGTGATGGTAAATTCTGTTGACCAGTCTGTTCCGGGAACCGTTGCCGAAGTGAGTACATCAGCCAGCAACACCGGCGGACAATACCTGGTGAAAGTAGCTCTTGAAAAAACCGAAGCCAGCCTGAAATCGGGCATGTATGCCACGGTGAGGTTTCCGGTAGAGAAGCAGGAAAACACTGCTGAAGCGGTGATGATCCCAACAGAAGCTATCATTACCCGTGGTGACCTGAAAGGAATTTACACTGTGAGTCAGCAGAATACTGCGATGCTAAGGTGGCTGAGACTGGGAAGGACTTACGGAGACCGGGTAGAAGTTCTTAGCGGGCTCAACCCTGATGAAGCCTATATAGTTTTGGCAGACGGAAAATTGTTCAACGGAGCAAAAGTTAGTGTAAAGGAGTAAAACCCGCGTGAGGGATAGAGGCAGCTACCGTGTAGCGCCGAAAGCCCGACCCGTAGGGTCACGCCCACCTACGTAGAATACTTCGGTGGACAAACCCAAACAACTATTAAAAATATGAAAGAAGGATTAGCAGGCAAGATTGCCAAAGGCTTTATAAATTCGAAATTGACGGTGTTGCTCATGATCGTGTTCATGATCGTGGGTGTGTACGCGTCGTTTTTAATTCCCCGCGAGGAAGAGCCGCAGATCGACGTGCCCATGGCCGACATTTTTGTAGGCTACCCGGGTGCCAGCCCCACCGAGGTGGAACAGCGCATTATCAAACCCCTGGAAAAGATGGTATCAAACATTCCGGGTGTGGAGTATGTCTACTCTACTTCCATGGAGGAACAGGGGATGTTGATCGTGCAGTTCTACGTGGGCGAGGATATTGAACGTTCATATGTGAAGCTTTATAACGAGCTCATGAAGAATATGGACCAGTTCCCCCCAAATGTGACTCAGCCGCTGGTGAAGACGCGGGCTATTGACGATGTTCCGGTACTGGGGCTCACCCTGTGGAGCGAAAATTATGATGATTACCAGCTGAGGCAAATGGCCAACGAGCTGCGTCATGAGATCGAAAAGGTAGAAGATGTTTCAATTGTGAATACTATTGGCGGTCGTGACAGGCAACTGCGAGTGGTGCTCGACAAGGACAGGATGGCTGCCAGCGGAGTTGATATGCTTGGGGTTTCTGAAAAGATCAAAGCTTCAAATCAGCAGCTTTCCTCCGGAAGTTTTGACCGCAACGACAGTGAAATTCTGGTTAGCTCCGGAAGCTTTTTGGAATCCCCCCAGGATGTGGAGAACCTCATCGTTGGGGTTAATAACGGACAACCGGTGTACCTGAAGCAAATTGCCACCGTGCAGGACGGGCCTGAGATCTCTAAGTCCTATGTGAATTTTGGATTTGGGCAGGCAATAGATGCTTCGGAATACCCCGGGGAATATCCTGCGGTAACCTTATCTGTAGCAAAACGCAAGGGAGCCGACGCGATGAAGATCGCCGATGTGATCCTGGAAAAAGTGGAGCACCTGCAAACGAACCTTATTCCGGCAGATGTAAATGTAGAAGTGACCCGAAACTACGGGGAAACTGCTTCGAACAAAGTAGGGGAACTATTGCTGCACCTAATAGGCGCGATCATAGCCGTAACCCTGGTGGTGATGCTGGCCATGGGCTGGCGTGGCGGACTGGTAGTATTTCTTTCGGTACCTATCACCTTTGCCCTTACGCTCCTTAGCTATTACATGCTGGATTACACCCTGAACAGGATCACCTTGTTCGCCCTTGTTTTCGTAACCGGTATCGTGGTGGATGACTCGATCATTATTGCCGAGAACATGCACCGGCATTTCAAGATGAAACGCCTGCCGTTCAAACAGGCCACGCTTTATGCCATCAACGAGGTGGGGAACCCAACTATCCTGGCGACCTTTACGGTGATCGCATCGGTACTGCCAATGGCCTTCGTAAGCGGATTGATGGGACCTTATATGAGCCCAATGCCTATTGGAGCTTCTATCGCGATGATCCTGTCCCTTTTTGTGGCTTTAACCATTACTCCGTACCTCGGATTCATCTTTTTGCGTGAAAAGGAGAAAAAAGGTGCACCGGTAAAAGAGGCTGAAAAAGGCATTGAAGATTCCATGATCTACCGCATCTATAAGCGCTTTGAAGAACCACTTATCGATAATAAAAAGATCCGCTGGTCCTTCCTCGGAATTACAATTGCCCTTTTATTGGGATCTGTTGCCTTGTTCTTTACGGAAGATGTGGCCGTGAAAATGTTGCCTTTCGATAACAAGAATGAATTTCAGGTGGTGATCGACATGCCCGAGGGAACAACCCTGGAAAGAACAGCCGTGGTGACCAAAGAAGTAGGTCAATATCTAAGCGGAAGCGAACAGGTAGTGAATTACCAGGCCTACATTGGTACCTCTGCCCCTATCACCTTCAACGGACTCGTACGTCACTATGACCTGCGGGGAGCGAGCAACACTGCCGATATTCAGGTGAACCTGCTTCCAAAAGGAGACCGAAGCCTGCAGAGTCATGACATCGCGAAACTACTGCGTCCCGATATTCAGGCGATAGGAGATAAATACGGTGCCAATATTAAGCTGGTGGAAGTTCCGCCGGGACCTCCGGTACGGTCAACCATAGTCGCAGAAGTTTACGGACCCTATTATGAAACACAGATCGCAGTTGCAGACAGTATTAAGACCATTCTTCACAATACTCAAGATGTGGTGGATATTGACTGGATGGTGGAAGCCGATCAAAAAGAATACAAGTTCGAGATCGACAAGGAAAAGGCGATGCTGTACGGGATCGCACCTCAGCAGATCGTATATACCCTGAATTCTGCTTTGGGAGAAAGTGCGATCACGCAGCTGTATGACGAGGAAGCTACCCAGAGGGTGGGAATCGTGCTGGCGCTTGATGAGGAGGAAAAATCCTCGGTTCAGGATATATTGCAGATCAATATTGCTTCCCAACAGGGACAAATGATCCCCATTGCCGACCTGGTAACGCCAATAGAAGTTGTAAGGGACAAGAGCATCCACCGCAAGAACCAAAAGCGCGTGGTGTATGTGCTCGCCGATATGGCCGGAGAACTGGAAAGTCCGGTTTACGCCATCCTCGGAATGGAAGAAAAACTGAAGCAGATCGACCTGCCTGCAGGGTATGAGATCAGCGACCTGTATATGGGTCAGCCGCAATATGAAGATGACTATACCGTGAAATGGGACGGAGAGTGGCAGATCACCCTGGAAGTATTCCGTGACCTTGGGATCGCATTTTTGGGAGTGATCGTG
This sequence comes from Salinimicrobium nanhaiense, assembly GCA_012038135.1. Lineage (GTDB taxonomy): Bacteria > Bacteroidota > Bacteroidia > Flavobacteriales > Flavobacteriaceae > Salinimicrobium > Salinimicrobium nanhaiense. The sequence goes on from JAAVJQ010000001.1 coordinate 507,175, forward strand.
ATCATTTACATCCTCATCGTGGGCTGGTTCCAGAACTTTAGAGCACCTATTGTGATGATGGTAGCCATTCCGCTATCGCTGATAGGAATTGTGCTGGGTCACTGGATCATGGGCGCCTTCTTTACCGCCACCTCCTTTATCGGAATGATCGCGCTGGCCGGGATCATGGTGCGGAACTCGGTGCTCCTCATCGACTTTGTGAACCTGCGACTCGAAGACGGAATTCCGTTGAAGCAGGCGGTGATCGAAGCCGGGGCCGTGAGGACCACTCCTATCCTGTTAACTGCCGGTACGGTAGTGATTGGAGCCTTTGTGATCCTCTTCGACCCAATTTTCCAGGGACTTGCCATCTCGCTGATGGGAGGAACGATCGTCTCAACCTTCCTTACGCTGTTGGTAGTACCACTGGTTTATTACATGATCGAAAGGAAGAAGTATGAGGATAGGGAGGAAAAGAAGGATGTTGTGGAGAAACGAGAAACTGAGTTCTCTAGTTCAGAGTTATGAGTTATGAGTTATGAGTTCCGGGTTTCGGGTTGCAGGTTGCGGGGTGGAAAGCCCCCATTCCAAGCATTTACCCGCCGTAGCTTTAGCGGAGGAGAGCCAAATTCAAACTGTCACCTCGAGCCCTTCGGCTATCGCTCAGGACAAGCTCGTCGAGAGGTCATTTGGCACCAGAGCCCCTTCTCCCCCTTCAGGGGGCACGAAATACGAAGTTAGAAGTACGAAGTAATGAACTAAAGTTAAGACCTTGAATCTTGAATCTTGAATCTTGAACCTTGAATTTTGAATTTCCAAGGGGGCCGGGGGGTATAACGGAAGCTGCGGGTTGCAACCGACAACACAACCGACAACTGATAAAAAAATTAAACCTTAATCATTAGACCTTAAACAATGACAAGATGAAACTACTAATAGTAACAGCCGTTTCCGAATTTCAAAAGGAAGTTTTGAAACAATTCAAAAAAGCAAATATTGAAGCCTTTAGCTCCTCAGAGATTGACGGTTATAAAAACGGGAATAACCTGGTTGCCACACAAAGTTGGTTTCCGGGAGAAAAGGGAGGCAATGAATCTTCCATGTTCTTCTCGTTCACAGATGAGGAAAAGATCACCGATTTTTTCAGCACTGTACGCGAATTCAACAACAAAATGGAAACCAATAATCCCATCCGTGCAGTGGTTTTACCCATAGAACAATCTATTTGACAATGAACAATTAACAATGAGCAATTAACAATAATCAATTAACAAATAACAAATAAAAATTTTCAACTATGCTAAACAGAGTAATTCGCGGCATTGCCGGCACATTTATCCTTATCAGTCTGCTTCTGGCAGTTTATGTAAATAACAACTGGTTGTGGTTCACAGCTTTTGTTGGGTTTAATCTATTACAAAGCTCCCTTACGCGCTGGTGTTTGATGGAAGATATTCTGAAAAAATTCGGAATTAACAATGAGAAACAGGAATTGAAGGAATCCCGACCAAAGGCATAAATTTACATTGAAATACAGCTGAAATTTGCATCATTTCGTATCTGCCGAACTTACGCAGGGAATATTCTCTGTTAAGGCTAAAGGTTTTTCCTGTAGCAAATGGAGCTGCTAAAGCAAAAAGGAGCAGATGGGATCATTTTTGGCTGTACAGGGCTGCCCATGCTGCCTGAAGCTTCAGATTTCGACCTGCCAATGATCGCAACTACACAACTACATGAACAATTGGCTGCAGAATTTATTCTTTTTGTTGATTAGGCTTTTTTGTGCTCCAAATTCACATAAGATTAATACCGGGATTTTCGTTTAAAGGTTTAAAAGAGTTAAATTTAAGGGAATTAAAAAAAATGAAATATGAGTTACTATTTTTCAAAGGTCCTCGACACTTCATTTGATGAGGCCATAGATAAAGTCACAAAGGAATTAAAGGAAGAAGGATTCGGGATCCTTACCGAAATTGACGTAAAGGAAACTTTCAAGAAGAAACTTGATTTAGATTTTAGAAAGTACAGGATCCTGGGAGCCTGTAATCCGCAGATGGCGCATAAGGCAATCTCTGCAGAAAGCAGAATAGGGACCATGCTGCCCTGCAACGTAATTGTTCAGGAGAACGAAAACGGAAAAACGGAAGTTTCTGCAGTAGATCCTGTTGCCTCCATGAGTGCGGTTGAAAATAAAGACCTCGCCGGAATTGCCGGTGAGGTTCGGGAGAAGCTTAAGACGGTAATCGAACGCCTGAACTAGATGCTTTTTTAGAGGAGTCAAAAAGGGAAAAACGACCGCTGATCTTTTCCTTATTTAAATTGTATTCAGTAAAAAGATCCCGGATGCCTCTAAGGAATCCGGGATTTATAAATTATTTATAGAAGGTGGTTATGCAGTAAGGTTTT
>JAAVJQ010000010.1 GCA_012038135.1 Salinimicrobium nanhaiense
CGTAACCTATACTCTTCCAGATTCAAAGCACACAAAAACTAAGCTACTGAAAATGGATGATGAGCAAGCAGAATTATATCAAATTATAGAGAAAAATTTTTAGGGTGTTGCAAAGCTGAAAACAGGAGGCAAAGAATACCTGAAAATACCCAGCAATAGGTTATGGATAGTCCTGGAATATTTACTCCAGATCAAATGGATCAATTAAGATCTTTGCTGAATTCTTTTTCCAGGTTGCTTCTAAACCCTGATATAATAAATATGTGCTTAGAAAACCAAAAGGAAGCATCATTATCCCAAATACCCAATCATCAAAATCCTCCCAATATCCCGGCGAAATGATCTCCACTGCAGTATGTATTATCATACTAAAAAGAAAAATTCCTGCGTAATAATTATATTCTGTATTTGAAGCAGGGTTACTTTTTCTTGAACCTTTTTTCCATTAAACTTCCAATTAGTAAACCTATCCCCATAAAGAGCACTGCAATTGTTATTATAATAATGAAAGATACTGCATCGTTTAGCAATTGTTTATTTGAAAAGACAAAGGTAAATCCTAAAATAACCCCTAATGAACTACCAATAATTGTGAGACTTATCACAAACCAAGGAACCCGAATCCGAAAACCACGTTTGACCGTATTAACCATATGAGTATTTTTATTTTCTTTGAAATAGTCATTCGGTACATTTAGGGCTTTAGTCAATAAACGTAAAGTGTCATCTCTCGGACTACTTTCCCCATTTTCTAATCTCTGTATTGTCCGTAAACCTAAACCTGATTTCTCGCTCAATTCCTCTTGAGAAAATCCGTTATCTATTCTTAATTTTTTTAGATGTTCAGAAAGTTCCATATGCTGAGTATGTCTAATTTTTGATCAAATCTATCCTTTAAATGGAAGTATTAGTACGTCAATACAAGAAATTGGACACGCCATTTAATGTCATTACACGACATTAGTATAGTTAAGCAGGTTTTAGATCCCACAGTGAGTAAATTTTAAGTGGTGTTAATGTTGCTGGCACAATTTTATAAAAAACAAAACCCTGTAATTTATCACCTCCATCCGGGAAGGATAAAAAATTTCTTGTGCAAGTCAGTAAATTTATTAAAATTTTGTTAAAAAAGTTTACCGAAACCCGTAAAAGAAGAATAAAACATGTCACCATTTAAAAACCGGGCACAAAAAAAACGGCTGAAGTATGCTCCAACCGCTTCGTTTATAGAACCTGAAACAAGTTCAGGTTGGCAAAACCAATAATTCAAAAAATGCTCTAGCTAATCACCTGCTGCTGCACCCATACCGAAAATTCAGTTTCATAGATACGGGTAAGGATGATGACCGCGGCGCCAATACCTACGAACCACCAGGAGTAATTCTCCCTTTTCACCTGAATTCCCGAGATGATCCCAAGGATCAAAAAAGGGATCATCAATAACAAATTAGGAACGAACCAGGCGCCGCCAAAAATGGCGATCGTCTTCATAATGATATAAAAAATGCTGTAGAAAAGGATGATCTTGGTGAGGATCACCAGGTTTCTGTGAGACATATTAATTATAGTTCTTTGGTGCCCTGCGCAAATGGGTTTGTTGCTCAAAGGCATAACCTATTTCCAGCAGTTTATCTTCTTCAAAAGGTTTGGCAATAAAGGTGATGCTTTTAGGCTCTCCTGTACTTTCCAGTCCCGCAGGTACCGCAAGGGCAGGATATTTCGCAACTGCCGCATAAGATGCGTGATAATTATTAATAGAAGCCACGGCATCAAGGTTGTGCTGCTGCATTGGCTCATCAAAGAATTTTCTTCCGCTCTTTTGAAGTTCGGCAGAGATCCTTTCCAGTTCTTCGGCGCTGGTGGTATCGGCAACTATAGCATCAAAGAGCTGCTGCCCGTAAGGGGCTCTAAGAAGGCTATCCTTCAGATTATATTTCGTTATAGCCTCCACATTTTTAAATGTAATTTCCTCATCCGCATATTCAGAAAGGTAAGCCGGCAGATCTTTTTTCATATCGGCAGTGAGCAGCGTCAGGAAGTTGTTCAGCTGAATTTCCGGTGCTTCAAATTCTACAATTACAGCACCTTCACTTTTCATTTGCTCTACTGCGGAATTGTACAGGGAATCTGAAAGCAGAGACTTCATTACCCCAATTCTCTTTCCTTTAAGACCTTCCGAAGAAAGGTTCTTCAAATAATTCTTTCCGCCTTCGACTGAAGTTGGATCTTCCACATCTTTTCCGGTAAGGGCATTAAGTAAGATGGCATTATCGATCACAGATTTGGTCATGGGTCCGGGAGTGTCTAAAGTGGAAGAAATTGGAACAATTCCGCTTCGGCTTAATAATCCAATCGTAGGCTTTAAACCTACCACCGAATTCTTTGAAGCAGGTGACAGAATAGAACCTGAAGTTTCGGTACCTATGGCCGCCACTGCATAATTTGCTGCTACCGCTACCCCACTTCCGGAGCTGGAACCACCTGTTTCAAATTCTTTTCTTCCGTAGGGATTTAAAGTCTGGCCTCCCACGGCACTGTAGCCTAAGGGGCAGCCGTCGCAGAAGTAATATGCCCATTCGCTAAGATTCACTTTCCCAAGGATCAACGCCTTGTGCCGCTCCAAACGATCTACAATAAAGGCATTTTTGGAAGGCTGATTTGCGGCAAGAGCCAGAGCACCTGCCGTTGTCTTCATTTCAGAAGTATTGATGTTATCCTTCAGCAGGACGGGCATTCCATAAATCGAATTCTCATTCACCGCGGGTGCAGCTCTTTCATCCAGCTGCCTTGCCTCCTCCACTACATTGGGATTGAGCGCGATTACCGCATTAAGGGATTTATTGTTGTTGCTTTCTATTTGTCTTATGCGATAGATATAGAACAGGGTAAGTTCTTCGTAAGTCAGTGCGCCTGTCTTCACCGCCTGCTGCAGTTCGGGAATTGTTCTTTCCATAATGATAGGCTTGAGCCTTTCATATTTTTCCGCAGAAAAATCTGCAAGATCATCTTCAAAAGGAGCCCAGAGGCTGTTCTTGTCCAGGTATTTGGAGTTGATCAATTTAAAACGCATCCTTTCGACCTCGTGGGCAGACTGTTCTTCGAGCTCTGCAGTTTCGTCTATGGCTTCCCATCGAACTTCGGGTCCTACGGCAGTTTCTCCTTGCTGGGGATCAACTTTACAGGAAAAGAATAAAAGACTAAGAACTGGCAGCAGGTAAATTTTCTTCATAAGTTAAGTGGGTATTTTATTTAAAAAAGGAATCTACGAATTCATATTTGTTGAACACCTGCAGGTCTTCAATGCCTTCGCCCACCCCAATATATTTTACCGGGATTTGGAATTGGTCGCTGATACCTATTACCACTCCACCTTTTGCAGTACCATCAAGCTTGGTGACAGCAAGGGAAGTAACTTCGGTCGCGGCAGTAAATTGTTTGGCCTGTTCAAAAGCATTTTGTCCCGTAGAACCGTCAAGCACCAGGAGTACTTCATGAGGGGCATTATCTACCACCTTTTGCATTACTCTTTTCACTTTGGTAAGTTCGTTCATGAGGTTCACCTTGTTGTGAAGTCGGCCGGCGGTGTCAATGATCACCACATCTGCATTCTGCTTCACGGCACTCTGTACCGAGTCAAAAGCCACAGAAGCAGGATCGCTGCCCATTTGTTGTTTTACTATTGGCACATCCACCCTGTCTGCCCACACCTGTAGCTGGTCGATGGCAGCAGCTCTAAAGGTATCGGCGGCACCAAGCACAACTTTTTTTCCTTCTTTTTTGAACTGGTAAGCAAGCTTCCCGATAGTGGTTGTTTTTCCCACTCCGTTCACACCTACTACCATGATCACATAAGGTTTCTTATCTGTAGGCACATAAAAATCGGTAGCTTCGCCAGAATTGGTTTCGGCCAAAAGTGCAGCTATTTCTTCTCTAAGGATCTTGTTCAGTTCATCTGTTCCCAAAAATCTATCCCGGGCAACACGTTCTTCAATGCGGTTGATGATCTTAACGGTAGTCCCTACACCCACATCGCTGCTCACCAACACATCTTCCAGATCATCAAGGACCTCATCATCAACCTTGGATTTCCCGGCAACAGCTTTTCCCAGTTTGGAAAAGAAATCGTTTTTAGATTTTTCGAGGCCTTTATCAAGGGTCTCCTTCTTCTCCCGGGAGAACATTTTTTTAAATAAACTCATTATTTGCTTTAGTCTTTATTGTACAAAAATGGTAAAATACCTAAGGGCAGGATGCCGGGGGTAAATATACACAAAAACAAAAAGCCGTCCCGATGGCGATCGAGACGGCTTTCAAAATATTTTGAAAATAACTTATTTTTTGTTCAGGAAGTCATTTACCATTTCAGGAGCCATAATAGCTTCCACAAATGTATAGGCACCGGTCTTTGGAGACTTCACCATTTTAATGGCTTTAGTTAACCTCTTTGATCCTGTCTGTAATGTTGCTACTGATTTCTTTGCCATGACCTACTTATTTAATTTCTTTATGAACCGTCATTTTCTTTAGGATAGGGTTGAATTTCTTCAACTCCATTCTATCTGGCGTGTTCTTTTTGTTTTTTGTTGTAATATATCTTGAAGTACCGGGCTGTCCCGATGCTTTGTGTTCTGTACATTCTAATATAACCTGAACTCTGTTACCTTTCTTTGCCATTTTACTGCGTCTTAAATGTGAGGATTACTTGTTTAAAAATCCTTTTTCCCTTGCTTCTTTGATTACAGCTGAGATTCCCTTCTTATTAATATTCTTAATTGCAGAAGTAGATACTTTTAAAGTGATCCATTTATCTTCCTCAGGGATATAAAAACGTTTTTTAACCAAATTGGCGTCAAATTTACGTTTTGTTTTATTCATCGCGTGGGAAACATTGTTTCCTACCATTGCTTTCTTACCTGTAAGTTCACAAACTCTTGACATTGCTCTATACTTTAACTCGTTATTTCAAAACAGGCTGCAAATTAACGATTTTTTTACCTAATAGCCAATAGCCATTTAAAAATATTTTTCTGAATTTACTTCTGAAGCTCCGCTGCGGAAAAAGCTTCTGAAAATGCCACTTTTGACACCTCCTGCTGAAAATCTATTATTTCTTCGGAAGAAAATATTTCAATTTCAATCGTGCCTGAAGGACTTTGTATAAACCGGAAGAGAAAAATTAGGAATTTTTTCCGGCTACAGACCTGCAAGATTTTCAAAACCTTGCAGGTCTCCTAATAGGAACTAAACCTACAAGGTCAAAAAAAAACCTTGCAGGTTTGAACGCCGAAATTCCGACCCAACCCATATCTCGTCCCTAACGGGACGAATGATCACACCGCAATATTTCTGCTACCGATATTTAGTCCCTACGGGACTATTCCCGCCAAACTAAGTCAGTTTGCAGTTTGTAGGCGGTAGACAGAAAATGTCAAAATCATTCGTGTATTCGTGGCTATAAACTCTACCCCGTACAACATTCGTACTTCTAACTTCGTACTTCTAACTTCTAACTTCCCCTGTGATTTCTTTCAGGATCATTTCAAATGCTTGTTGGACCGACTGTTTCACTACCTGGTCCCTGCTGTTGCCAAAAATAAATTTTTTCGAGTAAACTTTTTCAGGAGTAGCAAGGCCGATATAAATAGTACCTACTTCGGCATCGCTGTCGCCTTTTGTGGGACCTGCGTTTCCGGTGGTAGATAATGCATAGTCAGTTTTGAACATCTTTTTGGCATTCTTGGCCATGGCTTCGGCGACCTCGGCACTTACCACGCTGTATTTTTCGATAAGTTCCTCTCTTACGTTTAAGACCTCGCTCTTCGCCTGGGTAGCATAAGAGACCAGTCCGCCTTTAAAACAGGACGATGCTCCGGGATGAGTGGTAAAAGCGGCAGAAAGTGCTCCTCCGGTACAACTTTCGGCAGCCGATAGGAATTGCTTGCGCTCGGTAAGCAGCTTGCTTATCTGTACCGCAATCTTCTCGTCCTCCTCCTGCTCTTCAGAAATTATATCCCCAAGAAGTTCATACAAGCCTTCTACCTGCTTCTCCACCGACTTTATTAGCTCCTCCTCATTTTCACCCTTTCCGGAAAGTCTTAGGCGCACACGACCCAACCCCGGCAGGTAAGCCAGCTTGATATGAGTGGGCAGCTTTTCTTCAAAACCTGCAAGTTTATTGGCAATGGCACTCTCCCCTTCTCCCCGGGTGAGAATAGTTTTGTGGTAGATAAAAGGTCGGTCATACTTCTCCTGAAGTCGTGGAATCACCTCCTCCTCCATCAGCGCGATCATTTCATAAGGCACGCCGGGTAAAGAAATAAAGACCTTCTTCCCCTGCTCCATCCACATTCCGGGTGCCGTACCGTTCTTATTGTGCAGCACCTTGGCTTTAGACGGCACCATAGCCTGCTCCCGGTTTAGGTCTGAAACGGGTGTTTTTTTATATTTTTCAAAAAGCTCCTCTACATGCTTAAGCACAGCCTCATTGAGCACCAGCTTATCCTCAAAATATTCGGTAAAAGTGTACTTGGTGACGTCATCCTTCGTGGGGCCAAGCCCTCCGGTGAGGATTACTACATCTGCCCTTTCTGAAGCTTCTTTAAGGGAATTACGAATATGGTCCTTATCATCCTGCACAGAGGTGATCTGGTAGACCGAAATACCGATAAGGTTCAGCTCTTTTGCAATAAAAGCCGAATTGGAATCCACGATCTGTCCAATGAGGATCTCATCGCCAATGGTGATAATTTCTGCAATCATTACAGGTCGAAATCTTCTTTGAGTTCTGTTTCTGCTTTTTTGTATTTATCGGTGATGATACGGGCAGCTTCATGAACTTCAGACTTGTCTTTACCAGACTTTGACCACTCTTCGATGATCCTTATCTGCGGCATAAGCTCCAGGCCGAACATTTGAAGATTTGGCTTCATTTTATGCGCGTACTGGTAAGCCTGGCCGGCATTCTCCTGGGTCACCGCCTGGTTCATTCCCTCCAAATCTGGCGGAATCTCCTCCAGGAATGTCTGGACCACGACCTTTACAAAATCCTGGTCGCCGCCGGCCATTTCCTCGACACTGTCTAAATTGTAATTTTTCATTTTACCTGTATTGAAAAAATTTGTTTGTCTTCTATAAAGCCAGTCAGTGAATCATTTATCGCTACCGGACCAACTCCCGCCGGAGTTCCGGTAAAAATAATATCTCCGATCTTAAGCGTAAAATATTGTGAAATATATTCAATTATTTCATCAATTTTCCACAACATGTGAGAAGTTGTTCCGCTTTGTACTGTTTTTCCATTCTTCTGAAGGCTGAAAGCAATATTATTAAGGTCCTGAAAATGTGATTTTTGGATCCACTTTTCGCCGATGACAGCCGAACCGTCGAAGGCTTTGGCCTTTTCCCAGGGCAGCCCTTTTTCTTTTAACTTCTGCTGAAGGTCTCTCGCAGTGAAATCAATCCCCAGTCCAATTTCATCATAATATTTATGGGCAAATTTCTTCTGAATATGTTTCCCGATCTTGTTGATCCTTACCAGCAACTCCACTTCGTAATGTACATCATTTGAAAAAGGAGGAATAAAGAAAGGCATCTTTTTAAGCAGAATAGCAGAATCGGGTTTTAAAAAGATCACCGGCTCCTGCGGCCGCTCATTTTTTAATTCCGCAATATGCTCGGTGTAATTGCGGCCAATACAGATTATTTTCATCGGCTGGAACGATTATTTAAGCTTGGTATTTAACTTACGAAGTTTAATGGCAGTAAGCACTTTTTTAGTGTACAGCGGGAAATCAGCATTTTGGAACCAGCCAAAATAACCTGGCTCCTGCTCCAGAATATCTTCCACGCTTTTGCCTTTATACTTTCCGAAGGTAAAAACTTCCCTCCCCTTTTTGTCAAAAGCAATGAGTCCGGCGATATCTGCACAATTCTTTTGGGAACTGAATTCTGACAGCCACTTTACATCATTTTGCAACTTATCTTCATACATGTCCAGCTGGGACTTAAGCACCTCAAAAGTTGCTAAAGCATCCGCTTCGGCCCCGTGAGCTCCTTCCAGTTCTTTTCCGCAGTAGAATTTATAGGCGGCAGAAAGCGTGCGTTGTTCCATTTTATGAAAGATGGTTTGCACATCCACAGCCAGGGAATTTTTCATGTCAAAATCCACACCGGCACGCAACATTTCTTCGGCCAGTAAAGGGATGTCATACCGGTTGGAATTGTATCCTGCAAGGTCACAACCTTTGATCATTTCATAGACAGTTCCTGCCAGCTCCTTAAAAGTGGGTTCGTTTTCAACTTTTTCATTGGTGATACCATGTACGGCCACCACGTCTTTTGGAATTGGTACAGTTGGATTAACCAGCCAGGTCCTGCTTTCACGGTTGCCGTTGGGATAGATCTTGAGGATGGAGATCTCCACGATCCTGTCTTTTGCCACATTCGTTCCGGTGGCTTCAAGGTCAAAAAAACAAAGGGGTTTGGTAAGCTTCAGCTCCATTGGAATAATATTCAATTTTTGTAAAGATAGTAAAAGTAGTGTTCAGTGATCAGTGATCGGTGTTCAGGAATAAGCAGTGGGCAGCTTTAAGTTCCGTAGGAACGATAGCCGTGCGAAAAAGCAGAGAAACGATAGCCGAATCTTTTTTTACCTAAAAGCCCCGGCGGGGCGAAACATTTTGAACCCGGGGTTTTAACCCCGGGTTCAAGAGAACCTTATGACAAGAGCCCTGTAGGGGCGATACATGTATATTGGACTAGAAGTGGAAATTGGTAATGGACGCTAATTAGTTAATATAAAAAAACCACAGCTTTAGGCCGTGGTTTTTTTATCATTTTTTGACAGCTTTTAAATGTCTGTTTTAGGATCAAATTTCTCGAGGTACTGCGCTACTCGTTGTACGAACTGCCCGCCTAAAGCTCCATTCACCACCCGGTGATCGTAGCTGTGAGAAAGGAACATTTTGTAACGAATGCCAATGAAATCTCCATCGGGGGTCTCAATGACTGCCGGCACTTTTCTAATTGCACCAAGGGCAAGAATTGCCACCTGCGGCTGATTGATTATTGGAGTTCCCATAATACTGCCAAAGGTTCCTACGTTCGTTACAGTGTAGGTTCCTCCCTGAATATCATCTGGTTTAAGTTTGTTCATTCTTGCACGGTTGGCAAGGTCGTTCACTTTTTTAGCCATACCAACCAGGTTAAGCTGGTCGGCATTTTTGATCACAGGAACAATAAGATTCCCATCGGGGAGGGCGGCTGCCATTCCCAGGTTGATGTTCTTGCGCTTGATGATCTTATCACCATCAACAGAAATATTGATCATAGGGAAATCCTTAATGGCCTTAGCCACAGCTTCCATAAATATTGGCGTAAAAGTCAATTTTTCACCCTCTCTTTTCTCAAAAGCATCTTTGTTCTTCTTTCTCCAGTTCCAGATGTTGGTTACATCTACCTCAATGAAAGACTGTACGTGAGCCGAAGTCTGCGTACTTTCCACCATGTGATGAGCGATCATTTTACCCATACGGGACATTTCAATGATCTCATCCTCTCCATTTACACTAACCGGTGTTTTGGCAGGCTGTGGTGCTGACTGTTTAGGTGCAGATGGCTGTTCCTGCTGTTGAGACTGTGTCTGTTTTTGCGGCTGAGCCGAACGATTTTCAAGATATCCTAAAATGTCATTTTTAGTAACTCTTCCTTCTTTCCCTGTCCCTTCTAATTGCTCAAGCTCTTCAAAAGAAATTCCTTCTTCTTTGGCTATATTCTTCACAAGCGGCGAATAGAACCTGTTGCTGTCTGAATAATCTGCAGAACTTATGGCTTTTGCTTCCTCCACTCGTCCTTCTGCCTGGGCAACGGCTTCTTCAATTTCGGGCGATGGCACCTGCTGGTCGGCAACGGGAGTTACTTCTGCTGCGCCTTCTCCTTCTGTTTCAATAATGGCAATGGTCTGGCCTACCTGCACCACATCATCAGCATTGAAAAGTTTCTCCACCAATACTCCATCAACTTCACTTGGAACTTCGCTGTCAACTTTATCTGTGGCTATTTCCAATACCGGTTCATCGGCTTCAATGGTATCTCCAACTTCTTTTAACCAGTTTGTTATCGTTGCTTCCGCAACACTTTCCCCCATTTTAGGGAGCTTAAGTTCAAATTTTGCCATATTCTTATCTAGAAGATTATATACACTTAATTGACTGCGAATCTATTAAAAAAATTGCTCAGTCAATAATAATTATTCAGCTTCGGAAAAAATTTAGGCCGAATTTAACCCTTTTTCCTCCTGCCAATTCGCGGTAAATTTACAATATTTTTAGCGGAGTGCTTTTTCTGAATTAATTCCGGAGCGAGCTTTCAAACGGAATACGGTTGATGATACTACGACCAAGGGTAACCTCATCTGCATATTCAAGTTCGTCTCCTACAGAAATTCCGCGGGCAATGGTACTGGTCTTTATATTTACTCCTTCAAGTTGCTTGAAGATATAAAAGTTGGTAGTATCTCCTTCGAGCGTACTGCTAAGGGCAAAGATGATCTCCTCAATTTCCCCATTTTTCGCTTTTTCCACCAAAGATCTTATAGTAAGCTGAGAAGGCCCTACCCCTTCCATAGGATTGATCTTACCACCCAGCACATGATACAATCCGCGGTATTGGCTCGTATTTTCAATGGCCATCACATCCCGTATGTCCTCTACAACACATACCACCTCTTTTTGCCGGTTATGACTGGCACAGATCTCACAGAGATCGGTGTCACTTATGTTGTGACAATTCCTGCAGAATTTCACCTGGGTCTTTAGGTCCAGCAAAGCCTTGCTCAAAGCCACTGTTTGAGACTCCGGTTGTTTTAAAAGATGCAGCACTAGTCGCAACGCGGTTCGCCGGCCAATTCCCGGAAGCTGAGACATTTCATTTACAGCTTCCTCCAGTAATTTAGAAGAAAAATCCATAGGCCAAAATTACTTCATATTTAATAGAATTCCCAGAAAAAGAAGTGTTCGCGGGACTTGCTGTGGATATACTGAAGTTTTGTAATTTGCTCCCGAAAATTTGACACATGCAGCCCTCCTCTATACTTCTGCTCATAGCAGGTTATTTTGTAACCCTCATCATCATTTCCTATTTCACCGGAAGAAATTCCGACAACAACACCTTTTTTAAAGCAAACCGGCAGTCGCCCTGGTATGTAGTAGCTTTCGGAATGATTGGTGCCTCTCTGAGCGGAGTCACCTTTATTTCGGTTCCCGGATGGGTTGAGGCGAGCCAGTTTAGCTATATGCAGGTGGTGCTGGGATATATCGTAGGGTATGCAGTGATTGGTCTTGTGCTGCTGCCCCTGTACTATAGAATGAACCTCACCTCTATTTATACCTATTTAGAGGGGAGGTTTGGCACCTACTCCTATAAAACGGGGGCTTCTTTCTTTTTGTTGTCCCGTATTGTAGGAGCCAGCTTTAGGCTGTTTCTTGTTGCAAATGTGTTACAGATCATTCTTTTTGATAACCTGGGAATACCCTTTTGGGCAACGGTGATAATGACTATTCTCTTGATCTGGTTATACACTTTTAGGTCGGGAATAAAGACCATTGTCTATACAGATACGTTGCAAACGCTGTGTATGCTAGTAGCCGTGGGGATAAGCATCTATTATGTTTCTGAAGATCTTGGAATACAGGGCGAAGACCTTATTTCGCATATATCAAATAGTGAACTGTCAAAAATTTTCTTTTTTGATGATATTAAAAGTGCAGATTATTTTTGGAAACAATTTATTTCAGGAGCATTTATCACCATTGTAATGACCGGACTCGACCAGGATATGATGCAGAAAAATCTAACCTGCCGCAATTTAGGTGATGCTCAAAAGAACATGTTCTGGTTTACTATTGTGCTGGTATTTGCCAATCTTTTATTTATGGCCCTGGGAGTACTTTTAACCGAATATGCACGTGCCAATGGCATTGACGCGGCTAAAGATGATCTATTTCCCGTGATCGCCACCTCGGGTGAACTTGGAATGGGAATTGCCGTTTTCTTCATCCTGGGATTGATAGCTGCAGCCTACAGTAGTGCAGATAGTGCCCTTACTGCTCTTACTACTTCTTTTAGTATAGATATTCTGGACATTGAAAAAAGATATCAGCCTAAAAGGCAGGAGGCAGTGAGAAAGATCATCCACGTTGGAGTTTCGATCGCGATCATCCTTGTGATCATCTCCTTTAAATACATCATTAGAGATGAAAGCGTTATTGCAAAGCTTTTTGTTTTTGCAGGTTACACTTATGGACCTCTATTGGGTTTATACAGCTTTGGCTTGTTCACAAAAATGCAGGTACGGGACAAACTGGTACCATTGGTGGCTATTCTATCTCCAATACTTACCTACATCATTAGTGTAAACAGCTTAAATTGGTTTGGTTTTGAATTCGGGTTCTTTGTTTTGATACTAAACGGTCTTCTTACCTACCTTGGGCTAATATTGCTGCGTCGAAAGAAGGATAAGGGTACAGGCGATATCGACCTCAATACCTCTTTCTCTTAACAGTTTATAGAATTCAGGATTTTCGGTACCCGGATTAAAGATCACCCGCTCGGGATTGAGGGACAGGATGTAATCATAGTATTCTTCCTGCCGCGGCGGCCCGAGGTAAAGAGTTACGGTGTGTATATCTTCAAAGGGTAATTTTTCGGTCTCAATATTGACTCCGGCAACTTCTCCTTTGCGAAGTCCAAGAGCAACAGTAGGCACCTGCGCCCTTACAAGACGGTTAATAGCAATATTGGCGTACCGTCCGGGATTTGTAGTGGCACCCAGCACCAATGTTTTCTTATCCATTTCAAAAATTTTTAATCGGTGGAACAAAGATAAATATCTGTAGTCTTTAAGATAAGAAATATTTCCTCCATAGCTGAATTAAAAAGCCTTGATTGATAGTAACTTTCAATAGACACTGAAAAAATATGCAGCCTCACAGCTACGGATTTTCATATTTAAAAAAGTCTTGTCTCTTGACTCCTGGCTCCCTGTTCTAAAAAATCACCACTTAATAACAGCACTGGCCCATGTAAAACCGCTTCCAAAAGCGGCAAGGACTACGGTATCTCCTTCTTTAATCTTTCCTTCTTCCCAGGCTTCGGTCAATGCAATTGGAATGGAAGCGGCAGTGGTATTTCCATACCTCTGAATATTATTATAGACCTGGTCATCATTCAATTTGAACTTCTGCTGAACGAACTGAGAGATCCTGAGGTTGGCCTGGTGTGGGATCAACATATCGATATCCTTTACCTCCAGTCCGTTAGCTTTTAAGCCTTCCATGATCACTTCAGAAAACCGCACCACCGCATTTTTGAAGACGAACTGACCGTTCATATAAGGGTAGTAAATGATGTCATCTCCCTGCGGATTCTCCTCTATTATTTGCGGCACCCAATGCATGGTACTTGGACCTTTTAGGGATAATTCGAGAGCATGTTTCCCTTCAGAATGCATATGCGTGGAAAGTATTCCCTGCCCGTTATGATCGCTACGGGAAAGCACTGCTGCTCCTGCTCCATCTCCAAAGATCACCGATACGCCTCGCCCGCGGGTGGAAAAATCGAGTCCGCCGCTGTGATTTTCGCTCCCAATCACCAGCACGTTCCTGTACATACCGGTCTTGATATATTGGTCGGCTACAGAAAGGGCATAGATGAATCCGCTGCACTGGTTCCTTACGTCAAGTGCAGGGCAGGTGTTAATATCCAGCATCTCCTGTACCTGCACTCCTCCCCCGGGAAAATAATAGTCGGGACTTAAAGTGGCAAAAACAATGAGGTCAATGTCATCTTTGGAAATACCGGCACGTTCAATGGCTATTTTGGCTGCTTTCACACCCATCACCGCTGTTGAATTGCCATCTCCCTTTTTAATATGTCTTCTTTCCTTTATTCCGGTTCTCTCCTGGATCCAGGCATCATTGGTCTCCATGATCTTAGAGAGATCATCGTTAGTGACCACATTTTCCGGCACGTAAAATCCTAAACCCGCAATTTTTGACTGATACATGTAATCTTTTTTAGGCTTTGATAAATTATTTCTTTTAAATTTAGGCAAATAATAAAAAGTTGCTGTGCAATATAAGAAAGATTCACATTCTACGGCGCAGCAGCTTAACAACCTAATTTTTTACCCATGAAAAAGTTTGTTTTAAGCTTCCTTTCCCTTCTCTGCTTCTCCGGAGCAACTTATTCTCAAGAGAATCTTACCTACCAGAAACCGCCAAAGGAGATTCTGGAACTTGTTGATGTGCCACTTGCGCCTTCCACGCTCATTGATAGTGATGCGGAAAGGATCGTATTCCTTTATCGTGACCAGTACAAATCTATAGCCGAATTAAGCGAAGAAGAATTACGACTGGCCGGTCTCAGGATCAGCCCGGTTACCCATATTAGCAGTCGCGCTACATATTACAACAATATTCAGGTAAAGGATCTTTTGGCAGATGAGCCGGTTCAGATCAAAGGTCTTCCGCAGGAGCCAAGGTTGACAAACTTCAGCTGGTCACCAGATGAGTCAAAAATGGCTTTTACACACACTACTTCAGAAGGAGTAGAATTATGGGTAGCAGACCTGGAAACTGCCACTGCAAAAAAACTTACGGGCCCAACTCTTAATGCCAACATGAGAGATGTGATCAATTGGTATAAAGATAATTCGGCCATTTTGGTCAAAATGCTTCCGCAGGACAGGAAAAAACTTATCGATACAAAAACTTCGGTTCCTACCGGTCCCACGATTTCTGTAAGCGACGGAAAAGAAGCTCAAAACCGTACCTACCAGGATCTTCTTCAAAGTCCTAATGATGAATATAATTTCGAACAGCTTGCCCGTGCAGAATTGGTCAAGGTCAATCTTGACGGGACTACCGCTAAGTGGCTCGAGCCAAAAATGTACAGCAGCATTTCATTTTCCCCCGATGGAAATTACGTGATGGTAACGCATATCAAAAAACCCTTCTCGTACCTGGTGCCTTATAGCCGTTTCCCTTCAGAATCTATTATCTACACCAAAGAAGGAAAGCTGGTAAATAAAGTTAATGATGTGCCGCTAATTGAAGACCTGCCAAAAGGTTTTATGGCTGAAAGAGAAGGCCGTCGTGATGTCTCCTGGAGAAATGACGCACCTGCTACTCTTGTTTATGCTGAAGCTCTTGACGGCGGAGATCCCGAAAATGAAGTACCTTTTAGAGACGAGGTATTTTTACTTGAAGCTCCTTTTAAAGGGCAGGGTAAGTCCCTCCTTAAAACAAAAGACCGTTACAGCGGGATCATTTGGGGAGACAAAAATACAGCAATTGCAATGGATTACTGGTGGAATACCCGAAATACCCGCACTTATGTCTTTGATCCCTCAAACAGCAAAAAAGCACCTAAGATCCTTTTTGATAGAAACTATCAGGATCGTTACAGCGACCCCGGAAGCTTCGTAACAGAAAAGAATGACTACGGACAGTATGTGCTTAAACTGTCAAAAAATAATACCTTTTTAATGGGAGATGGATTTACGCCGGAGGGTCAATTTCCATTTGTTGACAAACTGGATCTTAAATCAGGAGAAACCGATCGTCTTTATCAGTCAAAATATAATGACAAGAAAGAGACTTTGGTAGATGCCCTGAATATTGAAGAAGGTAAACTCCTGGTAAGGATCGAAGCTTCTGCCGAATATCCAAACTACTACATAAGGGATATTGATAATGAGGAAGACCTAACACAGGTTACCAATTTTAAAAATCCGTTCGAGAGCCTTGAAAATGTTACCAAGGAAGTGATCACCTACAAACGGGATGACGGCCTGGAATTAAATGGAACTCTTTACCTTCCCGAAGGTTATGATAAGAAAAATCCTGAAAAACTACCCATGATCGTGTGGGCCTATCCAAGGGAGTTTAAGGATAAGAATTCAGCTTCTCAAAACACCTCTAATGCCAATGATTTCACCTATCCTTATTACGGATCTCCTATTTACTGGGTGAACCGCGGATATGTGGTCTTAGACGATGCCTCTTTTCCAATTGTGGGAGAAGGAGAAGAAGAACCCAATGACTCTTTTAGAAATCAACTGGTTGCTAACGGAAAAGCTGCCATAGACGCAGTAGATCAATTGGGCTATATTGACAGGGAACGTGTTGCAGTGGGAGGTCATAGCTATGGAGCTTTCATGACTGCAAACCTGCTTTCTCACTCCAATCTTTTTGCTGCCGGAATCGCCAGAAGCGGAGCTTATAACAGGACACTTACTCCATTCGGTTTCCAAAGCGAAGAAAGAAATTACTGGGAATCTCCGGAAGTTTATTATAACATGTCTCCCTTTATGCATGCAGATAAAATGAAGACTCCGCTCCTGCTTATTCATGGGGAAGCCGATAACAATTCGGGAACTTATCCTATGCAGAGCGAGCGTTATTTTAATGCTCTTAAAGGTTTGGGCGCCACTGCAAGATTGGTAATGCTTCCAAAAGAAAGTCATGGCTACAGCGCCAAGGAATCTGTGCTACACGTACTTTGGGAGCAGGATCAATGGCTGGAAAAATATGTGAAGAATAAGGAGCAAACAGAGGCCAATATTAAACAGGCTACACCTCAGCTTCAGAACTAGTCTTGGGAAAGGATCGTAAAAAAAAAGCCTGCGAAAATCGCAGGCTTTTTTTTTATAAAGTTAAAAGTGGATTACCAGGTGTTGATCTGGTTTCCGCTGTCGTATTCATTCTGATTGATAGAACCGTCTCTGTCAGTATCCCACTGGCTAAAACTACGCTGGTTCCACTCATCATTTGTGATGTTCCCATCGCGGTTTCCGTCAAAGGCTCCGAACCACTCATTGTTGTTTCTCATTCCTTCATTCCATTCATTGGCATCAAGGGAACCGTCTCTATTGGCGTCAAATGTATCATAATCAGAAGCTCTCAAATACTCTCCGGCAGCACCCACTCCATCATTCCACTCGTTCTCATCAAGATTCCCGTCTCTGTTGGCGTCGAAGTTGTTGAAAGCAGTTTCTGAAAATTCATCGCTGTCGATATTTCCATCGCGATTGGCATCCCAGTCCTGATAGGTTGAATTGTTTCTTTCACCAAATTCTTCCTGAGACAAATTTCCGTCCCGGTCTCGGTCATAGGTGTTGAAATCCTGGGCATAGACTGCAGTTCCAAAGATCATGCAGATGGCCAAAAGTGTTCCTTTAAAAGTCTTCATAGTCATAGTTTTTAGTTAAACATTGTTCAGGTGATTTCTCTATCACAACCCAAAACTACTAAAGCAATAAGCTGATTTAAAGCACTTTAGTATTTTTAACAACCTAGAGCCAATCTTTTATTATTTCCATAACACGAAAAATTGATCTGCAGGCCCCCTTTATCTTCTAAAGCCTTGATACCGTCACGTTTTGTGCGAGTTATCGAACCGGCAGAAATGCGTGACACAAAGGTCCTTTTTGAGGGGGTTGTAAAAACTTTTCTTCTACTGCTTCTGTTTCAGCTTTTGTTAATGCTATGTCAGTTTGTCAGCGGACTCCTATTGGTACTTTTTTTGACTTAACAGGACGAACGATATAAATTAAATTCAAAAAATATATGGCAACCGGAAACATTAACGTATCTGTTGAAAACATCTTCCCTTTAATAAAGAAGTTTCTTTACAGTGATCACGAGATCTTTTTAAGAGAATTGATCTCCAACGCTACAGATGCAACATTAAAACTAAAGCATCTTACCAGCATTGGGGAAGCCAAAGTTGATTATGGCAATCCAGTTATTGAAGTAAAGATCGATAAGGAGAAAAAGCAGCTCATCATTAGCGACCAGGGGATTGGGATGACTAAAGAAGAGGTTGAGAAATACATCAACCAGGTAGCTTTTTCCGGGGCTGAGGAATTCCTTGAAAAATATAAGGATTCAGCAAAAGATAGCGGGATCATTGGCCACTTTGGCTTAGGTTTCTACTCTGCCTTCATGGTAGCCAATAAAGTAGAGATCATTACCAAATCATACAAGGACGCACCGGCAGCCCACTGGATCAATGAGGGAACTACAGAATTTACCTTAGAAGAAGCAGATAAGAAAGAGCACGGAACAGACATCATCCTTCACATTAATGAAGATGATAAGGAATTTTTGGAAGAAGGCAGAATTAGAGAATTGTTGACTAAGTACAACAAGTTTATGCCTATTCCTATCAAATTTGGAACAAGAGAAGAGGAACTTCCGCTTCCTGAAGACGCTCCCGAAGATGCAAAACCTGAAACCAAAGTTGTTGATGACATCATCAATAACCCAAATCCTGCATGGACCAAGCAGCCAACAGAATTAGAAGATAAAGATTATAAGGATTTCTATAGGGAACTTTATCCCATGCAGTTTGAGGAGCCTTTGTTCCACATTCACCTCAACGTAGATTATCCATTTAACCTTACCGGAATTCTTTACTTCCCAAAGATGTCGCGCGACATGAACATACAGAAGGACAAGATCCAGCTGTATCAAAATCAGGTTTTCGTGACCGATAATGTGGAAGGGATCGTACCGGAATTCCTTACCATGCTAAGAGGGGTGATCGATTCTCCGGATATTCCGCTGAACGTTTCCCGCTCTTACCTGCAGGCAGATGGCGCTGTGAAAAAAATCTCCAGCTACATTACCCGTAAGGTAGCAGATAAGCTGAAAGCGCTTTTCAACAACAACCGCGAAGATTTCGAGAAGAAGTGGAATGACATTAAGATCGTGATCGAGTACGGAATGCTTTCTGAAGACAAATTCTTCGACAAAGCAAAAGATTTCGCCCTTTACCCGACTATTGATGACAAATATTTCACTTTTGCTGAATTCATTGAGAAGGTAAAAGAGAACCAAACCGACAAAGATGGTAACAAGGTATTGCTTTACGCTTCCAATAAAGATGATCAACACAGCTACATTGAAGCTGCGAAAGAAAAAGGATACGAAGTACTGCTTTTAGATTCCCCTATTGTATCTCACCTGATGCAGAAGCTGGAAATGAGTGAGGAGAAAGTCACTTTTGCCCGGGTAGATGCAGATCATGTTGACAACCTTATCAAAAAAGATGATGAGAAGATCTCCAAACTTTCTGACGAGGAAAAAGAGAAGCTTAAAGGAGATTTTGAAAAGGTCATTCCAAAAGAGAAATACACTGTACAACTGGAGGCAATGGATTCCAATGCTGCACCGTTGCTAATTACCCAGCCGGAATTTATGAGAAGGATGAAAGAAATGCAGCAAACCGGTGGCGGCGGAATGTTTGGAATGGGAAATATGCCCGAGATGTATAACCTGGTGGTAAACACAAACCACCCGCTAATTTCAGAAATTCTGAACACCAAGACCGAGAAGAAACAGGAAAGGCTTATCAAGCAGTCCCTTGACCTTGCACGTCTTTCACAAAACCTTCTAAAAGGTGAAGAATTGACCTCGTTTATCAAGCGCAGCTTTGAAATGATCAAGTAAAATTTCTTATAACTATTAAAAAGCCGCTTCCCCTCAACCGGGGAAGCGGCTTTTTTATAAGTTAGAAGTACGAATGTAGAAATACAAAAGTAGAAATACGAAGGTAGAAATACGAATAGAGGTTAGAAGTTTAACTCTGATTCTTACCACTTAAATATCGGGGATCCAATTTTGAACCTTAAATTCTGAATCCTTAAATCCCAAACTTGAACCTTGTACCTTGAACTTTAAACCTTAGGCCTCCGTAGGCGATACGGGCTGCAGTAGATTCCTGAAGATCGTGTTGAAAAATTGCGGAATATCATAGGGTTTATTAATAATATCGTTCATTCCGGCTTTTAGTATCTCTTCCCGCATCTCCCCTACCTCAACAGCCGTTAAGGCAATCACCGGAAGATGTGCATCAAATTCTCTTATTTTCATGGTTGTTTCCATTCCATTCATTCCCGGCATGTTCACGTCCATTAACACGATATCCAGCTGCTGGACTCTTATAATGTCTAGCGCTTCTTCCCCACTCGCAGCTAAATAGCATTCAAAATCCCTTTTTTCGAGGATCCTTTGCGTTACCACCTGGTTGATACGGTTGTCATCCACAATAAGGACCTTTCTTACGTGCTTCTCAGTTTCGTCCGGGGCAGTATTTTTAACCAGATGTTTAATGCTTTCTCCTTCTGCACCCTGCTCAAATTCTATTTCGAAAACAAAGACAGATCCTTCCCCTTCCACACTGCTTACACTTATCTGAGAATTATACAGCATCAAAAGTTTTTTAACTATTGGTAAACCGAGTCCGGTGCCCTGATAATTAAGATTTTGGATCTTTAACTGAGAAAATTCTTCAAAGATCTCTTCCTGCTTATTCTGCGGAATTCCAATCCCGGTATCCCCTACCTCAAACCTTATCTTACATTTACCTTCGCTGCAATCAATATTTTCAGCCTTGATCCAGACCCTACCTTTCTCAGTAAATTTTACTGCATTTCCAATAAGGTTCATCATGATCTGGGAAAGACGCATGGAATCTCCCACTAAAATTGGGATTTCAGGATCAATTTCCAGTTCAATCTTTATATCACTGCTACTTCTATTTATTTCCAAAGATTTTACAATATCCTGGAAAAGCTCATTCACATTGAAAGGTTTATTTTCAAGATGGACCAGATTGGATTCCATCTTGTTCATTTGCAGCACATCATTGATCAAAGCCAGTAAATAATCGGCCGAGAACTTAAGAGATTTTAGATCTTCTTCCTGACTCTTATTTTTATTTTCTTCCAATAAAAGAGAGGCTAACCCAACTACCCCATAAAGAGGAGTACGCAATTCGTGACTTACTGTAGAAAAGAATCGGGTTTTTATATTTGAGAGCCGTTCTGCCTCTTCCTTTGCCTCTTTTAATTCAAGGTTTTTATCCCGCAGCTGCCCTATAAGTTTATTCCTTATCCTGTTGTTTCTAAATAGCAAGATCAGGAAGAAAGACATAATTATAAGGGAAATTACCATAATTACAGAGGACTGCTGCGTCTTCTCTAAAACCTCATCCTTGTATAGTTGCTCACGTCGAGCCGCTTCAAGATCTTTTTTATACTCTTCGGTTTGAAAACGTTCATACACTGCCTCCCGCTGTAGATTTTTCTCCCGTCCAAAGATCATTTCCCGGTACTCCTGATGCTTTCTAAGGGCACCATAGGCGGCATTAAAGTCTTTACTCTTAAATAGCATATCGGCAAACTCTTCAAAGGCAAAAGAAGCCTCTACTATGAGAGAATCTTTTTCGGCAATAGCAATACCCTTTTCAAAATACGTTCTGGACCTGTCGTAGTCTTCTATTCCCGAGTAATACATCCCATAAAGGGTATTAAGATTACTTTCGGTGACTACGTCTTCTTCATCTTTTAAAAGACCTTCTGCCCTTAAAAGGTAAGGATAGGCATTGTTAAATTCATCATTTTCCAGCAATGTCCAGGCAATATTAATTACCGGGAAGAGTACCTGAGTTTCATCGGGATTTTTAGAGGCAATAGCGATAGCTTTTCTATAGTACTCAAAACCTTTGCTCACCGTATTCTTGTTTGAAGAATAAATGTTACCAAGATTATTATAGGCATACCATAAAAGCGTATCATTCGAACTAAGCTGTGCATATTCAAGTGCCTTCAGGTAATTTTCCTTCGCCCTTATACTGTCTTCAAGTATTTCATATGCGACCCCGAGGAGATTATAACCGTGGTTGAGCTGATAATAGTCTTCTTCCTGAGAAGCCAGCTCGATAAGCAGCAGAGATTGTTGTATGGAACGATTAAAATCGTAATTGTCCAAAGCCTTGCCGGCGTCCTGGTACAAATGCGAGGTACTGTCTTTGTAGGTTTCAGTTGGGGACTGAGCGTATCCTGAAAGACAAAGAAAAACACCAAAAAGACTCAGTAGGTAGTTTTTTCTCAAATTTTAGAGGGTTAAAGTTCAATATAGGGCGCAGCCAAATTATTTATTTTTAGCGTCTTATGCAACTAAAAATAAAGAAATCTAAAAATTTTATTAAAGGTTTGTTAATATCTTCTACCCGGGTATAATTGAAAAAAAAAGCCCGGACTATTGCCCGGGCTTTTAATGTTATTTTGATGTTTTTAGACAAAGATCTCGTTGAGTAGTTTGGCCAGTCTTAAGCCACCTTTTTGAAGCTGATCATGTACCACCGGAAACCATTCATACATGTATTCATATCCTAGTTTTTCTCCTGTCTCTACCGAAGCATAAACTTCATTGGCAAGTGCTTTTGATTCATACATCCAATCTAAAACAGAACCTTTCTGGATATCCTTCACTTCTTTCTTAGTCAACTCATCTGTATTATGTGCCAGTTCGCTATAGCTCATCTGGAAATCATTGATCATTTCGCTATCCCAAACCCGGTGCAGGTTAGAACCATCTCCAAACCATCTTACCTGGACATCATTCCCGCCTTTGTCTTCCCCACGCCCTGCGTGTAATGGTTGATGAAGATCTCCCACAAAATGCACCAGCATTTTGAGGTAGAAACTTTTATCCTGCGCAGTAGAATTTTTATCCTTTAGTACTGCAATACATGTATTGATCGCCTGTACCAGATCCCCATCAGGATTGGCTTTTTCCGTTGAGTACTCCGTTTCGCCCGGTTCCAGGTTTACGTAATGCCACGCTCCATATTCACGGTATGCAGGGTCGCTTTTAATGTCGTCACCATAAGTGGAAACAAAAGCAAGATTAGAACCGTTAAGGATCTCCCTTACTTTTTCCTTTGCTCTTTTGGTAAGGTGTTGTTCTGCAACTTCTCCTGTAGCACGGTGACCTGTTCTTCCCCAATCATTATCTGATGCAAAGGTGAAAGTGGAAATGAATAAAAAAGCTGCCAATAAATAGATTTTCATGTGTTGTAATTTTTAGGTCCCCAAAGATAGAAAAAGGAGGATGTTTTTTCAGCTTTTTCAAATTTCCTGCCAGTTTTGGATCGGGAAAAACTTCAGTAGAAAAGGAGTATCTTTAAAAATGCTATTTTTGAGTACAAGGGATCTTCTATTATTACTGTATTTTTGTTGTTAGATCAAAGAACGCGAGATCTTCTTTTAAACTGTTTATTCTACACCATGAAAAACCTCTTTTTCACTTTTTTTCTTTTATTGGCAGCAACCGGTTATGCACAGGAAGAGCATTATACTTCTGAAGACATTGATATCAATGAATATATTAAAGGCACACTGGTTACCCCTGTTTCTGAAGAAAAGATGCCGCTGGTGATCCTGTTGCAGGGATCGGGACCAACAGACCGTAATGGAAACCAATCTTTCCTGAAGAATGATGCCTTGAAAAAGTTGGCTCTCGAACTTGCCAAAAACGGCATTGCAAGCTATCGTTACGACAAACGCATCCTCCAGGCACAACGCCTGAATATTCAGGAAAAGGATATAAGATTCGATGACTTTGTCACAGATGCAATAAGCGTATTAGATTATTTTAAGAGTAGCGAAAAATTTGAAAAAACAGTTGTTCTTGGTCACAGCCAGGGTTCGCTGGTTGGAATGTTGGCTGCCAAAGACCGTGCAGATGGATTTATTTCCATTGCCGGGGTTGCTCAGCCAATTGACAGCATCCTTACAGTTCAAATAGCCAATCAAATGCCCGGGTTAAAAGAAAATGTGCAGCAGACCTTCAGGGAAATGAGAACCACGGGAAGTAGCTCGAGTTATAACCCGGTGCTGGAGTCCATTTTTAGACCTTCTGTGCAACCATTTATTCTTTCCTGGATGAAGTTTGATCCCCGGGAGGAAATCGCAAAGCTTGAAATTCCGGTATTGCTTGTCAATGGCAGCAATGACCTGCAGGTTGGAGAAGAGGAAGCAAATCAGTTAAAGGAAGCTCATCCCGAAGCCCAATTGGTGATCCTTGAAAACATGAATCACATTCTGCGGAAAATAGAGGGTGATGATCTGGAAAATTCAAAATCCTATAATGAGGCCTCCCTTCCTTTACATCCGGAATTAGTTCCGACACTGGTGGAATTCATTGAGAATATTGAATGAACTGGAAGATCATCTTTACAGACATTGATGGTACCCTGCTGAATAAGGACCGGGAATTGTCCCCGCTCACCCTGAAGATTTTTCAGGAGCTTCAAAAGCAACTACCGATAGTGCTGATCTCTTCCCGAATGCCACAGGCAATACAACATCTTCAGGAAGAGCTGCATATTGCTCACCAGCCCCTCATCTGTTATAACGGTGCGCTCATTATTGTTGATGGAGAAACCATCAGCACTACTGAAATTCCGTGGGAAACCATTAAAGAACTTCACAATTTCAACAAGGAGCAAAATTGCCATTTGAGCTTATATAACAATATCGAATGGTATGTTCCCCAAGAGGATCAATGGGCAAAAAGAGAGGAAAACAACACCAAGGTCACTCCCGTAGTAAAGCCTGTAGAAGAGGTGCTTGCAGAATGGGAATTTTCAAAAAAAGGAGCACATAAGATCATGGCGATGGGCGATGCTCCTAAGATCGATGCAATTGAAAAATTCCTTTTTAAATATTATAAAGATCAGTTGCACCTTTACCGATCAAAGGACACCTACCTCGAGATCGCCAATAAAGAGGTCTCCAAATTGACCGCGATAAAACTGCTGCTGAAGTCGCATTTTCCTTACACCCTTCAAGACAGTATTGCCTTTGGGGATAATTATAATGATTATGAGATGTTGAAAGCGGCCGGATTGGGAATAGCAGTGGGCAATGCAAAACCAGAGATCCTGGAAATAGCAAAACAAACTACACACGATGGGAAAGAAGATGGCGTAGCAAAAAGTCTGCAACAGATTTTTAACCTTTTCTGATTTTAATAAATTTTTAAGACACTCTTAAAAATTGTATTTTGCCGTTCTTAAAGGCAATTTATGGACAATCCCCCAATTTTCACTAACGATGCCATCGTCCTCGGACTTCTTATGCTGGCACTCGGTTTTGTTTTTATTACCTCCTCAAGCAAAAAAGGTTTTTGGTTCAAATTTTACAAAGTAGTGCCGGCGCTTTTGATGTGTTACCTCATCCCCGCCATCCTCAACTCTTTAAATATCATTTCTGATGAGACCTCCCAACTCTATTTTGTTGCGAGCAGGTATCTCCTCCCCGCTTCCCTGGTACTCATGACCCTAAGTATTGATCTAAAAGCCATATTCAACCTGGGACCAAAGGCGCTTATCATGTTTTTCACCGGTACTATTGGGATCATCATTGGAGGACCGCTGGCAATTCTGCTCATTTCGTCCTTCTCTCCTGAGACTGTAGGCGGTGTAGGACCCGACGCCGTGTGGCGCGGTTTGTCCACCCTTGCAGGTAGCTGGATTGGTGGAGGTGCCAACCAGGCAGCGATGCTGGAGATCTTTGAATATAACCCTGACCTTTATGGGGGAATGGTCCTTGTAGATATTGTGGTAGCCAACATCTGGATGGCTATCCTGCTTATGGGAATCGGGAAAAGTGACAGCATTGACAGGTGGCTAAAAGCCGACAATTCGGCCATTGAAACCCTTAAGAAAAAAGTTACTGCCTATGCCGACAGTGTTACCCGAAATCCTTCCCTGGCAGATCTTATGGTAATGCTTGCCCTGGCGTTTGGAGCGGTGGGTTTTGCCCACTGGAGCGCAGACGGAATTTCAGTTTTCCTAACCGAAAACTACGAAGCTTTTAGAGACAATAAATCTGCACTTTCCTCCTTTGCTTCCTCCTTTTTCTGGATGATTTCTATTGCTACTGCTGTGGGAATTATTCTATCATTTACCAGAGCTAAAGAGTATGAAGGTGCCGGGGCCAGTAAACTGGGGAGTGTCTTCATTTACTTTCTTGTAGCGACAATCGGGATGAAGATGGATCTCACCATGGTCTTTGACAACCCGGGATTGATTGGAATAGGACTTGTTTGGATGGCAATTCATGCGGGACTTTTGATCCTTGTAGCCAAGATCGTCAAAGCTCCATATTTCTTCCTTGCAGTAGGAAGTCAGGCTAACGTGGGTGGCGCGGCTTCTGCCCCTGTTGTTGCAGCGGCATTTCATCCATCGCTGGCGACAGTTGGTGTACTTCTTGCCGTTTTTGGGTACGTGGTGGGAACTTACGGAGCTATTTTAAGTACGATTTTAATGCAAATAGCCGCCGGAGGATAACCTGAACATTAATTTTTTTAGCATCTTTGCCCGCATTTTATCAAACATGAACATGAAAAGAATAGGATTATTTATTGCTGCCCTCACCCTGCTTGTAGCTTGTTCTACCGAAGAGACAAACCTTCACATTGAAGGAAAAGTACAGGGATTAAAAAAAGGTACTCTTTACCTTCAGAAAATTGAAGATACTACCCTGGTGACCATAGATTCTGTGGTGGTCAATGGAAATGAAAACTTTATTTTCGATACTTACACTGAAGGTACTCAGGTAATGTACCTCTACCTAAACAAGAAGGACAACAGTATTTATGATGACAGGATCATGTTCTTTGCTGAACCCGGAGAAATGGTCATAAATACTACTTTAAAGAATTTTGAAACAGACGCAATTGTTGAAGGATCTAAAAATCAGAAAAAATACACCGAGTATCAAACCATGATCCAGAAGTTCAATAACAGGAACCTGGATTTGATCCGGAAGAACCTGGAGGCGCAGCAGGAACAAAATATTGAGAACATAGATTTTACGAACAAGGAGTACGAAAGCCTGCTGAAGAGAAGATATTTATTTACAGTGAACTTTGCCATAAATAATAAAGACATGGAAATTGCTCCTTATCTGGCCATTTCTGAAGTTTATGATGCCAACATCAAATATCTCGACACGATTTACAAATCACTGACTCCTGAAGTTAAGAACTCACGCTACGGCAAAAGCCTTGAGGAATTCCTAATAGAGAGAAGAGAACTTGAAAAGGCTGCGAGTGACACCACTCCCAAAGCTTAATTTTTAGAACATATAAAAAAAGATCCCGCAAATCAGCGGGATTTTTTGTTGCTTTAGATTTGAATATTGAAGTAAATATTATACCAACGCGTATAATGATTAGGTTTTTTTCACAAATAAAGCCACTCAGAAAAGGCAATTTTTAAAGACATTGGAGGGACTCCTATCGACTGCGCTCGCTCAAGATAGCTATCGCTTTTCCCGAACCTCTCGGAAAGGGAGACTTTTGAGCCGATGGAGGGACTCCCCTCGACTACGCTCGGGATAAACTTCTCGTCCCTTTTTCCAATAAAAAAACCTCCCGGAAAGGGAGGTTTTTTGAGCCGATGGAGGGACTCGAACCCACGACCTGCTGATTACAAATCAGCTGCTCTAGCCAGCTGAGCTACATCGGCAATTACTCTTTTTAAAGAGCGTTTATTTTTTCTACAAGACCTCTGGCTTTAGCCTCAAGTTCTTTTTCTATTCCTTTAAAATGTTGCTTCTTATTGTCAACATCTTTTTTGTTCATCTTACCGATCAACTCGTCAAAATCTGAAATTGCTTCGTCAACAATTTCTTCAGATTTTGCAGGATCTTCACTGGGATGAGTTATCTGGTGCAGGTAAGCCGCCTCAATGATGTCTCCAAATACGTAATTGATATCTCTTTTTAATGTTCTTCTGTTCGCCATCGCTTCGCGTAATTTTGAGCAGCGAATTTACATTATTTCCTGTTTCAAAAAACAGTTTTTGAAATTTTTTTACTCTCCACGGTATGTGACGAAATTCCGCGGAGTTTCATACAAAGTCACCTCAAGATCAAGGTGTGACTCCAGTTCAGCTCTTAGTTTATTCCATATCACCACCGCAATATTTTCGGCGGTAGGATTAAGATCTTTAAATTCCGGAACTTCGACATTGAGGTTCTTATGATCGAAAGGCTGCTCGATCTTTTGATAAATAAGCTCCTTAAGATCTTTTAGGTCCATTACGAATCCTGTTTCAGGATTTATCTTTCCGGTAACGGCAACGATCAATTCATAGTTGTGACCGTGATAATTAGGATTGCTGCACTTCCCAAAGATCCGGCTGTTCTTGGCGTCATCCCAATCCTTTCGGTGCAACCTGTGGGCAGCGTTGAAATGTGCTCTTCTGTTTACCGTTACTCTCATTGCTGAATGTGCTTGTAATATTTGTCAAAGATGATCTTAAACCATTCGGTATAATCTTCAGGATTATTTTTCATATCCTCTTTTAGCTCTTCCAGGCCAATCCATTTGTAAGCGTGTGCCTCTTCGGGATTTAAAATAGGCTCTCCATTGTAATGCCCCACAAGAATGTGATCAAATTCATGTTCCGTGAGACCATTATCAAAAGGAGCTTTATAGATAAAGGAGATAGTATCCTTAAGTTCTGTTGTAAAACCCATTTCCTCCTGCAGCCTTCTCTTACCGGCTTCTATGTTGCTTTCTCTTTCCCTTTGATGGCTGCAACAAGTGTTGGTCCACAATCCCGGAGAATGATACTTTCCCAGCGCCCGCTGCTGGATCATGAGCTGGTTTTGATCATTGAATACAAAAACAGAAAATGCCCTGTGCAATAAAGCCTTCTCATGAGCTTCCATCTTTGCCATAAGTCCTATTTGCTCATCCTTTTCATTTACCAGGATCACTTGTTCTTCTTTCATTGTAAAAAATTGAGTCTCAAATGTACAAAAACACCCGGGAAATCCTCTTTTTGACACTTTAGAAAACCATGAAATTGAGTGTAGGCTTTGGGCATTAAATTCACGATCAAATAATTATCTTTGCAGCCTTAAATACAAATATGAAGTTTTCAGAAGAGATCAAGAGACGCAGGACCTTTGGGATCATTTCTCACCCCGATGCCGGTAAGACCACATTAACCGAAAAACTTTTGCTTTTTGGTGGGGCCATACAGGAGGCAGGGGCTGTGAAATCCAACAAGATCAAAAAAGGGGCAACCAGTGACTTTATGGAGATTGAACGCCAACGTGGGATCTCGGTAGCCACCTCTGTACTTGCTTTTGAATATGAAGGAACCAAGATCAACATTCTTGACACCCCGGGGCACAAGGATTTTGCTGAAGATACTTTTAGAACGCTTACAGCTGTGGATAGTGTGATCGTAGTAATTGATGTGGCAAAAGGGGTTGAGGAACAGACTGAAAAGCTTGTGGAAGTGTGCCGAATGCGGAATATTCCCATGATCGTGTTCATCAACAAACTTGACCGGGAAGGAAAAGATGCTTTCGAACTGCTCGATGAGATCGAACAAAAACTGAATCTTACCGTCACTCCGCTGAGTTTCCCTATAGGTATGGGCTATGATTTTAAAGGGATCTACAATATCTGGGAGCAAAACGTGAATCTTTTTACGGGAGACCCCCGGAAGGATATTGAGGAAACTGTGGAGATCTCTGATCTTGCTTCGGAAGAACTGGATCAACTCATTGGTGCAAAAGCCGCTACTACTTTACGAGAAGAACTGGAACTGGCGCAGGGCGTTTATCCCGAATTTGATAAACAGGCATACCTTGATGGAAATCTGCAACCTGTTTTCTTTGGATCGGCATTAAATAACTTCGGAGTTAGGGAACTGCTGGATTGTTTTGTGAGCATTGCTCCTCCCCCACGTCCAAAGGAAAGCGATATCAGGAAAGTGGAGCCTTCTGAAGATCAATTCACCGGCTTCGTTTTTAAGATCCATGCGAATATGGACCCAAAGCACAGGGACAGGCTGGCTTTTATAAAGATCGTCTCCGGAAAATTTGAGCGAAATACACCTTATTTGCACGTACGTCACAACAAAAAACTGAAATTCTCCAGTCCTAATGCCTTTTTTGCAGAAAGGAAGGAGATCGTGGATGTTTCTTATCCCGGCGATATCGTGGGACTCCACGACACCGGAAATTTTAAAATAGGCGATACTTTAACCGAAGGCGAAGAGTTGCAATACAAAGGTATTCCAAGCTTTTCTCCGGAACACTTCCGGTATATCAATAACGCTGATCCAATGAAATCCAAACAATTGGAAAAAGGGATCGATCAACTAATGGACGAGGGAGTGGCACAGCTGTTCACGCTCGAATTGAACGGAAGAAAAGTAATAGGCACTGTGGGTGCACTCCAGTTTGAAGTGATCCAGTATCGTTTGGAACATGAATATGGTGCAAAATGTACTTATGAAAATCTCAACGTGCACAAGGCCTGCTGGGTAGAACCCAAGGACCCGAAAAGTGAGGAATTCAAGGATTTCAAAAGAGTAAAATCAAAGTATCTTGCTCACGACAAACGCGGACAGCTGGTATTTCTTGCCGATTCTGCTTTCTCCCTGCAAATGACACAACAAAAGTACCCGAATATTAAGTTCCATTTTGTGTCGGAATATAAATAGAAGATCCTAGAGCCTAGAATCTAGAGACTAGACCAGAATTTAAAAGAGCTGCCAAAAATTTCATTTTTGGCAGCTCTTTAATTTTAGGTAGGAATGTGAACCTCCTAAAATATTTTTATAAGCGTTCTTTTACAAACTGCGGAGCTTTTTTCTGATAAAGCTCTATTAGTTCAAATCGCTTACTTTCGGGTAAGAGGCCGGCAATATTTGCAGTTTCGGCACAATAGTAAACGAAGTCTCTAATTCTGTTTTCAGGAATAGCAAGATCTGTAAAGAAAGAAACCGGCATTGCAGCTACCCCGGCATCAACAATTTGGGAAAGATCTTCATTAGCAGCAGCTTTTTGCAACTTCTCTGTTTTTCCATTGATCCTATTTAAAATTCCGTCGAGACTTACATTAAATAATCCGGGGGGATTTTCTTTTGAGGTGGTACTCACATTAGAAGCAGTTATTAACTTTCGTTCGATAGAAGTAGGTCTGGGAACATCTGACATTGGGAAACCAAGATCTGCTTGCGTAAGGGTAGGTATATTTTGAAGATCGGTAGCTATATTTCCGCTCAGGTTAATGTTACTGATGCTTACCTCGTCCAGTTCATTCATTTTCTCCACAAGAAGAACGGTCAAAAATGCCCTTTTTAGCACCTCTTCTGTTACCACGATCTCCCGGGGTTCATACTGCACCGATGAAAAATAAAGAGTGTCATTAACGGTCACAGGTATTTCAAATTCCCCTTGAAAATTGTTGGTGGTTCCAATTTTGGACGTTAAGTTGACGATATTAATGGAAGAACCTTCCAGGTCTTCGGTAATGACTTTACCCTTAAGCAAGGTTTCCTGAGAATGCCCGTAAAGACCATATAAGAACAGGATCAAAAAAATGAATTTTCTGATCATCGTTTATCTTTAGGCATTAACCGGTTCAAATAAAATTTTTAAGCTGAATAAAAGAATATTCTATTAAACGTTTATAACTCCTACAATATTTCCTACAGCTTCAGAAATTTTCAGAAATAGATTTCCTGTAGCTTCCGAAGCAATTTTCTACGCAGGTAAAATATCCAGGGATCGGATCTCTTTTTTATACTTCTTCGGAAGAATTATAGCTCTAAATAACTTATCCAACCTAATATTCCTGCTCAATTTATAGATCCGGAGCACGGGATTCAAAATTGAACGGCGTCTAAAATTAAGCAATTCCCTCACATTTTCAGGCACCATCAGGTTCTGAGTCTCCAGCAGAATACGATAACGAAGGAAACCGAGATGTTTACGGTACCGCAGGTAAAGATCTCCTGTGAAATCACTGTATTTCAAATCCTGCTGTAGATGATCTTTCCGCATCTGCTCCCATTCAGAATAATTTTCCGGAAGTCCAGAAATGGCCATACGTTTGCCAACCCTGTTGAAAACATCAAAAACTTCCTCTTTTTCAGCACGGCTAAGATCCCGCTCCATCACCTCAAAGGCCCTTATTGAATAATCTATCAACATGAATAAGACATCCCGATAAGCCCAATCGGGAATTTTTTGGCCGCGCTTCTCCTCCACGTTGTTATGAATAGAATCTATAACATCAATAGCCTTTAATGCTGCCTGTTTGTCGGCAAAGACTATTTGTCGTGCATAGGAAACAGTGGAGAACAACCTACCCAAAGGATCGGATGGAAGCCGGCCGGTAAAATACAACCAGTCTACGGCTTTGTTAAGCGCAAATTCGGCCGCCGCCCCGGCAAAAATGAGGAGAACAGTATCGCCCTTTCCCCATATTTGCCGCACGACCGACTCCGGTTTTACAAAAAATTCAGTTTTTAATTCAATATCACTCATCATGTTCATCCTTCGTTGATTTAATTCCGGCGTTTATAAGCCATACATTTGCGTCAGACGCTAATTCCAAGGGTAAACCAAACAACGACTGTA
The DNA here is from genome assembly GCA_012038135.1 of Salinimicrobium nanhaiense. Taxonomy (GTDB): domain Bacteria; phylum Bacteroidota; class Bacteroidia; order Flavobacteriales; family Flavobacteriaceae; genus Salinimicrobium; species Salinimicrobium nanhaiense. The sequence continues at coordinate 32,315 of JAAVJQ010000010.1, forward strand.
CCCAGAATAATTTTAATAGCCGGGGGAATAGAAATTCTATATCTTTCTTTGATATAGCCGGTCAAAGGTGGAAGGAAAATCAAAGAAACTAGCAGGTAGATCCTCCCGGTTACCGGGTGGATCAAAATTAAATTCAATACTCCGAGCGTCAGGACGATCAGAAAAAAGATCCGGGTTATTATCTGTAAAAAGTTTATAGTTTTCATATCTGATGCTTTTAATTAATTCCGAAGATCAAGGGAAACAAAAAGGTTACCACTATAGCCCAAATGAAGTAAACAGGTAAATACTTTGCAATTGCACCTCCTACCTTATTCAAATTTTGATTTTTTGAAGAAGCTCTAAACAATTGCACGGTGACAATAAGTAGGTTGGCCAGAATAAGCACATTTGCGCCTAAAACAGCTAACCTGTTAGGCGTGATTCCCCACTCTGAAATACGGAATAATATTGCTGAAAGTGCGACCCCATTGACCACTACAGTAACCAGAGACAATAGAATAAGGATCCAAATTTCGGGTTTAGACTTGGTTTTTCCTGAAGTTTCAGCAATAGAGAAGAAGATAAGTGCCATTACCCCTATCAACAGGATGTTGAAGATCAACAAAAATTCCCGATCACTGTAAGGATCTTTACCCGATAAGACCATAGCCCCAAGATAGATCACCAACATCACCAGTACCAGCGGACTGAACAAACGGGCTATCACCGGAGACACCTTTCCCACCAGCTGTGGATTTGTAGTATTTAAGAAAGTTGCAATTACCGGTACGGCAGGCAGTCCAAATACAACAATGTTTTGAAAATAGAATTCTTCGATATTAATACCTATTAACTGAAATAATCCTATGGTCACTCCTGTCATTATACCGCCTGCAATACAAATGAGAGCAGATAAAACCACCAGGTCTCCATTAAATTTTAAAAATCCCAACCGTTTTTCCTGATTCTCCCCCTGTTCACCTAAAAATGCCGTACCAAACAGGAACCATAGAACCACAAGCAGGTGTATGCAAGCGAGAATTAGGGTGTCGTTCTCGGGAAAATCAGGGAGGCTATTGATGTAGATGAGACCTGCAAGCATTGCCACTCCTATAATTCCAATTTTCTTTAAGGACAAATTGTTTTTCCACGCGAGATATGCGCTAAGTACCGGAAAAACAATGAACCCTAAATTCCTGGGGTAGAAAAAATCCTCATCAATTCCCAGGAAGGCAGGAGATTTTGCTATTAAACCTGCAATTAAAGCTGCAAGAATAACTATAGGCAGCTCTCTGCCAACACCCCAGTTGATCTCCTCTCCTGCATACGAAAGGCGTTCTTTCCAAAAAGCTGCAAGGGAAGCGTCCTTTATCTCAGGATATAATTCAGTAAACTCACTTTTAAATGCACCTTTGTTGCTTCTATACAGATGCTCGAGTTGTGCAGGATCATTTTGTCCTGCCAATATTTGTTCTTTCATGGTCTTCATATTACTTGATATCAAATTGTATATTTAATCCCAAAGGGTCCCGTCTAATCCCAGTACGATGCCCAACCAGACGATCACTACATATCCAATGAAACTGAAAAGGATGGCTAATGCTCTCACCAAGCCTCCTTTTGAGCGGGGAATAGCCATAAAATGAAAGACAGCCCCTCCAAATGCCCCGGCCAAAGGGATGATAATGAAAGGCCTTAGCATCCAATACTCTGACCATTCAGGGTTAGATTGAGCTCCGAAGAGAAAAATTCCGATAAATAAAAGGGCGATTCCGGCTCCATAGAGCATTCGGGTGCCAAGAGCGCCGGTAATTAAGACCTGCGATGAAAATTCTTCTTTGTGTACCATAAGTTCAATTTTAAAATTTAAGAGGGTTATTCAGTGCCTGACTTTTTATAAAGTACTTTGAAATTCAAAGTAAGTGGGTAAAAAAAGGTGACTATTTCTGTGCTCTTATTATTCCCTCAAGGGTATTAAGATGTTCTTCAAAAGCTTTCCTTCCTTCTTTGGTCATGTAATATTTAGTATTAGGTTTCCTGTCCACAAAGGTTTTTTTAACTCCGATGAATTTTTCCTTTTCCAGTGCTTTCATATGACTCGCCAGGTTCCCGTCTGTCACATCCAGATATTCCTTAAGAGCAGTAAATTCCAAAGTTTCATTCACCGCAAGCGCCGACATGATTCCAAGGCGCACCCTGCTTTCGAATGCTTTGTATAAACCATCGATGATCGTTTTCATTTCTCGTATTTCAGGTGCATATATATTCCATACAAGATGTGCATTAGCCCAAACCCAAAAGCCCAGAATAAAAGAGAATACTCCATAAAATATGCAGCCAGCAATCCCAGGAAGATCTGTATGATCCCTAAAGACTTCATTTCCTCAAATGTAAATTTACCTGCGTTGGCTAAAGCTAAACCATAAAAGATAAGCGTAATTGGAATAATTAGTCCGAACAAACCTTTCGCTAGAAAGACCAGGATCAACAGGCCTCCTGCCACTAATGGAATGGCCATATTCAACACCAGCCTGCGGGCTGTGGCATTCCATAATTTTTCCCCATTCTTTCTGGCTTTTCTAAAGGAGAAATAGATTGCTGTACTCACCGCAAGGAAAAGAACCACAAGTGCAAGAAGGATCATAGTAGAAAGGCTTCCGGATACTTCGCCACCGGTCAAAGTAGTAAAAAACCGGCTTCCTGAGTTCCTGTAAAAAAGCTCATAAACAAGATAAGCACCTATCAAGGCGTAAATTCCCGCCATGACACCTGATAAGCCTGTTAAAGACAAAAATTTTGTAGAACGTTCCATCATAGAACGTATCTCTGTAAGGTCCTTAATATAATCCTGTTCTCTTTTCATTTAAAAAGCACTTTGAATTACAAAGTTAATAAAGTTTCCTTTGCTTTTACATCGGGAAGAAAATAAATAAATAGCTGTTTTAATTTCTGGAAATGCTGAGAAATGGAATGAGGATTTGGAGAGAGACTTTCAGGAATTAATTGGACTTTCTGAAGGACTCAGATCGATTAATTTATTCCCTTTTTTACCTGGCCCAAAAAGTTCAAATAACCCTGAAGTTAGAAGCCAGATCGGCAAAAGGAGAATTAAAATAGCATCAGCAAAACCAAAGACAGCCAGGGAAGAGAAAAGAAGCATTACAGCCATAAGGATGAGGACAATTCCCGAAAACATTCTAATTCCTCTGGGTGCCCCACCTCTAAACAGACCGGCAAAAAAGGACCAGAATAAAGCGATTGCTACAAGAGCAAAGAATGCCGCTGATAAATAGTCCGATAAATTTGCATTTTCGAGGAGAAAGATAGCGCTGTAGGCAAAGATAAGGCCCAGCACCAATCGGGTAATGATCCAGAAGATTCGGGTGGCCCTAAAAAAGCTTTTGATCAAGTTCATATTTTTTTTATAACTGAAAAAGAGATGATTAAAATAGGAATTAAAACATTATAAGGTAGCAAAGCAACAAATTTTTTCGCTTTTTAGTGGCAACGCCTCCCCCGGCACAGCCAAAAAAAACCTGAAGCAGAAACTTCAGGTTTTAACCGGTGTCAAAAATATCATTTTCTGAACCTATTCTTTTTTCATTCTTGAACTTCTGCCATAGGTGAGATATGCAAGTACTCCTACAAAGGGAACAAAAAATACCAGCAGTGCCCAAAGCATTCCTTCCTTACCCTTAAATTCCGAAGTGACAATTTCATAAAGGAAATACATCCATACGAGAAGGATTAGCAATAGAAAGATCTGTGGAAGAGAAGGTATAGCAAATTTTATCATTACATTTTAATCAAGCCTGACCCGTGGGACCGAAATTCAGTGGAATTGGCGGCTGCTCATAATCCTTTATCTCCCCGTGTGCCTTTTCAAAGCGGTTCACATTATCAGCAAGAGCCTTTAAAAGCCTTTTTGCGTGCTGTGGAGTTAAGATGATCCTGGATTTCACTTTACTTTTTGGAGTACCCGGCATGATGCTTACGAAGTCCACCACGAATTCCGAAACCGAATGGTTAATGATGGCAAGATTAGAATAAGTGCCTTCGGCAACTTTTTCATCAAGTTCTATATTGATCTGTCCTTTTTTAGGTTTTTTGGTGTTGTTATTGTCGTCGCTCATTATATGATTTTATATGACTAAAAATACAAAAAAAATCCCGACCATGTTGGCCGGGATTTTTGTCTTACTGCAAGAAAACTGCTAAAGCAGTCACTTGCTAGTTATAATTCACTTCCTGCTTTTTCTCAAGCATTTCGTCAAATTCTTCCTTAGAACCAACAATGATATGTTCGTACTCACGAAGACCCGTACCTGCAGGAATTCTGTGGCCAACAATAACATTTTCTTTTAGTCCTTCTAGTTCATCCACCTTACCGCTTACAGCTGCCTCGTTAAGTACCTTCGTAGTTTCCTGGAAGGACGCCGCAGATATGAACGACTTTGTTTGAAGTGATGCTCTCGTGATACCCTGAAGAATTGGAGTCGCCGTTGCCGGAGTAACATCTCTCGCAGTTGCAAGATTTTTGTCCTCTCTTCTAAGAATAGAGTTCTCATCTCTCAACTCACGCGGAGAAACAAGTTGTCCCGGTTTAAGATTTTCTGAATCACCGGCATCCTCAATCACTTTCATTCCAAAGATCTCGTCATTTTCCTGGCTAAAGTCATCCTTATGAACCAGCTGGTTCTCAAGGAAAATTGTATCACCCGGATCAACGATCCTTACTTTACGCATCATCTGTCTTACAACTACTTCAAAGTGCTTATCGTTGATCTTCACCCCTTGTAGTCGGTAAACTTCCTGAACTTCGTTCACAAGATACTGTTGTACAGCGCTTGGTCCCTTGATTGCAAGAATATCTTCCGGCGTTACAGATCCATCAGATAATGGCATTCCGGCACGTACGTAATCATTTTCCTGAACAAGGATCTGGTTAGAAAGCTTCACAAGATACTTCTTAACTTCTCCAAGTTTGGATTCAATAATGATCTCTCGGTTACCTCTTTTTACCTTTCCGAAGGAAACAACTCCGTCAATCTCACTTACCACAGCAGGGTTAGATGGGTTACGTGCTTCGAAAAGCTCGGTTACCCTTGGAAGACCTCCTGTAATATCCCCTGATTTGGAAGATTTACGTGGGATCTTGACCAGGATCTTACCTACTTTGATCTTCTCGTCGTTGTCCACCATAAGATGAGCTCCAACAGGAAGGTTGTAAGAACGAATCACTTCGTCTTTTTTACCAAGGATCTGTAGGGTTGGGATAAGCTTTTTGTTACGGCTTTCAGAAATTACTTTTTCCTGGAATCCTGTTTGCTCATCGATCTCAACCTGGTAAGTCACCCCTTGCTCGATATTCTCATACTTGATCTTACCGGCAAATTCTGAAATGATCACCCCGTTATAAGGATCCCACTGGCAAATTACCTCATCTTTAGAAACCTTGTCACCGTTTTTGATAAAAATCTGTGATCCATAAGGAATGTTACTTGTACTAAGGATAATTCCTGACTTCTCATCTTTCAGTTTCAATTCTGAAGTTCTGGAAATTACGATCTCTGCCTCACTACCATCGGGAGCTTCTCCTTTAACGGTTTTAAGGTCTTCAATCTCTGCAATTCCGGGGAACTTCGCGATCAATTTATTTTCTTCAGAAATGTTTCCTGCAATACCACCCACGTGGAAGGTACGAAGGGTAAGCTGTGTACCCGGTTCTCCAATAGACTGGGCAGCCACAACTCCAACCGCTTCCCCTTTTTGTACCGTTTTATTGGTAGCAAGGTTACGGCCGTAACATTTCACACAAATTCCCTTTTTAGCCTCACAGGTAAGTGCAGATCTTACTTCAACACTTTCAATAGGTGCTTCAGTGATCTTCTTCACGATATCCTCATCTATTTCAACACCTGTAGCAACAAGCAGTTCATTGGTTAAAGGATTGTAAACATCATGAAGGGCAGTTCTACCAAGAATTCTTTCTCCAAGAGATTCTACGATTTCTTCGTTCTTCTTCAAAGGCGCCACGTCTACACCTCTTAAAGTACCACAATCTTCTTCATTGATGATCACATCCTGTGATACGTCAACAAGTCGACGGGTAAGGTACCCTGCATCGGCAGTTTTAAGAGCCGTATCGGCAAGACCTTTACGTGCACCGTGAGTAGAGATAAAGTATTCAAGGATCGAAAGACCTTCCTTAAAGTTAGAAAGGATCGGGTTTTCGATAATTTCTCCACCTCCTGAAGTAGATTTCTTAGGCTTAGCCATCAATCCACGCATACCGGTCAACTGACGGATCTGTTCTTTAGATCCCCTCGCACCGGAGTCAAGCATCATGTACACCGAGTTAAATCCTTGCTGATCTTCACGAATACGCTTCATGGCTAATTCTGTTAAGCCGGCGTTCGTAGAAGTCCAGATGTCAATCACCTGGTTGTAACGTTCGTTGTTGGTGATAAGACCCATATTATAGTTTCCTATAATACCTTCAACCTGCTCATTCGCGTCGTCGATCATAGACTGCTTCTCCTCCGGAATAATAATATCTCCCAAGCTGAAAGATAGACCTCCACGGAATGCGAATCCATAACCCATTTCCTTAATAGCATCAAGGAATTCAGCAGTTTCAGGTACGCTTGTCACCTTAAGGATACGCCCGATGATATCACGAAGAGACTTTTTAGTAAGTACTTCGTTGATAAATCCGGCTTTTTCCGGTACTGCCTGGTTGAATAAAACTCTACCTACAGTAGTTTCAATGATCTGGTTCACCAGGTGCCCTGCTTCATTAAAATCTTTTGTACGAATTTTAATCATCGCATTAAGCTCCACCATTTTCTGGTTATAGGCAATATTCACCTCTTCCGCAGAATAGAATGTAAGGCCTTCACCTTTAACAGCTCTTTCTGGAGTAGATTTTCTGGCCTTTGTCATATAGTAAAGACCAAGCACCATATCCTGAGAAGGAACAGTAACCGGAGAACCGTTAGCAGGGTTTAAAATGTTGTGCGAACCTAACATTAAAAGCTGCGCCTCGAGGATAGCCTCAGGTCCCAGCGGAAGGTGAACAGCCATCTGGTCACCATCAAAGTCGGCGTTGAATGCAGTACACGCAAGTGGGTGCAACTGGATCGCCTTACCTTCAATAAGTTTAGGCTGGAAAGCCTGGATACCAAGTCTGTGAAGGGTTGGGGCCCGGTTTAGTAACACAGGATGCCCTTTCAACACGTTCTCAAGAATATCCCAAACAACAGGTTCTTTCTTATCTATTATTTTTTTAGCAGACTTTACAGTCTTTACAATTCCTCTTTCGATAAGTTTTCTTATCACGAAAGGCTTGTAAAGTTCAGCTGCCATGTCTTTTGGAAGACCACATTCGTAGAACTTCAGCTCAGGTCCTACAACAATTACCGAACGCGCAGAATAATCAACACGCTTACCAAGCAGGTTTTGACGGAAACGCCCTTGCTTCCCTTTTAAGGAATCAGAAAGGGATTTCAACGGCCTGTTGGAATCAGTTTTTACTGCTGAAGATTTCCTGGTGTTGTCGAACAACGAATCCACAGATTCCTGAAGCATACGCTTCTCATTACGAAGAATTACTTCAGGAGCTTTGATCTCCATTAATCTTTTCAGACGGTTGTTACGTATAATTACACGACGGTAAAGATCGTTCAAATCTGAAGTTGCGAAACGCCCTCCATCAAGCGGCACCAGTGGACGTAATTCCGGCGGAATAATTGGAATTACTTTCATGATCATCCACTCCGGACGGTTTTCGCGGTTCTTGTTTGCATCACGAAGTGCTTCCACAACCTGAAGTCTTTTAAGAGCTTCAGTCTTACGTTGCTTGGAAGTTTCGTTATTTGCTTTATGTCTTAATTCATAAGAAAGTGAATCAAGATCAATACGCTGCAGGATGTCGATAAGACACTCTGCACCCATTTTAGCGATGAATTTGTTTGGATCATTTTCATCCAGGTAAAGGTTTTCCTGCGGAAGGGTATCCAGAATGTTCAGGTACTCTTCTTCAGTAAGAAAATCCATTTTCTTCAACGGCTCTCCATCTTCATTCTTCGCAATACCCGGCTGGATTACCACGTATCTCTCGTAGTAAATGATCATGTCTAATTTCTTAGACGGAAGACCTAGCAGGTATCCAATTTTGTTTGGTAAAGAACGGAAGTACCAGATATGTGCAACAGGAACCACCAGGTTAATATGCCCCACACGGTCTCTACGCACTTTCTTTTCGGTCACCTCTACACCACATCTATCACACACGATCCCTTTGTACCGGATCCTTTTGTACTTTCCGCAGGCACATTCGTAATCCTTAACAGGACCAAAGATACGCTCACAGAAAAGCCCATCCCTCTCGGGTTTGTGTGTACGATAATTGATAGTTTCAGGCTTTAGGACCTCTCCGCGTGACTCGGCAAGAATCGACTCAGGAGAAGCTAAACCTATAGAGATCTTGTTAAACCTCTGTACTGTATTCTTATCATTATTTCTAGCCATAATACTTTTTATGTAGTAATCAGTTTTCAGTAAACAGTATATAGTAAAATCACACTGGATACTGCTTACTGTCCACTGGTGACTTTTTTATTCTTCTAATCTAATATCTAATCCCAGACCTTTCAATTCGTGCATCAATACGTTGAAAGATTCGGGTAGTCCAGGTTCCGGCATTGGCTCACCTTTTACAATGGCTTCATAAGTCTTGGCTCTGCCTATTACATCATCAGACTTCACAGTCAAGATCTCCCGCAGGGTTGCTGAAGCACCATATGCCTCAAGCGCCCAAACTTCCATCTCTCCAAAACGCTGTCCACCAAATTGAGCTTTACCACCAAGTGGTTGCTGTGTGATCAATGAGTATGGCCCGATTGAACGTGCGTGCATCTTATCATCGATCATGTGACCCAACTTAAGCATGTAGATCACCCCAACAGTTGCAGGCTGATCAAAACGATCTCCGGTTCCACCGTCATAAAGATAGGTGTGACCGAATCTCGGGATTCCCGCTTCATCTGTTAATTCGTTGATCTGGTCAATAGTTGCACCATCAAAAATTGGAGTGGCATATTTTCTACCTAATTTTTGACCTGCCCATCCAAGAACAGTTTCATAGATCTGTCCAATATTCATACGTGATGGTACCCCAAGTGGGTTCAATACGATATCTACCGGAGTTCCATCTTCAAGGAATGGCATATCTTCCTGGCGAACGATACGTGCAACGATACCTTTGTTACCGTGACGTCCTGCCATCTTATCCCCTACTTTTAGTTTACGTTTCTTAGCGATGTAAACCTTAGCAAGTTTAATAATTCCAGCAGGTAATTCATCTCCCACAGAAATGGTGAATTTTTCTCTTCTTAAGTTACCCTGTATATCATTTTCCTTAATGCGGTAATTGTGAAGAAGGTCGGCCACCATACTATTGGTATGCTCGTCGGTTGTCCAGGTTCCCTGGGTAAGGTGAGCATAGTCATCAACTGCATTCAGCATTTTCTGAGTATACTTTTTACCTTTTGGAAGGATCTCCTCACCAAGGTCGTTCATCACTCCCTGAGCTGTTTTACCTCCAATGATAGCAAATAATTTATCTACCAGTTCAGATTTTAAAATGGCAAATTTCGCTTCATACTTTTTCTCAAGTGCTGCAACATCTTCTTTGTCCTGAGCTCTCTTACGCTTATCCTTAATGGCACGGGCAAACAATTTCTTGTCTATCACAACACCTCTTAAAGAAGGAGAAGCTTTTAGGGAAGCATCTTTTACATCTCCGGCCTTGTCACCAAAGATAGCTCTTAGAAGTTTTTCTTCAGGCGTTGGATCGCTTTCTCCTTTTGGAGTGATCTTACCAATAAGAATATCTCCAGGCTTCACTTCGGCACCAATACGAATCATTCCATTCTCATCAAGGTCTTTTGTAGCCTCTTCAGAAACGTTTGGAATGTCATTGGTCAATTCTTCATTACCTAATTTTGTATCTCTAACTTCAAGAGAATACTCATCGATATGAATAGAAGTAAAAATATCATTTCTTACTACATTTTCTGAGATCACGATAGCATCCTCAAAATTGTAACCTTTCCATGGCATGAAAGCCACTTTCATGTTACGACCAAGAGCAAGTTCTCCTGCCTCTGTAGCATAACCCTGACAAAGCACCTGTCCTTTTGTTACCCTGTCACCTACTCTTACGATTGGCTTCAGGTTAATAGAAGTACCCTGGTTTGTCTTTCTGAATTTTACAAGCTCATAAGTTTTAGAATCTGAATCGAAGCTTACCATTCGCTCTTCTTCAGTTCTGTCATACTTAATGGTTATTCTTTCAGCATCTACACTTTCAACAGTTCCTTCACCTTCAGCATTGATCAATACACGCGAATCTGTTGCCACCTGCCTTTCCAGTCCGGTTCCTACGATTGGAGAATCAACTCTCAATAGTGGTACAGCCTGGCGCATCATGTTTGATCCCATCAAAGCACGGTTTGCATCATCATGCTCAAGGAAAGGAATCAATGAAGCAGAAATGGAAGCGATCTGGTTTGGAGCAACGTCCATGTAGTGAACCTGGGTAGGATCAACAACAGGGAAATCACCTTCTTCACGGGCAATTACTCTATCGGCTTCAATGGTCCCGTCGTCACTCATGGCGATGTTCGCCTGCGCGATCATCTTATCCTCTTCTTCTTCGGCACTTAAATACCTTGGCTCATCTGTGATATTAACTTTACCATTAACAACAGTACGATATGGAGTTTCAAGGAATCCCATTGAGTTCACTTTGGCATAAGCCGAAAGTGAGGAAATAAGTCCAATGTTTGGACCTTCAGGCGTTTCAATAGGACAAAGTCTTCCGTAGTGAGTATAGTGAACGTCACGTACCTCAAATCCTGCACGCTCACGGGAAAGACCACCTGGCCCAAGAGCCGAAAGTCTACGCTTGTGAGTGATCTCTGCAAGGGGGTTCGTCTGGTCCATGAACTGAGACAGCTGGTTGGTACCAAAGAAAGAGTTGATCACAGAAGACAAGGTCTTCGCGTTGATCAAATCAATTGGGGTAAACACCTCGTTGTCACGAACGTTCATCCTTTCACGAATGGTACGTGCCATACGGGCCAAACCTACACCAAACTGCTGAGACAGCTGCTCTCCTACTGTTCTAACACGACGGTTAGACAAGTGATCGATATCATCAACCTCTGCCTTAGAATTGATTAGCTCAATAAGATATTTTACGATGGTAATGATATCCTCTCGGGTAAGCACCTGCTTATCCATTGCGATGTCAAGACCAAGTTTCTTGTTCATTCTGTAACGACCTACCTCACCTAAGTTGTAACGTTGATCTGAGAAGAACAATTTGTCAATAATTCCCCGGGCAGTTTCCTCATCTGGTGGTTCTGCATTACGAAGTTGACGGTATATGTGTTCCACCGCTTCCTTTTCGGAATTGGTTGGATCTTTTTGTAATGTATTATGGATGATCGCGTAGTCGCCGGTTTGATTATCCTCTTTGTGAAGAAGAATAGTCTTAGATCCGGTTTCAACGATCTCTTCAATGTGCTCTTTTTCAAGAACGGTATCACGATCAAGAATGATCTCATTACGTTCAATTGAAACTACCTCTCCTGTATCCTCATCAACAAAATCTTCATACCAGGTATTCAATACACGTGCGGCCAATCTACGACCAAGGACTTTTTTAAGTCCGGTTTTGGAAACTTTCACCTCTTCAGCAAGGTCAAAAATCTCCAGAATGTCTTTATCGCGCTCAAAACCTATGGCACGGAAAAGGGTTGTAACAGGTAATTTTTTCTTCCTATCGATATACGCGTACATCACGCTGTTGATATCGGTAGCGAATTCAATCCAGGATCCTTTAAAAGGAATAACACGGGCAGAATAAAGTTTCGTGCCGTTTGCATGGAAGGATTGTCCAAAGAATACTCCGGGAGACCGGTGCAACTGAGAAACTACTACACGCTCAGCTCCATTGATACAAAAGGTCCCGCTTGGGGTCATGTAAGGAATAGTCCCCAGGTACACATCCTGAACAATAGTTTCAAAATCCTCATGTTCGGGGTCTGTACAATAAAGCTTTAACCGTGCTTTGAGCGGTACACTATAGGTCAATCCACGCTCGATACATTCCTGAAGGGAATATCGCGGCGGGTCCACAAAATAGTCTAAAAATTCTAGTACGAATTGGTTACGGGTGTCCGTAATGGGAAAGTTCTCCATGAAGGTGTTATATAAACCTTCATTTCCTCTTTCTTCTGATTTCGTTTCTAGTTGAAAGAAGTCCTGAAATGACTTGATCTGGATATCCAGAAAGTCGGGGTAAGCAGGTCTGTTCTTTACAGAAGAGAAACTCAATCTTTCAGTTTGCGTTGCTAACATCAATGGACGGAATTATGTTATATTAAAAAAATGGGTGCGAAATAAACAGGAAATGTTTATATACGCAAAATGGTTTAGACCTCAGAGAACCTAATCTCCGGGTCTAAACCTATAAGTGTGTGTTGGTTTAGCTTACTTAAGCTCAACCTCAGCTCCTGCTTCTTCTAACTGTGCTTTTAATGCTTCAGCTTCGTCTTTAGAAACTCCCTCTTTTACTGGTTTTGGAGCACCATCTACCAATTCTTTAGCATCTTTCAAGCCAAGACCGGTAAGTTCTTTTACTAATTTCACTACGGCTAGTTTTGATCCACCCGGAGCTTTAAGGATTACGTCAAATTCAGACTGCTCTTCAGCGGCTTCTTCACCACCGGCAGCAGCACCACCAGCAGCAACTACAGCTGCAGCAGCAGGCTCAATCCCGTATTCGTTTTTCAAAATATCAGCTAACTCATTAACTTCTTTTACTGTTAAGTTAACCAATTGTTCTGCGAAATCTTTTAAATCTGCCATTTTCTATCGTTTTTAAAATGTAATGTAATTTATGTTTGTTAAAAAGTGCGTACTATACTATCCTTCTTTTTCAGAAAGGGTCTTAAGAATTCCTGCGATCTTACCACCACCAGATTTAAGTGCCGAAATAACATTTTTGGCAGGTGATTGTAGCAATCCAACGATATCTCCAATAACTTCTTCTTTAGATTTGATGCTAACCAGAGTATCTAGTTTGTCATCTCCAATGAAGATAGCCTCTTCAATAAACGCGCCTTTTAGTAAAGGACGGTCAGATTTTTTTCTGAATTCTTTAATTACTTTAGCCGGTCCATTTCCTGTTTCAGAAAACATAATCGAAGTATTTCCTTTTAATACTGAAGGAAGTTCTCCAAAATCCTTATCTGAACTTTCCATGGCCTTAGCCAAAAGTGTGTTCTTAACTACCGCAAGCTTTACGTTAGCCTTAAAACAAGCTCTACGTAAATTTGTCGTATTCAAGGCGTTCAAGCCAGAAATATCGGCCAGGTAAATAGTAGTATTATCAGCTAACTGGGCAGTTAAATCTTCAATTACTCTTGATTTTTCTTCTCTTGTCATAATCCAATAATATTATTGCTCAGTGAACCTTTTGGTATCAACTTCAACGCTTGGGCTCATAGTGCTGGACATGTATATACTTTTGATATATACACCTTTAGCAGCCGTAGGTTTTAATTTTACCAGGGTAGTTAATAATTCTCTTGCGTTACCTGCTATTTTCTCTGCATCAAAAGATGCTTTTCCAATACCGGCATGAACAATACCTGTCTTATCTACTTTGAAATCGATCTTACCGGCTTTTACATCAGACACAGCTTTTGCTACGTCCATAGTAACAGTTCCGGTCTTTGGGTTAGGCATTAAACCTCTTGGTCCCAGGATACGTCCTAATGGTCCAAGTTTACCCATAACGCTGGGCATAGTGATGATCACATCAACATCTGTCCAGCCTCCTTTGATCTTTTCAAGGTACTCATCCAATCCAACGTAATCTGCGCCGGCTTCTTTAGCTTCTGCTTCCTTATCTGGAGTCACAAGAGCCAAAACCTTTACGTCTTTACCTGTACCGTGTGGTAAGGTAACTACTCCACGCACCATTTGATTTGCCTTACGGGGATCAACGTTCAAACGAACGGCGATATCCACAGAAGGATCAAAATTTACATTGGAAATCTCTTTTATTAAAGCTGAAGCTTCTGCAACCGAATAAGTTTTACCTTTTTCAAGTTTAGACTGTGCTTCCTTTTGCTTTTTAGTCAATCTTGCCATTTTTAATTTCTTTTTGGATTAAAAAGGTGCCTGTCCTTTTACAGTAATTCCCATAGATCTTGCTGTACCTGCCACCATCTTCATTGCAGACTCAATTGTGAATGCATTTAGATCTGTCATTTTATCTTCAGCAATGGCTCTTACCTGATCCCAAGAAACACTGGCTACTTTTTTACGGTTTGGTTCGCCAGAACCCTTCTTAGTCTTTGCAGCTTCTAAAATCTGAACTGCAGCCGGTGGAGTTTTGATTACAAAATCAAAAGACTTGTCTTTAAAAACTGTAATAACAACAGGTAAAACTTTTCCCTGCTTATCCTGGGTCCTGGCATTAAACTGCTTACAGAACTCCATGATATTAACTCCGGCAGCACCTAAAGCTGGTCCAACTGGTGGTGATGGGTTAGCAGCACCTCCGCGAACTTGTAACTTAACAACCTTACTTACTTCTTTTGCCATTTTATTAATTTTAAGACGATAGTTTTGTTAGTGGAAGCATACTAAAACTATCCAAAAATATATAGTGTAACAGTTATTATACTTTTTCTACCTGCATATAGCTAAGTTCCAGTGGCGTCTTTCTACCAAAGATCTTCACCATCACCTCAAGCTTGCGCTTTTCTTCATTGATCTTTTCAACCGTACCGTTAAAGCCGTTAAAAGGACCATCAATCACTTTTATAGTTTCACCAATGGTAAATGGAATGGCTACATTATCTGCTTTTACAGATAGCTCATCCACTTTACCAAGCATTCTGTTAACTTCAGATTTTCTTAAAGGCACAGGATCTCCTCCTTTTGTCTCACCTAAAAATCCAATAACACCGTTGATAGATTTGATAATGTGTGGGATCTCACCGCCAATATTAGCCAAGATCATCACATAACCGGGGAAGTAAACTCTTTCTTTATTTACCTTTTTGCCATTGCGTATTTGAATGACCTTTTCGGTAGGCACAAGGACTTCTTCGATGAAATCCTCAAGACCTTCATGAGCGATCTCCCGCTCAATATATTCCTTAACTTTATTCTCCTGTCCGCTAACGGCACGAACTACATACCACTTTTTGTCTTTCACTTCTGCCATAGCAATACTATTTATGATTTAATCCACTCAAAATATTGCTCTATCACCCCACTAAAGACAGTATCCACACCCCAGATCAATAATGCAAAAATAATTGAGAACACAGCAACCACAACAGTAAGTCTTTGCGCTTCTGCCCATGTTGGCCAGGTTACGTGGTTCTTTAATTCATTATAGGACTCCGAAATGTAATTTGCTATTCCTGCCATGGTATTCATTTTTTATCGCTTACTTTGAAATAAGCGTCGGCTCCCGTATACTACCCCTTTCTTCGGAAAGAATTCGGTGGCCGTGTAGTTGATCAATATTGTTTCTGAAAAAGAGGTTTTTTGACCACTCTTTATGCACGGGTTGAGAGACTCGAACTCCCGACACCTGGTTTTGGAGACCAGTGCTCTACCAACTGAGCTAAACCCGTATATTTTATATTCTGGATTCCAAAAAAGTCTTCATCATCTAAAAACTCCCGGCTCCTGGTTTTATCCCGAGTACTCGGGATACCAACTGAGCTAAACCCGTATATATAAGTCAAGGCATTCACCGGGGTGAATACCTCAACTTTTATATTATAGACTTATAATTAGTCTAAGATTTCAGTAACCTGTCCAGCACCTACTGTTCTACCACCTTCACGGATAGCAAAACGTAGACCAACGTTCATTGCGATTGGCTGGATAAGATCTACGTGGATAGTCAAGTTATCACCTGGCATTACCATCTCAACTCCTTCTGGAAGGTTGATAGTTCCTGTTACGTCTGTTGTACGTACGTAGAACTGTGGACGGTAATTGTTGTGGAATGGAGTGTGACGTCCACCTTCTTCTTTCTTAAGGATATAAACCTCAGCTTTGAATTTGGCGTGTGGAGTTACAGATCCAGGCTTAGTAATAACCATACCTCTTGAGATCTGAGTTTTCTCAATACCTCTAAGAAGAATACCAACGTTATCACCGGCTTCACCTCTGTCAAGGATCTTACGGAACATCTCAACTCCTGTAATAGTAGAAGTAAGTTTTCCAGCTCCCATACCAATGATCTCTACAGGATCTCCGGTGTTTGCAACACCAGTTTCAATACGACCAGTTGCAACAGTACCACGACCGGTAATAGAGAACACATCCTCGATAGGCATAAGGAATGGCTTATCAACATCACGCTCTGGCATTTCGATCCAGGAATCAACAGCCTCCATTAAATCAAGAACAGTTTTTGTCCACTTCTCATCTCCGTTAAGAGCACCAAGAGCAGATCCTGAAATTACAGGTCCGTTATCTCCGTCATATTCATAGAAAGAAAGAAGATCTCTTACCTCCATTTCAACTAGCTCAAGAAGCTCCTCATCATCAACAAGGTCAACTTTGTTAAGGAACACAACAATTCTTGGAATACCTACCTGGCGACCAAGAAGGATGTGCTCACGAGTTTGTGGCATTGGACCATCTGTAGCCGCAACTACAAGAATAGCACCGTCCATTTGAGCAGCACCAGTTACCATGTTCTTCACGTAATCGGCGTGACCTGGACAGTCAACGTGAGCATAGTGACGATTTGCAGTTGAATACTCTACGTGTGAAGAGTTGATGGTAATACCTCTCTCTTTTTCTTCCGGAGCATTATCAATCTGATCAAAAGATCTAGCTTCTGAATAACCGGCATCAGCCATTACCTTAGTAATCGCTGCTGTTAAAGTTGTTTTTCCGTGATCTACGTGTCCAATCGTACCTATGTTAAGGTGCGGCTTGGACCGATCGTAAGTTGCCTTTGCCATAATTAATACTTATTTAATCTTAGTTATATATTAGTGTTCAATTTTATACAAAATCTCGAGCCAACGATGGGAATTGAACCCATGACCTCTTCCTTACCAAGGAAACGCTCTACCCCTGAGCTACGTCGGCAAAAAAAGTCACCTCCGACAAAGCTGCGCTTGGGGGAGACAACTAAAGGTTCTAAAAAAGCTGCTAATTTTTCCTAGCAGAAAAACACGCCGTAGCGTGAGAATCTTAGGATTAAAAGAAGCAAACTTCCTTCTTAACTCCGGCCTTCTAAAAGAAAGCCCAGAGTGGGAGACCGGTTTCCTTTCGATTCGCTTTACAAGCTCACTCAGGACAGGCTTCTCACCCTGCTTTCTCTCTTCCAAACAAAATCCGAATTCCTTTAGATTCTGCTCTTTATAGAAAACTTGGAGCGGGAGACCGGGTTCGAACCGGCGACATTCAGCTTGGAAGGCTGACGCTCTACCAACTGAGCTACTCCCGCGTTATCTGGTTCAAGGTTTCTTGTTTCAGGTTCAAGGTTTTTAAACCCGAAACCTTGAACTTTAAACTTTGAACCAAGTGGTGGGGAGAGCAGGATTCGAACCTGCGAAGTTAAAAACAACAGATTTACAGTCTGTCCTCGTTGGCCGCTTGAGTATCTCCCCAATTTTTACCTTTACAATATTTCAGAGAACCATCGCTTTGGAATGGCTAATTTTTGAAGCCGCAAATTAACTGAAAATTAATTTACCCGCCAAAGCTTTTTAATTCAAAATTTCAAGAACTTTGAAAACCTCATTTCTTTGGTTTTTCAGAGCCGATGGAGGGACTCCCCTCGACTGCGCTCGGGATAAACTTCTCGTCCCTCCGCAGCTTTTCAGAACATAGTTCTTTCCGGCTACACCCGTGCGTTTTCATTTCAATATTTCAGAGCCGATGGAGGGACTCCCCTCGACTGCGCTCGGGATAAACTTCTCGTCCCTCCGCAGCTTTTCAGAACATAGTTCTTTCCGGCTACACCCGTGCGTTTTCATTTCAATATTTCAGAGCCGATGGAGGGACTCGAACCCACGACCTGCTGATTACAAATCAGCTGCTCTAGCCAGCTGAGCTACATCGGCCTTTAACTGCCTTTTTTCACAAAAAAAGTCCGCTATTTCTAACGGACTGCAAATGTATAAATTTAATTCTGTTCTCAAAATTTTTAAGAAAACTTTTTTAAGCTACCTGCACATTAAATTTTCTCTTTCGTTTTTGAAGTTGCCGCTCCAGGGAATTAACACATTCATCTACACCTACTTCGAATTTTCTTCCCCGTTTTTTACAAATGATCTCATCTCCGGGAATGCTTAATAATATTTCTGAAATCTTATTCTCTTTATCACTGGATTTTTCAACTTTTAAATACACATCTGCATAGATCACATTATCAAAATGGCTTTCCAGTTTGTCCAGTTTTTTCTGAATGAAATTTACAAGTTTTTGATCGGCGTGGAAGTTTACGGACTGTAAGTTGACTTTCATAATAATTGAAATTTAGTTAAACGATTACTAGGATCCCTTCTTTCTGTTCCGGGGGTGTGCATTGTTGTAGACCCTGTTGAGTTCGGCCATGCTGTTATGAGTATAAACCTGGGTAGCGGCAAGACTTGAATGCCCCAATAGTTCTTTAACAGCATTGATATGAGCACCCTGGTTCAGCAAGTGAGTGGCAAAAGAGTGGCGCAGGATGTGCGGACTCTGTTTTAGCTTACTCGAGACTCCTCTAAAGTAATTATTAATTGTTCTATAGACAAGGGAATCGTACATTTTAACGCCTGCCTCTGTAAGAAAAAAATAGTCCCCGGAATTCCCATTTTCAACACCTTCTCTTTCTTCAAGATAGGCTGTAATGCCGGCCTTTACAGATGGCAATAAAGGTATGAAACGCTCCTTATTCCCTTTCCCTTTCACCTTTAATAAACCCGAAGAAAGATCAATATCTCCCAGTCTTATGCCAATCAATTCACTACGGCGAATTCCGGTTGAGTAGAATAGTTCGACCATCAATTTATTCCGAAGCTCCTCAAAACCCTCGGTCGGAATATTCTGTAGTGCTGTGTTAATTTCTGATTCTGAGAATGGCACCTGTAACTTGCGTGTAGTTTTTAAAGCCCGGTGTTTTGCCAAAGGAGAAATTTCAAGCTGCTTTGTTTTTAGCAAAAATCGATAGTACGCTTTTATAGAAGATACCTTACGGTTTACGCTGGAATTGGAAAGCCCCTGCTCCACCAGGTTTACTACCCAACTCCTCACCTGGGATGGATTTACTTCTTTTAGATCTTCCTCCTCGTATGTAGAGGAAATAAAACCGGCGAAGGTCAAAAGATCTGCCCGATAGGCAGTAATGGTGTGTTCTGAATTCTTTTTTTCAAGTTCCAGGTAATCGAAGAATTTTGAAAAGTCATTTTGAGGCATAAAAAAACTGTTGACAGGCAAAGTTAGAAAACTTTGACCTACCAACAGTTATTATTGTATACCTAAGAACTCAGGCTTAGGAATTGATACTAGATCTCTTCCTGATCTCTTAGATGCTGTATGTAAGCAGCTTTTTGGATTTGAGCCCTACGTTCTACTGACGGTTTTGTGAATGCCTGCCGATCTCTCAACTGGCGCATAGTGCCTGTACGATCAAATTTACGCTTGAAACGCTTCAGCGCTCTATCAATATTCTCTCCGTCTTTAACTGGTATAATTAACATAGTGTCACCTCCTTTCTTTAAAAATTAATAAGGCTGCAAAGATAATTGAAATCTCTAAACCCACAATTATTCGATTATTTAATTTTAATTTATTTCAAACATCATAATTCAACCACCAAATTCCAAGCACCAAATTCCAAGCACCAAATTCCAAATCAGTTGTCAGTGGTCAATTGAAAAATTCCCTTTTCACCCGCAATTCATTCGTCCGAAGTAATATAACATCGGCCTTTCTGCAACTTGAAACACGCTACTTTTTCACTTCGAAACCCGCAACTTGAAACCCGCAACAAGTAACTGGCAACAGGCAACAGGCAACGCTTTGACTTCTCCTCCCTTCGGTCGGACTCAGCGTGACAACCTTAAACGCTGAATAATCTAAATAAACAGACCTTGAACTTTAAACTTTAAACCTGGAACTATTTGGCTGCCGGCTTATACTCCTTTCCATCGATGATCATTTTCGCAATGATCTCCCTTAGGATCTCTGAAGTTCCACCTCCAATAGGCCCTAAACGGCTGTCTCTGGAAAGTCTTGCCAAAGGGTAATCTTCCATATATCCATATCCCCCCAAAAACTGAAGACATTTGTAGATCACCTCATCTGCGATCCTTGTAGAAAGTAATTTTGACATACTCGCTTCCTTTACAACGTAAACTCCGCGCTCCATTCTTTCGGCTATGGAATAATTGAATTCTGTAGCCATTTCCACTTCACTGGCCATATCGGCAATGCTGTGGCGCAGTGCCTGGAATTTATTAATGGTCTTCCCAAAAGCCTCTCTTTCGCTCATGTATTGCAGGGTATAATCAATTGCAAATTGAGCCCGGGCATGCGCATTGATCCCCATAATTAATCTTTCAAAAGCAAAGTGTTGCATGATATAAGGAAATCCTTTGCCTTCTTCCCCCATTAAATTGCTAGCAGGGATCTCTACATTATCAAAAGCGATCTCGGCAGTATCCGATGCTCTCCACCCCAATTTATCAAGTTTGGTAGCAGAAATTCCTGGAGTGTCACGATCCATGATAAAGATGCTCATCCCTTTACTCTTTAATTCAGGGTTGGTCTTTGCGGCCACCACCAAATAATCTGAATACACCCCATTAGTAATAAAAGTCTTGGATCCATTGATCACATACTTGTCACCCTTTTTAACGGCTGTAGTTTTCATTCCGGCCACATCACTTCCCCCTGCGGGTTCGGTGATACAAAGGCACCCTATAAGATCACCGCTAATACTACCGGTAAGATATTTCTCCTTAATCGCTTCATCTCCTTCTTTTGCCACATGCGTCATGGCAAGGTAGGCATGCGCCCACATTGCAGCAGCAAATCCGCCGCTGTTGATCTTTTGTAATTCTTCAAGGAAGATCACTGTATAAAAAAGGTCCAGGTTGAGTCCGCCATATTGCTCGGGATAGTTAAGCCCAAAGTACCCCATATCTCCGAATTTCTTCCAGATAAAGCGCTCAATAGTGCCGGTTTTTTCCCATTTCTCAATATGCGGCACCACCTCCTTTTGTAAAAACTCCCGGAAGCTTTTCCTGAATAATTCGTGCTCTTCTGTAAAATATCTGCTGTTCATAAAGTTATTTCTGAATGTTGTTTCCTTTAATCTAAAATTTTTTGGGGGATGAGAAAAACTCAGTTTTCCCGGTCGATCGTCAAATATAAATTAATTCTGTCTAATTTATCTACGGGAAAATCCTTTATATGCAACAGTTCATCAAAACTCCCGATCTTTCCTGCCTCTTCCCTGTATTTCACCACAGCCCTTGCCTGCTCATAATTAAAGTAAGGAATTTCTACCAGCTGCATCACCGTAGCAGCATTTATTTCTATCTTTTCCCTTGTGGAAGGTTTTACTTCAAATCTTTGCAGTAACCTTTCAATCACCTCAGGTGATAACCCATACACATCTTTGACTTGTACATTCCCCCTGAAGCCTCCCAGGCTGTTTCTGTAGTTCACGATCCTTGCTGAAAGCTTTTCTCCGATGCCGTTTATCTTCTGAAGCTCTTCGGCAGTGGCAGCATTAAGATCAATTTTTGGAAGAGCTGTCGAAAATGCCTTTTTTGTCACCCTATTTTCTTCCGAAGGACTTTGCCTGAACTCCGGAAATTTGAAGGAAGGCGCAAGGATCTTCAGTAAAGAATCTGAAACCCCCGTCACCCCCTGAAACTCTTCAGCAGAATTCACCCACAGCTCCTGCGCCCTGTATTCATGGAGCCTGTCAATTTCTTCAAGAGACATCCCGAGCATGTAACCTTTATAATCTGAAATAAAATTGGGATTGAAGGGTTTGAGCGGAATAGAAATTTCCTGCGACCGCACCTGCTTCAGGGAATCCATCTCCTTTTGCAGCTGAAAAACCAACTGCTCCTGCTCCGGATCCTCTGCCACTTCAGAAGAAAAAGGATAGAAAAAATAGACCAGTTGCAGCAGAATAATAATTCCGATCAAAACAAAGATCCCATTTTGCTGACTTCGGTTGAAAACAAAATGGGACCTGAAATTTTTCATGCTATGTAAGGCAGCGGCTTATGAAGCTTTCTTCACCTGCTCTTTTTCCGGCTTTCTAAAAAGCTCTCCTCTTTTCAATTTATGACGGTATTCATCAAGATCTCTCTTCACCTCTCCGCTCATAATGTAAAGCCCAATGATGTTAGGAAAGGACATAGCAAGGATCATCATATCTGAAAAATCCAGCACAGCACCAAGGCTAACAGAAGCTCCAACCACTACGAAGAAAAGGAAAAGACATTTGTAGACCACCTCGGTCTTTTTGCTCTTTCCAAAAAGGTAAGTCCACGCACGCATTCCGTAGTAAGACCAGGAGATCATGGTTGAGAAAGCGAAAAGGAATACTGCGGTTGCCAGTACATATGGGAACCAGGAGATCACACTTCCAAAGGCACTGGAAGTAAGTTCTACACCTCCAATTCCTTCTACTTCATGCATTCCGGTAAAGATAAGCACCAAAGCTGTAAGCGTACAAACCACTACGGTATCTATAAAAGGTTCCAGCAAGGCCACAAAACCTTCAGAAGGAGGATTGTGAGTCTTGGCCGCACTATGCGCGATAGCTGCAGACCCTACACCGGCTTCATTTGAGAAGGCTGCCCTTTGGAAACCTACAATCAGGACACCAATTACCCCGCCTTTTAAGGCACTGGGGCTAAATGCACCATCCCAGATTGCTGAAAAAGCAGGTCCGATATTTTCGATATTTACTCCAATAACAATTAAGGCACCAAGAATATATATTCCTGCCATGATAGGCACTATCTTTCCGGTTACCTTGGCAATACTTGAAATTCCACCAATAATTACCACTCCTACAAGGATCATCATCACGATCCCGAAAATAAATCCGTTACCTGCCAGGATTGGGAATTCTCCCGCGAGAATTACAAAAGACTGGTTTGCCTGGAACATGTTTCCACCTCCAAAAGAGGCACCAATGGCAAGAATAGCAAAGAATACAGCAAGGAATTTACCAAGGCCTTTTTGACCTCTTTTTTCCAGTCCATATCGAAGGTAGTTCATTGGTCCTCCAAATACGCGGCCTTCACTGTTGATAAAACGGTACTTTACACCCAGGGTACATTCCACAAATTTTGAAGACATTCCCAGTAAGCCGGCAATGATCATCCAAAAAGTGGCTCCAGCTCCTCCCAGGGAAACAGCAACAGCCACCCCTGCAATATTTCCGAGTCCCACAGTTCCTGAAACCGCAGTAGCAAGGGCCTGGAAGTGGGTTACCTGCCCGGGAGCATTGGGATCATCATATTTCCCTTTTGCAAGATCAAGTGCATGTCCAAAACCTCTAAAGTTGATAAAGCCCATTCGAAGTGTAAAGAATAATGCTCCCAGCACCAGCCATATCACGATGAAAGGGATATCTTTTTGCTGAAAATCTCCATTTGGATGAGTCAGGGCAACAGGATTATCATAATCTATGGCAGCGAGGTATTGCGCCCCCTGCTCAATGACGTGCTCCTTATTTTCTGAATTATAGATTACGCCACCTTCACTCACAAGATATCTTAGAATTCCACTGGCATTAGCATAAGCAGTAATATTTTCTCCGTCTTTTGCCACAACAGCGAGGGCTTCCCCTTCTTCTACTTGTGTGCCTTCGGGTTTTAACCATTCTTGGAGGATGAATTTACCCTCTACAGTTGCTTCCCATTCGGGCGCCGGAACTCTTTTATAGTCGGCATAAACAACCGGATCATAGATCCCTATAGCCGAAAAAGGATCCCAGAATAAGATCCTCCCCATACTGGCCACAATTGGGGCGAAGGTACCATTGAAGTGTTCTGTGATCGCCTCGGCAGGAACATTGAATGTTTCCTGCACCTCAGCTCCTGCAGCATCAGTAATTACCACAGAATAATCTACTCCTTCCACCAATCCTTCGGCCCGGGGCGAATCAAGAGGAGTACTTTGGTTAGACCATTTATACTGGTACGGGGGCGTTCCTCCATTGACCTGCAGCTCAACAAATCCATCATTGATCTCCCTGGAGGGATTTTCAACATTGGCATCTATCTGTAACTCCTGGGAATATGCAGTTAATAAAAAGAACAAAGAAAAAATTGAAAGTAGGGCCTTTCTCATAGAGAAGTTTTAGAATAGTTTAATTGAAATTTTCGGCGAAGCAAGATGCTAAAAATATTAACGTTTTCAAATTTTTACCACGTTAAAATGCAAATAAAACGTTAATCGAGATTCGGTGCGACACTAAAATTAGAGATCAAAGACAGAAGTTCTTTTGGAATAGATCATGTCTTTGAACTTTAAGAGAAAGGCAAGGGTTAAATAAACTGCGAACCCTACTCCAAAAGTGGCAAAGGAGAGGTAGATAAAAAACAGTCTAACGTTTTTTGCCCTCATTCCTAACTTATCTGCAAAGCGGGAGGAGACATAGAAACCATGTCTTTCAAAAAAATTCCTTATTTGATTTACCCATCTCTGCATCTTGCGAAGATATTAAAATTGATGTTCCTTTTGAAGAAGCTTTACCCCTATTGCACAATTTAGACAGGCATTTTTGTCACAATATTCCTTCTTTAACTGCAAAAGTGCCTGTGACCGAAGCGCATTTTCGGCTATTTTAGGTCTCAGGGACCTGAATTTTTTAATTATCTGATTTTCTTCCGGCGCTACAGCTTCGATCATAGAAAAATCTTCCCAACCTTGCTCCTTTCCTTTACTCCGGGCATAACAAAATTTTAGCGGCACCACCGTATTAATGATCACCAGATCCATGAAGTTAGTGCTAAGGGTTTTTCTTCTGGGGCTATGGGATTTATAAAAAGTATAATGTGTTTTCCAGAAATCATTGATCTCCAAATCCATTAGCTTATAAAATTCTTTTGCTTCTGCACAATTGATTAAGACATTAAAAAGAGAGGCATGTTTGCTGTAGAGCGCAGCAAGTTGCACTAATCTTACCTCCGGAAAATTATCGGGCCGTAACCTGAAATATTTCACAGGTAGTACCCCCTGGGAATTTAATTGGAATTTTTTCCGCAGATAATCATATTCTTCTCTTAAATTGAGAAAATAAGGCTCCTCGCAATCCCCCGATAACAGTCCCGCCTGCCCCAGAAAGATAGCTTCCAGCTGTAAGCTGTTCCTCCGCAGCTTCCGCACTACTGAAAAAGGAATAGAAGCTGCAATACTTAAAAAAGCTTCGCCGTTAGTGTTTAATCCAAAGTTTTTAGCCAACATCCTAAAAAGCACGGCTTCCCAGTCTCCTGCTAAGCCTTCAAAAATGTCGTTTATAAGCAGGCTTTTTTTCTCCACTCTTTCTATGTACTGCCTCTCCAGCCAATTGCTTAAAAGAAAATCATCTACCTCGCTAAAATCGTTTTCACAATTGATCCACCGGTTTCCATTATTAGAACAAAGCTCTTCATAGGAGTGCAGGGTCTCCGGCGCCACCAGGTTATGGATTTCTACAACCGGCAGACTTGTATTATCCTTGCGAAAAACTTCAACATCATGAACCCACACCACGTGCAGGATCACATTATCGTAGGCAGGATCACTTTCATGATTATGCATATACCAGTCTGAAGAGCGAAGATGGATCTCCACATTTCCCGCCCATTGCTGATCACCAATAAGCACCCTGGAATTGAAGAAGTCGGGGCCCGAGAGCAGGTTATGTGTGCCGGGAGAGATCACCCTCACTGGGAGACCATCAGCAGTCATCATCTCCTGATGGTCAAGCTTTTGGTACTTCCATAAGTAATGCAAATAATCTTCCCGCATGAAATAAAAATATGGAAATATTCCATATCCTTTTGAACCTCAACTCATTTTTTCGGCACGAAAATCCTTACAAAAATGTTACTTGTCGGTTTCTAATTTTTGCAGTATTTCTCCAAGGATCAGCTCAACCCAAAGACTATACATCTTCCCGCTGGGATGCAGATCATCGTCAGCAATAAGGGAGGAATCTTTTTTCGCACGTCGTGAAATTGGGGTGATGTTGTAAAAATCTACTCCATATTCTTCAGCTACCTTTCTGAAAATTCTATTGAATTCATCCAATTCCCTTCCAATCTTTTCTTCATTCCCGGCCCCAAAAGGGGTGACTCCATAATCGGGAATGCTCAGAGCAAAGACACCTGCCGCACCTTGTTGTGAATGTTGTAGTGCTCTTCTAAAGATCTCATGAAGATCATTTTCATAATCTTTGGGAGAAAGTCCTCTAAACTGATTGTTGACACCAATGGAAACTGACACCAGATCAAATTTTTCATTATTTAACTGTATTTCCATGGCTTCCAACAGCTCCCCTGTAGTCCAACCTGTTCGGGCGATAATGCGGGGCTCTTCTATTGCGATTCCTTCTTCCCGCAAGCCTTCAGCCAGTTGCATTGGCCAGCGCATTGGTACCGCCACACTTTCTCCAATGGTATAAGAATCTCCTAATGCAAGGTATCTTACCGGATCCTCTTCCAAAACTGTAATATTTTCAGGTTCTTTGCTTTTGCAGCCGCTTATAACCAGCAGCAATAATAAGATAAGTTTGTATTTCATAATGAAAATTAAAGCCGCTAAAATAGATTTTTCTGCCGCAGTAGCATAAGCTCTTTCTATATTTACAAAAAACCTTAACACATGAAGACAATTTTTTCCATCATAGCTATCTTCACCAGCCTGAATTTCGTCGCTCAGGATGCAGATCCTGCGACTGAATTCTGGAATACATTACAACAATATTGCGGAAAAGCCTTTGAAGGTTATGTGGTAGAAGCCCCGCCAGATGATGCTTTCCGCGGAAAAAAACTAATCATGCACCTGAGGTCCTGCGAAGAAAAGGTGATAAAAATACCCTTTTTCGTAGGAGAAGACAGATCCCGAACCTGGATATTCAGCAAAGAAAATGAAAGAATTCAATTAAAACATGATCACCGGCATGAGGACGGGACAAATGACGATGTGACAATGTATGGCGGCACTGCCAGCAATCACGGCCTCCCTGGTCTCCAGGTTTTTCCTGCAGATCCTGAGACTGCACTACTTCTTCCTTTGGCTGCGACCAATGTTTGGTGGGTGACCCTGGATGACACCACCTTTACTTACAATTTACGACGGATTGGCACAGACAGATTTTTCTCCATTGCCTTTGATCTTAGAAAACCTGTACCCGCTCCTGCAGCACCATGGGGCTGGGAGAATTAATTCTTAATTCGGGGTTAAAGCTGCATGAAGGCTCAAAAATTTCCGGGAAATATTCTATATTAAACTAAAACCGGATTTATGCGGCCCGAACAAAGAAAGGATTTTAACGAGAAAACAGGAACTGATAAAACCTTAGGCTCTACTAATGTTCCTCCTCCGAAAAAAGAAGGAAAGGGTTTTACCGGCGTACTTAAAAAGGTTGGTTTTAAGGTATGGCTCGCGGTGATGATTATTGGTGGAACTCTCGCTTTTATTGTTGCTCTTTTCCTGTTATGAAAAAGAGCTACCTCTTTGCAATATTATGCTTCAGTTTATTCCTGCTGAATTTGTTCCTGCTAAAATTTTTCTCCCTTCCGGAATTCTTTTCATCTTACCTGAATGATTTGCTGTGTATGCCTGTGGTTCTGGGAATTTGTCTCTTTTTGATAAGTAAATTCAGCAGAAAAGAACAGCTTCAGATTTCCATTTTTTCGGCCTTTTCACTGGCAGCATTTTATTCGCTTTATTTCGAGCTCTACCTGCCGGAAGCTACTGATCGATACACGGCAGATGTCCTGGACGTACTGCTTTATTTTACCGGTGCATTTGCTTTTTGGCTGGTTCAAAAATTGGATATAGCAACAGGAACTTCAGCAATAAAAAAAGCCGCTCAATATTGAACAGCTTTTTTTATTTTTTGGTCTTGATTCTAGTCTCTTGACTTTTGTTTCTATTCAATATATCCCATCTTCCGCATCCAGTCGTCATTGAACATTTTTCCAACATAGCGACTGCCATGGTCGTGAAAAAGGATCACCACTACATCATCCTTTTTAAAGTGCTCTTTTAACTGAAGCAAACCTTTTATAGCAGCTCCTGCACTATTCCCGAGGAACATCCCTTCTTCTTTGGCCAGTCTCTGGGTATAGATTGCCGCATCCTTATCTGTCACCTTAGTAAAGCCGTCAATGATGCTGAAATCCACATTCTTTGGCAGGATATCCTCTCCAATTCCTTCAGTCACATATGGATAGATCTCGTTTTCGTCAAATTCCCCTGTTTCGTGGTACTTTTTAAAAACAGAACCATAGGTGTCCACGCCCCAAACCTTTACGTTCGGATTTTGTTCCTTCAGGTATTTTCCAACGCCCGATATTGTTCCGCCCGTTCCAACACCAACAACAAAATGGGTCACTTTCCCATCGGTCTGTCTCCAGATCTCGGGTCCTGTGCTTTCATAATGAGCTTTTGTGTTGGAAAGGTTGTCGTACTGGTTAACGTACCAGGAGTTTGGCGTTTCTTCAGCAAGACGTTTGGAAGTGGAATAATAGGATTGAGGATCATTTGGCGCGACATTGGTCGGGCAAACCACTACCTCACTTCCTACAGCGCGTAAAATGTCAATTTTTTCCTTGGATTGCTTATCGGCCATCACACAAATCATGCGGTAACCTTTTACAATGGCAGCAAGGGCAAGCCCCATCCCGGTATTTCCGGAAGTTCCCTCTATAATGGTGCCTCCGGGCTTTAGGAGTCCGGCAGCTTCAGCATCTTCGATCATCTTCACCGCCATTCGGTCTTTAACCGAATTTCCCGGATTAAAAGTTTCATATTTTGCAAGCACCAGGGCGTCTATACCTTCTGTTAATTTATTGATCTTGACAAGAGGGGTATTTCCAATAGTACCTAATATATTTTCAGCGTATTCCATATCTAAATTTTCGGCTGCAAAGGTAAGAAAAATGCAGCTTTTAAAAGAATTCGTGCCAAATATGTCGTTTTTGAAACCTCTTCCTAATCGAACTTCATCGCCCTTACCGGAGAGATCCTGGTAATGATATAAGACGGGATAAGCAGCATGAGCATACACAGGAATAAAGTTCCCAGGTTTACCCCTACAATATATTCCCAGCCTATGTAAACAGGGGCTTCGGTGACATAATAGGTTTCGGGGTTGAGCGGAATAAGTTTCAGGTATTTTTGCGCGAACAGCATTCCCAATCCCACGAGATTGCCCCAAAAAAGTCCCAGGATGATCAAATAGCCGGCATTATACAAAAATATTTTTCTAATACTCCAGTCACTGCTCCCAAGGGCTTTCAGGATCCCAATCATTTGAGTACGTTCCAGGATTAGTACAAGTAAAGCGGTGATCATGTTGATTCCCGCCACCAGGATCATGATCCCAATGATCAAGGCAATATTGAAGTCAAAGAGGGATAACCATTCAAAAATGGAATAATATTGCTGTTTTATGGTGCGGGTGTCGAGAAAGGAATCTGTATTTTCATAGATCTCCTGCCCCTTTTCTTCCAGCTGACCAAAATCCTTTAGAAATACCTCGAAATTTCCAACCTGATCTTTCTCCCAACCATTCAGTCGCTGTATATGCCGAATGTCAGCTATCATGTAAAGCTCATCGAATTCCTGAAATCCGGAATTGTAAATCCCCTTGATCACAAAGGCCCTTGTGAGAGGAGTTTTACTGCTGTCATCCCTCAGGAAATAAGTCACCGCCTTGTCCCCTACTTTTAATCCCAACCTATTTGCAGTATAGGAAGACATGAGGATCTCGTCGTTTAGTCCCCCCGAAACATCAGGCAGTTCTCCTTCGATCAGAAAATCTTTAAAGTAATCCCAGTTATAATCTGTACCTACCCCTTTGACAATAATTCCCTCAAAGTCGGTTGCAGTACGTATTACTCCGCCAATATAGCCTGTTGCCTGGACGTGATCAATTCCTTCCACAGACGTAAATTCAGGATAGAATTCCTGATCTGTGGAAATGGGTATAAGGGAAACCTGTGAATTGTTATTGTCATAGCTGGAAATAGTGATGTGACCTGTAAAGGCGCTCATTTTCTCCCTTATTTTTTGCTGAAGCCCGATTCCTGTTGCAAAAGCCACCAGCATCATGATCACTCCAATCGCAATAGCTACAATTGCGATTTTTATAATGGGAGCCGATATGCTACTTTTGTGTTCCTTTGAGCTTACGAGGCGTTTAGCAATAAAAAATTCCAGATCCAAGAGTAGCTATGAGTTTAAGATTTTTCAAAAGTACATTTTTATTCCTACTTATCACCGCCACCGGTTGCGGAAACCAATCCGAGTCTAAGTCAGTTGCAATTGCTGAAGATGCCCGGGCCCAGGTTCATTCCTCTCTAAAAACAGGTGCTGAAAGAACCGCCGCATATTTGCCGCTTTTGAAAGGAAAGAAAGTGGGGCTGGTAGGGAACCAGACAAGTATCATCCAGACTGAAGCAGGAAACGTACACCTCGTAGATACCCTCCTGGCGCTTAATGTAGATCTCAGAAAAGTATTCGCTCCCGAACACGGCTTTCGGGGAACTGCCGACGCCGGAGAAGTCATTGAGGACGGTAGGGATCCAAAAACCGGACTTCCGGTCTTCTCCCTCTACGGAAACAACAAAAAACCTTCCGCCGAACAGCTGAAGGATCTTGACATACTTATTTTTGATCTGCAGGATGTGGGAGTTCGCTTCTACACCTATATCTCTACCCTCCACTACGTCATGGAAGCAGCGGCCGAAAATGATCTTGAAGTCATTGTTTTAGACCGCCCAAACCCCAATGGCCACTACGTAGATGGTCCTGTTCTGGAGCCCGCACACCAAAGCTTTGTTGGAATGCATCCTGTTCCCGTGGTACACGGAATGACCATAGGAGAATATGCACAAATGACCAACGGTGAAAAATGGTTGAAAAATGGGGTTCAGGCTCCGTTACAGGTGATCAAAATGGAAGGCTATGACAGGAATGAATCCTATGACCTCCCTATTAAACCTTCACCAAACCTTCCAAATGCACAGGCCATAAATCTTTATCCAAGTCTTTGCTTTTTCGAAGGAACCAACGTAAATGCCGGCCGCGGAACCCAAAAGCAGTTCCAGGTCTTTGGCTCCCCTTACCTGCCTAAAGCAAAATATGATTTCTCTTACGTTCCCGAATCCAATGAAGGTGCTAAAAATCCGAAACACCTGGGAAAAACCTGCTACGGAAAAGATCTTTCTGAAGAACCACGTCTGGACTACCTCAACCTTAAATGGCTGATAGAAGCCTACAACCACACCTCCAAAAAAGAAGAATTCTTCAATAATTTCTTTACTAAACTAGCGGGAACAACAAAGCTTCAGAAGCAAATTGAAGGTGGAATGAGTGGTGACGACATTCGTCGAACATGGGAAGCTGGTTTGGAGGAATTTTCCCAGAAGCGAGCTGTTTATCTACTTTATTGAATGATTGCGACTCCAATCTGTTGCAGGTTCCATGTTGCGGGTTCAATGTTTGTAGGTTCCAGGTTCCAAGTTTCAGGGTTTCAAAGATTTAATCAAACTTTTGCAATCTCCACTCAGGTTTTCCAAGAGCTTTCAACGTATTTTATAAAAGAAAGAATTTTTGCTCCCAGCTTTTCGTAATCCTTCTTTAGTTTCTCATTACCTGACATGATCTCCGGATACAGGAAGTTTAATTTCTCTAAATGGGAGATTGTTTCATCACTACTTGCATGAGCGTAAACGAGAAACTTCAAGAAATCTGCCTTATACTTTTTTCTTCCATAGCCTTCTACAATGTTAGTAGTAATGGAATCCGAAGATCTGCGTAATTGACTACCCAGCTCATACATTTCATACTTGGGCAGTCGTAAACTGAGTGGGTGAACCTTGTAAAATAACTGAAGTGCTGTGGTATAAATTTCCAAATCCCGATATGACGTACTCATGGTTTTTTCTTCAAGATAATAAAGAAAGTATTATATATTATTCTATGCCCTACTACCTCAACCAGCTTTTAACATGGAACCTGAAACTTGCAACTTTTTTATTTCAACGCTCTGCGTTTCATCTCCTCCACAATATTAAAGGCGGCCGGACAAATGGTAACATTCTTCATCGTGAGATTTGAGATCTTGTGGAAATCTGGTCCGAAGGACTTGAAGAGTTTATGGAGGTAAGGGAGAGGTATTTGTTGTATTAAAGGGTTGCAGGTTGCGGGTTGCAGGTTGCAGGTTGCGGGTTGCGGGTTCAGGTTTTCAAGTTCCAGGTTCCAGGTTAAGATCTAATGCCGGGAAGATTATTATGTCTTCCAGGAAGTTTCTACGTAGCGAATAAAAGATAATACTTTTCTTCCCAGGTTTTCATATTCCTGCTTTAGGTGAAGGTTATCAGACATTATTTCGGGATAGAGGAGGTTTAGCTTTTCCAGGTGTAAAATTGTTTCATCACTGCTTGCATGGGCATAAACAAGGAACTTTATGAAATCGGCTTTATATCTCTTCCTGCCATAACCTTCTACAATATTAGTGGTGACGGAATCGGAGGATCTGCGCAATTGACTTCCAAGCTCATACATTTCATATTTAGGGAGTTTTAATGTGAGGGGATGCACAATTAAAAATAATTGCAAGGCTGAAGAATAAATTTCAAGATCCCGATATGAACCTCCCATTCCAATATTTTCTATTGAAAATACTGAAAAAAATTAGAAGACATTGTTAAAAGGAATTCAGCAATTTGTGATCTGCCAATTTTTAACAAGCGGACTGACAATAAATTAACCTGCAACTTGCAACTTGGAACAATTAAGGCATCCGTTTTTTCATCTCCTCCACAATATTAAAGGCGGCAGGACAAATGGTAACATTCTTCATCGTGAGATTTGAAATCTTGTGGAAATCTTTGCGGTTGGTGTGCGGGAATTCGCTGCAGGCTTTTGGCCGCACATCGTAGATCATACAGTAATTGTCCGGAGCAAGAAAAGCGCAGGGAACTTCCTGTAGAACGAAGTCATTGTCTTCGTCTATGCGCAGGTATTGATCGATGAATTGCTGCGGTTTTAACTTGAGGTGTTTAGCAATGCGCTCTATGTCCTTATTGGTAAAAAGAGGGCCGGTGGTTTTACAGCAGTTGGCACAGCTAAGGCAATCTGTTCTTTGGAATTCTTCTTCGTGCAGCTCCTGCATTTGAAGATCCAGGTGGCGTGGTGGCTTCTTTTTAAGCCGGGAGAAAAATTTCTTATTCTCCTTATGTTTATCTTTGGCCCGCTGCGGGAGCCCATCGATCTCTTCCTGCATGCTGCAAAGATAAACAGAACCCACAAGTGAGCAAGCCAAAAAACGATCCCGATATCTTCGGAAAAGCTATTACAGCGTTCTATGAAACCGGTGATGACGAAGAAATTACCGTCCACTCGCCCGACTTTGATGATGATGTGATTCCCGTACCCTACCTCTTTAGAAGCTATAAGGAAATGCCCCGGCTGGAACAAAAAGCTTTGCAACTATGCCGCGGAAAGGTACTTGATGTAGGTTGCGGTGCGGGCAGCCACTCTCTTTACCTTCAGGAGGAGCGGAAACTAGAGGTGACGGCAATAGACACATCAGCAGGAGCTATAGATATCTGCCGGAAACGCGGAATTTTGGATGCCCGAAATATAGCTTTTGAAGATCTTTCCGGAGAAAAATTCGATACCGTCCTCCTGCTCATGAACGGAACAGGGATCGTGGGGAAAATGAGATTTTTAGATGATTTTTTCGGGCAGCTGAAGAATCTGCTCACCAAAGATGGACAGGTTTTGATCGATTCTTCAGATCTTATTTACCTTTTTGATAAAGATGAAGACGGCGGAGTATGGATCGATACCACAGATGGCTATTATGGCGAACTCACTTACCGGCTTAGCTACAAAGGAGAAACTTCTAATGATTTTCCCTGGTTGTATCTTGATTTTGATTCCTTATATTTAGCAGCAGCTAAAAATGGTTTTGAGTGTGAAAAAGTTTTCGAAGGGGACCACTATGATTACCTGGCAAAACTTACTTTAAAGTAAAAATGAATGGCAAGAATACTATTTAAACTTACCTGGTTCTCCTCCCTTGTAATTTTACTTCTTACAGGTTGTTCTACAGACGAATCTGATAAAGAGGAAGTATCACACCGAAATGATCTTGTTCTGGGAGCCTCCGCCCGGGATTTCTTAAGCGATGAAAAATTTACTGCTCTTGAAATTGAGATCGTTTATGTCACAGGTTTTGAACCAACTCCGTCTGCACTTAATAACCTCAAGATCTTCCTCAATAAGTACATTAATAAACCCGACGGAATCACGATAAAAACAAGAGCTGTTGCCTCTCCCAATCTTGGCACCTACTCCCGGGAGGAATATTTGGCCTTGGAAAAAACCCACAGAACCAGCTTTTCATCAGGAAAAACCTTAAGTACCTTCATATTTTTTGCTGACGAAAAAAGTGTGGATAGTGAAGAGAACAAAAAGATAATTGGTAAAGCCTATATGAACACTTCTATGATTATTTTTGATAAGGAAGTTTTAGAAATGTCAGGAAGTTCTTTGTCCCGAAGCGAAATTCAAACCACAGCTTTACATCACGAATTCGGACATCTTTTTGGCTTAGTAAACAATGGATCCCCGGCACAAACCCCACATGAAGAAACCGAAAGCAGCAAAAAAGCACATTGTGTTGTAGACGGTTGCCTTATGGCAGCATCAATAGCTTTCGGCTCTTCGCCTTTCAGTTACCTTGAGGACGGAGAGAATATTGTTGACTTTGATGAAAAATGTCAGCTGGACCTCAAAGCTAATGGAGGAAAGTAACCCCGCAGGGAGGTTCAAAGTTTAAGGTTTAAGGTTTAAGGTTTAAGGTTTAAGGTTTAAGGTTCAAGGTTCAAGGTTCAAGGTTTAAGGTTCAAGGTTTAAGGTTCAAGGTTTAAGGTTTAAGGTTTAAGGTTCAAGGTTTAGAAAAAATCAGAATTAATAGGTAATTAAAACGCCCTCTAAAAATTTTTTTTTAAAGGGCGTTTTACATTAGTTCTATATTTTATTGCTTAACGTATTAATAAAGCTGAACACTGATCACTGAGCACTGAACACTTTTTTTCCTCCTAAATAGGTGGCATTAGCTTTCATTTGTGGAATTTCAGCTTCAGAAACTTCCATTATGTTTTTGTTTAAAATGACAAAATCGGCAAACTTTCCGGGTTCTATGGAACCCTTTTCATCTTCTTCGAAATTACTGTAGGCAGCCCAGATGGTCATTCCGCGAAGTGCTTCTTCCCTGCTCAAAGCCTGTTCGGGCATGTAACCGCCTTCAGGATAATTTTTGGTGTCTTTCCTTGCGACAGCAGCGTAAAATGTCAAAAACGGACTTACTTTTTCTACAGGGAAATCTGTACCTAAAGCAATAATTCCCGCCTGGTCCAACAGCTGCTTATAGGCATAAGCTCCTTTTTCTCTTTCGGCCCCTAACCTGTCCTGCGCCCAGTACATGTCACTCGTGGCATGAGTGGGCTGTACAGAAGGAATGATATTCTTACTAAAATATTTAAAATCTTCCTGATCGATGATCTGTGAATGCTCCACTTTCCAACGCCTGTCGCCTGCATCGGCAAGTAATGAGTCATAAGTCTTAAGAACCACCACATTTGCAGAATCTCCAATGGCATGGGTATTCATTTGATAAGGAGAGGCAGCAATTCGTGCAGCAGTTTCCCGGAATTCGGCTACTGAAGATAGAAGCGCTCCAAAATGGTTGTGCTTATCTGAGTAAGGTTGCTTTAAAGCGGCACCGCGGGAGCCAAGGGCACCATCTGCATAGAATTTCACCGAACGTACATTCAACTTATCTGTCTTTAGGGGTTCTTTATCCAGGTAATAGTCCAGATTATCTTTGGTGTTGCTTATCATGGCATAGATACGCACATCCAAAGCTCCAGCCTGTTGTAAACTATCGATCAATTGGATCACCTGCCTGTCCAGCCCTGCATCGTTTATGGTAGTAAGACCATATTGAAAAACTTCTTTTTGAGCATCGAGTAAAGCAGTGATCTGATCTTCGGTACTAGTAGCAGGCACGGCATTTTCAACAAAGGCCATAGGATTGTCAACCAGAATTCCTGTGAGTTTTCCGTCCTTTACTTCTATTTCACCACCTTCGGCAGGAGTGTCAACAGTAATTCCGGCGGCATCAAGCGCAGCCTGATTGGCTAAAATTGCATGTCCGTCGATACGGGTGATCGCAACGGGAGTATCAGGAAAAAGTGCGTCTAAGGTATCCTTTACCGGAAATTCTTTCACCTCCCAGTCATTCTGATCCCAGCCGCGACCAATAATAAATTCGGAGTTCTTCTGCTTCTGAAATTCCACGATCCTGCTTACCACTTCTTCAAAGCTGGTGGTCTCACTAAGATCAACTGCCTGCAGATTCATTCCCTGTCCATAGAAATGCGCATGTGCATCAATGAGACCGGGCAGGATGGTTTTTCCGGCGGCATCTACTACTTCAGAAGCGTCATATTTTTCCTGAAGCTCTTCAGAAGTACCTACAGCAAGAAATTTTCCGTCTTTAATGGCGACAGCTTCCGCAGTAGAAAAGTTCTCATCTACGGTATAAATCTTTGCATTGATCACCAGCAGATCGGCAGTTTCTTTACTGTTGTTATCACAGCTAAAAAAGACCCCAATACCCAGGATCAAAAAGAGTATTTTTCTCATGATTTTGTTTAAGATATGAGCAAAAATAGAAAATGCGCCTCAATTGAGACGCATTCCTTTATCTTTTGTTGTTTGGGGATTAAAACCAGCCTGATATTGCATTTCCAATGGCACGGCGTATTTCGGGATTAGCACCTGCAGCAAGGGCAATAGACACGAACAACCCGATCATTGCAGAAGAGAAATCCCTAAAGATCATTCTTCCTGCTTTTTTGCGGTGTTTCTTACCTTTCTTGGTCCTGGCTAAGCTTATTGCGATCTCTCTACCTCCAATTACTCCCAGGAAAACCCAGGTGGTACTCATAGGCACAGTACTTATAAACAGTTTGTAGATCAACAGGATCACGTAAGTAGCATCGATTAGAGTTGCCGCACGAATGTCGGAGATCCTCGCTTTTTCACTTACTACTTCCTGGATCTTGTCACCTCTCAGGTAAAAGAGTAAACCAAGACCTGCAAAAATTGTGGTGGCAAAAATGATAAATTCAGTAAGGCTTTGGGTTCGGGGCAGGTAAACTGCAATGTTCGCACCATCCTGCATTACCCAAACTCCCCAGAGCGTACCACTTACGATCCACTGAATTGCTGTCCAGGCCCTGTGGGTTTTACGGCTCTTGAAATATTTTTTAATGGTGTTATAGGAAAGATACCATACCAGAAAAGACAGGATAAAGGCCATGATATAACCAGACCAGGATTTCCATACTACCGAAGTGATTCCCGATGTATCTGCACTAAATACACTTAAAATAAGGAAGGTGGTTGATACCGGCATCCGCATCCTTGTGAGGATAAGCAGCACCAGGGGAGCGATGATCTGGAAAAATCCGAAGTTTTCCGGATGTGGGTATTTACTGTTACCATCTGAATCCAGTAATCGTTGATAAGTAACATCTCCGTCGAAATAAACCCAACTGAAGGTAACAACTGCAAGGAAGATCACCCCAACAAAAAGCCATAGTACCCACCATTTCTTGTTCTTGTTGCTTTCAATAAAGGTTCCAAGGGACTGTATACTGTCATTGGCAACAGTGGCATACGCAGCAAAAAAGAATCCCAGCCACATTCCTGCCTGTCCATACCCGGTGAGGAAACCAGCGAGCACGAGGCCTACTATTACAATGGCCAGGAAAGTCTTTTCCTGTACCATGAAATCGAGGACGTTCAGGTAAGGTCTGTTCCTCTTTGTCCGGTTGAACTTTTTAGTTTTTGCCATTTGCTAAATAATAGATTTCAAAATTTGGAAAAATAAACGGTTTTCAACTCTTTTTCCGGATTTTTTTATGGCCGCAAAAGTAAATACTCCAAAAAGATCCAATGTTACCTTATTGTTAAGGATTCTTTACCTGCATCTTAAGCCAAAGTAGAAATAAAAAAACCGGTGTTGAAACCGGTTTTTTGAAAGCTACTAAAAATGAAATTATCTCCGCCCAAAGTCGAATTTGTAGGTCGCACCGGCCATTACCTGCAGACCCAACACAGGGTAGTTCTTCCATTTTTCATAATTATCCCCCAACAGGTTATGACCGCGGGCAAATATTGATAGCCTGTCGTTGAACCTGTAACCCAGGTTAGCATTGAGATCTATGTAACCATCGAGATCAACAACCTCAGGTGAAGGAAGTTCATCTAAAGTTCTTACGTCATAAAGATTGGCATCTTTTCTTTCTCCTACTAAAAAGAGATTTGCACCTGCAAACCATTTTTGGGTGATCTGCCAGTCCATCATAAGGTTAGCTTCATATTCAGGCAGGTTCCACGCCTCCTCCTGCTCACTGGTATCATAAACAAAATAGGTGGCGTTTAACCGTAGATTTAAATTGCGACGCACGTCAAAATTTAGTTCCCCAAAGGCAGAAACAGTGTTCACCTGATCATAAACCACATTAAAGGAATTTCCAAAGCTATAATTCTCCATATTGGAGGCAGAAACGACAGGATTGGAAATAATAAGAGGCTTAAAATCTTCGGCTGTGTAATTTGCACGCACATTGTATCCAACACTATTGGAAAGTTTTCCTTTGGCTCCTACATATACATCATATTGCCTGTCTGTAGGGCGCATTTCAAGCGTGGGTGAAAGAAAAGGATTCTGCTTTACAAACTCGTAATAGGTGTTTTGACGCAATTCCCCCTCAAGCCCGGCATAACCAATAAAAAAATCCCCGGCCATACGATAGCTGGCAGTAACCTGCGGATAAACATAAATTGAGCCATCACTGTTTTCGGAATCCAGACTGTAATAAATAGCAGCACCAAGATTAAGAGTGAGGTCATCTCTTAACACCACCAGACTTGATTCCAAACCGGTGTTGAAGAAACTGTAGTTCAACTCTTCTTCAGAAAAAAAGTTGCGGTCAAAACTTCCGTTTACATAATCAAGCACCAGGTTGGTGTGGAAGATCTCTCCTCCTATCGGTAATTCCAGGGTAGGCTTGATCTTAAAACGATGCTCTGCAGAACTGTAGTCGTCTCCAAAGTATCTGTAATTTGCTTCAGCCCGATCAAAAAATGATTTATCCAGGTTGATTTCACCGCCAACATTTACACTGTAGTAATTATGTTGTGGATCAATTTCATACTCCCAAAGATCGTTTTGAATGGAGGGAGTCACTCCATACCAGTTATACTGCTGATGCTCGGCCCCAAAATCCATATTCCAGATAAGGTTTCGATTTCTGGAGGAGTAATTCAGGTTGAGTTCGGTGTCATAATAATGATCATCAAGCACCACATCGTCGATTCCTCCCTGGGCTGAATTGTGATTCAGGAAAATTCCGAAGTTATCTGTGCGGTTCACCTCTATATTGCTGTAGAATTCGGCAAGAGCACTGGTGTAGGTTCCAAAGCCAAGTGTAATATAATTATCATACAGCTTTGGCGGCCTTTGACGCTCAACAGTTGCCGCCCTTCCTTTGGCCGGGGTAAAGGTGGAAGCCACAGGTACCGAAAAAATGCTGTATTGCACGGGCCTTTTTTCAAGACTCACTGAATCTGTTATTTTTGGCACCTCCCTTATTTTGGGAGCGTCACTTACACTTGGGGTATATGGTTTCACCACCTCTACAGTTTCGCTTCCCAGATCCTGGGCGAAGGAGAAGCCGGTGAAAAATAAGAACATGATCAATACACTTAATGAGTTGATTTTCATGGGAAGGCTTTTACGTATTTTAATTGTTGGTTTCAACTGAAGCGTTAGTTTTGGCTTCCTGTGCTTTTATTCTGGCCAATTCCTGCTTAGCCTCCTGCACTACATCGGGGAACTGTGTGAAATTCTTGATCACGTTCTCCAGGATATAGGTGGCCTGGTAAGCATCTCCCAGCGCATAGAAATTCTTCGCCATCAACACCAGTCCTTTTGCACCATAAAGCTTGTAGCCGGAATAATCTTTTGCCAGTCGCTGTACCACATCATTTGAAGCCTGGTGATTTCCCGCTTTATGTTTGAAATAAGCATCGTAGTATAAGGCTTCTGCAGCAAGTTCTCCCTTAGCAGTTTTTTGTACTTCGGCATAGGCACGTTTGGCCCTGTCCTCATTGCCGGTGCGCATGGCTGCACGTGCAATAATGACCTGGGCATCATCCTTGGCAGCTTGTTCTGCATCGGGATTAGCCAAAACTTTTTCGGCATAGGTAACTGCTTCTGAATATTTCTCTCCTTCGAGATAAGATTTCATAAGGTTAGACTGCGCAAAAATGGTATTTTGAGGATAGGATGCTTCCTGCTCTAAACGCTTGAGCAGAGGAATCGCCTCGAAATAATTCCTGTCTTCAAGATATACTTCTGAAAGTCTTGCCAGGGACTGCTCAAGATATTCTGAAGCCGACCTGCCAATCACGTACTTGTAATGCGGAATACTTTTTTGCTTATTCCCTTCCCTAAAGTACAATTGCCCAAGGTAAAAGTTAGCCTGCACAGAATGTATTCCGTTAGGAAAAGAATTCAGGTATTTCTCAAGGGCAGTAACTGCCGCAGCGGTGTTGTTTGCCTGATACTGTTTCTCTGCCGACTCAAATGTGGTATTATCAAGATCGGCATCGGTAACCTCAACAAAATCCAGATTTTTCACCCAGGCGGCATACTCATCTGTTCGGCCCATATCGACATAGATGAGACGGGCAGTACTCACTGCCTGTACAGCTTCAGCCGAGTTAGGATAATCGGCCACTACTTTTTTCAGTTTATCCAGCGCCTGATTGCCCTGGTCGTTATTGTAGTAAATAAGACCCTGTTTCAGCAATGCCTGCGGAACGAAAGGACTACCGGGAACATCTCTAATAAGCCTGTTGTAAGCTTCCATTCCCTGGCTGGTGTTATTCATGGCCACATAGGTATTCCCTAATTCATAAGCCGCATCGTCCCTATAAGGGGAACGAGGAAACTTCCGAAGAAAATCTGTCAGCTCCTGAATTTTGGTATCGTTTCGCTGCACAAAACCATAACTAATGGCCTTTTGAAAAGCTGCATAATCATTCTGGGAACCGTTAAGCGCAATGGCTGCATTATAGGCTTCCATCGCCGGCCAGTAACTGCTGTTCACGAAATGACTATCACCAAGGCGTACATAAGCGTCAGCTCTTCTAGATTTATCCTTTGAGGCGTCTTTAACATAACGATTAAAGAACTCGCCAGATCTTCCATAATCCTGCTGCTTGAAATAGGCATACCCAATATTATAGTCGAGGTTTTCTTTTTCTGAAGCTCCCTGTGCCCCGCTCATTCCGGCGAATTCGCGGTAACCTACTAAAGCTTCGGGATAATTTCTAAGATTGAAATCACTTTCAGCTTTCCAGAATGTTGCAAGGGCGGTAAAACGTGGGTCACGTCTTTCACTTAAAGCCATGTTGAAATATTCACTTGCTTCACGATAATTACCTTCGTTAAACAATTCAATTCCGCGGTAGAAGGCTACCTGTTGGTAAACCACATTATTTTGAAAGTTTCTATTCCCCTTCAGCAAACGCATGGCTTCCTCATAATTTTTGGAAGTGATAAATGAATTGACCAGCAGTTCATTGATTTCATCTTTTGCCGGAGAATTGGGATATGCCTCTAAATAATCCATCAACACCTGCGGAGTGCTGGCATAGCTGTTTCCAATTTCATAACTGAGTTTTGCATAGTTCAAAGCAGCATCGGCTTTAATTTCTGCATTGAAATCCATTTCACTGGCATTCTTAAAAGCGTTAAGTGCCTGCTGTTTTTTGTCTGTTTTGAGGTATGACTGTGCAAGGTGATAGTAGGCATTTTGTGCTACCGCATTGGAACCGCCAATGATCTTATTGAATTCTGAAATTGCAGCCTCATAATCTTCCTGCTGAAAGTAAGC
Organism: Salinimicrobium nanhaiense; assembly: GCA_012038135.1. Classification (GTDB taxonomy): domain Bacteria; phylum Bacteroidota; class Bacteroidia; order Flavobacteriales; family Flavobacteriaceae; genus Salinimicrobium; species Salinimicrobium nanhaiense. The sequence continues at coordinate 74,659 of JAAVJQ010000010.1, forward strand.
GTACCCGAGCTGATAATAATCGGTATTGTTCCACTTTCCACGCTCGCCCTGGTATTCCTTTAAATAAGGTATAGCCTCTTCATATTGTCCAAGATTAAAATAGCTCTCCCCAATAATCTTGTTGAGTTCAGATTTATCCCGACGGTCGGCTCTTGGCAGTTGCTCCAGCCCCAGCCTGATGGCTTCTTTAAAATTTCCCTGCTTGAAATTCATGTCTGCCTGGAAATAGGAAAGGTCTTCTTCATAGCGCTCATTGCCTTCTACTTCTTCAAACAAAGCATTGGCCTGCTCGTAATCGTCCCCTTCATAAGCCATAAAACCTAAATAATATTTTGCCTGCGCACCATATTCCTTAGAGTCTTTCACTTTGTTCAAGTATTCCTTGGCCTCTTCGGGTTGATTTGCGCGGAAGTAGGCATAGCCATTATTAAAGTTGAACCTTTCTTTTTCTGCTTTACTCAGGTTTCTCTGGTCTACAGTATCATACCATTTGCGTGCAAGGGAATATTTACCGGTTTCGAAATAGTAATCGGCGACATCCAGGAAAGCTGCATTGGTTTTCGTGCTGGTAGGGTACCGCTGCACAAAATCTTCCATAAGCTTATCGGCCCCGGGCTGATTCAATCTTATGGCAGCATTGGCAATGTAATAGGCACAATTTGCCTCGATTCTTTCGTCATCCACCTCGTCCTGTACTTCATCAAATAAAGCCTGGGCGGCAAGATATTGCTGATTGTTGTAAAGCTCCAGCGCACGGTGGTAGTCTGCCAGCTCATTGGTATGAATGGCAGATTGTTGAGAGTACCCGAAAACCGAAAGGAAAAGTAAAACAACAAACAGGCAGGTTTTGCTATGTTTCATTCGTTGATATTGTTTTGTTGATGGTTCAAAGATATAAGAAACTCTTAGGTTATAACGCCCATCCTGTAAGATAAATTATACCTCCCCGTTAAATGAAACTTAAAAATTTTAGGCGTAAAATTTCAGCAGAAGAAAAGCAGCACAAGCCACATTATTTACTTTCACTTTCTTACTTTTACCTTTCAAAAATGTGATTTTTCATGTCTCAAACAGTTCTGCACCTAAAAGACGCTGCCATTTATCAACGCGAAACTTTAATTCTTTCTGAAGTCAATATAGAGATCGAAAAAGGAGAATTCGTTTACCTTATTGGAAAGACCGGAACAGGGAAATCCAGTTTCATGAAAACACTCTATGGGGATCTTCCGCTTACCGAAGGAGAAGGCCGGATAGTGGATTACGACCTGCGCACCCTAAAGGAAAAAGATATTCCCTTTCTTCGCCGAAAGTTGGGCGTGGTGTTTCAGGATTTTAAGCTGCTGAATGACAGAAACGTCAATGATAATTTACTGTTCGTGCTGAAGGCTACCGGCTGGAAAGACAAGGCTGCGATGGATAATAAGATTGAGGAAGTCCTGAAAAAAGTAGGAATGGGAACCAAAGGCTTTAAGAATCCTTACCAGTTATCGGGAGGAGAGCAGCAAAGAATAGCCATCGCGAGAGCCCTTCTTAACGACCCGGAACTAATCTTAGCAGACGAACCCACCGGGAACCTCGATCCGCAAACATCGGTGGAGATCATGGAGGTACTGCAAAATATCAGCAAGAACGGAAAGACTATTCTTATGGCAACTCACGATTACGCGCTGCTACTTAAATATCCCTCCAAAACTCTTAAGTGCGACGGACAAAAAGTCTTTGAAGTGGTTCAAAAGACCGTCTAAAGACGCTCATTCAGGATTCAAAATTCAAAGTTCAAGATTACTCCTTAGGAAAATGCAATACTGAGCCAGCGACTGTAGAGAGCGACGGTCGAGGTGCTTACTTCTGAAATTTCAAATGTTATGAAGAAGCTTCTTCGAGCGACTGAAGCTTTTCTGCGGAAAATACTCAGGATTGGAAGTAATTCTGTTAAAGTAGATATCAAGATAGGTTAGAAATTCTTCTCCAAGTCCGGGGCGTTTCATTTCATAATAGAGATAGACATCAATAATTTCAATACTGGCCTCCTCTGTAATATCTAAAGAAAAGGACACCTAGGGCTTGGATTTTCTGGCGTTTTGTCTCACCTCTTCCCAGGAAAAGGTTTTACTGCGACCACTAAGATGCTTTTCTTTTCTATCGTCTAAAATCTCATGTTGCTCCTCACTTAAAGAAGGTTCTTGCGCTTCATTTTGATAAGTTTCCGCCAAAGCTTCAATCATCTTTAGAAGCCTCACATCTGCTGTATCCACAAACTCTTTTACCCTATTTCTTAAACCTGAAGAAGTCATTATCTTTCAATTTACTACTCTTAAAATACGATTTTTTCCTCTCTAAAATCTTTCTATAGGAGAAGAAAAAAAAACCTTAGGAACAACATCTTTCAAATGGTCAACCCTTCGTGGTATTTGCGTTTTTATTTAAAAACAAAAACCTCTCAAAAATGTCATTTTTGGGAGGAATTAATTTCTGGCTTCTAACTTCGTACCTCTAAAATTCGTACTTCTCAGTTCGTACTTCTATCTTTTAAAATCTAACTTTCAGAATTCTTCCTGTTAATGAAGAGGTAGTAGATGTTGATTAGAATAATGGCTCCATTCGTTATGGTGATAGGCCATGAACCTAAAAGAAGACCGTATATTACAAAAAGAAGACAACCCAGGCTGTTGATATACCTAAGGGTAGTGATGTTTCGCATAAGAAAGGACAGCAGCAAAAAGAAGGATGCCAAATACCCAATCCATTCCACGTAAGATATTCCAAGTAATTCCATAGTTAATTCAAAATTCAATGTTCAAAATTCAAGATTAGGTGTTGCACTAAATAATGAGAACAACCTTTAAAAATAAGAGCTGCCAAAAATACAATTTTTAGCAGCTCTTATTATAGTAAATGATCCAGTTATAAGATCTTATTTCTCTTTCTGTCGTTTTCAGTAAGATAGATCTTTCTTAAGCGAAGGTGCTTTGGAGTTACCTCCACGTATTCATCTTTCTGAATATATTCCAGGGCTTCTTCCAAAGAAAATTTAATTGCAGGGACGATCCTTGCCTTATCATCTGCACCCGAGGAACGTACGTTAGAAAGCTTTTTGGTTTTTGTGATGTTCACCACCATATCATCCTGGCGGGAATTCTCTCCAATTACCTGGCCTTCGTAAATATCTTCTCCCGGATCTACAAAGAACTTCCCGCGATCCTGAAGCTTGTCAATAGAATAAGGAATTGCTTTTCCTTTTTCCATAGACACTAAAGAACCATTTTGACGTTCAGGAATTCCTCCTTTAAGCGGCTGATACTCCTTGTAACGGTGAGCCATAATAGCTTCCCCGGCAGTAGCGGTCAATAACTGGTTTCTTAAACCAATGATTCCGCGGGAAGGGATCTGGAACTGGATGGTCATCCTGTCTCCTTTTCCTTCCATGCTTAGCATCTCCCCTTTTCTCATGGTCACCATTTCAACAGCCTTTCCGGAAACATCTTCCGGAAGGTCAATAGTCAATTCTTCAATTGGCTCACATTTCACTCCGTCGATTTCTTTGATGATCACCTGAGGCTGCCCTATCTGAAGTTCGTAACCTTCGCGACGCATTGTTTCAATGAGTACAGACAAGTGAAGAACCCCACGACCAAAGACCATAAATTTATCTGCACTGTCTGTTTCCTCGACTCGTAGAGCAAGGTTCTTTTCAAGCTCCTTCATCAGGCGCTCCTTGATGTGTCTGGAAGTGACGAATTTTCCGTCCTTTCCGAAGAAAGGAGAATCATTAATAGTGAAAAGCATACTCATGGTAGGCTCATCGATAGCAATAGTTTTTAGTCCTTCGGGATTTTCAAGATCGGCAACGGTGTCTCCAATCTCAAAGCCTTCCAGTCCAACTATAGCACAAATATCACCTGCATTTACTTCTTCGATCTTTCTGCGACCAAGACCTTCAAATATGTGTAATTCCTTTATTCTTGTTTTTTTGATGCTGCCATCTCTTTTTACCAAAGCAACAGGCATTCCTTCTTTTAGAGTTCCCCGTTGAAGGCGACCAATGGCGATCCTCCCGGTAAACGAGGAAAAATCAAGAGAAGTGATCAACATTTGAGGAGAACCTTCCTCTGTCTTAGGAGATGGAACATGTTCTATAACCATATCAAGAAGCGGCTCAATACTGTCGGTTTGGTTTCTCCAGTCATCGCTCATCCAGTTATTTTTGGCTGAACCGTAAACTGAAGGGAAATCAAGCTGCCATTCTTCGGCACCAAGTTCAAACATCAGGTCGAATACCTTTTCATGCACTTCTTCGGGCGTACAATTCTCTTTGTCCACCTTATTGATCACCACACAAGGTTTCAATCCAAGATCGATAGCTTTTTGAAGTACAAAACGAGTTTGTGGCATAGGTCCTTCAAAGGCATCTACCAATAGCAGTACTCCGTCGGCCATGTTCAAAACTCTTTCTACCTCTCCTCCAAAGTCGGCGTGACCGGGAGTATCAATGATGTTGATCTTTGTATCCTTATAAACTACGGAAACATTCTTGGAAGTAATGGTGATCCCCCGTTCCCTTTCCAGGTCATTGTTATCAAGGATAAGATCCCCAGTATTTTCGTTTTCCCTGAAAAGCCTGCAATGGTACATGATCTTATCTACCAAAGTGGTCTTTCCGTGGTCAACGTGTGCGATAATCGCGATATTCTTTATAGCTGTCATATAAACGCCTGATTTTTAAAGGCTGCAAAGGTACGTTTATTTTTTCCATATTATTACGGGCTTTTAGAATATTCCTAATTTTTTGGATTTATTTAATATGCTGAAAAACAAATAATTATCACACGCATGGCCGTCAAAACTAATTCACTTCTCAAAAAGGTCTTTTTTAGAATCCTCTAAAACTGATGTTTCTCATATTTTCTGTGAGATATTCTTTTAGGGAGGCATTGAATTAAAAGAGATAAAGTTTAAGAAACGTTTCTGAATTGCGGCATTAGACCCATCATTCATGCTCTGGGATAACAGAACCACCACGGGAAGAACTAAAAGAAAACCCGGAGCTAACAACAACTAAAAAAATTTACTCTTCAAAAAGGCGGATTCTTCAAGGGATTTTCAAAAAAGGTATCTTTGCAGTAAATTTATTTTATGCAACTCAATAAGATACCTCAGATAAAACATGCCGATTCCGGTAATTTCTTTTTGCTTGCCGGTCCCTGTGCCATTGAAGGTGAAGACATGGCGCTGCGAATTGCCGAAACCATTGTTGGCATTACAGATAAGCTGCAGATCCCTTTTATTTTTAAAGGTTCTTTTAAAAAGGCTAACCGAAGCCGCATCGACAGCTTTACCGGGATTGGAGATGAAAAAGCGCTGAAAATTCTTCGGAAGGTTTCTGAAACCTTCGGAGTTCCCACAGTTACCGATATTCACGAACGTGAAGATGCCACCCTTGCCGCCGAATATGTTGATGTACTGCAAATTCCGGCATTTCTGGTCCGCCAAACCGATCTGGTTGTAGCCGCCGCCGAAACCGGAAAAGTGGTGAACCTTAAAAAAGGGCAGTTCATGAGTCCGGAAAGCATGAAACATGCAGTCACCAAAGTAACCGATTGCAATAACGAGCAAGTGATGGTCACAGACCGTGGGACTATGTTCGGCTATCAGGACATGATCGTGGATTTCCGCGGAATTCCAACCATGCGTCAATTTGCACCTACAGTTTTGGATGTAACACATTCTTTACAACAGCCAAATCAAAGCAGCGGAGTCACAGGTGGAAGACCCGACATGATCGAGACCATCGCCCGCGCCGGGATCGCTACCGGAGCCGATGGGATTTTCATTGAAACCCATTTCGACCCGGCTAATGCAAAAAGTGACGGAGCCAACATGCTGGACATTCAGTATCTCGAAAGGCTCCTGAGCAATTTGACAGCAATTAGGAAGACGATCAATTCCTTTTAAGTTTTATAGGTCGGCACGGATGGCAAATCCGCGCCATCCTGTTGTATTCGTAGACCTAACAGGTTTTTGAAACCTGTTAGGTCTTTGGCTGATGCAGATTTGGAGACTAACCCTGTCAGCGGCTTGACGCCCTGACAGGGTTGAGGTGGCCTGACTTCAACCGCTGCCAGAGTTGATAACTGCTGGCAGGGTTGACAGAACTTGAACCGCTGCCAGAGTTGATAACTGCTGGCAGGGTTGATACAGAAAGATCAAAAAAGCAGGCATGAGTCGAAAAAGCAGGTCTGTAGTAGCAAGATATCAGAAGCACCAAAAGGGCAAACGCACCGCCCCCGTGCCGTAGTTACGGAAGAAGTTCAGTTTAAAGAACCCTTTCAGAATTGGAAACCCTGGAAGGGTTGACGACGATTGGATTGAACCGCAGCCAGAGTTGACAGGAAGGTTGGAACCGCTGCCAGAGTTGATAACTGCTGGCAGGGTTGATACAGAAAGATCAAAAAAGCAGGCATGAGTCGAAAAAGCAGCTCTGTAGTAGCAAGATATCAGAAGCACCAAAAGGGCAAACGCACCGCCCCGTGCCATAGGTACAGAAGATGTGTAGATTCAGTTTAAAATGTGCTGTCTTACCGGAGAAACCAGGCTGCACCAGATACCTCCCTCGATGAATTACATTTCGCAAAGGAGCAGAATTACATACTTATGGAATTCTTCCTGGTCATAACTTCTTAAAGTAGCGATCAGAATCACTTTTTTTTACCCCTTCTTTTACAGTTTTATCCTCAATTAAAGAAATCAGCTGTCCGAAAACAGATTTACCTGAAAAATAATTACTTTTAGCCATCGTATTTATTGTGTTTTACAAGTCCAAAGTACGATTTCTTAGTAGAAGCCATTCGTGGCTTCTCTTTTTACCGGACACTACTGATTTCCAATAATAATCTTCAAATTTTAACATAATGCCAACAGAAACATAAAAACAAGAAAAATAGCCGCATGGGTAATTGCAGGCTTATTAACAGCACAAAATTTCTATAGTGCAAGTGGAAAATTATCCCTTCATCCCGAACAAATGGAACAATTGCACTTAGCCGATTGGCGAATTATTATTGCCCTTGATGAAATTGCTTCTGCCCTACTGTTCTTGTTCCCAAAAACAAACAAATTTGGAACTTTGCTATTGAGCTCTTACATGGGCTTGTTGCTGATAGCACCACAATAGTTGCCGGCTATATTACATACAGCGAAGCCTGAGCTTAACAGGTATTTCTATGAAGATGGAATATTCATTATGCCCAAATGGAACATGCGATAGGAACCATAGAAATAAAAAGAATCACAACAAACGAAATTAATGATTGAATTTTCGGAAATACAAAACATCTATTTCATTTTACCAATACTGGGATTTATTATCGGTTTGTTTGGAACCATGGTAGGAGGAGGTGGCGGATTTTTCTTTCTGCCCATTCTTACCCTGCTGTTAGGAGTTCCGGCCCAAACAGCGGTTATTACTTCGCTGGCAGCTACCTTGCCCATTTGCATCGTTGGTTCATTGGGGCATTATCATAAAAATAATATTGATTTTAGGGTAGCTGTACTTTTTATGGTAACCGGAATTATTGGGACTTTTATTGGCGCACAAATAACCAACAGCATTAGCGACCTGGCACTAAGAACGGCTTTTGGAGTCTATTCAATTTTGATTGCGCTTGACATGGTTATTAGTGCCAGAAGAAAGAATGTTAAAATAGAAGGAAAAAAGACAAGAATATCACCAGGAAGTTTAAAAACATTTAAGGGTTCGTCTTTTGGATTGGCAGCAGGTTTAATAACCGGAACATTTGGGACCAGTGGCACAGCGCCGGTTCTTGCAGGATTGTTTTCAATGAAAATACCATTCAAGATGGTCATTGGCACATCGCTATTGGTTGTGCTGGTAAATACATTCTTTGCTGTAGGCGCTCATTTTATTATGGGAAAAATAGATATTACATTGCTTATTTTTCTTACAGCAGGCTCAACAATAGGTGCGATACTTGGCCCGCGCCTGCTTTCCAAAATCCAAATTGACAAATCGGAAAACAAAGCAAAATATGCCTATGCGATTATAATGGTCGCCATTGGTATCTTAATGATTTTAGGAAGGAATTAGTTTTATGGAACATTTGATTTACAGTATAATACTGGCCTATTTTATTTTGGGCGGAATTGGTTTTTACCTGATAAACAGGAATAAAGCTCCCGAAATTGCACGTGAGAGTTACACGAAATTTGGGGTTTATTTTATAATCATAAATACTTTGTTTTTCAGCATTACTATCGAACCTGTTGTTTTTCATTATCTTGGAATTTTAATTGTTGCTGTGGGAAATTTTGAGTTAATCCGGCTTTTTGTAAAAAGAAAATTTCAGCACACGCCTTTTTTTGTATTGTCACTGGTGATCTTTTTTATTCTGTCCGCAGGTTTGCTTGTTTTTAGCCGGGCCGCTGAAAATTTAATTTTATTAACATTTTTAATTCTTTCCATATTCGACAGTTTTAGCCAGATAAGCGGACAACTTTTCGGGAAAACCAAAATAATGCCGAATATTAGCCCAAATAAAACATGGGGGGGCTTAATTGGAGGAATTTTAATTTCATTGTTTAGTGTATTTTTATTAAAAAGTCTTTTTAGGGGAACAATCCCTCAATTATTTTTATTTACCATTGGAACGGTTATTTTTGCTTTCGCCGGCGATGTTTTGGCATCGCTTTATAAAAGGAAATACAAGGTAAAAGATTACAGCAACCTAATTCCCGGGCACGGCGGCTTTTTAGACCGGTTTGACAGTCTAATCGCAGGAGGTGCCTGGGCAGCATTTGCTGTACATATTTTAAAAATTTAACAGAGATCCTGTTTATGGGGAATATTATTATCTTGTCATTTGTTTATTTGATTGGGATTGGATTGTTGTTGATTTTTAATGAGCTGGTTTATCGCAGGCTTAACCCCACAGGAGAAATAACGCGTAAGTTTGCCCACTTCTCTGCTGTGCTGGCCACGATACCATTTCCATATATTTTCCCTTCGCACTGGTATATCCTGTTACTGGCATCTTTGTTTACTTTGGTATTGTTTATTACCCGCAAGGGGAAACTGCTAAAGTCGATTCATGGCGTTGAAAGAAAATCGATAGGTAGCTATTTATTGCCCATTGCTATTTATCTTACATTTCTTTTTTCCGATTTACTGGACAATAAATTTCTCTACATACTTCCCATGCTTATTCTGGCTATAAGCGACCCAATGGCAGCCATTCTGGGAATCAATATCAAAACCTACAATGGAAGAATAAAAGTATTTGGGAAAAAATTAAATAAAACATGGTTAGGGTCGGGAGCATTTCTAATTTCAAGTTTTGTAATAAGCATTATAGCACTTTTTTTTCACCGCGGGGTATTCGATTTGGAAACATTCTGGCTGGCAATGCTGGTTGCTGTGGTAACTATGTTTGCTGAGATGTTTAGTTGGCGCGGATCTGATAATCTCAGTGTTCCCATAAGTGCGCTACTCGTTTTGCTTTTGTTCCTTTAATACAAATAGAATTAAAATAATAGAATATATAAAATTGAAATATGAGAACAGTAATTATTAACGGGGCAAACGGATATGTGGCTTCAAATTTCATCAACGATTTATTAAAGCAGCATTACAAGGTTATTGCTCTGGTTCGTGGCAACGGCAAGGACCCGGAAGACAGAATGAGCAAAGTACTGGCGCATATTAATGATGGAAAAGAGATAAACACTTCCAATCTTGAAGTTTACGACTACTCCTTAATCGACAAGAAATTTTCGATGAATGAAAATGTCCTGAAAAGCATTTTTAGTGGTAGTGTCGATTATTTTCATTTTGCTGCCAATTTGAAATACGATGAAAAGTCGGTAGAAGAAATTTTTTCTACTAATGTTGATGGGGTTAAAAATTCAGTTCAGGTTTATTTGAAATATGCAACGGATAGTTCCCGCTTCTTTTACATCGGAACGGCCTATTCGTGTGGAAAATTCAGCGGCCTGTTCGAGGAAAAATTTTATGAAAATAAAGATATTTCTGCGTTCAGGAATTACTATGAGCAATCAAAGCGTTTTGCTGAAAATGTTGTCAGAACAAATATTCAAAACAATGGATTGAATGGGCACGTAATAAGGTTGTCGCAGGTAGTTGGAAACCAGGAAACCGGCATAACTAAAACCGATTACGGAATTTTCGATTTTTCAAAAAGAATCAACAGTCTGGCTAATCGATATCCTAATGAAATTGTTAGAGTACATGTAGATCCGGAAGCTACTCAAAACTTAATTCCAATCGATACCGTCACAGGGCAATTAATAAAAGTAGTAGAAGAAAAAGAAGTCCCCGAGATAATGAATTTTGTATCCAAAAATCCGGTTCGAAACAGTTTTATTATCGATACCTTGAACGAGTTGGTGCCTATTCAATTAATTCCGGTTAAAAATCTGGAACCAAATACAATGAACCCCATTGAAAGAAGGATTTCTGCAGGAATGTCGTTTACTGAAAGTTACGTTTCATTCGACGTGTTATTTGATACCCGGCAAAGAGACACGTTTCTGAAAAATACGGAAACAGGTCCAGATTATAAATCCATTGCTAAAATGATGGAATATTTTATAGGAACCCTTTCCAAAAAGAAGACAAAGATAGATGCAGCCTGAAAACTTATATAAAATTCTATTTAGAATTTAAAGAAAACATGAATCGGTATTTAAAAACATTCAGAAAATGAAACAGATTAAAATAAAAGGCGAAAATATCATTAACGTTCCCAATTTTATTAGTTTATACCGTCTTCTTGTTTTTCCGGTTATTCTTTATATGGCACTTAAGGGATATGAGGGCTGGTTTGTAATTCTTTTGTGTATAAGTTTGGTCAGCGATGCTATTGATGGAAGTATCGCACGCTACTTTAAACTTCAATCCAATTTTGGGGCTGCACTCGATAACCTGGCCGATATTTTCACTTACGCCATGGCTATTCTGGGTTTATTCGTTTTTAAATGGAATGAAATTGAACCTCATTCCTGGATTTTATTCCTTTTCCTTGGGATATTTATCCTTAGCTACATTGTTTCTTTTGCAAGGTTCGGGAAAATTCCCGGGCTGCATTTATATTCAGCTGTTTCTGCCGGATACGCTCAAAGCATATTCTTTATTGTATTATTTGTTTTTGGGTTTTATCCCTGGATGTTATATCTGGTTTGTATATGGGGAATAATTGCTTACACTGAAAAAATAATTATCCTGTTTAAACTCGATGACATTAAAATTGGGGTGAAAGGATTGTACTGGTTATTAAAAAAAGAGAAGGAGCAAGCACACTAACGATTTTATATGGAATAAGGGTGGTCAATATCATGACCATCACAAATCTTGACATTTTCGCACAGGAAATCCATATGCCAATTCAGGATTTGTTGATAAGGATGGGAATTTTTTTTAGAGCTGAGATGAGTTTCTAAACCTGACACAGTATAATGAAAAACTTAAAAGAAAAAAATGTTTGGATCACTGGGGCATCATCAGGAATAGGGGAAGCTCTGGCATTTGCTTTTGCCAAAGAAGGTGCCTTTCTCGTTTTGTCAGCAAGAAACAAGGACAAACTTGAGGAAGTTCAAAAAAGATGCTTAGAATATACTGCCAAATGCCGGGTACTACCGGTCGATTTATCTCATACTGAAGGATTGGAAAAAGTAGTTGGCTCGGTAATGGAACAAACAGGAAGGATTGACATATTGGTCAACAATGCAGGCAGAAGCCAGCGTTCATGGGCCAAAGAAACTCCAATAGAAATTGACCGCGATATTATGGAGCTGAACTTTTTTAGTGTAATCACTTTAACAAAACTGGTTTTAATACACATGCTGAAAACCGGATCGGGTCACCTGGTGGTCATCAGTAGCATTACCGGCAAGTTTGGGTTTCCAATGCGTACTGCCTATAGTGCGTCCAAGCATGCGCTCCAGGGATATTTCGAAGCATTGCGGGCTGAACTGGTTAATGACAATATCCCGGTAACAATTATTTTACCGGGAAGGATAAATACAAATATTTCGAAAAATGCGCTAACTGCAGACGGACAATCCTACAATAGGATGGATGAAGGACAAGCTCGTGGGATGCCCGTTGATAAATGTGCAGCCCTGATCGTGAAGGCCATCAAAAAAAACAAAAAAGAAGTGCTGGTTGGCCAAAAAGAATTGCTTATGGTTTACATCCGTCGTTTCTTCCCGGCACTGTTCTATAAAATAGTTCCAAAAATTAAAAATTAGCGTGTTTTTTTCAAACAAGAAATAGGTAGATTATGAAGAAAAATATTTGTGGAATACAACAGGTTGGCATCGGTTTGAAAGATGCCAGAGAAGCGTGGAAATGGTACAGGAAAACATTTGGGATGGATATCAACGTGTTTGAAGACACAGCCGTAGCCAGGCTCATGCTACCTTATACCAATGGTCAGGTGTGCGAACGGTATGCCGCACTGGCAATGAACATGGAAGGTGGAGGGGGCTTTGAAATCTGGCAGCATACCCGGCTCACGCCTAATCCTCCCGTGTTTGATGTAAAATTAGGCGACTGTGGAATTTACATTTGCAAAATCAAATGTCGCAATGTGCAAAAGGCTTTTGAAGGCCATATGGGAATGGGACTGAACATTCCGGGCGGTCTCGTCAAAGATCCCGAGGGTAACCTGCATTATTATCTGATCGATCCTTACAATAATATTTTTCAAGTGGTGGAAGACTCAAATTTCTATATGAAGCAAAAGTCGTTAACCGGAGGAGTTGCTGGTGTAGTTATCGGTGTATCAAACATTGAAAAAGCTATGAAAGTATATGCTGATATTTTGGAATATGATAGAATTGTTTACGATAAAACCGGCCAGTTTAATGATTTTGCTGCTTTACCCGGCGGCAAAGAAAAATACCGTCGTGTATTGTTGAAACACAAGCCAAGGACAGGTCCTTTTTCCAAATTATTAGGGCCCACTCAAATAGAATTGGTCCAACCTATTGAACGACAACCAGATAAAATATTCAGGGATCGCATTTGGGGTGAATTTGGTTTTATTCATTTATGCTTCGATATTGTTGGGATGGATCATTTAAGAAGAGAATGTAACGAAAAAGGCTTCCCTTTCACGGTCGACAGTTCAGATAGTTTTGATATGGGAACAACAGCCGGTCATTTCTCATATATTTCAGACCCGGATGGAACACCTATTGAATTCGTTGAAACCCATAAGCTGCCAATTATCGAAAAGTTGGGTTGGTATATGAATCTTAAAGATAGGAATACGACTAAACCGCTTCCCGATTGGATGGTTAAAACACTTCGCTTTAGCCGGGTAAGAGATTAAATCAAGGAAAGAAGAAGTGAAGGAACTTATGTCGATAATCAACAAAGGTTCCCATATGCGTAATAAAAGCAAGTGAAATCCTTTTTTGGATATTCTACAAATTTGGTGCTTACATTCAAATATGTTTCGCTGGTGATGTCGTCTCCCCAGGCCCCTTTACCCGTAGATATGTAGGGAAAGCACTTCATTTAAAAAGTCCTGGACTCAACTTCAAAGTTTCCGATTTCCATTTTGCTACCCCTGCCGAAAAAGGCAGGGACACTACAGTCCCAATCTCCATCTTTAAGTCTAGTCCGGTTTAAAACCTACTTTAAGCGGATAATCTATTTTCATAACCCCGTCAGGACATTCCGCTCCAATTGGGAGAAAAAAGTCCATTTTTGGACAAACAACTTCCCTTCAAAGGTTTTAGGCACCAACCCTAATATTTTTTTAATCCGTTAATCGGATCCCTGCGCCAGGATGGGACATATTCTTCTGGAAACGAAAAATATTAAATTCGCATTCTTTTTTTAAATTATTCGGTGTTTGGGTGGTTGATTTCCGTCATAATTTCTCCGAATAGTTTTGCCGATTTTATTCGGTCCTTTATATCATACATAGTGGATACCGCAATAAGTTCATTTACCCCGGTTTCTTTCAGAAAATCCTGAACCTGATGTTTCACGGTTTGCTTGCTTCCCACAAAAGAATATTTCAACATTTGATGTAACGAAGGATGCTCCAATATTCCCGTTAACTCGTCGTTCATTTCCGTAGGGGGCTGAAGCGCATCTTTTGCCCCGGTCAATACCCCTACGAACATTCGTATCAATGTGGTGAAGAGTTCATTGGCTTTTTCATCGGTGTCGGCCACAATAACATTGACCCCGGCGATTGTATAGGGTTTTTCCAAAGCATCTGAAGCAATGAATTCCTGCTCATAAATACGCAGGGCGTTATGAAGGTGCGTAGAGGCAAAATGACTGGCAAAAGCATAGGGTAATCCTTTTTTTGCCGCCAAATGTGCACTGTCTGTACTGGAACCCAGAATATATAGAGGTACATCAGTGCCTTCGGCAATGGTGGCCCGTACTTTCGAATTTTTATTTTCCCGGGAAAAGTAATCCTGGATTTTCTCTATTTCCTGTGGAAAGGAATGAGCGGCCTCCATAAAATCAGACCGTATGGCACGGGCGGTCTGCGGGTCTGTACCGGGTGCTCTTCCCAGCCCCAGGTCGATGCGGTTGGGATATAAGTGGGCCAGGGTTCCAAACTGTTCTGCGACAATGAGGGGAGAGTGATTTGGAAGCATAATTCCTCCCGAACCTACCCGTATCTTAGATGTATTTTCGGCAACGTAGCCTATGAGTATCGAGGTGGCACTGCTGCCTATATATTCGGCATTGTGGTGCTCTGCAAACCAATAGCGTTTATAGTTTGAGGATTCCGCAGCTTGAGCAAGGGCCAGTGAGTTGTTCAGGGTTTCTTTTATAGTGCTTCCTTGAGACACAAGGGCGAGTTCCAGAATGGAATATTCAATTCTTTTGTTATTCATATATTTATATGTATCTATGTTTTTTAAATAAAAATTCATAAGTTTTTCAAGGTCAATATATAACTGTCCAATACCTGGTTATTTAAAGAGTAGAGATAAAAACGTCCTTCTTTGTGCGGCTCTATCAATTCAGCTTCCACCAATTTTTTAATGTGATGGCTAATGGACGGCTGTGCCAGGTTCATAGAAGAAACTATGGTTGTGCATTCCAGTTTTCCTTTATGGGACTGTATAGCTTTTAATATTTTAAGCCGGTTGCTATCACCAAGGGCTTTTGATATTTTTTCTACTTGCTTAAGGTTCAAAATAATGGATTATATATTGATAAATGCAAATATACGAATAGGAAATTCGGTTTCCATTGCCTGCCTGGTTTTTTACAAAGCTGTTTTAGAACACCAAAGTACGATTCTTAGGAGAAGCCATTCGTGGCTTCTCTTTTTATCGGACACTCCTGAATATAAATATTAAAAGTTTTAATTTTTATCTAATCCTGCCAGCGAATTGACTCATGGAAATCTATAGGAAACTTTAAGGCCGGTGAGGGATTGACCAAAACTGACTTGAACCGCAGGCAGGGTTGACAGGACTGGTTGAACCGCTGCCAGAGTTGATAACTGCCGGCAGAGTTGACAGGACTGTTGGAACCGCTGCCAGAGTTGATAACTGCTGGCAGGGTTGACAGGGCTAGCTGAACCGCTGCGAGAGTTGATAACTGCAGCCATAGTTGACAGGACTGGGTTGAACCGATGCCAGAGTTGATAACTGCTGGCAGATATGAATAGAATAAGCAGCTCCGCAGGAGCAAGATATCAGAAGCACCAAAGGGGCAAACGCACCGCCCCCGTGCCGTTGGTACGGAAGCGGTGCAGTGTAAAAAAGCTAGTGTTTCAATACCTCAGGATATCATTTAAGGTTTCTTTTATGACTTTCACTTGTTCATATTTTATCTTACCGATCCTCTTGTCCAGACGCCTTTTCGAAATAGAGCGAACATGAAAAGTAAGAACTTCAGATTCTTTCTCCAGTCCATTTTCCAATTCAGGATTAAGAAGTAGATTTCCCTTGTACTTCTTGATCTTAGTGGTTAAAGGGCAAATTATCACCACCTGAAGATGCTCATTAAGAAGATTACCGCTAATAATAACACAAGGTCTTCTCCCTCCCTGCTCACTTCCTGAAACGGGGTCAAGAAAGACATCCCAGATTTCGCCCTGTTTCACCCTTCAAGATTTTTGAGATCCTGCAAATAAGTCTCCATTCCTTCTTCTGCTATAGCCATGATATCTTCATCTTTACCTGCTTTAGAATAGGAACGTGCATATTCTGCCCGGTTCAATTGGTCCAGGTAAATTCGCAGGGCTTTTTCGATAAGGCTGTTTTTTGCCACCCCACGTTTTTTTGCTACAGAATTTAATTTATCAAGTAGGTCCTGAGGCAGCGAAGAAGTAAAAGTTCCCATAATTTTCTTTATTTAAATATAATTCATAAATATGAAATATAAATATAAAAAGCTTGAATTTTTGTTCTGATCCTGCCCTCGAATAGACATATGGAAATCTGAACCGCTGCCAGGGTTGAAGAGGAATGGCGGGAACCGCTGCCAGAGTTGATAACTTTTGGCAGGGTTGATATAGACAGACTTGAACCGCTGCCAGAGTTGATAACTGCCGGCAGGGTTGACATGGACAGACTCAAACCGCTGCCAGAGTTGATTACTGTTGGCAGGGTTGATATAGACAGACTTGAACCGCTGCCAGAGTTGATAACTGCCGGCAGGGTTGACAGGATACAAAAACCCCGCTTCCTTTCAGAAGCGGGGTTTTCCTTTTTACCGGGGGACAAAATTAAATTTTAACCACATTTAGAGTAACCACAGCTCTTACAAACCAGGCAACCTTCAGAGAAGATTATTCCTTCAGGATCTCCACACTCGCCGCATTCCTTGTCGGCTGCAGGGGTTCCATCGGGAACAAACTGCTTCAGGGCGCGAACAACTCCGGCTTTCCAGGTGTTGATGCTCTCATCAAGCAGGTTCAGGTTGTTGATGAGGTCAACCACGTAAGGAATCGGCATTCCGTGGCGAAGCACTCCCGAGATCAGTTTTGCATAGTTCCAGTATTCCTCGTTAAAAGATCTCGAAAGACCTTCAATAGTCACTTTATATCCATGTTTGTCACAGAACTGGAAGTCGTAACGAGATTTGCCATCTTCGTCGCGATTCTTGATCACATATCCTTTTTCTACCCAGGTAGGAAGGTTGAATACATCTTCCATTTTTCCGGTGAAGATCTCATAAGGACGATTATTCAAAATTCCTACAACAGCTAACCATTTTTCGTTTTCGTTGTTAAAGCGAATGATTTTAGATTCCAGCTTTTTAGGACGTTTTGGCGCATAAGTTTCAGCAAAAACATTTTCCTTATTCCCTTCTTTCCTGCCCTTGTCATCTGAGGAAACAAGGATTCCGCTTCTTGAACCGTCACGATAAACAGTGATCCCTTTCAAGCCTTGTCTCCAGGATTCAATATAAATATCACTTACCTTATCTGTAGTCACATCACTGGCAAGGTTGATCGTAGAACTGATGGAGTGTGTGGTATATTTCTGAACCAAAGCCTGCATCTCTACACGCTTTTGCCAGTTAATTTCAGAAGCTGTTGCTCCTGCATAAGGACTTTGCTCAATGGCATCTTTTCCGGATGCCTCCATCCAGGTCTTCACTTTTGGATGGTAAACAGTAAATTCTTCAAAAGCATCTCCTGTATCATCAACAAAAGCAACTTTAGCGTTAGATCCGGAAGCATTCACTTTTCTTCTTCGCTTATAGGAAAGCATGAAAACCGGTTCAATTCCTGAAGAAGTTTGTGCAAGCATACTCAAACTTCCGGTTGGGGCAACGGTACTAATAGAGATGTTCCTTCTTCCATGCTCCATCATGCGGCTGTACAGTTCCGGAAACTCTCTTTTCATCATTTGAACAAAATCAGATTGCTCCTCGATAGCGGGATCAAAAACCTTGAACGGCTCTCTGGTAATGGCCATGTCAATACTACTGTCGAATTCCCCTTTCAGTTTTGTCTGCATGATCTTATCAACCACTTCAAGAGCTTCATCTGTATCGAATTTCACTCCAAGAGCAGCAACAGCATCGGCAAGAGCGGTAAAGCCAAGGCCGGTACGTCTTCCATTTTTACCATTTTCGGCAAGTAATTTCCAGGTGTCGATCTCGTTCTTCTTAATGAAATCGGGCTCCTCATCCTGACTGATCTTTGCAAGGATCTTTTCTACTGCTTCCAGTTCAAGATCAACAAGATCATCCATTAACCGCTGAGTTTCATAGATCACTTTGTAGAACTTCTCATGGTTGAAAGAAGCATTTTCGGTAAAGGGATTATCAACAAAATTGTAAAGGTTCACTGCGATTAAGCGGCAGGAATCTCCACCCTGCATCGCAATCTCTGAACAGGGGTTTGTTGAGCTGTTCTTGAACCCGGGATAGAACGATGAAGTTGAATAGGTATGCTGCTTGTCCCAAAAGATCAATCCGGGCTCAGCAGTATTGTGAGCGCATTGAATAATGGTATTCCATAATTCTTTGGCACGTACTTTTTTAGTGTATTTAGGATTAGGACTGTCTATTGGCCAACGTAAAGTGAAGTCTGTATCGTCGGTAACGGCCTGCATGAACTCATCTGTAAGCCTAAGGGAAATATTAGCCCCTGTAACCTTTTTAAGGTCCTGCTTAATAGTAATAAAATCCTCAACATCGGGATGAGACACATCAATGGTAAGCATCAATGCTCCACGACGGCCATTTTGAGCTACTTCACGAGTGGTGTTCGAAAAACGCTCCATAAAGGAAACTGCTCCCGTTGTAGTTCCCGCGGAATTTGAAACCTGCGCATTTTTAGGACGAAGACCGGAAAGGTCCACTCCTACTCCACAGCGTCTTTTGAACAACTGCACCAGCTGCTGATCTGTGTGAAGAATTCCGCCGTAAGAATCATAGACCGGAGGAACTACCACACAGTTTGACAAGGATGCGATCATTTGATCATTCCCAAGAGCCGCCATGACACTACCCTGAGGAATACTGTATTTGAAGTCTTTAAAAAGTTGAAAAATTCTTTCTTCACTTAGGAACTCCCTTGACTTACCGTATGCAGAAAGATTTTCTTTTCCCGCCTCACGATCGGCATATTTTGCCTCCATTCTGGCAAATTCCTTCGCCATTCGACGGTGCATATCGTCAGGCGTTAATTCTAAAAATGCTCCTTTTTTGTCTTTTACTGCATACTTATTTATCCAGGTAGTGGCTGCGAGCTCGTCATTTTTAAAATATTTTAAACATGCTTGCAGTACCTCATCGCAGGTATAAGTCTGGGTGCTAAATAATTCTTCAACCATGGCGTTTTGTTTTTGTTTTAACTTGAAAGAGGAGTAAAGTTATTTTAATTCTGCAGTTATAAAAGAGGGCTCATTGCTTTCTTATTAACTAAAGACTGTTGAAAAAAAATTTCAGATTTTTTCTGAAAATCGGCAATTCCTTTCAGCCCTTGCTACAGCTAATTTCGAAGCATTTTTTCATTCATTTTCGCACCTAAGAAATATTAACATCAACCTGAATTTTTTTTTAAACTCTTGTTAAGTCATTGTGGCAGAATACCTTTTTACAGTAACTTCAACTACTAATTTTGTTAAAAAACCAATAAATTATGGAAAATACATTTGAAAATATTGGTGGGAGAATTGCCAATTTCTTACCCGAACTGCTGGGCGCATTATTAGTCCTTTTAATAGGATGGCTCATCGCCAAAGGCATCAAAACTGTAGTGGTTAGATTGCTGCGGAAGACTTCCTGGGATGAGCGTATTTTTGGGGGTGACAATA
This sequence comes from Salinimicrobium nanhaiense, assembly GCA_012038135.1. GTDB lineage: Bacteria > Bacteroidota > Bacteroidia > Flavobacteriales > Flavobacteriaceae > Salinimicrobium > Salinimicrobium nanhaiense. The sequence goes on from JAAVJQ010000010.1 coordinate 94,459, forward strand.
TCGATGACACCAATGTCTTTGTCGGTAATATTTTCTATTACCTCATTATGATCATCGTTCTATTGATTGCTCTTGAAGTGCTGGGGATAAGTGAAGTCCTCACACCTCTTGAAAATATGCTCAACGAGTTCCTTATGTTTATCCCTAATTTAATAGGAGCATTGTTAATTGCTTTTATAGGTTACGTCCTGGCAAAATTTGTAGCGAATTTAATTCATATTGGTGGTGGCCTGCTGGACCGGTGGGTGGATAAAACAGGATTTAAGGATACAGACAAATTGGTAAACATTCTTCGCAAGATCGTCTTCATTGTGATCTTTATTCCATTTCTTATTCAGGCGTTCAACACTTTACAACTTGATGCCATTTCTGAACCTGCAAATGACATCCTCTACGGCTTTACCGAATTGATTGGCGAAATAATCATTGCCGCCCTTATCCTCATGGTCTTCATCTGGGGAGGAAGATACCTTGCCAATTTTCTTGATGACCTCTTTAAAAGTATGGGAATGGACCGTGCTGCGGAAAAGATACAGATCCACAACATGATAGGCTCCGGTCAATCATTGTCACGACTGGTCGCCAACCTTATATATTTCTTCCTGGTCTTCTTCGGAATTATCACCGCGGTAGAAATCCTTGGCTTGTCTAGATTGACCGAAATTCTACACCAGATCCTGGAGATCACCGGACAGATCCTATTCGGACTTATCATCCTTGCCATTGGTAATTACATATCTCTGTTGATCTACAATACCATGACCCGCTCCAGCAAAAATCATTTTATTGCGGGAGTAGTAAGATGGGCTTCTTTGGCGCTGTTCATAGCCATTGCTCTTCGTACCATGGGTATTGCCAATGAAATAGTGGAGCTCGCCTTCGGATTGATCCTGGGTGCAATTGCAGTCGCAGTTGCATTAAGTTACGGCTTAGGAGGCCGTGAGGCTGCAGGAGAACATTTTAAGGATATTATTCAGAAGTTTAGGAAGGAAGCTTCTGAAGCCAGGGATCCGAACCGGGATAATCCTGATGTACGAAATACCGGAAGAAGCTTCCCTCCGGAAGGAACCGGAGCCGGAAATGCCAGTACTCCAAATCCCGGAGTAATTTCAGGTGACAATCCGGGAGGAATCACCGGAAGCAATCCTGCAAAACCAAATCCACCAAAACGGGGGGAGAATAAAGGATCCAATACCAGGAGGGATAATCCATTAAGAGATCCGGATAACAATGGACCTGCAGGATCAGGCCCGAATGATCCTATCAACCCAACCTAGATCCTTCAGAAAAAGGATAAAAAAGCCACGAAGATCGTGGCTTTTTGCTTTCTAAAATTTTTTTAAAGAAGTTTCAGCTTGACGAATACCGGAAGATGATCTGAAGGATACTTGAGGTTTTTTGAATCACTTAGTACCGCATATTTTTTTACCCTTATCCCATTCGCAGTGAAGATGTAATCAATACGCCGGGTGACAGGAGAAAGGAAATCATAGCCGTTAAAAGTACCTTCGGGACCAAAAACCTGTTCAGCTACCTTTTTTGAATCTTTGTAATGTTCAGAAAGGAAGTTGATTTCTTTTGTGTCCGGTTCCAGGTTCAAATCCCCCATCAGGATCACCGGTTTTTCTTCCTTGTTCAATTCCCGGATTTTGCTGTGGATCAATTGCGCACTTTCTGCTCTTGCTTTAACCCCCACATGATCAAAATGAGTATTGAAAACCCAGAATTCTTTACCGGTTTTCTTTTCCCTGAACTTTCCGTAGGTGCAAACCCTGGGATAATCTGCATCCCAACCTTTGCCGGGAATTTCGGGCGTAGGTGAGAGCCAGAAGGTTCCCTGTTCCAGAAGTTCAAACTTTTCAGCCTTGTAAAAGACAGCACTGAATTCCCCTTTTTTAGCTCCATCATCACGACCCTTTCCGAAGTAATTATAACCGGATAATTCCTCTTTTAAAAATTCCAGCTGACTATGTAATGCCTCCTGTACTCCGAAGATGTGAGGTTCGTAAAACTGAATTTGAGTTGCCAGATGATCCTTCCTTTTTGACCAGCTGTTCTCCCCGTCGTTTTCGTTAGCATACTTGATATTGTAGCTCATCACCTTTAGCTGCGCCTCCACGGGAAAGGCAGCAAAAAGCAGGATCAAAAGATTAATTACCGGTTTGTTCATATGCCTATTTCTTCGCCTTTTACATAATTTGTGAGGTATTCAAACCGAGGAGTAAGTTTCCCATTTCTGGTCATCCTTGCTCTTTCTAAGATTCCATCTTTATCTCCATTAAAAAAAGCAGGAAGTACATGCTTAAGGAACATTTCTCCAAAGCCTTCGCTGGCATCTTTAGGTAATTCGCAGGGGAGATTGTCTACTGCCATAACTAAAATGGCCTTTTCCTCCCTATAATCCACCTCCCGCTCCTCTGCGGCATCATATCCATAAAATGGTTCTGCAATGGTGGAGGGCCTAATTGTGCTGGCAAGAGGCCCATTGATGTCACAGGAAATATCCGCTATATATTTTATTCTGAAATCGGGGTGTTTGGCATCTTTAGCAGTAAAGAAAACCGGCGCACCCTGCCCATAAAAATGACCTGCGATAAAGAAGTCGGCAGTATGGGCAAACCGGAGAAAATCGGATTCATATTTTTCCGGATGATTATAAAATTCCCTGTTCGTGCCCTCTCCTCCATCCCGGCGCTTATTATATTCCATCACATCAATGTGACAATAAACCGGTACATCGAAATCTTTCTGAAGAAAATCATCAACTTCCACCTTCCGGATTTTTAGATGATCAAGGATCTCCCGTGCCCCATGAGCAACTTTTCCGCTTCCGGAAAGGACTATCTTTAATGGCGGAACTGAGATTTTATCCAGCTCTGCCAACAGGGCATTAAGATCGGGAAGGATTTCAGCTTTAGGAAGGTCAAAAATGCCCTTTTTGAGCCCTATTCCGCGGAAGCCATTATAGGCACCCACGAGACCGGCATATCTTCCAAAACCTATTAATCGCGCGCCTCTTTTATTGATGATCACTTCATGATCATAAAGTTCAATATTATTTTTAAGGATCTCCCTCAAAAGATCGCGGTTATACGGTTGTTTCTTTATGGTATGGGAGAAGAAAAAATATTTTTTATTCGGAATGAGATAAGGCAGGGGCACTTCTTTCACCCCCAGCAGCACATCACAGGAGGTCATATCATCTGTAACCTCAAATCCCTGCTCGCGGTAAGCTTCATCGGGAAAAATGCGTATGTCTGAACTTTCTACTATAAAAGAGGCTTCCGGAAAGGTTTCACGTGCGGCTGCAAGCTTAAGTGGTGAAAATACCACCCGGCGATCGGGCGGAGTCTTTCGTTCTTTAATAAGACCGAATTTTATCATAGGGAATGCTTTATTTGCTTGGATAATTTCAAAGATAAGAATTTTAAGAAAGGTCTTAAGACCGCTTCGTACAAGAACCAGGAACCAAGACTTTTCAATGAACAATTAACAGCTATCAATTATCAAAGATGCATCGGATGTTCTGCATTCTTTTCCTAATGGCAATTGGATTAAATTGCCTATTTTTGTTGCTCTTAAGCCAGAACCATGACAAAAGGTTTTGGCATGGAAAATGCAATATTCTTGCAGAAGTTCTTTACATTTTGGGGTCGACTTGGTTTTGACAGCGAGTCTAATTGAGTTGTAAGCACGTCGAGCGCTGGGAAATAGCTCGTAAATCTCATTTTTCACACTTTTTAAACGGCGAGAATAACTACGCCTTGGCAGCATAATCCGAATCATAGTAGGATTGCTCTAGTCCCTACAAGGTAGGGAGCCAAGATGTCTCGTGAGGGCCTTGATTTACGGCACTCACATAAGAGGCACCGACAAAGTAAATATAGAGACTGCAGGGCCTTGATGCAGTTTCGAAACTTAATCGAGGATAAGTGTACAGTTGGTGGTTTTCGGCCGGCTGTGCATCGAAAAACAAGCGAAAACTAAACGTGTAGAAAGCTTCTGAATTGCTTGTTTGGACGAGGGTTCGAACCCCTCCGACTCCACCTACGCCCTCCGAAGCTTTTCGTTAGAAAAGCGAAGGGGGGCTTTTTATTTGGTAACGTATTAAAAATGGAAGTTCCTGTCTTTAATCTTCGGCGGGCTTCGGTGGACAAGTCCACCTTTTTGATTATCTTCATCAAGGTTAATCTTTGACGAGATTGGCATTGACTCAAATCTCTATCTCTGAATATTTCCCGATGGAATTACCTTATGCAGTCTACATTCTGAGATGTTTCAACGGTCAATATTATACTGGATACACTGAGAACATCAGTAAACGTTTATTAGCACATCAAAAAGGAGAAGTTCATTTCACAAAAGATAAATTACCAATAGAACTCGTTCATCTATCTCTTTTTCCCAATAAGAAGAGAGCCTGTGATTTTGAGCGGTATTTAAAATCTGGCTCAGGAGCAGCTTTTAGAAATAAGAGGCTGCTCTAAGAAAACTCGCAGGGACAGTAAAGTTTAGCTGCATTTGCAGGACTGGACTCAATAGGGGAAGGCGCAGCCAACCCCTCCGACTCCACTTCATAGCACGGTAATCCTTGTAGCTACCGGGTTTTTTGTTTTTTTTGGTTATTGCTGAACCCACCTCAACATTTCCACCTATTTCAGCACACGCTTTTTTCATTTAGGAAGAACTTACTGCCCAGAAAAAAAAGAATTTGACAAATCCATGACGTCTGGTATTATTCTATATTGTTTCAGAGCCAAACAAAGGAGCTCGAGCCCTTTAAAATTGCACGTCCCAGAAATGCACTCCATCAAAAATTCTTAGCAAAATTTTATTAAACCTTTGGCCTCATTCCGAAGATCAAAATATTATCTTCTGGAAAATTTTAATTGAAGATTTGATGAGCAGAGATTCAGGCGCATTAAGAAATATAGTAGTTATCGGTGCATCTGCAGGAGGAATTCCTGCAGTTAAGGTGGCCATTAAGGAATTAAAACCCGAAATGGATCTTGCGGTTATAGTTGTGATCCATGTGTCGAGCAAATCCAACAGCCAAAACATAGCAAATACCTTCCAGAGAAATTCTGCTCTCACCGCGAAAGTAGCAGAACACGGAATACCTCTTAAAAAAGGACATTTATATGTTGCTCCTCCCGAGCATCAACTTATGGTAAAGGACGACAGGCTAATCCTCACAGCCGGACCTCACGAGAACAAATATCGTCCGTCTATTGATGTACTCTTCAGATCTGCCGCAGTGAATTATCGAAATAAAGCAATAGGGATCATTCTCTCCGGACTCTTTGAGGACGGCACTTCAGGGATGTATGCTATAAAACGTTGTGGAGGTATATGTATCGTCCAGGATCCCAAAGAAGCTGAATACTCAGACATGCCAAGAAGCGTGCTCAACAGAATTGATGTAGATTACACTTTGAGGCTTCAGGAAATACCATCAAAAATAGAGGAACTTATGAACCATCCGCTTCCTCCCGAACTACCCGTTCCCAGGGAAATTCGCATTGAAGCAGAATTAACAGAAAGAATGATGACTGATATTAATGAAATAAAAAAAATTGCAGATCCTTCGGATTTCACGTGCCCGGATTGCGGCGGAGGATTATGGGCTATAAAAAATGACCCTGTACATCGTTACAGGTGCCATACCGGTCATGTTTTTACTGAACGAAAGCTCCATGACCTCCAGAATGAAAACATAGAGGAGTCTGTATGGGTTTCCATACGCATGCTGGAAGAGAAGGAAAATCTTATTCTTCTCATGGCAAGGCGGGATCATGAAGACGGAAGAATTGAACGTTCCTCATTTCATGAGGACAGATTAGCCGGAATTAGAAAACATATCGACCGTCTCAGGTCTTTCCTGTCCATTCTGAATGAAGATCTTCACAAGAACCCTACATCTGTAGACTACTGAAGCGAGGTTGTTCAGGAGGTCTTTGATCTTTGGGATGCCAACACCTGTTGCACCGTCTTTAGTAATTCATCCATTTCAAAGGGTTTAGCGATAAAACCGTCGGCACCGGCATTCTTACAGGTTGTCTGTATTCCTGTCAATGCAGACATCATTAAAATGGGCACGTGTGAAAGTTCATCATCCTTTTTTAATTGAGCACACACCTCTGTACCGTCGACACCCGAAAGCCTTACATCCAGAATAACCAGGTCTGCTTTAAAATTTTTTATGCTCTCCTTTGCCTGCAGGGGTTCATCTGAAACTGCTACTTTGTAGTTGCTAAATTCAAGTATCGTTTTAAGCATCTCCCCGATTGCAGAATCATCCTCAATGATTAGAATCCTAGCTTGTGCCTCTTTCATATTTTTCCTCTTTTTTTGTTGCATTTGGTATGGTAAAAGTGAAGACAGAACCTTCCCCCACCTTACTTTCTACAAAAAGTCTTCCCTCATGCCGTTCTACGATCTCACGTGCAAGGAATAAACCAATTCCTAAACCCGCGTAAGTTTCCTCACTCTTGCCTTCAACCCGGTGAAACCGCTTAAAAACCTCCTTCTGGTCTTGTTCTGATATCCCGATTCCCTTGTCGGTCACACTTATTGCCACCTCACCTTTTTTGCTCTCATAGATCCTGACCTTCACATTTTTTTTCTCGGGAGAATATTTTACGGCATTAGTTACAAGATTTATAATTACCTGCCCAATTCTGTCCTTATCCACTTCCACCTCAAAACTCGCCTCTTGCTCTATTTCAATACAATGTTCAATTTCAGTTCGATTTATATCCTCTATGGTTTCTTCGACCAGTTCATTGAGGTTAAGCTTTTTCTTTTTTAGATCGAGCCTACTTTCTTCGATCCTGGAAAGGTCAAGAATTTCAGAAATAAGTCTTGTTAATCGGGCTACCTGTTCATCAATACGCTTTAATGAAGGTTTAACCGGAAGAGTATTTAGATCCTGATGTTCTTGCTCCAGTAATGAGAGCAGTAGCTGCACGTATCCTTTTATCGAAGTAATCGGAGTTTTAAGCTCATGACTTACCAGTTGTAAAAATCCTTCCTTTCGCTTATCTTCTTCCTTAAAGCGTTCAATTTCTGTAGTTACTCCTATCCATTGTTTAACTCTTCCGTTTTCATCTTTGATAGGTATGGCCCGTGTTAAATGCCAGCGGTATTTTCCCTTTTTATCCAGAAGCCTCATTTCAATTTCCAGATCTGCTCCGGTTTCTACACTTTTTTTCCAATTTTTAACACTGTTTTTCCGATCATCCGGATGAACAAGTTCCAGCCCTCCTTTTTCCTTTAATTCCTTTTGACTCCAATCTGAATAGTCCTGCCAGCTTTTATTGTAATACTTAACTTCACCCTCTGCATTTGCACTTGATACCTTCTCCGGAATAAGTTCGGTAAACTGCCGGAACTGCTCACTGCTTTTCTTGAGAGCCTTTTCAGCCTCCTTGTGTACCTGGATATTGGTGTTGGTACCAAACCACTTCATAATTTCACCGTCTGTACTAAACAGCGGATGTGCCTTTACCAGGAACCAGTTGTAATTACCGCTGTCATCCTTCAACCTGAACTCAATCGAGAAAGGATCACCGGATTTCAAACACTTGTTCCAGTGCTCCATTACTCTGTCCCGATCATTTGGATGAACGAAATCCAGCCACCTGTCCTCCTCCTCTTCAGGAATTCCTGAACCTGTATAACTTTTCCATCTGGAGTTATAAAATTCCGGTTTCCCTTTGGCATCTGCAATCCATACAAGCTGCGGAATTGTTTCCACCAAAAGTTTAAATCTGAATTCGCTTTTTTCAAGAGACTTCTCAGTCATCCTTTTATCGGTAATATCGCCAAAGACCAGCAGGATTAATTTTTCTCCACCTTCTTCGCGTACGACTTCCCGGGCATTGAGGAGGATGGTTCTTTCCCCCAGCACTGGAAATTCCTGCGTAATTTCATAGTCTTTGATTGTAGTTTTCTCATTCAAAACTTTTTTCAGCAGCCTTTCAAGCTTAGGCAAATTCCAGTCTCTGCTTCCAAAACTCAGGAGAGACTTGTTTTCTATTGCAGCTTCAGAAGTTCTAAAGGTCTTGTAAAAAACCTCGTTTGCAGACTTGATCCTGAGATTAGTGTCAAGCACGATCCAGGGTTCCCTCACCGTTTTAAGAATATCAACTGCAAAATTTTTAGCTGTAGTGAGATTTCTGTTCATACTCAGCAGTTCCTGGTTAAGGCTCGTCAGCTCTTCATTGGCGCTTTGCAGTTCTTCCTTACTGGTTTCCAGCTCCTCATTAAGAGTCTGGAGTTCTTCACTTCCGCTTTGCAGCTCTTCATTGGCGCTTTGCAGTTCCTCGTTCATTGCTTCCTGGTCCTCGGTTATGCTTCTCATATCCTCCCGCGCCTGGGCCAGCTCCTTTTCCAGCTGATTTATTAGCAGGTCCTTCTCACCTTCTTTTTGTTCCCCGGAAATAGTTTTCTTCTCGATGGGTTTTAACTGCAGCGCATGAGGTTGTGCTTTGGGATCATGAAAAAGGATAAGGAAATAAGGCTCTGCTAAATTAGGTAATGGTATCGCCTCTATGGTAATCGTACGCTGTTCTCCACCCTCGTGCATGGGAATATTTTCCCGTACAACAGAATTTCCTTCTTTTTTTGCATGGTGGAGGATACTGCGCAATTCAAAGGCAAGTCCCGGCTTAGCCATTTTCATTAGACTAAGGTCCGGTTTCCCCGCCTGCGGCTCCAGGTACGATCCTGTACGTCCTCTAAAATGTATAATATCCATAGCCTCATCCACTACCACTCCGGCGGGCGTATACCTGCTAAGAATAATTTCGTCTGCCGTTCGTTGAAAATCTGTTCGGGCATTTTCCGTTTTGACAGGTCTGCTGAAATCACGAATGTTATTATCCCTGTGCTGCCCCGCTACCTGCATTAGTTTTCCCGGCCTGTTTTTTGGCGTAAAAATCTTATAATTCTTTTCTGAAGGATTGAACAGATCGGGAGCATTTCCGGTGGCCTCTGATTTACCCAGCAGTAAAAAACCTTCCTTTTTGAGTGCGTAATGAAAAGTAGTAAGGGCTTTTTTCTGCAAATACGGCTGCAGGTAAATTAGGACATTCCGGCAGGAAATTATATCCATTTTCCCGAATGGGGGATCCTTCAGGAAATTGTGAAGGGAAAAAACGCACATCTCCCTCACTTCTTTTATGATTTGATATTTGCTATCGATTCTGTTAAAAAAACGCTCCAGTCGTGAGGGGCTTAAGCTTTCTACTTCATTCTTACTGTAGATGCCACTTCTTGCCTTTCCTATTGCCGGCTCGTTAATGTCTGTACCAAATATCTGGATCTTAGAGTTCACTTCATTTTCCTCCATGTATTCCATGAGACAAATAGCGAGGCTGTAAACTTCCTGCCCGGTACTACAACCGGCCACCCATATCCTCAAAGAATCTTCTTTGCCTTTATTCCTTAAAATGTTCGGAAATATTGTACTGGAAAGCCTTGCGAATATTTCTTCATCCCTGAAAAAACTTGTTACCGGAATGAGTAAATCCTGCTGCAAAGTATCCTGTTCATGACTGTTCTCCCTCAAAAAATCCAGATATTCTGCAGGTTTTTTGTTATTGCTCAACGCCATTCTACGAAGAATTCTTCTACGAATAGTTGATTGCTTATAGTAGGTGAAATCTATTCCTTTTCTTATGCGCAGTAGAGCCAGAATCTGCTTATAAATATCGGCGTTTTCTGTTTCCAGTTTCTTTTCGGCGCCATCGGCATCACGGAAATTACTTACCACTTCCAAAATTCTCTGCGGCATCTCTCTCGGTGGTAATAGATAATCTACCACTCCTTCCTCTATGGCAGATCGCGGCATTGACTTATATTCAGCCGTCTCTTCAGTTTGAGCAAAGGTTATTCCTCCGTTTTCTTTTATAGCTTTTAATCCTGCTGTGCCATCAGATCCATTTCCTGTTAAAATCACTCCTATCGAATGAGACTGATGTACTTCTGCAAGAGACTCAAAAAACAGATTTATGGGTAAATTTATAGGCTTATCCTCCTTTTGAAGTCGTGGACTGAGTTCCAGTTTTCCATCGTTAGAGATGAGCAGCTTATCGCTCGGAAGGATATAAATGTGATTGGGCTCAACAATCAGGTCATTAGATACTTCCAGAACAGGTAGCCCGGTACAGCTTTTTAATAATTCCGGCAGTAAACTTTCATGAGTAGGGTCCAGATGCTGCACCAGGACGTAAGCCATTCCGGAGTCTTCAGGTATTGCCTGAATGAACTCTTTAAAAGCCGCCAAACCTCCGGCCGATGCTCCTATGCCCACTACGGGAAAAGGGTTACTTGATTTAGTCAAATTCTTGATCTCAGTTTTTTCTTCGGGCATAAAAAAACGATAAATATAAATATTCAAATATTAAAAAGCAGGTACAGCAAAGATCACTTTCTGCGGATCTGGCATTTTCCGAAACCTGTGAACGAAAATAGCTTAAGGGGGGGGACAAAAGCAGGTAATTGTACTCAAAGATGAATATAAAAAAATAAAGTCAAGTAGAAGAATTAACAGCGGAAGTTTTATATACTTTTATTCTCATCAATTTTAAGCCGGCCTTTTTTCACCCAATTTCTTTGCGTTTTGAACATTTAGGTCTTAATGAGGGCTTCAACAGGGGAGCATCCACGATGTAGTAAAAGGAAGTCAGGTGTATCTTTGGGTGACCACCCAGGATGGCCTGCACCGGTATGACGACTGTGAGGTCAAGCCCGGGAATACCGGAAAATATTGGAAATAAGATCCTTCAGCCATTCTTTACTACTAAAAGAGGAACAGCAGGAACCGGTTTAGGTCGTAGTGTAACTCATGATATTGTGAAGTCTCATGACGGTACATTTTCTTTTTAATTTTCAAGGAATACCGGAACTTGTTTTACAGTTGAACTACCTGTGAGCACCAAAATAGAAGTAGCAGCAGAATATGCCTTATTAATAAAAATCCTGCCTGATCAAATTGATCCGGACCCCGGAAACTTTACTTCGTTCTCAACTTCTCAACCGGCAACTCCCCGTTTTCGATCATTTTTTTGGTATGATCATAACCTACTTCTATGATCTCTTCGATCTTGCTGAAGTCAAATAGAGAGTAATTCTGCATTTCGGGAGGGTCGACAAGAAAATCGCAGATCTCCATTTCAGGCTGGGCGTTTTGAGTAATTCCCAGGTTGATGGAACGTTCCAAAATGGCTTTAGGTCCTGTAAAACTATCCTTCTTCCCTGGGAAATTTACATGAGAGCCAATAAGATATTTGCATTTATCCCTAATGGCAGAGGCAGGAAGATTACAGATCAACCCCCCGTCAACATAATTCACCTCATCCAGAACTATAGGCGCGAAAATTCCGGGCACAGAGCAGCTGGCAATCAAATAATCAAATAAAGGTCCGCTGTTTTTTACCTCCCTGGTGGCGTCATTAAGATTAGACAAGCCCAGGTAAAATGGCTTTTTAAGTGCAGAAAAATCATCTTTGGTAAGGTATTTTCCCAGCGCCAGTTTCATTTTTTCAAGTTTGTAGAGTCCCGTCCTTCTCCAGGAGAAGCCTGTCATTCTTGAAAAAGTTTCTTCAATAAGTATTTTTTTTATTCCTCCGGGGGAATATCCTGCAGCGTACAAAACTCCAACCACTGCGCCCATACTGGTGCCCGAAATTATGGTGGGTTTAATTCCAAGTTCATGCAACGCCTTTAGGACCCCCACATGTGCATACCCCCTGGCACTGCCTCCACTTAGGGCGATCCCAACCTGGTGCTCGTATTTTTTCCCGAAGGAAAAAATTTTGGTAAGATCTATTTTAGCGATGATTTTCCGGCTTTATTATTTCTGAAATTTTCGGTGCAAGATAGGATTTTTGAAAGCAAGCTTTATAAAATTATGAGGCCGAAATATCCTTTTTGACACATCTACAGCTTCAGTTGTGCTATTCCGAAAAATCTGTAACTTTAGAGAAATCCGTTAATTAGCTATGGATCAACGGAATTTCAGCCGGAAAATTAAAATCACAACTTCTGAAGAAAATTTTATCCATATACTTCAATGACTTTTTCCGGCAGGCTTTTTTTGGTCTGGCGACAACTGTTATATTCATAGGCTTTGTTTTTTCCTGCTCTCCCGGACTCTCCCCTGCAGATGCACCTATTCCACAACCTGAAGCTTTCAGCTATACCGGAACTGCCGAACTTTCAGATAAATGGTGGGAACATTTCGAAGATCCTGTCCTGGACTCTCTTATTGAACAAGGTCTTGAACAAAACCTGGAATTAGCAGGTAACTGGGAACAATTTCAGGCTGCTCTTGCCGTGGTTGACAGGGAATCTTCTTTCTTCTGGCCGCAGGTAGATGCCACAGCCGGTACTGCGGTTACCAGGCCGCGCGACGAATTTTTGCGGGATGAAGATCTGCAGGTGGGGTTATCTGCATCCTATGAATTAGATCTCTGGGGCAGGATCCGGGCAGCGGTTGAGGCCGAAGAATTTCGGGCGCAGGCTACACTTTTTGACTATCAGACGGCTGCAATGTCAATTTCCGCAGAAATAAGCATCACCTGGTACAGGTTGCTTTCCGCCAGGAAGCAATTAGAACTGGCAGATGAACAGATCCAGACCAATGAAGATATAATGCGACTCATAAGGGCGCGATTTACAGGAGGACAAATTAGGGCAGTAGATATTTTGCGGCAGGAACAATTACTTGAAGGTACGCGGGATGAAAGGATCTTTTATGAAACCAGAATCGCCGTTTTAAAGAATCAGCTGGCGGTTTTATTAGGCCGACCGCCACAAAATGTTGATGATCTTACCACGGCTGCACTACCAGAGCTACCTCCCCTTCCTGCAGCAGGGTTACCTTTGGAGCTCGTTCGCAGGCGCCCCGATCTCCAACAATCTTACAGTCTTGTTTTAGCTGCAGACAGGGAAATGGCCGAGGCCATTCGAAGTAAGTATCCCCGCATAAGTTTAAATGTGGTTGGACAGGCAGAGGGGGGAAACTTTAATTCTCTTTTTCAAGACTGGGCATATACATTGGCAGGGAACCTTGTAACGCCATTGTTCTATGGAGGCCAATTAAATGCTGAAGTAGATCGTACTGAAGCTGTAAAGAACAGCACCCTCTACCAGTATGGTCAGAATGTGTTGATCGCTTTTGAAGAAGTAGAAAATGCGCTGATACGAGAACAAAAGCAGCACGAAAGGATACAGCTCCTGGAAAGAAGGCTGATTCTTTCTGCAAAAACCAACGGGCAGTTAAGAAATGAGTTCCTGAATGGCATGACCGAATATCTGGAGGTACTCTTATCGCTTGATCTGGAACAACAACTGCAAAGAGAAATGATCCAGGCGCAACAGGAACGACTGGAATACCGCATTGCATTATACCGTGCCCTTGCCGGCGGATTTGAAACAGAACCTATGGAAAATATTAATACAGGTAGTTGATGAGCAGAAAAAAAACATTGCTGATAAGTTTGGGGATCCTGATAGCTGCTGCGGTGGTGACCATGTTCATCTTTATGACCGAACCAACAGCGAGTTCTGAAGGGGCAACAAAACAGACTGCCATGCTGGTGGAAACCGTGCCGGCCGAAAAAGGAACCTTTAGCCCTAAAATAGTTGTTAATGGGAATGTAGAACCGGTAGAGGATATTATGCTGAGCCCTCTCGTGGGAGGACAGGTGTTACGCCGCTCCCCTGCTTTTGTTCCGGGAGGCTTTGTTGAAAAAGGAACTGTTTTGTTGCAGATCGACCCTGCAGATTATCGGAATGTTCTGGAGTTAAGGAGGAGCGCCCTTTTACAGGCACAGACCGACCTCGATGTGGAAATGGGAAGGCAGCAGGTTGCAGAGCAGGATCTCGCATTGGTGGGAGGAGACACCCTTTCTGCAGAACAAAGATCGCTGGTACTGCGGCAACCTCAGCTCAATGCGGTACGGGCAAATATCAAAGCAGCACAGGCAGCCGTTTCACAGGCAGAACTGGATCTTGCAAGGACCACCATTCGTGCTCCTTTTGATGCGCATATTTTATCTCAAAAGGTAACCGCTGGCTCACAGGTAGCTCCGGGAGATGATCTTGGCCGCCTCGTGGGAACAGAATTTTACTGGGTGAGTCTAACAGTTCCGGTTGGCCACTTGAGATGGCTTAGTTTCCCTGCTTCTGAAGAAGAAAAAGGGTCTCCGGTGGAGATCATTAATACAAGTGCCTGGCCACAAGGCAGCTTTCGAAGAGGCTATCTGGCAAAACAGGTAGGGGCACTCGATGGTCAAACCCGGCTGGCAAGAGTACTCGTAGAAGTGCCCGATCCTCTCGCCCGTACTCCTGAAAATGAAGGGAAACCCGAACTTATGATCGGCGCTTTTGTCGAAGCGGGAATTGAAGCCGAACCTATTGAAAATGTTATTCGTCTTAACCGCGATTTTGTGCGTACAAATCAAACGGTGTGGGTAAATGACGACGGAAAACTGGTTATTAGAAAGGTAGATATCTTGCTTACTGATGCAAAATATGCCTACATCACCAAAGGATTGGCAGAAAATGAGCAGGTGGTAACTACTAATTTAAGCGCCGTAGCCGAAGGTCTTGGACTAAGGACCAAAACCGAAAAACCCGCACAGGATACAGATTCCGTTCAGACTGATACCGAAGATTAAATCATGGAGGAAAAAGAAAATAAAAAAGTAAGGAAAGAAGGTGCCATAGCATATATGGCACGGAATTCTATTGCTGCAAACCTCCTTATGATCATTCTTGTTGCCGGCGGGATCTGGACTATGTTCAACATCCAGAAAGAAGTCTTTCCTGAATTTCAGCTCGATTATGTAGAAGTTAACGTGGAATATCCCGGAGCAGCCCCCGAAGAAGTGGAACAGGGAATCCTGCTCCCGGTGGAAGAGGCCATTCGTGGGATACAGGGAATCAAGGAAATAGTTTCCACCGCCAGAGAAGGTTCCGGGGAAGTGCTCATTGAACTCATTGGGGGTTCAGACAGGATGAAGGTCTTTCAGGACATTGATCAGGCTGTGAACCGCATACGTACCTTCCCCGATGATATTGAGCAGCCCAGGGTAAATCTTCAGTCCCGGCAAAGGGATGTAATGGAGGTTGCCCTTTACGGCAATGTGGATTTCTGGACTTTAAGGATCCTCGCTGAACGCCTGCGGAACCAAATGCTAAGCAATCCACAGATCACGCAGGTGGAACTGGGATATGTTCCTGATTATATTACCCATGTTGAAATTTCACGTCATAACCTGCGGCAGTATAATCTTACTTTGGGCGAAGTGGCAGATATTATTGCCTCCTCCAGCGAAGACGTTCCCGCAGGAGCAGTAGAAACACAGTCCGGAGAGATCCTGTTGCGCATGCAGGAAAGAAAACAATGGGCAGAAGAATTTGGCAAGATCACCATCATATCCTCTCCCTCGGGAGCCCAGATAACTTTGGCCGACATTGCCACGATCACCGATGGTTTTGAAGAAGTAGGTTTTTACGGGCAGTTTAATCAACAGACCTCTATAAGTCTTGAGATCTTTCGGGTGGGGGATCAATCTCCGCTGGAAATTGAGGAGATCGTGCTGGACATGCTCGAAGATTATCAGCTACCTCCGGGAGTAAGCTACCGCATAGACAGCAACCGCGCCGAAGATTACCGTGAGCGCCTGTCCCTGCTCACCGAAAACGGAATTTTAGCCATTGTCATTGTGTTAGTCATCCTCACCCTCTTCCTTGAGTACAAACTGGCTTTTTGGGTGATGATGGGGATGACCATTTCCTTCATTGGCGGGGTCATCTTTTTGCCTTTGGTGGGAGTAAGTATCAACATGATCTCCATGTTCGGGTTTCTGGTGGTGCTGGGGATCGTAGTGGATGACGCAATAGTGGTAGGTGAAAACATTCATGAATACCGGCAAAAAGGTTACAGCAATATAGATGCTGCAATTAAGGGAACAAGGGATGTTTCCAAACCGGTCATCTTTAGTATTCTTACCACCATCATTGCCTTTGTTCCCCTCCTGTTCATGCCCGGCGAAAATGGGAAATTTTGGTGGCCGCTTCCGGTAGTTGTAATTTTGATCCTTGCGGTTTCTCTTCTTGAAGCCTTATTTATATTACCCTCTCATCTTGCCAATATTTCAGAAAAAAAGAACGGGGGCTGGTTAAAAAAACTGGAGCAGGGTCAGGAAGCTTTTGCCAAAAAGTTCAATAAGGTCATCGAAACTTTCTACCGGCCTTTCCTGGACCTGTGTCTTAAGTTCAGATATATCACTTTAAGTGCTGCAATTGCTTTGCTGCTCATCGTAGGAGGTTACGGCTACAGTGACCATATGGGAATGATCATGATGCCCGAAGTTGCTGCCGATGAGATCGAGGCAGGGGTAAGACTTCCGGTGGGAACCACTCCCCTGCAGGCGGCAAAAGTAGCCGAAGAGATCACCGCGTCTACCCGGAAAATGTTTGAAGAATACAATCTCTATGAAGTGGCTGAAGGTATAAAGACCAACGTGCGTGGCCAGAACTTTATCGATGTGGAGATCGTAATGTTGCCACCGGATGAACGGGATATGACCGCCGCAGAACTCATAAAGATATGGCGGGATAATATTGGCGAAATAGAAGGTGTTGACCAGATCACCTTTGAGGCTGAACGAGGGCCCGGGGGTGCACAACAGGCCATTAGTGTGGATTTAAGTCATACCAATATAGATGTTCTTGAAAGAGCCAGCGCTGCTTTTGTGGAAAGGATGGGAGCCTTTGAAAATACAAGAGACATTAGTGATAATTATAATAAAGGAAAATTGCAGTACGATTTCAAGCTTTTGCCTGAAGGCAGGAATCTTGGCCTTACCTCCAACGAGGTGGGAAGACAGGTTAGGAACGCCTTTTTTGGAGCCCTTGCCATGAGACAGCTGCGGGGAACAAACGAAATTGAAGTGCGGGTGAAACTGCCACTGGAGGAAAGAAGGGATATACAGAATCTCGAAGATTTTGTGCTGCTTACAGATGAGGGTATTGAAGTCCCCTTGCTTGATGTAGTACGCATTGAACAACAGGAAGCCTTCACCAGCATTAACCGCCGGGATGGTCGGCGCGTTGTCACTGTAGGCATGGATGTGGAACCTTCAAATGCCGTTTCCAGGGTACTGGGCTCTATAAATTCGCAGGTCCTGCCACAATTACAGGCAGATTTCCCGGGACTCACCTGGAGTTTTGAAGGCAGCCAGGCAGATATGCGGGAATCGACCGATACGCTTTGGAGTGGTTTTACCATAGCAATGTTGCTCATCTATGCGCTGCTTGCCCTTGCGTTTGGCAGCTACACGCAACCTTTGATCGTCCTTTCTGCCATTCCTTTTGGTATTGTGGGTGCAGTCATTGGTCACATCTTACTGGGCTATGACCTCTCCCTTGTAAGTTTAATGGGAGTAATTGCCCTTTCGGGAGTTGTTGTAAACGATTCTCTTATTATGATCGATTACGCAAATAAAAGGAAAAAAGATCTTTCAGTCTATGATGCCATTCACGAGGCAGGATTGAGAAGATTCAGGCCTATAATGCTAACCACTCTTACCACTTTTGGAGGGTTAACTCCTATTATCCTTGAAACTTCCAGCCAGGCACAACATTTAATTCCCATGGCCATTTCTCTTGGCTTCGGGATCGTTTTTGCGACCTCCATCATTCTTGTAATAGTTCCCTGCCTTTATTTAATCCTGGAAGACATGGTGAAATTGATCAAAGGCCGGGAGTCGGGTTCCCAAAAAGCAATTTCTAAGACATAGCTTCGGAAGGATTTCGGTTCAAATACAAAAGCTTCCTTAACGGAAATAAAGGCTTCTGCAAAATTTCTTATCTTTAAATCCGCCGGAAGCTTTCCGAAGAAAAACTTTAAAAAATGCCATTTTTGGAACCTTTGTTCCGAATGAAGCTCTTAGCTGAAAAATTATCCCTATGATCAAAAACCTTGAGAAGATCCTCATTTTTAAAAGGAAGAACTTTTTATCATTAAGCCTTATCATGTTCCTCCTGATGCCCGGTACTCAGCTACAGGCGCAGCTTTTAAACACCCAACCTTCTGAAGAAGAACAGGCTTCTGAAGAGGACAAATTCCCAGACGACCCGCTCGATAGGCGCACTCCCCGGTCTAGTATTGCCGGATTTATTTCGGCAGTTGCAGAAAAAGATTACGAGATCGCCGGAGCTTACTTCAAGGATGGAGAGCCCAATTCGGCTTCGCAGGAACATGCAGAGCTGGCGCAAAAGCTGGAGATCATGCTTAACCAGTACGGCCAAATCATGCCTTATTCCTGGCTAAGCAGTGAAACTTCAGGAAGAACAGATGATAACCTGCCCAATTACCTTGATAAAGTTGGGGTGATCCACCTCAGCGGAGAATCTTTTGATGTTTTACTGGAAAAAGTCCAGGACCCAAATGGCGGACCCCTATGGTTGATTTCTGATCAAACCGTAGAATTTATTCAGGAGTTCTCTGAACTTGATGAAACCGGATTGATCATTAACAGGTTCCTTCCCGATTATTTGGAGAATAACGAATGGGGAGGGGTACCTATAGGTCAGTGGTTGGTAATGATAGTTTTAATAGTGTTGGCCTATACCCTGGCCTGGTTTACAATAACTCTAATATTATACCTCATCCCGCTGGTTTGGAAAAGAGCCCGGACAGAACCCACCAACGGAATTTTGAGAGCATTTGCCCTGCCTTTAAAGTTATATTTAGCGGTTTGGCTCTTTGTAGTGGGAACACAGGAATTAGGTTTGTCTATCATTCTTAGGCAGCAAATAAGTGGAATAACCGTGGTGGTAGGCCTGATAGCTTTTCTCATTTTGCTTTGGAAACTTTCAGAATTCATAGGAGGCTTTACCCAACGACGTATGAGCTCCCGCGGTAATATTTCCGGAGTTTCGGTGGTGCTCTTTCTAAAGAGAGCAGCTAAAATGGTCATAGTAGTATTCGGGATCATTGCCGCGCTGGGAGCATTTGGTGTTGATGTTACGACAGGTTTGGCTGCCCTGGGAATTGGAGGTCTCGCCCTGGCACTTGGAGCGCAGAAGACGATTGAAAATTTCGTTGGTAGCGTTACTTTGATTACAGATCAACCCATTCGTGTTGGAGATTTTTGTAAAGTAGGAAACACTGTTGGTACTATCGAAAAAATAGGGATGCGCTCTACCCGCATTAGAACCCTCAACAGAACTTTAGTAACCATTCCTAATGGCGCATTTTCTTCCAGTGAGATCGAGAACTATGCTCATCGTGACAAATTCCTCTTCAATCCAACCATTGGATTGAGGTATGAAACATCTCCGGACCAAATTCGGTACCTCCTGGTAGAAGTTAGGGCGATCCTTTACGCGCACCCTATGATCACTTCAGAAACAGCCAGGGTGCGTTTTACCACTTTAGGTGCAGATTCACTTTCTCTTGAAGTTTTCACCTACGTAAAAGTCTTAACTTTCGATGATTATCTCGAGGTCAAGGAAGATCTCCTGCTTCGAATCATGGACGTGGTGGGAGAGAGCGGTACCGGCTTTGCCTTTCCGTCTCAAACTATTTACTTTGGAAGAGATTCCGGACTTTCTCAGGAAAAAACCAAATCTGCTGAAGAAAAAGTACGGTACTGGAAAGAGAAAGGAGAGCTGCAGATTCCAAGATTTGATCCTGAACATATCAAAGAGATCGAAGACAAGATCCCTTATCCACCTGAAGGTTCTGCCGAACAAAAGAGCAAAGGCACCGGGACGATTCCCGGCCTGTAAATCTCTTTTAAGGGTTTTGTCGGAATACGGTCTGGCAGAGAATTTTAGTAATTTATCGTTCAGCTGCTGCAGTGGCCCGATATTTGTTAAAATTTTAAATGATTCGTCAATATTCATTTAAAAAAATAATCAAATGAACGTTATTCTACTGCTCATCATTTCTTCCATCCTCAATTTTACCATTCCAACAAACACCATAACCGGTACTGTGACCGACGAAAATGCCCTGCCTCTTCCCGGAGTGAATGTTCTTGTCGAAGGAACAACCACAGCCACACAAACCAACTTAGAGGGGGAATACACTATAAAAGTGGAAAAAGGAGACAAACTGGTATTTAGTTATATTGGATATGAAACGGCCGTTGTTAAAGTAGGAAACAAAAAAGAGATCAACGTTTCCCTGGTCCAGGACAACACAGAACTTGAAGAGATCGTAGTGATGGGTTTGAACGGGAGAGCTTCAAATTCAATAAGAATAAGAGGAGTCTCATCCATACCACCACAGCGTGAATCGTATAAGGAGATCAATGAAAATATTTTCAAAAGTGTAAATACTGCTCCACTTTCCACCTTTTCCATAGATGTAGATAAAGCCTCCTACAGCAATGTGCGAAGGATGATCAATAACGGGCAAAATATTCCTGAAGATGCCGTAAAGGTTGAAGAAATGATCAACTACTTTAATTATGATTATCCGCAGCCCTCAGGAGAACATCCCTTTGCTATCCATACCAAAGTGGCAGCAACACCATGGAATAAAGACACCAACCTTGTGAAAATAGCCTTACAGGGGAAAACCGTTCCTTTAGATGATGTACCTGCTTCAAATCTTGTGTTTCTCCTGGATGTTTCAGGTTCTATGAATGCTCCCAATAAACTACCCCTCCTGAAATCTGCTTTTAAATTACTCACCGCACAACTAAGGGAAAGGGATAAAGTGGCCATAGTAGTATATGCCGGGGCAGCAGGAGTAGTATTACCCTCTACAAAGGGGGATAATAAAGCTGCCATTTTTGAGGCCCTTGAAAATCTGGAAGCCGGAGGATCTACTGCCGGGGGTGCAGGGATTGAAATGGCCTATAAGATCGCGCAGGAGAATTTCATCAAAGGAGGTAATAACAGGGTAATCCTTGCTACCGATGGGGATTTTAATGTGGGAGCGAGCAGCGACAGCGCAATGGAAGAACTTATAGAAGAAAAAAGAGAAACCGGAGTTTTCCTTACCGCCCTTGGATTCGGGATGGGGAATTATCAGGATTCAAAATTGGAGACCCTGGCGCAAAAAGGTAATGGCAATCATGCCTATATTGATACCATGCAGGAAGCGAAGAGGGTTTTGGGCACAGAATTCGGCGGAACCATTTATACCATTGCCAAAGACGTGAAGATCCAGGTAGAATTCAATCCTGCGAAAGTACAGGCTTACCGGCTTATTGGTTATGAAAACAGGCTGCTGAATGACGAAGATTTTAACGATGACAGAAAAGATGCGGGTGAACTTGGAAGCGGCCATACGGTTACTGCACTTTACGAAATTATTCCCACAGGAGTAAAGAGTAAATTTTTAAAGGACATTGATGATCTAAAATATTCTGGAAAAAAGAGCGGCAAAAATTCTAATGAACTGCTTACGGTAAAATTCCGGTATCAGGAGCCACAGGGATCTAAAAGCCGGTTGCTAACCCAAATTGTGGAAGATAAGACTGAAGCCATGGACCCGGACTTTAAATTTGCTTCGGCTGTAGCATTATTCGGAATGCAGCTACGGGAATCTGAATTTACCAACAATGCCCCGGCGGATCTTGTTACAAGCCTTGCCGAAGAAGGAAGAGGTAAGGATCCGGAAGGTTACAGAGCAGAATTCATAAGGTTGGTTTCCACTTCTTCAGTTGGGGAAGATCCGGCTTCAGAATAAATTAAGCTTCAGCAATAGAAACTTCAGTAAAAAATTACCGAAAAAAGCCTTTTTTTCAGAAGTAAGAAAGGTTGAGCAGTAGAAAAACAGGAAGGGTAAAGGAAACTGCTTCAGCATTTGCTATATTTATTCCGCATCCTTAAAAAAGAAGATCCATGGAATTTTTTGAAGCTATAAGACTTGGAGAAGTTGAAGCAGTAAAACAACAATTAAATACCCATCCTGAGCTGGCCGGCAAGAAAGACGAGAGAGGCTTTCCTCCTCTCATACTTTCGACCTACCATGAACAACCGCAGATCACCAAACTTTTGCTGCAACAGGGAGTAGAAACCGATGCCAGAGACGCAGCCGGAAACACAGCTTTAATGGGAATTTGCTTTAAAGGCAACAAAGACATTGCTGAAATGCTTATTCTTAACGGTGCAGATGTGAATGCCAGGAACTCTTCGGGAGCTACAGCTCTTATCTTTGCAGCCACTTTTGGGCAGGAAAAGATCGTAGAATTGCTGCTGCAAAATGGAGCGGATAAAACCATGAGAGACAGCAAAGGAAACGCTGCTTTAGATTACGCTAAGGACCCGGCCACAGCACAACTCCTCAAAAATTAGTTTATTTCTAATAGTCTGTTTTTTTACCTCCTGTCATTCCCTAAATAAAATATAATTGATTGCTTTTGGCTTAGTATTCTCCTATTTTAGAGAAAACTAAACCAACAATTATGGACAAGAATATTAAGACAATGGCTCGTACCGGCTTTGTAGCAAAGGGAGTTGTTTATGGGATCATTGGAATTTTAACCTTTAAAGCCGCCTTTGATATGGGAGGCCAAAAAGCAGGACAAATGCAGGTCCTGGAATGGCTGGAAAAGCAAACTTTTGGTAACATTCTACTTGTACTTATGGCCCTGGGACTTTTGTGCTACGCCGCCTGGAGATTTGTACAGGCTGTTAAAGATCCAGAACATATTGGCGATGATAAAAAAGGAAAAGCAAAACGTACCGGCTTTTTCTTTAGTGGTTTGCTTTACCTGGGATTAGCAGTGCTGGCAGCTCTAAAAGCCTTTGGCTCCAGCACAGGCAGTTCGGGTTCTTCAGGCTCGGCGCAGCAGTCCTCTTTTCTTGCCAGTGAAACAGGTCTATGGATCATGGGAATAGTGGGAGCGGGAATTATAATTGCCGGGATCTTTCAATTTGTGAAGGCATATAAAAACGACTATTACAAGAAGTTAGGCCTGGCCGCTCTGGACGATCAAAAGAAAAGAGAAAGCGTCAAAAAAACTGCAGAATTCGGATTAAGTGCCCGTGGGGTCATTCTTTTGATCATTGGGTTCTTTGCTGTAAAGGCAGCTGTTAACTCAAATCCTTCAGAAATTAAAACAACCCAGGAAGCTTTTTCATTTATCCAGGAATCGGCCTATGGCCCCTGGTTGATGGGACTTGTAGCCGCCGGACTTATCGCCTATGCGGTTTATATGTTCCTTATGGCCAGGTATAGAAGGTTTACCTGATTTCAAATCTGCTTACCTATTCGACTGATTAAAAATGAATTAGCAAAAAATAGGTGATTTCACCCATTGGTAGGAAAATAAGTTCCTTCTATCTTTGACTATACCAATTAATTAATCACGTGAATTAATAAAAGGTAATTGTAAATTTTTGAAAAGAAAAAGAGAGATTGGGGGATCTCTCTTTTTTTATGCCCTGTTTTAATCCTTTTTGAAAATAAAATCTACTGCCATTTGGGCGTGTAAATGGGTACTTTGAAGTAGCGGAAGATCTGAATCTTCTGCCCTTATCAAAAGCGGTAGTTCTGTACATCCCATGATCACTGCCTGGGCTCCTTTTTCTTTTAGCAACTGTATATGATCAAGAAAAAATAATTTTGCAGATTCTGTGAATTTTCCTTGTGTGAGCTCCTGTGCTATATATTGATGTATCTCATCCTGGAATTCCACTTCGGGAACAATGGTCTTGATCCCGAATTTCTCCTTAAGCCTCCTCGTAAGGAAATCCCCTTGCATGGTTGGTCTTGTGCCTAAAAGTCCAAGTTTATTGAAGCCTTTACTAAGGGCATTAACCCCAACGGCATCGGCAATATGTAATATTGGAATTGAGATCTTGCTCTGCACATGATCAAACACCAGGTGTGGAGTATTGGCGCAAATAACAATAGCCGAAGCGCCTGCGATCTCCAACTTTCGGGCTATATGTAAATAAGAGGTTTTTATTTTTTCTACGTCATGGGATCTCATGAGCTCCACATTCAAGCTGTAAAGGATCAAAGGAGGATTGGAATGTGTACCGGTTCTTTTAGCTGCCAGTTCATTAATAAGCCGGTAATACACGATTGTAGAATGCCAGGAAGTTCCACCAATCAACCCGAGTGTGCGCATGAGCATGACCAAATTTATTTTGTACTAAATTTACTTTTTTGCTACGGTAGCTTAGGTGATCAATATCAGCTAAATCAAAAAAAAAGCACCTCCGGGATTTTTGAGGTGCTTTTATTTTTTAACAATTCAAAATTTAATGAACGGCAATAGGGTCTGGATTTCCATCGGGATCACCTGATGCGGTTCCATCTGCTCTTACACTTCCAAGAACAAGGATTCCCGCTACGTGTGGAGAAGCCATAGAGGTTCCACTTATGGTATTATAACCACCACTCTTCCAGGTTGATTTTATGTTTACTCCGGGTGCTGCATAATCAATAGGAGGATTTCCATAGTTAGAAAAAGATGCGAATCTGTCATTGATGTCAATAGCAGAGACAGTATAGATATTTGTACCATTTACTCTCGCAGGAGAAGAATTGTTTGCATTGGTGCTGTCATTTCCTGCCGCAAGAGCAAATTTAATACCCTTAGCTGCTGCAGCTGCTACTGCATCATCGAGAGCTTGTGAAGCTCCTCCTCCCAGGCTCATATTGGCAACCTCACCAGATTTTCCGTTTGCCGCCACATGATTAACTCCTGCTACAACTCCTGAATAAGCCCCGCTTCCACGGCTGTCAAGAACTTTTACGGGAATTACTGTTGCACCGGCAGCTACTCCTATTACCCCAACACCGTTATCTTTGGCTGCAATAGTTCCTGCTACATGAGTACCATGACCATTACCATCATCAAGAGAACCACCGTCTCTTCCTGAAGTAAATGCATTAAAACCTCTCGATGCATCCACGTTAAGATCTTCATGATCAAGATCAATTCCTGTGTCGATAACCCAGGCTACTCCTGTACTTGCTACTCCTCCGTTAACACGGGTGATTCCATAAGGTGTTTCTTGTGAAGAGGAACCTCCGTCACCACCATCTCCGCTTCCGGGATCGTCACAAGGTCCTCCGTTTGGAGTCCCACAAGGAGGAGCAAGCGCAACAAGACGATCCTGCTCTACGTAAGCAACATCATTGCTTTCTCCTAATTTGATCGCATCATCTTTGGACATTTTTAGAGCCACCCCAGAAATAGCAGAACTGTAGACCTGAAGAACTTCAGCACTCTGGATACCTTTCATTTCTAGGACCTCCGAAGTTTTTTGTTGTACCTGCAAAGCAGACATACCGGGTTCTCCCATTCTTTTTTGGGTATCCTTATATACCACGATAAATTGGCCGGGAATGGGTTCAGAATAACTTTGAGTAGCTTTAGCCTCTTCTACCTGAGGGACATTTGGTGCTTCATCCTTGGAGCACGATACCATGGCGGCAAGAGCAAAAGCTGCCGCCCAACTGGAGTAAGTTTTTTTAAACATAAAAAAAGTTTTAGGTTATTGTTAAAAGATATTCCGAATCTATATTAAAAAATCAATAACTAAAAACTTTTTAACAGCCTCTCATCCATGTTTTTATGTATTTTAACAGAAGACTCCTGTTAAAAGGAGGGTCTCATAGATGTTAATTTTTTCCGAAGAACCTTTGCTGCTACTGCTCTTGGCAAAAATAAAAAAAGGCAGGTTTTTAAAAAATCTGCCTTTTAAAATGTTAAAAATTTTTGTAGGATTATTCTGCA
Source organism: Salinimicrobium nanhaiense (assembly GCA_012038135.1). GTDB lineage: Bacteria > Bacteroidota > Bacteroidia > Flavobacteriales > Flavobacteriaceae > Salinimicrobium > Salinimicrobium nanhaiense. The sequence goes on from JAAVJQ010000010.1 coordinate 120,198, forward strand.
GTCTCCCCTTTCCATTCTGAAAAGCCTCCAATAAGATTATAGGTGTTCTGAAATCCTTTTTGATCCATTATTGTACATGCTTGCGCACTTCTTTTACCAGATCTGCAATAAACGTAATAATTTTTGTCTTTATCCAATTTGTCAATTTCATCGATAAACTCCTGCCCTTTATAGATATCTATGACTTTAGCCTCTGGGATATATCCATTTTCTACTTCCTCTTCTGTACGTACATCTATTATTACTGCATTATCATCCCTGGATAATTGTTCTCTCCAATCTTCCTGTTTTAGTTCTTTCATTTTAGAATATATTTATTATTGCCGGTCACAAATATAAGAATAGCACTTCTATTTCCCCTTTTTGAGACCCTTGTTTGCAACAGGTATAGGAAAATTTTTAGAAATAAATTTTTTTTAAAGGATTTCCCCTTTATATTTGCGCCACACATGAACCCAAACATTAAAAATAACTGGTGGTGGAATTACTTACGTCAATCGTCGTGAGCAACACCTCCTGTAGCATATACAAAGGCTTGTCAATCACGACAAGCCTTTTTTTATTTTAAAAACCTGAAGCATGTATAAGCTTAACACCACATATAAAAAATTACTCGCAGACACTTTTACTCCGGTAAGTGTTTACCTGCGGGTAAGGGATATTTTTCCCAACAGCTTACTCCTGGAGAGTAGTGATTACCACGGGAACGAAAACAGTTTCTCTTACATCTGCTGTAATTCCATCGCTTCAGTTAAGGTTGAAAAAGGTCATTTAAAGCAGGTTTATCCTGACGGAAATTCTTCCGAAACCAAGATTACTTCCGAAGTAAATATCCCTGAAGCCATTCAGGAATTTGCCCAAAAATTCAGTACCACCGGCCCGAATTTCAGCTTTATCAATGAAGGGCTCTTCGGCTACATTGCGTATGACGGGGTGCAGTATTTTGAAAACCTGAAGCTCTCAAAAAAGCAGGGGGATCTCGAAATTCCGGAGATCTATTACGCCGTCTATCAAAATATCATCGCCATCAATCATTTCAACAATGAAGCTTATATTTTTGATCACAGCTATGATTCTAATAATAATCTTGAACAGATAAATCAATTATTAAAGGTGAAAAACTTCGCCTCCTATCCTTTTTCTGCGGAAGGCGAAACGCAATCCAACGAGACCGATGAAGGTTACCGGCAAATGGTGATCAAGGCAAAGGAGCATTGTCACAGGGGAGATGTTTTTCAGTTAGTGCTTTCCCGCCGTTTCTCACAGGCCTTCAAGGGAGACGAATTTAATGTTTACCGGGCGCTGCGGAATGTGAATCCTTCCCCCTACCTCTTTTATTTTGACTACGGAAACTTCAAGATCTTCGGAAGCTCGCCAGAAGCTCAGCTGGTTGTGAAAGATGGCAAAGCAGAGATCCATCCCATCGCCGGAACCTTCAAGCGAACCGGAAATGACGAACAGGATGCCGCAAGCGCAAAAGCCCTGGCTGCCGACGAAAAGGAGAATGCAGAACACGTGATGCTTGTAGATCTCGCACGCAATGACCTTAGCCGCCATGGCAGCGATGTCAAAGTGGAAACCTACAAAGAAATCCAATATTTCTCACACGTGATCCACCTGGTTAGCAAAGTTACCGGCACGAAAGATCCAGATACCGGCACCATGCAGGTAGTGGCCGACACCTTTCCTGCGGGCACCTTAAGTGGAGCACCAAAACATAAGGCGATGCAGCTTATCGAAAAATATGAAAATGTGAACCGGGATTTTTATGGTGGTGCAATCGGGTTCATGGATTTCAACGGAAATTTCAATCATGCGATCATCATCAGGTCTTTCCTAAGCAAAAACCACCAGCTGTTTTTTCAGGCCGGGGCAGGGATAGTCTCTGAATCAACCGAAGAAAATGAGTTGCAGGAAGTGTATAACAAAATTGGAGCTTTGAAAAAAGCTCTCGAACTGGCAGAAGAAATTTAATCCTCCCCCGGCCCCTCCGAAGGAGGGGAGTTAAACCACCCTGTTCGCCTGTCGCGCACACCCTCCTTAAAAAGGAGGAGAATTAAGAAGAATAAAAATGAAAAATAACGACAATAACTCAAAAAATTCCCTCCCCTTCGGGGAGAAAACTACAGTTCTTGTAATAGACAATTACGATTCCTTCGTTTACAATCTCGTCCATTATCTCGAGGAACTGGATTGTAGGGTGACTGTGCGACGGAATGATGAGCTGGATCTTGAGGAAATCGAGAAATATGATAAGATCCTGCTTTCCCCCGGCCCGGGAATTCCCGATGAAGCGGGAATGCTAAAGCAGGTCATCTCCACCTATGCCTCCAAAAAAAGCATTTTTGGAGTGTGTCTCGGGCAGCAGGCAATTGGAGAAGTCTTTGGTGGAAAATTGATCAACCTCGAAAAGGTCTATCACGGAGTCTCTTCCAAAATTAAACTTTGCGTAACCGATGAGCCGCTGTTCGACAAAATGGATCCCGTAATGGAAGTGGGTCGCTACCACTCCTGGGTGGTGGATAAAGCTTTGCCGGACTGTCTTGAAGCGACATCTTTTGATGAGAACGGGCAGGTAATGTCCCTTCGACACAGGATCTACGATGTGCGCGGCGTGCAATTCCACCCGGAATCTGTTCTTACACCCGAAGGCAAAAAGATCATCGCCAACTGGATCAACTGTCCGGTAAAATCGACTGAAACAGCAAACGAATCTCAGGAACCTGAAACCATTTAGAAAATGAAGCAAATTTTGAACAGGTTGATCAACCACGAAACTATTTCGCGCGAAGAGGCTAAAGGCGTTTTGGTAGAGATTTCCAATGGCAGCTTTAATGACAGCCAAATCGCTGCTTTTCTTACGGTGTATATGATGCGCAGTATCACCCTTGAAGAACTTGAAGGCTTTAGGGATGCCTTGCTGGAGATGTGTCTCCCGGTAGACCTGCAGCAATATGATCCGGTTGATCTTTGTGGTACAGGAGGAGACGGCAAGGATACTTTCAACATTTCCACCCTTGCTTCTTTCGTCACTGCCGGCGCCGGAGTTAAAGTGGCCAAACACGGAAATTACGGAGTTTCCTCCAGCTGCGGCAGCTCCAATGTGATGGAATACCTGGGGATAAAATTCAGCAGTGATAAGGACTTTTTAGAGCGTAGCATGGACGAGGCGGGAATTTGCTTTTTACATGCTGCCCTATTTCACCCTGCGATGAAAAACGTAGCACCTATCAGGAAAAACCTTGGCGTCAAGACTTTTTTCAACATGTTGGGGCCTATGGTGAATCCGGCATTCCCAAAGAATCAGGTGGTGGGCGTGTACAGCCTCGAACTTGCCAGGATGTATGCTTATCTTTACCAGAAAACCGATAAGAATTTTACCATTTTACATGCGCTTGACGGCTATGATGAGATCTCCCTTACCGGAAACACTAAAATGATCACTAATCAAGCAGAAAGCATGCTAAAGCCCGAAGATCTCAACCTGCAGCCTATCCTGGCTTCCCAGATTTCAGGAGGAAACACTATTGAATCGGCGGCAGAGATCTTTATGAACGTGCTTGAGAATAAGGGAACTGAAGCCCAAACAAATGTGGTGTGTGCCAACGCAGCTATGGCGATAAGTACCGTCCAAAAAACCGATCCACAAAATGCATTTTTGGCAGCCACGGAAAGTCTTGCTTCAGGAAAGGCACTGCAGGCATTCAAAAAGCTTCAGCAATTAAATTAGAAAAATGAACATACTCGATAAAATAGCAGCAAGGAAAAAAGAGGAAGTGGAGATGCTTAAGGAAGAAGTTCCGGTAGAAACGCTCCAGATGCTACCCCACTTCAAGCGAAAATGTTTTTCGTTAAAGGAGAATCTGAAAAATTCTAAAACAGGAATTATTTCTGAATTTAAAAGGCGCTCCCCGTCTCACCCCGAAATAAATCTTGGTGCCGATGTTGCTGAAGTGACCAAAGCTTATGAAGCTGCCGGAGCTTCCGGAATTTCTGTGCTCACAGATGAAGATTTCTTCGGCGGCAGCCTTGACGATCTGGCTGTGGCAAGAGAAACAGTACAATTGCCCTTGCTGCGGAAGGATTTTATAATAGATGAATATCAGCTTTATGAAGCAAAAGCCATGGGTGCTGATGTGATCCTCCTGATCGCAGCCCTGCTGAAGCCGAAGCAAATTGAACAATTTTCGAAAAAAGCAAAGGAACTGGGACTCGAGGTGCTCCTGGAAGTTCATAATGAAGAGGAGCTTAAAAACAACATTTTTGACAGCGTAGATATGATAGGTGTCAACAATAGAAACCTCAAAACCTTCGGGGTGAACCTGCAAACCAGTAAAGATCTTGCGGAAAAAATTCCGCCCCACTTCGTAAAGATCTCCGAGAGCGGCATCAGCGATACTGCAGCTATCCTGGAGCTTCAAAAAAGCGGATTTCAGGGCTTTCTTATCGGCGGGAATTTCATGAAGACTGAAGATCCCGGAAAAAGTGCTTCGGAATTCATCAACGAACTCAAAAGCATAGCAAAATGAACCTGAAGCTGAAGGTCTGCGGCATGAGAGAAGCCGAAAACATCAAAGCCATTTCAGGTTTAAAACCTGATTATCTCGGCCTTATCTTTTTTGAGGGTTCTTCGCGGCATGTTTCAGGAGAAATTCAGGAATTGGATAAGGAAATCAAAAAAACCGGAGTGTTTGTCAATGCTTCCGAAGAAGAGGTTATTCAAAAGGTTCAAAATTATGAACTTGCAGCAGTGCAGCTGCATGGGGAGGAAAGTCCGGAGTTATGTAGAAAGCTGAAAAAGGAATTTTCAGAAGCCGGAAAAAAGGTGGAGATCATCAAAGTTTTCAGCATAAAAGATGACTTCAATTTTCAAAAACTGGAGCCTTATGAAGGCCTTGCAGATTTTTACCTTTTTGACACAAAAGGAAGAAACAGGGGCGGCAATGGAATCGCATTTAATTGGGATGTACTGCCTGGCTACCCCTCCTCTACTCCTTTCTTCCTGAGCGGCGGAATAGGTCCCGAAGAAACCGAAGCAATAAAAGAACTATATAAAACCTTCCAAAAAAGGCAAAAAGAACATCTGTTCTACGGAATTGATGTGAACAGCAAATTTGAAACAGCCCCCGGCTTAAAAGATCCGGAAGCTTTAAGATCATTCCAAGAGCTGCTGTTTAAATAAGAAAATTATGAGTTATCAAGTAAACGAAAAAGGATATTACGGCGATTTTGGCGGAGCGTTCATTCCCGAAATGCTTTACCCCAACGTGGAAGAACTGCGATCCCGCTATCTGGACATCATGCAGGAAGAAAGTTTTCAAAAGGAATTCCGCCAGCTGCTTAAAGACTATGTGGGCAGACCAACACCGTTGTACTACGCCAAGAGATTTAGCGAGAAGTATAATACGAAGGTGTATCTCAAAAGAGAAGATCTTTGCCACACAGGAGCCCATAAAGTGAACAATACCATAGGCCAAATCCTCATGGCAAAGCGTCTTGGTAAAAACAGGATCATCGCCGAAACCGGTGCGGGACAACACGGGGTCGCTACCGCCACGGTTTGCGCTTTAATGGGCATTGAGTGCGTGGTGTATATGGGGGAGATCGACATCAAGAGACAAGCACCAAATGTGGCCCGAATGAAGATGCTGGGAGCAACCGTTGTTCCTGCAATTTCGGGCAGCCGCACGTTAAAAGATGCAACCAATGAAGCCATTCGCGACTGGATCAACAATCCGGTAAATACACATTATATTATTGGATCTGTAGTGGGGCCGCATCCATATCCCGACATGGTGGCGCGATTCCAAAGCGTGATTTCTGAAGAGGTGAAAAAACAGTTGCAGGAAAAAGAGGGTCGTGAAAATCCTGATTTTGTAGTGGCCTGTGTGGGTGGCGGAAGCAATGCCGCCGGTATATATTACCATTACCTGGACCAGGAAGAAGTGGGAATAATTGCCGTAGAAGCTGCGGGAGAAGGAGTGTTAACCGGAAAAAGCGCTGCGACTTCGGCTCTTGGCCGCGAAGGCATTATTCACGGCAGCAAAACTCTGCTCATGCAAACCGACGACGGACAGATCACCGAACCGTACTCTATTTCTGCCGGACTGGATTATCCGGGAGTGGGGCCAATGCACGCAAACCTCTTCAGAACGGGCCGCGGGGAATTTATTTCGATCACCGATACCGAAGCAATGGCTGCAGGATTAGAGCTGTGTAAACTGGAAGGGATTATTCCGGCCATAGAAACAGCCCATGCTTTAGCCATTTTTGAGACCCGTAAGTTCAGGGAAGATGATGTAGTTGTGGTAAACCTTTCGGGCCGCGGGGATAAAGACCTGAATACTTATATAGAACATTTCAATTTGTAATTAATGGTCATCCTAAAGACCTCACAGTCCCCGAGGCTTCGGGACTGTGAGGTCTGATAGAGAGATTATTCGACAGACCAAAAGACATGAACAGAATAAAACAAAAACTTCAGGAAGATCCTTCAAAAAAGCTGCTTTCCATTTATTTTACCGCGGGATACCCGCAACCTGAAGACACAGTTACAATACTGGAAGAACTGCAAAAAAGCGGAGTGGATATGGTGGAAATTGGACTTCCTTTTAGCGATCCCTTGGCAGATGGCCCGGTGATCCAAAGAAGTTCGGAAGCTGCCTTGAAAAATGGTATGACTACCAATAAATTGTTCGCACAGTTGAAGAATATTCGGGAGACGGTACAAATTCCCTTGTTGATCATGGGATATTTTAATCCTATCCTCCAGTTTGGGGTGGAGAAATTCTGCCAAAAATGTAAGGAAGTCGGTATTGACGGACTTATCATTCCCGATCTTCCCGTGGAAGAATATGAGCTTCAGTATAAAGATATATTTCAGCAGTACGACTTACTTCCGGTATTTTTAATTACGCCCCAGACTTCCGAAGAAAGGATAAGGCAGATCGATCAAATTTCGGAAGGCTTTATCTATATGGTGAGCAGTGCTGCAGTAACAGGAGGCACCGCCGGTTTTGGGCAGCTTCAGAAAGATTACTTCAGCAGGGTGTCAAAAATGGGATTAAAGAACCCTCTAATAGTGGGCTTCGGGATAAAGGATAGGGAAACTTTTTCCGCAGCTACAGAAAAAACTAAAGGAGCAATTATTGGGAGTGCGTTTATTAAACACCTCACTGAGAACGGCACAGAAAACATCCAGGATTTTATTAGAAAAGCAAGAGATTAACAGTCTTGTTAACAGGTCTTTAATAGCCTTTAAAAAGCCTTTTTCGTATCTTGAAAAGAACTTAAAAATGAATGTTATGGGACGTATTGAAGATAAGCACAACAAGAACAAGAGAAAGGATAGAGACAGCAATCCTTTAACCGGAAATATTGGTCAAAGGGATATTGAAACCAACGATTTTGATATCAATGATAAGACCATTAAGGACCAGCAAAATAAGTAACAGTGGAGAAAAGCGAGAAGAAGACCAAGGGAGGAAAAACTCCCCGGAACACCTTCGGAAAACTGCGACCGTTAAGAATAAAATTCACTACGAAACCGCAGCAAATTAAAGATCCGCTGGAAAGAGAAACCGTCTAGTCCTCAAGAAACTGACGGTACTGCAAAACCCTGAAATCAATCGTATTGAATTTGGGGTTTTGTTTTTTTGAGATAGTCTCAATTATTATTAATTACGTCAATAATACTTCAGCTGGTATATTTAATTCTTTATAAAGCCTTTTTATCATCCCCAGGCTAAGATTTCGTTTTCTATTTAAAACTTCACTCACTCTACTCTGGCTACCCAGATATTTTACCATATCGGCGTTAGTCATTCCCATTTGATCCATTCGAAATTTAATAGCATCTATAGGGTCAGGTGGAGTTATTGGAAAATTTTTTACTTCGTAGGCTTCGACTATTGTAATTAATAAATCTAATTCATCATTTTCCGGAGTATCCCTTTTTGCTCCCCAAAGCTCTTCTATTCTATTTAGAGCAGTAGAGTAATCTTCCTCTGTTTTTATTGGTCGAATATCCATTTTTAAATTGTTTTTACATCTATGGAGTCATATTGTTTGTGAGTTCCTATAAACCGGATGAAAATCGCCTGAATTTCATAATCAATTGCAACAACTAATCTATATTTATTTCTTTTGATATTAAAGACAGCTCTTCCTTCTCGAACTATACTGGCCTTGGGATACTGATTTTTTAATTCATTAGAATTTTTCCAATTCGCAGATTTAACATCATAATACCAGGCCCTCAAGAAAACCTCAGCATCAGAATATTCCGTCTTTTCAAAAAATTCCCTCAAGGTCCTGAAAGCTATAACCCTCATGACTCTAAAGTACAAAAATAAAACCAATTTCCCATTTTGGGATATTTTTAATTGGTTGATAAAAAAGTTTAATCTTCAAGAAACTGACGGTACTGCAAAACCCTGAAATCAATCGTATTGAATTCGGGGTTTTGTTTTTTTAAGTGTTTGTACAATTCCATGCTCCCAATGGCCCTGTTTGCTGAGCCCGAGGGTGCGGTAAGTGAAACAGTGTTAATAGGCCTGCCGTCCAGGAGGAACTGATGTACCCGGGGCACATCATTGGAAATTACTTTTATTTTTATGTCGTGATGTTTCAAAAGCTTCCGGAAAAAGAATTCCGGACCGTTCTTACTATTGCCTCCGGTGAAAAGCAGGGTATCTATTTTTTCATGCCTTTTGAGGACCCCAATCAAGTCCCGTAGCTCGACATGAAGCATTCCAAGATCTGAAGCATCAATCTTATCTCTCCTGCAACTTTCTACGGTATCACATATCCCAATGCCTTTGCTGGCCAGAAATTTTTTACGCTCTTCAACGGCTTCTTCTGTATTTTCAAATTTAAGATCCAGGTTAAAGATCCTGTCGATGATCTGCCACAACATACCGTCGCGGCTGCCGTAACAAAAATCCACATCCCCCTCTTTTAATTCTCCCGTTGTAAAGCGAGGCGGCGGCAAAGTCCCCACAATGAGTTTAGTCGCATTTTCGGGAATAAAAGGGTCATAAGGATGTTGATGATGAAATAATTCAGGATTCAAAATTTAGGATTTAAATTTTATAAATAAATTCCAAATTCCAAGCACCAAATTCCAAGTCTTGGTTCCTGGTTCTTGGCTCTTGGTTCTTTTTATCTCAATTCTCAGATCTCATATCTCAATACTATTTAAGAACGATTACCAGATCATCTGCATAGACCATTTCACCCTCTTTTAGAACGATCTTATCGATCTCTCCGGAACCGTTGGCAGTGATGGTGGTTTCCATTTTCATGGCTTCGATGACAAACAGCGGCTGATTTTTTTCCACCTTCTGCCCCACTTCTACCTGAATATTGGATAATGCCCCCTGCAGCGGTGCACCTATTTGTTTTTTATCATTTTTGTCCACTTTTTGATGAACTACCTTTTCCACTTTGACTGACTTATCTTTTACCTCAACGGCTCGGGTTTGTCCGTTGACTTTAAAGAAGATCCTGGACATGCCGTCTTCGTCGGTTTCTCCTCTTGAAAGGAACTCGATCAATAAAGTTTTCCCTCTGTCCAATTCCACAATGATCTCCTCGCCGGGTTCCATGCCGTAGAAGAAATTTTTGGTGGGGACGTTGATGACACTTCCGAATTCCAGGTGGTGGTTGTAAGCATCAGTAAATACCTTTGGATACAGCTTGTAAGACAGAAAATCGGTTATTTCCAGGTCTCTTCCCATTCCTTCACTAAAGCTGCTTTGGAATTCTGCATATTCCTTATCAAAATCAATTGGTTCCATGTGGGCGTTCGGTCTTTCGGTATAAGGTTTTTCATCCTTAAGAACAATTTTCTGGATCTTCTCGGGAAAACCTCCGGGCGGCTGACCAAGATCTCCGCGGAAGAAACTCTTCACCGACTGCGGAAAAGAAATATCCTCCCCTTTTTCCAGCACATCTTCAATTGAAAGATTGTTACTCACCAGGTACTGCGCCATATCTCCTACCACCTTTGAACTGGGCGTCACCTTAATGATGTCTCCAAAAAGGTCATTTACTTTGCTGTACATCTCGGTGATCTCATGGAAACGATCGGCCAGCCCGAGACTTTCTGCTTGTGGCTTAAGATTGGAATATTGTCCCCCGGGAATTTCGTGTTTATAAACTTCTCCCGATCCTGCTTTTAATCCGGATTCAAACGGAAAATAGTACCTGCGAACGGCCTCCCAGTATCTTGAGTATTCATTAAGCTTATCTGTATTGATGGGTCTGCCGCGATCGTGGAACCTCAACATTTCCACTATAGAATTGAAGTTTGGCTGAGAGGTCAGGCCTGAAAGTCCGCCAAGGGCAACATCAACAACGTCCACTCCGGCTTCGATAGCTTTGAGATAAGTGGCTGCCTGTATAGAAGAAGTATCATGTGTATGCAAATGCAGCGGAATATTGATCCTTGACTTTAAGGCAGAAACAAGTTCAAAAGCCGCATCGGGCTTGAGAATTCCTGCCATATCCTTGATCGCTAAAATGTGGGCGCCGGCATTTTCGATATCTTTTGCCAGCTGCACGTAATATTCCAGGTTATATTTTGTCTGTCTGGGATCCATGATATCCCCGGTATAGCAAATAGTACCTTCTGCCAGACCCTGCGTCCTGTTTCGAACGTACTCGATACAGGGAGCTATGGATTCCATCCAGTTCAAACTGTCAAAGATCCTGAAAACATCAACCCCGTTTTCCCACGACTGTTCTACGAATTTTTCGATAAGGTTGTCTGGATAGGCAGTGTATCCCACTCCATTTGACCCCCGCAGCAACATTTGCATGAGAATATTTGGCATGGCTTCCCTTAGCCTGCGCAATCGCTCCCACGGATTTTCATTTAGAAAACGCATACACACATCAAAGGTTGCACCTCCCCAAATTTCCATACTGAATACTTCCGGATGGTTTCGGGCAAAACCTTCGGCAACTTTCATCATGTCATACGTGCGCATTCGGGTGGCCAGCAGGCTTTGATGCGCATCTCTAAAAGTAGTATCGGTAAAATGAACCTTGCCTTCATGCAAAAGCCACCTGGAAAATTTTTCCGGACCGTATTCCGTAAGCAGGTCTTTTGTTCCCTTTGGATACTCGTTTTGTTCCGGAAAGCCTGGAATCGTGGGTTTTATAAAATCCCTCTTTTTTTCTGCATTTTTGACATCCTCATTTCCGTTAATGATCACATCCCCCAGAAACTTCACCATTTTTGTGGCACGGTTGCGGGTCTTCTTGATCTCAAAAAGTTCAGGATGATCCTTGATGAAATTGACCGTCACCTCTCCTTTGCGAAAAGTTTGATGAGCCAGAATATTATCCAGGAATCCCATATTGGTCATGACTCCGCGGATCCTGAATTCGGCTAAAGCGCGTCTCATCTTCCGGCAGGCTCCATCCAAAGTACGGCTGCTGGCAGAAACCTTTACGAGCATGGAATCAAAAAAAGGAGAAACCTTTACTCCCTGATAAATACTACCCGCATCCAGGCGAATTCCGAAGCCGGAAGCACTTCTGTAGGTGGTAATAGTGCCATAATCTGGTTTAAAGTCGTTGGTAGGATCTTCGGTCGTGATACGACATTGCAGCGCGTAACCATTGGTCTTGAGAGATTCCTGACTTTCAATCTTGATCTGTTTATCTGAAAGCTTATATCCGCCGGCGATGAAGATCTGTGTCTTCACCAGGTCAATATTCGTGATGATCTCTGTCACCGTATGCTCCACCTGGATTCTCGGATTCACCTCAATAAAGAAGATCTCTCCACTTTTATCTACCAGGAATTCTACGGTTCCTATGTTATTATAGTCAACAGCCTTACAAAGCTTGACGGCATATTTGTATAGGTTCTGCTTAATGCTTTCGTCCAGATCCTGGGAGGGTGCGAATTCAATCACTTTTTGATACCGCCGCTGCACAGAGCAATCCCGCTCGAAAAGGTGCACCAGGTTGCCATGGTTGTCCCCCACGATTTGAATCTCAATATGTTTAGGATCCTCCACGAATTTCTCCAGGAAAACAGTGTCATCTCCAAAAGCATTTAAAGCTTCCCGCCGTGATTCATTGAAACCATTCTCAAGATCTTCTTTGTTTCGAATTACGCGCATCCCACGGCCGCCGCCACCCGATGCAGCTTTAAGCATTACAGGATAGCCGATCTGTTCAGCTTCCTCCAGAGCAATTTCTACGGAAGTAAGCTCCTGCTCGTTACTCCGTATCACCGGAATATCATTTTTCACAGCCACTTCTTTAGCCCGTACTTTATCTCCCAAAGACTTTAGCACAGAAACTTTTGGTCCTATAAAAATGATCCCGTTCTCTTCACACTGTTTGGCAAAATCGGCATTTTCTGAAAGGAAGCCGTAGCCGGGATGAATGGCGTCAACATTATTTTGTTTTGCCACTTTTATAATGGCCTTTATGTCGAGATAAGGCTTTAAAGGATCATTGTCTGCACCTATCTGGTAAGATTCATCGGCTTTGTAGCGGTGCAGGGAATACCGGTCTTCAAAAGTGTAAATTCCGACCGTCCTTAATCCAATTTCTGTACATGCCCGAAAAATGCGGATGGCTATTTCTCCCCGATTCGCTACTAAAACCTTTTTAATTTCCATTTTCTGAAGTTGCTTTTAAATTTAAAATGCTTCGGAATGACCTTTCAAAAATGGCATTTTAGAGAGGTTTCCTTTTTTCAGAAATTAAAAAGAAAAAAGCGGTGAGGCACCGCTTTTTGAAATACTTTAACAATAAACTACAGCTGAAGCTACCTGGTAAAAACCGGCTCCTTTTCATTTGAAGTTTCTTCGGCAGAAAATCTATATCCGTCGTAGTCAAAATTCTTGAGGTCTTCCAGAGTTTGGGCCTCGGTATCAATGATAAATCTGGCCATTGAACCCCTGGCTTTTTTGGCAAAGAAGCTGATGATCTTCAATTCGCCATTTTTGAAATCTTTAAAAACAGGAGAGATCACAGGTGTTTTCAACTTTTCTATATTTATCGCCTTAAAATATTCCATACTCGCCAGGTTCACGAATAGCTCGTCCTCCTCAAGTTCCCTGTTGAGAAAGTCGGTCACGTTACCTTGCCATACTTCATAAAGATTCTTTTTGCGGCCTACTCCCAAAGAAGTTCCCATTTCCAGGCGGTACGGCTGGATAAGGTCGAGAGGGCGAAGAATTCCGTAGTAACCGGAAAGAATGCGCAGGGAATCCTGCATAAAATCGATCTTCTCCACGGGAATGGTATAGGCGTCAAGGCCGGTATAGACATCTCCGGCGAAAGCATATGCCGCAGGACGGGAATTTTTCTTGTTATGCTCCTCCTCAAATTCCTGATAGCGGGTGTGGTTAAGATCGGCAAGCTTATCGCTAATGTCCATAAGTTTAGAAATCTCCTTTTTAGACATACGGGACAGCTTCCGGTTTATGGTGGCTGTGGTGTCTAAAAATGCCGGCTGCGTACCTCTACTTGTGGGAAGTTTGCTCTGGTAATCTAAAGTTTTTGCGGGGGAAACTATTATTTTCATATGTTCGACTTTCCGAAGAAAAAGGTAGTTATAATTATTACTCAAAAATATAAAATCCCGGAGGGTTTTCCTGCCGGGATCGTTCTTTCCTGTTGATACTGCTATTAATTTTTGCAATAGTATCCTCATCCCTTTCCCGGCACTTCCTAAAGGGAAGGGAGAAAACTTAATTAAGTTCTCCCCTCGGGGGAGGATTTAGGAGGGGATGAATTCCTTAGTCGATAAATTCTTTCTGATTCTTGGCATAACTGCGCCACTTCTCAATACATTGCTGCAGATCATCGGGGATGGGACTATCAAAGCTCAGCCACTCCCCCGTTACCGGGTGTTTAAATCCAAGGGTTTTCGCGTGCAGCGCCTGCCGGGGCAGCACTTTAAAACAGTTTTCCACGAACTGCTTGTATTTTGTAAAAGTGGTTCCTTTAAGGATCTTATCACCGCCATAACGCTCGTCATTAAATAAGGTGTGGCCAATGTACTTCATGTGCACACGTATCTGGTGGGTACGTCCTGTTTCAAGCTGACAGGACACTAAAGTCACATATCCTAACCGCTCAAGGACCTTGTACCTGGTTACTGCAGGTTTCCCTTTATCTTCATCATCTCCTAAATAAACGGTATTCTGCAGCCTGTTCTTTGGATGACGCCCAATATTTCCTTCAATAGTACCTTCATCTTCCTCTACATTCCCCCAAACCAGTGCCACATATTCACGCTCACTACTCTTGTCAAAGAATTGTTTGGCGAGTTTGGTCATTGCCTGCTCTGTCCTGGCTACCACTAAGAGTCCGCTGGTATCTTTATCAATTCTGTGGACGAGGCCGGGCCTTTCATCCGAGTTCTGCGGAAGATTCTCAAAATGATAGACCAGGGCGTTGATCAGCGTTCCGCTGTAATTTCCATGGCCGGGATGCACAACCATACCTGCAGGTTTATTCACTACAAGTAATGCATCATCTTCATAAACGATGTCCAGCGGAATATTCTCGGGGGTAAGCAGGAATTCATATGGTGGATGTTCAAACATCACCTGCACTACATCTCCCGGTTTTACTTTATAGTTCGATTTTACCGGAACCTCATTGACATGAATATTTCCTTCTTTTGCTGCCGTCTGGATCTTGTTTCGCGTGGCTTTTTCGATATAGTTCATAAGAAACTTATCGACCCGCAGCGGCTGCTGACCTTTATCTGCTACAAACCTGTGATGTTCGTATAGCTCATCATCATTATCATCTGGTTCGGGACTATTATTTTCAGAAATCATATTCTTCTTCTTCCAGGTCATTTATAATTTGCTCTTCGGCAGTAGTTTCAGCTTCATCCTCTTCATCCATTCCATATCTTCCGGAGCCATCACCCAGGATCAAGTCGATCTTCGAAGTTTTCATAAGTTTCATACCGGGTTCCACCAGTTCACCTTTGTGGCGCATTTCAAGTACCACATCTTTGGCAACATCGGGTTTGTAGGAAATTGTGCCTATTTCGAACCCTAGAGAACGCAAAGTCGGTTCCACCTGTCTCCTTGTTCTTCGGATCAAATTCTCCGGAATCTCCACCTTGGTAAATCCTGAAGGGTTTAATGTAAGATATATCTTTCGGTTTTCCTTCACCTGTTTCCCCGGAAGCGGCACCTGATCGATCACTGAGTACGGCGGATATTCAGGATTATAATTGGCTGAATCCAGGATCTCCCTTCTCAGATCAAGTTCCCCGAGCTGCTCGTCTACCTTGTCAAGAGACAGGCGTGCCAGATTAGGCACTGTAATTCGCTGGTCCTGATTGGTGGAAAAATCCAGCCATTTTAAAATAATAAAAGCGATCAAAACGAGCGCCAAAACAGCTAAAACCAATTGTATCAAAAAGGTTTTGCTAAAGAGAAAACGGAAAAAACTCATAGTTTAGATTAAAAAACAAAGATATAAAATCAGGTGGTTTTGCAGACATTCATTTATAGTCGCTACTTTTGTTAACGTAAAACACCGGGCCTTATTTAATATGAAGAAGAATATTGCCATAGCCATGGGCGGCTTTTCCAGCGAATACCGTATCTCCATCAACAGTGGAAATGTGGTGTATAAAAATCTTGATCGCAATAAATACAACCCTTATCGCGTGCATATCCTGCAAAAAGAGTGGTTTGTAATTGCCGATGATGACACGCCATACCCTCTTAACCGAAGTAATTTTACCGTTACTATCAAGGGCAAACTCATCACCTTTGACTGCGTTTTTAATACCATACATGGTACTCCCGGAGAAAACGGTTTGCTGCAGGCTTACCTGGAACTGGTTGGAATTCCCCAGACTTCCTGCGATTTTTACCAGTCGGCGCTCACTTTCAATAAACGGGATCTCATAAGTGTGGTGAGACCTTACGGAGTTAAAACTGCCGTGAACTATTTTGTTGACAAGGGAGACGAGATCGATCCCGATGAAATCGTGGAAAGAGTTGGATTACCCTGTTTCGTTAAAGCCAATAAAGCGGGGAGCAGCTTTGGGATCACTAAGGTCAAATCGAAGGATGATATTATACAGGCTACCAAATTTGCTTTTAAAGAGGACAACGAGATCATCATAGAATCTTTTCTTGATGGCACCGAAGTTTCTGTGGGTGTGATCACGTACAAGGGAGAGATCACCGCACTGCCTGTTACTGAAATTGTTTCTGAAAATGAATTTTTTGACTATGAGGCCAAGTACCTTGGAAAATCCCAGGAGATCACTCCCGCCCGACTATCTGATGAACAAACAAAAGAAGTCCAGGAGATCGCAAAACTCATTTACCGGAAGCTGAAGATGAAAGGTTTCTCAAGATCTGAATTTATCTTTCATAATGATGAGCCACATTTCATAGAGATCAACACCAATCCGGGGTTAAGTGAAGCCAGTATTTTGCCGCAGCAGGCAAGAGCAGCCGGAATTTCATTAGAAGAATTGTTTGGAAGCGCTATTGAGGCGGCAATGAGGTAAAGGAGTCAAGAGACAAGAGGCAAGAATCAAGACTTTATTCAAAAGAGGCAGAAAAATCAGGTTCATTAGAAATTCATATTTTAGAACAAATATTCAGTAATGAAAAAGGCGGTTTTTCCGGGGTCTTTTGACCCAATAACTTTGGGACATACAGATATAATTGACAGGGCACTGCCTTTGTTTGATGAGATCATCCTCGCAATCGGCACCAATTCTGATAAAAAATATATGTTTTCCCTGGAACAGCGAGTACATTTTTTAGAGGAAACCTATAAAGAGGAACCGAAAGTAAAGGTAATGACCTATAAAGGTTTGACAGTAGATTTTTGCAAGGAACAAAATGCCGGATTCATCCTTCGCGGATTGCGGAACGCTATCGACCTGGAATATGAAAAGACCATTGGCCAAACCAATTATAAACTCGCCGGAATAGAATCTGTTTTTCTCCTCACCTCCTCCGGAAAAAGCCATATTTCTTCAACCGTAGTACGCGATGTGATACGCCACGGCGGAAAGTATGAATTTATGGTGCCCGATGTTGTTAGGAAGTAGTTAATTGTTATTTGTTAATTTGGGATTGGTTAATTGGTTAGTTGGGGAATTAGGAGGTGAAATGAAATCGCCAGTAGAGTAGAGTGCGCAACCACCTCTTCGATAGTTGCACAGCCCCCTCATCAAACCGTACGTGCGGTTTTCCCGCATACGGCTTTCCTTATAATTTTCATCGGCGGGCATTCACAGGTCGTAT
>JAAVJQ010000011.1 GCA_012038135.1 Salinimicrobium nanhaiense
ACTAACTAAACCACTTTTATTAGGCTTCTTTCTGACAAACATAATGCGAATAAAAATAGCATTTTGCCTGTAATAATAAGCTGGGACACCCTAAACAAAAACTAAGCTCCAGTGTTTATAAGGGGTGCGGAAGGGTGAAGCCATAACCCGCACAAAACAGGCTACTGAGATTTATTGAGCCCGTACCTTTCTTTATAAAAATCTTTGATGGGTTGAAAAGGTCCGTACTTGTGTTGATCGGCAGGAAAATCATCTGCCCAGGGGCCGTAGGGGGTAGACACAGGTTTTAGTTTAAGATCGGGAAAATCTTTTTCCTTGTTTTCTTTTTCAGGTCTGCTAAAGCTGTTAATATAACCCGCTAAATGATAAGCTTCTTCATCGGTTAATTTTGGGTTATCCCTGCTGGCTTCCCCAAATGGCATGTTCCCTTTTATAAAATTGGAAGCAGTAATAACACGATGCATTCCTGCACCATCATTATAGCTATCTTCTCCCCACAGAGGGGGATACAAATAAAACCCGCCTGCAGAACCGGTCTTTTTAATACCTTGCCCGGTCTCGCCATGACACCTTACGCATTCTACCTGGTACAAAGCTGCACCTTTTTCAAGATCAACTGCAAAATCAGGTATTTTAATAGAAGGAAATCCTTTGAATTCGGCTTTTCGATCTTCAGGAATATCCTGGCTCAGCCAATCCATATAAGCTATAATAGCCTCCATCTCTCTGGATCCTTTCGGAAGCATTTCACCATCCATACTTCTCTCCATACAGCCGTTGATCCTGTCCTCTAAAGTGCCTTCAGAATTTGAACGATTACTGAATTGTGGAAATCTTTCTGTTATGCCAACCCATGAGGCCGAACCGGGCCTAGTCCCGGCATCTAAATGGCAATTAGTACACGCAAGATGATTGCCTGCATATCTGATTTTTGGATCTTCTGCACCCGGTCCCATTTGATTGGGACTATCTGTGACCAATTGGTATCCATATTCAACCTTCTTATCGCCAAAACCTTCCGCAATCGCGAGATCAATATCTCTGGGAGTCCATTCCTGAACCTTTTCAGCCACTGACTTTTTAATAAATAATCCGGGATAGGTCTGATAAAAAAGAACTCCTAAAAAGATCACTAATACTAAAGTGATTACTGCTCCAAATATATTGGCTATACTTTTCACGAGGGTGGAGAACTTGTCCATTATTTAATGTTTTAAGTGAAAACAAGAATCTATTAAGAAACCTCATATCTATGAAAATCAGATAAATGATCTACATGTTAAAAGGTTTTAGAGAGAAAAACATTAGCCCAACATCCTTTAATTAATCAGGTTTATTTGTTATACCGGAATTTGTGAGAAGGAGAAAGGGAAGCTTTCTCCAATCCCTAATACTGCTCCTTTAAAAACTTCCTGAACTTACCGGTATCATAATCTCCCATTCCCAGGTGCGTCATTACGAGCTTACCTTCTGCGTTGATCACAAAGGTGCTGGGGATACTTTGCGTTTGGTACATCACCGGCATGCCTCCGTCTAATTTATAGATCTCAAAATCATAGCCTTTCTTTTCATTATAATCTATGGCTTTTTGAAAATCCTGATCTACAGACAGCATGATAAATGCCACCTTCTCCTTATCTACATCCTTATAAAGTTTATTTATTCCTGGCATTTCGGCTACACAGGGAGGGCACCAGGTAGCCCAAACATTCATAAAGATCACTTTGCCTTTTAGATCTTTCATTGCCACTCTTTCCCCTTTGGAATTGATAAGGTTCATATTAAGATCTGCAGTGGGATTTGCATCATTCATAGCCAGATCCTCCTTTTCTTCAAGGTCGGGGTTCATTAATCCGGTGGCGAGGATCCCGCGTTGCAGGAATCCCAGGACTTCGGTATGTAAACCTGATATATATAATCCGCCGAAAATGGCAAAAATGATCCCGTATTCTATGAGGTGTTTTTTCAGACTATTCTTCTTCTTTTCTTTCATGCTTGCAGTTATTCTTTGATTTAGGTATTCCAAAGATAGCGCCACTATTCCCTGTGGGATGTAACAAAGGTTACAGTAGGCAGCATGAAAAAAGGCATCCCAATGGATGCCTTTCAAAAATGTAAAATTATTGTCTATTTCCGTTTTTCAGCAACAAAGCGTATCACCCGGCCTTTGCCTTTGTGGAATGCCCCCTCCTCAAGTTCAATCTCTCCTTCAAAGAATTCTAAAAAATGAAGTTCCTTAAAGGTGTTTTTGATCTCCTCTTCCGAAAATAGCATTTTTGGCTCTTTTGGACCTCCAACTGCCGGATTCCTTTCCTGGTATTGAGGATGTTTAGAGGCAAAACCTTCAAAGATCACTTTTCCGCCTTCTTTTAAATATTTATGTGCTGAACTGAAGAAATCCTGTCTTTGTTCAGGTGGAAAGTGCGCATAGATAAGCGCTATGGCATCAAATTCTTCCTCTTTAAAGCTGAGGTTTTGCAGCCCGGAAACCGTATAATCGATTTCCACACCTTCAGCTTCAGCCAGTCTTAAGGCTTTCTTCCGGCCTTCTTCGCTTTGATCAAAAGCCGATACCTGCCAGCCCAGTTTGGCGGCAAAAATTGCATTTCTACCTTCCCCTTCCGCAGGAAAAAGGATCCTGCCGGGAGTTAGGCCTTTCAGTTTGGCTTTGAAAAATTCATTGGGATCTTTTCCGTAGACATATTCCTCCTGTTGGTATCTTTCATTCCAGAATTCTTGCATAACAACATATTTAGGATTCAAAAATGATATTTACAGCAGCTCTTTTCCAATGATGTAAAGTCCCATTACCAGCACAAACCAGCCAAAACCTTTTTTCAGTTTTCTACCGTCAATGAATTTGTTGAGGTAACCACCCAGGAAGATCCCTATAATTGAAAGTCCGGTGAAGATCATGAGAAAGACCCAGTCTATGTCGAGATTCTGCACATCTCCAATAAAACCTATAAGAGATTTAACAGCGATGATGAGCAGGGAGGTGGCTACAGCTTTTTTCATGGGAAGTTTAGCAAGTAAGACCAGGGCAGGGATAATTAAAAATCCGCCGCCGGCACCAACAATTCCTGTTAATACGCCAACTACAACTCCCTCAATAATGATTAGGGGATAGTTGTATTTCACCTTTGTCTCCCGCAGGTCTTCTTTGGAAGTTTCCCTGATCATGGATACCGATGCCACGATCATGATCACTGCAAAGAACAGCATGATCCCGATGTTTTTAGTGACCTCAAAACCCCAGAGGGTGAAAATATGTTCGGGAATTGCCGGGACCAGATACTTTCGGGTGGCATAAACTGCTATAAATGCGGGTATGGAAAATACCGTTGCGGTGCGAAAATCCACCAGTTTCTTTTTTAGATTATTGAGTGCTCCCACGAGAGAGGAGGCTCCAACCACGAATAGGGAATAAGCGGTTGCCGTTACTGGATTAATTGACAGCAAATAGACCAGAACGGGGACAGTAAGAATGGATCCACCTCCTCCAATGAGGCCCAAAACAACTCCGATCAACAAAGCACCTAAATATCCTAAGAGGTCAATAATCTCCAAAATTTCTTTAATTTAATTGGGAGCAAAAGTAACCTCCGGACCTTCCATTTGCAGTAACAAAAGTTACACTTTTCTTGCCCTATAGCTCATGTACCACTATGCTGTTGCGTTGCAGAAGGATCTTACCTTCCATTTCCAGTCTTTTGAGCAACCGGGAAACGACTACCCGCGAGGTGTTGAGGTCATAAGCCACCTGTTGATGAGTGACCTGTAATTCCTCGGACTGGTTGATCTTGGCTTTATCCTGCAGGTAGCGCAGCAGGCGCTTGTCCATATTCATAAAGGCCAGGGTATCTATGGTCTCCAGCATTTCTGTAAGCCGCGAATGATAACTTTCAAAAACGAAATTTCTCCAGCTTTTATATTTGGCCGTCCATTCCTCGATCTTGCTTACAGGGATCATGATAAAGCGGGTATCTCTTTCGGCTACAGCCCTCACTTCGCTTTTGGTTTGACCTAAACAGCAGGAGAGCGTTAGGGCACAGGTATCCCCTCTTTCCAGGAAATAAAGCAACAGTTCATTTCCTTCCTTATCCTCCCGTAATATCTTGATTGCGCCTTCCAGCAGTAAAGGCATGGAACTAATGTAATCGTTGATGTTCATAATGATCTCACCTTCCCTGGCGATTTTCAGGACCCCGGTATGTTCTATTTCTTTTAAAAGTTCTTCTTCAAAAATGAATCCGTAGGCTTCTTTAAGTTCCTGTAACATGTTTTTGCTAATGATAAGTATTAGGAAGAGCCAAGTTATTGATTTTCTATGTGAGGCTGGGAATTTTGGAATAAATAAAATTGAGGAATTAGGTTAAACACCCTTAAAAATAAAACTTAAATACCTAAAATTTAGTGAAATAACCTACACTTAACAATTAAAGGTGCGGGATTTGTTACTTTCACGAGAAACCAAAAAAGTAAGAATTATGAAACTGAAAAAATTTTATTTATCGACTTGTTTCGCTCTGCTAATGTTGTTTAGCGGAAATCTTTTCGCGCAAGCGGATGGAGCCAAAAAAGATAAAGGAGAACAAATAGTTGACATGGATGAGCGTCAGGAATTAAAAAGTGATGCAAAAAAAGCTGTTGAAGCCTTTAAGGAGAAGGATAATAGTATTCAGGAGATTTTAGACAGGGCTGCGGGATATGCAGTATTTCCAAATGTAGGTAAAGGAGCCTGGATCCTGGGCGGGGCTGCCGGGAACGGAGTGGTTTATGAAAACGGGAAAGTTGTAGGATTTACAGAACTTCGCCAACTCGACGTTGGTTTCCAAATAGGAGGACAAGCATTTAGAGAGATCATCATTTTTAGAACACAACAAGCCCTGGATAATTTCAAAAAGGGAAATTTTGAGTTTGAAGGGAGCGCATCTGCTGTTGTCTGGGATGAAGGTAAAGGAGAAGCCATTAATTTTAAAGATGGAGTTGGGGTAGCTATTATGCCTAAAGCAGGTGTTATGGCAGGAATCTCTGTAGGTGGTCAAAAATTCAATTACGGAGAAGTCCAGTAAGAAGGCTTAAAATATTTTAGGTAAAAAACCGGCATTGTTGCCGGTTTTTTTTTGCTGCGATGAGCCAGGAACCAGAACTTCAAGTATTCAGTGCCCAGTTGGCAGTCTTCAGTATAGTTTAACTACGGTTAAAATCTGCGAAAATTGCCACGATTAGCGTGAAATATCGGAGCCATAAGAATCTTCGGTAGTTAGGAATCAGTGGTAAAACTACCGACCTCTGCTGACTGCTTACTGCTTACTACTGACTGCCTACTTCTGACCACTGACCACTGCGCACTGAACACTACAATCACGCTCCCTGCCCCAGGTTTTGCATGAGTCCGCCGTCCATAGGATAAGTGGAACCTGTGACATAATCTGAATCTGAAGAGGCTAAGAACACCGCCAGCTTCCCGATCTCTTCCGGCCTTCCTGCCCGTTTCATGGGAATATGCTGCACCTGGTCCTTTCTCACCTCCTTATCTTCCACAGCTTCTTCATTCATTGGGGTAAGGATCATTCCCGGGGCAATATTGTTAACGTTAATCCCTTCTTCTGCCAGCTCAAGAGCCAGCACCCGTGTAAAATTGCGAACAGCACCTTTTGTTGCACAATATTCTGCTGTTCCCGGAGCAGGAATTTCCTCATGAACAGAACTTACGTTGATGATCTTTGCCTTTCCGCCTTGTTTTCTTACCTGATTGATAAACCTGCGGGTACAAAAGAAATATCCGTAAACATTGGTTTTCATGGCAGTATCCCAAACTTCAGTAGACATATCGGCCACTTTAATGCCCTGTCCGTTTACGGCGGCATTGTTCATGAGAATATCCACTCTTCCAAATTCCTCTATGGCTTTGTCAAACATTCGTTCGACTTCTTTTTCCTCGGTGACATCTAACTGCACCACCAGGCCTTTGCTGCCTGCCGCTTCTACTTTTTTTAAAGTTGCCTGTGCACCTTCTTCATCAGAATGATAGGTGATCACCACTTTAGCACCTTCCTTTGCAAATTCTATAGCGGTTGCCTGCCCAATGCCCGAATCTGAGCCCGTAATTAAGGCTACCTTTCCTTCTAATTTTCCCATAGCATATTTATTAATTTGATTGTTTTAGACCGTCATGAAGCTAATAAGGAAAGATGAAAGCCGCCGTTAATAAAAAGGTAATTTACCTGAGTTCTAGTATTTAAAATTTAGCATTACGCTTATACGGGTCCCATCGTCCCCTTGGTATAGACCAAGATTTCCTGTGACTGCAAGACCGGCACTAATCCAGATGGAGCCACCATAATTATTATGCCAGCGTTCTGAATTCTCTCCCGGCACCCACACCCTTCCATAGTCAAATCCTGCCGTTACTCCATATACAATGGGCAGAAAACTGTTCTCCCAAAGTCCTAACGGAGTTCTTAGATCTGTACTGTGATAAAACGCCTGTTTGCCTGTAAAACGGTGATTGCGGTAGCCCCTTAGGCTGTGATTTCCACCAATATCCGCAGCGTGATAGATTTCATAATTATCACCAAAAATGACCTCTCCACCTAGTTTTGTAGCAAAGACAGGATAACCTCTAGCTCGAAGAGGGTAATTAAAAGAGACCGAAGGTTGGAGATATCCAAATTCATTACCTGCGCCGTCTATACTTTTTTTGTATCCAGTTGAAAGTTGTATGTCAGACCCAAGATTGGGAAAGGTAATTCTATTTTTGCTGTAGAACCTGTAATTGGCTTCGGCACCGGCATACAACTGCCTGTCAAAAATGTCATTTTCAGGCTCCAGTATTTCGCCCAGATAGGTTTCCTGTTCATACTCTACCTCGTAGGATTCCAGGGAGGCACCAATATTTAGGACACTGCCGGCGTTATTGCGCCATATCAAGGAAGGTGAAAAATATCCTTGTTGGATCCTCACCCGATTATAGTCGAAGTCGGTATCATCGGCGTCGTATTTCGTTTCTGTTCCGCTTCCGAAGTAATTAAGAGTGTAATTTGGACTTGTATAGCGGGCGGTAATTCCAAGATTCCAGTTATAGAAGAGATGCGCGAACTCCCCGCGGTATCTCACCGAAAAACCATTCGTTGCAAAGTAATAGTTCGTCAATAGCTCATGCTGTGCCTGGAAAGGGTTATTAACAAGGCCATATGTTGTCCAGATAGCTTCTGCACCAAGAGTAAGACCGGCATCGGGTTCGAAGTTTACATAGGGCAACACCATGAACTCAGTATATTTGAACTTGTTATAACGAAAATTATTGATCTCGTATGAATTTGAGAGTAGCTTTCGTGATCCAGGTTGGAGGATCTCATTTTCTTCAGTTTTGAAGTCATAGAGCTTCACATTCTTCTTGTTCTGGAAGTCATAAACATCTTTTCCCGGGCCTCCCAAAATCCTCAGCCTTACCAGATCCTCACCGTTACCCGAGATCTTAAAGCTGTCATCCCCGGCCATTCCATATATCCAGATATCTTCTGTTTCCCGTGAATTATAATTATGACTAAAGATCTGCTGCCCTTCAGAGAATTGCACAATTTCGGAAATGCCATTCCCAATACGCCTTATCTCAAACTTCTCATCTTCATCTGTGCCAGTGATCACAGTCAATTCTTTTAGCCGTTCGTAATATCTCTGTGCGATGTCCATTAGATTCTCTCGTCGGCCCTTTAATTTTAGCTTTATCTCCTCAATGCTTTCATCTTGTGCAGCTTTGGGAAGTTCGGCAAAGGCAGTCTCAATTTGCTCATCGGTAATGGTATTTTGAATGTTCTTCACCTGCTCCTCCCATTGTGCCCATTCGCTTTTGAAAAGGAACTGTAAGTCCAGAGGATAGCCAGACCAGTTGAACCTTTTAATGTCCTCAATATCCTCTTCAAAAGTCTGCATTTTTCTTAAAGTGGGCACTGCAAGTTTTATGGCTTGTATAAGG
This sequence comes from Salinimicrobium nanhaiense, assembly GCA_012038135.1. Classification (GTDB taxonomy): domain Bacteria; phylum Bacteroidota; class Bacteroidia; order Flavobacteriales; family Flavobacteriaceae; genus Salinimicrobium; species Salinimicrobium nanhaiense. Next base: position 7,982 of record JAAVJQ010000011.1, read on the forward strand.
GGACCGTCGTATTTGGAAAAAGCCTGATCTCTGTCTCGCGGAATGGGTACATAAATCTTTGTGTCATTCTCTTCATATTCGGCCCACCGCCAGTTGTCCTGGTGGCGATCCCAATCTCCAATCAACATATCAAAGAGCCGGGCCTTGATATATTCCTGTTCGTCAACGCTGGCTTGAGGATTTTCCCTTAGCTCTTCCAATAAATCGAAGGTGCTAATAATTTCGTCTGGGTTGTTAAACTGTGCAAATGATTTGTTCTCGCTGCCCGCGTGGGCTTGTAGCTCGTACAGTGCATCCCCATATTCATCATTGTGGATGCCTAGTGCCGATTGCCGGGGTACATAATAAATTTCCGGTTTAATATGAGGTAGGTCAAGTGCTTCGGCAAAGTTGTCAAGAGCAAACTTAGCATAGGGATGTGAGGTCGTAAAATAATCCTGAACAAGCCTTACGGGAAAAATATTATTGATCCTGTCCCTCACATAAGAGTTTGGAACAAGATCGGCCTGAATATATTGTTCAGCACTTTTTCGCAAAGCCCGCAGCGTATATTCGTTATCATTCGTACTAATAAACCTTATCGATCTGGACTGTTGCCCGCCGCCTTCCTTTATTGGAGTGAGGCCGCCGTGTATAGTATCCAGGAACAAAACCGGAACTTCAATTTTGGTGCTATACACATCCCGATAATGATCTCCCCACAAAAAACGATAGAATCCGCTCTTATTAGTTTCTTCGGGAGTGTAAATAGAAGAGGAAAAGCTGTCTCCCATCTCTTCCCAGGAATCCTCTTCGAGGTTATTTTTTACAGATCCTTCCTGCGGAATATCCTTAGTAAAGACAGGTCGTTCTGCTGAAGAATTTACTGTAAAAAATTCTACCCTTGAATTGCCATTTTTGAATACCGTAAGTTTGGCAAACCCGGCCTCTTCTGAAGCGAAGTGATCATCTTCTGTGGCTTTGGCACTTTCAGTCTCTGCCGCAGTTGCACTTATGATCTGGTGGTTACGTTCGTTGTTTAGGTATTGGAGGTTAGTATGATTTCCCGATATAAAGATGACATCATCAAACTGGCTGGCAAGGGTTTCCAGTCTTTTCCCTAATTCCCGGTATAAAGGGTTCTCGAAATTCTGTCGGGAAAAGGGGAAGACATTATAAAGAATTCCTTTATTTGTGGAGCTTAGCACCGGGTGATGAACGGCTATGATCTTCACCTTTCCAAAGTTATCTTTGAGGGCATCCTCAATTTCAATGAAGAACCTTTCTTTGGTGCGTATATCACATTCCTGGTTGAATTCACTGTTCCTATCCCAGTCTTCGAGATACCATTGAGAATCAACAGTAATGAGGGCTGTGTTTTCATTTATTTCTATGTCTTCTACAGGGCAGCCATCATCGGGAAGGAATTTCCCGTTGCTGTTGTCCTGAAGAAAACTTTCCAGGTCGTCCAAACTCTTTGGTGCAGATTCATTCCATTCATTTTGCCCGGGGGTAAAAATGACGTTTCCGTTAAAATTTTCAAGAGGTTTTAAGAGGTGCTCTCTAAGAAATTTTTCTGCTGCCAACCGCTCCTGCTCCTGAGCAGGATATCCCATTTGCCGGGTAATATTACCGAGCAGCAAAAGGCTTGCAGTTTTGTCCTTTTTAGATGCCTTGTTTACTGCATCCAATATTTCCGGAGTTGACATTTCGGTTCCCGGGCCGGTATTGGAAAGAATATAATAGGTATGGGAAACTTTCAGAGAGTCCGGTGAAGATTCCTGGGAGAACACTTTTGTAGAAGTGCCAAAAATTAGAATTATAAGAAGGAGTTTAAGGCATTCTGAGAGCCTGGGGAACATAGATTTTTGTAGCATAAAAGAAACCTGGTTGATGAATAATTTTATATTTATGATCCTTCTGCACCATCCAAACATTTGAAGGTCTGAAAAAATCTTTTTCCTGCCTTGGTTTTTAACGGCTTATAACACTTTTGAAAAGCATTCCTAAAAATTTTCATAAACCTAAAATGAGGTTATATTTGTGAGGCAACCTTAGATTTTTTACTAGCCTTACTTTGAGATATTATCTTCTATTTATTTTACTATTCAGCTGGATTTCCTACTCCCAGGAATTACCGCCTGTCCTCAATTTTAGTCCGAATGATTATAATGCCGGGAACCAGAATTGGATGGTTTCGCAGGGAGCCGATAAAAAAATGTATGTTGCGAATAATTCAGGTTTGCTTCAGTTTGATGGGGAACACTGGACTTTATACAAGGTTCCGGGGGAGACTGCAGTAAGATCTGTAATGGCTACAGAAGATCGTATCTACACAGGTGCATACATGGAATTTGGCTTTTGGGAGCCGAAGGAGAATGGGCGGCTTGTTTATACTTCTTTGAAAGATTCAGTTAGTTCGGGACTTTTTGATGGGGAGCAGTTTTGGGATATAAAAGAAATTGGAGATCATTTAATTTTTCAGAGCCATCAACGCTTATACAGCTTTAATAAGAATTCAGGTAAAGTAACTGTTGTAGTTACCGAAAGAAATATTTCCAATCTGTTCAAGGTTCGCGACCGGATCTATTATCAGGAAGCTGAAAAAGGACTCTTTCTTATTGAAGACGGGGTGGGGCGATCTTTTGTCTCTAATGAAAAAATTCAGAATAAAAGCATTATTGGTCTTTTCCCATATAATACCGATAAAATACTTGCAGTTACCCGTGATGACGGAATTTTTATAATTACCGGGAATCAATGGGAGGCGCTGCCTGTGGAAAATTACCCTGCTTCGGAAAGCTTCTTCTCGGCCGACTATTTAAAAGATGGCTCTCTTGCTTTAGGAAGTATTGGCAGCGGCCTGTATATTCTTAGTCTGGAGGGCGAATTGAAATATCATTTATCTCAGCCCACCCTGCTTAATAATACTCTGCTGGCGGTTACCGAAGATGAAGAAGGAAATATTTGGGGTGGACTGGATAATGGAATAACGGTTATTAATAAGGAAAGCCCCTTTCGCCTGTTTGTGGATACTTTTGGAAAGATTGGAACTGTGTATTGTGCCTTGACAGTAGATAGATTGGTCTACCTGGGTACGAATCAGGGTCTTTACTATAAAGAAATAGATTCAGAAGAGCCATACGCGTTGGTTCCCGGCACTACCGGACAGGTATGGAGCCTCAATTATCTTATGGGGAACCTTTATGCGGGGCATGACCGCGGCACTTTCGAGGTCGAGGGCAATAAAGTAAGACTAATTTGGGATGGACTTGGAACCTGGACCATGGAGAGAATGGGAGATGGAATCTTACAAGGTCATTATAACGGGTTAAGCTATTTTTCACCAGATTCATTGGGAACAGCCAAGTACATTGAAAATTTTGATCTTTCTGTGCAGCACATGATCGTAGAAAATGATTCTATCGCCTGGATCAGTCATTATCACAGAGGTATCTTTAAAATTGAACTGAGCAGCCATTATACAGAAATAGAGAATATAACAAATTATGAGGTGGATTCCAATGCAGGTCTGGATCCTCAGGTATTCAACTTCGAGAATAATATTTATTTTTCTACAGAAGATGTGGTCTATAAATATGACAGGACTAATGATAACTTTACGCCCGAGAATGAACTCAATAGACTGAGCAGGCAAAACAACAGGGTAAGTGGTGCTTCCAGAGTTTTGGAAGATGGAAGCTGGTGGACCTTTGGAACTGAAAATCTTTACTATGTTACACGGGATCCTTTTGAGCAGAAGTTAATCGAAAGAAAGATCCCCCTGCCTTTGGAAAGCCGCAATATTGGAAAAGGATTTGAAAACATCTCCCTGTTGGGTAAAGGTCAGTATCTCACCGGTTCTAATGGGGGTTACATTGAATTTTCCCTGCCTCTAAGCAATGATGTACTCACCGGCCAATTAATGATCAATTCTATTAGGACATCTACCAAAGGAGAAAATTTTGCTTTTCGGCCTATTGAAGCAGATGGTTTAGATTTGGATAATGAGATTAGTAACATATCTTTTACCTATTCAATTCCAAATTTTCAAACTCTCTCCCGGCCGGAGTACAGTTACCGACTTTTAAATTATTCTGCAGAGTGGTCCAATTGGGATGAGTCCGGAATCACACGGTATGAAAATTTGCCTTCCGGAAATTACACCTTTCAGGTAAAGGGAAGGATCAATGACCGGGAATTGGAGACACTGGAATACCATTTCTCGATAGCAAAACCCTGGCATCTTTCCCATTTGGCCATATTAAGTTATTTTCTCCTGTTCCTCCTGGGTCTATTAGGAATTCATCACTTTTATAAAAGAAGGCACAGAAAGATCATTTTAGAAAGGGAAAAAAATCTTAAAATGAAAAATCTGGAAGCCGAACAACAGATCATCAGACTTCAAAAGGAACACCTTGAGAAGGATATGAACGAAAAGAACGGACAGCTTGCGGCTTCAACCATGTCCCTCATAAAAAAGAATGAATTCCTGTCCCACCTAAAAGAAGAGTTAAAAGGAGCCGAGAACTCACGGGTTAAAAATGTTATTAAAACAATAGATAAGGAGTTAAGTGAGGAAGATAACTGGAAGATGTTTCAGGAAGCCTTTAAGAATAATGATAAAGAATTCTTTGACAAGCTTAAAGCAAAACATCCCGAACTTACTTCAAACGACCTTCGTCTTTGTGCCTATTTAAGACTTAATCTCTCCTCCAAGGAAATTGCACCCTTAATTAATATCTCTGTAAAAAGCGTAGAAATCAAACGATATCGTTTGAGAAAAAAGATGGATCTGCCCCGGGACGTGAATTTAACAGATTATATTATGCAGTTATAGCCTTTACAAAGGCTCAAATTACCTTTACACCACCTCTACATTTCCCTTTAAAAATACCTAGAACTCTCTTTTTCTAATTCCTTTGTTGTACTGTATTTACAAGAAAAGTGTTTGTTTTCGGGGCTTTCTCCCTATCTATACATAAGAGTTTTTTATTGTAGATTTTTTGTAAAGGTGGTATTTCGCGGGAAGATTAATAAAGTTAATATCTTGGTAACACAATTTTAACATTTACCCTAAATCGAAAATGCATAATCCGGAGCTGAACACGTTGAAAGATCTATTTCTGATAATTCGAAATCGATTTCGGTTCTTCAATGTGTTTATCGATATAATTTCAAACTTTAATATTAATGCACCAACAACTAAATTCAACATTCAATGAAAATTAAAAATTATTTAGTGATGTTATTTTTATTCGTTGTGAGTTCTGCCTTGGCTCAGACGATAGAAGTGACTGGTACCGTAGTCGATGATACCGGTATGCCTTTACCGGGAGCCAACGTCATCATAAAGGGTACAACAACAGGAACCCAGACAGATTTTGATGGGAAATTTGCTATTGAGGCTGAACCGGAGGATATTTTGGTTTTTTCATATGTAGGGTATGAGACCATCGAGACATTGGTTGGCGATAAACAGGATCTTATAATCACCCTTGCCCCTAGTGCAGCATCTCTTGATGAAGTAGTAGTTGTTGGATACGGCACCCAAAAGAAAAGTGTAACTACCGGAGCTATTTCTTCTGTGAAGGCTCAGGAACTTGAAGCGGTTCCCAATGGAAGAATTGAACAAACACTTCAGGGAAGGGTGTCTGGAGTAACAATAGCTCAAAACTCGGGTCAACCGGGTTCTGCAGCAACAGTTCGGGTAAGAGGTCTCACAACGTTTGATACTTATGGAGGTAATACTCCATTATGGGTAGTTGATGGGGTAATTGTGGACTCAGGCGGGATAGGTTATTTGAACCAACAGGATATTGAATCTATTGAAGTCCTTAAAGATGCAGCCTCTCTTGCTATTTATGGAGCCCGGGCAGCTTCCGGGGTTATTCTTGTAACGACCAAAAAGGGACAAAAAGGGTTACTTAATCTGAATTATACAGGATACTATGGTATTTCAGGTCCCGAAAAAACTGTGGATTTACTTAATGCTACTCAATATGCTGCCTTGATGAATGAAAAGTCAGTAGCATCTGGTGGGCCTATTGTATATCCAGATCTGTCGGTTTTCGGAACTGGTACAGATTGGCAATCGGCCATATTTGAAGACAACGCCATAAGAGAATCACATGAATTTAGCCTGAGTGGTGGAAATGATGTCTCTACTTTTTACGCTTCTTTTGGGCTTCTGGATCAGGAAGGTATTGTAACTAAAGAAATATCTCAATACCAAAAGAAGAGTTTGCGGTTAAACTCTACTCATAAATTGTCTGATATGTTCACTGTTGGACAAACCTTTGGTTATACGCATCAAAAAAATACAGGTTTAGGAAACACCAACAGTGAATATGGGGGACCTTTAAGTTCAGCTTTAAACCTTGATCCAATTACTCCGGTTGTAGTTACAGATCCTGCAGTTGCAAACACACCATTGTACCTAAACAATCCTGTTTTTAGAGATGCAAATGGAAGCCCTTATGGTATTTCCAGTGCAGTTGGACAGGAAATGACAAACCCTGTTGCCTATGTCCAAACCCGATTAGGAAATTATAACTGGTCTGATGATTTTGTGGGTAATGCTTATCTGGAATTCAAACCAATTGAACAGCTAACCTTTAGATCAACTGTAGGAGGGAAAATCGCTTATTGGGGAGGAGACTTCTTTACTCCTGTATATTATTTAAGTGCTACAGTAGGAACTTCTCAAAATAGCTTTAGCCGTAACCTGAATAAAGGATTTGGCTGGAATATCGAAAACGTAGTTTCTTACGATGACAGCTTTGGCAAACATAACCTGACCGTGTTACTTGGACAGGGAGCTTATGTTGACGGGATCACCAGCGGAACTTATACTTCTTACCAGGGGCTTCCTGTGAGCAGTTACAAAGACGCTTCTTTTAACTATGATATTCCTGATGAACGAATTGTAGGAAGTGCATATAACGGTACCGAGCATAGAGTAGTTTCTCTCTTCTCCCGTTTGAACTACAATTATGATGAGAAGTATCTTTTCACCGGGATAATCCGTAGAGATGGTTCTTCCAATTTTGGCCCAAACAACAAGTTTGGTGTTTTCCCTTCATTTTCTGCAGGATGGGTAGTTTCCAATGAAGACTTTTGGGAAGATAACGGATATTTCAATACCTTGAAAATAAGAGCAGGTTATGGGGTTACAGGTAATGATGCCATCAGGCAAAATGGGTACCTGGCTTTAATTGACGGAGGTCGAAATTATACCTTTGGACGGGATGGAAGTGCAATCGAAATTGGCTATAGCCCTAATGCACCGGCCAATCCGGATTTAAAATGGGAAGAAACTTCTCAGCTGAACATTGGAGCAGATGCCAGATTCTTTAGGAATTTAACCATGACTCTCGAGTATTACAAGAAGGAAACAACAGGAATTCTTCAGGAATTTGAGATTCCCGGGTATGTAGGTTCCACTGGTCTACCGGTAGGCAACGTTGCCGACATGGAGAACCAAGGAGTGGAATTTGAAATTGGATTCAATAAAAATTTTGGAGATCTGTACTTTTCAGCTAATGGTAACCTCACATACCTGGAAAATGAAGTAACTTACCTAGGTCAGGACAAAGAATTTATTACTACCGGTACTGCTGGATTCCAGTCTATGGGACCCATCACCAGAACCCAGATTGGGCAGCCGTATAATTCCTTCTATGGTTTTAGGACAGCAGGTATTTTCCAAACAAGACAGGAAGTAAATGCCTATACAGGGCCCAATGGAAATGTGATCCAACCTAATGCTGTTCCCGGTGACTTCAGGTGGGTAGACACTAACAATGATGGGACTATTACAGATGATGACAAACAGTTTTTAGGAAGCCCGCTTCCAAAATATACATTCGGTTTAACCATTAACATGAATTACAAGAACTTTGATTTCATGGTATTTGCACAGGGTGCAGCAGGTAACAAAATTTTCCAGGGACTTCGTCGTCTTGATATCCAGAATGCCAATTATTCAACAAAGGCTCTTAGCAGATGGAGAGGTGAGGGGACATCAAACAATTATCCCCGTCTAACGAACAATGATACTAACGAAAACTTTAGTAGAATGTCCGATTTTTATCTTGAAGATGGAGATTACCTTCGCCTAAAGCTGGCTCAAATTGGATACACCATTCCTGAAACCTTTACACAGGGATATGGAGTGCAAAAAATGAGATTTTATGTGACTGGAGAAAACCTGTTTACATTGACAGATTATACAGGCTATGATCCCGAAATTGGAGGAAATACATTTGGTATTGATCGAGGATATTATCCACAAGCCCGATCTTTCCTGTTTGGAGCTAATATACAATTCTAAAAAAAATGAAAATGAAAACACACACATTCAGGTTAGTATTAACTGCTTTAGCAGTGATATTTACATTGAATTCCTGTAGTGAGGATTTTCTTGAGGTGCCGGTAAAAGGTACTAACCTGGAATCCAATTATTATAGGAATGAAAATGAAGCTTTTGCCGGTCTTGTAGCAGTTTATGATGTTATGAGAAAGTATTCCGGAGGATTTGAAAATATGGTCACCTTTTTTAATGCCGCTTCAGATGATTTCAGAGCCGGAGGAGGTAATGCTTCTGACGGTATAGGAATTCAGACTTTTGATGATTTCAACATTACTCCCACTACAATGCCACAAAGCTATTGGAGTGACTATTATCAGGGTATAGCCAGAGCTAACTTCCTGCTCACCAAATTGCCAGATGTTCCCATGGATGAGAATATGACTGCACGATTGACAGCAGAAACTAAAGCTTTGCGTGCACTTTATTACTTTAATTTGGTAAGGATGTTTAAAAATATCCCTTTAATTACTGCACCTCTAACCAGCAGTGAATTTAATGAAGTGCCCCAGGCTGAACCGGCAGCGGTTTTTGCACAAATCGAAACAGATCTTCTTGAAGCAATTCCAGCTCTTCCACCAACAGTACCAGCAGAAGAGGCAGGACGATTAACAAAAGGGGGTGCTCAGGCTATTTTAGGTAAAGTATACCTATGGCAGGGTAAGAATGGAGAAGCGGCAGCTCAATTGAGAGAAGTTAATGGGACTCCGGGAGAAACCAACCAGTATGGAAACAGGTTACTCGATAGTTTTGATGCTCTTTGGGAAACCGATAATAAATTTAACGCTGAGTCAATAATAGAAGTGGCACACACTAATGCATCTTTCTCCCATTGGGGGATATGGGGTGGTGGACAAGATGAAGGTAATTCCATCAATACTATGGTTGGGCCCAGATCTTATTCTCAGTTAACCGAGGCTGCGCCAGATCTTCCATCGGGTTGGAGTTTTAACCCGGTTGAACCCGAATTATATGAATTGCTGGAAGGTGATCCAAGGTTTGATGCTACTATTCTTGATATGGAAGCTTTGGAAGCTGCAGGTGCTGCGACTTATCTTCCGGGATATGAAGATACAGGATATTTCCTTAATAAATTTATCCCTACCCGTGCAGATGTTACTACAGGTGCCGGAGAACCTATCCTGAACTATCGTCAAAACTTCTATGTTGTACGTCTTGCAGACACTTACCTAATGGAAGCTGAAGCTCTTGGGGGAACAGGTGCAAGAGCCCAGGCGCTTTTAGACGCAGTAAGAGCCAGAGTTGGTTTGCCAAGCGTACCAGTTTCTTTACAGGCTATCTATAGAGAACGTAGATTGGAATTAGCAGGAGAAGGTCATAGATTTTTTGACCTGGTTAGAACCGGAAGGGCCGCTGAATTTTTATCTGATGAAGGATTTGTGCCAGGCAAACATGAAATTCTTCCAATTCCGTACAGGGAAACAGAGAATACAATAATTGAGCAAAATCCGCAGTATCAATAAATATGAAAAACATGAAAAAATTTAAGTTTATACTGGGCCTATTTAGTTTTCTTGCAATCTTAGGTTGTAGTATGGAAGACGGAATAGACGATGATACTTCCTTTTTGGAAACAGTCAATTCCGGTAATATTGGTGCCACCTTTGCCATAACGAATGACAATACTGGCCTGGTAACAATCACTCCCACCGGTGAGGGGGTTACACGGTTTATTGTAGATTTTGGTGATGGTAGTTCGGTATCAGATGAAATCAGGCCTGGTGAAGCTGTGCAGCACATTTTTGCAGAGGGCAATTATGATGTGGTAATAACAGGCAAAAACCTTGCGGGAGAAACTGCCCAGGGGATACAGCCTCTTACTGTATCCTTTAGAACTCCTGAAAATCTTGAAGTGAATGTTCAAAGAGACCCTCAGGATAATTATACGGTCAATGTTAGTGCTTCAGCTGATTATGCCGCTTTATTCCATGTATATTTTGGTGAAAGTGCAGACGAGGAACCAACTTCTCTTATGCCGGGGGATATTGTTTCCCACACCTATGGAAATATCGGTACTTATAATGTGCGGGTCGTAGCTCTGAGTGGAGGAGAAGCCAGTATAGAAACTACACAACAAGTAACCATTACAGATCCTTTATTTTTACCAATAGATTTTGAATCAGCTAAGCTGGATTATTCTTTTTACAACTTTGGACCCGATCAACCTAACGGTGTGCCGGTTATCGATAACCCAGATCCTAATGATGTTAACTTAAGCAGTAAAGTCGCACAATACACCAAACCTGCCAATTCTGAAACATGGGCAGGTACAGTTATAGGGCTTGATGAACCAATTGATTTTTCAACAAAGCGTTATATTCAGATAGATGTGTGGTCTCCTGCTGCGGGTATTCCAGTTTTGTTAAAAATTGAAAACGCTGCCAATACTGATATTAATGTAGAAACTTCTGTGAACACTACAGTAAGTGAGGAATGGGAGACGTTAACATTTGATATGACAGCTGTAGACCCCTCTCAGGTATATGATAATTTAGTCCTGTTCTTTAACTTCGGAACTCCGGGTACTGGTGAAACTTATTACTTCGATAATATAAGAACCACTAAACTGGAGAAAATACAGTTGCCACTCACTTTTGAGTCGGAAAATATTACCTATACCTGGAATGGATTTGGTGGAGCAACAGGTGCTGTTGTGGCAAACCCTAATAAATCCGGTCTAAACACCAGTAACGCGGTTACAAAACTTGATAAAAGTAATGGAGCTCAAACATGGGCAGGAATAAGCCTTGGCCTTGATGAGCCGGTTGATTTCGGTGCAGGTAATACTGTAAAAATGAAAGTCTGGTCACCAAAAGAGGGTGCATCAATACTCTTTAAACTTGAAGATACTTCTTCACCGCCAGATAATAACGGAAATCCATCTGTTGTAGCTGAAGTATTTGTCAATACCACTACTTCCGGAGAATGGGAGGAGTTAAGTTTTGATCTGTCCACTTTCGGAGCTTTTGATCCATCCATAGATTACGACAACCTGGTTATTTTCTATGACTTTGGAAATGCAGGTGAAGGAAGTACATTCTACTTTGATGACATCAGAGTAGGGGATACTGCTTACATCTCTCTATTCAGTGATTTTGCCACTGATGTAACCGTTGACACCTGGAGAACAGATTGGTCTGCTGCAGATTATGAAGAGGTGACTTTTGAAGGTAGGTCGTCCAAACATTATTCAAATCTGAATTTTGTTGGAATTGAAACTGTTGCCAATCAGCTGGACATTAGGAATATGACTCATTTCCATATTGATGTTTATACAGACAACGCAACTACTTTTAGAGTTAAACTAGTAGATTTTGGTCCCGATGGTGGATTTGACGGTGGAGACGACACCGAGCATGAGGTGGTATTCGAAAATCTGTCCCAAAATGAATGGGTAAGCCTTGACATTCCTTTGTCTGAATTCGCTAACCTAACAACCAGGGAACATATTTCGCAGCTTATTTTTTCCGCAGCACCGGCGGGATCAGCTAATGTATATGTATCGAACATCTATTTCCATAATTAAAAAGTAGCAAACATGAAAAATATTTTAAAGTTTAATATACTGTTTTTTGCCAGTCTACTTTTCGCTGTAGGCTGTTCGGAAGAAGACTATGACTTAGGAGATCTTAGTGCCCCCACTAACCTGGTAATTGAAACAGAACTAACAGGACAGGATGTAGAGCATCCTTATGGTGATGGTTCGGGCGAAGTCAAAATAAATGTTTCAGCAGAAAATGCTATAGCCTATAAGATCGACTTTGGAACTGCCACGGACAAGAATTTTGTTTCCTTCAATGGTCAAACCACAAGAAAATTCTCAACACCGGGTATAAATGATTATACATTAACCATTGTAGCCTACGGGGCGGGAGGTACTGCTACCACTGTTACCCAGGAGATAACTGTGGAAAGTGTATTTTCTCCCGAGCCTGAGATCATTACATCTCTGGTTGGAGACGGATCCAAGACCTGGGTGGTAGATAAGGCCACAGCAGGACATTTTGGAGTTGGGCCATGGTCAGATAGTTCAGTTATTCCTGAATGGTGGTCTGCCGGGGTCAATGAAAAAGTAGGATCTGCAGATTGTTTCTATTCTGCAACCTTTACTTTTAGTGAAACTGAAAATGGCTTTACGCTGAATGTAGATGCTCCGGAAGGTGCTTTTACAAAAACGGGTAGTTTAAGTAACAATCTTCCCGGTATTCCTGCAGAAGGAGCCGAAGACTGTTATGATGGTTACACCGGAGGAAGTTCTTCCTTCATATTTGTGCCTTCCGGTACGGGTGTTGCTCCATCTGCTCCTTCAACCAAGACCGCAATTGAATTGGCGGGATCAAATACCTTTATAGGTTATGGTGCCGTTCAAAAGGAGTATGAGATCCTGGAATTGACTCCGGATGTTTTATACCTGAGAGTACAGGGTACTGAGACAGGCAACGCCTGGTACATCAGATTAATTCCGGCAGAGTAACTGTCAGGAAGTACCTGGAGATTTCCGGAGGTAGTAAAATAGCCTCCGGAAATTCATCAGGTTAACATTATCAACTTTTATACTTTTTTAAATGAATTATCGAAAGCTATTTTTTCAGCTCGGGCCATTCTTTTGCCTAATTTTTTGGATGCTTCCAATGAGCTGCAGCAGTTCTGATCCCAATGAAGATGATACCCCTAAGCTTTCTGACCTTACGGTAGAAGTGGAAATAGTTGGAAGCTCAGCTTCCAATCCTAATGGCGACGGTAGTGGTAAGATCAATGTTTCATTTTCAGCAAAGAATGCTAATACCTATAGGGTGAACTTTGGAAATGGAGATGTTCTTGAAACTGCCTCGAACAATCTTTCGTACACCTATGTTCAAAGTGGAACTAACACCTACCAGGTGTTTGTTTCAGCATATAGAGGAAGTGAGTTTATATCCAAAGGAGAATCGGTTACTATTTATGTCACACCAAGCATGATATTTTCCGAAGAATTTAATTACAGTGGTGCACCCGACTCATCCAAATGGGCTTTTGACATAGGAAGGGGTGATAATGGTTGGGGAAATAGTGAATCCCAATATTACACCAGCCGTCCTGAAAATGTTGTGGTGGATAACGGAATTCTTAAGATCACTGCCAGGAAAGAAAATTACGAAGGAGCTTCGTACACTTCCTCCAGATTAAAAACTCAGGGGAAATTCAAATTCACATACGGGAAAGTAGAAGTTAGAGCTAAACTACCCAGAGGAGGTGGTACATGGCCGGCCATTTGGATGCTGGGGTCGAACGTGACGACTGTTGGTTGGCCTGCATCTGGTGAAATTGATATAATGGAGCATGTAGGGAACAACCCTAATACCGTAATAAGTGCTATACACACGCCATCCAGTTATGGTGGGACTCAAAATAAAGCTACTGCTTCCGTTCAAAGTGCCACTACAGAATTCCATGTTTATGGGCTGGAGTGGACACCTGAAAAACTGGTTTTTTCGGTAGATGGTAAGGTACACTATACCTACAATCCTACTAACAAAAATGCAAGTACCTGGCCCTTTAATTCCGATCAGTTTTTAATTCTGAATGTTGCCATGGGTGGCACTTTGGGAGGTAACATTGACCCTAATTTCATATCGGGTACTATGGAAATCGATTATGTAAGAGTTTATAAATAACAACCTCTAAAAAAGAGGAAAAGCAAAATTTAAAATGGAAAGGTTTATTTCAATTTTGTTTTTATTTATCCTGTGCGGCAGTTGTAGCGGCGATAGTGATACTGAAACCGATCCCCCAAATCCTCCTCAACCGCCACAGGTGGAAAATGAGGTGGATTTTTATCTCACAAGAGGGGACCAGTCGCAAAAATTTCAAAAACAACCCGGGATTCTTGCCTTCAGGACCTCCTATAATGCTCTCCCTTCTATTAAAGTTAGTACATCTGAAACATTTCAAACTGTTGAAGGTTTCGGGTTTACCCTTACAGGAGGTAGTGCAGAGGTTATTAATAGTCTCAATAGCAGCAAAAAACAGGAACTCCTCGAAAAGCTTTTTGGAAATGGGGAAAATTCCATTGGTATCAGCTACTTAAGGATAAGTGTGGGAGCATCAGACCTTAATGCAGCGCCGTACACATATAACGATCTTCCTTCCGGAGAAACTGATGAAGATCTTTCAGAATTCAGTCTGGAGCCAGATATGGAAGATGTTATCCCTCTCCTGCAGGAGATCCTGGAGATCAATCCGGAAATTGGGATAATGGCCACTCCCTGGTCTCCACCGGTGTGGATGAAAGATAATAAAAGTACCGTTGGTGGAAGCCTTCTGCCTAAGTACTATGATGTATATGCTAATTACCTGGTAAAATACATTAAAGAAATGGGGCAGTTGGGTATCGAAATCCATGCGCTCACTCCTCAAAATGAACCTTTACACGCAGGAAATAATCCAAGTATGCACATGACTGCTGCAGAGCAGGCAAATTTTATTAAGAACTCTCTGGGGCCCGCATTTAGAGAAGCAGGAATAGATACAGACATCATTATCTATGACCACAATGCCGATAATCCGGGTTATCCTATTTCAATTCTTAATGACCCTCAGGCAAGGCAGTATATTGCAGGCTCAGCTTTTCATCTATACGCCGGGGATATTTCTGCCCTCTCAACAGTTCATGATGCCTTTCCCAATAAAGACATCTATTTCACAGAACAGTACACGGCTTCAAATGGAGATTTTGGAGGGGATCTAAAATGGCATTTAAAAAATGTAATTATAGGCTCAATGCGTAACTGGAGTAAAACTGCTCTGGAATGGAACCTGGCAAACAATTCGAATTTCGGGCCACATACCTCCGGAGGCTGTACAACCTGCAAGGGTGCTGTAACAATGACCAGCAGCGGGACATATACCATCAATGTTGGTTATTATATCATCGCACATGCCTCTAAATTTGTTCCTCCCGGTTCTGTACGTATTTCCAGTAACATTGCCGGTAACCTGTACAATGTAGCATTCATGACACCCTCCGGAGACAAAGTATTGATCGTACTTAATGACGGCAATAATTCTGAAAATTTTAATATAGAGTACAGTGGAAAGTGGGTAACCGCTTCACTTTATCCCGGTGCCGTTGGAACCTTTGTGTGGGAGTAACCGGAACAAAAACAACAGCAATGAAAAATCTTATACTTTCCTTCTTACTTGCAGTTTCTTTTGCGGCTCTTGCACAAGATACCGCAACTTCTGAATTCCTTCACACTCAGGGCCAAAAGATCGTCGACAAAAGTGGTGAAAATGTGCTGCTAAGGGGAATAGGACTTGGTGGACATATGCTGCAGGAAGGATACATGCTGAAAGTGCCATTTTCGGGACAGCAGTACGTAATAAGGGAGCACATTGAAGAATTGATAGGAAAGGAGAAAACCGACGAATTCTATGAAGCCTGGCTTCAGAACCACACCCGCAAGATAGATATAGATTCGATGAAAAGCTGGGGTTTCAACTCGGTACGTCTTCCCATGCATTATAATCTCTATACCCTTCCGGTAGAAGATGAGCCGGTTAAGGGAGAGAATACCTGGCTGGAAAAAGGCTTTCAAATGACCGATTCCCTACTGAGTTGGGCCGAGGCAAATGAAATGTATCTTATCCTGGACATGCATGCAGCACCGGGAGGTCAGGGTCATGACGTGAATATCTCCGATCGCGATCCTTCTAAACCTTCTCTTTGGGAAAGTGAAGCTAATCAACAAAAGCTTGTTGCACTCTGGAAAAAACTGGCCGAAAGATATAAGGATGAACCATGGATTGGAGCTTATGATGTCATCAATGAGCCCAACTGGACCTTTGAAGAAGGAAAGAATAAAAACGGAATTCAGGATACCTTAAATGCTCCCCTTAAAAAACTTTTAGTTGACATAACCAAGGCTATTAGAGAAGTGGACACTAATCATATCGTCATCATAGAAGGAAATGGTTGGGGAAATAACTACAACGGAATTCTTCCGCCATGGGATGACAACATGGTTATTAGTTTCCACAAATACTGGAATTACAATGACACAGCTTCTATTCAGCAATTCATTGACTTCAGAAAAAAATATAATGCTCCTGTGTGGCTCGGGGAAACGGGAGAAAATTCCAACGTCTGGTTTACAGATGCCATAAGACTGATGGAGGAAAATAACATCGGCTGGGCATGGTGGCCACTTAAAAAGCTTGGTTTTAACAATCCGCTTGAGGTTCTGGTGAATCCGGGATATCAACAGATTCTTGATTATTGGGAAGGAGAAGCCGAAAAACCTTCCGAAGAAGAAGCGTATAAGGCATTTATGCAGCTAGCTGAAAACACCAAACTGGAAAATAATTATTTCCATAGAGGGGTGGTGGATGCCATGATAAGGCAGCCGCATTCAAGAGAAGTAATTCCTTTTACTGAAGTTGTAGTGGACAATTCAGCTGTAATTAAAGCCGCGAACTACGACATGGGGGAGGCGGGAAAGGCATATCACGACAGTATATCTGCAAATTATTATATCTCTACCGGCGGAGAAAGGCAAAGCTGGAACAATGGCCGTACCTATCGCAATGATGGCGTGGATATTTATCCTAATGAGTCTAGAGAAAGTTACGATGACGTTTATGTGGGGGATATGGAAGAAGGGGAGTGGATGCAATACACTTTCTCAGTATCCGAAAATGGCATTTTTGACCTTTCCTTTAAAACTGCTGCCGATGCTTCCGGAAAAGCCGCTGTTGAAGTCGGCGGAAAGAGATATCCGGCTTTTGTTGTTCCGGACAGCGCAGAAAAATGGATTGAAACAACTGTAAAAGACATTCCCCTTAAAAAAGGGCAAAACAGGATTAAATTCTTTGTGATCGACGGTGGCTTTAAGCTGGAACAGATCAAAATTAATCGTCAAAAATAAATTTATGAGATCCCTACACATACTTTCTCTTTTCTTTCTGTTCATATTAGCATCATGTGCAGATGAACCTAAGGAAACAGCCCAGGCAAACCTGTGGTTGACAACCCTGGATCAAAAATCACTGCTTGAGCGGCGTGCTCTGGAGGTAGGGGAAGCAAAAGATTCTCTGGAAGCATCAATAACTATCGATACTTCTCAGACATTTCAGGAAATAGACGGCTTTGGGTACACCCTCACCGGCGGTAGTGCTCTTCATATTCACAAGATGATTGATTCCGCAAGAACGGCACTGCTTCAGGAGCTTTTTGGAACCGGAGAGAATGAAATTGGAGTAAGTTATCTCCGCCTTAGCGTTGGCGCTTCAGACCTTAATGAAGCTCCATTTTCATATAATGACCTCCCGGAAGGAGAGACAGATGTGAACCTGGAGAATTTCAGCCTTGCTAATGACACAGTTCACGTAGTACCTGTTTTAAAGGAGATCCTTGAAATAGCTCCTGAAATCAAGATTATGGGCTCTCCGTGGTCCCCACCGGCATGGATGAAAGACAACAAAGATACCCGCGGCGGTAGCCTGCTGGAAGAATATTACCCGGTGTACGCCAGTTATCTCGTAAAATATGTGCAGACTATGGCGGAAAATGGAATTACTATAGACGCCATTACCGTGCAGAATGAGCCTCTTCATCCCGGCAATAATCCGAGTCTGCTTATGCTTGCTGAAGATCAGGCTGACTTCATAAAAAATCATTTAGGCCCGGCATTCGAAAAGAACAACATAGCCACCAAGATCATCATTTATGATCACAATGCCGACAGACCAGATTACCCAATCAGCATTCTGGATGATCCTGAAGCGGCTCAATATATCGACGGTTCTGCTTTTCATCTCTATGGCGGAGAAATAGAGGCTTTATCTGAAGTGCATGAAGCTCATCCCGACAAGAATCTCTACTTCACCGAGCAGTGGGTGGGGGCACCTGGAGATTTTGCAAAGGAAATGACCTGGCATACAGAAAATCTCATCATTGGCGCCACCCGCAACTGGAGCCGAAATGTGCTGGAGTGGAACCTGGCAGCCGATGAGAATCAGGATCCGCATACAGACAGGGGGGGATGCGATCGCTGTCTCGGCGCTCTAACTATCACAGGTGACAAAGTGACGAGGGAGCCGGCTTATTACATCATAGCACAGGCCTCAAAATTTGTTCGTCCGGGTTCTGTACGCATAGATTCTAACCTTCCGGGAAATCTTCCGAATGTCGCTTTTTTGACACCCGAAGGTAAGATCGTTCTCATCGTTCAAAACAAAGCAAAAACTGAAACATCTGTAACTGTAAAATTTGATAACAAACAAACCTCTTTTCAGCTTCCGGCAGGGGCAGTGGGGACTTTAGTCTTATAATTTCTCTTAAAGCTATTAAAATTGACCAACCATATTTCTAAATAAACAAGTAAAATGAAAAAGCGAATATTACTCCTGGCCTGCATTTTCCCGGCCTTTTCAGCTACGGCACAGGTTGCTGAAATTAAAAGTTCGGTGGAGAACGTAGAAACAAAAATAGACTCTGTACTTTCTCTTATGACCCTTGAAGAAAAAGTAGGTCAAATGGTACAATACAGTGGCACCTGGGATCTTACCGGTCCTGCTACCGGCGACAGAAATCAATATAGAGAGGAACAGTTAAAAAAGGGGCTCGTAGGTTCTCTGCTAAACGTGTTGTCTGTTGATGCTACCCGCGAAGCACAAAAAATGGTCATGGAGAATTCCCGTATCAAGATCCCTCTCATGTTTGGATATGACGTGATTCATGGTTATAAGACCATGTTCCCTGTTCCGCTGGGGGAAACTGCCAGTTGGGATCTGGAGGCGATGGAGGAGACAGCCCGAATTTCTGCCCTTGAGGCAGCAGCAGACGGTATTAACTGGACCTTTGCACCAATGATCGATATTTCCCGTGATGCACGCTGGGGTCGAATCATGGAAGGTGCCGGAGAGGATCCGTATCTCACTTCCCGCGTTGCCGAAGCAAAAGTAAGAGGATATCAGGGAGAAGATCTTTCGGCTCCCGAAAGCATAGCAGCAACTGCCAAGCATTTCGCAGGTTATGGTTTTGCTGAAGCAGGCCGTGATTACAACACAGTTCATGTTGGGGAAAATGAGCTGCATAATACTATTTTGCCTCCCTTTAAAGCTGCTGCCAAAGCAGGCGTGGCAACCTTTATGAACTCGTTTAATGATATCGACGGAACTCCCTCCACCGGAAATCGTATCCTTCAAAGAGACCTCCTGAAGGGAAATTGGGATTGGGATGGTTTTATTGTTTCGGACTGGGCTTCAATTGCCGAAATGAGGGATCACGGTTTTGCTGAAGATCTCACTCATGCTGCCGAAATTGCTTTAAAAGCCGGAAGTGATATGGATATGGAAGGCGGAGCATACGAAACAGGTCTTGTGGAACTTGTGAAAGAAGGAAAAGTAGAAGAAGAGCTTATCAATGATGCGGTAAAAAGGATCCTGAGAGTGAAGTTCAAACTTGGTCTTTTTGAAGATCCATACCGCTACTCGAATCCACAGGCGATGTCTCAAATTGACCAGGCTGCTCACAGAGAAGTAGCCAGGGATGTTGCTAAAAAATCTATCGTTCTTCTTAAAAATGAGAAGAACCTTTTACCGCTTTCTTCTTCAGTAAAGAATATCGCAGTGATTGGGCCTCTTGCCGATGATAAGAACACCCCAATTGGCAACTGGCGTGCCCAGGGGGAAGCTAACTCAGCTGTCTCTATTCTGGAAGGTGTGAAAAATGCCGTTGGAAAAAATGTAAAAGTCACTTATGCGAAAGGAGCCGATCTTGGAGTAGGTGAGCGAAGCTTCCTCAAACCTCTTGAGATCAATAATACAGATAAATCAGGTTTTAAAGCCGCTGTTGACGCTGCGAAAAAAGCAGATCTTGTGATCCTGGCCCTTGGGGAAGATGCTTTCCAGAGTGGGGAAGGAAGAAGTCAGGTGAATATTGGTCTTGCCGGAGTTCAAAAGGAGCTTATGAAGGAGATTTATGCTGCCAATAAGAATGTTGTTTTGGTCCTTCAAAATGGAAGACCCCTTGAGATAAGCTGGGCTGCTGAAAACATTCCTGCTATCATAGTTGCATGGCAGCTGGGAACCGAAAGCGGAAACGCCATTGCCGATGTGCTCTTCGGAAAATATAATCCTTCAGGAAAACTTCCGGTGTCCTTCCCAAGAGCAGTTGGTCAGGAGCCGTTATATTATAATCAGAAAATGACCGGACGTCCAACCAATCCAACAGATGTGACTTATTCAGCATATACCGATGAAGAAAAAACAGCGTTGTACCCATTCGGTTACGGACTTAGTTATACAACCTTCAGCTACGGGGATCTAAAACTGTCTTCTAATGAGATGACGCAGCAGGGTTCGATACAGGTTACTGTTCCGGTAACCAATACCGGGAACAAAGCCGGGAAAGAGGTAGTGCAGCTATATTTGCGTGACCTCGTCGCGAGCACTACAAGACCAATTATAGAATTGAAAGGCTTTGAATTGGTAGAGCTGCAGCCGGGAGAGACAAAAGAAGTGACTTTTGAGATCGCAAATGATCTTCTTGAGTTCTACAATGCCGAAAAGAAATGGACCTCAGAGCCCGGAGAATTCCGGGTGATGGTAGGTGGAAATTCAGTTGATCTGAAAACAGAAACCTTCAGATTGAATTAGAAAAAGGAGTCAAAAATGTCATTTTTGGGACCCTATTTAGACTTAACTTTAAGAAATAAAACAAAAGCACATGAAAAATATAATAAAGAATATTCTTCTGGGGCTGTTGATCTCGGCAGGTGGGAGCGTACTTGCACAGGAGGCTCATGTAAAAGCACAGAAAGACACCCTCTTCTTTGAAGATTTCTCAGGAAATTCTCTCGACCGGGAAAAGTGGAATGTGATGGGCACCGACTTTTGGGTGAACAATGAACAACAGATCTATGTTGATACCTCTGCAACTGTTTTTACTGTAAAAGGTGCCGATGCCGGAGGCGTTGAAAATGCCCTCGTATTAAAGGCGCATTATAGTCCGAATTACATCAATTACCGCGGAAATGATTTCGATTTTATTTCGGGAAGGATCAACACCCGGGACAAGGTGATGTTTACTTATGGAACGGCTGCCGCAAGAATGAAACTTCCCAAAGGTGAAGGTTACTGGCCCGCCTTTTGGGCTTTAGGTGGCGGTGACTGGCCTGCAACAGGCGAGATCGATATTATGGAATACGTTGGAGAAACAGACTGGATCGGGGTCGCCCTACACGGCCCCGGTTATTCCGGTGAGACTCCGCTCGTCAATAAGTACTTCTTTCCTGAAGGCGAAGATGTGACGGATTGGCATGTATACTCCGTAGACTGGACGCCTGAAGGTTTTGATTTTAGAGTTGATGGCAGGCTTATCTACCGGGTGACAAAACCTATGGTAGAAAACTATGGGAAATGGGCATTCGACAATCCCAAATTCCTGATCCTGAACCTCGCCTTGGGTGGGGCGTACCCTTACAAAACAAACGGCGTGAAAGAACCTTACAACGGACTTCCCCAATCTACTGTTGATCTTATAAAAGAAGGAAAAGCAGAAGTGCTGGTAGATTGGGTGTTAATTACGCAATAACAATCAACCTTGTCAGGGTTCCAAACCCTTGACAGAGTTAAGGCCGAGTAGAAGATCGAAGTAAATTCTTCTATAATTCGGAATTAGAATTAGCCGAAGAACCCCTTCAAAAATCTCATTTTTGAAGGGGTTCTTTTTTTTCAGCTGACCTGCAAGGTTTCCAAAACCTTGTAGGTCTTTTTTAAATGCTTTCCTTTCTCCAAATTTTTTTTCAGGGTTGCTGACCCTAAAGGAGTTTAAGAGCCTGTAAGGCTCTAAAGTCATAGCCCGAGGCGACGCCTCGGGAAAAAATAGCAGAAATGGATTTTCAGCCTGTAAGGCGGAACCGGTGGGAAAGATTTCAGCCTTACAGGCTGATTGATAACGGATTTTAATTTCCCGGAGCGTTGCTCCGGGCTTATATATCAGAGGCTTACAGCCTCAGGAATCAAAAAGTCTTGTTTCTTGGCTCTTATCTCTTGCTTCTTTTAGCAGCGATCTAATTCAAATTCCGTCTCTCAATAAAGAACCTTTTCAGCAGTTCAGATGCTTCCTCCTCTAAAATGCCATTTTTTACTTTAGTTTTGGGATGAAGTTTTGCGCCCATTTTACGATAACCTCTTTCCGGGTCCGATGCTGCGAAGACCAGGTTGGAGATCTGGCTCCAGTATAATGCTCCGGCGCACATTTGACAGGGTTCGAGGGTAACATACATCGTGCAGTCGATAAGGTATTTTCCACCCAAAAAATTAGCTGCAGAGGTTATGGCCTGCATTTCGGCATGTGCGGTGACATCATTTAAAAGTTCGGTAAGATTATGTCCCCGGGCGATCACCTGTTGCCGGGCCACAATGACCACACCCACCGGAATCTCTCCTTTTTCATAGGCTAATTGCGCTTCTTCCAGCGCCTTTTTCATAAAATAGCTGTCGTCAAAAACTAATTGCATATTCAAAAATACAATTTCAAAATGTACCTTTGCCTTTCATGGCAAAAAGTCTTCTCGATACTATAAATTCCCCTGCAGATCTGCGAAAAATCGCTCCTGAAAAGCTTCCGCAGCTGGCAGCCGATTTACGTAAATTCATCATCGAAATAGTGGCGACCAAAGAAGGTCATTTAGGTGCCAGCCTGGGAGTTGTAGAGCTCACTTTAGCCTTGCATTATGTTTTTAATACGCCTGAAGATCTGCTCGTGTGGGATGTGGGCCACCAGGCGTACGGACACAAGATCCTTACCGGAAGAAGAGACCTTTTTCATACCAACCGTCAGTTAGGCGGCCTAAGCGGTTTTCCAAAAAGGAGTGAAAGCGAATACGATACTTTTGGCGTGGGACATTCCTCCACGGCAATTTCTGCTGCCCTGGGAATGGCCCTGGCCTCAAACCTGAAAGGAGAAACCACGAAGCAGCATATAGCAGTAGTCGGGGATGCCTCAATTGCCAGCGGAATGGCCTTTGAAGGCCTCAACCACGCCGGGGTCACTGATGCTAACTTACTGATCATCCTCAACGACAATGCTATAGGAATTGATCCCAGTGTAGGTGCGCTAAAAAATTACCTTACCAAAGCCAGAGTAGGCTACAAGCCGAAACAGGCTAATATTATTGAAGCCCTCAACTTTCAGTACTTCGGACCTGTCGATGGTCATGACCTGGAAAGTCTTACAAGCACCCTGGGAGAGCTAAAAGGGATCAACGGACCCAAGTTCCTTCACGTTATCACCACCAAGGGGAAAGGGCTTAAAAAAGCCGAAGAAGATCAGGTGAAGTACCACGCTCCGGGGAAATTTATGCCTGATACAGGTGAATTACTTCTCTATGAAACCAAAGGTCTTCCATTAAAGTTTCAGGATGTGTTTGGACTCACTTTAGTGGAGCTGGCAGAAAAGAATGAAAAGATCATCGGGATCACTCCGGCTATGCCTACGGGAAGCTCTCTTAAGTACATGATGGATGCCATTCCCGAACGAGCCTTTGATGTAGGTATAGCCGAACAACACGCCGTTACCCTTGCTGCCGGGATGGCCACCCAGGGATTTACGGTTTTCTGTGCCATTTATTCCACCTTTCTTCAAAGAGCGTATGATCAGGTGATTCACGATGTGGCACTTCAGAATTTACCTGTTGTGTTCTGTCTTGACCGCGCCGGACTCGTTGGAGAGGATGGAGCTACTCATCACGGGGCATTTGATATTGCTTATCTGCGGTGCATACCTAACATGACCATCTTTGCTCCTCTGGATGAGATCGAGCTGAGGAATATGCTTTTTACTGCCCAGGATGGGACTCTTAAAGGCCCTTTAGCAATAAGATATCCACGCGGGCGTGGTTTCAGAAAAAATTGGCAGTTGCCTTTTGATAAGTTGTTGATAGGTAAAGGAAGAAAGCTGCAGCAAGGTACACTTATTGCGGTTTTAAGCTTCGGTTCTGTAGGCATGAATGTTAGTGCGGCAATAAAAGATCTTCCGCAGGGAGAAATTGCCCACTATGATATGAGGTTTGTTAAACCTTTGGATGAAAAGTTGCTTCATGAGATCATGAAAACTCATAAGGCGGTAGTTACTATCGAAGACGGAGTGGTGAAAGGCGGGTTTGGTGCTGCAATTATTGAATTTGCCCAGGAGCATAATTACGGGATCCCCATAAAGATGCTGGGCTTACCCGACCAATTTATTGACCACGGAAAAGTGGAAGAATTACAAGAAATAGCAAAAATTGACGTTGACAGTATTAGAAGTTGCCTGTACAACCTTCTGAAAAAATATAAATTACCTGATGCATAAGTTTACCCTAAGCCTCCTCTTATTTCTTTTTAGCCTTACTGGTTTCGCAAAAGTGGTTGATACCACAGCTGTAGACACTATTAAAGTTATGAACGAGAAGATCAACTATTGGGAACAGGTGAACAAGGTAGGCTTAAGTCTTAATGAGGTGGCTTTTATCAACTGGAATTCAGGGGGGAACAATTCTTTTTCTGCACTCTTAAATGGAAATTTCGGAAGAAAATATAAAAAGGATTTGCTTAACTGGAATTCGACGCTGGTGATAAAATATGGCTTTAATGCCCAGGAAGGACGGGAATTAAGAAAGACCGAAGATCAGCTGGAAATAAACTCAAACTTCGGTTATCGCAGGGATTCAGTTTCTAATTGGTACTATTCAGCAAAATTCAACTTCAATAGTCAGCTTACCTACGGTTACCGCTATCCAAATACAGATTCGCCTATTTCAAAATTTATGGCGCCGGGATACGCATTTTTAGGGGTTGGAACAGAATACTCTTCACCCGAAGAAGACCTTACGGTTTATATTTCCCCGGTGACAGAAAAGTCCACTTTTGTTCTTGATCAAAGACTTGCTAATGAAGGAATGTTTGGGGTTACACCGGCTATAAAGGACGAAGAAGGGAATATTATAGAAGAGGGGGAGCGGGTGAGGACACAATTTGGATTCCTGGTGAGCAGTGCCTTTAGCAAGCAGATCTTTGAGAATATTGGCCTAAATAATAACCTGCGGTTGTATTCAGATTATCTCAATAAATTCGGTAATGTTGATATAGACTGGGAACTAAATCTTGACCTTAAAGTTAACGAGTTTGTTAGGGCAAACGTTGGCTCACATCTTAAATATGACGATGATGTAAAGTTCAAACAAGATTTGGATGGAGATGGAACTCTAGAAACCGGCGGCCCAAAAATTCAGTTTAAGCAATTGCTTGGAGTAGGGCTCGTTTATTCCTTCTGAAAAAATGATCTTATTAACCTATTTTTTGATTAGAGTCTGAACCCTGCTGGAATTTCTGCTTTGTATCTTGAAGAAGTAGACCCCTGAAGCTTCAGAAAAGAGGTTGATCTCTTCGGGGATATTATCCTGAAGATCCAATTGCACTACCTTTACGAGCCTGCCCTGTAGGTTATAGATAAATACCTCTGTCCCATCTGAAGTTTCGCCCGAAATAATTTTATAGGTTCCGTCTGAAACTGTAGGATAAACAGTAATCGTATTATCTTCTATGACCATTTCTCCTCTTTCTTCGGCCTCTTCTACGGCAGTTTTAAACCTTCCGGAGAACATTCCGCGGCCATAGGAAGCAGCGTACACTACATTATTCCCCTTTTTAAGATCCAGATCGGTAACTTTTACGTCACTCATTCCGTTATAGGATTGTTGCCAAACAGGGGAGTTGGAGCTAAAATTTTCTGTAGCCCAAATTCCGAGTTCTGTCCCTATGATCACTTCTTCTTTATTCAATGGATTGGCAAGAATGCTAAGCACAGGAAGATCGGGTAGATTTCCCTCTTTACTCACCCAGGTAGGATTGGCTGCATTTGCATTCGAAGTGTACCACACATTTCTTACTCCGTAATTATAGAAGGTCACCAACAATTCATCCTCGCTACTGCCAAATTCAATATCCGAAATACTTCCCAGAAACTGGCTTCCGGTAAGATTCGTCCAGGTGGCATTTGCAGGTTCCCCGTCTGCATTCTCCACTTTAAGTAATTTCCCGTTGATGAGGCCAAGATATACCGTACTGCTGGTAGTTGTGTACGGCGAAACATTCATGGCACTTATGGAAACATCCAGCAGGGAATTCGTCAAAGTGCGTCTTCGGGCCACAGGATCATCATTCGTGATGCCATCATCACCAATGGAAGTTAGGTTGGTCAAATTTTCGTACCGGTACAGAGTCCCCGCCCGGTCGTCAGGACCATTGGAATAAAGCTTGTCCTGATTTGAATCTAATGCCTGCGGATTGATAAAAAAGCCATCTCTGTCTTCATTATTTGCTATAAGGGCATAATCTCCCTTATCATAATTGTACAATACGATAAGGTCATTATAAACCAGATTGGCGATAAAATATTCGGCATCTTCCTGATCAAAAAAGGCATGAGCCCCGTCTCCTCCCAAAATACCTATCGAAACAGGATCTCCATTTTGGATCAATTGGGTGCCGTTATCCTGTGTGCCGCCTAAAAAATAATCTCCGCTGGAGAAGGAAGTAGGAGCAACCGCAATAGAATAGAATTGGGTGGTGATATAATTATTCTCAGGAGTAATAAAAACATCAGAAGTGCTGGCAGCAGCAAGATCTCTGGCAAAAGAAACTCCGCCATCATGACCAAAGATCGCCTGATTGGTATTTCCCGGCCTAAATCGCATCACGTGATGATCTGCATGAACTTCAGAAACCGGAAGTTGATCCAAATTGTCATTATTCGACCATTTTGAGATCTGCTCCCAACTCTGTCCACTGTTTGTAGAACGAAAAAGGTCGATCCCACCGGCATAAACAATATTATCATTAGTAGGGTCTGCCTCGATCATGAGATTATAAAAAGCCTGGTCGCGGGCGAAATCGTCTGCAGGAATATCAAGATCTGCATCATTGGGTTCATTTAGTGGAATAATCGAGCTAAAAGCATCTGTGGTGATCCACATTTCGGCCTCTTCAGAAAGGCCTTCAGAAAGAATATAAAATTTCTCTGCATTTAATGGAGATGCTTCGATCTCGGTTCTGTAGACATTGGGAATGGTGGTGATCAAATTCCATAAGGTGTTCTCTCCTTTTTCTCTTTTAAAGATCATTCCTCCCCGTGAATTTTCCACTCCGGGAGAATAGGTAGTGGCTACCCAGATATTTCCGGCAGCGTCTACTTCAAAGTCGTTGAAGGATTCATCTTCAAGGATTTTAGTCCAGTTGTTCCCGCCATCTTTACTTCCGTAGAGACCCTTGTCAAAAAAACCTAAATAGTTAGTTGGATTACGGGCATTGGCATAAAGGTGTGTAGAGACTCCAATAAAAATCTCTGTACTGCTGCCGTTATCCCAGGCTTCTATATCATTGATATAATATACACCGCCTATTACTCTTGCATTTTGGCCGGAGCCCGGAGTTCTAAATGCTTCCACATCCAGCACTTTTGCCCAGGTTTCACCTCCATTGGTGGTTTTATAGACTCCTGTCCCAATAACATCTCCGCCGGTATATTGCTCGCCGGTACCTGCGTACCAGATGTTTGGATCTCTGGGATCAACGGTAATGCAGGAAATATTGAGGTTTGCCGGCAAACCTTCTACCTTTTTCCAGGGAGAAGACTCACTGGTGATATTTTCATTGAGCCATAAACCCCCACTAATCGCACCGGCAAATACCCTTCTGCCGGTTTCGTCATTTGGGTCAAAAAGCAGGACCCTGGTGCGGCCTCCCACATTGCTGGGGCCTCTTGAAATCCAGGGATGGGCTTCACCGTCTCCCGGAGATTTAACCGTGCTTTTTTTGCCTTTTCTTTGCTGAAGTAAGGATTCATACAATTCCCTGACTTTATGAGGTTCGGGATAACCCAGAGCAGGATTCATAGTTAAATACTCCATTTGCTCGTAGTATTTATTGGGAGGTAATCCTTTCTGAATTTTTTCAAGACGGGAGAATCCCTGGTCTTTTTCAGGCGCCTTAGTTTTTAGAAAATCGTAATGTTTCTTCCGGATCTCGGTAATATTGGGGTTGGAATTCTCTTCTGAAACCTGGTATAGACCAAAAACAGTGGCGAATACCAGCACCGGAAGAATGAAATATAATCTTTTGCTCATATAAGGATGTAACTACTTCCGAAGAAACTAGTACGGCAAAATACGAAAAATTAAATTTTCAGCCCCTTGAATTTTTTGAAAGACGAAACAATATTACTGTCTGTTAATGAGGAGATATAGCTGCAAATTTTTATGAGCTTCTCATAAACCGGAAGATCTTCAAAATCTCCCGCATGAGGAATAAGTTTTAAGACGAGTTTATTGTAGTTCGTATACACCTCATCCTGCGGCAAAAGAGCTTCTGTATAAGTATCCAGCAGGTGAGAAAGCATCTGGTAGCCGGCAATTTCTTTACTGATAACCTCCTCACTTTGATAGATCTTGTCAATGCTTATCTTAATGATGTCTGTGATTTGAGCTTCATATTTACTCCTGTCAAACAAAGCTTCATGAAATTCCCCTTTTAAGATAGCCTCCTCATTGGCCATAAAGATCTCTACGGCTTCGGTAAGGAGGGTATTAATAGCCAAAGCACGTAAATAGCTCAACCTGTCGGCACGGGTTTGCAGGTTGTGGTATTTTTTGGTGATGATGGAATCCTTTACCAGGTTGATCAAATATTCCAGCGCATATTCCTCCTGAATAAGTCCCAGGTTGATCCCGTCTTCAAAATCTATGATCGTATAGCAAATATCATCAGCAGCTTCTACGAGGAAAGCGAGAGGATGCCGGCAATAGCTAAGGTTTTTTCCTTTGCTGGTGGAAATAAGTCCCAGTTCATTTGCTACCTCTTCAAAAAAGGCTTTTTCTGACTGAAATATTCCGAATTTTTTATCGGCTATATTTGAGGTAGGTTTATGCGGAAGGGATTCCTTCGGGTATTTTATAAAAGCTCCCAAAGTAGCATAAGAAAGCCTGATGCCACCGGGAATTCCCGGCCGGTCTTCTGTAAGTATCTTGAAGCCATTTGCATTTCCTTCAAACTTCGTCAAGTCCTGAAATTCTTCAGGCGTGAGCATCTCCTTAAATCTTTTCCCGTTACCATTGCTGAAATATTCTCCAATAGCTTTTTCCCCTGAATGCCCAAACGGCGGATTACCAATATCATGAGCCAAAGCAGCAGCGGCTACAATAGCTCCAAAATCGTTCATTTGATAACCGTGGGTTTTCTCCAGTTGTGGATGCTTCTCCAGGATCTTCTGTCCCGCCAGTCGGCCTAAAGACCTTCCAACTACAGAGACTTCTAAACTGTGTGTAAGCCTCGTGTGTACGAAATCGGTTTTTGAAAGCGGGATTACCTGGGTTTTATCCTGCAGACTTCTAAAGGCTGAAGAAAAAATGATCCTGTCATAGTCAACTTCAAATCCTAGCCGGGTAGCGTTCTGTTCTTTTCTTAATCTTTTATTTGTATCTCCTGCTTTTCTCAAAGAAAGCAGCTGCTCCCAGTTCATCATGGTGAAATTTTTTCTTAAGTTCCAAAAATAGCCAAATCAATTAACAATTAGCAATGATCAATTAGCAGAAAAAAGTGGACAGTGGACAGAGAAGTTTGTCATTTCGACAGAGCATCTGCTTTTGCCAAAAAGGAGATGTGATGAGAAATCTCGAAATGAGATTTGCCGAAGTTCTTTTCATGAAATTATTGAGAAACGGTTCACCTTAGATGTTACTGGTTTAAAACTCTGGCAAATCTGCAGCCTTTAACAAGCAACCTGGAACAGAAAAAAATCCGCGATACGGCCTTGAACTGCTAAAAAGTCTAGGTTCTAGATTCCAGACTCCAGGTTCTTATCAAACTTTCTACTCATTAACTCCCGCACATCAAACAATCATCCCCTTCAGCTTCTTTGGAGCTGGCGATAAGAGCACGAAGTTCCTCAGGAGATAGAGATGTGCCTTCCGGTACCGGAACTGCTGCAGGCTTCATTGCTTCCGCAGGGATTTCTTCCTTCTTTTCCTCTTTTGCAAGGGTAAATTTTATGGCGTCAACCGCACTTTTGGTCCGTAGGTAATACATTCCGGTTTTGAGTCCGCTCTTCCAGGCGTAGAAGTGCATGGAGGTTAACTTGCTGTAGTTGGCGTTCTCCATGAAAAGATTGAGGGACTGGGACTGATCAATAAAATATCCACGGTGACGGGACATGTCAATGATGTCTTTCATGCTGAGTTCCCAAACTGTTTTGTAGAGCTCTTTTAGATCATCAGGAATTACATCAATATTCTGTACAGAACCATTAGATCGTAAAATGGCATTTTTAACATCCTCTGTCCACAGGTTTCTTTCCACAAGGTCTTCCAGCAGGTGTTTGTTCACCACGATGAACTCTCCCGAAAGTACGCGGCGGGTGTAAATATTAGACGTGTATGGTTCAAAGGCTTCATTGTTTCCAAGGATCTGAGAGGTTGAGGCAGTTGGCATAGGCGCCACTAAAAGAGAGTTGCGAACGCCATTCTTGAGCACCTGCTTTCTAAGCTTTGCCCAATCCCATCTTCCGCTGAGGTCCTCATCATTGATCCCCCACAGGTTGAACTGGAATTGACCTTTGCTCATTGGTGAACCTTCATAAGTGGAATAGGCTCCCTCTTCTTTAGCCATTTCCATGGAAGCAGTGACGGCAGCGAAGTATAAGGTCTCAAAAATTTCCTGATTCAGCTGTTTTGCAGCATCACTGGTGAAGGGCAGCCTGAGTTTGATAAAAGTATCCGCCAGTCCCTGAACTCCAAGTCCGACAGGCCGGTGCCTCAAATTAGAATTTTCAGCTTCCTTTACAGGATAGTAATTCCGATCGATCACCTTGTTAAGGTTTCTGGTGACTCTTTTGGTGATCCTGAACAGTTCCTTATGATCAAATTCATCTCCTTTTACGAACATGGGCAGCGCAATGGAAGCAAGATTACAAACAGCCACTTCGTCTTCGCTGGTGTACTCCAGGATCTCGGTACAAAGATTTGAGGAACGGATGGTACCCAAATTCTGCTGATTTGATTTCCTGTTCGCCGAATCCTTGTACAGCATGTATGGGGTTCCGGTTTCGATCTGCGATTCCAGGATCTTCTCCCATAGCTCACGGGCTTTTATGGTTTTCCGACCTTTGCCTTCAGCTTCATATTTTAAGTAAAGTTCTTCAAATTCATCGCCATGAATATCGTAAAGTCCGGGGCACTCGTGCGGACACATCAGCGTCCAGTCTTCATTTGCTTCCACGCGTTTCATGAAAAGATCGGGCACCCACATCGCGTAAAAAAGGTCGCGGGCACGCATTTCTTCTTTTCCGTGATTCTTTTTTAGGTCGAGGAAATCAAAGATATCGGCATGCCATGGCTCTACATAAATGGCAAAGGAACCTTTGCGCTTTCCGCCGCCCTGATCGACATAACGTGCAGTGTCATTAAAAACCCGAAGCATGGGAACAATGCCGTTGGAAGTCCCGTTAGTGCCTGAAATATAAGAACCGGTAGCCCTCACGTTGTGAATAGACAGACCAATTCCGCCGGCAGATTGCGAGATCTTGGCAGTTTGCTTCAGCGTGTCGTAGATCCCGTCGATGCTGTCATCTTTCATGGTCAAAAGGAAGCAGGAGGACATTTGTGGCTTAGGTGTTCCGGCGTTGAAGAGCGTAGGAGTCGCGTGGGTGAAATACTTCTTCGACATGAGCTCGTAAGTCTCGATAGCGGCTTCCATATCATCAGGATGTATTCCAACAGAAACTCTCATGAGCATGTGCTGCGGCCTTTCGGCAATCTTTCCGTTGATCTTTAGCAAGTAGGAGCGCTCGAGAGTTTTGAATCCGAAGTAGTCGTACTGGAAATCCCGGTTATAAATGATGGTCGAATCCAGCAGATCTTTATTCTTCTGGATCACCTCGTAAACATCATCGGCAATTAGCGGCGACTTCTGATTTGTTCTTGGATTTACATATTCGTAGAGGTCGGTGATTACTTCTGAAAAGCTTTTCTTCGTGTTCTTGTGCAGGTTAGAAACCGAAATTCTTGCCGCCAGCTTCGCGTAGTCGGGATGAGAAGTGGTCATCGTAGCTGCGATCTCGGCTGCGAGGTTATCCAGTTCACTTGTGGTTACTCCATCGTACAATCCTTCGATCACCCGCATCGCCACCTTAACCGGATCGACCAGTTCATTTAATCCATAACACAACTTTCTAATACGAGCTGTGATCTTGTCAAACATAATGGGTTCTCTGCGGCCGTCTCTTTTTTCTACGAACATAACTGAAGGTTTAATGAAGCCCCTCCCTGCCTCCCCAAAAGGGGAGGAGGTGTGGACGATTATTTAGATGATGCTTCACCGAAGGTGAAGCAAAAGATATTTAGTCCCCCCTTCGGGGGTTAGGGGGCCTAAAAATCGGCGTCAAAGCTGATCTTGTCTGCGTCTTTGTCCTTGTTCATCACACCCGCTTTCTGGTATTCCCCAACTCGTTTTTCAAAGAAGTTGGTTTTCCCCTGCAGGTTGATCATATCCATAAAGTCGAAAGGATTTGCAGTGCCGTATTCTTTCTCACATTCCAATTCTACCAGCAGTCGGTCGGCTACAAATTCAAGGTATTGGGTCATCAATTTGGAATTCATACCGATGAGGCTTACCGGAAGAGATTCTGTAATGAATTCTCTTTCGATATTAAGCGCATCTACAATGATCGCTCTAATTCGCTCTTTTGGCACCTTATTCACCAGGTGGTTGTTGTGCAGGTGAACTGCGAAGTCGCAATGCACACCTTCGTCTCTTGAAATTAATTCATTGGAAAAGGTGAGCCCCGGCATAAGTCCGCGTTTCTTCAGCCAAAAAATAGAGCAGAAGGCGCCCGAAAAGAAGATCCCTTCCACGGCGGCGAAAGCAATAAGCCTTTCAGCAAAGGAATCAGATTCTATCCATTTTAGGGCCCATTGGGCTTTTTTCTGAATAGCGGGGAATACTTCAATTGCTTTAAAAAGCTGATTTTTTTCCTTCTCATCCTTTACGTAGGTGTCGATGAGCAGGGAGTAGGTTTCTGAATGAATGTTCTCCATCATGATCTGGAATCCGTAGAAGAATTTAGCTTCAGAATACTGAACTTCATTGACGAAATTCTCTGCTAAATTTTCATTCACGATCCCATCAGATGCGGCAAAAAAGGCAAGGATGTGCTTGATGAAATATCTTTCATCAGACGTTAATTTATGGTTCCAGTCGGTAAGGTCCTGGTGCAGGTCAATTTCTTCTGCAGTCCAGAAACTTGCCTCCATTTTCTTGTACCAATCCCAGATGTCGTGATGTTTAATGGGGAAGATCACGAATCTGTCCTTGTTCTCCTGCAAAATGGGTTCTAACTGAGCCATAATCTTTGTAGTTTGGTTGGTGTTAATGGTTCTAACAAATATTGGGAATTATGTAAGAGTTTCTCCTACAGCGACTGAAAGCTTTTCAACAAAGTTTTCAACATGACAAATAAAATTTGTTGCTGAATTTTTGTTAAACTCCGTGATTAGATGTTTATAAATGAAGTACTTAGTTCCTGTTAAAAGAATTAAGAACAGGGATTCGGCCTCCGGATTTTTTACCAGTTAACAATGCTCAAAAAGGGCATTTTTAAAGACTTATATTTTGAGCGTTTCACCGCCCCTGGCAGCCGATTCATAGATTTTTTCAAGAACGATGATATCCTTCAGTCCGTCTTCCCCGGGAGCGATTAGAGGTTCGTTATTAATTATGGCCAAAGCGTCATCGTCCATTTGTACGGCCTGCTGATTCTTTCTCATTGGCTCCAGAACTTTGCCGTCGCTTGTTCCTCCTTTTACACCACTGTACGACTGAAAAGGTTGAAGGTAATAGGAACCGTCACGGCAGCTAACCTCGAGGTTGTTCATGCTTTGTCCAAAGCTTGTGCGGCAGTGAGCTGTAATTCCGTCAGGAAATTCCAGGGTAAACTCCATGGTTTCATCCACTTCACTAAAAATCTGTGGTCTGCTGGTGGATGATCGGGCCGAAACAGCTATGGGTTCACGGCCGGTGGTGTAGCGGGAGGTGTTAAGAGGGTAAACGCCCATATCATACATGGCACCGCCACCCATCTCTTTTTCTGCCCGCCACCCGGGGTTGTTACTGTAGAAACCGGCTGCCGCCTGCAATTCCTGAATCGGACCATAGGGATTGGTCTCTGCCCATTTCATCATGATGCGGTTATTTTTTTCATGCTGGAGCCGGTAACCTATAGCCAATCTTACTTTGTTCTTTTCACAGGCCGCGATCATTTGTCGGCATTCTTCAGCGTTCATTGCCATAGGTTTTTCACACCACACATGCTTTCCTGCATTGGCTGCAATAATGGTGTACTTGGCATGCATGGAGTTCGGCAGGACAATATAGACCACATCAATGTCATCATTATTGGCGATCTCGTGCATGTTCTCGTAATTGTAAACATTGGAATCGGGAATTCCATATTTTTCCTGCCATTGAGGGATCTTGTGCGGACTTCCCGTTACGATGCCACGCAGTTCACAATATTCGGTTTCCTGCAGCGCAGGGGCGAGTTGATGTGTGCTATAACCGCCTAAGCCCACGAGGGCTACTCCAAGCTTTTTCTTTTCTGCTCCAAATAAAAAACCCGGAAAAGGCAAAGCTGTGGCAGCAAGGACTAATCCGGATTTTTTGATGAAATTTCGCCTGTTTTCCATGGTTTATACTTTACAATAAAGATAATGAAAAATAGACTTTCTGAGAGTTGTGGGTAATATCCAGAATCTCTTTACAAGTATAAATTAGAGTTATATTTGCTATGAATTCTAATAAATGAAAAAATTATATATCATAGCGGGATGTAACGGAGCAGGAAAAACTACTGCTTCCTATACTATATTACCAGACATATTGGGATGTGATGAATTTGTCAATGCAGATGAAATTGCTAAAGGGTTATCCCCTTTCCGACCTGAAAGAGCAGGAATACAAGCCGGCAGATTAATGTTGGAAAGCAATAAAAACACTTTTAAAATCTGACCAGGATTTTGCATTTGAGACGACTTTAGCAACAAAAAGCTATAAGAATTTCGTTATCGATGCTCAAGAAAAAGGCTACTCTGTCACATTGCTTTTCTTCTGGCTGAGTTCCCCCAATCTGGCAGTAAAACGGGTGGAAACACGGGTTAAAGAAGGCGGACATAACATTCCCGAAAAAGTAATTCGTAGAAGGTATGACAACGGACTGAAAAACTTTTTCGCTATCTTTAAAGAGCTGGTTGATGACTGGATGTTTATTGATAATTCAGGAGAACCATATCAGATAATCGCTCAAGGTGCCGATAACATAGAGGAAATTGGGAATATGGAAATTTGGACAGAACTTAATAAAAAATACAATGGATAAAAGAGAGCAAATAACCGAAAAGAGAAATAAAATAGTTGAGGGGCTTGAAAAATCTTACCAAAAATTAGTAGAATTTAAACGCTATAAAAAAAGTCCATTGATAGTAGCACGAAATGGAGAAATTCAAGAAATAGCACACGAAAAAATACTACCCACTACAACGTATATAAAAAATAGCGGAGAAAGTGTTAAAATCAAAAGTAAGGTGTAAATCTAAGGTCTTTTATACTCTTGGAAATATTACATAAAACCCGCTACTTTTTATACGAGACGGTAATGAAACTTTTCAGCAGCATCTAAACCACATTTAATCAAAAGATCAATTTGTTGTGGTCCAAAAAACAGATGAGTAAAATATTAAGCCTCCTGCTCTTTTTGTTTCTCAGCGATTTTTTCAAGCTCGGCATACCAGTCTTCACCAAACTTCCTGATAAGAGCATCTTTAACAAATTTATATACAGGTACCTGTAGTTCTTTTCCAAGGGTGCAGGCGTCGTCGCAGATATACCAGTGATGATAATTCACTGCAGAGAATTCTGAGTAATCCCGGGTGCGTACAGGATAAAGATGACAGGAAACGGGTTTCTTCCAATCAATATCTCCCTGGTTATAAGCTTCCTCAATCCCGCAGAGAGCAGTGCCTTTGTTGTCAAAGGTGACATAGGCACAGTCTGCACCATCGATCAGAGGAGTCTCGTATTCTCCGTCTTCTCCTATAATGGAAGGGCCCTGTTTTTCAATGGCTTCTATCCCTTCTTTTCGCAGGTAAGGTTTGATCTTTGGATAAAGGTCTTCCAGGATATCAGTTTCGGCTTCTTCAAGGGGTGCCCCGGCATCTCCCGCAATACAACAGGCTCCTTTACAGGCCGAAAGGTTACAAACAAAATCCTTTTTCAGGATCTCTTCAGAAACAATAGTTTTTCCAAGCTGAAACATGTGGTAAATATACCTTTTTTCAGCAGGTTTTCTTTAGCCAAAAACCAATTTACATTCTGTTAAAATTTTCATATTAAAATTATTAATGGTCAATTCGAAGTACTTTTGCAGGCTAAATTTTGAGTATGGAACTTAACTTCAGAGAAATAGCTACCGCCAGCATGATCCTCTTTGCGGTAATAGATATCATTGGAAGTATTCCTATCATTATTGACCTGCGAAAGAAGGCGGGACATATTCAAAGTGAGAAAGCTACCGTAGTGGCGGGAATCCTTATGATCGCTTTTCTTTTTGTGGGAAAAGAGATCCTTAATCTAATTGGAATCGATGTCAACTCCTTTGCCGTAGCAGGAGCGCTGATCCTGTTCTTTTTAGCCCTGGAGATGATCCTTGGCATCCAGCTTTATAAAGATGATGCGCCCGAAACTGCTGCTGTGGTGCCACTTGCTTTTCCATTGATTGCAGGGGCGGGAACCATGACCTCCATCCTGGCATTAAGAGCAGAATATGCGACTGTTAATATTATTGCTGCCATAATTATAAATATTATTTTTGTCTACATTGTCCTTAAATCGTCAGGTAAGATCGAGAACTTCCTGGGGAAACAGGGAATCAACGTGATCCGTAAGATTTTTGGGGTCATTCTCCTGGCTATAGCCGTTAAACTTTTTGCTACCAATATTAAGAGCTTATTCATATGAAAGCCTTCATTTATTTTCTTATTGCCGTTGCCTCTGCGCTTATTATTTATAACCTCACTTTTGTTGATTTTCAGAATGCATTTTCGGGAGATAGCAAAACTGCCTTGATCGGGGTGCTGGCCTCAAGTATCGTGGTAGTTCTAATGGTGATCCTGTTAATGTCCCGTGCCATTTCAGAAAGGTCTGAAGACTAATGCAGTTTGATGTCCTGATCATTGGCGGAGGTGCTGCAGGTTTATCCTGTGCCCTGGTGCTGGGATCGGGTCTTTCCAAACCCTTTTCTGAAGGAAAAAAGGTGGCGCTGTTCGCGCATCAGCGATCTTCTCATCTATCGAGTGCACTCTTAAACAATGTCCTTGGAATTTCTCCCGGAACCGCCGGTAAGGATGTCCTGAATTCCGGCATCAACCAACTTCAGGAGCTTTATCCTGAAGTGCAACAGATCACAAAAGAAAAGGTTCAGAAAATATCATTTTTGGAAGGCGGCTTTGAAGTGCTTACCAATAAGAATACATATACCTCCAAAAAGGTGATTTTGGCTACAGGTTACGCGCAGCCATTTCTGATAAAAGGATTGGAAGATTATGTGATCCCTCATAAAAAGGCAAAACCTTCCAAGGAAAGGATACAGCTCGAAAATGTGAATCACCTGGTTTACCCCGGACTTTACGTTGCAGGTACTTTAGCCGGGCACAGAAGTCAATATGCTATTGCCTGCGGCAGTGGTGCAGCAGTTGCCACAGATATTCTTACCGAATGGAATAGCGGAGAACACACCAAAGTGCACGACAAGATAAAATAAACCTACTCTAGTTTTTGAATTTTTTCTCTTTGGAAAGGGTAATGATCTTTTCAAGCGCCAGGTCATCTTCATTTACGATCTGCTCAAAGATTGTACTGCCAAACAACTGCTGACCCATAGCGGCTTTAAAGTATCTCCTAAGCACCGGCCTGTAATGCGAGAACTGCATTTCGAAATTTTCTCTTAACATGAACGCACGAAATTCCCTCAGCACCTCGTCTGTGATCAATTCCCGCTCCATAAACTCTTCCTCACTTAGTGCATTATAAAAGCTTCTGTTCTTCTCCAGAACTTCGAATATAAAAGCGTCCATATAGCCGTTGCGAAGCATGAGATTTAAGCTTTGTCTTTCAAAATTGCTATCCTTGGGAATAAAGACATCGGGGATGATCCCGCCACCACCATAGACGACCTTTCCGCCGGGGGTGATATATTTGAGTGAATCTTCCACATGAATGCTGTCTGCACTCTGTAATTCCCCATTCTTATACCGGTTAAGGTAGTCGTTGAAATATTCTTCACTGCCATTGTCGTATGGCCGCTGGATAGATCTTCCTGTAGGGGTGTAATACCTTGCAATGGTAAGTCTTACTGCACTTCCATCTCCCAAAGCCATTTCCCGTTGCACAAGGCCTTTGCCGTAGGAGCGTCTGCCTACAATGGTACCTTTATCATTGTCCTGTAAAGCCCCTGCAATGATCTCACTTGCCGAAGCAGAATTTTCATTGATGAGTACATAAAGTTCGCCGGTTTCAAAGTTCCCTTCTTTTGTAGCGTAGGTCTTTTCAACAGCTCCTTTTTTATTCTTTGTGATGAGCACAAGTTTATCTTCAGGAAGGAATTCATCAACGATCTTAGTGGCTTCGGCGAGATAGCCCCCCGGATTATTCCTAAGGTCCAGAACGATTTGGGTAGCACCCTTTTTCTTCAGGCTTAAAAGACCTTTTTTAAATTCTTCATAGGTAGATTCCGCAAAGCGATTGATCTTGATATAGCCAAGATCTTCGGTGAGCATATAAACAGCATCGACGCTTTTTAAGGCCACCTTTCCGCGCTTTACACTGAATTCAAGAAGCTCGGGCACCCCTTTGCGATGCACTCTAAGAACCACCTTCGTGTTTTCCTCTCCTTTTAATTTATTGGTAATCGAATCCTCACTGATATTTGAGTCGAATAGAGGCTCATCATTGGCATAAAGAATTCTGTCTCCCCCCTTAATTCCTACCTTTTCACTAGGCCCGCCTTCAAGGGTCTGGATCACAGCAATGGTATCATTGATGTTTCTAAAGCTCACCCCAATTCCCACAAAATCACCTTTCATGCTGGCGCTGAGGTTCACGTATTCAGATTTGGGTATATATACCGAATGCGGATCGAGGTCTGTGAGGATTTCGTTCACGGTAACATCTACAATACTGTCCATATCCACATCATCTACATATTCATATTCGATGTAGTCTATGAGTCGGGCTAATTTTTCTTTCTTTTTGTTGGGTTTGAGAAAAGAGTTGGAGGTATAGCTGGAAAAATCCAGGGCAGCACCTATTAGTACGCCAATGGCGCAGGCGAAGCCTAATAGAAGTGGCAGATATTTTTTACTGTTATTTTTCAACCGTCTAATTCGGTGATTTGCTCTATTTCTACTCCGGCTTTATCTAAAAAGTCAATTCCGGAATTATCTTTATAATCTATTTGATATACCAAACGGGTAATGCCGCTCTGGTGTATCAGTTTACTGCATTCCTTGCACGGAGACATGGTGATATACAGAGTTGCCCCTTTACACGACTGCGTGGAACCGGCTACCTTTAAAATAGCATTTGCTTCGGCATGAAGCACGTACCATTTAGTGTACCCTTCCTCGTCTTCACAAGGATTCTCAAAACCGGTGGGGGTTCCGTTATATCCGTCAGAAATGATCATTCTATCTTTTACAATAAGCGCGCCAACCTGTTTGCGTTGGCAGTGAGAAAGTTTCCCCCATTCTTTAGCTATTCTAAGATAGGCCCTGTCAAATTTTAATTGCTTCGTCTTTTGCATAGTGTTTAAAGCCCCTGCAAGATATAAAGCTTTTTAAGTAGTTGAGACTTTGAGCTTTACTAAAATATTGCAAGGCTGAAATTAATCCATTAAAGGAAAGTTAAATTTTATAGCGCAAGATAGTTTTCTTTTAGAATAGGTAAAATGATCCCAATGACCAAGGCTGAAATTACCAGGATCCAGTCTCTTCTCTTTACCCTGAGCATATTTTGTAGAATAAATCCCACGATCATTACACACAAAACCACAATTATTTGAGCGGTCTCTATTCCCAAAGCAAATTCCAGTAAAGGCAGAAAAATGTCTGTTCCCGATGCGATCATCTTAAAATAAGTGGAAAAACCCAATCCGTGAATGATCCCGAAAAAAGCTGTGGTAAGGTAAAGTATACTGATGTTGTTTTTGCTCTCTTTTTTCCTGGCATTGATCATATTAAAAACAGCCGTGATCAAAATAGTAAGCGGGATCAAAAATTCTACCCAGGTGCTGTCAACGATCACGATCTCATAAACCGATAGGAAAAGTGAAATTGTGTGGCCAAGAGTAAAGATTGTTACCAGCCATAACACCCTCTTCCAGGTGTGGAAGGAGTAGGCTGCTACAAGAACTATAAGGAAAAGAATGTGATCATAGGCGTTCCAGTCCAATACATGTTCCAGGCCTAATCTAAAATACAACCAGAATTGTGACATATTTCAAAAATGATAATCGCCGAAAGTACAATTTCTTGTTAAGATGGGCAAAGACGGGGACAGTAGTGGAGATTTTTTATATAGTTTGTTCTACTGAATTAATTTTTCGGATTATTTATTTGCGAAAAGAAAATTTCATACTTTTGCCGTCCACTAGCCTTGGTGGCGGAACTGGTAGACGCGCTGGATTCAAAATCCAAACTTAAAAGAGCGTAAAATGTTAGGCCGAAGTGGTGGAATTGGTAGACACGATGGATTCAAAATCCATTGCTGATAAGGCGTGCGGGTTCGATTCCCGCCTTCGGTACGAAAAAGAGCTGAGATGAAAATCTCGGCTTTTTTTATGCTCAGGTACAACATAGGTACAACATTTAAGTATATTTAATGAACTCATTAAAAATGATTTCATTTGGTATCATTAAGCTAAAATGAAAATCAACTTTTACGGGCTTATATTCAGAGTTTGAGATGATTGAACTTTTTTAAGTAAACATTTAATCCGATGGTCAAGATTGATAGACAGATTAACACTTTAATCCAAAAGTGTATAAACACAAAAAAAATAGAATTTCCTAAAGTGGAAACAGCTAATTGTGGCCTACTGTTGAAAAAAGAAATCGTCCTACAAATGGAATCAAATCCTGAATTTATTAAGCTCAACCCAAATTCTATTGAATTTAACGAAGCCCTACTTAAAGAAGCTGAAGTTAAACTTGAAAGAGAAATGCCTAAGAATATTGTGGGAGCTTTTGGTTTTGTAGAAGATTTTCAGGAAAAATTAAAAGAGGAAAATGGAATTGCCAAAAATGTAATCAATGGTTACGGCAGTTTGATTAAGGGATTACAAGGTTATATTTTACATAGACTGCATTCAGATGGATTTGATGTCAAAGGATATTTTTTAGACAAATTGAAGCCTAAAGGAGAAAGAGAGAAGGAACTCTTCTTATTTGAACAGCACCTTTATAGATTCCTTCCATATTCAAAATATTCAGCAAAAGATATTTGGGAGATATGTCAGCGAACACTTGCTTTTGACGACCGATATTACGTGGATGAATTTGCCCGTAAGCTACCGTTCAACAATTTTGATTTAGCAAAAAATATTTATTCTATTGCCATCAGGTCAGAACAACCCAATGATACATTTTTCATAGCTAGCCTTTTAATAGGACTTCACAATAATGGATTTGAAGGGGTATTTGAAAAGGCATTTGAGCTACAAAACAAGCATCCGCAACAGGGCTATCACGTTTTAAATTCGTTACAAAACCTTTCAGACGAGCAAAATAATTCGATATTCGAATTAGTCCATAATGATTATTTACCAGAATCTATTGGTAGTAAAACTCAAGTTATTTGCGGTTTAATCGACAATCCAAAAGTAAGTGAAGAACTGCGGAAGGGTTGTTTTAATTTAATTACCACCTATCTTCAAAAAGAAAATAAGGAACTTGTTAAAATTGCCTTTCACAGAATAATCTATAATCTTAAGTCTTTTGAGGCTGAGAAATACAAATTGCTCCACATTTATTTTGAAAATACGCAGGATATTTCCGTTATAGAAAGCTTTTTCTATAACTATGAGCATCCCGAGCATTTATTTCACCTAATGAAAATGTTTTACCTAGCTGGATGGCAAAGAGGTTCCATCAACCGATTTGAAAGTTCCATTTTCCATTTTTGGAGTAATAATATACAAGAAACAGAAAAACATATCCTTGAACTTTTTAAGCCTGAGGACAAGTTTGGTTTGCTTCCGGTAGAAATTATAATGACTGGAAGTTTTGGGGCACTTCCAATAGATTTGCTGAAATTGGACACAAAACAGGAGCAGGCAAAGGCGATTGAAGCTATTACCTTGTTTCCACATACTTTTGACAAATTACTTCCAATAGTTCTTCCATTAAGACGTTCGCCTTATCCGGAAGTTGTAAAGTTTCTTCAGATAAAACTCTCTGAACTGATATATGATGCCTACCATAGGTCTTTACTGGACGACATAGAAAACCTATTAGATGAATCTAAAGAAGATAAAGCATTTGTACGACCGTTAAGGGAAGCCTATAAAAATTATGAATCTATTGTATCAAAAAAGAAATCTATAAATGACCTAAACCCCTATGAAAATGAACGGGATTTAATGGATTTGTATTATAGTCTAGAACACGAGAATAGAGCCAAAATGATGCAAGATATTAATGAGAATCCCAATGGTATTCTTGCGGCTGTGGGGAGGAGTACAATAATAGTTAGGGGCAACAGTTGGAAGCAAGAACTTGAAGATAAAGTGATGCCATTAGGGAAAGTAGAATCCAGTTTTATACTTGACGCCAGATTGTTCAAAAATCCCGACCTGCAAGAGTATATTTTAAATACCTACGATAAGAGATGAATATTAAGCAACTAGTGGTTAAGGACTATCTGGAATCTTTAACAGAGAAAGACGAGCTAAATCGTATTTTCCCTCTTTTATTGGAAAGTATGGGATTTGAGATTTTGTCTAAACCGACCGAATATTTGGGTTTGCAAGAATATGGCAAAGACATTGTGGCTGTTGGGATTGACGAAGATAAAGTTAAAAAGCGATTCTATTTTGAACTAAAGGGTGGAGCGGACAGAAATATCACTACGAGGAACTTTTACGGTAAAGATGGAATACAGGAATCAATTACCGAAGCAACTTATACGCCATTTGTATCGGCGTACCCAAAATTCCAAGAACTACCCTTAAAAGTTGTAATTGTGCACAATGGGGTTATTGAAGGCGGCCTGCAAAAAACCTTCGAAAACTTTTTGGTCAAAATAAGTAAACCTGTAGATAACACGGTTTTTG
The DNA here is from genome assembly GCA_012038135.1 of Salinimicrobium nanhaiense. Taxonomy (GTDB): domain Bacteria; phylum Bacteroidota; class Bacteroidia; order Flavobacteriales; family Flavobacteriaceae; genus Salinimicrobium; species Salinimicrobium nanhaiense. Next base: position 51,808 of record JAAVJQ010000011.1, read on the forward strand.
AACGTTGGGATATTGCACGTTTAACCGCTATGTTCTCTGAAAACCTTTTCGGGGCATACCTACTTACTGATTCTTCCACCACAAAACTTTTCAATAGAGTTTTGGTTAATTTGGATACATCCGATGGGGTTTCACGAGACTTTATAAAACTTATCGATTCATTATTTGAAAAGATTGAATGGAAAGGCTATAAAACTAAAATTCCAAGAAAATGGCAATTACTTTTTGAATCCTTAAAACTAATTTCATTCATAATTTACACGGAGTCTAAAGAATATAACAACCTTGACATTGCAAAACGCTACCTTACTCATTTGGTATTACGATATTGGTACTGGGTTTTGAAGAATAACCTGGAAAATAATAAAAAGGTGCTCAAGCACTTTAATCAGGTAATGCTGTTTTTCTATGAAGTATTGCAACAGTATTTTGATAGGACTCTTTCCATAGTACAAACAAAAGATGGACTTTACGCAGAAAATGGTGGTATGTCTGAACAGGTGGGTTATACCCAAAGAACTTTCGACTACTTGGCTTATTTGTTGATTCTAATAAATATGGAGAAAGCTTGTTTCCCAGACTACGACTTACTAGATGCTAGAACTGGAGTTTACAATGTTGTTCAGCACAACTCGGTTTCTAAGCGACCTTTGCTGGATATTCACTCATTGGTCATCGTCAATACCATAGAACTTTTTATACAGACAGATGATGTTGATGCAGCGAAAGCATATCTTAAAAGTATACTTGCTACAATAAAATATAGAAAGGAAAAATCTGGAATGCTACCGGATGCCAACAATAGTATTCAAAATGTTATTAAATATACGGTTACAGGAACTAAACCAGTTTATTATTCGGATTCCACCTCGCCTTTGTTGGCAGTTTTATTAGAGTATATTGCTCTTTTTGGTTTGGAGGAAGAATATAACCAATTGAGAATTTTCGTCAAAAAACACGATATCACTTTGGGACTTTTTATTCCTCATCACAGCAAAAATTCAGTGTCTGAAAACCTCATTGAGGATAAAGAAAACGACCTCGAAGAACAGTTATTTTCGAAACCTCTGCGAGATGGATATCAAGTGGATACAAGACTTACAAAAAATTTAATAGACGAATTGCCTTTTGAAGAGTTTAAGGAAAAGATAAAGAAAAGAAAAGATGAATTTATCTATGAATATCGTACTGATAAAGCAGGATATGCTTTTCTGAAAGATTTGGCACATTTCTATTTTCATACACCTTATTTTCCTGACAAATGGAGAAATGTTACAGATGGTTTGTTAAAATCCCAAGGATAAATTTCGGTAGACATATTTGATTTATGGCGTAATTCTAATTGAAGTGAATTAATCGAGTCATTATCCATTTAGCACATTCCCCTGCATTTCGCGAAAAGCTACATTCCGGGAAAAGCGCTTCATTACAAAGGTCTTGAACCCAACTCCAAAGCTTCCGATTTCCATTCCACTTGTCCGCCCTTTCCCGAGAAAAATCGGGAAGCGGTCAAACTCCATTCCCATCTACATCTTTGAAGTCAAGTCCGCTTTAAATCCTACAGAAAGATAATTCTGTTTAATACTGGCTATTTCGGAGTGACCGTGCCACCTATTTCGGTTCAAACAGTGCCACTTTGAAAGATCATGCAATTATATAAAAAAATAATGTTACTCGTTTTTCAGAACTCCCTTTCTTAATGATTCTCCTTTAAGATCTATCCTATGTGAGGAGTTTACTATCCTGTCCAGGATTGCATCAGCAATAGTCCCTTCCCCGATAATATCATACCATGCAGATACCGGTATTTGAGAGGATAATATGGTAGATGTTTTATTGTATCGGTCATCGATTATATCCATTAAGGTCTCTCTTGCATGATTGTCGAAGGCTTGAAGTCCAAAATCATCAAGGATGAGTAGATCTGCTTTAAGCAGTTTATTTAGTTCCTTGAGATAGGTTCCATCAATTTTACGGAGTTTTAACTTCTTAAATAGACGGGCAGTGTTTGAGTAGATGGTTTTATATTCCATCATGCAGGCCTGATGGCCTAAGGCCTGTGCTAAATAACTCTTGCCTACTCCGGAGGCACCGGTCAGTATAAGGTTTTCCTTTTTAGCTATAAAATCCAGGGATCCCAGACGAACAAACATGTTCTTGTCGAGGTTACGATTGGAGGCGTAGTTTACTTCAACAAGACTTGCTTTCTGCCTGAAGTTTGCCTGCTTAAAAAGACGTTCAATCTTCCGGTTCTGGCGATCCTCCCACTCATGGTCTGTGAGTAGTGCCAGATATTCATCGGCAGTGATATCGTTTAATTCGTTGTTCTTTACATGCTGAAGGTGTAGCTGGGCCATAGCCCCCAGTCGCATTTGTTTTAGTTTTTCAATAGTCTGATTGTTATTCATATTTCTGGATTAAAATGATTTATTGATAAGCAGCGGCACCTCTGATGTTTTGATGGGATGGGATATGAGTTTTATCTTCTTCAAGATCCTGATAAAAAAGAGAGCTTTGGTCAAGGTTGTTCTTTAGGATATTCTTGATACGCATATAAGAAGTCGCATCTGCCTGTAAAGCTCTTTTACAAGCATTATCAAGTCTTTTAGAACCGTAAGACTTATGGAGCTGGATAAGGCCCATCACCCGCTTATAGCCTGTTTCAGGATACTCACTGTCAGCAAGTATCTTTTCCACACAATTCACTACGTGAGCTCCGTGAGGAGCGGCTTTGTTTTTAAAATATTCAGGACTCCAGGAGGTATAACCTTTATGGGTGCTACTTAAATGATCTGTATTTGTATTGTAGCTTCCTTTACTTGGATTTCGATGATGCAGGGCTATTCGAACGTGATTGTAATAAACCTCGACCACAGTTTTGGTATAATGGATCAGGGTCTTTTTACCGATGTAGCGGTAGGGAACACTGTAGTAGCTTTTATCTGGAGAGAAGTATACATAGCCCATCTTTTGCACCTTTGCCCGTTTATAGTCTTTGATTTCATAGGCAGATGTTGGCAGGGGTTTTAAGTACTCACGTTCTACTGATTGAAACAGTTCTCTACGACTGGCTTCCTTTCGCTGGAACAGTAGATCGTTATAGCCAACAAGTAAGCGCTTTATCTCCCGGTTTAGATCCTGTAAAGAGAAGAAGGTCATCTCCCGCAGGGGATAGTAAATACGCAGATAAACAAGATGCACTGCATTCTCAACCAAAGCTTTGTCTTGTGGGGCATAGCTGCGGGTGGGATTGATCACACAGTTATAATGGCGGGCAAAATCTTTAAAGCTCCGGTTGATCTCCGGCTCATATTTACTGGCTCTGGTCACTGCCGATTTTAAGTTGTCTGAGACAATAGCTTTTGGGACACCTCCATAAAACTGTAATGCATTACCGCAAGAGGTGATAAGATCCTCTCGTTTTTGGCTTAAGCTAGCCTCTACGTAAGTATACTGGCTGCTGGGAAGAATTGCTATAAATACCTCTACCGGGATCACTTCTCCGGTTTCTTTATTAACGACATGTAATTTTTTACCCGCATAGTCGATGTACATTTCATTACCGGCTTCATGTTCGAGTTTCATGGAACCTTTGACCTTGGCATATTTCCGCCGATAATGCTCCATAAACTGCGTATAGCTATACGGCTGGGAAGCCTGCTGCGCATATTCCTGATAATGGTACAGAAAAGTAAAACCAGGATGATTCCGGGCCTTATTGACCCCCTCAAAATATAGCATCAGTTCATCATGTCGCTCATTATCAATAGTGGTATGTGAAGGAAAAAGCGCACTCAGGCGTGCATTGTCAAAGGAAAGTAGTTCTTTAAATGAATAGTCACTGGCCGTTAAAAACTTCATATAGCTGTTGACCGTGTTGCGGGAGATGCCTAGAGTGGTAGCTATCTTACGATTGCTAAAACCATCTAGGTTTAGGGAAATAATTTGTTTTAAGTCCATCGGATCAAGGGTGTTGGCCATATCTTATTACATTTTTTGCAACAAGATATTACTTGATCTTCCAAAGTGGCACAAAACGAACCGATACGACTGGCACAAACGAACCGTTATGATTCATAGAATACCGGCAGTGGCACAAATCAAACCGATATTACTGGCACAATTTGAACCGTTATGGTTTTCTTTGCTGCCAAAAGTGGCACAAATTAAACCGAAATGCCTGGCACTAACCGACCGAAACCACTGGCACAATTCGAACCGAAATAGCCAAATAGCTCAACTGAAACATTCCTTTTCCAAAAATGTATTAAAAACCAAAATGTGGGTCATACCTATTCAAAAGAATTCAATTAATACACTGTTTTTTCCAATATTTTATGGTCTTGATTTAACCAACAAGCCCGCAACTAGAAGTTGCGGGCTATAATACTTTCGTATTTTTGCGGATAGAGGGAGATTCGAACTCCCGGTACAGTTCCCCGTACCCCTGATCTTCAATCAGGTGCCTTAGACCTCTCGACCATCTATATTTTAAAAAGATTATCCCTTTTTAGAAATTACAGGTTTTAAGAAACTTTTCAAAAAACCGTTTGTTGTTAAATTGTGTATGCCCAATAAGTTAGCTATTTCTTTATTACTAGATGCCGTGAAACCTGAATTATTGATTCCGTCAACAAATCTTCTAAGATTATCTTTTAATAAATTTAATGATTCTTCATCAATCACTCGTGTATTTTCACTAGTATTTACATTCCACCCTTTTATATTTGGAGGTTGAATGGTAACCAAATTAAAATTTGCAGCAGAACCATAGAGTTTTTTGAACCATTCACCTGATCCTAATAATTGATTGATATTATCTCTAGTGATTTCACCGTGTATGGCTCTAGACTTGGCTTCTAAAACTAGATAATGATTTCCAGTCATCACCCATAGTACATCAGGGCCGTTTCCAAATTCCGCTTCAGGTTCCTGAGTGTAAAAACCTATAAGCCTGCCAATTTCAGCAAAGGCATTCTCAAATTTAGTATGAGGAATATCTTGACTGAATTGAAGATTTTCCAATAAGGTTTCAAAGTACATTTTAAAGTCTTGGGAAGTCTCAAATTGCTTGATAAAATTTAAAACTTGAAATGCCTGCTCTTCACTAGCCATAATTTTCGTATAACTATGTCCATTTTTTGATTGCAGCATATGGGAAGTTGTTTGTGCTGCTTTAATTTGAAGGTCATTTGATTTTGGTGCATTATCTAAATATAGATAATTAGCAGCTTTTTCAAAATACCAGCCTTTCTGCTTGTCAGTTAACGCGACCGTATCTACTATTTTATCTAGAATTACCTTTGATGCACTTTCATAATCTCTTCTTCTGTAATTTTCGATTGCTTGTGATTCCAAATCTGCAATTTCTAAATTCTTAATGATTCGATCGTCAGTTTTGTCAGCGTCAATTTTCGACAATATTTCTGAATGATATTCCCTCCAGCTCATATCTTGAACGAGACATAGGTTGGCAGTATCCTTAATCGTATTCAAAGATTTATCAGTAGATTCGTCATCAAGAAGCGATAAACCAAGTTTCAATTGCTTGCGTGTAACTGGTGTGAAATATTGTAAGTTGGATTTGTTGCCTACAAATTGGAGCAAGTCTTTACCCATTAAATAAACTGCACAGTAATCACTACCAGATCTTACAGCTCGACCAAGTCCTTGTTCTATTATCTGTGCTTTCAAAGAAGCCTTAACGGATTCTAAGCGCAATTCGGCATAAAGTTGTTCATAAGAGCTGAATGAGGGGTAGCCGTCTAATATTAAAACTCGGCACATATCACCATTCAGGTCAACACCATCATAACGATTAACTAAAACATAGAACTGCCCTTTCTCAGTTCTTAATTTAGCGATTTCTTCATTTATGTTATCATTTTCGATTATTTCCGCTCCAAAATCTTCCCATTTGGCCGCCCTATTTGAAGATGGTGTCAATACCATTACATTTATTCCAGATTCGGAATATTCCTTGGCCAACGACATAATCTGCTCATCTGTTATTCTTGAATCAAATCTTTGAGGAGCAAGGATCAATCTTTGCCTAACGTCCTTACGATCTTTAGGAATCAAGGCGTTCTTAATACTGTTTATGTTAATACCTAAATCTTTAATTAAATCAATTTGATCTTCAAATGTAGCAGATAAAATATATCTATGTTTGGCTTCATTAAAAGCTCTGACATTATGAAATGGCACATAGGATGGTGCTATCTCAATTCCTCTGGGTCCGACATAACAATCGTAAGATTTCAAGTCGTCAGCTATTAAACCCCATTTGAACATAAGCTCTCTATCTTCACTAAAACTGCCTATGAGTTTTATTAACTCATCAATACGCGTTAGCCAAGCCCAATAAGGGACTTTAAGTATCTTGGCATATGGATCACCCTGAATAAGTCTGTGATAAGTTCCTGGGGCTTGGTATTTCAGCTCTTCTTGGAATAACTTCAGTAACCTATCTGCCAAGTCGTGATTGAAGGGTATATTTAATGTAGTTGCTTCTCTAGCTTTGTCAAGACAGACGTGGGCATCATCAAGGACGATTGAACCAACATCAATATTATCCCTTTCAAAAATAGAACGGGAATTGAACAATTTTTGGAACGTGCATAATAGGATGGCTTTTGAATTTGAAAAGTCATCAGGGAAAACACTTCTTTGCCCGTGATATTCAATTTCACAAACAGGTATTCCATATAAATCCGCTTGCAACTTTGCCTGTTCTAATAGTTGTTTGTCTGGACATAGATACAAACTGGGACCGACTCCTTCAATCATTTTTGAGTATAACATCAATAGGCTTACAAGAGTTTTTCCTGAACCTGTATTCATTTTGCACAAAACATCTCGTTGATCCCTTATGCTATGCCAAGAACTTAACACTTCTTCTTGTATGCCTCTTAAATACGCGTATCCCTCCTTATGGAACAAATTTTGAAATAATTCTATGGGTTCAAAATTTAATTGCTTTGGAGATGTATCTTCTAGTTTTTTCTTAAATATATTCATCTATAGTTTTATTTTTTATTATGTTTTGATTAACAAATATCTTAAAAATCTATTGACTGATAGACACACCAATCTTCAATTAGTTAATGAGTTGGAATGAATGCTATGTTTTTCACGTTATTCAGCCCATTCCCCTCCATTCCGCAGAAAAAGCTTCATTACGGGAAATACGCTTCATTCAAAAAATCTTGGACACAACTTCAAAGCTTCCGATTTCCATTTCGCTACCCCTGCCAAAAAAGGCAGGAACGCTACATTCCCAATCTCCATCTTTAAAATTAAGTCCGCTTTAAATCCTACTTCAAGAGGATAATCCATTTTCATAACCCGGTCAGCACATTCCCCTCCATTCCGCAGAAAAAGCTCCATTGCGGGGAAAGAGCTTCACTATAAAAGTCTTGGACACCATCCCCAATTTCTCCTTTCCATTTCGTTAGCCCTTCCCGCTATGCTAGGAAGTGCACTTCATTCCAATTCGAAATCGGGAATGGAGTCCGCTTCATCGGATTCCATCCTTGCTTTTGGCCCCGTTCCCTATGTTTTAGTACTTCACATAAAGCCTTTAGACCCACTTCCGCGCCGTCACTGTCCCTTCCCTTTTTTTGTAAGCAAAATACCAACATTTTGAAGTTGAACAGACTGCATAACCGGTCGTGCCTCCCTTTTATAAGTCTTTATCAATTCCAAATATTGAAAATGTATAAGCAACAAAAAAAGGTACTGCGACGGCACTACGGGAAGTAAATCTAAAATGAACATTGTGAAATCGTACAAAAACATCAGAAAGGAAGCGGGGCCAAAAAAACAAAAAAAGGAAAACGCTCAGGATACAATAAGTAAATCGCTTCAAAAAAATATAAATGAAAACTGCCTGAAAGGTTCAGGTAGTCTATTAATTAATCTTTAATTCTTTTATTATGAGTACTATTAAAAATCACGTACAGCTAATTGGGAACGTTGGTCAGGAACCAACCATTACCAACCTTGAAAACGGTAAAAAAGTAGCCCGTTTTTCACTTGCCACCAATGAGTATTACAAAAACGACAAGGGCGAGAAAGTGCAAAACACCGAATGGCATACTATAGTAGCCTGGGGCAAGACCGCTGAAATCATCGAGAAGTATGCCGGAAAAGGCAAGGAAATCGGTGTAACGGGAAAATTAAAGTCCCGAAGCTATGAGGACAACGAGGGCGTAAAACGCTATGTTACCGAAGTTGAAGCCAACGAAATCCTTTTGTTGGGCGTAAAGAACGGCAATAATTCAGCCGGGTAAATTTAAAACAAAGAGGGCGTTCCTCTCGAAAGTTGCGCCCTCTTTCATTATTCACCTTTTAAATCAGATCATAATGGAAACCAAAGTTAATGAAATCGCGATAAGTTATAGTGGAAGTTTAAAAGCAAATTTGCTTCCCAAGATAACCTGTTCCCAGAGTGCTGCAGATTTAGCCTACAGCCAATGGAACAAAGATACTATTGAACTGCACGAGACTTTTAAAATAATGCTGCTCAACAATGCCAATAAGGTAAAAGGAATATATGAAACCTCTAACGGAGGAATAACAGGAACTTTAGTGGATGTCCGCATCTTATTTGCCGTACTGTTAAAGAGCTTGACAACGGCAGTCATTTTGGTCCACAATCACCCGAGCGGAACCTTGACACCGAGTGAACCCGATAAACGCCTGACCCAAAAAATTAAAAAGGCAGGGGAATTATTTGATATTAAGGTATTGGACCATTTGATCCTGATACCTGATGGAAATTATTTCAGTTTTGCAGATGAAGGAATCCTTTAAATGGAAAGCTTATGATTTATCTTAATTTTTCAGACCTGACCGAAGAAGCCCAAAACCGACTTTTGGAGAATTCCAAAAAGGATGTGGAACGAAAATTTGGGAATGATATCCGCAAGTACGTAAGAGAAAATTATACCTGCTTTAAGACGATGGTAGAGGAAGAAGCATTGCGAAATTTATATTCCTATACTTTCATATTCAACATTTAATTCCTAAACTTTATAGTCAAGCACCTCTAAATTTTTGGAGGTGTTTTTCTTTTCAATTATTTTCAATTCAATAAAAATCATTATCTTTATTTCGCTGAAATTCAGCATTTAATTTTACGTAGGGTTATCCATTTTTTGACTTTCGCCGATAACCGTACCCATCAAAAAAATACATAACAGGAAATTATTTCCCTGGAACTAGCAATTGGCTTTTGACCAAATTGTACGGAATTTTTGTCCCGCTGGGCGGGACGAAAAGGAGTAGCAAGAGGGTAACACGCGATGCGATGTTAAGCACTCCTTTTCGTTTTCAAAATGCTGATATTCAGCAACTTGAAAAAATATAAAATTCATGACCTTCTACAATTTGCGACAAATGCCCTGCGAACGCCCATTTTTAGGGAAGGATTTGCGACAAATCGGCGAATTATGGACTCATTTATCGGCATCAGGTTCAAAAAGGAAACGGCAAAACGTTTTCAGGAATTTTCAAGGACACACTTCAAATCGCACACAGAAGCATTGGAAACAATGCTCGATTTTTTCTTCTACAATGAGATTTCCCCAAAGGAAAAATTGGGGCCTACGGGAAGAACAATCGAAGCTTCCCTAAAGAAACGTATCAATGCGGTGATTGCGATAATGCGGGATATGGAAAAGAGCCAGACCAAACCCACTGTGGCAATGTTGGAATCTCTTTTTCAAACCGAAGAACCCAAAAAGAAACCGTTGATTTTGGAAAAGAAAATCATTGAAGAAAAGAATGAAGTACGCTTTGGAGAAAAGCTAAATGGGAACAGCGAACTGTAAATTTTTGAGCTATGTACATCACCATCACACCTCAAAAATTAGGGAACAATTACTCGCAAAGTTCAGCGGATTTTGTGGGCTATCTGGAGAAAGAAAACCAGGGTTTGGAACAGGGAGCTATGGAATATTTTTTCAATCAATATGATGAGGAAATATCAGCGGATGAAGTTGTAAAGGAAATTGATGGGAATGGTGCCAAACTCAAAAAGACCGAACCGAAATTCTATTCGATCACGGTGAGCCCTTCCAAATATGAATTGAACCGGTTACAGAACAACAGTGAGGATCTAAAAAGATACACCCGTGAACTGATGAAGGACTATGTGGCATCCTTCTATCGTGAAATCAACGGAAGACCGATTAGCATCGATGATATAAAATATTATGCGAAAATAGAACACCACCGAACGTTCAAGGGAACGGATTGGCAGATTAGGGAGAACCAACCCTTTGCTACCAAAATATTGCAGCTCAAAACAGAAATCAGAAACATTAAAGAGGGGCGAGCTGAAGGCTATATCAAACTATTGCAGAATAAAATTGACCGATTGGAAAAGGAGGCTCCGCACCAACAGGACGGGAAGCGAATTGTCCAGGGGATGCCCAAGGCAGGAAATCAAAGTCATATCCATATCATCGTAAGCAGAAAGGATGCATCCAATACTTTCAGTCTTTCTCCTGGGAGCAAGCATAAGGCCTCGGAAGTCCAGATGCATGGTAAGAATGTAAAACGGGGCTTTGACCGTGATCAATTTTTTGACCGGGCAGAAAAGACCTTTGACAGGACTTTTGTCTATCAAAGAAACTTTGCCGAGACCTACAAGGCTCGAAAGGATTTTATCAAAAACCCTAAAATATATTTTGCATCGCTGATGAAATTGCCCACCAATGAAAGGGCGATTGCTTTTAAAATTATGAAGGAAAGTGGTGTTCCAATGTTACCAAGTATTCCGGTTACACAGGCACAAATGGCAATGAAAATATTCAACCGCCTGCGCCATGGTGTGGACATCGCTATAAAATCAAGTTCAATAGGTATCTAAAGGAAAAATATAATGGAATTAATTAATCTACACCATATACTCTTGATTATTGTTCTGACAATTTCAGTATTTTATGGATTGTACCGAATTTCAAAATATGCCTTTATCTTAAATACGGTGTTTCTTTTGGGATTGATAGCTTATCTGTATTATCCGCATAATACGATAAAAGCAATACTTTATTTGGGTTGCCCTCTATTTCTGACTAATACCGTATTTTACGTTTTTCTGCATAAAACGGATCTAAAACAAAATACATCTGAAAAATATCGTGTAACCTTCAAAACAGATAAGAAAAGCTTTAAAATTGAAAACATCAGGCGCGGTGCTTCCATTATTGGGTCTGCCGGAAGTGGAAAAACCGAAAGCGTGGTTTATGGTTTTTTAAAACATTTTCAGGAACATAATTTCTGTGGGGTTATTCACGACTATAAGGATTTTGAGCTAACCGAAATGGCGTACCCACTTTTTAAAAATCCAGATATTCCTTTTCGTATTATCTCTTTTGACAAAATTATCCATAGGGTAAACCCTATAGCACCCAGATATCTCGAAAACGAAGAAAGTGTGAATGAGATTTCGAGGGTACTTATTGAAAATCTTCTGGAACAGCGGGAATCGGGAATTACAGGATCCTCTAAATTTTTTTAACGATGCTGCGGAAGGATTGATTGGTGGATTGATCTGGAAACTGAAAACATCTTATCCGCATTTCTGTACCTTACCACATCTAATAGCCATTTATCAGTTTCTGGATACCGATAGTCTCATAAAGTTTTTAGAGACCAATACCACCTCCAGAGCGATGGCAGATGCGTTTATTAGCGGCAAAGATTCCGAAAGGCAGACAGCAGGGGTAAAGAGTACCCTGGCCAATGCTCTGAAACGTATCAGTACACAAAACATATTTATGGCCCTTTCCGCAGATGAAGTGCCATTAAATATTAATAACCCGGAAAATCCTGCTGTGATTTCAGTAGTGAACAATCCTAAATTTGAAACCTCCTATTCCCCTGTAATTGCCACCATAATCCACACGATTACAAAGCAAATGAGTGTACGCAATTCAAATTCTTCCTTTCTTTTAATGGAAGAAGCACCAACCATTCGGTTATTGAATATGCACCGCATTCCGGCTACCTTAAGAAGTTATGATATAGCAACTGTTTATGTAATGCAGGACAAGATCCAGAACGATATGATGTATGGAGATAAAGCGAGTAAAGCTATTTTAAGCAACCTTTCCTATCAATTCTTCGGAAAGGTCAATGATCCTGATACTGCAAAATACTATGAACGCTTCTTTGAAATCATAAAAAAAGAAACAACCAGCATCAACCGAGGTTACAGTCTTGACTTTGATACACGCATTACTACCGGGGAACGGGAAATTCCTAAAATACGGGCTGATGCTTTTTTCCGTTTAAAGCAGGGGGAGTTTATTACCTATGCGGATGGGGAAGATAAAAAAGTGCAGTTTAAATTGCAGAGAATTCAGAGGCAGCTTCCGGATGAATTAAGGCAGTTTTCCAAGGCTGATTTAGCAGCTAATTTTGAAAGAGTTTATCAGGAAGTGAGATCAATTTTTAATTAAATTATAGTTTAACAAATCAGAATATTATATTTGTACAAATGGCAAGAGCAGATTTATTATTAAAATTAGTTAAGGCCGGAACTAACGGAGACAATACCCTTTTTAGAAAGGTTGTTGAATCTATAATTGCCGAAGAAAAGAGTAAACAACATCATATTGTAGCTCAACAATTATTAGATGCACTTTCCAAAGCCTCTAAGCCTCAATCCAACCAACCTATACATAATCGTTTACTGGAAGATGGATTAGACAGTTTTTTATATCGCATTTACCCTCAAAAGACTTTGGATGATGTGATTTTAAATTATGAAAATCAAGCCGTCATTCAAGACCTTATCCAGGAACATCATCGTAGTGACTTATTGAGATCCTATAATTTAGAACCTAGAAATCGTATTCTATTGGCAGGTCCTCCTGGAAATGGAAAAACTTCTCTCGCAGAAGTCATAGCTCAATCTTTAATGATTCCATATTACGTTGTAAGGTATGATGGAATAATTGGTAGTTATCTAGGAGAAACCGCTACTCGGCTTAAAACAACTTTTGATTTTATTAGAACCCAAGAATGTGTTTTATTTTTTGATGAATTTGACACTATAGGAAAAGAACGCGGAGACATTCACGAAACGGGTGAGATTAAAAGAGTTGTAAGTTCTTTACTTCTTCAGATTGATCGTTTGCCGAGTTATGTAGTAGTTGTCGCAGCAACTAATCACGCCGAACTTCTAGATAGGGCTGTATGGAGAAGATTTCAAGTAAGATTGGAATTAAAAGCTCCGGATAAGTCAATGATAAAGATTTGGCTCAAAAACTTTGAACAGCGAGTTAAATACGATTTGCAATATCCTATTGATAAAATAGCAAATAAGCTTGAAGGTCTTAATTTTGCGGAGATTGAAGAATTCATCCTCGATGTTGAACGTAAATATATATTGTCGCTCCCTGACGTAAACGTAAAAAGGTTAGTGGATGAATGCCTTGTTCAAATGGAGCATAAATATTCCTTAGGGAATGGTTAAAAAACCACTTCTTTTGTTCCCATTCCCTATAAGTGCGGAAAAATCTAAAAAACAAGGTTTTCCGGGTAAAATGTTTATCCCAACCAAAACTCAACAAATTCAGAGAAATGAATTAAAGATAACGGAATTAGATCGTGTACTTTCTAATAGGTCAGCTTCACTACAAAAGGAAGCAGGGAATATTATCCCTGAAATGATCTTGGTGTTAGAAACTGCCGGAGAAATAAAAGATTTTTTTAAAGCTGTGAAAAAGACTCCAGGAATGGAGTTTTTAGCTGAATATGAGACTGAGTTCGAGGCAGAAGATGATTTCTATAACATAGATAAAAACGGTAATAGATCTGAAGAAAATGTGGATGCCAGATTTTACCTCACTATGACCAACCAAAGGGCACTTAAAGAACTTCAGAAATATTGGCGAGAATATAAGAAAGATAAAGAAAAACAAAATTTTAAGCGAGGGACTGCAAAATTCAGATCGCTTTTTGAACAATTAAAGGATATTAGGCCCTATAATGTTAGTGATAGGGTACGTGATACAGGTATTGAAAAATATATTCAGGAAAGAAAATTATACGATTTTGATTTCGTAAGATTTGAAATAGAATTGGCCTTTAAAGGTAGTGACCAAGCCAATCGAAAAGCCTATGAAGAAGTAACCCGTTTACTGAATTTACATAACGGAGAAGAAGTGAAAGGTTCAAGGACTATAATCTCCGAGATATCATATCACGCTTTTATTGCAAGAGCTCCGATTCAAGTATTTGATGATCTTACGGAGAATACGAATATTTCCTTTTTAAAATCGCAACAAATTTTGTTTTTTCGTCCTGTAGGACAGATGGTTTTTGAAACTCCTGAAGATATTGAGCAATTAAAAAAGTTGCCCAATGTTGAAGAAAATGATGAACTACCCACAGATGGCCATCCAGTCATTGCACTTTTTGATGGTCTTCCCTTAGCAAATCATTCTCTATTAGAAAATAGATTACAAATTGATGATCCTGATGGTTTCTCCAGTAATTATACGGGTAATCAAAGATTTCACGGTACCGCAATGGCTTCTCTTATTATTCACGGTGATTTAGATAATGAGAAAAAATCGATATTAAAAAGACCCTTATATGTCCGCCCTATAATGAAATTGGACACACAACTTTATCAAGGAGAATGTCTTCCAGATGACGTTTTACCAATAGATTTAGTGCATAGGGCTGTTCTAAGAATGAAAGTGGGAGATGCGGACAATCCTCCAGTAGCCCCTGAGGTAAAGATCATTAATTTTTCTATTGGAGACGCTTTTAGACCTTTCTTAAACAATATGAGCTCTTGGGCAAAATTACTGGATTGGCTTTCTTATCAATACGATATCTTATTTGTAATTAGTGCAGGAAATTTTAGTGACGATATCGCTTTGGAAATCCCAGATGATGAATTTGATAATCTCTCTGATGATGAAGTACAAAAATTAGCTTTAGAGGAAATAGTTAGGACAAATTTTAATAGAAAGATTTTGGCACCAGCTGAATCAATAAATTCTATTACAGTTGGTGCGGCACATTTTGATTTCTCAAAGCCTAATAATTTATACCAAAGGAAAAATCTGATTAAGTCATCCTCCTTATTATCTCCAATAAGCCGGATTGGTTTTGGTTTCCGAAGGAGCATAAAGCCAGAGATTATAACGTCAGGTGGGCGGAAGTTATTTCGGAAATCTCCAATTCAAAATTTACCAGGGAAAACGGTTCTTAAATTAGAATCTATCCCATTTAATGTAAATCCTCCCGGAAACAGATCTGCATTTCCAGGTAGTCCAGGACAAATAAATAAGTCTGGGTATTTATGTGGTACTTCAAATGCAGCAGCTTTGACATCTCGTCTTGCTGCCCAACTTTATGATGTTTTAATTTCTATAAATAATTCTGGAGATAAATCTATACCATCAGATTTTCTTACTGTAATTATTAAAAGTTTATTGGTACATAGTGCTAGTTGGAGTAAAAGTTCAGATTTTTTATTGCAACTAATTAAGGATTTACCAGGCTCAGCTGCAAATACTTCAAAAAAAAACGTATTGCCTTATCTAGGGTATGGGGGTATAGATCCAGAACGCATTTTATATTGCACTGAGAAACGAGTAACCATTATCGGATTCGGAAAGCTTTACGATGGTCAAGCCCATTTATATAGATTTCCATTGCCGCCATCACTTACTAAGGGGAGGATTGATAAAAAACTGACAATAACTTTAGCCTACAATAGTCCTCTAAATTTTAAAACAAGACAATATCGTAAAGCACAATTATTTTTTGATAATCTTAAACATAATAATCATCTCGAATTAGATAGATCATATTATGATTTCCGAACCACACAATTAGGAACTGTGCAACACGATATTCTTATTGGGGACAAGGCTGACGTCTTTGTTGATGGAGATTTTTTAGAAATAAAAGTGAATTGCAG
Organism: Salinimicrobium nanhaiense; assembly: GCA_012038135.1. Lineage (GTDB taxonomy): Bacteria > Bacteroidota > Bacteroidia > Flavobacteriales > Flavobacteriaceae > Salinimicrobium > Salinimicrobium nanhaiense. The sequence continues at coordinate 67,766 of JAAVJQ010000011.1, forward strand.
AGAAGACGCATCTGAGCTTGGAAAACTGTCAATTAAATATGGATTGTCTGTTACTTTAGAAGTCAAGGAAAATAATGACATAAAAATTTATGAAGAAATTAGGCAACGAGTTCAAACACGAATTAGGCCTACTCTATAAATTCAAAAATTATTTTTCAAAAAGGTCCTTTCTCCCTCGCTCCTTGCTGCGTAACCTTCCAGTTTCCATCAATTTTTAAAAGCTTAAATAGCTCAGGGTTTTCTTCATAAGATGTGGTGAATCTAACCCAAGCTATTTCATTATCGGTGGTTTCTTCCAGCACTTCAAAATTGGAATTCCCCGATTTGCCTGCCGCCATCAAATCTTGTACCGATTTAAGACCTTCGTAGCCTTCTGGGGTAGTATATTTTTTCAAGGTCTCATTATCCTTATTGTAGAAACTTTCAACTACAATTTTTGAAGTTTCGCTTGGTGAAAGGTCTTGTTTTCCGGTACAGGCAAGGAATAAGAAGGCTATTGAGTATATGACGACGTTTTTCATTGCATTGCTAATTAGGGTTGTTGATAAATCTATGCGATACTTTTAATTTTAAGCCTCTTTCCCCGTTCTTTTCATTTAGCTCTAAAACCGCTCTGCGGTCATTGCTTATTGAAAACTTTGGTAGAACGTAAATCAATCTTACGGTTTCGTTTTCGGCTACTGTGGAAGGCAACTTATATTTGAAAATCGGCTCTTGATAAAGACGTTGCAATGATTTCTTTTTTCCTTTTTGTTTCGTTTCAACCGCAAGTTTCAAAAAATTTAGATCGTAATCCAAAGTAGATTTATTTTCAATCTGGATCACGAAGTAAAGTTCTTCTTTATCGAAAACAATGTTCTCAATACTTAAAACGATGCCCTCATTACGCTTTTTTATCCGGTTAATCCGTTGCTTTCGATCAAGTAGATAGGAACAGAATTTTTTGTAATAATAGATCTTGTTTCCTAACTCTATCTTGGACTCATCACTTTTAGCTGAATCAGGAGCAATAGGCTTTTCGTTGCCGATGCTACTGGATTTTGGGATGAAATAATTCAGCGTGGAAAGCTGTTTTTTATACTTAACAATATACGAAAAAACTGCACCATTTTTATTGACCACCAGAAGATTACTTTCTTTTCCCGGCTTTGCCTGAAGCAGTCCAAAGTATTGTTCTTTCTCCCGATTATAAGTAAATACAAAATTTTCTGATCCCGTAATTCCTTGACGGATGGGTTCTGGAAAAAACAATGCTACATTCTTTTGGTCATTAGCATAAATGGTATCAAGAGTAATAGGTTGTTGCGCAGAAGCTTTGCTAAAAGCCAAAACAAAGGCTATAATTAAGATATAAGCTTTCATAATTTAGGTTTTAAAATTAGTCTATAATTGTTGAGCACGGTAACCTTTAAGTTCCGGTTGTTGCGCTTGAGTAATTTGGTTATACCACTCACTTGCGGTACGCTAGGGATGTTGATATCCCCTAAAATATCATCTAAGACTTCATTAGTGGCCTCTGCGCGAAAACTATTTTCCACGTATATTCCCTCACTTCCATCCTGAAGATCGAAGGCTTTAAGTTTTGTGGGATGGTGATGGATATTTTCGATTTCAATTAATACCCGATGGGGTTGAAAACTGATAAAGCCAAAAACGTACGTGTTCTTTGGAATGCTTTTGTTATTAATGGTTGCGGCTTTGGTCAAGCGCATTCGCAAACGAGAATTGACCTTCACCACTTGATCACCATCCACGGCCGCATAGATGACGGCATCCGTTGTTCCGGAAATGGAAATATCACTTTCCTTTGGATCAGAGGCAAAGAACAACTGATGTTCCAGTCCCAATTCCTTAGCAGCAATTTTTTGTTCAGCTTTTATTTCTGCGGAGTCAACTAGGTTTGCGACTTTGGCAACAGTTTTCTTAACGCCAATATTCTGATAATTTTTTTCGGAATACTTAATTTTCCCTGCGGAGTAAATACTATCTACAATGCGCTCCTTTTCTTTTTCAGGTAAATCCACATCATAAAAACCCAAGGAATCAATCAGCTTTTCATTGTAGATGCTTGGTGCGTTGGTTTCCTTCACTTCCTTCAAATCGTTGATTGCATCCAGTTTGGAATTGTATTCTTTTTGACTTTCTTCCAGTGCGGGAACAGATGTCTCTTTAAGGTTCTCGTTTTCGCTTTCGTCATCACCCATTACCATCACGGAATAGGAAATAAGAAATAGGAATATCACGGCCAAAACTGCCGCAAAGACTATTTTATTCTTTTCAATTTTCATGGGATATTTTCTTTAAGGTATTTTCAAAATAATTCGTAATCAATAACCCGTGTGGATTGTTAGGAAAGTTGCGGTCAACCGAAATTAGGTTTCCAGTAGATACCATTTCATAGGTGTCGACAATTGACCCACGGTTGATTTCAAAAACAGCAACCGTTCTAAAACTGTAAGCCCCGTGTTTTTCTTCGATTTGGGAATCGATGCTAAGCACCTTTTGAACTAGTGAATATTGCAACAAGCGATTATAAACACCATCCGCCTTTTTTTGTCGATAGAGGTTGTCCACAGAGCTATTGCCGAGCCATAGTGCCTTTTCCAAGTTCTTTTCATAATTGCTTGCATCGATGTTGTAGAAATAATTGTGAAAAAGCTGTAAATGAGCCAAGGCTTCAACTTTATAGTTTTCCTTTTGAGTAACAAGTTTTAATGGAATGATACTTCCATCGGTATTGATGGCAAAAGCATTGTTCAAGGCCTTTTTATTAATGTTATATGCCATCCAAACGGCAAAGAAGCTGGATAATGAGGAACAGATGATGACGGCCAAGACGATAAACCTATTTATTCTAAGGACGGCGTAAATATTTTTATAAGGTGTTTTCATTGTATTAGTTTTAGGCAGTAAATAATTTCAGGGTAAATGAAGTAGCGCGGCGATACAATTTGAACTTTAGGAAAACGATAAACCCTACCGAACCAAGCTGTACAACTGGGGCAAAAAAGCCGCTGCCTACATCCGTCCCGAACAAGTTCGTCCAAAAGTTGGTGTTTATCTCAGTATAAATGGCATTGACAAAGACATTGACCAAGAAGAAGGCCGGTACCAGCATATAGACCGCTGTATACAATTTGAAAAAATTATAAGCCAGGGAACGGAATTTTTCAAAAACGGCCAGACTGATGACCAATGGGAAAAACGCTTGCATAATCCCCAGTAGGAAAAAGCGTTCTGCCAAAAATAAGGGATAAATGAACAGATCTAGAATCCATAGGATAGTACTTCCTATAAAAGCGAATATTTTGAAACCAAAAAGGGGTGTTACCAAAGCTTCATAGAGCAATGCCATTGCAGCCTGAGCTGCTTTTATAATGTTTACTTCATCTTCAATAGGAATATCCTGCATCTGTAAAGGAAGTAAAGCTGGGGCCGTGCCGCGATATTGGCCTTCAATGGCCACTAAAATACCATCAAAAAAGCCGAGAATTTGTGTCGAGAAAATTACCAGTAGCACGACAGCAAAGTTTTTGGCCAGTTCTCCAGGGCTTAACCCCCAGGTATAGCCATCCTTATCCGCAACGCCCTCACTGTATTTTTTGAGGATATTGACTAAAAAGAAAAGGACGGCAAGCGTTTTCATTCCAGCAATGGTATATTGCGAGAAACTACTATTTTGTATGGTCTGGAAAATGGTATCAACATATTCCAGACCTATTCCTAAGATGATATTAGCAGCCATAATTAATATTCTGTTTCACGATTATTGATTTTATCCTGCATCTTTCGGAAAGAAATAATATCACGGTATCGCTTCGTTTTCAATGTAATTTCTGAAACCATAATTTTGGATTCTTCTTCCTTTTCTTTTAGGATATACGCACGGTCGGCATCGCTCATTTTGAGGTAATCGCTGGACAGGATTTCATCAATAAAGTCCATTGTTTCTAATGAGTTTTCTACAATGGAGCTAAAAGATTCAGTCACCCGTTGGATTTCCTCTGGTTTGATATAGGGTGAGTTAAGAATGTCCTGTAAGTCATTCTGCATTACGTTGATAAGACGTTGATTGTTCCGGCCTATTTCCTGTACGGCTTTTAACTGCTTAACTACATTGTTTACTTTTTCAAGATTTTCTTTCTGCTGTTTCAGGAATTCAGCAGTTTTTAAAAGTTGGGAAGTCTGCTTTGCAGATTCCACCAGCGACTTCACCAGGCTGATAAAGTTCGTATTATCGTAAACCGGCATTCCCTGGGCCCGGGTGTTTAGACTAAAAAAGATAGCCATTCCAAGAATTAAAATTTTTGTTCTCATATTTTTATTTTTTTGGATGAATACTCTGTAATTGCTTTCTCCATATCCTGATGCTTTTCATAAAGCTTCATTATTTCTTCATTCTCGTATCCATCGGTTAAATATGCTGCATAAACTTCCCTTGGCACTTCCAGACGGAAGACATTGCTTTCCTTTCCAATCTTGATAAACATTTCAGTGTACTTCCGTTCCCCGGAAAGATTGTTCCTGATGGATTTTAGCTGGTTAAGATCGTGGCTGGAAAGGTTTAACCGCTTGGCCAGCTCGTTATACCCCTTTTCATTATGCAGGCTGTAAATGACCTGAGTGTTCTCCAGGATACTTGCCGAGATGGAATTGTTCGGCAGCTGGTTAATAGATTGTAAGATGATACCGATTGCCCCGTTCTGTTTCCGAATTGCCTGATAGTAGAATTCCACGCTTTCCAGTACGTTCTCAAATTTCAACTGCTTCGCAAATTCATCAAAAAGGATAATTCCTTTCTCGGCACGATTTTTCCAAATGGTTCGTTGGATAGCGGATTTAATCAGCTTAAGCATTACTGAAAGAACTTCCTTGTTATCCTTTACTTCATCAAGCTCAAAAACAATCAATCTTTTATCTTCAATTTTATAGGTCTGGTCCTCGCTAATCTCAAAAAGGAAACTGTACAGGCCATCTCCAACATATTCTGACATCACGTGCAGGAAGTTCACTATGTTGAAGTAATCCGCATGGATCTTCAGTTTTTGCAGGAGATCCTTCTGATTGGTTTCTACAAACCGATAAAAATTATCCAGGGAATGCTTTTCAGGAACATTCGAATAGTAGTGGAGCAATATTTTTCTGATCGAAACTGATTGTGCTTTGGTGACTTTTAAATCTGAGCCGAAGAGTTCAAACAGGAACATTGACAAATCCTCCAGCCGTTCTGGCGTGACATCTTCTGAATTACTGATGTAAAACGGATTAATACCCAAATTTTTCCCGCTTTCATATCTCAGAACAGTATACTTTTCAGGATATAATTTTGCGAATTTTGTATAGGAGCCACCAAGATCAATGATCACCAGGCGCACTCCGCTCTCAAAGTACTGGCGCAAAATATTATTGGCCAGAAAAGATTTTCCTTCCCCTGTAGGGGCAAAAATGGCAAAGTTCCGGGCTTTAATCCGCTTCTTTCCCTCGTCCCATACATCCTTTAGCACCGGGATGTTGTGTTCCCGGTCATTGAAGATGATTCCTGTGGGATCAGATTTATAATTGGTATTATTAATCAGCAGGCACAGCGCATGTTTTAAATCGGTCACATATAGATCTGAATTGGAAAAATTGGAAGAGAAACAACAGTAGCTATTCACTACATAATTTTTACGTTCTTCCCCCCGCGGGTAGTACGGCGTAATATCAAGTTCCTTAAATTCAGTCTTTACCTTCGAAGCTATCTGGGCCAGCTCTCCGGCTTCCTTAGCCCAATAGATGACATTGAAATGGCCACGGATAATTCTGGACGTATCATCCGCATTTATCTGATCAAGGATATGCTGAATTTTACCCAGCACAACCTTATTCTGAGATCCGAAATTTGAACTTTTATGAAGTTCTTCGATTTTGTTATCAAGGAGCTTCCGCCATTTTTGTTTGTCATCCAGGTAGAGAATCTGGTTTACCATATGATTTTCATTAAGGGTCAAGCCGAGGCCGTCAATAAAGCCCTGGTGGAATATAAACTCATCGGAAGTAAACCTTTCATTGACCTTACTGCTCTGAACAGTTTCTCCAAAACAGCGTTCGCTGTTGATAGCCAGGGCATCAAAATAATTGTCGCCAACCTGAATATTGGATTTATTTAGCAGCATATCTGTATCAAAACCTTCAGAAAAACCATTAAAAAAGCTATTGGTTAAAGCCTGAATTTCCACGGCGCCCAGAGGTAGAAAAGACATCCTACGGCTATTATTGATAAAGGAAACGGAATCGCTCACAGAGCTGATAAAACTTTTGAGATTATCATCCAGTTCCTGGCACATCCCTTTAGAGACCTTTCGAAATGGATTGACATACTTCGGGTTATTTAATGCTTTGTTTTTGGTGAGGATAAAAAACAGATAGCAGCGATGTTCCATATATTCCCTGCCTTTGAAATGTTCGTGTGTTGCCTTTTCTAAAAAGGTAGTATTTGGCAATAACTCCGCAGAATAAGATTTTTTTAAATAAATGTCCTGTTTGTGTACAACACTTCCATTGGGCAAAGATTTTAGGGCCTGGAACCAAACCCCATGAATATCTTTAAAGTCCTTTTCAGATAAAGAGTAGATTTCAGGTAACATCCCCTCATAGCAAAGAACTACGTTACCATTATTGGCAAAAATGATATTGTCCTGAATATCGATTATGGGCGTAAAGTCCGAAAGATTAATCTTGTTCATAATTAAAATTTGAATTTCTTCTGTTGCTGATGATTTCTGGAAATTTTACCGAAACCTGAAAGAGCTGTGATGTTCTGGTTATTCTGATTAGTACTAAATAAAGGATACAATTGAGGATCAAAGCACTAATGATGATCCAGAAGCTGAAAGAGAAAATGATGACCAGTAATGAAGCTACTACGCAAATCATCATTAAAGCAAAGGAGGAGATGGGCAGCCCAAAAATGACAGCCCCTTTCCTAATGTTTCTATAGACTTCAAACTGTTTCATTAGACCACGATTGAAATCAAATAGGTGAAGATGCCCACTACTGCTCCTGCAATAAGGACAAAGACGAGCACCCGGGTAATCCCCTTTTTAAGGTCTGCATTTTCCCCAAAGAAGTGGCCTGCGTTAAACAGGAAGCCGACAAGAAAGATCACTCCAAGGAGGATTGGGAAGATGGTCCGGATCGTATCGGCAATATCATTAACCGAATTTTCAATTCCCCCGATTTGTGCAAAAAGCGGTAAAGAAACCAGGGACAAAAAGAGCGTGGGATAGATTGGTTTTTTCATAAAGCACAGTTTAAAATTTTGTGTTGTTTTTGTTATGGAAAAAATACATATATTTCAATATAATACGTTGAAAATCAGCATAATAAATAAAAAATAATATTTGATTTTTAATAGTTTAGTTTGATATTAAATGATGTCAAACTGAATTGAAATCACCAGGAGAACTGGTAACAACCTGAAAATTTTAAATGCTCATGAAGCTGAAAAACGTCATTTTTCTGGTTTTGCTCCTGAAAATGTGTTTCATTTTTGGGCAGGGAAAAGAACATCGAAAAAGAATTATTGTCGATGTTGGTCATGGAGGAAAAGACCCTGGTGCGATCGGAATAAACGGAATCCAGGAAAAAGATGTTGTCCTGGCCATAGCAAAAGAAATGATCAGGCTCAATAAAACAATATTTGGAGATGTGTACGACATTTATCTTACAAGATATGATGATAGTTTTTTCACCCTTTCAGAAAGGATCAACTTAGCAAAATCATTAAGGGGAGATATATGTATTTCCTTGCATTGCAATTCATTTTATAGCGATGCCAAGGGAATGGAAATTTTTACATTTAATTCTGAATCCATAAAAAATGACTATAACACCAGGACTTCAATCGCTCTTGGAAATGAAATTCTAAAAGAGTCTACTCTTAATTTAAACATTGAAAACAGGGGGATGAAATTTGCCAATTTTCAAGTACTCAGGGAAATGATTAAGTTTTGTCCTGCTATTCTAATTGAAGTAGGCTTTTTGAATAATCCGGTTGAGGCAGTGTATTTTTCCAGACCATCAGGTATTACAGCAATAGCATTGGCTATTTTATCAGGAATAAATAATCATTTAAAATCGAAATAATGAAAGAAGCATTTTTAGAAATTATTAAAAGTATTGGGGATGTTGTAAAAGCTTTCGTTTCAGAAACTTTAAAGCAACTTTCGGACTTAAAAAAATGAACCATGGCTTGATGATAAGTTGTTATTATCTCTTCAAATTTATATCATAGATGCCCATTTCTATTTCCGCTTATCCCCCACGGTTTCATCAAAAGCAACAAGATTGAATAATTCCCGCATACGGCTTCGGACTCTGTTTCCGTAACGTTCTTCCAGCTCCTCAGCGTTAAGGTTGGTCGTTGCGTGGGTTTTTATGTGTTGCTTTGTCTGTAGAAAAAATTCATATCGCGATAAAAGGACTTCGCCCATTACGTTACAGTCTTTGCCGTAATAGCGACCGGGTGGTTCAACACCCAGATCATCAAAACAAAAGAATTTGGTGTTCCCGTATTCTTCAATCGTTTTATAGCCCAAATGGTTGAAGCTGAAGGTCACATTCCGGCAGGGAATCATTTCGTAAGGCCGCTGCAAAGGAACCAGATGGTGTAATAACTTCATCAAACTTGTTTTGCCGCATCCGACCGGGCCGGACAGCAAAATACCTTTTTCAAGATCTATCCCAAATTTCTGGCAGTTATCTTTTTCCTTTATAAAATAAGAGCACAGCTTCAGTAAAATATCACGGTCGTCCTCATAGATCCGGAATTTTTGTCCGAATAGAAGTTTTCCTTTGGCATTTAGGTAGATGAGCATTTTTGGAAAATCGTAAACAACGGTTTTCCCATCAAACTTTCCCAGGGAATATTCCATACCACCTTCGATAATTTTAGAGGGGTTGTCCATAATCTTTTGCTTTAGTGGTTCTGAGGTTGTCCTGATTTTGGGACGCTCGCTTTTTGTTTTGTTTGTTTTCCTCTCCGAATAATTCTATTCGGTCCATCCAGTTTTTGGCCAGGGCACGCCAATCCCTTATCGCTTTTCCGTCACTGGTTTTCCAATCATCTGCCTGATAATGTTCATAGAATTTTTTTCCTTCATCAGCAGAAAAATCTTTTTCCTCAAAAAAAAATAAAACAGCCTGCCTGTCCTTTGGCTGTTTATTAATGTTTACTTGTTTAGTATTGTTTATATAAGATACCAATGCTTGTCCACTCACGGGACGGTGCGAGTCCACAGCTTGTCCATTGGTGGGACGGTGCTGGTACACCACTGGTTCATTTTTGGGATGGTAGCGTTCCGCAAGATGTTCTAATCTGGGATTGTACTGTCCCGTCTCCGATTCATCACTTGTCCCGATAATGGACATCTTGATCTTACTGCCTTTGTAAGGGTTATTCGACGGAAAATAGCAGAGGTATCTCCAGGTATCAAGATCCGTGACACACCTATGGTATGTGGATTTGGAGCCGATTTTGGCTACACGCATCAACTCTCTGCGGTTAACGAAAAATTCATCGGCAAACCGGCTACTGTTCCATTCCTGAAACAAAGCCATATACAGGCTGATGTGCGTTGGATTTAGGCGGTCATCAAAAAAAAAATTTTCAAAAGCCGCATTAAGAAGCTTTATATAATTCATCGCTTAGGAATTTAAACCATGCTGCACACGATTGGTATCCATCACGTTCTGGATTTCCTCTGCATCGTAATATATGATTCCGCCCACTTTTGTGTATGGGAGCGTACCATTTATTCGTAAATTTTGAAGGGTTCCCGGACTTACCTGGAGCAGGTCCATCACTTCGGAAGATTTAAGGTATTTTTTAATTCTTCCTGAAGTTTGTTTGGCAAGAAGGTCTTTAATCTCATCGAGCAATTCCATTTTGAATTCCCGAAGATCGTCTGTGGTAATTATACTTGTTGGCATAATAGAATTTTTTAGAAGAAAGGGACTACCAAAGGGTTAAACTTTTTAAATTGATAGCCCCTGACTGAATTTGACTTTCGTTCTACAAAATTGGGAGGGATTACTGGATTTTATTCCCCAGTACGACCGTAGTACGGTCAAAGTTTAACATTTTGAAATTTGATGAACTTTGGCTGTTTTTATCCTATAAATTTTAAACTTAAATCTTCAAATAACATTAAATTAAATGGAGGTTTGAAAAAAATATCGATTTCGGTAGGTCAACCGTAGTACGGTCTTTTTTTATCAATTCTGGAAGATCAAAAAATCCAAAAATTTTAGTCTTCACTCTTATCCATTTCGGAAAGTAGTGAGGTCGCTAATTGGTCAAGAAATAACGTCCTGCTATTTTTTCTGCCCTTGATGTCCTGATTGGTTTTGTAGATGTCCCTTGGTGTATAATCAAAGATTTCCTGAAGCTTTTGTGAAACCTTCATAATGCTAAGGCCATTTTGGTTTCGAAGTCCATTATACCATAGGGCATAAACCAATTCCACCCAATCCGAATTCGTAAATGGCCAATGTATTTTTTCGGTGGCATGGAGCTTTACCTCTTTTCCATTAAGATTATTTTCAACATTGGACATTCGTTCATCCAAATAAATAACCAATGTATTGTAGGCTTTGAATTTACCTAGGAGCATGTCCCTGGGCGTGCAAAAATCAGGGTCCTGAAAATAGAATTTTGAAGTGGTTATATGAAAGCTATCCAGGTAATCCCGGGTGTAATATTCTTTGTCGAAATGGGTGGCCCCGGAATTGACATACTGCCCGAAATCCATATTGTACAGAAAGAAACGATTTAGCTTACCAATTTTCTTTTTTATGAATTTAAGCTGGGAGTTTTTATCCGCTTTTGGAAACTGGATTTCAAAGGAATGGATTTCTGAGAAATAAATGAGTTGAACTAGGGGAGCCTGTTTTATAGTTTTAAAGAATTCAATTTCGGCTTCAATTGAGTCAAAGCCTTTAGCTATGACTTCTCTTTTGAGTGTAATGAGTAGGTTACGACAGACTTCAATAGAGCGATAGGATTGTTTAAGGATATTCTTACTGTGAAGTTTGATTTCCTTCAGATCTTCCAATAGCTTGTATGAGAGCAATTCTGTATCCATCTGTAACAATTTTACTGTAAAGCATCATACACTTTTTTATATAAATGGTTAGATAGTCCATTCGAGTCTATCGACTACGAATGATCAAAAAGGAAATTGGGAGGTACTTTCCTTACAGCTAAAGAACCTCCTTGAAGATAATCACAAATACCTTTACTGTCAGTAATTGATGCCGTATTTTATTACGGAAAAGCCCGTATTTTCCTACGGAATACGAGCTAGAAACCCAAAATAGTATTGAAGCTATTCATTCTTTGGCTTGAAGCGGGATATGAATTGACCTCTATTCTTGACCGCAGTTTTTTTAAAAATATTTGAGGCATGTTTAGAAACAGTGCTTTCTGCTATGAAAAAATCTTTGGCAATTTCTTTATAGGATAATCCTCGTAAAATGGATAATGCAATTTCAACTTCCCTTCTTGTCAGATCTCCATAAATTATTTTGTTTTTCAGGGCTTCATTTCCTTCTACTTTTTGAAAAGCAAAGACTTCGAAGGCTTCAGGCTTATTCTTCAGAAAACGAAGGTATCTATTTACTTCAATAACTGTTATTGCATAGAAAGCCAGGTTCATTACAGTGAATGTTAACCATTGATAATCACCTATAACTGTTAGTATGGGCAAAAGGGCTATGCAAGAGATACTTATGATGGCTAATCTGTTTTTTTTAGAAACAAATGAATTTGGATTGTCGATGTTTGAAATCCTTCTGTAAAATAAGCCGAGAAAAATAAATGCTATAATTGAAACCGGGATCGTGAAAAGAAGCCTTGCTGAATCTAAAGAATTTGTAAGGAAGTAGGGAATTAAGAATAACAGAATAAAACTACAACCTACCAGTATAGCAATATTGGGAATAGTGGAACCGAATTTTAAAAATTCAATATCATAGTCCTTATACAAATAATAAATTATGTATACACATAGTGCTATTGCTACGCCATAAGTAATGATGTATTGAACAATTATTGGATCAGGAAAACTTTCTGTTGGGAGGAATCCCCCGGTTAAGTTGTAAGCAATATACAGCAACCCTAGAATTATATACCTTCTTAGGCTCAGGCGTTTTAGCTTTGCATTTTGAATGACAGCAATAAGTACAATAATGGTGTCAATCAAAAGATAGAAAAAGGTCGTCCAATGGATTGAAGTGCCAAACATCATTGTTTTTCATCTTTAGGCTCGAATTTATTTGTCTTTAAATTTTTAGTCACATTGCTCCAATGAAAAATCCTGCCGTTCATAGCAACATATACATCAGGTTTTAAAAATTGCAAGGAGCATATCGCATAACCTAAATTAAAAGGTGCATCCGTGTTCTTTGATGAACCTAAGATAAATGAACCTACGAGAACAATTGTTTTATCAAGGTTAAGTTTTCCTATATGCGCCGCAGTATCTTCCATAGTGAAAGTGCCGTGGGTGATCAATATTTTAGAAGAACCGGTTGCTTTAATTCTCTCTGCTAAAAATTCCCGGTCTTCCTGAGTTATGAAACGACTGTCTTTTTTGAAGACTTCCTCCAAGGTAAAAGGAAATGAAACATTTGCTGATTCCAGAAAATTACTTAATGAAATTTTTCTGGCGCTTTGTTTTTGATTATAATCCAGGCCTTCGATGGTGCCTCCTGTGGTAAGTATATGTATCAAAATTGTAAGATTTGGGATTTTACGTACTAAAGATAAGATACTTACTCTTTACAGGGTGATCCTTTCCCTTTTTTTACCCGTACCCAATCGGCTTCAGTCAACTTTGCTATGGCAACTGTTTCGATTAAGTTCTTTTGTGGGTAACTTGTAATCTTTAGCATATCTCTGAAAAAACAAACGGTTAATAGAATGGTCTATAGGCTTAAATACTACTTTGCCCACTGCTAAAAATAGTTCAGCACCCAAAAGAGAACAACCGCCACGTAAACAAATAAAACAGCACCCAAGGTATAAACCTGCCAGCGTTTAAAGCCATGCTCTCCTTCACTACTTCCCCAGTGAATAAAAGCAGCATAAAGTATAGCTACAAGGCCCACAAAACTTAGGACGGTAATGAACAAAGGGAAATTTTCAACCGGTACCGTTACCAGGGCAAGGGGCAAAAATGCTACTGCTAAAGTAGCCGCATGATCGCCTATTACACTAGTGACGGCAGAGGTTATCTGCCCGCTTTTGGCTACACTCCAGGTGGCAAAGATTTCAGGAAGCGCAGCCATAGGCGCTGTTATAAATAAACCACCTACCACTTTAGAAATACCAAAGGCGGCAACTAAATTCTCCGTAGCTCGAACAGTAAAAAAGGCCCCCAGCCCCAGAGCAGCTACACCTGCCACTGCCAGCCAGATTTCTTTTTTTTTCCATTCTATTTTTTCCTTTTCTTTTCTTCCCCTTAAAAGGGCCTGGGTAAGAAAAATTACATACAAACCCAGCATGATCCAACCATCCACAGGCTGTAAACCCCGCCACTGCTTAGGAACGGTGAGTATCGCCACTACCGCCACAATTACCAAATAAGGGATAGCCTGTACGGTGACAGCGGTTGGGTCTACTTTTAGCAGCTGCTCTTTGATATGTTGTCCATGGTTTTTTTCAGCCTTCTTTTTCTTCAGATTCCTTGTAGCTATATAAGCCGTGATGACCATTAGAGGAATGGCAATAACATTGGAGCCCAGCATTGTCCCTAAACCTATATCGCCTACACCTGTAACAGCGCTGGCAATGTTAACTCCTATTTCAGGGCTTGCCGAAGCTATCCCTACGAGGGCTCCTCCGGCAGCCACAGAAAAGCCCCATTGCTTCCTTAGTTTTTTTAAAGGTGTTGCTAAATGTTCTGCGCCCCAATTTGCCAGCCATACGGCAGCAAGCAAAACCAATGCCCAGATCCATGTACTCATATCTGCTTTTAAAGATTTTTTTAAGTTCTCAAAATAAATTTCGTTTTTCTAGCTGATGAACATCCTTTCTTGCGAAATAGTTTCTCAGACTTATCTTAGCCTTAATTAAAACCGAATAGAGAATTATCCCAGTTTAAAAAAAGATAAAGGAACTTTCTCCTAAACTTCTGTTAGAACCTTTTTTATTTCTCTTCTTCCAAACCTTAAAAACAAATTCCAAGAAAAATTAGCCTTGTAAGTCTTTCAAAACAAACCAAAAAAATAAAAATGCTAATACAAATAAGCCTATAAGCATTAAAATTCCATTTATTCTGTCCTTTCTGGTAATTTTACTTTTCGGGGATTTTTTATTCTTTATCTTTTTTATTTTCCTTCTGGTTTTTGGATCTACAGTCATTTGGCTTTCTTTTTTCTTGAAACTGGCTTTTTTAAATGATTTTCTTCGGAAAACAGAGCAATTGCTTCAATTTTAATTCATAGTTTCTTCACAATATGCGTTCTTTGGAAAATACCTATTCTATCATGGGTTTTTATCTGTGAATATATCGGTATATTGTTTGGCAGATAATCTTACATGTTCAAAGAGTATTTTAAGTCTCTTCTTATAATCTCAAATACATCTTGCCCCGTCACTTGGATATTTTTAAAATTCTAAGGGCACCGCGCATTACAAAAGTGAACACGATTCCACCAATCACCAAATCGGGCCATTTACTATCGAGAAAATATACCAGCACACCGGCCAGGATTACCCCGCCATTTACAATAATATCGTTAGAAGTAAAAATCGCGCTCGCCTGCATATGCGCTTCCTTACTTTTGGCTTGGTTGATCAACCAAAGCGAAATAAGATTGCCCAGTAAGGCAAAAATGGAAACAATGATCATCCATTGAAACATTGGTATTTCACTTTCACTAAAGAATCTTCTTAAAATTTCCATAAATCCAAATGTCGCCAGTGCCATTTGGAAGTACCCGCTAAACTTTGCCACTTTCTTCTTTCTTGAAATAGCACCACCAACCGCGAACAGACTTAGTGCGTACACTATGGAGTCTGCCAGCATATCCAGGGAATCTGCAATAAGACCCATAGAAGACGAAATCCACCCCGTGGTCATTTCGATAATGAAAAAACCAAAATTGATTCCCAGGACCCACCAAAGAATATTTTTTTGTTTAGATTGGTCTTCCCATACGGGAGGCTCGGCTTCTTCGGTTCCCTGAAGTGTATCCCCAAGCTTTAAACTGGCTATTGATGTTTGTATATCCTCAATGCCATCCAAATGATACACTTGCAATTTTCTATTGGGTATATCAAAATCGAGGTATTTTACTTGAGGGTAAGCCTCTAATTTCATCCGGATCATTTGCTCTTCAGAAGGACAATCCATTTTCTGAATGGTAAAATTTGATCTTTTCATTTAAATTCTATTTAGTACCACAAAATTATTTTCAAAAACTCACTCCTAAAGATACTACTGTCTCTACCGAAATGGAAACAACATTGATATTCTGTACTTTTCTCGCTGTTTTTCAAATAATCTTTTTGTTTTTGATCTTTCATTCTTTATTAATCAAGGGTCATTTTGTTACCTTCTTGTGTTCTTGTTTTCATTTTGCTAAATCATAAAACCGTTCTGCAGCTCCTTTTATAGCTTCACCCGTATACCTTTTCTGAAAAATTTCCGTTTTTTATTAGTTGACTGGTAATTTCGAGTGCCTTCTTCTTTATTTTTGGATTCCAAATTCAGTTTGAAAATCTCCCAATGTCCACACCATAGTAATTCGCTTTAGAAGTTTTAATGGCCGAACAGCTCCTTCTCTTCCTCCGGTTTTAATTCTTTTTTGGGTTTCCTGTCCAAAAAATAATGTAGTACAACACCCACTACTATAGCCCCCCCAAAAGCAGCATATACCTGCCATTGATACTGGATTGTCAGACTTGCACTTATTAAAATGGCCAAAATGGGCAAAACAGGCAATTTACCAAGGGATAATGGTACTTTAAACGGTCTTTCCTGCTCGGGGGCCTTATACCTCAAAACTATAAGTGCAATATTGACTGCTATAAAGACTAGTAAAGCTCCTAAAGAAGACATTCCTGCCACTGTTTTTATGTCTCCAAGGAGGAGGAAAGCGCCAACTGCCACAAGAACAATCAATGTTGCCGCCCAGGGCACTTTTTGCTTGTTGGTTTTTTCTATAAATGTCGGAAGTTCGCCGGTTTTTGCCATCCCAAACAATAACCTGCTTATAGAGATAATTCCACTAAAGGCAGCATTGGCAGTTGCAAACAGTGCAGCAACCGCCAATACAACAGGGAGCCAGGAATTCAAATTCGATGCAGCAACTGAAAGGGGGGAGTCCTCATTGGCCAATTTAGAGGGATTGCTGATGTTCAAAACCGTAAAAGAAATAAACAAATAAATAATTGTAGTAATGAGCATTGTCAATAAAAAAGCCCTGGGGATTGTCTTTCCGGGATTTTTTACTTCCGAGCCCAAAGCCGCCATATGCTCAAAACCGGTATAAATAAAAAAGAGTGTGGCGGTTGCTGCCAGGGTATTTTCAAAGGATTCAATTTGAAAAAACTCTTTTTCCGGTGCACCTGTGCTTGTTAGTCCTACTACTATTAGAATCAACAGCCCGAGTAATTGAATACTCACCATAAAAATATTGGCGGTAGAGGATTTCTTTATTCCTGTGATGCTGATTAAAGCAAGTAAAATTAAAGCCCCGTAGCTAATCAACAATGAAGGAAATTGAAAGAACACATTAAGATATCCCGAAAAAGCCAGTAATACTGCTGCAATGGTAGCAGAACTATGAAAAGCAATGGTCCAGCCGGTAAGAAACGAGGGGATGTGGATCTTAGGAAAAGCCTTTTTTAAAAAGATGAATTCGGCACCTGCATTGGGAAAAGTTGAGGATAGTTCCGCATAAGATACCGCAGAGAAACTTGCGGCAACTGCGGCCAAAATAAAACTGAGCCAAAGGTCATAACCCGCCTGCCCGGCTGCGGCACCAATAACAGTATAAATTCCTGCGCCTACAATCGTGCCCACACCATAAAAGGTGAGCCTTAAAGTTCCTAATGATTTTTTTAGTTCAGCCATACTTTAACTTTTTAAATTCATTTAAATGCTAATTCTTTTAAATAATCAGGAAATCAAAATCTGTCGAGGTAAAAAAACTTCAGTAAAATATTATCTGTTTTACGCTTTTTACCCACTCAAGGATTGTTTAAATGTCACTGATATGTTTAAGGTTAATTTAAATCCTCCAATAGCATTTTACTTAAAATGTCAAAACTAAACACCAACGGCATTTTTGATGTTACTTTTGCTAGTAAAGAAAATTGCCTGGAAAAACAAATGTTTTTATGCCCGTTTCTTTTATCGCAAAGGCTTCCTCTCCTTAAGAACAAGGCTTCTTCCAATATTTTGAACATTCGTCAACGTTTTCTCGTTTTATAGATTCCTTTTCTCTAATTCAGCTTTTGCAATTCCCATTTCCAATGCTTCCTCTTTAGTGCAATTTCTGTCTTGGTAGAAAGAGACAGCATAGTTTAAGACTGCTTCCCGCACTTCTTCATCAAGAACACTAAGCCGCTGGTGAAATTCCTCAAATTGTTCTGCTCCTTTCATTGTTTTATTTTTTTGCTATCAAAAGTTACTGAAAGCTTCACTCCTATAAATTAGAAAAAAATAATCGTGGAGCACTTTTCCGCATTATAATTAATTAATGAAAGAGTGGAGATCCATTATTTAATCCTTAATATTCAACCTTTCTTCCATTTTGTAAAGCCTCCCATCCTTCTTTAAGGGCATAAGGAACAATCAGAAGAGCAGCCACCGGATCGGCCCACCACCAATCTAGATACTGAACCGCCAGTAAACCTCCCAATACAGCAATGGTTTGATACAAACACACAAAGGTATCTTTGGAGTCGGCTATTAATTCCTGGCTGTCCAGCTTTTTACCGTACCTGAATTTGTACCAAATCAGGATAGGGTTAACCACGAGTGAAACCAATAAAATTATTAATCCCAAAGTACTCCAGGAAGGAGTTTCTTTGTTGAGTAACTTTGTTATAGAGTCGTAGGTAATAAAAGTACTAACAATTAAAAAAGAAGTAGCAATTACGTAGAGGGTGATTTTTTCTCTTTTCTTTACCCGTTTATCACTAATATCATGAATTTCACCATGTAACCTCCACCAGAGGGTACTTGCCGAAATAACTTCAATAACACTGTCGAGCCCCCAGCCAATCAAGGCTGCACTACCGGACGTAAATCCAGCCGTTAAGGACACACCTACTTCAATGGTATCATAAAACACATTGTACTTTTGAACTGTCTCTGCTTTTCTTAAATATTTTTTTCTTTCCTTGTCTGCCATAATTTTATTTTATGTTTAAATTCTGTAAGCTTAGCTTCTGAGCCACCTATGGACTTTATTCTCATAGGTGATTTAAAGAAGCAGATCCCAGGGGTAAAAAGCGGCTCCGTCAGGTTTTTCACCATCCCTGCCATTCTTTGTTCCCTATCAGAATCGTTTGTCTAATGTTTGTTCTTCAAATGGCAAAATTCTCCGGGGAAAGCCCACGGAAAATTTTAATTGAACACGTTTTCAAATTTTCCGCCCGGGCCAGATCCTATAATAGTTACATCAAATTTTTCCATTTTTTGAAATTTAAGTTTTAATATTGTTCACAACAACCCAAAGATTAGGTCTACTTTTTAGGAAACAGCGATTACATTCCACTTTGACCAATACTTTCTGATAGGGTTCACAGGAAAGTTATTGGCTTATGCCTTAGATTTCATCCTTCCAGATCATAAAACCATTCTTCCGCCTGTTTAATGGCTTCGGTTATCGCTTCTTTTTTTGTATACTTTTCCTCTTTCACAAGCTCGTTAGCTATTTCAAGAGCTTTTTCCCTGACTGGCGGGTTCAGGGATTCCAAATCTGTTTTAAAATCTTCAAATAGCCATTCCATAATGAGTTATTTTTGTTGAACAATTTTTTCCTGTTTGTTGACAGTTTTCTATCTCAAGAAGGATTTTTGCTGAAGACTACGCCTTTACTAAACCAATCCAGGCTTTGGCCGTATCCTTTTCGTTTAAATCAAAGTATTTTATTTGAGAGCCTGAAAAGAAATTTAAAACCTTTGTAGTCTTTTCCTGCCATATTTTATCTCCAACAATAGCCATATTTCCGTAGTCGGAAATATGTGCAGCATCTATTTTTAGATCTGCCCACAATCCTTCCAAATCGTAACCGTAGAAATCGTGCAGTTCAAAATAAAAATCCACTTTATTGTTTTTAGCAATAATTTTATCGATAAGCGGATGCAAATTTTCCACTTCCTCTTTTGAAACCTTACCGCTCACTTCCACGGCTATAAGGTTGTCTCTATCTGAATTTAAAAGGTTTATCATAATTTTTAATATTTTACTTAAAAATACTTCTAATTTGTCTACCACAGTAAAATCTTCAAAATTACTGTGACATATACTTAGCCTCTCCAACTAGAGCAGTTCCCATAGGACTCAATGTTAATATTAGTTGCATTTTAGTTCCTTTTAAAGTTCTTAAAATGACCAACTCCTTCCGGTTTTTGTTTTGACAATGCTCTGGCTTTCACAAAAAACCTTAAAAAACTTCTCCCAGCTCTTGTTGCTTAGCGCTCCGGGTCTTCCCCAGACTAAGCACAAGCACACCGGCTATGGCTGCTACAAGTGAAGCAAGCAGGATACTTATTTTCGCTACCTGAACAAGGTTTTCATCTGCAAATGCCAGGTTCGTGATAAACAGGGACATGGTGAACCCGATACCGGCTATCAGCCCGACTCCTACAATATGTTTCCAGCGGAGGCCTACCGGCAGGCGGGCAAAGCCCAGTTTAGCACCTAAATAGGAGAAGGCGGTAATGCCGCATACTTTCCCCAGCACCAATCCTGTTAAAATTCCGAGACCCAAAGGACTTGATAGTACTTCTGAAATTCCAAGACTGAGTTCTACTCCTGCATTGGCCAACGCAAAGACCGGAATGATAAAGAAGGCATTGAAACCGGTAAGCGCATTTTCCAGCCGCAGCAGGGGAGGGTGGGTGTGCTTCGTGTCATTTCGAATTGTTTCCAGAATATTCTGTTGCTTCTTATCAGTGAGCAGATGGGTGTTTACCAGGTCAATTTTTTCCAACTCCTGCACATGGGACTTTGTCCGTTGTTGAAAATCCCCACTTTCTAATTTCGGTTTAATGGGAATGGTAAGGGAAAACAGCACCCCGGCCAGGGTGGGATGTATTCCGGAGTCAAGGAAAGCCAGCCATAATACAATTCCCAGTAAAATATACAAAGACAGGTGTTTTATCCCTGTCTTGTTCAATATGGCCAGTATTAGCAGAGCCCCTCCTGCAATCAGCAGGTTCATCCAGGCTATTTGACTGCTGTAAAAAATGGCAATGACCAGAATCGCACCGATATCATCGGCAATGGCCAAAGCTACCAGAAATATCTTTAACTGCACAGGCACCCGCTTTCCTAAGAGACCCAGTATTCCAAGGGAATAGGCAATATCGGTAGCCATGGGAATACCCCAGCCTTTGGCTGTAGGCATGTTAAGGTTGAATAGGAAAAAAAGTAAAGCCGGTACGAGCATGCCACCCAGGGCAGCAAATATAGGCATGGAAGCTTTTTTGAAATTAGACAACTCTCCTACCATTACTTCTCTTTTCAATTCGAGACCGGCCACCAGAAAGAAGATTACCATCAGGCCGTCGTTGATCCATTCTTCCACCGAAAGGGAAATTTCCAGGTGCTCCGATGCCCCTATAACAATTTCATCAGTCAGGTAATGGTGGTATATATCGGCCACACCGGTATTGGCCAATACCAAAGCGACCAAAGTAGCAAAAATGAGCAGAAGGCCGCCTGCGGTTTCCCGGTCAAGGAATTTTCGGCCAGTTTCCTTCATGTAGCTTATAGGGGTAGATTCCTTTTTTACTTCTCTATCCATTTTTGTCCTTCGCTTGCATGGTTTATTTCAAAAAATTTTACTTCGGCAGAGGTAAAAGGTTTCATCAAATCCGTCATCCAATCTTCCCATTTTTCATCCCCTACCATGGCCACTTTTTCAAATTTGTTGGCATGTTGGACATCGAATTTCAAATCTTCCCAAAAGGCTTTTGGTTTCCATCCTTCAAAACCCTCCATTTCAAAATACCAGCGAATTTTTTTATGTTTCTCCACTATGTTGTTCAGCAGGGGCAATAGCTTATCGTAATCGGCTTCAGTCAAATTTCCTGTTGCCCTTGTGGCTATTAAATTCCCTTCTGTTTGTCCCAATATTTGTAGCATAACTCCTCTTTTAATTATTATTTAATTTATTCCTTTTTACAACATTAGTTACCTTATTAGGGGGTTTCTAAGCTCCTGAATTGCCCTAAGGGGATCATTGGAATTGAAAATACTACTTCCTGCTATAACAGCATCAGCTCCTGAATTCAAAATTTCCTTCACGTTATTCCTGTTAACCCCTCCATCTACTTCAATAAAGGCCTTTGCATCTTTTCTTTGTATCAATTGCTTTAATTCCTTTATTTTTTCCAGTGTATCGGGAATAAAATCTTGTCCGCCAAAACCCGGATTTACAGCCATTAGGCAAACTGTATCTAAATCTTTGATGACGTATTCCAGGCTTCCTAAAGAGGTATGCGGATTTAAAGCTACCCCTGCTTTACAACCTAGGTTTTTTATTTGTTGCACCACGCTGTGCAAATGAAGGCAGGCCTCGGCGTGCACCGTAATTTGCTCCCCATATTTAGAAAAAACTTCCAAATACCTTTCAGGTTGAGCAATCATTAAGTGCAACTCGACCGGTTTCTTGTTGTGCTTATGAATAGCTTGTAAAACAGGGGTTCCGAAGGAGATATTGGGAACAAACATACCGTCCATTACATCCACATGCAGCCAGTCTGCTTCACTTCTATTAATAGTTTCGAGGGTTTTGCCCAGGTGGGCAAAATCTGTCGAAAGAATGGAAGGGGCAACCATGAGATTTTTCATATCAACTATATTTTATCGGCTAGTTCAAAATTCAAACTAAAACCCTTACACACTAAATCTACCTGAAGAAAATTATAAAACAGGTTCCAACACAATCTCTGTTATTACAGAGTTAGAGATAAAACACTCAGCATGTGCTTTATGGTGCATTTTTTTCATTTCTTCTTCATCAGGTATATGTTCCCCCGAGAATTCTACTTTGGGCCGTAAAAAAACCCTGGTCACAGCCTGTTTACCATCCTTGTTTTTCTCAACCACAGCAACGGTTTCATCTTTGTAACTCTTTATAATATACTTTTTAAAGGAGGCAATAGCCAGAAAAGTCAATAAGTGGCAGCTGGAGAGGGAAGCAGCGAAGGCTTCTTCAGGATTGACAAATTCAGCTTTCCCCAAATACTCTGGAGCTGCAGATGCAGTAATTTGCGAGCCTCCTCCAAAGATCCATTGATGGGTACGTGTATAATTCTTATAGGAGAAATCCTCGGAATCGGATTTCCATTCTAGTTTAACTTTAAATTCTGACATTATTTTCTTGTTTTAATTCATGAATTTGTTTTATACGGCCTCCGGGAAAGGCAGTTTTCTTATTGTTATAAGCTAATAATCTCAAAGCATTGCCCACTACCAATAATGTAGAACCTTCGTGAACCAGTACTGCTATACCAATGTTGGCAAACCCGAAGATAGTGGCCGGAATTAATAAAGCTACAATCCCCAGGCTTACCCAAAGGTTTTGTTTGATGATGCTTTTGGCTTTCCGGCTCAAACCTATTGCAAAGGGCAGCGTTTCCAGTTTATCGGCCATCAGGGCTATATCGGCGGTTTCCAGAGCTACATCAGATCCTGCTGCCCCCATTGCAATACCCACGGTACTATGTGCCATAGCGGGAGCATCATTCACTCCATCGCCCACCATGGCTACTTTGTCCTCCTGTTTCTTTAATTTTTTAATAGCATCTACCTTTTCCTCGGGAAGCAGGCTTCCCCAGGCATCGGTAAGGCCAATTTCTTTGGCCACCGCATCAGCCACTTTTTGGTTATCCCCGGTGAGCATGATCATACGTTTAATACCGATTTTTTTAAGCTCCTCCAAGGTGGCTTTAGCTTCTTCCCGTGGAGTGTCCATAAGGGAAATAATTCCAATATACTCCTCATTCCTGCGTATCAACATTGTCGTGTTCCCTGCGGCTTCCTGTTCCCTTACTTTTTCAACGATTTCTTCTGAAGGCTTTTGATCATCGAGGGCTTCAAAGAGCTCAAGATTCCCCATATACACCTTATCTTCCCCGAGGCTGGCTTTTATACCTTTTCCTAAAACAGCTTCCATATTACTTGCTTCCGGAAATTGTGCATTTCCCAGGCGTTCTTTGCCGTCCCGTACCACTGCTTTTGCAAGGGGGTGGTTGCTTAAAGCCTCTACAGCTACAGCTGTTTTTAGCAGTTCCTCTTCACTTACGTCCGTTAAAGTGATAACTTTGGTGAGCTTTGGTTTGCCTTCAGTAAGGGTACCGGTTTTGTCAAAAGCAATAGCGGTGAGCACGCCAAGGTCTTCCAGGGGCCGCCCTCCCTTTACCAGAACACCACCCCTGGCTGCACGAGCCACTCCGCTAAGTACAGCACTGGGTGTGGAAATGGCCAGGGCACAGGGACTGGCAGCCACTAAAACTGCCATAGCCCTGTAGAAACTCTCACTAAAAGGTTCATCAATGACCAGAAAGGCGAAATTCAGCAAAACCACCAGGGCCAAAACCGATGGCACAAAATATTTTTCAAACTTATCAGTCAATAATTGGGTAGGTGATTTCTGTGTCTGGGCTTCATTCACTAATGTCACCAGTCTTGACAGTGTAGAATCCTGAGAGGTTTTTATCACCTTTACTTCCAGGGTACTATTGCCGTTGATGGTTCCCGCAAAAACCCGATGTTCTTCTTTTATTTCGCTTTCTTTTGAATAGTCCCTGTCAGGATCGGGTACGGGGGACTTATCCACAGGGACGCTCTCACCGGTGATGGGTGCCTGGTTCACACTACTATTGCCATTAACAACAACACCATCGGCAGAAATTTTGGTGTTGGATCTCACTACAACAATATCACCTATCTGAAGCTCTTCTATTTTTACTTCCTGCGTCTTTCCATCTCGTTTTATCAAAGCAGTTTTAGGTGCAAGGTCTGCTAAAGCTGCAATAGATTTTCGCGCCTTGTTCATGGCGTAATTTTCCAGTGCATGGCCCAGGCTAAATAGGAAGAGGAGCAAAGCCCCTTCTGCCCATTCTCCCAGAATGGCTGCCCCGATGGCCGCGACCAGCATAAGGAAATCAATTTCGAAACCTCCTTTGGCAACCGTTTCAATGGCTTCTTTTGCCGTGTAATAGCCCCCAAAGAAATAGGCGCCTATGTACAAGGCCAAACTTGCCCATTCGGGCACAGTTTCCAGGTAGGAAAGGCCAAAACCGGTGCCCAATAACACCCCGCAAATAATGGAAAAGTACATCTCAGTATTTTTTCCTAAAATACCCCCGTGGTCATGAGCGTGGCCTTCATCTTTAAGCTCTGCCTCTTTGTTGGAATGTTTATGGGTTTCAGCCGTTTCAGGAGGCACTTTTTTATTCTTTTTGGCAGTCTTGATTTTCAGGCCTTCGTTCCTCAGGATTTGACGAAAATCTTCTTCATCAGTTTTAGCCTTTATGAATTCCAGCCTTACGATTCCCGATTCGGATACCGAGGCTTCCATTATCTCCTCCAATCCTCTCAGGGCATTTTGAATTTTCCTCGCATGCCTTGCATGTCGTATTCCCTCAACCTCCAACAGGGTATGTCCAAATTCATTGGTCAATGATGCCCCTGCCTGTTTTGCGAGTTTTGTAATATGGGCAATGGAAATAATGTCGGGATCGTAATGAAAACAAAGCTGAGGGGTATCATCCTCTTTTTCAGAAACAATATGCACCTTTTCAATACCTTCCCTGTTTTGCAGGTGATCCATTAGCCTCTGCACACATTGATCGTTCTCATCGGGAACTTCCGGCAGGAGTATTGGCAGTTTTACTTGCGTTTTTTTCATTTTTTCTATCGGTTTTTCGATTCTTGTCCGGTAAACTCTCGCTGAAATCTTTAAATTGGCGATGATCTTTTAATTAATGCGCCTTCACCTCCTTGAACTTCTACTTTGTTTTTTAAGTTTAAATATCCTTTTTCTTACAGCGACCATGAAAGCAAGAGCTATCCCCAGCAATGCAAAAAGAAGGTTCATCAAGATTTGATTTTTATCACTAAAATTGAATATTTCCTGGTAACTCTCAGGGAGGTACTTCCACCAATTTTCATCTCCCTGTAAATAATTCATTTGTAGGGAAAGAACCAGCGGTTGCATGATCAATATTCCAAAGACCACACCTGTTAGAATCGCTATAAAAATTTTTCGCCTCCTCATAATTTCTTGTCTTTTTTTCAGGTTCCCCTAAAGAAAGGCAATCGGCAAAATCATGCAGTGAACCAGCCATTATGGCAATACTGCCCGAAAGAAAACCACCAATCAATTCGACTACCGTAAAGGTCAGGTTGAGAAAAAAGGCGGTTCTGGTATAGATTAACGGTTTTGCCCGAAACATTTATAAATTCTGCCAACATACCTCCGCCAAAATTTCCTAAGGCAGGCATGGCTGCAAACAATAGAACAGTCAAAAAATCATTCATAGATCATTTCTTCTTTTCAGTTATAAGTTACAACTTTCCTTATGGCATCTATATGTCTCCTTTATTACTTCCTGTATTTTTAATTTCGAGCTACAAAAAATTATGCCTGAAAAGGAAATCCCATTAGTAAGACAAACAGTTAGAACTTCCTTTACAGGACTTATTTTATTGTTGTTGCTCCCCGTCAATCAAATTTCTTTATGGATTTTCCCGTCTTTATTTGAAACGCATCTTCAATATCTGAAACATAAATAATTCCGTCGCCAGGATCCGTTGTCTTTCCATTTTCGACTATGATGTCTATTGCTTTTCGTGCTTCTTCATTTTGGCACACCAGTTCCAGTTTCACTACGGGACTATCTGTAATGCGAAAATCAAGGGAGGGGCTGGCACCTTTGGCTTTGAATGCACCGGTCCCTTCCCCTTGCGAAAGGGTCATGCTATTAAAGCCACTATCACTAAGGGCTTCAACTACTTTTTGTACTCTTTTTGGTTTTATAAATGCTTTTATTTCTTTCATCGCTATAGTTTGTATTAAGGATGAACCCTCTGGGTTAACTAATTAAGACAAACATTATACAGAGAGCCCATCCATTTAAGTTTTTAATTTAATGACCGTGAGAAGTCTGGCTCTTCTTCATTTCTGCTATCAAATAATAAGCATTGTTCCACGCCACCTTTGCACCTTCAGGTAAAGGTTGCAATAATTTAATTTCCACCCATCCTTCATTTTCTTCTCCTGTCACCACTTCCACCGGCTTAAAAGACCACTCGGTTTCCCCGTCCTCCTCGTGCTCTTCAGCAATAAAGATGTAGGATTTGTCTTCTTCCTCAATAATTGCTTCTTTCGGTAAGGCTGTTACTTCTGTTCCTGTGCCCGTAACGATCCTGCCGTTGATGTACATGCCCGGTACCAGGTTTTCTGAATCTTCCTGTATCTCTGCATGCACGTGGACAGCCCTGGGATTCTGTTCAAATTTCTTGCCGATAGAATAAATTTCAGCAGTATAAGTCTGGCCGGGCACTGATTCCATTTGTAACAGGACCTTTTGTCCCTCCTTGACTTTATATACATCTTTGGCAAAGACCATTAAATCTGCATGCACATGTTCGGCGTTGATCACTTCGAATAGCTCGGTTTGGGGATCAACATATTGTCCTACCTGCACACTTACATCTTCAATGCTCCCTTTTATTGGACTGACTACAGGAACATTCTCGACAATATTTCCTTCTCGTATGCCAGCAACATTAAGGTTTAACTGCCTGAGCTGTGATTCAAACCCTTGAACCTCTGCCTGCACAACACGATAATCGGCCTGTGCCTGTTGAAAAAGTTTGCCTGAACCTACTTCTTGTTCATAAAGCCTTTGTTGACGATTAAATTCTTGCTCCAGGTTCTGCAAACGGCTGTAAGCTGTCATATAATCGGTTTGTAACCTGGTGAGGTTAGGATGGGATAGATATGCCAGTACCTTACCTTTGCTTACTTGATCCCCCTCAATGACCTCAATAGAAGTTATATTGGCTCCTATAAAAGCAGTTACTGTAGCTTCATATTGTGGTGGGACTTCCAGTTGTCCGGTAGCTTCTACTATATCGGAAATGGGCCTTGTGGGCAGGGTGTCCACTTTTATTTCCAAACTGTTGAACTTGAGACTGGAAAGATGCACTTCACCCATTCCTCCTCCTTCTTCTCCTTCTTCATGACCTCCTTCTTCTTCTGCAGAATGTTCTTCCTGAGCTTCAGGGGACGCTTCTTCCGTACCTTTGCCTTCTCCGCCATTGCAGGCTGAAAGAAAGCTTACCGTAATGAGCAATGTGAACAGTTTTATAATGTGCTTTTTCATTTTTATATCTTTGTCTATTAATTAATTATCTTATTCTGAAGTATTTATATAATATTCGAGTTGGGAGCGGCTATCAAGATAGCTGCCCAATGCCTGCCAGGCATTCACTTCTATGCGTACGGCATCGCGTATGTTTTGCAGGAAAGTCACATAGTCAATTGCTCCTTCCCGATAAGCGATGATGGCCCCTGCCCGCTGTTCTCTGGCCAAGGGTAGCGCTTCTTCCTGATAGTATGTCCAGGAATTAAGCCACTTCAGGTATTCTTCGCGTGCCTCAGCATAAGCTGTCTTTAGCTCAAACTGCGTCTGCTGTAAATTAGCTTCAGCTATTTCGCGGTTTATTTTTGCTGATTGTGTTCTGCCCAATTCAGGTCCAAAGAACAAAGGAATGCTGATCCCTACCTGATATTGATAAAAGCCGGTTTGGCCGTCAATTTTCTGCCTGCCGTACTGCGCCTGAAATTTCGGAAGAAACTGCGATCGCCTCTCCCTTAGGGTTGCATCAGCCACCTCTATCCTTTGTTCATACACATTGAGCAGGGGATGGTTCCCAAGGGGTTGCAGTAATCCGCTAATGGGCTCATCAAACTGATCGGCAGGAACATTAGGTACCGTGTAAAGTGTGTCACTGGCAAACCACAGGTTGAATCGCTGCAAGGCTCCAAGATAATCCCTATAGGCCTGCTCTTTTTGTATTTCAACTTCATTGCCCTGGTTTACCGTAGCCAGGTATTCAAGTCTCGAGATTGTCTCTGTTTCCAACCTGATCTGTGCAGCTCTCTCAATATCGGTAAAGGCTGAATCCAGACTGTATAAGGTCTCATACTCATTTTTAGCAGCATATACCGACGCCCAGGCCTGACTTACCTCCAGTTCTACTTCAAGAATGGAAAGATCAAGGGCTTCTTCTGCCAGGGCCACCCTTTCCTTCTGCAACTTCAGGCGTGGCGCAATACCAAAGATGTCGATATTCTGTTGCTGAACCCCAATTTGTGTATAGACACCAAGATCAGCATTACTCGAACCACCGCTAATTTCTTCTGCGCCGGTGAATATCTGGGTATTACCAAGGTCCCAGGCCGTTTTCTTTAAAGCCTGCTGACTTTCTATCTCCAGGGCAGCAGCTCTTATTCTCGGAAAAGCCTCTATTGCCCGTTCCTTGGCCTCTTCTAACGAGAGGACTGGCAAAGAATCCTGTTGGACAATTATTTCAGCCTGAGCCGGAGAATTTTTCTGTGAAGAACTGTTTTCCTGTGCCTCTGCAGGGGTGCTAAATCCTAAGAGGCTTCCGACAGAAAGCAATGCCACCACTATTGCAGGGGCTGGTGCAAAGCCATTATTGTTATTACTATTTCTTCTGTTTTTCATATTTTCTATTAAAGTATAAAGGACTGGCAACACCACAAGGGTGAGAAGGGTAGCTGTAAGCATACCTCCAATAACCACGGTTGCTAAAGGGCGCTGCACCTCTGCACCGGCCGAAGAAGAAAATGCCATTGGCATAAATCCTAAAATATCTGTTACCGCTGTAAGCATGATCGGCCTGATTCGTTCTTTCGTACCCATAAAAATCCGGTCTTTGATACTGGTTACGCCTTCTTCTTTTAATGAATTAAAGCGATTCACCAGGACCAGACCGTTAAGTACTGCCACTCCAAAGAGCACGATAAAGCCTACACCTGCAGAGATACTAAAGGGCATGTCCCGGAGCCACAGGGCGAAAACACCCCCAATGGCCGCTAATGGAATGGCCATATAAATCATGATAGACTGCGAGAATGAGCCCAGGGCAAAATACAGCAGCACGAATATCAGCAAGAGAGCGATAGGCACCACAATAATCAGGCGGTCTTTGGCATTTTGAAGGTTCTCAAACTCACCGCCATAAGAAATGTAGTAACCTGGAGGTAAATCCAGTTCGGCACCCAGTTTTGCCTGAATATCATTCACAACCGACTCTACGTCACGGCCCCTCACATTTACCCCAACGTATGTTCTGCGATAGGTGTCGTCTCTGGAAATTTGCATTGGCCCGGGAACAAAGCTGATATCAGCTACTTCATTAATCGGGACTTGGGTACCATTAGGCAGATCAATGTATAAAGTCCGTATATCTTCAATACTCTGTCGGTGCTCTTCATCAAAGCGCACTACCAGGTCGAAACGTCTTTCTCCTTCAAAAACCACTCCTGCCACTCCACCTGCAAAAGCGGTATTTATATATTCATTTATTTTTTCGATTTCCAGCCCGTACTGTGCTAACTTGTCACGATTGTAGCGTACCGTCATTTGTGGGAGACCAGAAGTTCTCTCTGCATTTACATCTCCTGTTCCGGGTACAGTTTGAATAATCTCTGCCATTTCCTGAACCTTAGTGGATAGAACTTCCAAATCCTCGCCATAGAGTTTTACCGCAATATCTTCTCTTACCCCTTCCAATAGCTCATTAAACCTTAGCTCTATAGGTTGGGTAAAAACAAGGTTGACACCTGTGAGGTTTTTATTGAGTAGGTCCTGGATTTGTTCAATGAGTTCCTCTTTTGTGTCAGCAGAAACCCATTTGTCCCTGTCTTTTTCGAGTATGATGTACATATCTGCTATATCCATCGGCATGGGATCAGTAGGAATATCGGCCACCCCAATTCGGGCTGTTGCTGTCTCTATTTCCGGGAAGTTGTCCAAAAGTAAGGTCTCAATTTTTTTAGAGACTTCAATAGATTCATTTAATGAACTACCTGGACGGATTAAAGCTTGCATGGCAATGTCCCCTTCATCCAGCTGCGGAATAAATTCTCCCCCCATCGCGGAAAAAACATAGCCTGCAGCCCCCAATAAAACAATAGATCCTATGATCACCGCAGCTTTGAGGCGGAGGGAAGCTTTTAAGAGCGGAAGGTAAGCACGGTGAATGCCACCAATGATTTTATCACTGACTCTTTCCAGCCAGCGTTCTAACTTGCCATACCAGTTTTTCTTGTTTTCAATCGGCTTCATAAACAATGCCGTCATCATAGGAACGTAGGTAAGGCACAAGATAATGGCACCTATCATTGCAAAACCAAAAGTATAGGCCATTGGCTTGAACATTTTGCCTTCCACTCCTGTTAGGAACAAGATGGGTGTAAACACAATAAGGATGATAACCTGGCCGAAAAATGCCGACCCCATCATAGTGCTTCCGGAATCGTAAGCGACCTCATCCATGACCGCCTGATTAAATTTGACTTTTCCGGCTTTGATCCTTTTATGGATTTCATAAACGGCACCTTCTATAATAATAACCGCCCCATCAATAATTATCCCGAAGTCAATGGCCCCCAGGCTCATTAAATTTGCCCAAACCCCAAACTGCTTCATCAGGATGAAGGCAAAGAGCAAGGACAGCGGAATGGTAGTGGCTGTAATGAGGCCCCCACGCAAACTCCCCAATAGGAATACCAATGCAAAGATTACGATTAAAGCACCTTCCAACAGGTTTTTAGTCACGGTATCGGTTGTTCTTCCAATAAGGGCGCTTTGGTCAATGATGGGCCTTATTTCAAGTCCTTCCGGCAAGGATTCTTCTACCTCCGCCATCCTTTCCTGGACCCTCTGTATTACCGCATTGGGGTTTGAGCCCCTCAGCATCATAATAATACCGCCCACAGCTTCCTCTCCATCCTGAGTAAAAGCACCATAACGCACCTGACTTCCGAAACTCACTTTTTCGGCAATATTTCCAACTGTAACAGGAATCCCGTTTTCATTGGTAACCACTATTTTCCTGATGTCATCTAAAGACTGGATCAGGCCTTCTCCCCGAATGAAGTTGGACATTCTGTTCCTTTCAATGTAGGCTCCCCCGGTATTTACATTGTTCCGGGCCAGGGCCTCGTAAACCTGGGAGATGCTTACATCCAGCGCATTTAATTTCTCAGGACTAATAGCTACTTCGTACTGTTTGATGTATCCTCCAAAGGAATTCACTTCTACAACACCTTCAAGGAGTGTCAGCTGTCTCTTAATAATCCAGTCCTGAATACTTCGGAGCTCCGTAGGAGTATACTCCTCTTCATAATCTGGTTGTGGCTGGATGGTATATTCATAAATCTGTCCCAGCCCGGTGGAAATAGGCCCCATAGTTGGGCTACCAAAGTTTTCGGGAATGGTTTCCTGCAGCTCTGTCAATTTTTCCTGAACCAGCTGCCGGGGCAAATAAGTTCCCATGTCATCTTCAAAGACGATGGTTACCACGGATAGTCCAAAGCGGGAAACAGATCGTAATTCAGTCACCCCGGGGAGATTACCCATTGCCAGTTCGACCGGATAAGTGACAAACTGTTCAATATCTTCAGTACCTAAGCTGGGAGATTGGGTAATCACCTGTACCTGGTTATTTGTAATATCAGGAACTGAACCCAGGTTCACGGTCATCATCGACCATATTCCGGCTCCTATAAGTGCCAATGTTAGCAGTCCTACTATAAACTTGTTGTTTATAGAGAATGCTATAATTTTGTTAATCATTAATAATAGAATTTAATTCAACGTAAATAGATGAGATGGCCATTAAAGAAGTCAATGGCGTCAGGATATAATTATCCTATCACAAAAGTTAAATTAAACTTGGGGTGGTTGAAAGATAGTACCTAAACTGGCCGAGGAAAATGGAGGTTGGTAGAATAAAGAATTAGTTTTTGCTTCTGGAATTCCTAAGGAATAGGTTTCAAGATTCGGCGAATCAACATAGGCCATGCCATGATAACACGAGTGGTTGCCTTGTAATGGAAGTTCACCATCATGATTATCCTTCTCGTGGCCCGGAAATTTTTTCTGATCCCCATAATGATAATCTATGAAATCAAAAAAAGTAATACCGGTATCTGCCGATTGTTCTTTATAATGCTCAACAAGATTTGGTATTTTCAGTAGTTCACAGCACCAATCCGTTACTGGTCCCGAAGATTGGAACAAGAAAATGACGGATAAAAAAGTGGTTGCTAGAATTTTCACATTACAAAGATAAAAAATTTAAATGCAACAGAAGTGCAAAAGTAGAACTTCTAATATTTAGCGAATTGAAATGAAAATTTAAAACCGATGCCTGCGGCCATTTGAGCGGAAGAAATCAGATATTAAACCAGTTTTTAGAATGGATTAAACTGAGGTAATTCCTGGAAGAAATTTGGCGGGATGAATATCAACATAATACACTATTTCTCTATCATATTTAATAAGTTGCTTAAATAATAAATAATTTATATCTTAGCAGCTTTAAAATTTTTTATGAAACTTGAAATAATCTGTACACGTGCTGAAGCTAACCATACACAGCTATTGAATTGTCAGGCAACAATTGAAAGTTTGGACAACGGTTTCCAGCAGATGACAAAACTCCTTTCTATTGCCGGTAATGAGGTGCGTTTAAAGATTCTCTTCCTTTTAAACATGGAGAAGGAATTATGTCCCTGTGATATAGCAGACATTTTAAAAATGAGTATGCCGGCGATTTCGCAACATATTCGAAAAATTAAAGACGCCGGCTTTATTGTCTCCAGAAGGGAGGGGCAAACTTTATATTATTCGCTGGTAAATTCTGAAACCCAGGTTCTGGATAACATTTTGAGTTCAATTAAATCATCAAGAAAATCCGCTTAAAATGGATGCATCTCAAAATAGATCCAATAAAGCTGCTTTAAGCGGTGTAGTAGCGGCAACAGCAGCATCTTTATGTTGTATTGCACCAGTTCTTGCTTTGGTCGTGGGCACGAGTGGAATGGCTACTACCTTTTCGTGGATGGAACCTTTCCGGCCGTATTTAATTGCGCTCACGGTTTTAGTTCTGGGCCTGGCCTGGTATCAAAAACTAAGATCTAAAAAAGAAGCTGAAAGTGATTGCGGATGTGCAGAAGATGAAAAACCAACATTTCTGCAGTCAAAGAAGTTTTTACTGATTGTAACATTATTTGCAGGGCTCATGCTGGCTTTTCCCACTTACTCCGAAGTATTTTACAGCCAACCTACCAAGGAAATAGTCTATGTTTCACAATCAAATATTGTTAAGGAGGTATTTGTTGTAGAAGGAATGACCTGCGCAGGATGTGAAGCCCCTGTGGAAAATGAAGTCAATAAACTTGATGGCATTATTTCGGTAAAGGCAAATTATGAAAATGCCAATACGGTAGTCGAATATGACAAAACAAAAGTAGATAAGGCTGCAATTATTAGTGCTATAAGCAGTACCGGTTATAAGGTAGTTGATAAGTAACTTAAAAAGAACCAGATGAAAAATTATGATGTTTTTGTGATAGGTTCCGGAATGGCAGGAATGAATATTGCCAATAAATGTGCTTCTAAAGGGCTTAGGGTGGGAATCACAGATAAATTGCCCTATGGTGGTACCTGCGCTCTTCGTGGATGTGATCCCAAAAAGATCATGCTCGGCCCTACTGAAGTAAAACATTTGGCTGATAATCTACACGAGAAGCAAATTTCTGAAGTACCAGCTATCTACTGGCAGGAAGCAATGAAATTTAAACAGGATTTTGTGGATGCTATGCCGCCTAAAATTGAAAAAAGTTACGAAAAAAACAAAATTGATACCTTTCATAGATCAGCAAAATTTATTTCTGAAACTCAATTGCAGGTAGGAAATGAAACTATAGAAGCCGGAAAGATTATAATAGCCACGGGTGCAAAACCGAGAGAGCTGGAAATACCCGGGGAGGAGTACGCTATGGACAGTACAGATTTTCTGAATTTCCAGTTCCTGCCATCCTCTTTGCTGTTTATTGGCGGTGGGTACATCGCTTTTGAATTTGCACATATGGCTGCCCGTTTTGGCAGCAAAGTGACAATCGTTCACAAAGGGAGAAGACCGCTTGAAAATTTTGATCCTTTCATAGTAGATCAATTAACTGAAGCTACCAAACAAATGGGTATACAACTAGTTTTGAATACCAATGTTACCGCGATTGAAAAGGCGAATGGGGCTTTTTGCGTGACCGGAAAAGGTGAAAGCGGGGAAAAGAAATGGGAGGCGGCGCAGGTGATTAATTCTGCAGGAAGGTCTCCTGCCATTTTTGATATGGACCTGGAAAAAGCCAATGTTGCCTTTGGTGAAAAAGGAGTTGAAGTGAATGAATATTTGCAAAGCACCACTAATCCAAATGTCTATGCTGCCGGGGATGCAGCAGATACAGATGGTATTCCCCTTACACCTGTTGCAGTTATGGAAGGACATATTGTAGCATCCAATATATTAAAAGGCAACATTAAAAAACCAGATTATACCGCCATTCCCACTGTGGTTTTTACACTGCCCACAATGGCTTCGGTAGGATTTTCTGAAGAAGAAGCTGTTAAAAAAGGTTTAAACTTTAAGGTAAACAAGGATCGTGTTCCCGACTGGTTTACCGCAAAAAGGATCAACGAGAAAACCTATGCCTATAAGACTCTCATCGAGAAAGAAACCGGAAAAATTTTGGGAGCACATCTCATTGGCCCTCACGCCGAGGAAATTATAAATTTATTTGCCATGGCTATAAAAGCCGGATTTACTTCCAAAGATTTAAAAACCATAATCTTAACCTATCCTTCATCAAGTTCAGATGTTGTATATATGGTATGATTAATTAAAAAAATAAAAAAATGAATTCCTTTATAATTGAATCAACTATAACTTGTCCAGATTGCGGACATTCCAAGACAGAAGAAATGCCTACAGATGCCTGCCAGTTCTTTTATGAATGCGAGCAATGTAAAGAGGTTTTAAAACCCAAAGAGGGTGATTGTTGTGTATTCTGTTCTTATGGCAGCGTACCCTGTCCTCCTATCCAACAAAATAATACTTGCGGGTTTTCTAATTATTGCTAAAAAGTTACAATAAAAAAGATGGCTCATGGATATAAGAATAGGTAAAAGCGCTTAAAAAATACCTATAGGTCAAAATCAAGAGATTTTATTGAAGTGATGTTCTATTTAAAAATTGTTTTATGAGTGATTATAAGAAAGGAAGCCTTAGTCTTGGCAATACCGTTGCTATGGGTACTGGAGTAATGATTGGAGCAGGTATTTTTGCCCTTCTGGGGCAAATCGCTGAACTCTCCGGACAATATTTCGCACTATCATTTATAGTGGGTGGAGTAATTTCGGGATTTAGTGCTTATTCATATATTAAAATGGCCGATGCTTATCCTTCCGCAGGGGGGATAGCTATGTTCCTGAAAAAGGCCTACGGGAAAGGCACAATTACAGCATTTGCAGCGTTCTTCTGTATGGCATCCACATAAAATATACTATAGCAATTACAACCCCTGTTCCACTAACGATAAAGGTAATTTCAGGACTATCATAAAACCAGATCAGACCCGCCAATGTACTTGCCAACATTGTGGTAATGCTTTTTAATTCTTCATAAGTGTCAATAGCAGTAGCAGTGTCTTTTTTATCACAAATATTGCTTATCCATGCATTTGAAATGCCTTCGGTGTGAATATCTATTTAGAAATTAATCACACTATCCAATGCCTCATCGGTATCTTTATGCATAAAGTTAGATTGGTAATTTATTGTGGTAGTAATTGATGAATGCCTATATAGTTTTTGAAGCATATTGATCGGAATTTTATCCTCTGATATGTTTCCAAAGGTATGTCGTGCTATGTGCATTGTGACTTTTTTTGATATTTCGGCCTGTTCTGCAACGGATAACAAATATTTGTTGAATTTTTTGTTGGCTGTTTTTGTTTTAGCATAGACATCTTTGGCATCTTTTAAATTTGCCTTTTTCATTTCAGGAAATATAAAATCATCATCATTTTGTTTATTGTCCTGATAGTATTCCAAAATCGGAAATATTTTACCGGGGATTTTAAGGGATAACAATTTTGAATTCTTATTCATACGATAATGAAGCCTTTCATCATAAATGTCGCTCCAGCGAATTTTCAATACGTCAGCTACTCGAATTCCAGCAAAATAAAAACTAAAAAGCCAAACATTTCGAGCGTGAGTTTCGTTTTCATTCAGATTTTTAACGGATTCAAGTTTTATGACCTCATTTCTGGTTAGACCTATTTTTTCGGTTTCTGGGAATTTAATTCGTATTTTATCAGAACCGAAGGGATAGAGTTTTCTATCTACTATATCCAATTTAATAGCTCTATTATAGATAGTCCTAATCACTATAAGATTATTTACTATTGACCTTTCTGATAGGCTGTGTTTTTTACGTAAGTAGATTTTAAATTTCCTTAAAAATTGTTCATCTATTTCCTGAAAGGTAAGCTGCTTTGATTTGGAAAAGTTCAATACGTGGTTAACGCGAGCCTTATCGGTAGAGAGTCTTGACAATTTCTTATTTGCTTCTAGTTCATCAAGAAAATCTTTTGCAACCTCAAAGAAAGTAATAGATTCAGAAGAGGCATACAGTTTCTGTTTTATTTGATTAGCTGATATATCCTTTTTCCCCGATTGCAAATCAATTAGCATCTTATTAGCTTCAGAAAGTTTAGTGGTTAATAAGCCATTGAGACTATCTGCATTCAGATGTGATTTCCTAACTCGGATATTTTTCTCATCCCAATCTTTTAAATTTATATAATGACCTATATAATGATAGTTTGAACGGCGATTCTTTGTAATACGAACCGCCAGTGGATACAGTCCTTCTTTATTGGGTTTTTTTCTGAGTACTATTTTTGCATTTGACGTCACCTCTTTGATTTTAGAACTATAAAGATAATCATTTTTGGTACAACATAGGTACAACAAACTTTGATTTTAAACCATATCAAATGAAATTAATAAAAATTACATTTCTGTTAATCAATTATTTATAAGTATAATTAGTTTAATTTATCATTAAAAACGCAGGATTCAAAATCCAGTGTCTTCGGACGTGCGGGTTCGATTCCCGCCCAAGGTACAGAAGCCTCAAAAATGTCATTTTTGAGGCTTTTTCTTTTTTGCCTTTACCTGAAAAATACTTCCACCAATGTAAGAGAAACCCAAACAGGTCCACAGCATTAAAGGAATTAATTTCTAAATTTGCAGGGCAACAACAAACAACACCATACCAATGTCTGAAGTTACCACAGCAGTAAAGATCTTCACCTGTAACCAAAGCCGTGTTCTCTCCGAAAAAATAGCCGAATCTTACGGAGCTAAACTGGGAAAGGTCATCACCTCCACCTATAGCGACGGGGAATTCCAGCCTTCTTTTGAAGAATCAGTAAGAGGCTCAAGAGTTTTTATAATCGGTTCGACTCACCCGGGAGCAGATCACCTTATGGAACTCCTGCTCATGCTTGATGCTGCAAAAAGAGCTTCAGCAAGACATATCACCGCAGTTATTCCTTATTATGGATGGGCGCGGCAGGATAGAAAGGACAAGCCCAGAGTTCCGATCGCTGCCAAATTGGTAGCCAAAATGCTTGAAACTGCAGGAGCTACAAGAATTATTACCATGGACCTCCATGCAGACCAGATCCAGGGTTTCTTTGAAAAACCGGTAGATCATCTTTTCGCTTCTACTGTTTTTCTTCCCTACCTGCGCAGCTTAAATCTTGAAAATCTCACCATTGCCTCACCAGATATGGGAGGTTCAAAAAGAGCCTATGCTTATTCTAAAACCATGGAAAGCGATGTTGTGATCTGTTATAAGCAGCGGGCGAAGGCAAATGTGATCTCTCACATGGAACTTATAGGAAATGTGGAAGGCCGTAATGTAGTTCTTGTAGATGATATGGTGGATACTGCCGGCACCCTTACCAAAGCCGCCGATGTGATGATGGAGAGGGGAGCATTAAGTGTGCGTGCTATCTGTACCCATCCCGTACTTTCCGGAGAAGCTTATGAACGAATAGAAAATTCAAAGCTTTTGGAACTCATAGTTACAGATTCCATTCCGCTGAAAAAAGAAAGCAAGAAGATTCGCGTGGTTAGCTGTGCCGATCTGTTTGCAGATGTAATGAACCGGGTTCATAACAACAGGTCGATCAGCTCTAACTTTATAATGTAGATCGAAGTTAGACTTTAGAAGGTAGAAGTATGAAATGTAGTTGTTAGACTAACAATTCCACCCGACTTTTAGTCTGAAATTAATCTTTATTCATCCTGTCTAAAATAATTAGGCCTCAGCCTTTTAATAGCTGAAAAAAAAGATTTACTTTTGCAGCCTAAAATTTTTAACAATGAAATCAATTACGATCAACGGATCTAAAAGAGAAAGCGTGGGCAAGAAAGCTACTAAAGCCCTACGTAATGCTGGACAGGTACCTTGCGTATTATACGGGGGAGATCAGCCTATTCATTTTGCAGCAGATGAGATTGCATTCAAGAGCCTTGTATACACACCAGATGTGCATACTGTGGAAATTGATCTAAAAGACGGAGGAAAGTTAAACGCTGTTCTTCAGGACATCCAGTTCCACCCTGTAACCGATGCTATTATGCACATTGATTTCTATCAGATCTTTGAAGACAAAGAGATCTCGATGGAAATTCCTGTACATACAAAAGGAGTTGCCCGTGGAGTAAAAAATGGTGGGGTGTTGAGATTCAACCTTCGCCGCATGAGAGTGAAAGGACTTCCCGGAAATCTTCCCGATTTTATCGAAGCCGATATTACTCCACTTAAGATTGGTAATAAACTTTATGTTACTGCTCTTAAAAGCGATGATTATAAGATCATGCACCCAGATAATACTGTGGTTTGCCAGGTTAGAACTTCACGTAATGTTGTTGCTCTTGAAGATGAAGAGGAAGAAGAAGTACCGGCAGATGAGGTACCGGCAACTGAAGGTTCATCCGAAGGGGGCTCTCAGGAAGGAGCAACCGAAGCTAAAGAATAACATCTTCTTAATTTATTTTATAGTACATCCCATTCCGAAAGGTCTGGGATGTTTTTTGTTGCATAAATTATATTTAGCAAAGCCGGCCTGGGCTATTGTGTTAAGGTGTAAAAAGTAAAGAAAAAGGATTTTTTTAATTTTACCTTTACCAAAAACAGAAATCATGCTTCGCTTCTTCGGAAGAATACTCGGTAATAAAGAAGTTCAAAAAGAAACAGAAGAAATTCCCCCTATGAAAAAATTCCTGATTGTGGGATTGGGTAATATTGGCCCTAAATACCATAATACAAGACATAATATTGGATTTAAGGTTCTTGATTTTCTCGCCGAAAAGGAAGGTCTCAGTTTTGAATCCCAAAAATTAGGAGATCTCGCTACCTATAAGTTTAAAGGCCGCAATTTTTTGCTTCTGAAGCCTTCTACATACATGAACCTTAGCGGGAAAGCAGTAAATTACTGGTTGCAAAAAGAAAAAGTGCCGCTGGAACATTTACTGGTAATTACAGATGATCTTAATTTACCCTTCGGAACACTTCGGGTGAAGACCAAAGGCAGTGACGGCGGCCATAATGGGCTAAAGGATATACAGGGGCAATTGGGCACCACCCAGTACAATCGTTTCCGGTTTGGGATAAGCGATGAATTTTCCAAAGGCCGGCAGGTAGATTATGTGCTGGGAGAATGGGATGAGGAAGAGAATAAAAAGCTTCCGGAGAGATTAGACAAAGCCCTGGAGATCATTAGATCTTTCGGGACGGCGGGAATAAATAATACAATGAACACCTTTAACGGGAAATAGCACCAGCCTTGAAAGAACATAAAGGAGCGCACGCCTTCAGCAGCAATCATCATACAGTAGTGACCATTGGCACTTTTGACGGAGTTCATATTGGGCATCAAAAGATCATCGAAAGACTGGTCAACACTGCCCGGGCCGGAAACCTTGAATCGGCCATACTTACTTTTTTTCCTCACCCCAGGATGGTGTTGCAAAAGGATGCCGATATAAAATTGATCAATACTATTGAAGAACGAAAAGGAATACTCGAAAAGAGTGGTATTGATCATTTGATCATTCACCCTTTCACTCAGCAGTTCTCCAGGCTTTCGGCCAGGGAATTTGTGCGGGATTTTCTTGTGCAGAAATTAAAAGCGAAGAAAATAATTATTGGATATGACCACAGGTTTGGCCGCAATCGTACAGCAGATATTAACGACCTGAGAGAATTTGGAAAAGAATATGATTTTGAAGTAGAAGAGATCTCGAAAC
This sequence comes from Salinimicrobium nanhaiense, assembly GCA_012038135.1. Taxonomy (GTDB): domain Bacteria; phylum Bacteroidota; class Bacteroidia; order Flavobacteriales; family Flavobacteriaceae; genus Salinimicrobium; species Salinimicrobium nanhaiense. The sequence goes on from JAAVJQ010000011.1 coordinate 108,499, forward strand.
AGGATATCGAAGATGTCGCGGTAAGTTCCACCAAAATAAGAAAGGCTTTACTGGAAGGAGAAGTGGAAAAGGCTAACAGGTTTCTTAGCTATCCTTTTGCCCTTGCAGGCAAGGTGGTAAAAGGCAGGGGCCTGGGAAAAGAGTTCACTTACCCTACAGCGAACATCAATGTGGAAGAAACTTATAAACTGATCCCCAAGAATGGAGTTTACGTAGCGAGATCTGTTATTGATGCAACACCGGTCTTTGGAATGATGAGCATTGGGACTAATCCTACAGTGGGAGGGACAAAAAAGACCATTGAAACTTACTTTTTTGGAATTGATAAAGATCTTTACGGGAAGTATCTCTCTGTGCAACTTCTTACCCGAATACGGGACGAGAAAAAATTCGATTCTGTGGAAGGATTAAAGATCGCTATGAAGCAGGACGAAGCCTTTAGCAAACAATTTATTAAAGATAATTATGGTGAATAAATGGCTTTTTACCCGTATAGATAATTCTGCACTAATTGTTTTCAGGATTATTTTTGGGGCTCTGTTAGCTATTGAAGCCTTTGGGGCCATTTTTACTGGTTGGATCCGCCGGGCATTTATCGAACCCGATTTCACTTTTACATTTATAGGCTTTGAATTCCTGCAACCCCTTCCGGGGAATGGGATGTTATGGTATTACGGGGTCATGGGTTTGTTCGGCATCTTTGTAATGTTGGGATATAAGTACAGGTTTAGTATTTTCATGTACACCCTCATGTGGGCGGCAGTATACCTTATGCAAAAATCCTCCTATAATAACCATTATTACCTGCTCATGCTGCTGTGTTTCCTGATGTTGCTGTTTCCTGCGCATCGCTATGCATCAATAGATGTGTGGCAAAAACCGCAATTAAGGAAGATAAACATGCCGCGATGGGTGTGGGTGCTCATCGTAGGGCAAATGTTGATCGTTTATACCTACGCTGCCATTGCCAAAATCTACCCCGACTGGTTCAATTCCACAGTGCCTGCCATGCTCATGAAGGCGCGGGAACATTACTGGTTGGTAGGAGATTTTCTTCAGCAAACATGGGTGCATTACAGCATAGCCTGGTTCGGATTCTTTTTCGACCTGTTGATCATCCCCTTATTGCTCTGGAAAAGAACACGGATTTACGCATTTTTGGCAGCTATATTTTTCCACCTTTTCAACAGCTTCATTTTTCATATCGGAATTTTCCCGTACCTCGCTCTGGGTTTAGCTGTGTTCTTCTTTCCCACAAAAAAGATCAACCGACTTTTTCTTCGGAAGAAGCCACATTATGATGCTGCCGAAGTTGAGGTGCCAAAAAGCCGGAATTTGATCGTAGGTTTTCTCACCACCTGGCTGCTGGTGCAATTCCTGCTACCTTTACGGCATTGGGTGATAAAGGATGACGTGCTGTGGACAGAAGAGGGGCACAGGTTGAGTTGGCGCATGATGCTGAGGTCAAAATCGGGAATTTTTCAGTATAAGATTGTGGATAAGCAAAAGCCGCAGGATACCATATTTCTTGACCACAAAAATTATCTTACTGCCAAGCAAATGCGTGCCCTGGGCTCAAAACCCGATATGATTTGGCAGTTCGCCCAGCGTATTGAAGAAGGTTATCAAAAAAGTGGAAAAGAGGTAGAGATCTATGTTGACAGCAAAGTGAGCGTCAACGGCAGACCTTATGAGCGATTCATTGATCCTAAAGTTGATCTCGCCGCCGAAGAATGGGATCATTTTAAGCATCACGATTGGATCTTGCCTTCTGTTGTTGAAGACCAATAGAGTTCTCTGATTAGCGATCTCTGTCTTTTTCTTATATAATTTTCCTAAGCAGTTCTGAAAGTTCTTTCTGGATCTCCATTCCCTTATTAGAATTGTACCATTGCTGTAGCTCCTCTTTAGTTCTTTCAAAATCGGCATTTTCTGACCTTAAATGATCGTACAGTTCCTGAGTTTCTTTAGGTCGTGGTCCCCAGGTTCCCATATCCTTTCCCCCGGCATCCTGAATAATAAGCTTTGGAATAGATAAAGTGCCATTGGTGCGATATTTCTCGATCCTGAAAGGTTCACTGTCACGTAATTCATACGAGATATCTATCATAGGGTTTTCCCGGCCGGCGAGTTCAAGAAAAGGGGTAATATGTGCCGCGTCCCCGCACCAGGGTTCGGTAATAACGATCCAATGCTGGGGCTTGTAAATCTGTTGAAGTGTATTTTTAAGCTCCTCTGTTATTTTCCCTGTCTTTAGCCAACGGTTCATGCGAGACCAGTTTAGTTTAGTATAATCCAAATAATCTGGATTATCATAAGGTTTTTCCTGCTCTTCTAAAGGAGTAATTTTTATGGTTTCAAAATAGCTGCTGTATTGTTCAAAAGTCATGGCTTATAAGGGGTATAGTAGAGGTTTTTGAAGTGTAAATAATTCTTATCTGTCGGGGCTAAAAGTTACTTAAAAAATGTGATTTTTCGGCCGTATTATTAAACGATAAAAGATCTGGGAAAGCAAAAAAGCAAAATACCCCCGGGAAAAAATTAAGATGAAAAATTGGCTGAACAAATTTTTGATCTCTCAAAGGCTAAGCTCTGTTGTTTACAGGGCTTTTGTTACTTTTGTTCTTTTAGCGGAAAAATTACGCTTGCACCAAACCAAATAATTGATCAATGTTACAGGTAGCCAATATTAGAGAAAATAAAGAGGCATATATAAATGCCCTTAAAAAAAGGAATTTTGATGCTGAAGCAGTTTTTTCTGAAGTTCTGAATCTCGATGAAACCCGTCGGTCCACACAGACTGAACTGGATGAAAAATTAGCCGAATCTAATCATCTTTCCAAAGAGATAGGACTTTTATTTAAGACCGGCGAACACCTGAAGGCGAATCAGCTGAAGCAGCAAACATCAGATCTTAAAGAAACTACCAAAGAGCTTTCTGAAAAGCTTGCGGCTACAACCATGGAACTCAATCGTGTTCTTTACACGATCCCGAATATTCCGAATGACTTGGTACCTGCAGGAGCTTCCGAAGAAGATAACGTGGAGGTCTATAAGGAAGGGGAAGTGCCGCAATTGGCTGCAGATGCGCTACCGCACTGGGAACTGGCAAAGAAATATGACATCATAGATTTTGAGCTGGGAAATAAAATTACCGGCGCCGGATTTCCGGTTTATAAAGGCAAGGGTGCCCGACTGCAAAGGGCTTTGATCTCTTACTTTTTGGATAAGAACGTAGCTGCCGGTTACACCGAATTCCAGATGCCGCTCATGGTCAATGAGGCTTCAGGTTACGGGACAGGTCAGTTGCCAGACAAAGAGGGTCAGATGTATCATGTTACTGAAGATAACCTGTATCTCATCCCAACTGCCGAGGTGCCTATTACCAACATGTTCAGGGATGATATGCTTTCAGAAAAAGATTTGCCTATTGCCTGCACCGGGTATACACCTTGTTTTAGGAGAGAAGCCGGTTCTTACGGAGCGCATGTCCGCGGACTTAATCGTCTGCACCAGTTCGATAAGGTGGAGATCGTAAGGATCGAAAAACCTGAAAATTCCTATGCCGCCCTGGATGGAATGGTAGAGCAGGTGAAGGAAATTCTGCGGGAACTAAAATTGCCTTACCGTATTTTAAGGCTTTGCGGGGGCGATCTTGGATTTACTTCTGCCCTTACCTATGATTTTGAAGTTTTTTCCACGGCCCAGGATCGGTGGCTGGAGATAAGCTCCTGCTCGAACTTTGAAACTTTCCAGGCGAACAGGCTTAAGCTTCGTTATAAAGATAAAGACGGCAAAAAAGAACTGGTGCACACGCTTAACGGTAGCGCGCTGGCACTTCCCCGTGTGCTTGCAGGAATTCTTGAAAATTACCAGATGCCCAACGGGATCAAAGTTCCCGATGTGCTGGTGCCTTATACAGGCTTTGATATGATTGATTAATATATAGAACTTCAATATTTCCAAACCTCACAGGTTTTCAAAATCTGTGAGGTTTTCTTTTACATAAGAATAAAACCCTCTCTTTCAGATCCTAAAAAAGGCATTTTACTATCTTTATAAAAATATTTTCAGGATGCGGCTTCTCTACTTCCTTCTCATCTTTTTTGTCTTAGGCTTTTCAGGCTATTCACAGAGTGAACAGCTGGCGAAGAACTATTTCGACAGGGGAGAATTTAAAAAGGCGGAAAACATCTATGAAAAACTATTTGACAGGGAACCTAACAATTCAAATTATTTCTATGGTTTGATCGCCACCTACCAGCAACTGGAAAAATATCCTGAAGCCGAAAAACTCTTGCAGGATCGCATCAATAATACGGCAAATGCGCCGCATTACCTGGTAGAGCTGGGACATAACTACGAGTTGCAGCAAAGAAATGAGCAGGCAGAGCAGTTTTACAAGGAAGCATTACGTGCGATAGAATCCCGTCCCAATTTCGCTTTTTCAATTGCCAGGACCTTCGAGAAATACAGCAAGCTTGATCATGCGGTTTCTGCTTATGAGCTGGGCATGAAAATGAATTCTGATGCCGAATATAATATTCAGCTTGCGCGGCTTTACGGGGAGCAGGGGCAGATCGAAAAGATGTTCAGCAACTATATAGACGTTTTGGGGAGTAACCCAAATCTGTTACCTGGAGTGAGCCGCATCTACGGACAATTCATCACAGATGATCCTGCCAACGAGGCCAATGTCATTTTTAGGCGTCTCCTGCTAAAAAGACTTCAGGAAGACCAGAATATTCTCTATAACGAAATGCTGAGCTGGCTTTTTGTACAGCAAAAGGAATTTCAGAAGGCATTTCAGCAGGAAAAAGCGATCTACAGGAGAGGTCAGCAGGGATTGGGATCGATCTTACGCCTTACGGTAATGGCAAGGGAAGAAGGGCAGTCCGAGACTGCACTTGAACTCCTGGATTTTGTTATTGCCGAAACTGCTTCAGAAGAATTGAAGCTGCAGGCGCATCAGCTAAGGCTGAATGTGCTGCAGGAAATACTTCCGAAGGAAAAATATTCAGAAATAGAGACCGCCTATAATACCCTTTTTGAAACCTACGGCAGTGGCTCCAATACTTTATCCCTCTACATTGACTATTCAAATTTTCTCGCTTTTAAACAGGGAAAAATAGCAGAGGCAGAAGCTGTTCTCAAGCAATTTCTTGAAAGGGACCTAAAGAAACTCGAGGAAGCAGCTTTAAAAATGGCATTGGCAGACATCCTTGTACTCGATGAAAAATTCAATCAGGCTTTGATCTATTATTCCCAGGTGCAAAATCTTGTGGAGAATGATGTGATCGCACAAATGGCGAGATTTAAAGTGGCCAAGACCAGCTATTACAAAGGGGATTTTGAGTGGGCGAACATTCAGCTGGATGTGCTAAAATCTGCCACTTCTCAGCTCATTGCAAACGATGCCATGGAATTGAGCCTCTTGATTAGCGAAAATTCCCTTGAAGATTCCACACAAACGGCCTTAAAAAAATATGCCAGGGCCGATCTTTTGTCATTTCAGGAAAAGAATGGCAATGCAATAAAGGTTCTGGATACCGTGCTTACTCAACATAAAGGAGAAAAAATTGAGGATGATGCCCTGCTAAAGCAGGCGCGCCTTTACGAGGAAATGGGAGAATTCGAAAAAGCTGAAGATAATTATCTCGCAATTGTTGAACATTACAAAAACGGGGTTTTAGGAGATAATGCTCACTTCTATCTTGCCGAATTATATGCCGATAAGCTGGAAAAGCCCGAAAAGGCGCAGGAGTTTTATGAAAAAATTATCTTTAATTACGCCGATAGTATTTACTTTGTCGATGCCCGGAAAAAGTTTAGGCGGCTTCGGGGCGATGAGATCGAATAACTACTAATTAAAATTCTCCTTTTTGCTAAGGATCTTTAGCTATGTACATCTATAATGTTACAATAAATATTCAGGAAGATGTTCACGATAAATGGGTGGAATGGATGAAAACAGAACATATTCCCGATATGCTTAAGACCGGGAAATTCACCAAAGCACTTATGACCCGTGTCATGGTAAATGAGGAAATGGGCGGCGTCACCTATTCAGTTCAATATACTACCCAAAGTAAGCAAATGCTGGAGCGGTATTACGCTGAAGATGCTAAGGAATTGAGGGGGAAAACTGCCCCTTTTGAAGGGAAATTTGTGGCCTTCAGGAGCGAGCTGGAAGTAATTTCTGAGCAATAAAACCACCTTACATGAAGAAAAGTTTCAAAAAGAAAGGTGGCAATCACCAAAGATCTGCTATGTCTCAATCTGCGGAAGGAGATGTAAAAGCCAAAAAACATCTTGGACAACATTTTCTTACAGATGAAAGTGTGGCCGAAAAAATTGCAGAAACCCTTAGCTATAACGGCTATGAAAAGCTCCTGGAAATTGGTCCGGGGATGGGAGTACTCACTAAATATCTTCTCAAGAAGGACCTGGATATCCACGTGATCGAGATCGATCGGGAGAGTGTGTCTTATTTGCAGGAACATTATCCTGCACTGCAGGGAAAGATCCATGAAAAGGACTTTTTAAAATATGATGTAAGCGAGATCTTTGGGCAGGAACAGTTCGCGATCATTGGGAATTTCCCATACAATATTTCAACTCAAATAGTTTTTAAGATGCTTGAGCTTCGGGAGTATATTCCTGAATTTTCGGGCATGTTCCAAAAGGAAGTTGCACAGCGCATCTGCGAAAAAGAAGGCAATAAGACCTACGGAATCCTTTCGGTCCTGGTGCAGGCTTTCTATGAAGCCGAATACCTTTTTACCGTGCCGCCTTCTGTGTTTAATCCGCCGCCAAAAGTTGACAGCGGAGTCCTTCGGCTTACCCGCAAAGAAGATCTTTCGCTGCCCTGCGATGAAAAGTTGTTTTTCAGGGTGGTGAAGACTGCTTTTCAGCAGCGGAGAAAAACTTTGAAAAACAGTTTGAAGATCTTTGACCTGCCCGAAGATATTACAGAAGATAGTATCTTTGGTCTGCGTCCTGAGCAGCTAAGCACTGCCAGGTTTATTGAACTCACTCAAAAGATCCAGCCTCATGCAATTTGAGATCACCGAAGATTATATCGAGCACATCCAGCTTCTCATAGAGGAGCATCGTGATGAAGAACTGCTTAAGCTGCTGGATGAGGTGCATCATGCCGATATCGCCGAGATCATCGATGAGCTTACGCTTGATGAGGCGACCTACATCATCAAATTGCTCGATAGCACCAAAACTTCTGAAGCTCTTATGGAGCTGGAAGAAGACGTGCGGGAGCGTATTTTAGATAATCTTTCGGCTAAGGAGATCGCCGAAGAGCTCGAGAACATGGACACCGATGATGCCGCCGATATCATGGCCGAACTTTCTGAAGAACGAAAGCAGGAGGTGATCCAGGAAATCTCTGACGAAGAACACGCCGAGCATATTGTGGAGCTGCTTCGTTATGATGAGAATTCTGCCGGTGGTCTTATGGCGAAGGAACTGGTGAAGGTCAATGAGAACTGGAGCGTAAATGGCTCTTTGGCCGAAATGAAAGCCCAGGGCGAAAACGTAACGCGGGTGCATTCCATTTATGTGGTCGATGACAAAGGCAAACTTAAAGGCCGGCTTTCTCTTAAAGATCTGCTTACCGCGTCCAGTAAGGCTAATATCAGCGATGTATATATAGATAAGGTAGATTATGTAACCGTTCACACCAAAGGGGAAGAAGTTGCCCGTATCATGCAGAAGTATGACCTGGAAGCGATTCCGGTGGTAGATGAGATGGGACGGCTCGTGGGGCGTGTAACTATTGATGATATTGTGGATTTTATACGGGATGAAGCCGAAAGGGATTACCAGCTCGCTGCCGGTATTTCCGAAGATGTCGAGGCAGATGATTCCATCCTGCGCCTTACCCGTGCGCGATTGCCCTGGCTTATACTGGCGCTTTTGGGAGGTTTCGTTTCTGTAACTGTATTAGGAACTTTCGATGCTGCCATGCAGGAGCATGCGGCCTTATTTTTCTTCGTGCCGCTTATTGCGGCAATGGCGGGAAATGTGGGGGTTCAGTCTTCAGCAATTGTGTTACAGGGTTTAGCCAATGATAGCCTGAGCGGATCCCTTTTGAACCGGCTTATCAAAGAGGTTTTATTAAGCCTCCTGAACGGTGCTGCCCTGGCTTTACTGCTCCTTATTGGCGGAATTTTTCTTCTTGGATTTGACTTTTGGTTTGGACTTACCGTAGGAATTTCCCTGGTTTCGGTAATTGTGATCGCTTCTTTGATAGGAACCTTTGTGCCTATTATTTTGGATAAATTCGGGATCGATCCCGCTATGGCTACGGGCCCTTTTATCACCACCAGTAATGACATTTTTGGAATCCTGATCTACTTTTCCATAGCCAAGCTCATCCTCGGCTTTTGATCTTCCAAAACCAATTTTCTAAAGTTGGAATTTGGGATTTGTAATTTTATCTGTGGGTGCTGCTGCGCACCGGGCTTTCCGCTATATTTTTTTGCCCTAAAGAGGCAAAAAAGATGCCGCTGCAATCCCTGCCCCAACTTCTATTTAGTAATTTAGATTCTTCTGAAATAAAGCAGTGTCAAAAATGTCATTTATGAAAACAATTGATCCAAAGGAAAAATTAACCCGCTTCAGCAAGCATTGGCATCCACATCAAATTGCGGTAGTCAATGATATGCAGGTATTGGTGGCGAAGGTGAAAGATGAATTTGTTTGGCATCAGCACGATGAGGAAGATGAACTTTTCCAGGTTTTAAAAGGAACTTTATACCTTCAGTTTGAAGATCGTACAGAAACTGTAAATGAAGGGGAGATCATTGTTGTGCCAAAAGGCGTAAAACATTGTCCTATGACCAAAGACGGAGAGGAAGTGCACATCATGCTTTTTGAAAAGCTCAGCACCAAACACACCGGTGATGTGCAGGACAGCCTTACCCAATCTGACTATCCAAAAATCTGATCATTCATGACCATTCTTCACGCCGATTCTAATCATCCAACTCTTTTACAGCAACTCGAAGCAGCCGGATTCAGGAATGTGGAAGGCTACACCTTAACGCCACAGGAGATCCTGCAGGATCAACACCTTTACGACGGAATCGTTATCAGGAGCCGCTTCAATATTGACAAAGATTTTCTTGAAGCCGCACCAAATTTGAAATTCATTGCACGGGTAGGTGCGGGGCTGGAAAGTATTGATGTGGATTATGCCGAAAAGAAGGGGGTCAAACTTTTCTCTGCTCCCGAAGGTAATCGGAATGCAGTGGGAGAACATGCTGTGGGAATGCTGCTGTCCCTTTTCAATAAACTGAATCAGGCAGACAGGCAGGTGAGGGAAGGCCTGTGGTACAGGGAAGCCAACCGCGGTGTTGAACTGGAAGGAAAAACCGTAGGGATCATTGGCTACGGGAATATGGGTAAATCATTTGCAAAGAAGCTGCAGGGTTTCGATGTAAAGGTGCTCTGTTATGACATTTTAGAAGGGCTGGGAGATGCCAATGCAGAACAGGTATCGCTGGAGAAATTCCGAAGGGAATGTGATGTGGTAAGCCTGCACACACCCTGGACTCCTGAAACCAACAGGATGGTCGACATGGAATTCATTTCCGCTTTTGCAAAATCTTTCTGGCTGCTCAACACCGCCCGCGGAAAAAGTGTAGTTACCGAAGATCTTGTTGCAGCCCTGAATTCCGGAAAAATTCTGGGCGCAGGCCTGGATGTGCTGGAGTATGAAAAAGGCTCTTTTGAAAACCTTTTTGCTGAAGGTGCCGAAATGCCAAAAGCACTCCAGGAACTACTGGTGATGCCAAATGTGCAGCTGAGTCCGCATGTGGCGGGATGGACCGTGGAATCACACCAAAAGCTGGCAGATACTATAGTACATAAGATCATAGATCACTATAAGGATTTATGACTGGTACAGTCACCCCATGGGGTGTCTCCACAGTTCTGCTAAAAAGTATTATATATGAAAAAACAGAGTTACCGGCATCGGAGGGATCTTCTTCAGGAGTGAGGACCCAAAAGCCTCGAAAGATTGGTACAACCGGCACCTTGGCCTAAACACAGACCAGTGGGGCTGCACCTTCTGGTGGAAGGATAAGGAAGGCAATGACTGCTCTACCCAATGGAGTGCCATGGATGAAAAGTCAGATCATTTTAAACCTTCAGAAAAAGAGTTCATGATCAATTACAGGGTGGAAAACCTGGAAGAGCTGCTGGAGGAGTTGAAGAAAGAAGGCGTGGAAATAGTGGGGGAAATGCAAACTTTCGACTACGGGAAATTTGGATGGATCATGGATCCCGAAGGCAATAAGATCGAGCTGTGGGAACCGAATGATAAAGCATTTTTGTAGCGACGCCATTGTGGGATCCACTGTACAGAGTCAGCCTATTGGCTGACTGTGACTTTTCGCTGCACGAAATCCTTTTCTTTTAAAAATATCCTAAAGAGCAGCTAACTTTTTCCCTGCAGGAATAAGGCCTTACCTTTGCAGCCTCAAAAAAGGCAATTTGAAAGACTATTTTTACTTTCTCAAAGGCAACTTCAGGACGGTGAGCTTTGGATGGCTGCTCACGCTGCTCTCCGGCTTTGGACAAACCTTCCTCATTTCCCTCTACGTACCGGAGATCATCAGGTCTTTCAGCATTTCTGAAGGTGCCTTTGGAGCGATCTACGCCGGCTGTACCATTGCCGCCTCTTTTATCATGCTCTCTGTAGGTCATACCGTAGACCACAAGCCGGTAAAAAAAGTAACAGCTTTTACCGTCGCCGGGCTCGGATTATCCAGCATTCTCTTGGGAGCTTCACAGAACATCATCATGCTCCTAGTGGCAATCACAGGCCTTCGGCTTGCCGGGCAGGGGCTTTTAACCCACATTAGTATGACTATCATGTCAAAGCAGTTCGTGGCAGACAGAGGAAAAGCCCTAAGCTTTTCTTCCCTTGGATTTTCTGTAGGAGAGGCTATTTTTCCACTGCTTATTGCTTTTATAATAGGTTGGTTTGACTGGCGAATAGCTGCAATTTCCAGTGGTTTTGTCTTACTGCTTTACCTGTTTAGGCTTAGGTTTAACAGGCTTGAAAATTTTGATGAAAAGCTGTCAAAGCAAGGCAGCCCTTCTCCCTGGTCTCTCCTTAAGGATTATAAGAGTGTGGTGCTGGACAGAAGGTTTGGAGTAATGATGCCGGCCAGTTTTATTCTTAGTTTTGCGGCAACCGCCATCTTCTTTTACCAATACGTGTTTGTGGAGAACAAAGGCTGGTCTGTACAGCTATACGCCACTTTCTTTACCGTATACGCCATAACCCGTTTCCTGTTTTCCCTTTTTGGAGGAGTTTGGGTGGATAAATTTACCGCCAGGAAATTATTCAGGTATTATTTGATCCCCGTAAACCTGGGGCTGCTTCCCTTCGCTTTTATGGACAATATCATTGGTGCCCTTATTTTTTTGATCACTGCAGGAATAACAATGGGTGTTTCCGGAACTGTAAAAACAGCCCTGATCGCAGAACTCTATGGGACCGAAAAGATGGGAGTTATAAGAAGTGTCTTTACTATGTTTTCTGTTATAAGCACCGCTTTGGGTCCGCTGGTGGTCGGATTACTGATGGATGCCGGAGTAACCTTTGAATATATAATGGCGGGCATCTTTGTATTGATGGGTCTGATCGTCATTAACTCCCAGCGCATCAGCTCCTACCGAAAGCAACCCGCTGAAGTTTATTAAACTTTCCTTTTGTCTTCAAGAAACCTGTTTGATGCTCACTGATAATTGATCCTTGTTAATTGATAATTGACAACTGTTCAGGCGGGGGAACTAATAATTTCCTGCACCCTTCCCACTTCTCCTGTTTCCAGCCTAACCTTTATACCATGAGGATGCATAGGAGATTTTGTGAGGATATCCTGCACGACTCCTTCAGTTTTACGGCTGGTGCGCTGGTCTTGCTTTTGCACTATAGCCACCCGGCTTCCGGGAGTGATATCTTTTCTGGTAGGTTTCATAATTCTAATTAGGATGCCCCGGAAGAGATTTACATAAATATGGACTTTTTATCTCCTGCATCACCCTGTAAATTGAACTTCCCTGATTAGTGTTGACCGGTTTTTGTTATTAATTTTCATTATCAAAAATAGTAATTATCGGTCGTTTTTCTGGTTTGAGGGTTGACCAATATTGAATGAACTCTTCAGGGTTTCTTTTC
>JAAVJQ010000012.1 GCA_012038135.1 Salinimicrobium nanhaiense
GAGCCAGGATCAAACTCTTCATCGTTAAATCTTAAATAATATAACAATTACTAAGGAATTCCTCTTCTTCATCTCGATTTGCATCGAGAATCAAAGCTCAAAACGTTCTTCTAGTCTTAATTCTTTTTATTATGCATCATGTTACTAAAGCAACATGATACGCGCTGTCAATTCAATATGTCAATGAACTTCGACCCCTCTGTCCTGCGGACATCCCCCCTTAAAAAAAGGGAGAAACTTTTTCGTATTACAGGAGTCGTTTCTTGTTGAAATAAAAGGAGTTGAACCTTTTCTACTACCCTACCCGGGATTTCTTTTTCTATATACACCGTAGCTTTAGCGCAGGTGTACAATATGTTTTATGAACTTGTCGGCCTTTAGGCCTGACCTACCGCTCTTGTTCTAAGCGGCTGCAAATGTAAAGCCTTTTTCCAATCTGGCAAGAAAAAAAATAATTTTTTTTCTAAAGCTTTAAAAATCACCCGGAAATCACTTCGTCGATCTTCCTTCGCTAAAGCTTCGGGAGATGATGAAAAATCGGGAGGCAAACTTACAACCTTTAATCCCAATTTTAAAAACTTTTTCAGAGAACTTTTTTGCTTTCCTTTACAACCCTAAAACCGTTTCTAAAGGCGGATGCAAAGATAAGATCAAATCTTCTTTCTATCCAAGCTAAAATTCAAAAATATTTCAGAGAACTTATATGCTTTGAAGTCTTACTACATAAAGGCTCAGCTGTTGCCTCCCCTCTCCTGTCACTCGCTCTCAAAGCGGCTGCAAATATACAACCGGATTCCATTTCTGCAAGCTCCCTGCAAAAGTTTTTTAAGCTTTTTTTGACATTTTAGAACCTGCTCAGGATAAGGTCCTGAAAATGATATTTTTGAGAGGTGTTAATTTTTAGTCTTTAACTCTTCAAAGTTTAAACTTTGGAAGAGTTGACCGGAAAAGTCTTGGCTCTTGACTCTTGTTTCTTGGCTCTAAAAATAAACCGCTGTCAGGGCTTGAAGCCGCTGACAGGGTTAAAACAAATAAAGACAGTCTTGATTCTTGGTTCTTGGTTCTTGTTTCTTGGTTCTTGTTCTAAAAAAACCGCTGTCCAGAGCCTGAAGCCGCTGACAGGGTTCCCCGCGTTAGGGATAGTAGCGGCAGCTTCTAAAGCGCTTTGACATAAGGCGCTTTAGAACTATAGCGTATAGCCCGGCCCCACCTACGCCGGAGGCTAGGGTGGGGAACGTCCAAAAAATCAATACATATATATAATAGTATTGTAAAGCACCCGTGAACCTGTTATCTTTGCAGCCTTAAGTAAAGTTTTATGATAAAGATTACGTTGCCGGATGGCAGTATTAAGGAGTTTGAGAACGGCACTACCCCCATGGAGATAGCAAAGAGCATTAGCGAAGGCCTGGCCCGCAATGTGATTTCGGCAAAGTTCAATGATACAATAGTAGAGACGACCACTCCTCTTAATACCGATGGCAGCCTTACTTTATACACCTGGAACGATGAGGAGGGAAAAAAGGCTTTTTGGCACTCTTCTTCTCACGTTATGGCGCAGGCGATCCAGGATCTTTATCCGGGAGCAAAATTAACCATTGGACCAGCCATTGAGAACGGCTTCTATTATGACGTGGATTTCGGAGAGCAAAAGATCTCTGATAGTGATTTTAAGAAGATCGAGGATAGAATGCTGGAGATCGCCCGCGGCAAACATGACTTTAGCATGCGCTCAGTACCAAAGGAAGAAGCTCTTGGCTACTACAGACGTGAGAACAATCCATTCAAAGTAGAGCTGATCGAAAACCTCGACGACGGAACCATAACGTTCTGTGACCACGATACTTTTACCGACCTTTGCCGCGGCGGACATTTACCAAACACAGGCCTCATCAAAGCTGTGAAGGTGATGAGCGTAGCCGGAGCCTACTGGAGAGGAAATGAAAAGAATCCGCAATTGACAAGGGTTTATGGAGTTTCATTTCCGAAGCAGAAAGATCTTAAGGAGTATCTGGAACTTTTAGAGGAAGCAAAAAAAAGAGACCATAGAAAACTTGGAAAGGAACTGGAGCTATTCACTTTTTCTCAAAAGGTGGGTCAGGGACTGCCATTATGGCTTCCGAAGGGTGCAGCTTTGAGAGAGCGCCTGGAGAATTTTCTTAAAAAAGCACAGAAAAGAGCCGGATATGAAATGGTGGTTACGCCACATATAGGCCATAAAGAATTATATGTGACCTCCGGTCACTATGAGAAATACGGAGAAGATAGCTTTCAGCCAATAAAGACTCCTAACGAAGGAGAAGAATTTTTGCTGAAGCCTATGAACTGCCCTCACCACTGTGAGATCTATAATAACGGGCACTGGAGCTACAAAGATCTTCCGAAGCGTTTTGCTGAATTCGGAACGGTTTATCGCTACGAGCAGAGTGGAGAGTTACACGGACTCACCCGCGTTCGCGGGTTTACTCAGGATGACGCACATATATTTTGTACTCCTGATCAGCTGGATTCTGAATTTAAAAAGGTAATAGACCTTACCTTATATGTATTCAATTCTCTTGGTTTTGAAAATTTCACCGCACAGGTGTCTTTAAGAGATCCTGAAAATAAGACGAAGTACATAGGATCTGACGAAAACTGGGAGAAAGCAGAGAACGCCATTCTCAATGCTGCTAAAGAAAAAGGTCTTAACTATGTTATAGAAACCGGAGAGGCAGCTTTTTACGGTCCTAAATTGGACTTTATGGTTAAAGATGCGTTGGGAAGACAATGGCAGCTGGGAACTATTCAGGTAGATTACAATTTACCCGAACGTTTCGATCTTACCTATAAGGGAAGTGACAATGAAATGCACCGCCCCGTGATGATCCATCGTGCTCCTTTTGGAAGTATGGAGCGCTTTGTTGCCATACTTTTAGAGCATACAGCAGGTAATTTCCCGTTGTGGTTGATGCCGGAACAGGCTATTATTCTCTCTCTCAGTGAGAAATACGAAAAATACAGCCAAAAAGTTTTAACTTTGCTGGAAAATAACGAAATTCGCGCCCTTGCAGACAACCGAAGTGAAACTATTGGTAAAAAGATCAGGGAAGCAGAGGTGAGCAAGGTTCCGTACATGTTGATCGTAGGGGAACAGGAAGAAAATAACGGAACGGTTTCTGTACGAAAACATGGAGAAGGCGATCTTGGAACTATGTCCGTTGAAGATTTTGCCGAATTAATTAAGAAAGAAGTAAATAGTACTTTAAAAGCATTTGAAGTTTAACCAAAAATTTTTGAGCCATAGCAATACGTAGAAAAAGAACAAAAAGACCTCTTAGAGAAATCAAAGAAGATCCGCATCGCATTAACGGAAAGATACGAGCGGAAGAAGTTCGCCTGGTAGGCGATAACGTGGAGATGGGTGTTTACCCAACACGAAAAGCATTAGCCATTGCCGAAGAGCAGGAGCTGGACCTTGTGGAGATCTCTCCCAATGCCAACCCTCCCGTTGCAAAAGTTATGGACTATAAAAAGTTTCTCTATGAACAGAAAAAACGTGATAAGGCATTAAAGGCCAAAGCAACCCAGGTGGTTGTAAAAGAGATACGTTTTGGTCCTAATACAGACGATCACGACTATGAGTTTAAAAAAAGGAATGCAGAGAAATTCCTTAAAGACGGAGCTAAATTAAAGGCTTTTGTATTCTTTAAAGGACGTTCAATTGTATTTAAGGAGCAGGGAGAGATCCTGTTACTGCGCCTGGCTACAGATCTTGAAGAACTTGGAAAGGTAGAGCAAATGCCTAAGCTGGAAGGAAAACGTATGACTATGTTCCTTTCTCCCAAGAAGACCAAATCGAAATAATTTCGTGATAGCTTAAACAGCTAATGACGATTTACAATAATAAGTGAGATAATTAAAAAGAAGGACAGAATGCCTAAGATGAAAACAAAATCCAGTGCCAAGAAGCGTTTCAAGCTTACCGGTACCGGAAAGATCAAAAGAAAGCATGCTTACAAAAGTCATATCTTAACAAAGAAGACCAAGAAGCAAAAGCTTGCGTTGACTCACAGCACTTTGGTGCATGAGAACGACGAGAATAATATCAAACTTCAATTACGTTTAAAGTAATTGAACCTTTGATGGTTTACCAAATTTAATAACCCTGGAGTCAGGCAACTGGAAGTACGATTTTAGTCCCGATAGCTATTGGGATAGAATTTAGAACTGAAAGTTGAAAGTGTCAAGAACGACCGCCTGCTACAAAAAAATTTAAAAATATGCCAAGATCAGTAAATTCAGTTGCGAAGAGAGCCAGAAGAAAAAAGGTTCTTAAGCAAGCAAAAGGTTACTTTGGACGTCGTAAGAACGTTTGGACAGTAGCTAAAAACGCGGTTGACAAAGCAATGCTATATGCTTACAGAGACCGTAAGACCAAGAAGAGAAATTTCCGTTCACTATGGATCATCCGTATCAATGCAGGTGCCCGTCTTCACGGAATGTCTTATTCACAATTCATGGGGAAAGTAAAAGCTGCAGGGATCGAGTTAAACCGTAAAGTTTTAGCCGATCTTGCGATGAACCATCCCGATGCGTTTGAAGCTATCGTCAAAAAAGTAAAATAAATTAAACTGTTATCTCACTTATAAAGATCCCGTTCAAAAGAGCGGGATTTTTTTTATTTCATTCAAGCCGCCAAGAATTACGAATATTTTTACCCTCTGACCTGCAATGTTTCTGAAATCTTGTTGGTCTCCTTGTGAAACAGCTCACCACTGAAAATATGCGCAGTGGAAATAAAAGCTAACCTCTCATTCTTCGGAATGACAAAGAGCTTTACTTCTTCTCTCCGTAAACCGTCAGCACCAGTTTCCTGCTGCCACCATGGTCGCGATGTTCCCCTAAATAAATGCCCTGCCAGGTACCGAGGTTTAATTTCCCGTTTGTAAGGGGGATTTGAAGGGAATTCCCCAGAAGTGCAGCCTTTATATGGGCGGGCATGTCATCGCTACCCTCTAAGGTATGCCTGTAGTATGGTTGATCCTCGGGCACCATCTTATTAAAATGACTTTCAAAATCTTCCCTTACCGTGGGATCTGCATTTTCGTTGATGGTAATTCCGGCGGAAGTATGTTTGATGAAGACGTGAAGAAACCCAACTGAAACTTCCTTGAGCTCCGGAATTTGTCGGAGCACCTCATCCGTGACTAAATGAAAGCCTCTGGATTTTGCTGAAAGTTTGATCTCCTTCTGAAAAATATAATTCAAATTTCCCATTTTTGACATCTTATCCTGTTCTACTTCAAGTTATAAAATTCGGAAGCATTTGTACCAAAGATCTTCTCTTTATCTTCCTTTGAAGCGCTGCTGAAAAACTCTTCCACTACTCCAACTACCTCTTTATAATTTGCTGCGGAAAGACATACCGGCCAGTCCGATCCAAACATAAGGCGATCTGTTCCAAAGGCTTCATACACCACCTCCAAAAAAGGATAAAAATCAGTCTTTTTCCAGCTGAAGTCCTTGGTTTCAGTCACTAATCCTGAAATCTTGCACCACACATTTCCGAATTCTCCTAATTGATGCATGTTATTCACCCATTCCTTATCCGGTTTTCCTGAGATATTAGGTTTTCCCATGTGATCAAGTACAAATTTTTGTCTCGGGAATGCCTGTACCAGTTCAACGGCAGATCCCAGCTGGTAATCGAATGCAAGGATATCATAGCTGAGCCCTAAATTTGTCAGCAATCCAATCCCCCGTTGAAATTCGGGAGTGGTCATAAATTCCCCTTTTTCATCCCAGACGGTATGGCGGATTCCTCTGAAAAATGGGTGATCTGAGAAGTTTTTCAGCCGCTCCTCGACATCGGGCGCAGTGAGATCCACCCATCCCACTACTCCTTTAATGAAGCTATGCTGTTCTGCCAATTTGAGCAGTTTTTCTGTCTCAGCTTCAGACTGGTCTGCCTGTACTGCAATACAGCCGGAAAATCCGTTTTCTTTGAGTATAGGCCGGAGATCTTCGGGAGTAAAATCCTTCCGGATCTCAGCCATTTCATCTGTAATCCAGGAGTATCTTTGCGGGTCGTATTTCCAGAAATGTTGGTGGGAGTCGATTCTCATTCGGCAGTGAGGTATAAGATTGATTATCAGGAGAGACGGACCATGGTCCGTCTTTACTATCAGGAGAGACGGACCATGGACCGTCTTTACAAAGGTATAGATGCAAAGCATCTATGTCTTCTGTTTTTGTTTCTTAGCAGCCGGAAAGAGCACGTTATTCAGGATGAGCCTGTATCCCGGGGAGGTGGGATGAAGTTCCAGTTCGGTTTTTGGGTCCCCTACCATGTGCTGATAATCTTCGGGATCATGACCTCCGTAAAAGGTGAAAAAACCGTTGCCTTTAATTCCGTGGATATATTTTGCTTCTCCGTTGATCCTGCTTTCTCCCATAACTAACACTGTAGGTTTAATGGTCGCAGGATCATAGGCCGTGGTTTGCCCCATAAATCCTTTAACCAGCATGGTGTGATTTTGGGTTAGCATGGTAGGCACAGGATCCCACTTTGCAGAGTACTCCATAAGAGTAAAATAATCCACATCCATTGGCACCTGCCGTTTATTGGTCATATCTATTGAAGAAAATTCATAGACCATGGGGTTTCTTTCCAGGATGAAATTTTCGAAGGCAAAGCTCTTTTCGAAATTCAGCCTTTTCTGGTAATCTGCATCACTGGGATCGCCGTCGAACATAGGTTCGGCAATATCAACCCCTTCCGCCGAAAGAGCGATATCGAAGCTGTCGGTGGCGCTGCACATAGCGAACATAAAGCCGCCGCCCACCACATAGTCCCTTATCTTAAGTGCGACATCCAGTTTTTCTTCAGCAACCTTATCATAACCCAGCCTTGAAGCTAATGCTTCAGCTTGTTTTTTATCTTCAATATACCAGGGTGCTGTACGGTAGCTGCGATAGAATTTTCCATACTGCCCTGTGAAATCTTCGTGGTGCAAATGCAGCCAGTCGAAAAGCAGTAAAGCATCATTAAGTACTTCTTCATCGTAAATGGTCTCGTATGGAATTTCGGCATAGGTAAGCACCATGGTTACCGCATCGTCCCAGGGCTTATTGCCTTCAGGAGAATAAACCGCAATTTTGGGAGCCTTTTCCAGAAGGACCGCCTCCATATTTTTTGACGGACTAGATATTTCTTCCAGAATTTCTTCGGTTTTTTGATCACTTATCACCTCAAAGGAAACTCCCCGGATCTGGCATTCCCGCCGCAGTTCTTCAGAATCGGGTAAGAGAAATGATCCCCCACGATAATTAAGCAGCCATTGCACTTTTACCTCTTTATTCAGCATCCAGTAAGTAATTCCGTAGGCTTTTAAATGGTTTCGCTGGGTTTCAGCATCCATAGGTATCAGGACCTGAGAAGCATTGGCCGAAGCAGAAATAAGCAGGAAAAACAGGAGCATCCAAAAGCCGGAAAAAAAGGTGTTCTTTCCGGCTTTGATTTTATGTTTAGTAAGGTATCTTCCGAAGAAATTCAGAGAAAAAAAGTCATTTTTAGAAGGGTACGTCGTTATCGTCATCATTTAAACCATCATTCATTGAGCTTCCGAAGGCTTCATTGGCACTGGGGAAGTGGCTGGTGTTGAAGCCAAAATCTCCGGCATCGTCATCGTTCATCTTTGAATGGAATTCAGACGGAGAATCGAAATCATCTAAGTTATCGAATTTACCTAGATGTCCAACGAATTTCAACCTAATATTCTCCAGTCCCCCGTTACGGTGCTTGGCTACAATAAATTCGGCCTGCCCGTCTGTGGGAGAGCGTTCCTCATCATCCCACTCCTCTATTTTATAGTATTCAGGTCGGTAAATAAAGGATACGATATCGGCATCCTGCTCGATAGCTCCGGATTCCCTAAGGTCGCTCAAAAGTGGCCTTTTTGACCCCCCTCTGGTTTCCACCGCACGGGATAACTGGGATAGCGCGATCACCGGCACGTTCAATTCTTTGGCAAGAGCTTTAAGGTTTCGGGAAATGGTAGAGATCTCCTGTTCCCGGTTTCCGCCTTTTTGGCTTCCGCCGGCAGTCATCAACTGCAGGTAGTCAATTACGATCAGTTTAATTCCGTGTTGAGAGGCAAGTCTTCTTGCTTTCGCTCTTAGGTCAAAAATGGAAAGAGACGGAGTATCATCAATAAATAAAGGTGCTTTTTCAAGCCCTTTTACCTTTACGTTAAGCTGCTCCCACTCGTGTTTTTCCAGATTTCCGGTACGGAGTTTTTCTGAAGAAAGTCCGGTCTCCGAAGAGATCAACCGGGTGATCAACTGAACCGAAGACATCTCCAGCGAAAAGAAAGCTACCGGAATGTTTTGGCCTACAGAAATATTTCGTGCCATCGATAAGGTAAGGGCTGTCTTACCCATACCCGGACGTGCGGCGACAATAATAAGGTCACTCGGCTGCCACCCCGAGGTCAATTTATCCAATCTTTCAAAACCTGAAGGAATTCCCGAGAGCCCCGATTTGTTCGAGATCTCCTGGATCTTCTTCTTAGCCTGCATCACAAGGTCCTGAGCGGTCTCTGAAGATCTTTTGATGTTCCCCTGAGTAACTTCATAAAGTTTGGATTCTGCGGTATCTAAAAGGTCAAAAACATCGGTAGTTTCATCGTAAGACTCTTCGATGATCTCATTAGAAATTTTTATAAGACTCCGCTGAATATATTTCTGAAGAATGATCCTCGC
Source organism: Salinimicrobium nanhaiense (assembly GCA_012038135.1). Taxonomy (GTDB): domain Bacteria; phylum Bacteroidota; class Bacteroidia; order Flavobacteriales; family Flavobacteriaceae; genus Salinimicrobium; species Salinimicrobium nanhaiense. The sequence goes on from JAAVJQ010000012.1 coordinate 8,746, forward strand.
ATGGAATTCGATATGCGCTGAAGATGACACCTTTTGAGTAAGCTGCACCAGGTAAAAATCCCCGCCTACCTGCTCCAGCTTCTGATCTTTTCTTAATTGGTTCGAAACCGTTAATAAGTCGACAGGTTCAGAATTCTCAAACAGCTTAAAAATGGCTTCGAAGATATGCTGATGCGCATTTTTATAAAATACCTCGGGATGTAAAATATCAATAATTTCATCTACCCCGCGTTTGTCAATCATCATTGCCCCAAGTACAACTTCTTCTAAATCAACTGCTTGAGGCGGAACTTTTCCTTTCTCGAGACTTATCACATTCCCGGGACTGTAATTATAATTTTGGGGGGCTTTGGCTTTTTCCATGTTACGAATGTAGAAAAATAGAGTTTAGAACCTTGCTGCGAACCGGCTGACTTAGTTCACAGTTTATGAACATTTTAACTGTTGACAACTTTAATATTTTGTTGATAAGGCCAAAAAAATCCGAAGAGCGACCCTTCGGATTTTTTCAAATCTTATGTATACGGTGTTTAACCCTTGAACACTCCCATTTGAGAATATTTTTCCATGCGTTTTTCAACCAGATCTACTGGTGATAAGTTTTTAAATTCCCCGTAGGCTTCAGCAATGGCATTCTTCACAGTTTCAAAAGTCATTTCCCTGTTACTGTGTGCACCGCCAAGAGGTTCCTTCACGATCTCGTCAATAAGCTTCTGCTTTTTCATGTCTTTTGCAGTAAGTTTTAGAGCATCGGCAGCTCTTTCCTTGAATTCCCAGCTTCTCCAAAGAATTGAAGAACAGGACTCAGGAGAAATTACAGAATACCAGGTATTCTCCAGCATGAGCACCTTATCTCCTACTCCAATACCTAAAGCTCCTCCACTGGCACCTTCACCAATGATCACCACAATAATTGGAACTTTTAGGCGGGTCATCTCCAGGATATTTCTGGCGATCGCTTCTCCCTGCCCACGCTCTTCGGCTTCAAGCCCGGGATAAGCACCAGGGGTATCCACGAAAGTAACTACAGGAATTCCAAATTTTTCCGCAGATTTCATCAGCCTTAGGGCTTTACGGTAACCTTCAGGATTTGCCATTCCAAAGTTACGGTATTGGCGGGTCTTTGTATTGTAACCTTTTTGCTGGCCCACGAACATATAACTTTGATCGCCGATCTTTCCAAGGCCACCAATCATGGCTTTATCATCCTTCACATTACGATCCCCATGAAGCTCTAAAAATGATTCTCCGCAAATCGCGTTGATGTAATCTAAAGTATAAGGACGATTTGGATGCCTGGAAAGTTGCACCCGTTGCCAGGCGGTTAGGTTCTTATATATTTCCTTCTTGGTCTCGTTTAGTCTCTTTTCAATTTGGCGACAGGTAGCCGATACATCGACCTCGCTCTCTTTACCTATGGCACAAGCCTTTTGGTATTGTTCTTCCAACTCCTTTATAGGTAATTCAAAGTCTAAATATTCCATAATGAGTTATGGGTTGATTAAAATTAGCTTACAAATATAAGAAACTTAAGAGGTAGGTCTTGGGTGTTTTTTGAATTTTCTCCGCGTCTTCAGAAAGCCATTCATGATCACCGTGGAAAGAATAATTGCGGCCCCGTAGTAGAATTCTGGGTTCATTGCCTCTTCGCTTCCAAAAATCCAGAACGCAAGCAGGATCCCATAAACCGGCTCGAGGTTAATCGTGAGCATAACGGTGTATGGGCTCAGGTGTTTCATAACTGCTACGGAAGCTATAAAAGCATAGGCGGTACAAATCGACGCCAGTATGAACAAATAGGTCCAGTCCATGGCCGAAACATCAAAGAATTCATTGCTGAAACCTGCAGTACTTTTCCCGAAGAAGGTAATGATAAGCAGGTAAATAGTGATCGCCGCTGTACCTGTAAGCAGTTCGTAAAATGATATTACAGAGGCATCTTCCTTTCGTGCCAGCTTCCCATTGATCAAAGAGAATACTGCGGAAAGAAAAGCCGAAAGTAAAGCGAGTAAGATTCCGGCTATATACTCTGTCTCTACTTTAAAGATGATATACAATCCGCAGATCACCACCAGGCCAAAAAGGATCTCATACCATATCACCTTTCGTTTGTAAAAGATAGGTTCCAAAAAGGAAGTGAAAAATGCTCCCGTAGAAAGTAAAGCCAGCGTGATAGAAACATTAGAAACTTTTATGGCACCAAAGAAAGTGAGCCAGTGCGCAGCGATCACCACCCCGGCAATCAACATGATAATTACCCTTTTGGGTGCAAGGCGCAATTTCTTTTTCCGGAATTTGATCCACAGGTAGATGAATCCGCTGGCAAGCAGCATTCGGTACCACACAAGCGGTACTGCATCAAGAGTGATCAAAGCACCCAGTACTGCTGTAAATCCCCAAATGAACACGATGACGTGAAAATGGAGATAACTCTTTAATTTATCGTTTGGCATTCCAGAGCAGGTAAATAGCTAATATCCCAAAGAAAATATTGGGGAACCACACTGCAAGCAGGGGAGAAAAAGTACTTTGTTCGGCAATGGTGCCAAAGACCTTGTCCATAAAGATGAAAACAAAAGCCAGAGTGATTCCTAAGGCGAGATTCACTCCCATTCCACCACGGCGCTTCATGGAAGAAACGGCAACTGCAATTACAGTGAGAATATACGCTGAGACCGGTAAACTCCAGCGCTTGTAAGCCACCACCTGGTAGCGGTTAATATTTCCGGAACCTCTCCTTTTTTCCTCCTCTATAAAATCCCGAAGCTCCTGGTAATTGAGCGTTTCGGCCATATAAGAAACAGGAGTGAGATCCTCGAATTCGAAGGGTAGAATGGTATCCTTACTTATTTCAGTAATAAGTTCATCTCCTTCTTCTCCAATGATGCGTTTATTGAAATTGGTAAGGGTGTAAGTGGAATCTTCCTCATTAAGCTTAAGCCTGGAAGCACTTATCTTAAACCGCATTTGATTGCCTTCAAAATGTTCCAGCGTGAAATTGCGGGCGGTATTGAGCCTTGGCTGAAAGTGCGAAGCATAGATGTACTCATTATCATTGATCTGCCTGTAAACATCACTGGTTTCCTGGACCTCGGCCCCTCGCTTTAAGTAAGTATATTTAAATTCATTGAAGCCTTTACTCGCATTTGGCGCCAAATACATTCCCATCACCAGAGCTCCTAAAGAAACAACGGTGGACCCAATTATGTAAGGTCTAAGGAAGCGCCAAAAGCTCACTCCACTACTCAAAAATGCAATAATTTCGGTGTTTTGAGCCAACTTCGAAGTAAACCAGATCACCGACAGAAACAAGAACAGCGGGAACAGCAGATTGGCAAAGTAAACGGTGAAATCTATGTAGTAATTCACCACTTCCCAAAAAGGAACTTCATTCTCCAGGATCTTATCAATCTTTTCTGCAAGGTTGATGGTGATCCCTATAGGAATGAACAGGAACAACATCATGATGAATGTGCCCAGGTAACGCTTTAATATGTACCAGTCAAGAATTTTCACTTATAGACGATTGTTCATTTGCTTTACCATCACATTTTTCCAGGAGGCAAAATCCCCTGCTAATATATGTTTTCTCGCTTCACGAACCAACCAGAGATAAAAGCCGAGGTTATGCATGGTAGCAATTTGCTTGCCAAGCAATTCATTAACCGAAAAAAGGTGTTTTAGGTAAGCTTTAGTATAATAGGTATCAACATAAGTATTCCCCGCTTCATCTATAGGAGAAAAATCATCTTCCCATTTCTTATTCTTAATATTGATGGTCCCGTGCGATGTAAATAACATTCCGTTCCTCGCATTCCTGGTAGGCATCACACAGTCAAACATATCAACTCCCAAAGCTATATTTTCCAGAATATTGATCGGAGTTCCCACTCCCATGAGGTAGCGCGGTTTTTCCTTCGGAAGTATATTGGTCACAATTTCTGTCATGGCGTACATTTCTTCAGCCGGTTCTCCAACTGAAAGTCCACCAATGGCGTTTCCTTCTGCTCCGGCGGAAGCTATATATTCCGCAGATTCTTCCCTCAGATCTTTGTAGGTACTGCCCTGAACTATCGGGAAAAGAGCCTGGGAATAACCATATAATGGCGGAGTTTTTTCAAAATGAGTGGTACACCTGTCCAGCCACCGGTGGGTACGGTGCATTGAATTTTTTGCATACCTGTAGTCACAAGGGTAAGGCGTGCATTCATCAAAAGCCATAATAATATCGGCCCCGATCGCCCGCTGAATTTCCATCACGTTCTCCGGCGTGAAGTTATGATAGGATCCATCGATATGGGACTTGAACCGAACTCCCTCTTCCTTGATCTTTCGCCTTTCGGAAAGGGAGTACACCTGGTATCCGCCACTATCGGTGAGAATATTCCGGTCCCAGTTCATAAATTTGTGGAGTCCGCCGGCTTTTTTCAAGATTTCTGTCTGGGGGCGAAGGTATAAATGATAGGTGTTTCCCAGGATGATATCCGGGTCCACCTGTTCCTTAAGATCCTTTTGGCTAATTCCTTTTACTGTGGCTATAGTTCCCACCGGCATAAAGATGGGAGTTTCAATGATTCCGTGGTCTGTAGTTATCACTCCGGCCCTTGCACTGCTGCCCGGATCTGTAACTGCTAATTCAAATTTCATAGAAGATTTTAATGGGCGCAAAGATATGAAAAACTAAGACCGCTTCGCTACAAGAATCAAGAACCTAGAACCAAGACCTGTGGGCAGAAAAAGTTAGAAATACGATGGTAGAAGCACTATTGTTTCAAGCAACAACTTACTAGCATCAAATTCCAAGGAAGTGTCAGGTCGAGCGGAGTCGAGACCTCAAATACCAAGAAGAGTTTCCCGGCACGGATTAAAAATCCGCGCCAACAAAAACATTCTGCGGAAATAAGCGAGATCAGCAGGAAATTTTTTCAATTAACAATGAACAATTAGCAATGAACAAATTTATTTGCGGCCTTATTTGAAACCTATTGAGAAATTCCAAGCACCAAATTCCAAAAATTCCCCTTTGAGACAAAAATATTTGCGCCCTTAGGGATAATCTTTGCGATCTCCGCGTGAAACCTATTAGGAAATTCCAAATTCCCAAAACAAGGAAGGTTCACGGCACGGATTGCAAATCCGAGACAACAAATTGAATATTCTGCACGACTCATTTATATGTCAGGAGCGGAGTCGAGACCTGAAATACCAAGAAGAGTTTCCCGGCACGGATTAAAAATCTGCGCCATCATCAGCGAAGATCTGTGTAATCAGTGAGAAAAGATAGTACTTCCCGAGTCCAATTACCTCTCTAACAAATTAACCATTCACCAATAACTAATCTCCAACTTACCCACTGTTAACAGCTTTTGATAAGAATTGATGCAGGTTGATTTCGAAAGCTTTTATAAAATAGTATTTTTGCAACACATATAATAAAAACCCAGATGTCAAACACACAACAACTCGAAGATTTTGTCACCCAGGTGAGAAGGGACATTGTAAGACAGGTACATAAAGTTAATTCGGGTCACCCCGGAGGTTCTTTAGGCTGTGCCGAATTTATCAGCGTCCTGTACCAGGAAGTGATGGATCGCAAAGAAGGATTTGATATGGACGGAAAAGGCGAAGACCTGTTCTTCCTTTCCAATGGCCATATCTCTCCTGTTTTTTACAGCGTACTTGCCCGCAGCGGATATTTTCCCGTAGAGGAACTCAGCACCTTCAGGCTTATTGATTCCCGTCTGCAAGGTCACCCCACTACTCACGAAGGACTACCCGGAGTAAGAGTAGCTTCAGGCTCCCTTGGTCAGGGACTTTCCGTAGCTATAGGTGCCGCAAATACCAAGAAACTTAACGGCGATAATCATTTAGTGTATTCCTTGCACGGAGATGGCGAACTGCAGGAGGGACAAAACTGGGAAGCTATCATGTACGCAGCGGCAAAAAAGGTTGACAATCTTATTGCCACTGTGGACAGGAATCATCAGCAGATCGATGGCTGTACAGATGATGTGTTGCCAATGGGCAATCTGGTTCAAAAATTTGAGGCTTTTGGATGGGATGTGTTGGAACTGGAGAATGGAAATAATATTTCTCAGGTTCGTGAAGCGCTTAAGGAAGCAAAAGGCCGTACCGGAAAAGGTAAGCCTGTGGCCATTATTATGACTACCGAAATGGGCCACGGCGTAGACTTCATGATGGGCAGCCATAAATGGCACGGTGTTGCTCCAAATGATGAGCAGCTGGAAAAAGCACTGGCTCAAAATCCTGAAACCCTGGGAGATTACTAGCCCCTTCCTGCCTCCCCGAAGGGGAGCAATTGATTCGAGAAAAAATGAAAGCTATTATTAATTAAAAACATACCCTGACTCCCCTCCTTTGGAGGGGACGGGGGAGGCTTATGAAAAAATATACAAATACAGGAAGTAAAGATACACGTTCGGGATTTGGAGACGGACTTACCGAACTTGGAAAAACCAATCCTAACGTGGTGGCTCTATGTGCCGATCTTACCGGATCACTAAAAATGGGAGATTTTGAGAAGAATCATCCCGAGCGTTTTTTCCAGGTAGGAATTGCCGAAGCCAACATGATGGGCATTGCAGCCGGAATGACCATTGGCGGAAAAATTCCTTTTACAGGAACTTTTGCCAACTTCTCTACCGGAAGGGTCTATGACCAGATCAGGCAATCTATTGCCTACAGTGACAAAAATGTCAAAATTTGCGCCTCTCATGCCGGACTTACTTTAGGGGAAGACGGGGCAACCCACCAGATCCTTGAGGACATCGGGTTGATGAAAATGTTGCCGGGAATGACAGTGATCAACACCTGCGATTATAATCAGACCAAAGCAGCTACTATTGCAATAGCAGAGCATCACGGTCCTGTATATCTTCGCTTCGGAAGGCCAAAAGTGGCAAATTTCACGCCCGAAGATCAGACGTTCGAAATTGGCAAAGCTGTACTTCTGAATGAAGGAAAAGATGTGACCATTATCGCTACCGGACATCTGGTTTGGGAAGCGCTTCAAGCTGCTGAACAACTTGAGGAAAAAGGTATTTCGGCTGAAGTGATCAATATTCATACTATCAAACCACTTGATGAAGCTGCTATTTTAGCTTCAGTAGGAAAAACGGGTTGTGTGGTAACTGCCGAAGAACATAACTTCCTTGGTGGCCTGGGAGAAAGCGTAGCACGTACCCTGGTGCTTAACCAACCTGCCCCCCAGGAATTCGTAGCCACAATGGATACTTTTGGTGAAAGCGGAACTCCCGAGCAGCTTATGGAAAAATACGGACTAAACGCCGCAGCCATAGTAAAAGCTTCAGAAAAAGTGATAAAGAGAAAATAATTTTTTGTTTCCCTGGAAGAAAAGGCCTCTCAAAAATGCATTTGGAGAGGCTTTTTTTTTAGAAATATTTTCCGCAGAACATCGTTCTAAAAAAGATGAACTAAAAAAACCAATAATGAAAAATTACTTAATGCTCCTCATGTTTTGTGTCACTTCCGCAGCAATGGCCCAAAGCGGATTTGGAGTTAAAGGAGGAATCAATTATGCCGATAATGGAGAAATGACCTATAGCGATTTTTCAAATGCCGGCGAAGACATTTTAGAAGGTGGAGAAAGCAAAATGGGTTATCATTTTGGGATTTTCTACCAGATGAATATCCTTGGATTTTCTCTAAGGCCGGAGCTGGTTTACACCACCACCAAAAGCTCCTATCAATTTAACCAAAAGGAAGCTGAATATAAGGTTTCCAAGATCGATCTTCCGATTCTGGTAGGTACAAAAATATTTGGTCCGGTAAAGATTTTTGCAGGACCAAGTCTTCAGTATATTGTAGATAATGACTTTGAAGGCTTTGATTTGGGTGACGTTCAAGATGAATTCACTATTGGCGCACAATTGGGAGCAGGGATCCAGCTGGGAAAAATAGGTCTTGATGTGAGATATGAAAGAGCTCTAAAAGAAAATGAGGCCGAATTTATGCATAACCTTAATGGCAGCGATGGTCTGCAAAGAGTTGACACCCGTCCCAGCCAGGTCATATTTGCTTTATCACTGGATCTTTAGCAAAAATTAAAGCATCAAAAAAGCCCCTTTTAGGGGCTTTTGTTTTTTTAGCTGTCACTGTCCAGATGATCAGAAATTCCATCTCCGTCTGAGTCCTTAAAACTACCATCTTCATTGATCTCCTCTCTGGTAGGAACAAAATCTCCATCATCATCGGCATCCATATAATTGGGAACAAAATTCCCGTCTGTATCATCGTTACCTACAAGTTTATCTTCATTTAGATCTTCCATCCAGGAGGGAATACCGTCGTTGTCGTGATCGGCTTCATTGGCTCCATAGAGGCTGAAAGTAAACACCAGCGGACTATAAGCCGGAATGGAAGCTTGTACATTATTAAAATAACCTAAACCTGAAGGCAGAAATACTGCTCCAATTCCGTAGTCATTATTCCATTTTACCGTATTATCCGGTTGCACCTCGAAACCTGAAGCTCCTTTAAATTCAGTCAAGGATTGAGAAAACCCCGGAATTGTGCGGGTAAGATCAAACCATAGAGGATTGGTTGAAGCATCAAACATTGATCTATCAAGCAGGGTACCGCTATAAGAAACAAAAGTAGAATCAGAGAATTTTGGCTGATATTGATCTGCGGCACCTTCTCTTACTTTTAACAGGTAAATAGTGTATTCTACATTTTCTAAAGTAAAAGTCTTTGTCTCCAAAAGAGGAGATTGACTCAAAGGGGTTTTTTCGGCATTAGCTGCATCGATAGTATCGATCTCTATCCTATAATTAAAATCTGCCGGTGGATTTTGAAAATCTTCATAATTGTAGAAATGGGTGTCAAGGAAGGCTTCTAGTGCTGCCTGATCTTCTATTTCCTGTTCTCCTCTATCCCTCGGCGGAACCACTTCTTCGGATCCTTCATCATCTTTATCACACGAAATAAATAATGCTGCTGCAAAAACAGGTAAAAACAAAAATTTCTTCAAATTCATCAATAGGTAATTTAGGGCGGCAAGATACAATATTCTTGTATTTTTGCTGAAGATTGAACCATTTTTACTGCAGATTATATGAGAGTAGATAAATTTTTATGGTGTGTGCGGTATCACAAAACCCGAAGCATTGCAACTGAAGCATGTAAACAGGGGAAAGTAAGGGTAAATGACGCGATTGTAAAGCCTTCAAGAGAGGTATATCCCACAGATAAGCTTACGGTAAGGAAGAACCAGATCAATTACCAAATCGAAGTTCTGGACCTGCCAAAAAGCCGTGTGGGAGCGAAGCTTGTGAATCTATATATCAACGATGTTACTCCCAGGGAGGAATTCGAAAAACTGGAGTTGCTTAAATATTCCCGGGACTACTACCGGAAAAAAGGTACAGGAAGGCCAACTAAAAAAGACAGAAGGGAACTGGACGACTGGTTTGATCCTGAAGCAACCGAAGAAGATCCAAAAGAATAAAATATATAAGGCTGTTTATTATCTTTGAAAAAAACTACCATGGAGAAAACCTCTGTTTCCATTCTTGATCACGAACAAATTAGGCATAAGATCAAAAGGATTGCTTATCAGATCTATGAAAGCAATGTTGATGAAAAGCAGATCGTGCTTGCAGGGATCTCCAAAAGTGGTTTTGAACTTGCAAAAAGATTGCAGAAAGAACTTCTTGAAATTTCAGACCTGGATATTCTGCTCTGTGAGGTGAAGATCAATAAAAAGGATCCCCTTGATAAGATCATTACGGGTTTACCTCCGCAGGAATACCGGGATAAATCCCTCGTCCTAATTGATGATGTTCTTAATTCTGGAACCACTTTGATCTATGGAGTAAGGCATTTCCTTGATGTTCCGCTAAAAAGATTTAAAACTGCTGTGCTGGTGGACCGCAGCCACAAAAAATATCCTGTAAAAGCTGATTTCAAAGGGATTTCCCTGTCTACCTCTTTACATGAAATGGTCAAGGTACATTTTAAGGAAGGAAAGGATAGCGTGGAGCTAATTTAGCTCTAAGGTTATTTCTGAAACAATTTCGGGAATTGTCTTATCGTCTGTAGCAATAATCAGGTCACTTTGATTGTAGTAGAAGGTTCTCTCAAAAAGGTGTTTTCTGATGAAGTCTTCCAATACTTCCGGAGATTCCAGATCCTTAATAAGAGGCCGCTTATCTTTTTCTGAAAGCAATCTTTGCTTAAGCTGAAACAATCCGGTTTTTAAGTAAATGAGAGTGGTATCAGCTGCTTCCTTAAGGAGCTGCAGATTTTTTCCATAGCAGGGGGTACCGCCACCCAGTGCCAAAATAAAACTCTCCTCCTGCTCCAGAAGCCCTTGAAGTATTTCAGATTCTTTTCTTCTAAAGTAGATCTCTCCTTTTTGGGTAAAAATTTCAGGAATACTAAGCTTTTCTTCTCTACTTATTTCCTCATCAAGATCAAGAAACGCAAGGTTCAATTTTTCAGCAAGAGCCTCCCCTACTGCCGTTTTCCCTGAACCCATGTATCCTGATAATATTATTTTCATACCTTAAATCAATGATTTATAAGCAGTTTTAGCCTGCCATTAAAATGATGGGCAAATTTATATCAATTTGTTCTTGAAAAATAAATTAATGTGGGTATATTTGCACCCGCATTAGCAAAAATGCAATAAGGCAGATCTGGTAGCTCAGCTGGTAGAGCATCTCCCTTTTAAGGAGAGGGTCCTGGGTTCGAATCCCAGCCAGATCACAAAGTGGATGGATGGGATGATCCCGATAATAATCGGGACTAAACGAAGTCGAAGGGAGTCCCAGCCAGATCACTTCTAAGTTCTTTTTTATAATGACCTGGTAGCTCAGTTGGTAGAGCATCTCCCTTTTAAGGAGAGGGTCCTGGGTTCGAGTCCCAGCCAGGTCACAATTTCATTTGGACTACTGCAAGAGCATCCTGCATCTTAAAGGATTCCGAATAAATGCCCAGGTGCTGGAATTGGTAGACAGGCATGGTTGAGGGCCATGTGTCCATTAGGGCGTGCGGGTTCAAGTCCCGCTCTGGGCACTTCTTTTAAAGTCCAATTCCCTCATAATTTCTCCACAGCTTCTTCCTTAGTTAAAAAATTCACTTTTCCTACCGGTGTTCTTACATAAAAGCTAAAATTCTGTTAATCATATATTTAGATATTTTCTGAGTGAAAATAAAGTTTATTTTTATCCTATAGGTTTACTTTATTTTTTACTCACGATGCAATTTCAGCTATACTCACAACTTCTAAAACTTGATCTCTCCAATGATCATCTTCTACAAATGTATTATGTCATTTATTATGACCTAAAGCAGGAAGAACGGGAGATGGCCGATAATGTTGCAAGGTTGATCGAAATAAGAGAAAAGACAAAACTGGAATTAAGAAGGTTGTTATTCAACATTAAAAACTCCATAAATGCATCCAAAGTTGGAAGCGCAGTTCTCAATTTTTTACCTGTATTTTTAAAGTTGGATTATCTCGCCAGGAACACTTTCGATAAATTAAATTTGAAAGCCTGTTATGAAAAAGAGAAAAAAAATATTAAATTGTACTACGAAACCCTTTATAATCAGGAAATTCCTTCTACTACGTTAGATGTTTTGTTAAAACAGAAGCGTAAACTGGAATCCTTACCATAATAGATGAGAGTATAGTAATTTTTACTGGGGGGCAAAAATTACTTGATAGAATACTCCGGCAGGAATGCCGGGGTTTCTCATCTACTTTTTAAGAGAGACTGTCTTTTTAGACAGTCTTTTTTTTGTTCAATTCTTTAATGTTAGAAATTAAACTCAATGAAAAAGGTTTGGTGCTTATTCCTGTAAATGTTCATTCATTATCCAGGATCTCCTTACCAACTTGTTTTCCTGAAATAAGCAGTTTAGATCCAGCTCAGGCAGTAAGATCAAAAAAAAGCTCCCGCAATTGCGAGAGCTTTCTTTTTTTATTAAAAAGCTACTTAGGCAGCAGCATTCTCTTTTTTAATAAGATTTAAAGCAGAACCTTCCTTGAACCACTCAATTTGTGGCAGGTTATAGGTATGATTTGCTTTGATAACATCTTTTGTACCATCGGCGTGAACAATTTCAATTGTCAACTGCTTATCTGGCGCAAAATTTTCAAGATCGATGAAGTTAAAGGTATCATCCTCCTGGATTAGATCATAATCGCTCTCATTTGCAAAGGTGATTCCCAACATTCCCTGTTTTTTCAGGTTGGTCTCATGGATCCTTGCAAAAGATTTTACAAGTACCACTTTCACTCCTAAATGACGTGGCTCCATTGCCGCGTGCTCTCTGGAAGACCCTTCTCCATAGTTATGATCTCCAACAACTACTGTAGGTATACCTGCTGCTTTGTATTTTCTTTGAGTTGCAGGAACGCCATCATAATCCCCGGTAATCTGGTTCTTCACAAAATTGGTTTTCATGTTGAAAGCATTCACCGCTCCAATAAGACAGTTATTGGAAATGTTGTCTAAATGTCCTCTAAAGCGTAACCAGGGTCCTGCCATAGAAATATGGTCTGTTGTACATTTTCCAAAAGCTTTGATCAGCAATTTAGCCCCCAATATATTTTGTCCATCCCAGGGTTCAAATGGCTCCAGCAATTGAAGACGTTCAGAATCAGGATTCACCTTCACTTCTACTGTTGATCCATCTTCGGTAGGTGCAAGATAACCGGGATCTTCTACATCAAAACCTTTTGGAGGTAATTCCAGCCCTGTTGGCTCATCCAGTTTCACATATTCCCCATCTTCATTTAATAAAGTATCTGTGGTTGGATCAAAATCAAGCCTTCCGGATATAGCGATTGCCGCTACCATCTCGGGAGATCCTACGAAAGCGTGGGTATTTGGGTTTCCATCTGCCCTTTTGGAGAAGTTTCGGTTAAAGGAATGTACAATGGTATTTTTCTCTTCACCTTTACGATCGCTTCGGTCCCACTGACCTATACACGGTCCGCAGGCATTTGAAAAGATGGTAGCATCAAGATCTTCAAAGATTTGCAATAGACCATCTCTTTCCGCAGTAAAGCGGATAGTCTCAGATCCAGGGTTGATCCCAAAATCTGATTTTGCTTTTACCTTTTTATCTACCGCCTGTTTGGCAATTGAAGCCGCACGCGTAAGATCCTCATAAGAAGAGTTGGTACAAGATCCAATAAGTCCCCAGTCAACATTGATTGGCCAGTCATTAGCTCTGGCTTTCTCTCCCATTTCAGAAATAGGAGTAGCAAGATCCGGAGTGAAAGGGCCATTAAGGTGTGGCTTTAATTCAGAAAGGTTGATCTCGATAACTTCATCAAAATATTGTTCGGGATTTGCGTAAACTTCAGCATCTCCTGTAAGATGTTCCCTCACTTCGTTAGCAGCGTCTGCAACATCTGCCCTGTTCGTAGCACGAAGGTAACGTTCCATGGAGGCATCATATCCAAAAGTGGAAGTTGTAGCACCAATCTCGGCTCCCATGTTACAAATTGTACCTTTTCCGGTAGCCGACATAGATTCGGCACCTTCTCCAAAATATTCAATAATTGCCCCGGTTCCCCCTTTAACGGTAAGGATCCCGGCAACCTTTAGGATCACATCTTTGGGAGCGGTCCAACCGGAAAGTTTTCCGGTAAGTTTTACTCCAATAAGTTTAGGGAATTTAAGCTCCCAGGCCATACCGGCCATTACATCTACCGCATCTGCACCACCAACACCTATGGCTACCATTCCAAGGCCGCCGGCGTTTACGGTATGTGAATCGGTTCCAATCATCATTCCACCCGGAAAAGCATAATTTTCGAGAACTACCTGGTGAATGATCCCGGCCCCGGGTTTCCAGAAGCCAATGCCGTATTTATTGGAAACAGATTCCAGAAAATCAAAAACCTCATCACTCGATTTTTTAGCGCTGGGAAGATCAAATTGAGCTCCCAGTTTAGCCTGAATAAGGTGATCACAGTGAACAGTTGTTGGAACTGCTACATTTTTCTTTCCTGCCTGCATAAACTGCAACAGGGCCATTTGTGCGGTTGCATCCTGGCAGGCGATCCTGTCCGGTGCAAATTCTACGTAATCTTTTCCGCGAGTGTATTTTTGGGTAGGTTTCCCATCCCATAAATGCGAATAGAGGATCTTTTCTGAAAGCGTCAAGGGTTTTCCGGCAACCTCACGGGCAGCATTTACACGCTCTCCCATTTGGTCATAAACCTTCCTGATCATATCAATATCGTATGCCATATATATGAAATTTATTTTGTCTGAAAGTGTTACAAAATTACGAATTCTCTCAGGAATTAAAAAATCATAACATAAGCAGATATTCCCTGAAGATAATTTAATGATTCCGCAAATTTAGAGGGAGAAAATTAAGCACATGCTATAAATATAGCTCGAGATTGAGAAATTGCTAAAAAGCATTCAGAAAAGTAACCTGCATGTTCGTTATACTAAGGTTACCAAAATGGATTCAGATATTTGCAGTCAAAGATTTCTGCAGAAAAGGAGGATCTGGAGGAAAATGTAAGGGAACTAAAATAAGCTTTTAATGATCTCTTCTTCAGAGATACCTTCGGCTTCGGCTTTATAGTTCTTGATCACCCGGTGGCGTAAAATTCCGAAGGCTACAGCCTGCACGTCTTCAATATCCGGAGAGAACTTTCCGTGGACAGCGGCATTGGCTTTGGCTCCTAAAATGAGGTTTTGAGAGGCTCTTGGTCCGGCACCCCAATCTACATATTCTTTTACCATTGGCGTGGAACGATCCCCAGCAGGCCGTGTTTTTCCTACCAGATCAACGGCATACTCCACCACATTATCGGCAACCGGAATACGTCTTATCAAATGCTGAAAATCGACGATCTCCTTAGCCGAAAATAAGGGATTAATCTCTACCACTTCGTCTGACGTTGTTCTTTTTACTACCTGTATTTCCTCCTCAAAAGAAGGATATTCGAGTTTGATCGCAAACATGAACCTGTCGAGCTGAGCTTCAGGCAAAGGATAAGTTCCCTCCTGCTCTATCGGGTTTTGAGTAGCTAATACGAAATAAGGCAGATCGAGTTTGTAATGCTGGCCCGAAACAGTCACTGCCCTCTCCTGCATGGCTTCAAGTAAAGCCGCCTGGGTTTTAGGAGGGGTTCGGTTGATCTCATCTGCAAGGATAATGTTTCCGAAGACAGGACCTTTAATAAATTTAAAGTGCCGGTTCTCATCCAGGATCTCAGATCCCAGGATGTCACTTGGCATAAGATCGGGTGTA
Organism: Salinimicrobium nanhaiense; assembly: GCA_012038135.1. Lineage (GTDB taxonomy): Bacteria > Bacteroidota > Bacteroidia > Flavobacteriales > Flavobacteriaceae > Salinimicrobium > Salinimicrobium nanhaiense. The sequence continues at coordinate 24,025 of JAAVJQ010000012.1, forward strand.
AACTGAATTCTCTTAAAGTTAAGACCTAAAGCCTGCGCAATAGTATTGACCATTAAGGTCTTTGCAAGCCCCGGAACACCAATAAGCAAAGAATGCCCTCCTGAAAAAACCGATAAAAGAATTTGATCTACTATTTCCTGCTGCCCAATGATCTTTTTGGCAATTTCCTGCCTTAGTTCTTGGTGCCGGGTGACCAAATTTTTTACCGCCTCAACGTCTGACATACTTTTGTTTTACTTCAAAATTACTTTTTTAACCAGTTACTTGTGTACTCGCAATCGCGAAACTGACCATTCACCCGAACATAAGTTTCACTTATCTTCTCTTTTTGCCATTTTTCAATAGCTTCAAGTTGCTTATCTCTTAGCGCCAGCTCCCTGATCTTATTATAATCCTGGGCATAATTGGCCTCATGTTCAGGATAGCGATTGATCACGGTGATGATCTTATAGAAAGGTCTACCTGTGTTGTCCTGATCTGTAAGTACATTTGAAACCTGTCCTTTTTCCAGGCTTGCCACCTGCTCATATAACAAAGGATCTATTTTGGTTAGTTCAAATCTTGTATCTCCCGTAGTAGGATTGATAAGCTTTCCGCCGCTCTCCCGGGTTTCAGCTTCATCTGAAACTTCTTTTGCAGCTTCGGCAAAGGTGATCTCATTATTGTTGATCCTTTCTCTTACTTTCCGGATCTCTTCTAAAGCTTTTTGTTTGGTTTCTTCAGTAACATCAGGAATTAGAAGGATGTGCCGCACATCAACCTGCTGGCCGCGGATTTTGTCTACAGTAAGAATGTGATAGCCATACTCTGTTTCAAATGGCTTACTCACTTCCCCTTCCTGAAGTGAGAATGCCGCATCCTTAAATTCTTTTACATAAGGATCCTGGCGGGTAAGGCTGATCTTTCCCCCCGAAGATCTGGACCCGGGATCTTGAGAATATAGTACAGCTTTGGTAGCAAAGCTCGCATCATTTTCAAGCACATCTGCTCGCATTTCATTTAGTCGTCTAATGATCTCTTTCTTTTCCTGCTGCGGAATTTCGGGCTTTACCACGATCTGGGCGATCTCTACCTCATCTCCAAAAACCGGGCGCTCATTTTCAGGAATGCTGGTAAAGAAAGCTCTCACTTCTTCGGGAGTGATTTCTACCGCTTCCACGATTTTTCTTTGCATTTTGGAAGCAAGTTCATTTTGCTTTACAATGTCGAAAAGCTCACTTCTAAATTCAGCTTCATTGTCTCTTTTGTAGAATTCCAGTACCTTCTCCAGACTTCCTACCTGTTGCACCATATATGCCAGCTGTTGGTCGATACGCGCATTGATCTCTGCATCTGGTACCAAAATACTATCCTGGACTGCATGGTGAGCATAAAGCTTGTCTTCCATTAACCTTCCTGCAAGATTACAGTTGGTAACATCTGCGGTAGAGACACCCTGACTTTGTAGTTCCAGGTACATCTTTTCAATATCACTCTCTAAGACCACGTAATCACCCACTACTGCGGCAACCCCGTCAACTCTAAACCTTCCGGTGCGGTCCTGGATCTCGGTTTTAATATCAGACTCAATATCAATGGAAGTACTGTCTGTAACGATCACCTCCTGGGCCTGTAAGGACCCGGCAAGCAAGGTGAAGAAAAGTATAGGTAAAAATCTATTTATATATCTCAAAATTGTCATTTTTAATAGCATCTTGTGTAATGTCTTTTTCTAATTTTTTAATAAGCTCGAGTTTTCGCCTGTTTAGCAGGATCTGTTTTATGCCCGGCAAAGAGTATTCCAATGGAGCCTGTTCGTTACGTAATTTAACATCTTCAACAGAGATCAAATATACTCCTAATGAATCTTCAAGTTGCAAAAAATTCTTATTTTTTAGAAAATCAGGAAAATCCCGCGGGTTCAAAGGTCTTATTTTATCATAAACCTGCTTGGTCTTTACCCACACCGAATCATTTAGAGAATAGGAATTGAAATGAATGGCCATGTCCAGCAAAGTTTGCTTGTCCTCTTCATTGAACCGGCGAAAACGTGTTTTTATATCCTCAAAATCATTATTGTTCTTGGTAGTATTTATATAACGTAGTTTTACAAGGTTTTCGTTAAGCAGGAAATTCTCCCCGTTCTCCTCATAATAAGCTTCGGCTGCAGCACGGCTAACACTGGTGTCCAATTCCCGGGCAACAATAGCATCTGTATAGGCTTTGGCATAAAGTTCATTCCTGTAGTTCTGCACCAACCTGTCAAATTCTGCCTGCTGTTCGCTGCTTAAATTGACCCTGGCCCTGTCCAGCAAAAGTTTCTGTGTAGCCCAGCGGTTGATAAAATTATTTACGAGAAGGGCGCTATCTTCGGGAGAGGTATTTTGAGAAATAAGCTTAGCTACATCTTCCCGATATAAATAGGATTCGTTCACCCTTGCAATAACTTCCTTTTCTTCGGGTTCGTTTAAAAAACTGCAACCTGCATAAATAGATAGCAGTAGCAAAACGACGATTCCTTTTTTAATTTTCAATTTAACTAAAGGTATAAGGTATAATGAATTCGCAAAAATAAGAATTCCGGCCTGTTTACCAACCTCCTGCAAGAACGAATAAGAGCGGGAAAAATTATATTTTTGAGGATTATTCAAAAAAGTTGTTTTTCCGCTTCTCTGCGGAAGCTAAAAATTAATCTGATGACCGAAGAAAGAAAATTAAAACTCATTTGGGATTTCCACGGGCCTGATGCCAATATTACCGCCCGCCATCATGCCGCACATTTGAAAGATTTTATTCGGACGAACGATCTTTCCATGGATATCGTAAAAGTGGAAGAACGCTCCCCGGCCCATTCTATAGCCTATCTCGTGGTGACAGATGCTGAAATGCCTCCTGTAAGAGATGCTCTAAAACCACACCGCGGACAAATTTATACACCTTGATAGGAAATTTATTTCTTAAAATACCCATAAATACCTCTGCTCCTTTATATTTGCGGAAATCAAAACAAAATCATGAAAAAATACATTTTAGCTTTTAGTTTTTCCATTATATGCCTTTCGGCAGTGGCACAATCTAAAATAGGAACCATTGACGCCGAATATATTTTGAGTCAAATGCCGGAAATGACTACAGTAAACGAAGGAATCCAGGCATACAATCAGGAGCTTCAAAAGGAGCTGGAGACAGACGTTACCAGGTACGAGACTCTGGTAAAGGAATATCAGGCAAACAGCACCACTTTTTCTGAAGAGGATAAAAAAGCAAAGGAAAGCGAGATCATTGGCCTTGAAAACAATATTAAAGGCTTTAGACAAAAGGCCGGTGTGATGATGCAAATGAAACGCAATGAGTTAACCCAGCCGCTTTACGAAAAGATCAATGTCGCGATGCTGGAGGTAGTCAACGAGGAAAATTTCACCCAGATCTTCCATGCCGACGGTACAAGCCTTGCTTTCTCTGCGGAAGAACTGGATATCACCAGGAAAGTCTTAAAGAAATTAGGTGTCGAGGTGAAGGAATAGAATTAGTGATCAGTGGTCGGTGATCAGTGGTCAGAAGTTTTCAGTTACCGGTTACCAGTAATTTATATAAAATAAAGGTCTCAAAAAATAACATTTTTGAGACCTTTTTTATTTCATGTTCATGTTCCTGAAGCCAATATTATCTAACTTCTGAAGAACTACAGAACCTATATATTGTCCCTACGGGACATTTGATCTACAGATGACTTAGTTCTACCTATAGCTTGTCCCTATGGGACAAAAGCAGCTGGCTCGGATTTGCAATCCGTGCCGAATCAAACAAACGATGTCTACTAATCTTTCATTTCACACTGCCCATGGCGCGGATTTTCAATCCGTGCCGAATCAACCTCATTTTCAACTGCCGCCTGCCTATGGAGTACTGTCAACTTATCATTGATTCAATTCTCCGATGGCGCTAATTTGCAATCCGTACCGAATCAAACCAATGATGTCTATTAATCTTTCTTTTCGCACTGCCGATGGCGCGGATTTTCAATCCGTGCCGAATAACCAAAAACTGCCGACTGCCTACTAAACACTGCCAACTATAGAAAAGTCCTGGTTCTAGTCTCTTGATTCTTGGTTCTCAAAAAACCTTACGGACCATTTGACCTATGGATGAATCATTATTCTACCGATATTTGGTCCCGGACTAAGACGGAGTTGGCGCGGATTTGCAATCCGTGCCGAATCAAATCCATTTTCAACTGCCGCCTGCCTATGGAGTACTGCCAACTTATCATTGATTCAATTCTCCGATGGTGCGGATTTGCAATCCGTGCCGGATAACCAAAAACTGCCGACCTACCAAACACTGCCAACAATAAATTGTCTTGGTTCTAGTCATTTGACTCTTGATTCTTGGTTCTCAGAAAATCTATCTGCTGTAATTAGGAGATTCCTTAGTGATGGTGACATCGTGAGGATGGCTTTCATTGATCCCTGAAGCCGTGATCTTAATGAATTTTGCCGACTCCTGAAGCGTAGGCACATCTTTGGCACCGCAGTATCCCATTCCGGCTTTTAGTCCACCGATGAACTGGTGGATACTTTCGTAAAGATCTCCTTTGTATGGTACCCGCCCCACGATTCCTTCGGGTACGAGTTTTTTGATATCATCCTCCACGTCCTGGAAATAACGGTCTTTAGAACCTTGTTTCATGGCTTCTACTGAACCCATTCCGCGGTAGGATTTGAATTTTCTTCCTTCGTAGATGATCGTTTCTCCCGGAGATTCTTTGGTTCCGGCCAGCAGAGACCCCAACATCACAGAATCCGCTCCGGCGGCAATAGCTTTCGGAATATCTCCTGTATAGCGGATTCCGCCATCTGCAATCACCGGTACTCCGCTGCCTTTTATAGCTGCAGCGACTTCCAGTACAGCAGAGAACTGCGGAAAACCTACTCCGGCGACGACTCTTGTTGTACAGATAGACCCGGGTCCGATTCCCACCTTCACGGCATCGGCACCGGCTTCTACAAGATATTTTGCAGCTTCGGGAGTTGCGATATTACCCACCACAACTTCCAGGTCGGGAAATTTCTTTTTCACCTCCTTCAGCACAGTAACCACTCCGCGGGTATGGCCATGAGCCGTGTCGATCACAATAGCATCTACACCTGCATTTACCAAAGCTTCAGCTCTTTCTACCGCATCCCCGGTCACCCCAATGGCGGCTGCAACGCGAAGTCTTCCGTAGGTATCTTTATTGGCAATGGGTTTTTGGGTAAGTTTGGTGATATCTCTAAAGGTGATCAACCCTACAAGCTTATCCTCTTTATTCACCACCGGCAGTTTTTCGATCTTGTTTTGCTGTAAAATCCCCTCGGCTTCCTCCAGAGAAGTACCTTCGGCTACTGTGACAAGATTTTCAGAAGTCATAACTTCTGAAATTGGCCGGTCATTATTCTTTTCAAAACGCAGATCACGATTGGTTACAATTCCCAGAAGCTTTCCCTTCTCATCCACGATGGGAATTCCGCCGATGCTGTGCTCCCGCATATTTTCTTTGGCATCTCTAACCTTTGCAGTAATGGGAAGCGTTACCGGATCTATGATCATTCCACTTTCTGCACGTTTAACTTTTCGCACTTTAAGGGCCTGTTCTTCAATGGTCATGTTCTTATGAAGCACACCAATTCCACCCTCGCGTGCTATGGCAATGGCCATACGGGATTCGGTCACAGTATCCATAGCTGCGGAAACGATGGGCACGTTTAGGGTAATGTTGCGCGTAAATTTTGACTGAATGTTGACCTCGCGAGGTAGGACTTCTGAAAAGGCAGGGACTAAAAGTACGTCATCGTAGGTGAGTCCTTCGCCCAGGATCCTGGAGTTGTGTGCGATCATGGCAATTAAGATTTAATTGCGTGCAAATATACAGACTATAAATCACAAGCAGACAATTAGTTTCACTAATTATTTGCCATTCCCGGTTTTATAAATGTCCTGCCTGAAAAAGCAGAATTTTTATACAACATAAAAAGTGAGAAAATCCAGCTTTTTTGGGAGGTAAAACCTAAAGAAAAAGAGTCTACCGCAGCTTCTTGAAAAGCAGCTGGTAAAGCACGATGATCGCTGATGCTATAAAACAGAAGGTCATTAGAATACCTGAAATTAGCACCAGGTATTTTACCCATTCTATGCCTTTCCAGACAAAATAGATCCCTCCAAAGGTGAGGATAATGGAGAAGAAGGGTTCCAGGATAAGAAAAAATTTCAATTTTTGAGGTAATTGAGCAAACAATAGGATCCCTCCTAAAAGAAAGAAAATAAAGGACATGGAAAGGATATGGGTGTGAATGATGGTGAGCATCTCCCGCTCTCCTTTTTCAAACTTCATCACCGCTGCATCGGGATCGTCCTCGTTCCCAAGATAATTTTCCTCAATGCCGGCAGGAGTAGTTGTTTCGGTTTGCCCCACAAACAATAGTCCTGTAGCATAACCAACGGAAAGCACTACCACAAAAACAGCAAGAAATGATTTTATTTCCTTCGGAAGTCTTAATAGGAGGCCGTTGTACTTCATTAAAGAACCTTATTTTCTTTTAAGATCTCAATACTTTTCAACAGATCTGTCACAGCCATTTTCATTGAGCGCACCGAAATGGTAGCCCCGGATATTGCCGCGATACTATTCAATTCTGAAGGTTTGGATTTCCCAACAAATTGCCTAAGCCATCTTTTGCTTCCAATTTCTCCTCCATATTCCTCCCTGTACACTAATACTTTGGTACGTGCTATAGAAAGATCTTTGTTCAGGATGACCAGGTAGTCAAATTCAGCCGTTTTACTGGGCGCCTGATCCAGGTATGCATACCCCAGAACTTTCTCCCCACTTTTAATCCGGAAGAAATTTTGTTCAGACATTTCTGCAGGCAATTTTTCCTGCAATGCCTTTTCAATGTGGATCCCCTTATGTTGAAAGGCATTCACCTGAAACTCATCCTCTATTTCACGATCTACCCGTTTTCCCAAACCACCGGAATTGAAAATTATTCCGGTTAAAGGAACTATTAGAAGGATCGTGATGAAAAATTTCTGAATCATTTGGCAAATTTAATTAATTATAACAGAATTGAATAACGCCGAAAGCCGGGAGAAGATCTCCCAACTTCCGGCCTTTTTCATCTCCTGTTTAGAACCAAACTCCTACTCCGAAGTTCAGTTGGTTTTTTGCTTCAAAGCCTTCAACAGCATTATCCTTGATCTGATAATCCCCCTTAAATACTACACCTGGCGCAATATGGTAGCTCAAACCAAGAGTGATATCACTGCGGTCATAAGCAGGATTCTCAACAAGAGTGCCTTCGGTAGCTGCATGAGTATCATAATCTTCATATCGTGCAAACGCGAACAATTTCTGGCGGTTCATGGTTGGCAACAGGTTATATGCAGCTTCAGCATACCATCCTGAAAGGGCACTTCCAAGGTCTTTTCCGGTAAGGTCATTATAAGCTTCGGTATCACTTAGGGAAGCATAGATATATTCTCCCCTGGCAGTAAAACGTTGGTAAACATAGCGGGCATCAAAACCTACCATAGATATGCCAACATCTGCTCCATCAAGCATATCCACTTCGTCTGCAGCCTGGGTTCTTCCGAAATATCCGGCAAGACCAAGTCGCATTCCTAAGATTCCGTAGTATTCAACTTTAGCAGATAAATTAGGAGTATTCACTGTGGACTGAATTCCTTTTTGACGACCTCCGCGAAGTCCGCTGCTGCCACCTATAAGACCTTTACCACTTGCATCTGTAGATTTAAAGCCGTTAAAAACGTAGGCCTGATAGGTAAGGTTGGCAGAGTTGATCCTACCTGTAAGACCAAGACCGATCTCTCTCCAGGTAGTTGGAATGATTGAACCCGCAATGGCAGGACGCTCAACGCCATTGAACGTAGTAGGTTCGTGATATTCATTAATGATCCCCATAGGCACTAACATTAAACCGGCACGAAAATTAATGTTCCTGGCGAAATTATAATTTACAAATGCCTGTTCAACGTAAACTTCTTCGACGTGTTCAAATTCAATTTCAGTAAAGAACTGAACCTCATCAGTGAACTGGTAACCCAGCAACATCACAAGACGTTGTACATCGAGTTCCCCGTTGTCACCTTCGGGTTGATTATAGGTGATCTCCCCATAAGCTCCGAGGGTAACAGCATCATTATTAGCCGAAAGTACACGTTGTGCAGAGTTTAATTGGTATTGGGGGTCAAAAGTGATAGAATCCTGCTCGGTTTGTGCAAAGGAAGTTAATGAAGTAGCTGCCAAAGCTGCCGAGAGTAATAGTTTTTTCATCGGTGGTTTATTTAGACTGATTTAAAATAGTGCTGCAAATATAGAAATGTGAATATTTTTAACACGTTTATTTAGACCAATTTTAAATACTTTTTTTTGATACCAAATGAAGAAAGTATTGGTAATTCTAATGATAGACGCTGAAGATCTTGGTAGCTTCGTTGTATGCAGCTTCAAAACTCATCATTTTCACGTTCGTATCGCCCTTTTTGGAAGTGAAGTAAGAAAGCAGTTTCTCTGTGGGCATATTTCCGGTGAGTTCATCCTTGGCCATTGGGCAGCCACCAAATCCCTGTATGGCCCCATCAAATCTCTTACAGCCGGATCTGTAAGCTGCATCCACTTTTTCAAACCATTTTGTCGGAGTAGTATGTAGATGTGCACCAAATTCTATTTCAGGATACTTCGGAATAAGGTTCGAAAAAAGGTACTCTATAACCTCAGGAGTAGAGCTGCCAATGGTATCTGAAAGCGAAAGGATCTTCACGCCCATTCCTGAAAGTTTTTCTGTCCACTCCCCCACAATCTCCACATCCCATGGATCTCCATAGGGATTTCCAAAACCCATGGAAAGGTATGCCACAACCTCTTTTCCTGAAGCAGCGGCAATGTAGAGGATCTCCTGCAGTGTTTCTACAGATTCGGCAATGGTTTTATGGGTATTACGCATCTGGAAGTTTTCAGAAATTGAAAACGGGTATCCCAGGTATTGAATTTCCGGATATTGCGCTGCATCCTGCGCCCCACGGGTGTTGGCAACAATCGCCAGCAGCTTGCTTTGAGTACGGGAAAGATCAAGCCTGGAAAGAACTTCGGCTGTATCTGCCATTTGCGGTATGGCTTTGGGAGAAACAAAACTCCCGAAGTCGATGCTATCGAATCCGCAGCGCAAAAGAGATTGGATATACTGAACTTTTTGTTCTGTAGGAATAAAGGTTTTTATTCCCTGCATCGCGTCCCGCGGACATTCAATGATCTTAATGTTCCCCATAGGCCAAATATAAGGAAGATGTGTGAAGTAGGAAGTACGAATTTGGAAGTACGAGCGAACAACAAATAAGCATGGAGTCTAGATTCTAGATTCTAGATTCTAGGCCATTGTTGTCCGATTAAAAAAGAATAAATCCATGAAAACCCTTGCTAATGCCGGTCAAAGACATTCTCCAACGATTTGAGGGGGTGATTTTCCTTTTTATGAAATTATATTGATTTACCATAGGAAGTAATTTTTTACAGTATTGTCTTTCAGAGTTTTATATAGAAGTCTTGGCTCTAGACTCTAGAAGCGGAGCGGTCCAGATTCTTTTATCGGACAACAATGATTCTAGGCTCTAAACTAGAATAAATATCCCTATCCCTACAAAAACCGCCACCTGTACCCATTTAAAAACTAAACCCGAAGCAGGATGTTTTTGCAGGTAAACAGAGATATTCCCGGCGAGAATGGCAACTGCAGAAAAAATTAGAAAGGCCTGCAGCATAAATAAAAAGCCAAGGATATAGAACTGGTAGATGGTGTTTCCTTCGGGATCCCAGAGAAAGCCGGGAAAAAATGCCAGGAAGAAGATCGCAACTTTAGGATTTAAAACGTTCATTAAAAATCCCTTTTTATAAAGGGAAGTCAGCTCCTTTTTTTGTTGGGTTGCTGGTTTTCCCACATTGATGGCAGGATCACTTTTATATACCTGCCAGGCCAGGTAGAACAAATATCCCGCACCTAAGATTTTAATAAGAAAGAATAAAGTTTCAGACTGTTTGATAATGGCTGAAACTCCAAATGCCACTAAACTGGTATGAATGATGATTCCCGACACCAGGCCGAGGGTAGTGACTATTCCATGCTTCCTGCCGTTGGTCATTCCCTGTACCAGAACGTAAATAATATCGGGGCCGGGAGAAATCGTAAGCAGGATGGCTGCTGCAAGAAAAGCTATAAGTTCCCCGGCCACTATGAGCGTTTTAAAATTTCCTTATTGATATTTTTGACCAATTGTGGTCCTTCATAAATAAAGCCGGTGTAGAGCTGCACCAGGCTTGCACCCGCTTCCAGTTTTTCAATGGCATCTTCGGGAGACATGATCCCTCCCACGCCAATGATAGGGAAAGCTTTGTTGCTTTTTTCGGAAAGAAATCTAATCACCTCTGTAGCACGTTTAGTAAGAGGTTTACCACTGAGTCCGCCGGCCTCTTTTTGATCCGGGGAAGTCAATCCTTCCCTTGAAATTGTAGTGTTTGTTGCAATCACTCCTGCGATGCCGGTGTCTTTGATTATATCTATAATGTCCAGCAGTTGAGAATCTGTAAGATCGGGTGCTATTTTAAGGAGAATTGGTTTGGGAGCAGGCCGCTTCAGGTTTTCCTTCTGTAAGGTGTTCAAAAGCTTTGTAAGCGGTTCCTTGTCCTGCAGCTCTCTAAGATTGGGCGTGTTGGGAGAACTCACATTCACCACAAAATAATCTACATGCTCAAAAAGAGAATTAAAGCAGATCAAGTAATCATCGACGGCATTCGCATTGGGTGTCGATTTATTTTTTCCGATGTTGCCTCCAATAAGCACCCCATCATTCTTTTTTAGCCTCTCAACCGCTTCAACCACACCTCCATTATTGAAGCCCATCCTGTTTATAATGGCTTTATCCTCCCTTAGTCTGAAAAGTCTTTTCTTTTCATTCCCCGGTTGCGGTTTTGGGGTAAGGGTTCCTATTTCTATAAAACCGAATCCAAAATTCGAAAGTTCTTTGTAAAGTTTGGCATCCTTATCAAAGCCGGCAGCCAGACCTACAGGATTTGGGAATTTAATTCCGAAGACTTCCCGTTCCAGCCGTTTATCCTCTACTACGAATTTCTCCCGAACCAGTTTTTGACTTCCGGGTAGAAGGAACAACTTCCGAAGTGCAGAAAATGTGAAATAATGCACCTTTTCGGGATCAATATTAAAAAGAAGCGGCCTGATTATTTTTTCGTACATGAAGCAGGTTTTGAACAAAATTAACACAATGCGGCATAAAAAAGCAGGAAAAGTCAAAAGGTTTTGAAGCTACTTTTTATATCGCTATTTTTGGGAAAACTTCAGCAAAAATGATCAATAAAGAAGCAATTATAGCTCGCTTTTTAAGCTATGTGAAAATAGATACACAAAGCGACGACACCAGTAATACCACCCCCAGCACAGCAAAACAATGGGATTTGGCAAACAAACTTAAGCAGGAGCTGCAGGAGATGGGGATGCAGGACGTGACTATTGATCAAAATGCTTATGTAATGGCTACGCTGCCCTCCAATGTGGAGCACGACGTGCCGGTGATTGGTTTTGTTTCCCATTTTGATACCACTCCCGATTTTTCAGGAACAAATGTAAATCCGCAGATCATCGAGAATTACGACGGAAAAGATATAATTCTGAACAAAGAAAAGAATATCATCCTTTCTCCGGATTATTTCAGTGATCTGCTTCAGTATGAAGGCCAGACTTTAATAACTACCGACGGGAATACCCTTTTAGGCGCCGATGATAAAGCCGGGATTACCGAGATCATGGAGGCGATGAAATATCTGCTTGAAAATCCGCAGGTGAAGCATGGAAAGATCCGGGTTTGTTTTACGCCCGATGAAGAAATAGGACGGGGAGCTCATAAATTTGATGTAGAAAAATTCGGAGCTCAATGGGCTTATACCATGGATGGCAGCCAGGTAGGAGAACTGGAATACGAGAACTTCAACGCTGCAGGTGCCGTTGTTAAAGTCAGCGGAAAGAGCGTTCATCCCGGTTATGCCAAGGATAAGATGATCAACAGCATGTATATTGCCATGGACTTCATCAATTCCTTACCCCGACTGGAAACTCCCGAGCATACAGAAGACCGGCAGGGCTTTTTCCACCTCAATGCCATTGAAGGAGATGTGGAGGAAACTACGCTGCACTATATCATCCGGGATCATGACCGGGAGCATTTTGAGGCCAGGAAGCAAATGATGCAGGATCTCGCCGGAGAGATCTGCAACCAGTATGAAAGAGATTGCGTGACAGTGGAGATCAAGGATCAATATTTCAACATGCGTGAAAAGGTGGAACCGGTGATGCATATTGTAGATATTGCCGAAGAAGCGATGAAGCAGGTAGATGTTACTCCCATTATAAAACCCATTCGTGGAGGAACAGATGGGGCTCAGTTAAGCTTCATGGGCCTTCCCTGCCCTAACATTTTTGCAGGCGGACACAACTTCCACGGGAAATATGAATATGTACCTGTTGAGAGCATGCAGAAGGCGGTGGAGGTGATTGTAAAAATTGCAGAGCTCACTGCTTCGCAGATTCAAAATTCAGAATTTAAAATTCAAGATTAAGGTAGTTTTATGGCCAGGGCACGGATTGCAAATCCGCGACAGTTGGATTCAAGATTTAAGATTCAAAAATCAGGATTGCACTTTTGAGAACCCTGTCAGGGGTTTGGGCTGAAACAGACCTGCAAGGTTTCCAAAACCTTGTAGGTCTTTCTTTTTTGATTTAATAATAAGCCAAAGTAAAGCCGTATTTAAACCTTGTCCGTGGCTTGACATCCTGGCAGGTTTCCAAGGTTCACCGAAAAACCGCTGCCGGGGTTGGTAAATGCCGGAAGGGTTGAAGAAGACAGACTTGAAAAACCGCTGCCGGGGTTGGTAACCGCCGGCAGGGGCAAGCTCCGTAGGAGCGATAGATCGGTAGCACCGCAGGTGCGACAACACAAACAAAAAAGCCCCACGCGATCGCGTGGGGCTTTTTTGTTTTGATCCTTTTGAATCTATTTTGTTTCCTTCACAGGTTCGTTCAACTTTCGGCTCATCTCCATAGAAATGGAGGATCTGTCGAAAGTGATCTTACCGGCTCCGGTTTCAATAATTACTGCATTCTGCTTATCGCTGAAATCGATTATTTTCCCGTGCATCCCGCTTTTTGTTACAATTCTGTCACCTTTCTTTAGTTCAGAGGCGAATTGTTTTTCTTGTTTTGCACGTTTCATTTGTGGGCGTATCATAAAAAAATACACCACGACAAACATTAAAATAATTGGGGCAAACTGGGTTAATTGATCCATAGATGGTCTTCTTGCTTTCTAAGTCCTTAAGATTTTAATTCTTTAGGCTCTACAAAAGCTTTAATTTTTAATTGTTCTTTTCCGGTTTCGGTATTGGCAGTAATGTTTACTGTCTTGGTTACCTGATTTTGACCGGAACCGTTGAACTTAACCACCATCTCACCTGTTTCTCCCGGTGCGATAGGATCTTTGGTCCAGGTGGGAACAGTACATCCGCAAGAGCTGGAAGCGTTGGTGATCACCAACGGAGCTTTTCCTGTGTTGGTAAAGGTAAAGGTGTGCTCTACGTTAGTTCCTTGTGCGATAGTTCCGAAGTCATGTTCTGTTTCGTCAAAACTGATCTCAGGATAAACGGTAGCCTGTGCATCACGCACTGCAGCTTCTTCTACATTCTCTGCTTTCACTTTGTTTGACGCGTCATCCTTACAAGAGGTGAAATTGAACGCAGCAACCAATGCTAATAATAAAATTCCTTTTTTCATGATTTACAATTTTAGTTTAAAGTGGTTAAAATTAAGAAAAATTACAGGACTACATAAGACCCCTGCCCATTTTGTTTAGTTTGCCCTGGTCCTTATACTCTTTTGAGAGTTTATCAAGGATACCGTTGATAAAAATACTACTTTTAGGAGTACTGTATTCTTTGGCAATTTCTAAATATTCGTTAATAGTTACCTTTACAGGGATCGAAGGAAACTTCAGGAATTCACAAATGGCCATCTTGATCAAAATGGTATCGAGATCTGCTATTCTTTCCTTATCCCAGTTCGGGGTTTTCCCTTCCATTTCACCAGCAAGGCTCTCGTCATTCAGCAGGGTCTTCCTAAATAACTGAATTCCGTAGTCTTTATCATCACTGCTTTTAAACAACCTGGTGAGCGCCTGCTCCTTCCCGGGAGCTGCTTTCTGCAACATTTTTACAATGGCGGTATTGACAAGCGGCAGGTCATCGATCCAGGTGATCTTCCTGTCTTCAAGGTAATCGAAAAGCTTTTCATTGGGGGCAACAACCTCTTTAAAAATGGCAATAAGAAACTCCTTATCCTCTTTAAAAGTAGAGGTACGCGTGGCCATATAATTGCTAAAGATCTCACTCTTCCTAATCTCAGACCACAGGATCTCTACATATTCATCGTCATTCTTCCAGTTATTGAGCTTACGCGTTTCCAATGCTGCCCGTAAGGCTTCATTGTCGCTAAGCATAGCGATCAATTCATTATTAACGAACTTCCTGTTGGGATCTACATCCTCTTCAGAAGGCAAATGTTTTTGCTGAGCTTTCTCCAGGTAATCCTCCACATGATCTCTTATCTCTACAAATAGATCGAGCATTAAAAGATACAGGTCGTACATCTCATCCATGCTCTTGAGAAGAAATTTCTCTTCAAGATTCAGGTTGTCGTTTTCACTTTGTGAATACGCGTACAAGGACTGCATCACTTTAACCCTGATATGTCTTCTGGTTAACATAGGTGTAAAAGAACTTTAAAAAATTAGGGCGAAAGGTCTTTTCCTTTCGCCCGGCAAAAATACTATTTAATTAAAAAACCGCTGGGGTTATTTACTATTTTTTCTATCTGCAATTCTCTGCTGTGCCACCTTAAGTGCAGCTTCATGAGTTGAAATATCATTTACTTCAGCCGAATTTAGGATCTCCAACGTAGTATTATAGATATTTTCAGTCTTTTCCATGATCTCCTTCTTTCCGTAGCCTTCAAGTTCAGCATAAACATTGATGATCCCGCCTGCGTTGATCAGGAAGTCGGGCGCGTAAACGATATTTTTTTCTCTCAGGATCATTCCATGTCTCCTGTCATCGGCCAGCTGATTATTTGCAGCTCCTGCAATAATATCGGCTTTGAAGCGCTCAATGGTTTGATCATTAATGGTAGCTCCCAGGGCACAAGGCGCATAAATATCAACATCTGCAGCGTACACATCGGCGCCACCATAAATCGTGGCGTTATATCTATCGCGGATCTGGGTTAGTTTCTCCTGATTAATATCACTAATGATTACCTGTGCACCTTCTTTAGTAAGATGATCCACCAAAGATTCCCCCACATGGCCAATTCCCTGTACAAGCACACGTTTTCCCTGCAGGTTATCGCTTCCGTATCTGTATTTTGCAGCGGCTTTCATTCCCATAAAAACTCCGTAAGCAGTGATAGGAGAAGGATTACCCGCGCCTCCCTTGCTTTCAGAAATTCCGGTAACATAAGGGGTTACCTCGCGAACTGTATCCATATCGGCAGTTTCCATCCCTACATCTTCCGCAGTGATATATTTTCCGCTTAGTGAGTGGACAAATTCTCCAAACCTACGCATAAGTTCAGGCGTTTTTTGAGTTTTTGCATCGCCAATGATCACGGCTTTACCACCACCAAGATTTAGTCCGGTAATGGCACTTTTAAAGGTCATTCCGCGGGAAAGGCGCAGCACGTCATTAACGGCATCCCATTCGCTCTGGTAATTCCACATACGGGTTCCACCCAAAGCAGGTCCCAAAACTGTGTTATGGATCCCAATAATTGCCTTTAATCCTGTATCTTTGTCATTGCAAAAAACCACTTGTTCATGGTCATCAAAGGAAAGCTGCCCAAAGACCGGAGCGGCTTTTTTAAGTTCATTTGCCTTTAGAACATCCACTGTCATAAGTTTTAAATTTGGAAAATTTCGGTTATCGAAATAATATATGGCAAAAGTAAATAATATTTCAATTTCAAAACCTTTTGCACCTTCAAAAATATGAAATTGGGAAAATCGTGACGTGTTTACCAGTATGAAAGAATTAAAACATCTCAATAAATACTTATACAAATATAAATGGCACCTCATTGGGGGGATCTTCATTACCATTATCGCCCGGGTGTTTGCCCTGGTCACTCCCCGCTTCATTGGAGAATCTACCAGTGCCATTGAAAGATGGGTGAACGGAGAAGTTACTTCGGAAGCTGCCCTACGATCTGAGCTAATGACCAACATTCTGATCATTCTTGGTGCCACCCTTCTCGCCGGATTCTTTACCTTCCTCATGCGGCAGGCGATTATTGTCGTGTCAAGGCACATTGAATATGACTTAAAAAACGAGGTATTTAGGAAGTACCAGGAGCTATCCCTCAACTTTTATAAAAAAAACCGCACCGGGGATTTGATGAACCGCATTAGCGAAGATGTTTCCAAGGTGCGTATGTACGCAGGTCCGGCTATTATGTACAGTGTACAAACGGGAATTCTCTTTATCGTGGTAATCCCCTACATGTTCCTGCAGGCGCCCGAGCTTACCCTGTATGTGCTCGCTCCCCTGCCCTTCCTCTCCTTTGCCATCTATAAGTTAAGTGTGGCCATCAATAAGAGGAGTACCGTCGTACAACAGTACCTGTCTAAGCTAAACACCTTTACCCAGGAAAGTTTCAGCGGAATCTCTGTGATCAAATCCTACGGACTCGAACCTCAAACCGGAGCCTCTTTTGTCACCTTGTCTAATGAAAATAAAGAGAAGAATATTGACCTCGTAAAGGTGCAGGCTTTCTTTTTTCCCCTCATGGTTTTGCTCATTGGCGCCAGTAATATCCTGGTGATCTATATAGGCGGAAGAAAATTTATCAACGGCGAAATCGCTGAATTAGGGATCATAGTTGAATTTCTCCTCTATGTAAACATGCTCACCTGGCCGGTGGCAACTGTGGGGTGGGTGACGTCCATCGTTCAGCAGGCCGCAGCTTCCCAAAAACGAATCAACGAGTTCCTGAAGGAGGTACCACAAATTCAAAACCCTTCTAATGAACCCGAAGATGTTCAGGGTGCTATAGCTTTTAAAAATGTGACTTTCACTTATGAAGATACGAATATCACCGCCCTTAAAAATGTGAGTTTCGAAGTAGAATCCGGAGAAACCCTGGCCATTATTGGAAAAACCGGTTCGGGAAAATCTACGGTCCTGGAATTAATTGGAAGGTTGTATGACGTGGAGCAGGGAGAGATAAGCATTGATGGCAAGGATATCAAAACCATGAACCTTAAAGAACTTCGGGAAAGTATAGGCTACGTACCGCAGGATGCCTTCCTCTTTAGTGATTCTATTAAGAACAACATCAAATTTGGAAAGGCCGATGCTACAGATGAGGAGATCATCACCGCCGCAAAAAATGCTGCCGTGCACCGCAATATTGAAGGCTTCAGCAAAGCTTATGACACTGTGCTGGGAGAAAGGGGAATCACCCTTTCCGGCGGACAAAAACAGCGGGTTTCCATTGCACGGGCAATAGTACATGATCCAAAAATCCTGCTTTTTGACGACTCTCTTTCCGCAGTTGACACAGAAACAGAAGAGGAAATCCTGAATAATCTCTTCAGAATCAGTAAAAATAAGACGACGATCATCGTTAGTCACAGGATCTCATCGGTCAAAAATGCAGATAAGATCATCATTCTGGAAGACGGGCAGGTAGTGCAGCGGGGGACGCATCAGCAATTGCTTAACACTGAGGGATACTACCGTGAGCTCTACCTTAAACAGCTAAGTGAAAAAGAAATGTAAAAATTTGTTGCGGAATGTTAATTTTTTTTGGATTTTTGAACCTATGATTTACAAACCGTAAAAGATATTTTGATTATGAGCGACAATGGAACGATTGAAAAAGAAGAGATTTTTTCCAAGGTCTTGAGAGCCGGGAGACGCACCTATTTCTTTGATGTTAGGGCGACTAAGGCAAACGATTATTACCTGACGATTACCGAGAGTAAAAAATTCACCAATGAAGACGGATCTTTCCACTACAAGAAGCACAAGATCTACCTTTATAAAGAAGATTTTATCGGTTTCAATGAAATCCTGCAGGAAATGACAGATTATATCCTCAATGAAAAAGGTGAGGAAGTGATCAGCGAGCGTCACCAGAAGAATTTCAAGAAGGAATATGAGGAAGAAACCGAGCCGCAGGCCGCAGCTGCCGCTACTCCATCTGCCGCTGCCTTTACCGATATCAGTTTTGAAGATATATAGTTAAATTTATACTCCGCAAAAAACCGTCCCGAGCAATCCGGACGGTTTTTTTATATTGGGGTTCCAAAAATGCCATTTATGAGATCTCTTTTTTTTGCCCTTATTTTTTTACTGAGCCTGCAGTCATTTGCCCAGGAAGAGCTTGACCTCTCCTATTATCTCCCGCAGGACGTAACCTATAATGAAGAAATTCCCAAACCCCAGGAGGTGCTGGGATATATTCCCGGAGAGTGGCACGCCAGCCACGACCAGATCTTAAATTATATGCGTGCTTTAGCTGAAGCTTCGCCCAGGATAAGCATCGAGAATCGTGGCTTTACTTACGAGCACCGGCCTTTGGTGCTGCTCACAATCACTTCGGAAGCAAATCATCAAAACCTGGAACAAATAAGGCAACAGCATCTCGTCCTTACTAAAGCCGGATCTGAAGATCTCAATATTTCTGAAATGCCTGTCGTGGTGAACCAGGGCTTCTCCATCCATGGAAACGAAGCCAGTGGGGCCAACGCAGCAATTCTCGCAGCATATTACCTCGCTGCTGCTGAAGGTCCTGAAATAAATGACCTTTTAAAGAACACCGTGATCCTTTTTGATCCCGTTTTTAACCCAGATGGTTTGCAGCGTTTCGCCTACTGGGCTAACACCAATAAAAGCAAGAACATCAATCCCGATCCACAGGACCGGGAATACAGCGAAGTATGGCCGGGAGGAAGAACCAACCATTACTGGTTTGACATGAACCGTGACTGGCTTCCGGTGCAGTTACCTGAGAGCCGCGCCAGGATCAAAACCTTCCATAAATGGTACCCGAACATCCTTACAGACCATCATGAAATGGGATCTAACTCCTCCTTTTTCTTTCAGCCGGGTATCCCGTCAAGGACGCATCCACTTACTCCGGCGCTGAATCAGGAGCTAACCAAAGAGATCGGCACCTACCATGCCGCTGCTTTTGATGATATTGGTTCCCTTTATTACACCGAAGAAAATTACGACGATTTTTACTACGGAAAAGGCTCCACTTTCCCCGATATTCAGGGAAGCATCGGGATCCTTTTCGAACAGGGAAGCTCCCGGGGCCATGCTCAGGAAACCGAAAATGGGATCCTCACCTTTCCGTTCACCATCAAAAATCAGTTTACCGCCGCACTTTCCACTTTAGAGGCTGCAAATAAAATGCGGGAAAAATTGCTGAATTATCAGCGGAATTTCTATCAAAACGCCCGAAAAGAAGCCGGAAAAGGTGCTTACGTCTTCGGAAATCCAAAGGATGCAGCCACTGCATATAAGCTCGCCGAGATCCTGGAACAACACCAGGTGGAACTGCATGAGGTGAAAGAAAAATTCAGTAGCAACGGAAAAACCTTTGAACCCGGAAGCAGTTACCTGGTCCCAAAACAGCAGAGACAGCACCGTCTTGTAGAAGCAATGTTCGAAAGAAGAACTGAGTTTAAGGACAGTTTGTTCTATGATATCTCAGCCTGGTCCTTTCCGCTTGCTTTCAACCTTGACTTCAGCAATGATGTGGCTATGAAATATGCAGGAGAAAAGATCGACAGCCTTACAAAACCTCAGGTTGATGCTCCTGCAAAAAGTGAGTATGCTTATCTTATGGAGTGGCATTCTTATGAAGCTCCCAAAGCTTTGAACAAAATCCTGAACAAAGGACTTAGAGCCAAAGTCGCCATGCAGTCTTTTAACATGGGTAATAGGAGCTATGACTACGGCACTATCATGATCCCTGCTCAAAATCAGGAGATGAACGCCGAGGAGATCTATGATTTTCTAAAAGAAATTTCTGAAGACAGCAGTGTACAGATTTCGGCTGCCGATACCGGATTAACCGGCGGAGTCAATCTGGGCAGTAATCAATTTCGTGCTTTAGAGCCTCAAAAAGTCGCACTTTTGGTAGGTAACGGCATTACTCCTTATGATGCCGGAGAAATATGGCACCTGTTCGATCAACAATACGACATGAAGATCACAAAGCTTGACCTTTCCAATTTTTCGAGAGCTGATCTTAGCAGGTACACAGATATCATTCTGCCGAACCAATGGGGCGGCGGAGCTTTAGGTGAAGACGAGGCTAAAAAGTTAAAGGAATGGGTTCGAAACGGAGGAACCCTAATAGGTTATAAAAATGCGGCGAACTGGTTTGATAAAAATAAGTTTCTGAAACTGGAATTCAAAGAAAATGAAGTGGAGGCTAAAAATGTCACTTTTGAGCAGCGACAGGATTTTAGAGGCGCACAGGGAATAGGCGGAGCCATTTTCGAAGCCAAACAGGACCGTTCTCATCCCATCAACTTTGGATATAAGAATAACAAAATTCCACTCTTTAGGGACACCACGATTTTCGTAGAAGCCGATTCCACGAGTTACAAGAACCCTTTACAGTACACCGAAAAACCTCTTTTGAGCGGGTATATCAGTAAGGAGAACCTGAAACTTCTGTCTGGAACTGTACCCTTCAAGCACAGCAGCATGGGCAGAGGAAATGTGATCCTGTTCACAGATAACACCAACTTTAGAGCCTTTTGGTATGGAACCAATAAGCTACTCATGAACGCAGTGTTCTTTGGGGATGAAATGTAGGGTTTGGTAGTGAGTATTTAGTATTGAGAGACTGGAGACTAGAGACTAGAGACTAGAAACTAGAGCCTAGAAACTAGAAACTAGAAACTAGACTGTTACTTAAAAAAAGAGGTTCCAAAAATGGCCTTTTTTGCCTCTTATTATTTGGGCTAAAGCTATCTTTTTTTTCCAAAATATTAGCTCATCCCACTCCCCCGCCTCTCCCAAAGGGAGAGGAGCTAATGCTTCAACTCCCTTTCCTTCGGAGAGGGCTGGGGAGAGGATGAGCAGATATTGGGCTTACAGCCCTGTTCGAAAAAATTTCCATGTGATCCTCCGGCTAAAGCCGGAGGCAATTCATAACCCGAATTTAGATCTAAATCCCGGGTTTCAGATCCCTTTCCCCAGGTCTGCGGACACCTGGCAAGAATTATGGTAGAAAAACACCAAGTATGATATAAATTGCCAGTGGCTTCAGCCACTGGTTAGAGTTAATTAGTGAAAAGGGCTTTAAGCCCAATCATTTTTACTTCAATTTTGTTCAACATTTGAATTTGCCTCCAATCGAACACGAAAGCTCCACCGTTTGAATTTAGAACCCGCAACCGGCAAACCGGCAACTCGCAACAGGGATCAACAACAATTACTACTACAGCTCAAACTTTTAGTCCGGGCATTTTCGAAAGCTTCTTTTCCTTCTTTCCAGGCATACCAAGCGATTCCCAGGCTTCCTAAAGCATCAACATAAGGGATTTGCCAAAGTTCATAAAGAACACTTGATGCCAGTAATATAAATGACAGATAAAAACAGGTCTTGGTGCATTTGGCGTCGGAGATAATCGGCTGACTATCCAGCTCTTCTCCTACTTTTATTTTTTCACGGTATAAAAAGTACATCGTTAAAATTGATAGAACGGCGATTATGATGCCTGCAAGAGTGGTATCGGGTTCAGAACCATTGATCACCGCAAGGATAGCTCCCGCGACGAGTCCGGCGGTTAGGATGTATAAGGCAGTTCCGGTGATCTTCAAGGCTCGTATTTCAAATTCGTCTCTTTCGGACACTGGATTTCGCTTCATTCTATAGATCATGTGAGCTATTCCTACTCCGGAAAGCACTTCTACAAAACTATCTAACCCAAAGCCAAATAAAGCCAAAGTTTCATCTGCAGCTCCAAAAAAGGTAGAAACCCCTCCTTCAAGCAGGTTATATCCAATGGTGATATAGCTTAGGATCAATGCGTAATGCAGTCTTTTATTAAAATTCCGGTTTTCCATAGAATACGAAGTTAGAGGTACGAAATTAGAAGTACGAATTTTAAGTTTAATATTTTTAAACATTGTCTAATCCTAATCCCACTCCCCCGCCTCTCCAAAGGGAGTGGAGAAACTCATTCGAGCACCTCCATTTGAAAGAACCTGCCAGAGAAGGTTGGGCTATGTCCTATTTGGTTGGACTAACTAAACCTCCGGCTAAAGCCGGAGGCAATTCATGAAAATCCATTTTCACCTGCCAGATTGTAGAACTCGAAATGCCAGTGGCTCTAGCCACTGATTATAAGGAAATTGTATTTCCATCTCCACCCCGCCCCCTGGGCACCCCTCCGGAGGAGGGGACTCACTCATGATTAATCGGTAGAAAAAAGGGAACTCGCAACTGAACTCTCAACCCGCAAACAGGCAGTAGGCAACGGGTAACCTGCAACAATTAGAGATTGATCTTTATCCCTCCATTCACCACAAATCCATCCACCGGTGCATAAATGTCCCTGAACTGAGGATCGGAAATTGAGCCGGTGTAGATGCTGTCAAAGCGGGTTTGCCGGGTGTCGGTGAAATTCTCGAAATTCAGGAAGAGTGAGAAATTCTCCCATTTCTTTTCGGTCATTAATCCGAAGATCCAGTAGTCCTGACCTGTAAGTCCATCCTCCAGTTTTTGCCTTCCGAAGTAATAGCCCTCAAGACCTATCATCAATTTGTCATGGATCTCATAAACCAGAACATTATTCAGCCTGTGTTGGGCCACGAGCGGCATTTCGAAAGTCTCTCCATCATAGTGCCTGTTGACATCTGCAAGGGTGTAGCCGGTGAACAGCTTGAAATTCCCGTAGCTAAAGCGGAAATTGGCTTCCAACCCCTGAGTATCCAGATATCCATCGGGCTGACGATACTCATAAACAGGAGCAGCCGTATTATCAAAGGTCTGTCCCAAAATTAGAGGATCATTTACCCGGGTATAAAAGAACAGGGTATTGACGCTAAAGTCGATCACCTCAAAAAGATCAGTACGATAGTTGATATCAAAATTCGCCCCGATCGAGTGTTCTGCTTCAGTAGCTGAAACATCTATAGGCAATACGTTCCTAAACTGGATCCTTTCAGCATCTTCAGTAAAAATAGTGGGCGTTTTATAACCAAGTCCGCCGCCGATCCTGGTGGTAACGGCATCAGAAATATTGAACATCGCAGAAATACGCGGAAGCACAAACCAGCCGTACTCATTTTGGTAATCTGTACGCAAGCCGGTTTCAAGGCTGAATTTGTGGGACAGGCGCCAGTTGTTCTGCAAAAATGCCCCGTAGGTGATGTGGTTGTAATCTACAACCTCAACATTTTCAAGCGGTTCCTGCTCAAAACGATCGGAAACCAGGTTTACACCGGCAATCCATTCAAGATCTTCTGAGCCAAAATTGTAGGCGATCTCACTAAAAGAAGCGAGCTGATCTCCGGAAAAAGTGTAATCCGGAATTTTGATCTTCCGTTCAAAGAAACTGAAGCTATTCTTGATACTCAAAAAATTGCCATTATCGAAATCCTGGGAGTATCCGGCGCGGGTAGTGATCCTATCCGTATTATTTCTTTCAAAATAAGGATCTGTTACCTCATCACCTTCCAAAAATGCAATATTTCCACCTGTTCTTTCCTCTATCACTGTATTTACACCCAGCTCCAGAGTAGCATCTTCGGAAGGATAAAAGAACAGCCTGGGATTCACCGTCACCCTGTTCACTTCCGGGATTGCGGTAAGGCCAATATCTGAAGGGTCGTAAGGATCGCTGTAATTATAAGACGCAAACACGGTAGTGCCGAATTTTCCGAATTTATCAGAATAGAACCCGCTCACATCAAGACCGAGGGCCGAGGTACCATTCAGAAGGAAATTGATCTCCCGCTCCTCCCCCGGAGTTTTAGACACAAGGTTTACCAGTCCGGCAATAGCTCCCCCACCATAAAGGGTTGAAGACGCTCCTTTTACCACCTCCACCTGTTGCAGATCCAACGGCACGATCTGCAGCAGACTCAGTCCACCGGAAAATCCGGAATACAAGGGGTATCCATCCTTAAGCAGCTGTGTATACTTCCCGTCCAGCCCCTGAATACGGATACTCGAATTATAGGAAGTCGCCGAGGTTTGCTGCGTCTGAATTCCGGTGGTTTCATTAAGCAGCATCCGAATATCTCCGGGTTTCATATTTCCCTTTTCGCCTAATTCCTCACCGGAGATCACCTCAACACGCGTAGGAAGATCGGCAATGGTACGGCGGGAACGGGTGGCAGAGATGATCACCTCATCCATATGTTCCCCTTCGGGAGCAAGATAGATGGTACGAAGAGAGGTATCTTCCAAAGGAAAAGTAAGCTGCAACTCCTTTTTTTCAAAGCCTACATAGCTAAAAACTATAATTTGTTCTCCATTAGGAATGCCATCAATATTGATCATTCCTTCCATATTTGCCGTAGCTCCTATAGTGGTTCCTTTTACAAAGGCATTGGCACCATAGAGCGGAGTATTGGTTTCGGCATCAAAAACCTGAGCCTCAAATTGGTTTTGAGCAGTTGAAACTGCAGTTATTAGCAACAGGGCCAAAAACGATAATAGTCTTAAGTACATTTTAATTGTTTAAAGTGAATAAAAAACCTTCCGGAGTCATATAACTTCGGAAAAATTGAAAATTATTACACTTTTTTGGGAGGTTGCCAGATGTCGAAGGACAAGTCTGACTGAAATTTCACTTCCAGCTGTTCATTAAGAGGTTTATAGATGCCGGTAAAATAAGGAAGTTCAGGAGAAAATTGATTTTGTACAAAACCTGCGCAACTGCCACAGCTAAGAAAGGGAGAGCAGAAGTCATCACTTTCGGAAGTTTCTTCAATGGAAATTTGCTCATCACATGATTCCCAGCAGCAGGGAACAGCATTAAGAAAGATTACCAGAAGGGAAAGTAAAACTGCTGCAGTTTTCATGGGCGCAAATTTACAAAAGCCGGTTCTGTTGAACCAAATTATTTAACCTATTCTCAACCCGTTCTCCACCGGAAAGTCGGGATTAAGCAGCACAATATCATTTTTAGCTCCCACAGCACCCAGCACCAGGCATTCACTCATGAAGTTGGCGATCTGTTTCTTCGGAAAATTTATCACGGCAATGACCTGTCTGTCCTGCAAATCATTTTTATTATAACGCCGGGTGATCTGCGCCGAAGATTTCAGAATGCCGATTTCCGGACCAAAGTCGATCCTGAGCTGATATGCCGGATTCCGTGCTTCGGGAAAATCGGAAACTTCAATAATGGTCCCCACGCGCATTTCTACTTTTTCGAAGTCTTTCCAGGAGATTTGGTTCATTTTTTTTTGTTTGTTGTTTGTTGTTTGTTGTTTTTCAAAGGTTCTTTTCATCACCGGTGATTCCTTTGCCCCTGCCCTAAAGGGTGGGAATCACCTGTCCTGGCCTTGTCACGGATTGCAAATCCGCGCCATTGGGAAGAATTCAAGATTTAAAATTCAGGATGCAAAATTCTTTTATTGCCCTTAAGTCTAAAACTATTAGAGTTTAAGATTCTTTATTATTTTTCCACGATGTCTCTTTTTTTACTTCCCCTCCTCCGGAGGGGTGCCTGTAAGGCGGGGTGGGGATTTAGTACTTTAAATGTACACTTTACTTTCCGGGAAACTTCTCCGTTTTGCCCCTTCCCTATCCCGAAGGATCGGGAGGAGACGAAAAAGTTTCAGGGACAAAAATAGAATTTTAGGGTAAAAGTATATCCCCAACCCCCTGAAGGGGGCTATATTTAATTTGCTTCGCCCTCGTCACGGATTGCAAATCCGCGCCATCGGAATTGGTTCAAGATTCAAAATTTAGAATTCAAAATTCTTTACTTACTTGTTTTTAAACCCATTACTGCTCTGGGGAAATTAAATGATCTTCTGTTAATTGTAACGCAGTCTTGGCTCTTGGTTCTTGAGTCTTGGTTCTATTTCTCACCCAAAGACTTTCTTGATCACCCATGCCGGTCCAATGAGTAAAAACTGTATGTCTTTTAAAAAAGAAGGTTTTTGACCTTCGATCTTATGTCCGTAGAATTGGCCGATCCAGGCGACTACAAATATTAAAAGGGAAATCAGCCATAGTGGGCCAAGCTGCGCCAGGTAATAATTCCCGGCAATACAGAGGGCGGCGAAGATGAGGATCTTAATTCCCATAGAAATTGAAAGGCTCATGTAGAACAACAGGACCAGGAGCAGTGCCACTACTGCCCAATTTTCCAGAAATGGGATATACATGGGAAAAATATGCACCAAAGGCCCCGGCGGGATGCTCATCAGCAATCCTACAATAGAAAAGAAGATCGCCGGTACGCAGATATAATGAATTAGCTGGTTGGTTTCGTTCTGGTGACTTACCGCATATTCCGAAAACCATTGATCGAGTGTTTTCATGTATTCTTCAGGATTAGCAGCAACAAGATATGAATTTCAGGAAAAATCCGAAGGAAATTTGTATTTTAAGAGCATCATAAAAGATGCAATAAGAATGGCAGAAATCGCTTCCAACAATCTTCCGCTGGGTTCAAAGATCATAGATTTTGAACTACCCGATTCGGTTACGGCAAATCTCCACTCCCTTGCCGACGTGCAGGGCGAGAAAGGCACCGTGATCATGTTTCTCTGTAATCACTGCCCTTATGTGAAGCACGTGGTAGATGAGATCGTGCGGGTAGCGAATGATTACCGGGTGTTAGGCTTCGGATTTGTAGCCATCAGCAGCAATGATGTGGAGCAGTACCCCGAAGATCACCCCGATCTTATGTGGAAATTTGCGCGGAAACATAATTTTTCCTTCCCCTACCTCTACGACCGAACTCAGGAGGTAGCGCGTAATTACAAAGCAGAATGCACCCCGGATTTTTACCTTTTTGACGGGGAAGAGAAACTTGTCTACCACGGTCAGCTGGACAGCTCCCGCCCCGGTAACGGACATTCGACCAATGGAAGAGAGCTCAGAGAAGCCCTCGATGCTGTCCTCAACAGCCGACCTGTTCCGGGACCGCAGAGGCCGAGTGTTGGTTGTGGGATCAAGTGGAAATACAGGGGGAATTGAATATTGAATATTAAAAAAATTCCAAGCACCAAATTCCAAATTCCAATTTTACTTTTCCTTTTTTTTTTTGTCTTCGCGAAAGAGCCGACAAGGTGACTGAAGCAATCCTCTCTTCAAATAGGTAGTTAGTAGCTTACTTGCACTCGTCACGGATTACAAACCGCGCCATCGGGAGGGATTCAAGATTCATCCTCTCCCCCCGCCCTCTTTTCCAGTAGGCAGTCAGAAGTAGGCAGTAGCCAGTCTATACCTATACCCATGTGATTCTGCGAAAATCTGGTACATCAGCGGGAAACAAAATTTGCCTGGTTCTCGTCACGGATTGCAAATCCGCGCCATGGGAAGGATTCCAAATTCATCCTCTCCCCCGCCCTCTTTTCCCGTAGGTAGTCAGAAGTAGGCAGTAGCCAGTCTATACCTATACCTATACCCATGTAATTCTCCCAAAATCTGCGAGATCAGCGGGAAACAAAATTTGCCTGGTTCTCGTCACGGATTGCAAATCGCGCCATCGGCAGGATTCAAAATTCATCCTCTCCCCCCGCCCTCTTTTCCAGTAGGCAGTCAGAAGTAGCAGTAGCCAGTCTATACCTATACCCATGTGATTCTGCGAAAATCTGCGAGATCAGCGGGAAACAAAGTTTGCCTGGTTCTCGTCACGGATTGCAAATCCGCGCCATCGGGAGGGATTCCAGATTTAAAATTCAGGATTTAAAATTCTTTTTTGCCCTTAAGTTTGATACTCTTTAAATTCAAGGTTCTTTATTATTTTTCCACGATGTCTCTTTTTTTCCTTCCCCTCCGGAGGGGTGGCCGCAGGTCGGGGTGGGGATTTGAATTCAAAATTTAGTTGTTTTATAGTCGATGGTGACAGGTGATTCCTTTGCCCCGGCCCTAAAAGGGTGGGAATCACCTTTATAAGTTAAAATAATAGATTCTTTCGTATCGCAAAACTTCATTGAGAATTGAGCTAAGAGCTAAAAGCCAATGGCCAACAGCTTTTTCTATCTACTAACTACTCAATACGTCTTTCCAGGAACTTTTTACTCTGTCCCAATCAAAAGCTTCCACTTTTTTTCTTGCTGCCAAAGTTCTCTCATGAGCACGCTGAGGATCCTGAAGGAGATTCTTGACTGCGGCTGCCATTTTTTCCGGGTCGTTGGGAGGAACGAGTAGTCCGTCTATGGCGGCAGAGATGAGGTATGGGAGTCCGCCGACATGGGTGGAAACCACAGGCACGCCTAAAGCCATAGCCTCAATTACGCTTACGGGAGTGTTGTCAATATTAGTGGTGTTGAGAAAAACATCATACTTTTTTGAAAGAGCGCTCCACTCTTCCTTTTGTAACCGGCCGGGAAAACGGACGGGCAGGCGATGCAGTTTTGCGTAACGAAAGCAGTCTTTCCATGAATCATCCTTCACCGGACCCACCATACAGAGTTCGGCGTTGGGATAATCTGCAAGTAAAAACTCCAGGACCTTAATCGCCTGTATCGGATTATAGATCTCTGCAAAAGCTCTTACCCATAGCAGCTTTGGATGAAGCGTGATCCGCTCCTTGAAACGATAATCTTGAAGGTTTATACTGTTGGGAATATATCTGACATTCGTAAATCCTGCCTGCTGAAAAACGGTTTTCATGTACAGCGAGGGAGCCACATTAAGAAAAGCATTTCCGAACAGCTTTTTTGAAACCTTAGGTGAGCGTTCGAGACGGGCGGGAAGTTCCCCTCCATGAAGGATGGGAATGTATTTGAGATTCAGGTTATGACACAGCCGGGCTACAGCATAAGCATACCAGAAGTTTTGGGTGCTGTAAGTGTCGATAAGGACGTATTCCGCGGTTTTTCTGTTTCTGAAGATGGTGAACAGCATGTCCGCTAGCCGAAGCAATTTGTTCTTTTTAGCGGAAGCTGTTTTTACAGTAAAGCCTTCTTCTTTTAATAACGGGGCTAAAGTATCAACAGATGTAGGACTTCCTCCCCTAATGGCGAGCTGGTTCCCTATGTAAATGATTTTTTTCAGGATGTGTCTATGAAATTTAAGTAAAAGTAATTAAATAAGGGAGAATGTCTTCCTGATCTATTTCCCGCTGATCTCGCTGATCTTCGCAGATTTTTAATCCGTGCGGTGAAATTTTGAAATTTGGACAACCCTGTCAGCGGTTTAAAACACTGACAGCGGTTTCGGATCCAAGATTCCGGATTCAAAATTGGAATTTGGCTCCGGCGGGTAAATGCTTGGAGTCTGGTGCTTGAAAGCTTAATCCATTTCCCGCTGATCTCGCTGATCTTCGCAGATTTTTAATCCGTGCCGTGAAATTTTGAAATTTGGACAACCCTGTCAGCGGTTTAAAACACTGACAGCGGTTTCGGATCCAAGATTCCGGATTCAAAATTGGAATTTGGCTCCGGCGGGTAAATGCTTGGAGTCTGGTGCTTGAAAGCTTAATCCATTTCCCGCTGATCTCGCTGATCTTCGCAGATTTTTAATCCGTGCCGTGAAATTTTGAAATTTGGACAACCCTGTCAGCGGTTTAAAACACTGACATCGGTTTCGGATCCAAGATTCCAGATTCAAAATTGGAATTTGGCTCCGGCGGGTAAATGCTTGGAGTTTGGTGCTTGAAAGCTTAATCCATTTCCCGCTGATCTCGCTGATCTTGGCAGATTTTTAATCCGTGCCGGGAAATTTTAGAATCTAAATAACCCTGTCAGCGGTTTTATACCCTGACAGCGGTTGCGGATCCAAGATTCCGGATTCAAAATTGGAATTTGGCTCCGGCGGGTAAATGCTTGGAGTCTGGTGCTTGAAAGCTTAATCCATTTCCCGCTGATCTCGCTGATCTCCGCAGATTTTAATCCATTCCGTAAAATTTTGAAATTTGGACAACCCTGTCAGCGGTTTAAAACCCTGACAGCGGTTTCGGATCTAAGATTCCGGATTCAAAATTGGAATTTGGCTCCGGCGGGTAAATGCTTGGAGTCTGGTGCTTGAAAGCTTAATCCATTTCCCGCTGATCTCGCTGATCTTCGCAGATTTTTAATCCGTGCGGTGAAATTTTGAAATTTGGACAACCCTGTCAGCGGTTTCGGATTCAAGATTCCGGATTCAAAATTGGAATTTGGCTCCGGCGGGTAAATGCTTGGAGTCTGGTGCTTGAAAGCTTAATCCATTTCCCGCTGATCTCGCTGATCTTCGCAGATTTTTAATCCGTGCCGTGAAATTTTGGAATTTGAATAACCCTGTCAGCGGCTTAATACCCTGACAGCGGTTTTGAAATCAAGATTCGGTTTAAGGTACAAAGTTCACTCCAAATTCATTCAAACTAACATTGCCTAACTCATGTTTTGTACATATATTTGTACTTCATAAAGCACATTATTATGCTAATAACAAGTGTTTCGGAATTTAGAAAAGATATTAAAACTTACCTGGACCGGGTTGTAAAGAACTTTGAAACCTTGATCATCAATCGTGGAAAAGATTCCGGAATTGTAGTGATGTCTCTGCAGGAGTACAATTCTTTAATGGCTACAAATCACGAATTGTCTTCCCGAAAAAATGAACAAAGGTTAGACTCTGCAATTGCCAAGCTTAAAAATGGAACGACCTTCAACAAAGATCTAATCCAAGATTAAATGAAGTATATTTTCGTCGACGAATCCTGGGAGGATTACTTGTACTGGCAAAAAACAGACAAGAAAAAGTTGAAGAAAATAAATGAACTTCTGAAAGACATTTCCCGAAACCCTTTTGATGGCACTGGAAAACCTGAACCCTTAAGACATAAATACGCAGGATTTTGGTCAAGACGAATCGATAGCGAACATAGGCTTATATATCAGTATAATGAAGGAGAAATATTAATTGCGAAATGTAGATTTCATTATGACTGAAGTTGTTGCCTTCCGTCGAAGCTTTACCTGTCGACCGAAGCCTGTGGCGAAGGTGGAGCGTAGGAGGGCCGGTTGTCGAATAAAGAACTAACAGTTAATCTATTCTCTATCCTAAAATTTGCTATAAATTACGCAGGAGCTAAAAAAATAGAACTTACCAATTTGGGAATAATATATTATCTTCGTAATTAAAACAGTTGAGAGTAATTGCAAAACGAATATTACGAGAATTCTGGGGAAATTATCCCGATAGCGAACAGCCATTACAAGCCTGGTTCCGGGAAGCTACAAAAGCAGATTGGAAAAGTCCCAACGAAATAAAATCTCAATACTCATCAGCAAGTATATTGAAAAACAGTCGAATGGTTTTCAACATTTGTGGGAATAAATATCGACTTATTGTGGAAATTAATTTTCCCAGGAAATGGGTCTTCATAAGATTTATTGGCACCCATAAGGAATATGGTACTATAGACGCAAATAATATTTGATATGGAAATAAAAGCAATTAAAACTGAGCAAGATTATAACCAGGCATTGAAAAGATTAGAGGAAATTTTTCATGCAGAGATTGGCACCCCCGAAGGAGATGAAGCTGAAGTGCTATCTATTCTTATCGAAAAATATGAAGATGAATATTATCTAATCGCAATGCCCGACCCTATTGAGGCAATTAAGTTCCGGATGGAACAAATGGGAATGAAACAAAAGGATCTGGCAGAAGCTATAGGTTTTACCAGCCGGGTTAGTGAAATATTAAACAGAAAGCGCAAGCTAAATCTGAGTATGATAAGAAAATTAAATGCAACATTACATATTCCAACAGATGTCCTTATACAGGAATATTAGAAGGTTGTAACCTGAAGCGCCGCAGAAAATTGGCAGGACTTAACCAGATAAACTAACCGCTGTCAGGGTTGCTAACCGCTGACAGGGTTTGAACCGCCCATATATACTTTTTTTGGCTGACCCGGGTTACGTCATTGCGAGCGCAGCGAAGCAATCCGCTATGGGTTGACCACAATGATACATAAAGGTAACGGCTGGCAGATGGCCGACTCCTCCTTTGTCGGATTCCCAATGACGTTACGCAGAGGGAATGCGTTCAATACTCAAATTCATTCTTATGCCCCCCTAAAGGCTGAGAATGAATTCACAACCGCTGTCAGGGTTGCTAACCGCTGACAGGGTTTGGACCGCCCTGAAGGCTGAGAATGAAATTGTTTTAGGAAATTGGTGCTTGGATTTGATAAGCAGCCTTAACTATTTACCGGCAGTTTTGAAGATTCTACAACGCAGTTATAAAAATTTTGGTGTAAATTTACACCATCTTATAAATTTTAAGTCATGACAAGACAAAGTATATCCCTCACAGAACCTAATGATGAATGGTTAAAAGAGCAATTAAGGCAGGAAGAGTACAGCAGTAAAAGTGAACTTATCAATGATTTGATCAGGAAAGAACGGGAAAAACAAAAAGAAATAGAATGGCTCCGAATGAAATTAATTGAAGGGGAAAAAAGCGGTTTTACCAATTTATCTGCAGAAGAAATCTTAGCTCAATCTAAAGATCAGCTCCGCAGCAATGGCAAATTATAAATTAAGCGAAGCTGCAAAGAATGACCTGATCCGACTACATCAATATGGAATACACAAGTTCGGTGAAACTTTAGCTGACACCTACTTCCATGCCTTCTTTGATCAATTTGAAAAAATCTCGGAACAGCCATATCTTTTTGCTTCAGTAGATGTTGTTAAACCAGAATACAGACGCTGCGTACTCGGTATAGATAGTATTTATTACCGGATTATAGACAATTCGGTTGAAATTATACGGATAATTGGACGACAGGATTTCCGACTATAGAAGTAGTAATTCGCTTCGCGCTGCGCAATTTTATCCTCCTCCGTTGAAGCTGTAAGTAAAATGTATGGAATTTGGACAACCCTGTCAGCGGTTTTATACCCTGACAGCGGTTGCCGGTTTCCTGTTGCCGAGTTGTCGGTTGTCGGTTGTCGATTGTAGGATTCAAAAATGAAATCTGCAATTTGGTGCTTGGTGCTTGGTGCTTGGTGGTTGGTGCTTGGTGCTTGGTGCTTACAGTTTCCTACCTGGTGCCTGAAATCTGGTGCTGGGGATTTAAAAAGTATTCTGATCTTGCTCCTGCCCATCCCCATTCTTTGCCCCTTTCCCTCCGAAAAATGCCAAAAAATAATGAGGTTTTTCTGTTGGATTTGTATTTTAGCACTACTGATGCTGTCATCTGAGAGCAACAAAGAAATGGACAGTTTATGGGCTGTATAGATCTTTTCTACTAGTATAAAACTGGAGGAATTATTGTCGCAACAAGAAAAATAATATGATGAATAAAGAAGAGATAAAGGCTAAAGAAGCATTGTTGATAGCACTGACAAATGATTTTTGTATTCAGCAGATAAATGAAGAATACGCTGAACTCTGCCAAAGACTTATTAAGAAAATGGGAAGAAAAAGAGAAGTTCCTTTTAAAAGAGGAAAGGCAGAGATTTGGGCGGCTACAGTAATCTATACCATTGGCTCAATTAATTTTTTGTTTGACAAATCTTTTGAGCCTTATATTGAAAGCAAACGTATTCATGATCATTTTGGAACTAAGTCCAGTACCATCACCAATAAAGCTGCAGATATAAAGAAGATGTTTGACCTTTGGTATTACAACCCGGAATTCTCCACCGGGGCTATGCTCGATAACAACCCTATGAACAATTTAGTCATGGTAGATGATTTAATAGTTCCCGTTAACTCTTTGCCAGAAGATATGCAGGAATTAGTTAAGCAGGCAAGAGCTCAGGGTAAAGACATTTCTTTTACTACTAAGGAATAGGAATCGTTCCACTTAGGCTTCTATAACTGTAAACAAAGGAAGTTTTTGCGGGTAAATGCCTGGAATTTTGATTCAAGGTTTATGGTTTATGGTTTATGATTTCGGATTCAAAAATGGAATTTGGAATTTAAAAAGACGTATCAACCGCTGTCAGGGTTGCTAACCGCTGACAGGGTTTGAACCGAACATATATACTTTTTTGTCTGCCCCGGGTTACGTCATTGCGAGCGCAGCGAAGCAATCCGCCATGGGTTGACCACAATGATACATAAAGGTAACGGCAGGCAAATTGCCGCCGCCGCCTTCGTCGGACTTCCAATGACGTTACGCAGAGGGAATGCGTTCAGTACTCAAATTCATTCTTTTGCCCCGCCATAAAGGCTGCGAATGAATTCACAACCGCTGTCAGGGTTGCTAACCGCTGACAGGGTTTGGACCGCCCTAAAGGCTGAGAATAAATTTGTGTTAGGAAATTGGCCCTCCTGCGCAAAATGATCCGGCGGGTAAATGCCTGGAATTTGGCGTTTGGTGCCTGGAATTTGGAATTTGGAATTTGGTGCTTGGAATTTAGATTTTGCCGTTATTCCTTATTCCTTAAACCTTATTCATTCAAAACAGTGATCCACTCCTCCTTCACGATCTCCCAATCAAACTTCCTGACTTTCTCAAAAGCGGCCTGGGCGATCTGCTGACATTTTTCTGGATTTTGGAGCAAGTCTTCTATAGCTGCGACCATTGCAGAGACATCCTTTTGTGGTACGAGAATACCATCTTTGCCGTTGTCTATAAGGTAAGGCATTCCGCCGACATCTGTGGAGATCACCGGAAGGCCGAGGGCCATGGCTTCTATGACACTAATGGGCGTGTTATCGACATCTGTGGAATTGATGAA
This sequence comes from Salinimicrobium nanhaiense, assembly GCA_012038135.1. Classification (GTDB taxonomy): domain Bacteria; phylum Bacteroidota; class Bacteroidia; order Flavobacteriales; family Flavobacteriaceae; genus Salinimicrobium; species Salinimicrobium nanhaiense. The sequence goes on from JAAVJQ010000012.1 coordinate 59,021, forward strand.
GAAATCATAATCTACTGCGATGGCTGCCCAATCTTTCTTCTTCATTTTGCCGGGGAATTCCACGGGTAAATTGTGTTGGGCTGCATATTCCATGCACTTAGCCAGAGAACCGTCCTTCTCCGGTCCCACCATACATAGCTTCGCTTCAGGTTGTTGTTTGTACACCTGTTCGAAAACCTTTACGGTCATAAGGGGATTATAACGTTCCTGGAATCGGCGGACCCACAGAAAATTGGGTTTAAATGTCCTCCTCTCCTTAAAAGGATAATTCTCCAGGGTAATAGAGTTAGGAATGATCCGGGAGTTGGTAAAGCCGTGATCAACGAAAATATCATACAGAAAATGTGAGGGTGCCACGTTTACACGGGCGTTGCCGAAGAGCGACTTGGTAAGATTTGGGGTTTTATCCAGGCGTTCCTTTAAATTTCCTCCGTGTAATATGGGGATATAAGGCAGTTTTAACTGCTGACATAACTTTCCAATACTATAGGCATAATAAAAGTTCTGCGCACCATAGGTGTCGATAAGCACAACATCGGTTTCTTTGCGATGACTCCAGATCAGAGAAAGCATTTCTACCAGGCGAAGTGCCTTGTTGTCTTTAGCAGAGGCCGTCTTCACCCAATATCCCTCCTGCTTCAATACTTCACTGAAAAAAGAGATATAGGTAGCGGTAAAGGTGGGATTGGAAAGATTGTTACCTATATAAAGAATTCTTTTTTTCATCAACTATTCTATAGCCGTACCGGCAGTTTTTGCTTCAAGGCTTTTTATTTTCCCCGGACTTTTCTTGTCATCCACAATGTATAGGAGGGCCAATCCATACACAAAAGCCGGTAAGGCAATTCTCATGGCCGAATGATTGATCGTGAGGAACCAAAAGGCTAAGAACGCCAAAAAATAATAATTGTTTTTAAATTTGGTCCAGAAAATTATGGGAACAAATATAAGAATTAGAACGGCTATTACTCCTAACATACCATGTTCGGATAATAGGCGGCTAACTTCATTATGAGTTGCAATCTCCACTCCCATATTTTCTTCTCTATATTCCTTGCCTTTACCCACTCCTATACCGATTACGGGATTGTGATAAAAACCTTCCAATTCTGTCTTCACCAGTTCCACCCTACCGGTACTTATATCTCCTTTTGACTCCCCCAGGGCATTTTCATTTGCATACCGGTTGCCAATTAATCCAAATGTCACGGCAGAAGTTGAAATCCAGATCAATAAAAAGGCAATACCTATTATGATCACCTTAATTTGGACGCTCGCTTTTTCCCTTCTGTTCTGTTTGTAATACATTACAACAATGAATGCAACTATAGATACCAAAGCAGTGAAGACTCCACCTCTTGAAAAGGTCACCACTGCTCTGTATCCCATTAAGCCAAGAAGTCCCAGATCAATTAAATTGATCATTTTATTTTTTATAGTAAACAATCGGGCAACCAGTAAAAACGCTCCTAATCCAAAAACAGTAGCTATTTGGTTGGGTCCATACCCTCCTGTGGCCGCGTAGTTGCCAGAGAGGTGAATTATCTCCTGTCGCAGGGTAGGAGTGTAAAGAAACAGGTAGAACATTTGGGACAAGAGAGGCAGGAGCATCATCATGAGCACCATCTCCAAATCATCCTTTTTAATTTTTTTATAGTAACAGTACAATGCGGAAATTCCAAGGCAAACAGGTCCCGCCAGGTTAAAAGCCACTTGTTTTCGGAATTCAACATCATAACTTATAGTCATGGATCCAACAATTATACCTGGCATCAGGATTAAAAGATAGATCCAAAACGGCACTGTTTTGGAAGAAGTTCCTTTAAAGAACATTCCAATTACTAGAAAAAGGATAACTGCATATTTTCCTGTTTCATAAAAAAACAGACCATCCGTCATTCTCCAATACACCTCGGCACCAGCAATATAAGCTGCAGCCAGGAGAGCTTCATTGTTTCGGTTTTTGTTTTGAAGAATGATGAAAAGAAAATACCCAATCGCTCCCAGGAAGTAAAAAACAGATACTTTTTGGAAAGTATAAATTGCAAAAGCTATCCCTATATGTACCAGGAGCAATTTTACATATCGGGTATGGAGAATGCTTTTGATCGTTTAAGATTTATATTTTGTTTATGACATGAAAGCTCTATATTACTGGAATATATTCAAAAAAATTAATTACCTCCAGAATATTTTTTTCTTCTGAATATTCTACAAAAACTTTTAAATTCAGAACCTCTGCATCCTTTTCCTTTTCAGGGGTATTGCAAAGATAAAAGTTTATTGCTTCTGCCAGGGCTTTAGCATCACAAGGTGGTACTAACTTTCCCGCATCTCTTAGTACTTCGGCGCATTGCCCAACCTCTGTACACACCACAGGTAATCCTGCCCTTCCATATTCCAGCAAGGCAACGGGCAATCCTTCAGAAGCAGAGGACAGCACTCCCAGATCGGCCTGCTTCAATAGAAACCCTATATTTCCCTGCTCCCCGTAGATAAAGACTTTTTCTTCCAATTCATTGTTAGAGATATACTTATTTATTTCTTCTGAATAATCATCCTTCTCAACTTTTCCCACTAAATGCAAGCCAAGATTCGAGTTAGTTCCTGATATTAACCGAAAAGCCTTTAACAAATTGAGATGATCTTTCTGTGGTCGGAAGTTGGCCACGCAGATGATCTTAAAGCTGTCTCCTCCTTTTAGTTCCACTTTTTCTCCTGAACCGGAATTCTCGGGAAGAAAATTTTTAAAAAGCCTGACTTCCTTACTGTAAAGATTTTTCTTTGACCAGGCTTCAAGATCTTTATTCACAGCAATAATTCCGTCGAAATATTTGGAGGCAGGTCTTAATAATCCCGGTTTTCTATTGCTCAGCTCCCTCCCGTAATGGTCATGCCATACCAGCTTTACCCCCGGCAGACTCAGCTTCACCATCAGCGCCAGGAACCAGGAGCTGCTATGGGCCTGGATAAGGTCGATTTTATTCTCTTTTACAAACTTTCGCAGCTTTGAAAATGCCTGCAGGTCCAGGGTGTTTTTTTTGTTCAGAAACAGGTAGCCTACTTCGGGAGCTAATTGTTTTTTGAGCAACCCTTCCATTCGGGTACAGCAGAGAAATGATGCGTCAATGCGTTTTGCAAGCGCGTTGGTGTAAGTGACGGACATTTTTTCAGCCCCTCCACTTCTTAACGAATCGATTAATTGTAATACTCGCATTTATCTGTTTTCCGTTTACTGTTTACCGTTTTCTGTTGGTTCTGTTTACTGTTTACCGTTTGCCGTTCTTTTATGATTCACATTAAGCTCCGCGACTGGAAGGAGGGGATGGTCGAAGTGCTGATTTACGCAATGCTTTCTTTACTCTTCACTCTTTCCCCGTTTTACCCCTCCCCCTAAAGGGAGCCGGGGAAAGCTTTCCACTTTCAGCAACTCTATTCTTATTCGAATTTAATAATACCTCCTGAATAGCTCCTTCAAACCTTTCCAACGTATACTGCTGACTCCATTTTTTTGCTGCCTCAGACATTCTTTTCATTTCCTGCGTATCCTGTAAAAGGAGTTCAACTTTATCCATGTTACTACTAAGCAAGTCTTGGTTCTTGGCTCTTGGCTCTTGATTCTCACTTTCCACTTCCCTCTCTCCACTCTCCACGCGGCTCACTCCAAGATACTCCCGAGAAATAAGAATTCCTCTCGAGCCGCCTCCGAGCATCCACGGCACGCAGCTTACCGGAGTTGCGATAGGAATACAGCCAAAGAACATACCTTCGGCAATGGCTTTCGGCCAGCCTTCAGATCTTGATGGCAGGATCACAAAGTGGGCTTTTTGATAGGCTTCTTTTAATTCTTCTAAAGGTCGGCTGCCTTTTAAGATGACCGTATCCTCCAGTTCATGCTCAGTAACATATTTTTCCAGCTTATTTCTTTCCGGGCCGTCGCCATAAATTTCCAGGCTGGCAAAAAATTTTCCGCCTGCACTTCTCCTATTAACTATTAACTCCTGCACTAATTTTACCGCCTCCAGTGGCCGCTTCCCCTCCACCAGGTTACCCACAAATAAAAAAGTAAAAGGTTCTGAAAATGTCTTTTTAGACACCTCAGCTTTTTCTTTTTCGGAAAAGGAAGCTGTAAAAAAAGGAATAATGTTCTTTGATTGATCAGGCCATTCCCCATATACCAGCACCTGCATATTCCGTGTCAAAAAGGTGTTGCTTAAAAGCCATTTTTGAAACCTGTAGGTCAAAGGCTGTTTCGCCCCCGGATCCCAGTTCCCTGCATATTTAGCTGATTTGGACTTAGAAGGAAAAAAGATCTGACAAATACACGCCAGCAACCCAACATTCCCCGGACACCTCAAATGCAAATGATCTGCCCGCCTCATTGCACCGAACATTTTAAAAAAGATGTATGGAATTTTCACAATAGCCTTTACAGCGCCTAAGAAATTGAGAAGATTAAAAGCAGGAACTTCAGTAAAACTCAGTTTTGAATGTTCATAAGCAATCCCATTCCCTCCCAGTCCCCCAGTCTGCAAGTCCCCTCGTCTCCTCGTCCCAACAACCTTTACCTCCTCCACATGTTTCAACCACAAGTTCATCTCCCTTACATAGGGCGCATAGGCATAATACCGCCCATCACGCTCTGTATGTTCCACATGGGTGAAGATTGCGAATCGCATTAATCCTTTTTTTGCATCAGCATGGTGAGGTGCATACAGCTGAACATGTAATTATCATCCAAGGCCGATTGTTCCCAATCTTCCCGGTGCCAGTTTTTAGCTTTATCTATTTTTTTTTCCTCAGAACCAGGCAATAAGTAAAGCAATGGGAGCCATTTAATTTTTCCCAAAACCGCACGTCGTTCAACTATATTAAAAGCTTCTTCGAATTTATAGTAGGTTTCCCTGGAAAAAGGCCATTCCCAGTCCTTGTCACTCTGAAAGGGTCGATAAATTGTACGGATAACTTTAATAGGTGTACTTGTTTGAAGAGGATCATAACTTATGATTTCCCCATTTGGCTTGAGTTTTTGATTCAATTTATGTATTAACCCATCCACATTATTAAAATGGTGCAGCACCCCATACGCATAAATTAGATCAAAATCTTTTTCAATAAATTTATTTGAAAGGAAATTTATTACCTCAGCACGTGCTTGCGGAACCTTTTTAAGGCGATTGCTTAAATTTCCTATTCCTTTGGAACTAAGGTCTATCCCGAGATAGCTTTTCGAGTTTTTAGCAAGGTGCATACTTAAATTATTCCCACTATAACAACCTAAATCCAAAACCTTCTTACTAGAGAGATCCCCAAACCAGGATAGGTGAAGATCATAAATATCTTTTTCTACCCCTAAATCCTTTTTTATACGGTTTAAAGCACCATTCCTAAAGTAGGACCAAATACGGGTAGGTAGATTTTTCTTTTTGGAATCATAAAACTCCCTTTGCCGATTATTAATATCAGTTTCAGACTTTTTCATGTCATCGAAACAAGTTTAAGAAGTCGTAAAAATTGTACTTAAGAGAAGCTTTCCAGGTGGCCTGTCTTCCGGCTAAGGGATCTTCAATATCTCCGTCAAAAACCGAATAAAATTTTTCGTTAACTTTAATCACTGACATTTGGTGCATACCTTTCCCAAACCACTTAATAGAATCAGATTTCTTCAGATAAGGGTCGATCACCTTCTTAAATTTTTTCTCCTTCTTTTCTACTAAGAACTCATATAAAGCCAAGCCAGTGCCATAGCCATTGTTGTTCTTTTGAAAAGGCACATACCATTTGCCGTCTACTTCGAAGAAATTGCCGCCTCCCCTAATGCCGTCCCCTCTTCTTTCGAAAGAGGTATCTTTGATCCACGGCCCCTCAAGGGAATCAGATTCATAAATTACCTGTCTTAGCTCATCGTCTGTAGCGGTTATAATTTTTAAGGAATCCGTTAATAAAATAACCGGATCTTTCAGTCTTACATCTTTGACGAGGGTATCGTGAACCTGCCAGCCATATGGAAAATCATTGGCTTTATACAACAGGATATTGCCGGCTGCCTTAGATTCTGGAAGCATATAGTACTCACCTTTATTTATAAAGACTTGCGGGAATGAGAGATGGAAATCCTCATCCAACACCTCCCCTTTATAGGTGTAGTTGAGACCGTCCACGGATTCCAAAAGTCCTACATTAGCATTACCTTCTGCCTGATGTTCGAAAAATATGTAAAATTTTCCATCCTCATGTAAAACAAAAGGATCTGCTAAAAATTTTGTCTTTTCATTCGTTTGAGCATCTAACCAGTCAAAACTTAAAACTTTAGAGTCTTCCGGATCTAATTTTTGACGTGGATCTTTAATATATTTGTAGCCAACGGACCAGCCACCACCTGAAGGATTAAAAAACGGATATCGAAAATTGGCAATCAGGAGGGCCAGAATCAGAAGAACTAAACCACCAAGAGAAAAGAACAAGAAAAATTTTACAGCCTTACGTGTTGTCATAAACTTTCTTTTAAAGTTAAATCATTGGTAGAAGCCTCTAATTGCTCCCTTTCATTGTTATTACTTAGTTTTAACATCTGATTTTCGGCTGGAAGAATTCAATGGCTGAGAATGTTCTGAATCACTGCCTGAGGCTCTAGATATTTCCTGAAATATGATCGAGCATTTTCTTCAAGTTTATTGCAATATTCTTCGTTGGAAATCAGTGTAACAATCTGCTCTTTTATTTGCGTCTTATCAGGCTGTACATAATGAATATGCTTCTTATGAACGAGCGGTGACGGTAATTCATTAATATGCTCGGTGGAAAGAATGGCTTTTCCCATAGCCAGATATTCTCCTAGTTTCCAACCGTGACATTTCTCTACTGCAGGAGTGTTAAAAACAATTACTGATTTCCGTAAGCTTTCAATATACTCTTCTAAATTGATTCTTTTTGTAACAATAGTTTCATAGCCAAAAGTCAAACCATCAGACCGTGGTGCAAATCCTCCTTCAAAATTAACTTTTTTAAGCTCTAGACAAGCTTCAATAAACTGAGATCTATACATATTTGTCTCTTTTTCCTTTTGCCAGATCGAGCTGATGAAAAAAACATAGTTTTTCTTCACCTTGTGTGTTTTGCAATATTCATAAAGGGGTAGTCGCCGGAATTGTCTCCAGTAATTAGCAAAAAAATTTCTCTTATCATTCAATTGCTTCCTTGCCAGTTGATAATTTGAGAAAGCTTTAGAAACAGTTTCAAATATATTCCAGATCTTGATCCCAAAGCCTGGTCCTATTGGTATAACTTTTTTTTGATTACAACCTGAAACCCTTTGCTTATGATAATTTACTTTGCCATAAACATCACACCATTCCATAGCAATTTTAGATAATCTGGGAGAATCAAAAGCATCTATAATAATCTTTTTTTCTTCCTGTCCGTCTTTTATGACAACTGCAAAAGTCCTATCGGGAAAAGCCGGAAAATCTTTAACCGAAAACTTAACACTCTTTTTCCCAAAAACGTCAGACAATCCTTTTATATAGAATGAATAATAGAAAACATCTGTAGAAGCATAGATTATCACCTTCATATTTTTATTCTATTTCAGCTATTTTATTCGCTCTATAAGAACCGACAACCGGTTTATCAAAAATAAGGCTAAACCACCCCACAATTCTTCCCAGGCTTTCGGTAAAAGCTTCTTTTCTTTTAGTTGTGCTTATGATATTTCCGATTCGCACAACCGTTAGAATTAAAGCAATACTATTCCACTTCATTCTGGATTTCAGGGAAGGAGACTGATATTTGACCCGCCATACATACCAGCCATTCCTAACAACCATTTTTCCATAGTCGAAGCGATTTGGCCTGCCACTATTTTCGTGATAATGATAAAGGCATGCTGCGGTGTTCACATATAGTTGCCCAATCCTGGAAGCACGCAGACAAAAATCCATATCCTCATAAAGCCCGTAACCTACAAAATAATTTGAAAAACTTATTTGTTCAAAAAGTTCTTTTCGATAAGAAGCAACTCCCCCCATAAAGAACTCTACAGGATATGTTTTTCCTGTGGGGGGCAGGAAACCGATGGAAAGGCCGTTGGAGAATTCCGGCATCACCCCTGGCGGCCTATTACTTAATAGACCCAGCTTTTTCCTCAGCAAATTGCGACTTCCTATTTTACGTTTATAGCCATCTATCCAAAATTCATCAAAACCGGCAGGCTGCTCAGCTCTCTTCCATTCAACTTCATCTACTATATATCCTCCTACACCAACTGCATCAGAATATTTGTGGTAGGTGCCTATTAAATGTTCAAAATATTCCGGTTCTAAAACCGTGTCATCGTCCAGAAAGCATATCACATCAACGTTGTCACCTGTTCTGGATATACCATAATTCCGCTGTCTGGTTAGTCCCCGATCTTCCTCCCGCACTTTGTAGTACTGTAGGTTTGGATATCCCTTCTTTTTGATCATCTCCCGTGTTTCATTGCCTGGGGAACCATCTACCACCAGAATTTCCTCGGGATGAAGTTGCTGTCGAGTAACCGACTCAAGCAGCTTTTCCAAGGCTGCAGGCCGTTTAAAAGTACAGATGATTAGACCAAATTTCATAAAAATCAAACAGATTGTCTAATAAATTCATTATTAGCCTTACTTAATAACTTGCTCGCCCATTTTTCACTACTTCTCCAACTTGCGTTCATCTGCCTAATATATTTTACCGGATTCTTTATTTCCTGCTTTTTATAGTACCTGAGGTATAATTCCGTTTTATAGCCTTTAAGTTGTTCAGAAGTGTAATGCTTTTTCATAAAAACCATTAAAGTAGGAGAAGGTTTTGGTTTCTCCCTATTCCAGGGCAACTCTACTATTTCCCTAAATCCACCTCGCGGTGCTTTAAGGTGTAATATTTCTATGTTTGGATGGTAAACAATATCACACCCTGCCTGTCGTAGCTGCATCCCATAATCCATGTCCTCAGCATAACCGTACTCGAAAGCCATGTCAAATCTTATCCTTGAGGCGAATTTTCCGGAAACCAAACTATTTCCCGCACCGAAAGTACCCCATTGCTTTACTTTATCAAAAGTCAATTTTTCATTTTTCTGCCGGTAATTAAAAGTTAGCATATCAGCTCCTAACCTCTTTATCTCTTTTAAAGAATTTTCCAGAAGATCTTTTTCCATTTTATTATCATCATCTGCGAAAAATATCCAGTCTGCACTTACTTCTTTTAAGGCAATATTTCTTGCATTACAAGCGCCGGTTTGATGAATGAAATGATGTAGAATTTTAAAGGGCCACTCAGCAGCATTTAGTTCTGGAAGATCGGTCACTGATTTCGGATCTTGATTTTGTTCCACTACAATAACCTTTCTGGGAAGGTGCGTCTGCCGTTTTAGATCTTCCAAGACCTGCAGCAAATATTCCCTCCTGCCCTTAGAAGGAATAATAACATCTATGTCCTTACCAATTGCAGAATATCTGTTAGAACGAATTTCAACTCCTGAAAGATCCACTTCTGTTTGAAAAAATTTTGGATTAAATAATGCCCCTAAAAAAGAAAAAATCGGCAGCTTTTTCTCATATTTCAGAAAACACCAAAACAAAAGAAAAAGCCTGACGGTTTTATAATGGGAATAAACAAAAGAAAATAACTCTTTCGTTGAAGCCTTATTTAAGAGCTCTTCTTTATAAGTATTTATTTTTAATTCATTATCCTGTTCAACTATCCCGGAGGTAAATGAATGCAGCTCATCATTATACTGGACTAAGCCAGGTTCAGAATAACAAAACAAACCGTTCTGCTGCCCTAATTTACCTACACAATTGAGCAGCATTTCGAAATTTGTGATTTGATTAAAAACATCTTTAAAATGCAGCAGGGTTTTCCCCTTGATACCACCTATATCGGCACTCATTTGCCAGGTGCCGTAGTGAACTTTTCTACAAACGTTTACAAAAGGCAGTTGGTCTATATAGCCAATGGCATCTGTAAAAAATCTGGTTTTGACGGCATAAGAAGCCATGATAAGATCGTGGTGGAATATTTCAGGAAAAGTCCCGGTATTAATACCCGATTTCAAGTCTTGATCACACCAGGCAATGATCTCTTCAGGATATCTTGCCGCGCATTCCCAGAAAACCTTGACGAGGTTCCCCTCCTTTAAGTACTCCTCCTCATCATTTACCAGGACTTTTACAACTTCTTTAGAATTCCGGTGCAGAAGAAGGATCATTGGCGTAGGCTTGTTTTAAACAAAGTAAAGAAATGAATAAAAAGTGGAAGCAGGAAATATCAAAAGTGGAAGCAGGAAATATCAAATTTCACACTTTTAAAACAATATTTATAGAGCCGGCAGTTAATTCCACTTCGGTATAAACTTTATAATCTTCGTGCAATTTTATTTTTCTGAATTTTTTTAAAGCTTCAGATCCTGGTTTGGGATTCTCATATTCCACATGCTTTACCTCCAGTCCGGCTGCTTTAAAAATTGACAGGTATTCTGGCAGTCGCAGACGGTTGTGGTAATCAAATTTAGATTGCTTTTTTTGCCACTGGGTTTTACCAAATTTTAAAAAGTCCTGCAAACTCAAATTATTATCCACGTAAGCACGATGATCACTGGGAGAAATAAGATGGACAATGGTAGCTCCCGGTTTCAATTCTTCTTTGAATTTTATGTGCATCTTGAGGATATCTTCGGGCTTTACATGTTCCAGGACAAAGCGGGAAAAAACTATTTCTGTCTCCGGTAAATCCACTTTTGTCAAATCAGTTTCAGGATGATAATTGATATTTTTGGGTAGTTTGTAAGTGTTAGAAAGCTCAGGAGCAACATGAATTGCATACTCCTCTATAAAAACTTCATTCAACCTCTCTGTATTTTTCTTGCTAAAATGCCGGTTGAGATCGAAAGTAGCCACCGATTTCGCTTTACCCTGGTAAAGCATAAAGTATGGCATCACCGGTGCCCAACCTGAGCCAATCTCTAAAACCCTTTTTCCCTCTAGGATAACTCCTCCTTGATGCAATAACTTTATTAGAACTTTATAACTGCCTTCGTTACTTTTGACACGCTGCAGCATATTATCTCCATTGACTGCGTTCTGAACTGTATGATAAAAAGAAAAACCTAGTTTCTCAGGCAACAAATCTAAAATCTTGAATAAACTTTCCTTAAGTTGAAGTTTTAAAGACATAAGCGCTGTAAAAAAATCGATTAATATTAAAAGAAACCATACAAATCTTTTGCACCCGTAGAGGTTTAGAATTTTATAGCAAAATTTATACTTTTAAGGTCCTCACTAATTCTATAAAAATAAGGCTGATCTCTGTAAAAGGAAATAATATGAAGCAATATTAGATCATTGATTTCTTTTAGGCTGTAGTAATCAGGCACTTTTCTTTTCAATATTTTTTTTAGAAAATATTCAAAGGAAGCTTCATAAGGATCTTTGGTTATCCTTACTTTCAGGATCTTATTGGGATGTACCGGAAGCTGACCATAAAGTAAATCATTTATTTCCCTTTTATTATTGGTCAGGTTCAGGTTAATTAAAGCTTCTTCAAGTTCCTCAAATTCCCTTTTAATTTGGATTTCCCCCCAGCCATGAGGATTAACTTTGGTTACTTTTTTCTCAACAGCAAATTTCAAATGTTGATGATTGAGTTGAACAATCCCTCTAATTTGAAGGTCCGTAGTAAGATTAATTGATTCCCCGCTTCGGTAGCTGGGATGCCACTGGTGAAGCATAAGAATTTCCTTATCAAAATATTCTACCGGATATCCGGAATTCTTCAAACGAACATGGATATCTGTATCTTCGGCTCCCCAAAAATGATAAAATTCATCAAAGCCCCTCAGCTTCTGTAGAACATCAACCGGAAACATGCTTAAGCCAGTTGCCTCTGAAGTGCTTTTGCGGTAATTCCCGAAATTGGTCAACTTTATACCTTCAGGAGAATCCCCCTGACCTAAAAATCCTACTTGAAAATAAATCGTTTTTTGATCTTCTTGGAGTTGAAGGGATTTTTTAATAAACCCTGGATGAAAAACCATATCAACATCAGCCACGAAACAATATCCTTCCTTGAGACCTTTTATAATAGAATTCAAGGCTTTGCTTTTATTCCAGGGCTGATCATTAACCGGATAAAATTTATATCGGACAAAAGAAAAAGATTCGCATAGTATTCTTACCTGGTCTGCAATCACCAAATCGGAACCATAATCTACAAAGAATACCTGAAAATTATTACACGTCTGATCTTTCAGGGAATTTAAAGAATTTACTACATGCTTGAAATTCCTGTTACGATATGGATAAATAATATTTAGCAAATTAAATTTTTAATTCATTCTCAACTATTGTATACTTTTTTAATACCTGCTCTTTTATATATTCTCTTTCCAGTTTCGGACGCACATTCTCATTATTATAGGCCACCGCAACTTCTAAGAATCCAGTTTTAGTTAAAGCGTTCTGAATATGAAATTTTATTTCCTGTTCATCCTCTGGATTCTTAATGAGGTAGCCATTTTTGGCATGTTGGATAATTTCTGCAGTGGCGCCCCCGGGATTAGATTGGATTGGAAAAGCCCCCATTACAATAGCCTCCAGTAAAGTATTAGGCATTCCGTCAGAAATACAATTACCAATATATATTTTGGCCTGTCCCATTAATTTCATGACCTCCTCATGAGAAATTTTTTTTAAGATCTCGATATTGGGCCAATTGCCTTTTTCCCCTTCTAGCATCTCTTCTAATTCATTGTCGCAACCAAAAATAATAACTCTATAATTACTCAATTCTTTCTTTAGAGCAATAATTGATTTAATTATATATATGGCTCTTCCCAATTTCCCCTGATATCCCTTGACTAAAATTATATCACGATCATGAATGGGAGTACAATATTTATGAAAATAATCTAAATCATAACCTCCACCTCCAGGAAATGTTCCCAGATATTTCCCCTGAAAGCCCAATTTAACAGCTAATTGTCCATCCCTATTACAATCAGCAAACATATAATCGAAATTCGGAAGACTGGTTTTTATTTTATCTAATTCATCTTCTTGTTGTTGCCTAAAGAATAGATCATTACCCCAGGCCGAATAAATCCATTTTATCTGAGGATAATTCTTCATTATAGAAAGAATTGGATAAGCGGCAGAATAAAGCACAAAACTTTGCACCACATCCGGTTTGAATTCCTGAATCTTTTGGTCAACAAAATCACTCAGTTCCCGTTGGTTAAAATAATTTAGGAAATGATTAATCTCAGGTAAATTATTTTTCACCCAATACCTCCCCGGATAATCTACCCGATTCCTCCAGCCGATAATCTGATGCACAAAATCAATCTTTTCTACATAGGTATTAGAATCAAATACATCTATCCAATAGATCTCATGTCCCGAATCCCGTAACTGTTCGGTCCAGTTGAAGAAATGATTTGAAAACATTGAGATCATCAAGATTTTCATAATGAGTTGTTATCTAAATTCAACAGTTTTATTTTAATGCCGCTCTCCGCACTCAATTAGGAAAGGCTTTTACAGGCCTGTATTAAATAATCTAATCTTTTACAATCCAAATTCTCCCAAAAAACGTTATCCATTAGAACGAACTTGTTATAGGTATCTATGCATTTATTAAGTCTGTAGATGTATTCTTTCCTGGACATCTTTTGAATTTCCCGGAATAGTACTTCAGGCGATTCATATAAGGAATAATCCAAAAAACTTTCCTTTGGGAAGTCCTCATAAATTGTCGAGTCTTTGCCTCCAAAATATATTGGGAGACAGTAATTTTCTATCGCATCCCAGATCTTCTCCGTAACATAATAAGGAAATACTGTATTTTCAAAAGCCAGATTAAAATTGTAGTGAGAAAGAATATTTCTTTTTGTTTCAGGCCAATTACCATGGCGGGAATTTTCCCGGGATATTCCTTCAGGCCAACCTTGTCCATAAACGTCTATTGATCCGTTGGGATGGCCATAAAGTGCAATTTTGTTTCTTAAATTGATTAAATCTACATCTGTATCTTTTATTTTTAGTTCATTTCCTTTGAGGCCCTTGTAAAATGACATTAAGGCAACTGTTCTCCTATCAAAGTCAACATTCAAGTCCTTCGCCTCTATATATTTCAACAAAGGTCGGTGCAGAAACCTCTTTTTCTGATAGGTCACATTATTGACAAAAACTTTCCCAGAATAAATATTTAGAAAAAGAATCTTTAAGGGGAAAAAGATATTTTTTAAGTTTGTTGAACTTCTTGGTTCGTTAGTCCAAACAAGGATTGGTTTGTAATTTCTTAAAACAGAGAGAAATTTCCTTCTTTTAAGTGAGGAACAGATAAATATATCCGCTTTTCGAACGTCGCTAATAATATTTATACCATTCTTTTTTAGATATTCGTGCTCACCAGAGAAACTTTCATCAAAAGGGGAATATCGCATTCGGTCGAGCTTGAATACATTGATCACTGTTCTGTTTTCTTTCAATTTTTAGCAGTTTAAGTACAAAACGAGAAAGTTCTTTCTCGTTAAAATAGCCTTCCCATTTTCCTGTGCAGGTTCTAGTATTTTTTCTGCATCGTTAGGCTGGTATAGCTTATTTTTTATTTGCATAAAGGCCATACTGCCCCAATAGCATTGAGATAATTGAAGGTATTCCTCCACCCCATGATCTGATGAACACGATCAATTGTTTCAAAAAAAAATTTTTTTTATAAAAATACATCAAACAATCTAACAGTCTCTATTCCTTCGTTGTCCAGTTTAATAGAAATTATTTAGTTGACATTAAGACCACTAAAGTTTTCAGGAGTTTTTTTCTAAAATCCTATCCACTGTTTCTTTTAAGTACTTTTCTGAAAGGTAGTACTCCAGGTTTGGGAGGTTTAATTTTAAATCCCCAGCATTCTCTTTCCAAATTTTGAATAGATCCTCCAGATGTCTGGCAATCTTTTCTACATCATCTATTTCAGCCCAATAAGGATAATTATCATCTAATAATCTTCTGCTCTCACTGTAATAGGGGCCTAACAATAATATGGGTTTATTTGCACTTACACAATATGGGAATTTACCAGGAAGAAATGGACTTATCTCTGATTTGGCTTCCAATATTACATTCACAGAGGCGGACTTCTGAACCAGATCAACCTCCTCCAAAGGTCGGTTCTCCTTAATAAATTTCAGATTATCATTTAATCGGGCTTCTCTGCCCAGATATTCCTGAAAATATTGGGTGCTTCCTATGAAAATTAGTCTGGTAAGGGATTTGGCCTCTGGAACTTTTGAAAGAAACAGTTCGAAACCTTTTATAAGCCCCTCGGGATTTCTGGCATGCAATAGATTTCCTGCATGAACAACATTGAATAACTCCGGGTCGATATATTCAGGTAACTCGATATTGGAATTCAAATCCTGCATTTGATGCGGCATAACTATTCCTGTCTTTAAAAAACACTTAAAGTAACTCCCCATCCATTCCATTAATAATTTACTCGGAAAGGCAGCAAATTTCGCTTTTTGGGATACCGCCTTCACAAAGCGCCACTTTTGCAAATAGCCCGGCTCAACCCAGGCATAAGGCCTGGGATATAAGTGCATTGGATAAGGATCGTGAATATAAGCCATCCATTTCTGATGCCATTCCGGCATTTTTAACAGTGCGTGGTGTGGCCTGAAACTTCCACCTTTACTCAGGGTTAAAACCAGGTCGGGTTTGAAATCTGTTATCCTACTTAGACATGAAACTATGCTATCCCGATCATTAAAAAGTGTGAACGAAAATCCGAAAGCCTTCTCTAACGGCTTATGAAGATCAAGATTTAATTTATTCCTGAGGAACCGTTCTGTTCTACTCAAAAAGAATAAAGCACTACACCTCTTTTCATTTATTGCCACACATTTAATACCGTCCAGTTGAATTTGTTTTCTCGTATAATGGTAAACCTGAATATTGTATCCTGCTTTTTTCAAGCTGTACACTAAAGCAACATTGACTTTAGAACCACTACTATCTTCAACATCGATAGATTCAGCAACTATAAGTATTTTATTTTTTTGTTTATTTTGCATTATCAACCAAAAAATCTACTATTGTTTTTGAAGCCATGCCTTCGCCAAATGGATTTTCTTTTTTGGAGTAATCAATAGGTCCATCTAAAACCTCAAAGGTTTGTTCAACTATTTTATGCTGATTTACTCCTGCTAAAAAATTAAAACCTGCCTGTACAGCTTCGGGTCTTTCCGTGGTCTCCCGTGTTACAATTACAGTTTTTTTAAGGCTCGGAGCTTCCTCCTGAATGCCACCGGAGTCGGAAATAATAAGGTCAGCCTTCATCATTAACCATATAAATGCAGGATAATTAACCGGGGTAATCAAGTGGATACGCGGGTGATGATCCAATAACTCCCATACCGTTTCTTTCACTATCGGATTAAAATGAACGGGGAAAATAATTTGAATATCTTCCCGCTCGACCATTTTAAGAATTGCCACGCAAACTTCTTTCAAACCTTTCCCAAAATTTTCCCTGCGATGGCCGGTGACGAGAATAAGTTTTTTATGTTGATGAATAATCTTCTGAAGATTTTTTAGTTCCTCATTTATATAGCCATTTTCTAATCTTGACTTCCCTATTAACAGCGCATCTATTCCAGTATTACCCGTTACAATTATCTTGTTTTCTGATATCCCCTCCCTTATCAGATTATTTCTGGAAGCAAGTGTAGGCGCAAAATGATAATCTGAAATCCGACTAATTAATTGTCGGTTTCCTTCTTCAGGAAATGGGGATTTTAAATTCCCGGTACGTAACCCGGCTTCTATATGGCCTATTTTTATACCCCTGTTAAAAGCAGTAAAGGATGATACAAAGGCAGTGGTGGTATCTCCCTGTACCAAAACAATATCGGGATTAAATTCCTCCAGTACTTTGTCAATTTCTTTTAAAATTAATGCACTTAAAGAATTCAGGTTTTGCCCGGGTTTCATCAAATTCAAATCATAATCGGGAATTATTTCAAAGAAATCCAACACCTGATCCAGCATTTCCCTATGCTGTGCTGTAACACATACCTTAAATTCGATTTTTTGCCTGGCAAGTTCATGAATTAAAGGAGCCATTTTTATGGCTTCCGGCCGGGTGCCAAAGCAAAGTAAAATTTTCATTTATCAGGTAGTAATTCTGTTACAAAACTTTACGTTTTAAAGCGTTAAGAGCATTATTTATTGCTGTCTTTAAGTTATATAACTTAAAGACTTATGGAGGAATACGCCATTAAATTGAACCATTCTATCAGATATTATATACTCTGGCTCAATATAGACTAAATCAAAGCCAAATTCCTTTAATCGATTGCAAATGTAAAGGTAGTCCCTCTGCCCTTCATATAGATTTACAAGCGATAGTTCCAAATAAAAGCCGGTTATATTGTAATCCACCTGAGGAAATTTAGATAATACAATATGTTCATATCCCTGTATATCCATTTTCACAAAAACATTCTTTGCCTCCTTTATAAAAGTATTTTCATTTAAGGTTTCCAAAGTGATTTGTGGGACATGTTCCTTTTTAATATAATGACTCTGTGGCACATTAAATTTTGTGGACTTGATTTCCAGAATTGAACTATTCCCCATTAGATTTGAAACATTTAAATACACCATTTTTTCCTCGTCACCCAGACAACACCGCTCATAAACATTCCACAAAACATTATTCTTAGCGTTTTTCTCTAATAAATCATAAATTCCTGGCAGAGGTTCAAAAGATAAAACCCTGTTTTTATAACCATAATCGTATAATGATTTTGCAAACTGTCCTTTATTGGCACCTATGTCCAAAACCAGATCTACATCAATACTATTCAGGATTTTTACCAGTTCATTTTCAATTGTTCCGCGTCCTAATCCTCCATTTAACCTTACCAAATCATAACCAAAATATTTAAAAATTTTTTTTAATTTCTTTCTATATTCCCTTGACGCCATAAATACAAATGCTTTAAAAAACAATAAATTATTATTCCTGCTTTAAAAGGAACCTAACAGGCTATGTTTACTTGTCGGTTTGATCAAAAAAATATAACTCAATAATTTCTGGCATTTTTCAACCCTAAAAAATTAAAATATCTTTCCTTTAAAGTATTACTTAGTAAAACTTTTTGTGCGATTTTTCCCAAAAACATTTTCCATTTAGGAAGTGGTCTGGCTCTAAAAAGTTCAATATCATTTAAAGGAACATTTGATCTTCTTACTTTTAATTTTTCAAATTCATCATTCATCCACTTCTCTGAAACATTTCCTAAATGAAAAGCATAATTATTCAAGGTTGATAACCTTAAAAACCCAAGTTCTTCATTGGGAATATCAATAAATTTATTCTCCACTCCCCCCTGGATCTTAATATAGGCAGGGGAATTTGACCCCAAATCAAAAACCTCCCTTCTTAATGTTGCCACAAAATGTCCTGATCCCATCACGGCTTTCGCTCCTTTTTTCCTTAACACCAAGTATTTTTCAAGATGGGAAGAAGAGTATAATTTCACCGTGTCTCCCAGGCTGTCTTCAAATTTTTTCATCGCCTGTGGATCCTTTACTTCTTCAAATCTAATTGAAGCTTCACCTAATAAACCATAAAACCAGTTATTAGAGGCAAAAGCTTTATAGGCAATACTATTTGGTACCGGGCTGACCATGCCTGCATTTGGAAAATTTAGAAAAAGAGATTCCACCTCTTTTTGCCAATCATGTTTAAAAAAAACATCAGAATCTGTAATAGTAATTAAAGGCTCTATGTTTCCCTTTACGCTGGCTAAGATTGCATTGATTTTTCCCAGATTTTCTTTAGAATGAAAAACCTGATCAATTACTTCATGTTCATTATATAATTGATCCAGATAATTTTTGACCAAGTCATGACTATTGTTATTATAAATAGTGATCCTGGTTTTCTTATGAATGGTCAACAGCAAAGACTCAATATTCAACTTGAATATTTCAAAAGCATCTTTAAAATAGCCTTCAAAATGGGGAATATATACCGGTATGACAACTCTGTGATAGGATGAATTAAGTATTTCTTTATTAAACTTCTCAGGATTAATGCCTATCCTCATAATAGTCAATTAAGCTTTTAAGGCCATGGTTTAAAGGTATTAATTCCCTGTCCAAAACCTTCCGCATTTTTGTTATGTCCGGACATCTCCTATTCATATCCCCTTCTTCTAAAGGTGGCAAAAAAACAATTTGGGATTTGGAATTGACAAATAAAATTATCTTTTTGGCCAAATCATGAATACTTATTTCAATATCACTTCCTACGTTCATTAGTTCATTCACACAGTTCTTATCCAACATCGCATTAATAGTAGTATCTACGTTATCGTCTACGTAACAAAATGTTCTGGTTTGCAAACCATCCCCGTAAATGTGTATGGGTTCATTATTCAAGGCAGCTTTTAAAAAACGGGGAACAACAAAATCTTCGCTTTGATTGGGGCCGTAAGTATTGAAAAAACGGAATATGGTATATTCCAGGCCATACTCTAAAAAATATGACTTAAAAAAGGCTTCCCCTACATTTTTGACAATCGCATAGGGTAATTTGGAATTTAATGGTGTGGTATCTTCCCTTTGCGGTGTTTCAAAGGGTTCACCATACACTTCTGACGAACTGGAATAAAATACCCGTTTTACTCCGGTATTCTTTGACAGGGATAAGATACTCTTTATACCTTCAATATCATTTAATACCATCATTGGATTCTCCAAAGTTCTTCTCACCCCTACCACAGCAGCATAATGAAAAACAAAATCAAATTTGTGGCTTCCAAACACCGGGGCTACGTCATTATATTCGTTAATATTTGCTTTGATGAATTTTATGTTTTCAGCCTTTGGAATTTTAGACAAGGTACCGGTCAAAAGATTATCCACTATGACAATATTGTTTTTAGAATCTTTAGCCAGTTTACTTGCCAGGGCACTCCCGATATTTCCTGCACCACCAGTGATTAGTATATTTGACATAGTGATTTTTTAAGTTCTATATAATTCATAAACCTTTCTGTACCGATCTGGGTATATATAATTCATTGATTTTTCTCTTATTTATGTTATAGTCAAACCGTTCCAATGAAATTTTTTGATTACGGAGGGCAGATTTATAAAAATCAATTTCCCCTTCAATTGCTTTTAAAATCAGGCTTTTCAGATGTTCAACATCTTCTGGTTCAAAAATTAATAAACCGTTGCTCCCATTTTCAATCAGCTCCTCAGAAACTCCCCCGGGATTAGATTGAATGGGGAAAGCACCCATAATAAATGCTTCTATTAATGTATTGGGAATACCATCAGATATACTGTTGCCAATATAGATAAGGGATTTTCCCATAAGCTCAAGCACCTCTTCTTGTGACAATTCTCCTCTTTTGAAATATTTGTAGGGTAAATTTTTGCTTCTAATATAATCAACTACTACAGGATGGGCTGCAAAAACTACTATTTTAAAAGGTTCGAGCTGGTCCTGGATGGCTTGCACAGCTTGTAATACTTTAATAGCCCTCCCAAAGTTATGTTGATATCCTTTTACTAAAATAATCTTACGAGCCTCAACGGGTTGAAAAAATTCCTGGGTTTTAGAAATTTCATACCCCCCACCTCCAGGGATCACCCCAGAAAATTCACCGGTAAACCCAAGTCCTAGAGCCAGATTATGATCCCTTGAGCAATCTGTATGTAGCACATCAACTCGACCAAGCACATTTTTTATTTGTGATCGATGCCGCCTTTGGTTTTTATAAAAAAAAAGGTCATTACCCCAACACGAATAGATCAACTTTACCTCAGAATGCTTTTGCATCGTTTTCAAGATTGGATAGGAACAGGATTGCATTTCAAAGCTGTGAATAATGTCTGGATTTATCTTTAAAATAATTCTTTCCAGTTCCTCTGCTGCTGTGGTTTCCACGAATGTCTGAATTTTTTCATACAGCCGTGGAATTTTTTTATAAAGAAAATATTCTCCTTTTAAAGAGCTTCTTTTTCTTTTTTTCCATCCGGTGAATTGCTGAATTTCTTCTGGTAGATCGAACCGGCCACGGTCTAGTACATCAAACCAGTACAACTCGTGGGCTGAATCCTTCAAATTATTAATCCAGCGTTTGCTGTGCAGCGAATGCATGGAAACAAAAAGAATCTTCATTAGTTGTTCAAAAAATTTCTGAGAAAATCCACAGTTGGTTTATTACTCATTTTTTTAGTGTATAGTTCTCTCAAATTCACACATAGATTATAGTAAGACTCCGTTGAAAGATCAAGTACCTTTAAAGCCTTTTCCGCCATTTCACCTACATCCTCAGCCAATAACTCCTGAAAGTCTTTTAAACGATCAGGCATTGCTCCTACTTTGTAACTAATCATTGGTTTTCCGGCAGCTAATAATTCAAGAGCTACATTAGGACCTCCCTCATATTTTGAGGTAATCAGGAAACAGCTGAATAGATCAAAGTAATCAAAAATCTCATCCTGAACAACTGGTTGAAATTGGAGTGTAATTAAATCCTGTAGATTATATTCTTTTACAAGGTCAAAAAGTTTCCAATAGTATGTTTTAACACCATCTCCTCTTATAATCATTTTTCTCAACTTACCCTTTTCCTTTAAAAGACGAATAACTTCTATAGCATGTTCGAGCTGTTTCTCTTCTGAAAAACGGGCGAGAATCCCAAAATCATAATTAAAATGATTAGAAATCTTCCTTTTGAAAGCTTCTTCCTCATTGTTTATTATTACTTCTTGAACTACCGTATGTGGTATATCTAGTGTGTTCTGAAAAAAAAATTTTTGTTTTTCAGATGTCACAATGTTGTATTTTATAGAATTTAAAAGTTTCTTTTTCTGTGGATGAAATTCTGCATAAAAGATAGTCGTATATTTTACACATATCTTCTCTCTATTTTTGAAAGAATCAACAATAGGAAAATAGTAATCTGTACTACTTTTCGTCAGCACATAGACATGACTGATGCCTTTTTTAAAAAGGAAATGCCAAAACCAGCGCTCTAAAATAAGGCCTTTGTATTTCCACCGAGGCGCAATTTTTTTTTGGAGATTCCTTAATAATGTCTTTTTAAAAAAAGCAGGATAAGTATAAAAAAAAATTTTAGGATTAATGATTAGATCTTTTGAAAATTCCAAATCCAAATCTGGAGAAAACAAATAAATCTTTTTTACATGGGAGAATCCTGCTATAACATTGGCCGTTTGAATGGTTTCAAGTTCACTACCTCCAAGGTTATTGAAAAAAGGAGTCGCCATTAAAATCTTCATCTCAAAATAGACTTCGTTAATTAATTGGTTCTATAACCTTAGGAATTAAAGTTAGAATCTTTTTATTGATTCTCTTATCGCGGAAAAGATCTTCCTCACATATATCATCGACCATTTTTCAGCTCCACCTTTAAACGCCTTTTGAAATCCCTTTTTATAATTACCTCTTCGAAGATGATAAAACTCATCATAATTTTTCCAGGATTCATCCCATAAATGAAGTGCATACGTCTTTTCTCCAATATAACCTTTAATTTTTTTTTCTCCCCGCATTTCAAAAGGTAATGAGTAAAAGTAATTAACAGGATAGACAATTATCCCAGGCACTTCCACTTTACGGGTAAAATCAGAGTTGTAATTAAAAGATGACCTAAATTTTGAGGTAATTAAACGCGGTATTGCTATATCTTGCCACTCAGGTCCTGTGTCCAAATTTATCTGATCGTAAATAGATAAACAAGTCTGGATAAACGGGTGTCTTCTAACAGATCCTACTATACTGGCATTTATGTACTTCTCATTTTCGGACCCAAAAAAGGCATAAGAATCCTCTAAGAAATCAAATGGTTTGACAACGAACATATCTGTATCCAAATATACTCCTCCATAGTCAAAAAGTTTTTGCAACCTAACGAAATCGGCAACAAAAGCCCATTTTTTCTGACTGTACGCTACTTTTAGAAAAGGATGTTTGTCTATATTGACGTTTGTTTCATCCCATTTAATTAATTCATAATCAGAAAGGTGTTTTTCCCAGGACCTTAAACATCTTTTATTGAGACTGTTCATTTTTTCAGGACCAAACCAGCAGTAATGTAAAAGTTTTGGAATCTTTGATTTTATTTGCTGACTCATAAGTTAACGAAGAAGTTTTTCTCCTTTTCTGAAAAATGAAAAAACCATATAACCTAGTGTAAACTTAAAAAACTGTTTAAATTCGAACAGTTTGATTTGTCTCTTTGATAACATTATGTAAAGGTGAAATTTTTTGCGATGCCCGCTTACCAAAGCCTGTCGAAAATTTCTTTTACACCTGCTTCGATCATATTTCTTTAAAAAAATTAAATCAACGCCAGAGACCTTTTGAAGAACTTTTAAATGTTTCTTACGAGCATAGAATTCCGATTTTAGTTCATTAAAATTTAAATTATCTATTTCCTTAGATAAGGAATAGGTGTGCAAGCGGTATTGTAATAAGGGAATTTCTATAATTTTTACCTTGGGTTTTTGATAAATCATACGCAGATTGAAATCCCAATCATCAAAATTTCTAATTTTTTCATCAAATAATTCCTGCTGTTTCTCAAGGAAGATTCTATTCCAAGTGGGAGAAGATGTATAATATGATATTTTTCCAACAAAATAATCTTCTATCAAGTTTTGTGCAGGAATATAACGATGAACTAGATCAATAGGCTGCTTTTTTTCATCTATGTATTTTACGCTTGAAATGATCAAATCATAAGCTCCTGTGTGCTTCAGAATTTTTTCAAGCGCGAAAGGCAATAGAATATCATCACTATCAAACCATTTAATCCATTCACCGCCACTCTTCTTAAAGCCAAAATTCCTACAGGAACTGGGTCCTTTTAACATTTCACCTGGACGATGATAATATTTGAACCTCCTGTCTTTTGCACAATAGAATTCCATAAGTTCAGAAGTAGCATCTGTAGAGCCGTCATCAACCACTATACATTCCCAGTTTTGAAATGTTTGATCAATAATACTCTCTAAAGTTTCCCCCAAAAAATGAGCACGATTAAAAGTGGGTATTATAATTGATATCATTGGTCGAATCTAAAATTTCTTTAGTAACCCAAGCCTAACAAGAAAATTAATCTTTCTGGAATTTCTTAAATCTTGTAATGTTTTTTTAACCTGGTTTAACTCCTTAATTTCAGGTAAAAATGCTCTAAAATGATCAATTAGGACTGC
Organism: Salinimicrobium nanhaiense; assembly: GCA_012038135.1. Lineage (GTDB taxonomy): Bacteria > Bacteroidota > Bacteroidia > Flavobacteriales > Flavobacteriaceae > Salinimicrobium > Salinimicrobium nanhaiense. The sequence continues at coordinate 83,311 of JAAVJQ010000012.1, forward strand.
TTCTTTTTCTTTATTTAATTTTTTGAGATTTTTTGGATCTGAACTTATGCCGTCGAGATAAAAGGTTGACAGGGTATGATTAACCTTTTGATATGAACAATTATATTTAAACAAAGCCAGAACCAAAAATTTCCAGTCTGACACTATTTTCAGCTCTTCATCATACTTCCCAACAATTGAAAATAATTCTTTTCTTATAAGAGTCGATTGATGACAAAGAGTGCCAGTTATAAAATAGGAAAAGTTTAGTCTTGAAGGATATGTGATACTTTTTCTTAAATTATCTTTTATAAGGTCAATATTAAAATATATTAAATCAAAAGAACAGATATCGTCTTTAATTCTATTGAGGCTTTCTTTACTGCTAAAATGGTCTCCGCTGTTTAAAAAGAATAAATACTCTCCATTAGCTTTCTTAATTCCTTTATTCATTGCATTATAAATTCCCTTATCAGGTTCGCTTACCCAAAAATCTATCTTTTCATCATAAGATAGCATATACTCTTTACTTCCGTCATTTGAACCACCATCTATAACAATATATTCAAATTCCTGCCAGGTCTGTGTAAACACACTCTGTATGGTCCTTTTTAAACCCTCCAGGTTATTGAGATTAACTGTTATGATACTAAGTAGACATTTATTCTCCATTCTTTCTAAAATTCCAACAGAAAAATTTACTTAATTTTAATATAGAATAAAGACCTTCTAAAGGTTAACGCAACCAATCATTACAAGCGTAGGTTATTAAGTTGGATTTTAATAATTTACGCAAGTATATCAAAAGATGGGTCCTAAAACACAATATTTCATTTTATGAATTTCTTTATTTTATAAGAATAAGTAATATTGAGTTTGTATAGACCTAACTTTTTATTTCTCTTCCTCTCCAGAATATGATGATTTAAAAATTTAAATTTTTTTGAAATCTTAATTAGATTCTCAAAAATTTTCATCTTTCCCAGAATGCGTCGTTGCTGCTTATTAATTATATAGGATCGCCTTATAGCTTCAGCTTCTTCAAGATAAATATTCATTGCGGCCCCAGATAACTGACCCTCTCTTTTCCGCCAAGCTCCAATTGGTACTGTCGTATTATATAAAGTGGAAAACTGAAAGAACCTAAACCAGAGCTCGAAATCACCTGCCAATTTTAGCCGGTCATCCATTCTTCCACCTGCTTTTTCCCAGAGGCTTCTCCTCCACAAAGTGGATTCTTGCTGTATCCACTTGAAATCTCCAGCTAAAAACTTAATCAGATTAAAATTTTGTGCAGTTTGGGTGTGAATTAAATTTCCCTCTAAATCAATAAAACTGTTCAATCCTTGAATCCAATCAACCTCTGGAAGATCACAGAACAACTGAGCTATACGGTGGAAAGAATTCGGTAACAGAATATCATCGCTATTAATCCATCCCATAATTTCACCCGAAGTACTGCGAAAACCCTTATTTAAAGCATAATACATTCCAGTATCAGTTTCACTAATCCAATTCGAAATTTTACTTTCGTATTTTCTGATAACGTCTAAAGTACCATCCGTACTGCCTCCATCAACAATAACATACTCCAAATTAGGGTAGTTTTGATTTATAACGGATAAGATTGTTTGTTCAATGTACTCTACTTGATTTAAAACTGGAGTGACAATGGAAATTTTGGGATACATCATTTAACTACTTCTGAGGGAATACTGAATTTAAAAAATTTACTGAACCTGAAATCGAAGAAAATACATTAATCTTCATAAAGAAATTCAGTTTTGGTACCACACGGCTGGTAAATTTAATGATGTGTTATCAGTGTTATCTCTATCTAAGATATGAGGTAAAGATTCAACCTTTGCCATCTGCTGTATTCTATCTTTTCTTATAAATGTAAATTCAGCAACTACTGGAACTTCTATTTCTTTAATCTTCTTTATTCCACAACAATTATTGGGATGAATATGCACACAGAGATGGTTGGTTAATAGTTTATTAAATGATTTGGTCGCTTTTCTATAATAAATAGGGTCTGTTAAAAACTGTAGATTATGAAATTCAACTACAATAATCCTAAATTGTTGGAGGACTTTTTCCGAAGTCGAATTAAATACTCCAAACTCATGACCTTCAATATCCATTTGGAGTAAAAGATCGTCAGATTTCGTCATTTTTGAATCCTTTATCCACTGCTCCAATGTGAGATATTCTTCCCTGGTTTTACTACCAAGAAATTTCTTTGTGAAATGGAATCTGCTGTCTTTAACTGCCGGACCATTTACAGAGGCATCTGCCATAAATATTTCCATTCCATTTTCCGCACATTCCAGTTCAAAATCGCTCATGTTTCCGACACCAGGGGAAAAACAAGCACTTAGTCCTTTAAGGTCATTCGGGACCAGATAACCGCCATCTCTTTCTCCTCCAACACGTACTAACTCTTTATCGGTCTCGAAAGGTCTAAGAGCAGCTATTACATTTAATATATCATCCTTTGATGGGGTGTGATAGATTTTTCTTTTAAGAAATTTTATTAATTTTATCTTTAAATCTTCAAACCTCATATTTTCTTAATTTAGAATTAAAGTGAATATCACCCCATCCCTTATTCCACTTTATAAAAATTCCTGAATTTTTCTCTTGGAGAACATCAAACCCAATGGATTCATACGCCTGGTCAAAAATGATAAAGTTAGACTCTTTTAAACTGCCAGCAGCTACTGAAAAGTTTAAATGATATTCTCCTGGAGATAAATTATGATTTGGAATTTTTAAATCAACCCATTGTTCCTCTTCATATACAATTATTGAATCTGAAAAAAATGATCCAATATCCAATCCGCTTTGGTTGACAATAGTGCCCGTAATACTAATGGGTACAGAGAGGGATGAATTTTTCTTTATAAGGATATGAAATATAATAGGAGTATCCTGTTGAAGATTTTCATTTAAAGATTGAATTTTTACAATCTGAAATTCTTTCGAAGTTTTCTGTCTTCTATGATTCTCGCTTATGGTATTTTCTTTTTTAGGGATAGCTTTGGTATTTAATAGATAGTGATCCACACTCTCTATTGCTCCTCCAAAAAAATCTATCGCTCCATTATCAAGAACAAGACCTCTTTCACAAAGAGTCTTAATACTGGACATATTATGACTCACAAATAAAACAGTCCTACCTTCCCCGGTTGAAAGATCCTGCATCTTACCTATAGCTTTTTTCTGAAACTCGGCATCTCCTACTGCCAAAACTTCATCAACCACTAAAATCTCGGGTTCTAAATGTGCAGCTACTGCGAACCCCAGTCTGACAGTCATCCCGCTGCTGTACCTTTTTACCGGAGTATCTATATACATTTCACAGCCAGAGAAATCTATGATCTCGTCTAGCTTAGACTTGATCTCGGTCCTGGTCATTCCCAACACTGCGCCGTTCATAAAAATATTTTCCCGCCCTGTGAGTTCCGGGTGAAAACCGGTGCCAATTTCAAGTAAGGAAGCGATTCGGCCTTTGGTTTTTATACTCCCACTTGTGGGTGCCGTCACGCGGGACAATAGTTTAAGTAAAGTAGATTTACCGGCGCCATTCTTACCAATGATTCCCAGAACTTCGCCTTTTTTTACTTCAAAATTAATATCCCGCAACGCCCACACATAATCTTCAGTTGCTTTGGCACTCCTGTCGTTTACCCCACCAACCTGTAAATAAGGATCTTCCTTACCTCTAACGGTATGCCACCACCTATTCAAATCGTGTTTTAAAGTCCCGGTTCCCACAGTTCCCAGGCGATATTGTTTAGAGATATTTTCAGCTTTTAAAATCACATTCATCTTAAGTAGGCAGTTATTTATCAGGCAGTTCAAACTACTTATTTTCAGGAGGGAAAAGTAAGAAAATTTTGTGGTTTTTTCGTTTAGTGACTTTCAATCTCAAAATTATAGATTCCCAAAGTTAAACACTCCAGAAATTAAAAATTAGGACTAAAACTTTCAATTTCGAGGAGGAAAGATTAATACCTACTGATTATTAATTAATTAATTACTACCGTCTAACTCTATACTGTGTCTATAAAATTCTTTTCGGTCCGGTTAAAAATAATGAGGCCGAGTAAAAACAGTCCAATTGAAACTACCAGGGTATAGAAGAAACCGCTCCAGGTGAATATTCCTGTGTCCAGGATCATATAGCGAAAACCTTCAATGATCTGTGCCAAAGGGTTATATTTCACTAACCAGGCCAGGGAGGGGATTTTTTCGTTAACCTCACTGAAAGGATAGGGAACCGCAGAAATATACATCAACAAAGAAGTTGCGAAACCAACCATAACCGTGAGATCACGATATTTAGTGGTTAGAGCCGAAATGATCATTCCTGCTCCCAGGCCCAACAAAGCCATCATTAATACATAAACAGGAAACAAAAGAAGATTGGAATTAGGCTGAAGATCAAAACCTTGAAACAAAAAGTATAAATAAAAAACCAGTAGAATCAATAATTGTATTCCAAATTTAAAAAGTCCAGAGATAACGGTTTTTAATGGCATAATCACCCGGGGGAAGTAAACTTTCCCAAAAATTCCAGCATTGGCCGTAAAAGTATTCGAAGTCTGTGTCAGACTTTGATTAAAATAATTCCACGCTGTAATACCTGCAAGGTTGAATAAAAATGGAGGTATATTCCCCGTAGGGATATTGGCAATGTTATTAAAAACTAAGGTAAAAATTATTGCGGTAAACAGCGGCTGTATAAAAAACCAGAGCGGCCCTAAAATGGTTTGTTTGTAAACCGTCACTATATCGCGTTTTACGAACATAATTAACAAATCCCGGTACTGCCAGATCTCCTTAAAGTTGAGATCTATAAGCTTTCGCTTAGGGGAGATTTCGTAAAGCCAGTCGTCGCTTTCTTTATTGTTCATTAAAATCCTATCTGGCGTAAAAATATAAATTATTCGTCAGCTCTACCTATCTCTAATATTAGATTTAAAAGACAGTAAAATCAACTCTACATTATTATCTGCCTATGAATAATTAAATTTAGTAACATCTAATGAAGTACCATCAAAAACTAAAATTCATAACCCAGGATTTCTATATCTTTCCGATAATAATTTTCTACTAATTCGTGTGCTTTCCTTGTATAATATTCATTGTACGTAGCTTGAACAGGAGAAAATAAATTAATATGTCTTAAAAGATGAGGGTGTTCCTTTAACTCCGCAAATAGAAACCTTCGGTTCCAGCGGCTGTACCAGTTATGAGGTTGGGGAGGTTTATTGATATGCGAAAGATCTTCAACAGGGTGCGCCAGCTGTTTTCTGACAATCTCAAAATCTTCTTTCAGATTTTCAAACTTTCCAATAAAATCTACCACTTGCTCTCCAAGGTTATTATACAAAAAATCTACCTGTGGCCTCACGAAATCATATCGGCTTTCCCATAACTCCGGAAAGCGGTACCTCATAAAATCTGTAAAAGTCAGGATTCTATGATATTGAAAATACTTATAAATTGAAACAGCCCGGGCCCAGGGATTTCTTACGAAGGAAAATTTATAATATTGATCAAAGAGTTCCTGGGATAAATAACTTTTATTTACATAGTCACCGGGGATTAAGTGAGCCAGGGATCTTGGTCCTATCGTTTGATCCTGATTGTAGGAAAGTAATAAGGGAGGGCATTGCCCCTTAAAGAACTTTAGGCCCAATGATCTTATAAAGGAATCCTCTATACTCATTCCCGCAGTTTTAGGAATATGGATAAATATACATTTATGTTTATGGCTTATCATTTTATGATCTTATGGCCGGAAATTACAATAATATTTAAAACAAGGAAGTGAAGGTTTCCCGACATAGGAATTCTACTATTCTTTTAAGTCTTATATCCCAGGCTTCCAAACCTAATTTCCCATATAAACATGATTAAAAAATTTTTGTAGTAAAAATGTTTGAGAAAGAAATATATTTGAAACAAATTCAAAAAATTCTTGAAGAAATTATCTATTCTTATTCCAGCTTTTAATGAACAGGAAAGTATCATTTCAATCTTACAAGTCCTCCAAAACCTAAAATTGAATTTCCCGCTTGAAAAAGAAATTCTGATTGTTGATGACCACTCTACAGACAAGACGGGGGAATTAATTGAAGGATTCATTTCTAAAAACCCTGAATTAAGTATTAATTACTTCAGGCAAAAATTTAACCAGGGGAAAGGTGCAGCAATTCATAAGGCTATTGAATTAGCTACCGGGGATTTTATAATTATTCAAGATGCAGACCTGGAATATGATCCTGAAGAATATAATATTTTACTTAAGCCTATGATGAACGGCAAGGCCGATGTGGTTTATGGTTCCAGATTCATGGGAGGAAATCCACACCGAATATTATTTTTCTGGCATTCCATAGGTAACAAGTTTCTTACTTTTTTGAGTAATGCTTTCACTAATCTTAATCTCACAGATATGGAGACCTGCTACAAATTATTCAGGGCAGATATTATAAAAGGGCTGGATCTCAAAGAAAAAAGGTTTGGTTTTGAACCCGAAGTTACCGCCAAAATTTGTAGGATTCCCGGAATACGGATTTATGAGGTGGGCATCTCCTATTACGGACGTACCTATGCTGAAGGAAAAAAGATTAATTGGCAGGATGCAATGAGAGCGATGTATTGTGTTTTTAAGTACAACCTTTATAGATGAACCTAAAAGCTTACTCCGATAAAAAAGGCAAAGAAACGCTTGATATTATAAGTGAAGCTGACGATTTTAACCGTTGGATGTTTGAAACTATTTTTCCATTTACAAAAGGGAAAATATTGGAAGCAGGAAGTGGTTTAGGTAATATTTCTAAATTCTTTCTTCAGGAAGATTGTGAAATTATGTTGACTGATTTCAGATCGGAATATTGTTTAACCCTCATAGAGAAGTTTAAATCCTTTCCCAATCTTCTGGGTGTAAACAATATTGACTTAATCCATCCTGATTTTGATAATATATATTTAAAGTATTTAAATTCATTTGATACAGTCTTCGCACTCAATGTTATTGAACATATTGAAGATGATAATCTTGCGATTCAAAATTGCAAAAAGCTGTTAAAGGAAAAAGGTAATTTAATTATTCTTGTTCCCTCATACGATAGCCTTTATAATAAATTTGATGAGGAATTAGGCCATTTCAGAAGATATACTAGGCAGTCTTTATCGGAATTGTTCATTAAAAATAATCTGAAAATTTTGCACAGCCAGTATTTCAATTTTTTTGGAATTTTAGGTTGGTTTTTAAGTGGAAAGGTGTTGGGTAAAGATACGATTCCCAGTTCTCAGATGAAGCTATACAATAAGATGGTTCCTATCTGGAAAATTATGGATAAACTTAGTATGCACCGTGTTGGTTTATCTACAATAGTTATTGGACAAAAATAATAAGCTTGAATTTTAGACTTTTAAACAAAAGAAAATTGATCATCGGTTGTGGGATTCTCCTCCTTCTTACCTTAGTCTACAATTTCAAAACCGCAAACTCTTTAAAATATGAAGCTGGGGGTGATGCCTTTGATTATATACACCTGGCAACAACCCTGGCCAAAAATGGCACCTATGGTCATACTTCTTTTAAGAGGGAAACCATTTTGGAAATGTTTAAAACAAACAAAATTGAACAGCTAAAAATCAAAGATGGTAAACCTACAGCATTTCGCCCCCCGGTCTGGCCTTTTTTAATTGCAGGTATATTTATTTTGTTTGGGTATAATCTCACCTATATCCTTATTTTTAAATTCCTGCTGCATCTGCTAGGGATATTCATCTTCTATAAAACGCTCAAACTTTTAAAACTAAAGGAGGGTCTTATTCTCCTCGGTTGCCTGCTCTTTGCAATCCATCCGGCATGGCAAATTTACTCCAGGGTTTTTCTATCTGAACCTATAACGATGTTTTTCCTCACTTTATGGGTTTACCTTCTAATTTCTTTTCTTCAAAAAAAAATAGGTTTTCTGCCACAAGCACTTGCTGGTGGGGTTCTAATTTTATCACATCCTTACTACCTCTTTTTTCCCTTTTCTGTTTGGCTTATCTTGTTAATCAAGAAACAGTTAAACTTCAAAATCTTTCTTCTTTCAGCCGCCATTTGTTCTGTGATTATCTCCACCTGGATCATAAGGAATTTTATTGTGCTGGACACAGATGAAATAGTGGTCACCACCTCATCGGGAGCAGTAATGGCAAAAGGCTGGAATAGGAATGTGGTAAAAGAACATACAAACACTCAGGGGGACCTAGCCGATGAAACCTTGGTACTGCAAAAGTATGATTATGACAAAACTGTTGCCCGTGACGAAGTGGATAAAATGCAGTTGTACAAGAATGCAACAATTAATTTTATAAGATCAAACCCAGATTTGATTTTCCCAATAATTGGTAGAAAACTTCTCAGTGCTTTCAATCCATATCCTGAGACAAACAAGCCCGGCTTACTTGAAACCGGCAGATGGTTTTTTCAGCTCTTGGCCCTCCTGGCCTTGATATACGTGCTGGTATTTTCCAAAAACCGCACTGTTAATTCCCTGGCCTGGGGATTACTGCTTTCCACTGTTGGCATCACCATACTTACTTATTCCGGCTTTAGGTTTCGGATGCCCCAGGTTGCATTGGAACTTCTCCTTATTTTATTCGCAATAAACCAGTTTATAACGAGAAAATTCCCTAAAAAAATATAGTATTGCAATTCCTTTTTTTTACTTCATAAGCAGTTATGGGTTTGAACCCTTTTAACTTCAACCTTAAAAGCTGGTTACCATTCCCTCACCAACTTTTTCTCCAATCGACACCTTGTTTAATAATTTTAGCAGGATTGCCAGCAATAATATTTTCACTACTCAAAAAAGAGGAATGCACAACACTGCCAAGACCTATTACATTTAAACTATCAATCTCTACGCCAGGTGCAAAACATACATTAGATCCTACATAGACATTATCCTTTATGTTAATAGATAAATCTTTTATCCGTTCTTTTGTATGTATGGATCCATGGGTCCAAAATTGACTCGCCTTACCCGCAATCCAGGAATTATTCCCAATATAAATAGTATTACTTAGATCAAAATAATGGTCATTAATAATCCTGGAATTCATACCGAGTGAAAATTCAGCTTTACCCATTAAAGAATTGCCGCTATTAATTTTCGAATTATCGCCTACAAAAAAGCTTTTACAAAAAATAAAGTTATCATCTCCAATAACGGCATTGTCATTAATTTGAACCGATTCACATAGTATAAAACTTCTCCCAATTTTTACATTCTTCCCGATCTCATATTTAAATATGGTTTTGTATAAGAATATCCGAAGTTGGTTAAAGGGACAATATTTGACAATTTTTGCAAGAAATACTTTCTTCATTTCATTTTTGATCAATATTGTACTATAGAAATTTATTTAAAACTGAAGGTAAACATTTTTATTAATTGTAATTGAGGTAGAAATTATTAAGTCTTCTGGTATGGCAAACTTTTCCATATATTTGAATTTAACCTGAACTTCTGCCAGATTGAAATATAGAAAGGCTCTCATCCTCCTTCCTGACGGAGTTGGTCTCCGTAACTTTGCTTTTACCTCTTTTGTGGAAATAGGAAAAAAAATGAACTGGGAAGTTACTTTCTGGAACCACACGTCTTTTGAAGTTTCAACATTGGGCTATAACGAAATAAAACTCCAGGGAAAAGCAAGGGCAAAGACTGACCTGCTAAAAAGGGCAAAAATTCAGGCAGAGCTGGATTATTTTACCAAAAAATTTAAAGATCCTGTTTACCAAACCTATAAATTTCCTTCTTCGAAAAGCGGGTTGAAAACCAGAGTAAAAAATCAACTGGTTTCCTACTACACCCTCAAACATTCCGGGGAAAAGGGCTTGCATCAATTACGGCACAAGATGAAAGCTTCAGAAAGAAAAGGCAAACACTATACACATTGCAAAGAAGTTTTAGAACAAGAGCAACCCGATTTTATTTTCTGTACGAATCAGCGGCCGGTAACCGCCATTGCTCCATTAACCGCAGCACAAGATCTTGGCATTTCCACCGGCACATTTATCTTCTCCTGGGATAATTTACCTAAAGCGACGATGGTCGTAGAGACCGATCATTATTTTGTATGGAGTGAGTATATGAAAAAGGAACTGCTTAACTATTATCCACACATAGAGTTCGATCAAGTATCCGTAACGGGAAGTCCCCAATTTGAACCACATTTCGACCCAGGTCTGCAAAATAGCCGGTGTGAATTTTTCCGGGAGCATAACCTCGACCCACAAAAAAAATATATTTGTTTTAGTGGCGATGATGTTACCACCTCTCCTGATGATCCCCAGTATTTAAATGATGTTGCAGAAGCGATCCAGGAATTAAATACCAATGGCCATAAACTCGGCATCATCTTCAGGCGTTCTCCGGTAGATTTTTCCGGCAGATATGATAAAGTTTTAAGACAATACCAAAATCTTATAGTTCCAATTACTCCAAAATGGGAAAAAACCGGTGAAATGTGGAACACTGTTCTACCTACTAAAGATGATCTTGAACTGCAGGTGAACACGATTTTACATTCAGAAGCGGTGGTTAATCTTGGGTCTTCCATGGTCTTTGATTACGCAGTTTTTGATAAACCCTGTGTCTACCTGAATTATGACGTTTCTAACAAAGTGAATAAAAACTGGAGTACGGACAAGGTCTATAATTTTGTACATTTCCGTTCCATGCCTTCCCATAATGCGGTGATCTGGCTGAATTCAAAAGAAGAAATCCAAAATAAATTGCAGCTTGTTTTGGATTGTGGTTCAGAAAGTGTGAAAAAGGCAAAGGAGTGGTTTGAGAAAGTAAATATGCATCCTCCGCAGAAGGCGTCGGAGAGGATTTGGAAAGGGATTGAGAGGATTACAACCATTGGGAACGGGAGTAATGATTAACAGATTGCCACGTCCTCCTTTCGTCGGACTCGCAATGACAAAACCCGAGATCCGAAAACCGGGAACCGAAAACTGAGAACTGAGAACTGACAACCGCAATGCACATAGCCTTCCTCACCTCCGAATACCCCCACCCACGCACCAGCCCGGCAGCAGGGATAGGGACCAGCATAAAAAATATGGTTACTGCTCTGGCTAAAAAAGGAGTAGATATCTCTGTTTTCGTCTATAGCCAGAAGGAAGATGCAGTCTTTATAGAAGAAGGAATAAAATTTCACCTGATAAAGCATCGAAAATTTAACCTTTTTGGATGGTATCTGCACCGTAAGTTCCTGCAAAATTATCTCAACAAATATATTGCTGTAGATAAAATAGATGCCATAGAAGCAGCGGACTGGACAGGGATCACAGCTTTTATGAAGCTTCGTTGTCCGCTGGTGATCCGTTTTCATGGTAGTGATTCTTATTTCTGCAAACTGGAGGACCGACCACAAAAGAAAAAGAACTTCTGGTTTGAAAAGACGGCTTTAGAGGGAGCTGATTATTTATTGTCGGTCAGCCGGTTCACTGCAGAAGAAACCAGGAAGATCTTTAATTTAAAAAAGGAAATACAGGTTATTCCCAATTCGGTAGATGTGCAGCGATTCATTGCGCAGCACGAAGAGGTAAAGCCGGGAACTATTCTTTACTTTGGAAGCCTTGTTAGAAAGAAAGGAGTGCTGGAACTTTCCGCTATCTTTAATGAGATCGTAGAAGAAAAGCCTTCAGCACGGCTGAAGCTGGCGGGACGGGATGTTCAGGATATCAGCACCGGAAGATCTACTAAGGAATTGATGCAGGAAAGATTCACTCCCGCTGCGGCGGAAAAAGTGGAATGGCTGGGAATTCTGCCTTATGAAAAAATCCTCGGGGAGATCGCCAGAGCTCAAGTTGTAGTGTTGCCGTCCTTCGCAGAAGCTTTGCCCATGACCTGGATCGAAGCCATGGCCATGGAAAAAGCATTGGTTACATCTAATATTGGCTGGGCCAAAGAAGTTATGGTAGATGGGGAAACAGGATTCACTGTGGATCCTAAAGATCATGAGACCTATGCAGAAAAAGTATTGCAACTATTGAATGATCCTACCCTGGCACAGCAGATGGGAAAGGCGGCGAGGGAAAGGGTGTTGGAGAAATTCTCTACCGAGGTGGTGGTTGAGGAGAATGTGAGGTTTTATAAGGGAGTCGTCAGTGGACAGAGGACGGAGGACTGATCATAATGGTGTTCAACCCGGGGCAGATTGCGTCAGTCGCTCTCTCGAGCTCCTTCGCAATGACGTTTCCCATGGGACTTCCGGCGGAGCAGTCAGCTGAATGCGACACGTCATTGCGAGAGAGTCCGGAGGACGAACGAAGCAATCTGCCAATCGTTACCTCAATGTGGCATCCGTGTCAACCCGGAGCAGATTGCTTCGGACGGAAAATTCCTCGCAATGACATCAACCCGTGGCAGACTGCTTCGTTGCACTCGCAATGACGTCACCCGGGACAGATCGCTTCCCTCCGCTCGCAATGACGTTTCCCATTAAACTTTAGAGCAAGCTACCCCTGTAAACAATCAACTGACTCCGGCTAAGACTGCGATTCAAACCTGAAGGAAGTTTCTCCTCTGCCTTCAGCGCCCATCGTTTATATTTATTTTGCTTTTCGCCCCATTTATACAACCGGCTAAAGCGTTCCAGTGTTCCAATGGGATGGACTTCTACCTGCTTGAAAAATTTTCTGCCTGCTGTTTCGAAATGTTTACTACTGAAACTGCGATCGGGATGCGGATCATTCATTTTCCATTCCCTGAATTTCTCTTTCTGAAATTTGGAAGGTCGATTGCCCACCGGAATGTGCCAGCGTAATTCATCCATAAACTTCAAATTTACAGCAGGTTCAAAAAATCGGGCTTCCCCATCCGTCTTTAAGAGCCTGGCTGTCTCTGCCAGAAATTTTTCCTCCAGCGGAATTTCCAGGTGGTGTAAAAAAGCCTTGCCAATCACAAAATCAAATTGATCCCCCTCCAGGTTATTCTCAATAAAATCGCCCGGGATGAATTTTATAGAATGTTTGAATTTGTAATTCTCGTTTAGCAGTTTTATGATCCTTCCGCTGGAATCGGCTATGTCATTCGCATATACCTCAGCACCAAGAGCAGCCATCACCGCGGCATTCGTACAATCCCCGCACCCCATTTCCAGCACTTTCTTTCCCGCTAATCTATCCATAAAATTATTCTTATAGATCGCAAACCAACTGATCTCGGTAGTAGTAACCGAATTGAGAAAGGCATCAAGGTGGTTGATCCAGTGCAGAATATTCTTCACCTGTCCCTCTTTGTACAGGCGGTCATAATGCTCCTTGTTTTTCTGCTGATTTTCTGTACTCATCAAAACGGCTTCACTTCAATCAATCGGATTTTTAACTCTTTCAGCTTTTCTTCAGGAACCAGCACAGGATATCTTTCAAACATCTCTGAAATCTTTTCTTCTGTAATGCCGGCTTCTACAAATTCCGCTTCGTAAATGTCCAGTTCCACAGACTCAAGATAATCGGCGTATTTTATGTCATTTCCGAAGATCTTGTTCGACATCTTTACCCATACAGCGGGGATACCGTAGGCATGCGCTACTATTAATCCGTGTAATGAGGTGGAAAGAATGCGCTCACACTCCAGGATCTCCGTGGTCGTCGCCTCCACATTCATTGTAAGCAGGTCCACCACCTTTACTTCCTCCCTGCCGCCAAAGATCTTCAGCGCATTTTCATAATCATGATAGTGCGGCACAATGCCCAGCTTATATTTCTTTGAAATGGACGGGTGGTAATAATCTAGCAGCAGGATGGCGGGATCTCCGTACACTTCAGGACAATCATAGCCCAGCTTCAATAGATACTCCCTGGTTCTGGGTCCGCGAACGGCCCTGAAATCGGCTTTATCAATTGGCTGTTCGTGGTCAATGATTCCGCTACCCCAAACCACACTGTCTTTTGAGGCATGATGAATAATACTCCCTATTGCCAGTAAGTTCGCTTTGTTGGTTTTGTACCAGGGCTGCTTTTTAGGATGCACAAACCGTGTCTCTTTCGCGCTGATCTTCTCTACCAGGTATTTTGAAAGCAGATCCCCGTAATTCTCTTTCTCCCTGAAGATAAAGCGCCTTTCACTCCAGTAGAAGAGAGGGATCTTTTTGTGGTTTTTGAAGTCCAGGGGCTTACTCAAAGTTTGGGTTTTACTGATTTCAAATATATAGAAAACTTATTTCAGTCTTACGACCTCTCCCTGCGAACCGTCATTGCGAGACGGACGAAGTCCGGCGTGGCCTAATCCAACGCGAAACGTCATTGCGAGTCCGACGAAGGAGGACGTGGCAATCTGCCAATCGTTACCTCAAGGCAGCATCGTTGTCTACCCGGAGCAGATTGCGTCAGTCGCTCTCACGAGCTCCTTCGCAATGACGTTTTCCAACGCGTACCGTCATTGCGAGAGAGTCCGCAGGACGAACGCGGCAATCTGCCAGTCGTTACCTCCAGGCATCCTCGTGACCAGGCCGGGGCATCCTCGCAATCAACCGGGGCCGTTTTTGGGCTCCCTTTAGGGGGAGGGGTAAAACCAAAAACGGTTTGCGGAGGACTCACGTGGCCCTGCCTGGGCAGGCATTTTCAATAAAAAATTTGGAACGACAACAATTTTGCTTTACATTTACAACAAAACAGTTATCATGGCGGCTAATGAAACTAAGACTTATAAACCCGGGAAAAGCATTAAACGGGCAAGGGCGGTAGGAGCCGGGAATACAAAATGGCATATAAATGTAAATGACAGGGAATATGTTTGGGCTACTAAAATGGACAGGGTTAAAATAATTAGAAAGGGACTTCCTTTCGAATCTTTAGAAGTGATTAGCAAAAAGGCTGATCTACCTGTTAAACAAGTGCTCAAATTCTTCGGTCTTCCCCAAACAACATACAACAAGAAAAAGAAAGACCAGGACCTATTAAATAGTAGAGATAGTGAAGTAGTATTAGTTTTAGCAGAAATATTTGCTTTTGGATTAGAAGTGTTTAATCAGGAGGCAGATAAATTCCAACGCTGGCTAAAGAAACCAAACATCTCCCTGGGAGGGGCCACTCCCGTAAGTTTATTTGATTCCCTCACCGGCATACAGGAAGTGAGAAATAGTCTCAATAGACTTGAATTTGGAAATTTGGCCTAATGAGGGTTTTTCGCGTAGAAAGAAAGAAATATCTGGATACTACTCTGCAGGGCATTGGAGCAGCGCAAACCGAAGCTTATCGCTGGAATAGCCTTAATACTTTAATGGTTTACACTGCAGAATCCCGGGCACTTGCAACTCTGGAAGTATCTGTTCACCTGGATCTTAATGAAGATCTGCCTAAAGATAGATATTATGTTGGAATAGATATACCTGACGATGTTTTAATCTATGAATTGAAAACTGAAGATTTACCGGAAAATTGGGATGCAAAGCCTCCAATCCTCGAAACCCAGTTCATAGGTGACGATTTTATTAAAAGTAAAATTGCAGCTGTACTGAAGGTTCCAAGTGCAATAGTCCCTCCTGAAGCTAATTACTTAATAAACCCAAATCACGCCGATGCTCAAAAAATTACCGTAATCTCTCAGCATCCCTTTAATTTTGATCAAAGACTGAAACAGAAGTAATTTTCTCTTTAGCGTTTGCCGTTTACCGTTTACTGCGAAACGGCTGTTCCTTCAAAGACGTCATTGACAGAACGCAATCCGGCGTGTTCCTATCCGGTGCGAAACGTCATTGCGAGAGAGTCCGCAGGACGAACGCGGCAATCTGCCAGTAGTCACCTCAAGGCATCATCGCTGTCAACCCGGGGCAGATTGCTTCGTTGCACTCGCAATGAGGTTACCCGGGACAGATTCCTGCCTGCCGCAGGCAGGGCTTCAGACTGCTAAGGCCAGGACAGTTTCATTTGAAATCCCACTCCGCAGCCAGATCCTTCCATTCCGGATTCATCTCGTTGATAAGCTTTTCCTTGTTGGCTCTGTTTCCTGCCTTCAGCTTCTTTTCATATTGAATAGCATCCCGAATATCACCAAACGCACGATAGTAGACGAGATTATCACAACCGTACCGGGAAGTAAAGCCTTTATAGAATTTTGTCTTGTGTTGTTCAATCCTTTTAACCAGGTTAGAAGTCACTCCCACATACAAAACGGTGTGGTTCTTATTGGTGAGGATGTAGACGTGGGATGTGCGCATAGGGTAATTTACAAAAATGAGCGGATTATTACTTAACAGGCATGGAGTACAGTTGCGGCAGATTACCACGGGCGCCACAGCGCTCGCAATGACGTTTCCAATGGATCAACCCGACAATCCTCCCGCGAACAGTCATTGCGAGACGGACGCAGTCCGGCGTGGCGATCTGCCAATCGTTACCTCAATGTGTCATCCGTGTCAACCCTGGGCAGATTGCTTCGTTGCACTCGCAATGACGTAACCCGTGGCAGATTGCTTCGGACGGACAAGTCCCCGCAATGACATCAACCCATGACAGATTGCGTCAGTCGCTCTCACGAGCTCCTTCGCAATGAGGTTTCCAATCAAATTTTCCTACTTTAGCACGTATAAAGAACTAACAACATGTTCATAATAGCAGAAATAGGTCAGGCACATGAGGGTAGCCTGGGTATTGCACATTCCTATATAGATGCCCTGGCAAAGACAGGTGTGGATGCGATTAAATTCCAGGTGCATATGGCGGAAGCGGAGAGTAGTGTGCATGAACCTTTCCGGGTGAAATTTTCTACTCAGGATAAAACCCGGTTTGACTACTGGAAGCGGATGGAATTTACTCCGGAGCAATGGCGGGAGCTGAAAAACCACTGTGATGAGGCGGGAGTGGAATTTATGGCTTCCCCATTCAGCAATGTGGCCGTAGATCTGTTGGAAGAGCTGGATGTGAAGCGATATAAAATTGGATCGGGCGAGGTGAATAATTTTCTGCTGTTGCAGAAGATCGCTGCTACCAAAAAGCCGGTGATCCTCTCCTCCGGAATGAGCTCTTTTGCTGAACTAGACCAAACAGTGGCTTTTTTACAGGAACACCGCACCATTTTTTCTATTCTGCAGTGCACTACCTCATATCCAACCAGGCCGAAAAATTACGGGTTAAACGTGATTAGGGAATTAAAAGAACGATACAAAGTCCCGGTGGGATATTCAGATCATTCAGCCCGCATAGAAACCTGTATTGCCGCCACAGCATTAGGCGCTGAGATTCTTGAATTTCACGCTGTTTTCAACCGGCAAATGTTCGGCCCCGATGCTTCTTCTTCTTTGGAAATCCATGAAATTACCAAATTAGTTTCCGCCGTAAAAAACATCAACCTCGCGCAACAGCACCCCGTGGATAAATCGGATAACTCCTCTTCTACCGATCTGAAAAACATCTTTGAAAAATCCCTTGCAGTAAATAAAGATCTTCCCGCAGACCATATCCTTACATTTGAAGACCTTGAATCAAAGAAACCGAAAGGCTATGGGATTGAAGCTTCAAAGTTTAGGGAGGTGATTGGAAGGAAGTTGAATCGGGAACTTAAGCAGTGGGAGTTTTTAAACGAACAGGATCTCAGTTAGTCACGTCATTGCAAGTCCGACGAAGGAGGACGTGGCAATCTGTTGAAGGCTTCCTCTAACATGATCGTATACACCGGGGCAGATTGCTTCAGTCTCCCGATCCCTCGGGATCCTTCGCAATGACGTTCCTCAACAACATTTTTACTACTTTAGCCTAACTGACAACCGAGAACCGAATGAAAAGAAAAATCTGCGTGGTCGTTACAGCACGCCCTTCCTACAGCAGAATAAAAACCGCTTTAACCGCAATTCAAAATCATCCTGAACTGGAATTACAGCTGGTAATAGCGGGGTCGGCTTTGCTTGACCGGTATGGAAATGCAGTGGATTTTATCGAGAACGATGGTTTTCCCATAGCCGCGAAGGTATTTATGGTGCTGGAGGGAGAGAATCCTACTACTATGGCAAAGACCACCGGCCTCGGAGTTATGGAGCTGACCAATGTCTTCTATAATTTGAAACCCGATGCCGTAGTCACCATTGCAGATCGCTTCGAAACCATTGCTACTTCTATTGCGGCATCCTATCAGAATATTCCGCTAATTCATATTCAGGGCGGGGAAGTTACGGGAAGTATTGATGAAAAAGTACGGCATGCTAACACAAAACTGGCGGATCTGCACCTGGTCTGTACCGAGGATGCCCGGGAGCGGGTGATAAAATTAGGAGAAGAGCCTGAAAAGGTGATCAATACAGGCTGCCCTTCTATAGACCTTGCAAAGGAAATAACCGATTATCCTTATTTAGATTTTGATCCGCTGGAAAAATATGGCGGCGTAGGTGCCGACCTGGAATGGGAGAAAGGATATATGGTGGTGATGCAACATCCCGTAACTACAGAAAATAAGGAATCCAAAAAACATATTTTGGAGACCTTAAGAGCTGTAAAGGAACTGGATTACCCCGCCTTTTGGTTCTGGCCAAATGTGGATGCAGGTTCTGACGGAACTTCCAATGGTATAAGAACATTTCGGGAATTGGAACAGCCGAAAAACATACATTTTTTCAAGAACATGGATCCCCTGGATTTCCTGAAGCTCCTCAACAGCTCTAAAGCTTTAATAGGAAATTCCAGCGCCGGATTAAGAGAGTGCGCTTACTTGGGACTACCCGTCGTGAATATTGGAAATCGCCAACATAGAAGAAGTCGGGCGCAAAATGTCACGGATGTAGCCTATGATCAGCAGGCAATAGTAGAAGCCACAAAAGCTGCAATCGCAACAGAGAAATTTGAAAGTTCTACACTTTACGGTAATGGAAATGCGGGGGAGAAAATTGCGGAGATCCTGGCGACGGTGGAGCTGACGTATAGGAAGACGATTACGTATTGAACGTTTACGGTTTTCTGTTTACCGTTTCGGTTTTATGTTTGTTGTTTTTTGTTGGTTGTTTTTCGTTCTCCTGCGAACCGTCAATGCGGATCTGACGCAGTCCTACGTGGCAATTCTATGCGAAACGTCATTGCGAGCCGGCTGAAAGCCGGTGTGGCAATCTGCCAATCGGTAACTCAAGGACTATCCGTGACTCCATCCTTTCAAACCTCCCACCCCTCCTCAACAACATTTTTCCTACTTTAGCCATACAACGGTAAACCGAAAACAGTAAACAGAGATCAATGAAAATCCTCGGACTCATCCCCGCTCGTGGCGGCAGTAAAGGCATACCCGGAAAGAATATCAAGCCGCTTCAGGGAAAACCTTTGCTGCAATATACCTTTGAATCCGCCAGGGATTCTAAAAAGCTCTCTAAGCTGATCCTGAGTTCCGATGATCCTGAAATCATAGCAGTAGCTGAAAGAATAGGATTAGAAGTGCCTTTCACCCGACCTGCAGCACTGGCCGCAGACGATACTTCTTCTTTAGAGGTAGTACAACATGCGCTAAATTTCTTCGCTCAAAAAGGGGAAAATTTTGACGCGGTTTGCCTGTTACAACCAACTACTCCTTTCCGAAGACCAGGATTAATAGATGAAGCTATAGGAAAATTTATATCCGGGAATTTCGACTCACTGATCTCTGTCCGGAAAGTTCCCCCAGAATTCAGTCCCCATTGGGTGTTTGAAGAAGTAAACGGCAGGCTCAAAATCGCTACAGGGGAAACAGAGATTATCACAAGAAGACAGGAGCTGCCGAAAGCCTATCACCGGGATGGAGCTATCTACCTTACTAAAACTGAAGTCCTCCTGGAGCAGAATTCACTCTACGGAAGGAATATTGGATTTATTGATACCACAGGAGATCCTTATGTGAATATTGATACGCAGGAGGATTGGGAGGAAGCGGAGTTTTTAGTGGAGAGTGGAAAGTGGAGAGAGGGAAGTTAGGACGTTTATTGTTTCGAAAGTCTTTAGACGGTGGTCGGTAGTCGGTAGTTGTTTGTTGTCTGCAAAAATTAATAGCTGCTGGCCTTTTCCGATTCCGTTTTTGGGCTCCCTAGGGAAGGGGTAAAACCAAAAACGCTTTTTTCGGGAAAGTTTTTAGTCGGGAGTCGGGAGTCGGTAGTGGTTTTTAGTTTGTGGTTTGTTGTTTGTGAAACAGTCGATAGACGGTTTGTAGTTTTTAACTTTTCCGCTCCCGTTTTTGGACTCCCTTTAGGGTTAGGGGCAAAACCAAAAACGGTTTTTTCGGGAAAGTTTTTAGACGGTAGTCGGGAGACGGTAGTGGTTTTTAGTTTGTTGTTTATGGTTCCTTGTTTGTGAGATTGGCCCACCAACGCTGAAAGCTTCGGCGGGTAAAAATTTGGTGCTTTTTTATAGTGGAAAGTGGAGAGAGGGAAGTTAGTGGGATTGTTGTTTCTGGAAAAGTTTTTTAGTCGGAAGTCGATAGTGGATTTAATTTTGTTGTCTGTCCGTGGTCTATAAAAAGCCATTAACTGTTGTCTTTTCTGATCGCGTATTTGGGCTCCCCTGTCGTCCTTCAGGCGGTTTTTAGGGAGAGGAGCAAAACAAAAACGGAAGATCATTTTTCTGTAATCCAGAAGATTTCTGTCAGAAAAAAAACAGTGTCAATAAAGTATAGAACTTCATTTTTGGTTAATACATTCTCATCATGTAAATCTTCTAAAATAATGCCTAATTCAGGATTGTAGTCATCATTGTTCCGATTATTTTTAAAGCCGTTTTGATTCAAAAATGCTTTAACTCGATTTAGATCGGTCCTTCGGGTTATGGATACAAAAGATTGTTCTACCACTGCATATAGAACATCGTTGTCCTTAGTAAAACCCTTTAAATTATATGCCGTGTCCGGAAAAAAGTAATTATGTAGAAGTAAGTTATAAAAGTAATCTTTCCAGGAGGTATAGTAAATACTATCGTTTAATTTCAGAACCTTTTCGGTATTTTTCAAATATACTTTTTGTTCAGCTCCTTCGCTGACGTACATTGAAGTGTCGATCTCTATCCAAAGATTTTTCTGAGAAATATATTCTATTAGTTTCTTTGTTTCTTCTTTTTTGAAGTACTTATCGTTTTGAGAAGTTGAGCTTGTTTGCGTGCCAATTTCAAGGTAATCGGCGATTGCCTGGATAAGTGCTCCAAACCTAACTTCGCTCTTTCCTGAAAGGACATTATGTAGTTCATTTTTCAAATGATTTTGCATTGACAAATATAGAATATTTTCGAATGTCGGAAAAATGGTGGAGAGAGGGAGGTTGTTACGTTTTATGTTTTACGTTTTCGCAGAAGTCTTTAGACGGTAGTGGTCTTTAGTTTGTTGTTTGTTGTTTGTGAAACAGTCGATAGACGGTAGGCGGGAGACGGTAAGTTGTTTTTAGTTTGTGGTTTGTGGTTTGTGAAATAGTCGGTAGTCGGTAGTCGGTAGTCGGTAATTTTCTGTTCAAAAATTGGAATTTGTTGTTTGTAGTTTTTAGCTTTTCCGCTCCCGTTTCTGGGCTCCCTTTAGGGTGAGGGGTAAAACCAAAAACGGTGTAGGTTTTCGTTTACTGTTTTCCGTTTTCCGTTTTTGTTATTTATTGTTTTGGGAAAAATTGGAATTTGGTGCTTGTGAATTGTGCTTTTCATAGCTTTGAAAACATTATACATTATTCATTAAACCTTTTACCTTTAAAAGAATGTGTGGTATTACAGGAATTATCGGTCCCAGTGCATCTGAAGCAGAACTTCAAAAAATGCTCCGGGCACAGAAACATCGTGGTCCCGATCACACCGGCAGCTACTTTGATCCAGGCTATGCAGCTCTCGGCCATAACCGGCTTTCCATTATTGATCTGTCTCCCCAGGCCAACGAACCCTTTGTAGATAATTCCGGGAGGTACTATCTCAGCTTTAACGGGGAGATCTATAATTATAAAGAGCTAAAGGAAGAGCTGAGATCTTTTTACAGTTTCAAGACTTCATCGGATACAGAAGTATTACTTGCTGCATTTATCCACTGGGGCAAAGAATGTCTGCACAGGTTCAACGGCATGTTTGCTATTGCCATCTGGGATTCTCAGGAACAGAAACTATTTGCAGCCCGGGATCGATTTGGAGTAAAACCCTTCTATTACTCTGAAGCTAAAAACCATCTCTATTTCAGCAGCGAAATAAAGGCGCTTAAAAATGTCATTTTTGATATCCCTCATAATCTGAAGGTTTGGGCGAATTATTTCAGTTACGGCTCTTACGGGATGCCGGATGTCACTTTTTATGAAGGAATATTCCAATTGCCGGGTGGACATTTTCTTGACTATTCCAAAGGCAATTTGAGCATCAGCAGATGGTATGACTTTGAATCTGCTATCAAAAAAGTTCCCGAAGATTTACCTTTTGAAGAGGTAAAGGTCCGCTATCTCGAACTACTAAAGGACAGTATCAAACTCAGATTTCGGGCCGATGTTCCGGTAGCGTTCAACATCAGCGGCGGAGTCGATAGTTCCCTCCTGCTAGCTTTGGTCAACCTGTTTGGCGATAAAAAGCAGATCAACGCTTACACTTTTTACACCGGAGATAAACGTTACGACGAACTGCCATGGGTGGAACAGATGATCGCGACTACAAAGAACCCTCTTAAAAAAGTGCTTTTTTCAGCTTCAGAAGTAGAAGAAACAGCACAACTTATCAGCAGCTTACAGGATGAACCTTTTGGAGGCATTCCCACCCTCGCCTACTCTGCCATCTTTAGACAGGCTCATGCTGACGGGGTGAAGGTGCTGCTTGACGGGCAGGGCATGGATGAGCAATGGGCGGGCTATGATTATTACCAAAACTCCGAAAGTACAATCCAGGGAACAGGAGGAAGATCTCCTTTCCGCCCGAATGTCTTACAGAAAGATTTTGAGGCCCTTACTGAAAAACCGGAATATCCTAAGCCCTTTAATAATGAGCTGCAGAATCTACAGTACCGGGATCTTTTTTACACTAAAATTCCGAGGGCCCTGCGATTCAACGATCGCATCTCGATGGCTTACAGCACCGAATTACGCGAACCTTTCCTCGACCACCGACTTGTAGAATTTGCCTTCGCAAAGCCTGAAGCTTACAAGATCAAAAACGGACAGG
This sequence comes from Salinimicrobium nanhaiense, assembly GCA_012038135.1. Lineage (GTDB taxonomy): Bacteria > Bacteroidota > Bacteroidia > Flavobacteriales > Flavobacteriaceae > Salinimicrobium > Salinimicrobium nanhaiense. The sequence goes on from JAAVJQ010000012.1 coordinate 106,424, forward strand.
GAAAGTACCTTCTCCGGGAGCTGCTTTCTGAAATGGTTTCGAAGGAACTCTCCTACGCTCCCAAACGTCCCCTTCAAACTCCGCAGCGGGAGTGGTTGGGACAGGAGCTTAAAAGTTTCGTTGAAGAGCAGCTCGATCAACTAAAAACCTCCCCTGCAGCCGACTGGTTTGATCATAAGGAAATAGAAAAGGAATGGAAACAATATTTAGCGGGAGATAATGGTAGTAGTTTTCATGTGTGGCAGTGGGTAAACACTTCACTTCTTTTTCAGAAGTGAAGTGTTTACTGTTTGTTGTTTGTGGTTTACCGTTTGCCGTTTTCTGTTTACCGTCAGGATCTGTAGCGAGTATCATTTCTTGAATTTAATTCCTTTATGTTCAGTACGGCTAAGGTAGCTTATAAAAGATCCGAGTTTTGCGTTCTCCTTGTCACACTTATCCGTTAGTGCTGTGAATTGTTCTTTGGTAATCAGATCCTTATCCATTGCGCGATAAAGCTGAGACTTTAGTTCACTACAAGAACCTTTTGAATACCCAAGAAAATTTCGGAATTCCAGGTTTCCACCTCTACCAAATCCTTCAGCCACATTATCCATTATTGATCCTGAACTTCTATCCATTTGATCTTTCAAGGCATATCGCTTACCTAAAAGTGTGGTTTCAAAAAGAAATTCAACATCATTGCAAATTTCCCTCGCCAGCTGCCAAACTTCCAAATCTTCAAATCTGTCAATCTTCATAATAAAGTTTCATATTAACAATAACGGTAAACGGTAAACAGTAAACGAGGGGCAAAGCACCAAAGAAGTACTTCATCAAAATCCGTTACAGAACTTACTCAAAATTACGAAGTACTTCTCTCCACTTCTTCTTCAGCTTACTTTTACGAGTTTCCTGCTGCCCATATCCTTTACCGTACTGACCGTAACCGTAGCCGTATCCATAGCCATAGCCGTAACCATAACCGTAACCGTATTTGGCGCGGTGGACAAAGTGGTTGAGAACGAAGGAGATATTTTTGACTTCGCCTTTGTTGTATTTTTCGTTGATCACCTCCAGCATCCCGCGTTTGGTGTAATCCTGGCGGATGAGGTAGAGCGTAGCATCGGCATATTTGATGAGGTTGAGCGCATCGGCAACCACCCCTACGGGTGGCGTATCCATAATGATATAGTCGTAACGTTCCTTCAACTCAGCCATCAAGGTTTCCATCTGCTCGTTCATAAGCAACTCGGAAGGGTTTGGTGGAATGGGTCCCGCCGTAATGACATCCAGGTGCGGCACCATACTAGGTTGTATTATAGTGTCCAGGGTTTCCTGACCAATTAAGTAATTTACTACTCCAACCTCATTATTGATCTTGAAATCATCAAAGATCTTTGGCTTACGCAAGTCGGCACCAACCAATACCGTCTTCTTTTCACTAAGTGCAAAAACGGTGGCCAGGTTCATGGCGCAGAATGTTTTTCCTTCCCCGGAAACTGAGGAGGTGATCAATACAGTTTTAGAACCGGTAACACCCTGTTTTTTATACATGAATTGTAGACTGGATCGCAAGCCCCGAAAACCTTCAGCAATGGCCGATTTCGGTTTTGTAAAAACTGCGAGATTCGTATCCATTCTACTTTTGCCGATCATACCAAGTATCGGGATAGGAGAAAGCCTGGTAACTTCCTGCGCATTATGTACATTGGTATTAAGGAAAACGAGTAAGAAAACAAAAGTGAGCGGAATCATTCCACCTACCATCAGTGCCATCACATAATTCAGCTGAGTGTTCGGACCAATTTGTCCGCCGCCGGTATCTTTCGCAGTGTCTATCACCATCACATCACTTACGTTGGCAGCTTTTATGAGTCCGGCTTCACTGCGTTTTTCCAGGAACAGGTTGTAGGTACGTTCGCTAATCGAATACTTTCGCTGGATCTTTAGCAGGTCCTGTTCCTCCTGCGGAAGTTTTCTAATTTCTCCTTCGGCCATGGCCATATCCCGGTTGATATCCCGCAGTTCAGATCTTAGTAACCCCTGAGAGGATGCCATGTTCTCGAGCAACACATCTTTAACAGCATTGATCTGCCGGTCGATATCTTTAAAAACAGGGGAATTCTCCTGCAAAGAATATTCGTACTTACGGCGTTCTTCGGCCAGTGTAAGGATCCTCCCTACTCCGCTCACGATACTTCCTTCGGCAATTCCCGCTACAGATGGTGCAGGTACATCGGAATAATCGCTGCGCGTTTGCAGATAATCCTGAAGGGTTTCATAGTAAGCGAGCTGCCTTGCGATATTCTCCTTGCGCACATCCAGGGCCGTGAGTTTGGAGTTCAGCTGACTGCTTTCCGCGGAAATATCCAGAATAGAGTTCTTGTTTCTGAAGTTATTCAGTTCGTCCTCCACTACCTTCAGCTCCATGGCTTTTACATTTAGCGAGCTATCAATGAACCGAATGGTTTTTGTGGCAAAAAGATTTTTTCGCTCCAGCATGTTCTGACTAAGAACCCGAACAGTTCCGTTGAGATAATCTACAATTTCAGCTTTATTATCTCCCGTCATTGACAAATTGAGCACAGAGGCTCCCTGTGACTGCGGATTAACAGAAACTCCTCTGAAACGACCGACTGTGCCATCGAAATGTTTAAACTGAACATAAAACGGCTTATCAATAACCGGTGCATGATGAGTGGCAACCAGCTTTCCGCTGAAAAATGGCAGATTAATGGGTTCATTCAGCTTGTATGCTCTACTGAATTCCCCGTCTTCCACAACCACCGAAGCATATTCCTTGGTTTTATAATTAAATACGGAAGCACTTCCGCCGGAAAAAGTGGTGCTTAAAGTAAATGTTTCGGGATCCTTGAAACTGATGGTGAAAGTCCTGCCCTGCGCCTGGTTAGCAGCGGTATCGGCTACCACCTTAAAAGGAGTAAAGCCATAGGCATTCACCCGCTGGTACTCTCCATCCTGTTGATATCCTATATAATACTGAAGTCGCTCCACCACTTCCTCATTATGAGACCTGGAACGGAGGATCGTCATAGCGGTATTCACCTTATCTGATGTCCCACCCCAGTTAAAGGTAAGGCTGGTATTACTGGTAAAAAAGGGATTCTGATCGTCTTTTATGGAAATAGAATTTCCTAATTGGTAGACAGGAAGTTTCCTGACATTGTTGTAGTAAGCCACCCCCACGCTTATAGCTATGGAAAGTAAAATAAGCTGCCAATAACTAAATACCTTTAGTACAAAACCTTTGAAATCAAAGGTGGAGCCTACGTCGCTAATGTGATCATCTTCATGTGCCATACCTCACCGGGTAAAAATTAAAATGCTGCTTATTACAAGGGCCAATACCGATGCTGCTGTTTGCAAATTTGATAAACCGGTAGTCCCTATTCCCCAGGCTTTCTGCGGAAGCGGATTCACAATGATCAGGTCATTCGGCTGAATGTAGTAATAAGGAGATCGCATTGCGTCTATCGTGGTAAGGTCAATATGATGCCGCTTTTCCCCTCCCGGATATTGTCTTACGATCACCACATCTGTCCTGTCTCCGAATTCCGAAATATCCCCGGCTTGTGCAATTGCTTCCATAATCGTCACCTGCTCTTTGTATATTACCTGTGTTCCGGCACCTATTTCTCCAATCGTCGTATATCTAATTCCTGCAAGTTTTACGGTAACAAAAATATTCGCCTGCTCTGTGAAATACTGTTCTAAAAGAGCCTTCTCAATCTTCTCCCTCACCTCATCCACCGTAAATCCTAACACATTCACCTCTCCAAGCGTAGGAACGCGAATATTGCCCTGAGCATCCACTAAAAAGCCGTCGTAATACAATCGCTCTTCCCCTGTGGCATTTGGATTCTCCTCCCCAATGGGATTGAACATCCCCACCAGTTCCTGATCCAGAGCCTTGACCCTGATACTCAGCAGGTCGTTCACCTGAATCCTGTATGGCTTCTGAATCCGCTCCACTTTTATTACACTATCTGTCGCCACGTCATCTTCCTGCAGGTACATCAATCTTTTTGTGGGGACACAGGAAGAAACAAAAAGCAAAACACTAACAACAACAATTAATTGCCTGATACTCATTTGGGACTTATAGGTAAAGACAAATATAGGTGTTGAATGTTAATAATAAAATAATTGAAGATATAGTTTGTTAAAAGCAGTTAAATTGAAGTACGAGGTACGAAGTTAGAACCTTGAAAAGCTTTTAGCCGTTAGCCATTGGCTGCCCGCCCGCCGGAGCTATTGCGCAGGAGGGTTGGCCTGGTTTGGTGGCGGGTTGTGGGTTGCGGGGAACCCGTGTTGCGAGTTACGGGTTGTAATGTTGTCATTCCGACGGAGGAGGAATCTCATCCTGATATTCTATTCTACTCAGCTGGAAGATTGTTGCAGGTTACAGGTTACAGGTTTCAGGGAAAGTAGAGTTGCGATTTATGAGTTTCGGTTTGTAAATTTGTCATTCCGACGGAGGAGGAATCTCTTCCTGCTATTCTATTCTACTCAGCTGGGAGATTGTTGCAGGTTACAGGTTGCAGGTTTGTTGGTTGCCGGTTACTTGGGTGTTCCCTAATACTGCCTACTGAAAAGAGCGCTTCCACCCTTTAGGGACGGGGCAAAGAAGCGCGGGCAAGAAAAAATCTCCAATGTATCTTTAGCACTGCCTACGTAAAAAGTCTGGTACATTGGAACTTCGTTGCAGGTTACAGGTTGCAGGTTTTTTGGGTTTCGAGTTACGGGTTGCGGTTTGTAAAATTTGTCATTCCGACGGAGGAGGAATCTCATCCTGATATTCTATTCTGCTCAGCTGGGAGATTGTTGCAGGTTACAGGTTACAGGTTTGTTGGTTGCCGGTTACCTGGGTTTTCCCTAATACTGCCTACTGAAAAGAGCGCTTCCACCCTTTAGGGCCGGGGCAAAGAAGCGGCTCTCAAAAACTGATCACCGATCACTGAACACTGATCACTAATAACAGGCTCTACGTCTTCTTTCATTAAGTCCGGGGCCGCCGATTTTGAAAATAAGACTAACGATCACCTGATTTAGTCGGGTATCATTAAACCATGCCCTGTTTGCTCCACCCTGATTACCGCCGTATTCACTATTCACAAAATCCAGTTCCTGTCTTTCTTCATCGGACAGGGAATGTTCGTAGCGCACATCCACTCCAAAGCGGCCAAACTCAACTTTAGCTCCTACTTGCACGTTTATTGGAGTATTCTGCACCGTTATCGTCTCGTTAAGTTCCTCATTGGGAATTGTCGCATCGAGAATATTCGAATAAACCGGGCCGGCATAAATATCCAAAGGCCCATATATGTTGTAGCCAATCAACAAAGGAATAGTAAAAGTCTGAACCTCATATTCGGTATTATCCTCCCTATTGGGAATTTCAAATTCCTGCGTAAGCGAACTATAAACTACCTCGGGCCTAATGAAGAACTTTCCAAAGTTCACCTGTCCAAAAATCCCTCCATGAAAACCAATAGCTCCTTCGCCCTCTGCTGTTCCACTCCAGTAAGTCGTATTTGAATTATTTCCCTGTATCTCCCCGCCCATAGAATAGTTGATCCCTCCTTTGAGTCCGTAACTAAAAGTCTGAGATGAAGCAGCAAAAGTAGCAGCAAATATAAAAAGCAGGCCTAACAGATATTTTTTCATAAGATTTGGAATATGCTTCAATTGGTTTACAAATAAAAAGGAAAATTCTCTATACCTCCAACAAATTTGCTCTATTCTAACGGGGAAGATAAAATTTTATTTTATTTAAACCACATTTAGAAGGATTAGTAGGCAGTGAGCAGCAAAAAAGCTGTTGCCAGTTGCCAGTTGCCGGTTGCGGGTGTCAAACTGTTGCCGATTATTGGCCTGCCCGCCGAAGCTTTACTTATCCTCCATAACATTTTGCGGAGGAGGAGCGCAGGAGGGTTGGCTTAATGTTGTGGGTACTGAAGCGTTACTGGTTACCTATTGACGGTCACCTGGATGTGGAGTATTAGTTGCGGGTTCCGGGTTGCGCTCCTACAAATCCCCATCCCGTCCTGCGGCCATCCCGAAACAAGTTCGGGACAGTCTACCTCCGAGGGAGGGGACTCATTTAATCATCTTTCAGGTAAAACATTATTTGGAATTTGGAATTTGGTACTTGGTGCTTAAAAACTGGTGGTTTAAAAAAAATTCTCCTCATACACCTTCCTTATTCCTTCCTCCAGCTCAATGCTATGCTTCCATCCCAGACTGTGGATGAGAGAAATATCGAGGAGCTTTCGCGGCGTACCGTCGGGTTTAGAAGTGTCCCAGGAAATTCCTCCGGAAAAGCCGGTGATATTTTTGATCATTCCCGCCAGATCTTTTATTGAGATATCCTTTCCCGTACCTATGTTAACACTGATGTTTCCGCTGTAGGTTTGCATGAGGTGCAGACAAGCTTCAGCCAGATCATCTACATGTAAGAATTCCCTTTTTGGAGCTCCTGTGCCCCACACATCCACCGATTCTTTATTATTAGTCTTTGCGACATGAAATTTCCGCAGCAATGCCGGCAGAACATGAGCTGTTTCAGGATCATAATTATCATTAGGTCCGTATAAGTTGGTCGGCATTACCGAAATAAAATCGCAACCGTACTGAAGATTGTAATTCTCGCACAATTTGAGTCCGGCGATCTTTGCTATGGCATAAGGCTCATTGGTAGGCTCCAGCTTCCCGCTGAGCAGGTAGTGCTCTTTAATAGGCTGCGGAGCCATTTTTGGATAGATACAGGAAGAAGCCAGAAACAAGAGTTTTTTTACTCCCTGCACATAACTTTGGTGGATGACGTTATTCTGGATCATGAGGTTCTCATACAGAAACTGTCCTCTATAGGTATTGTTGGCCATGATCCCGCCTACCTTTGCAGCAGCGAGAAATACGAAATCCGGCTTTTCCTCTTTAAAAAAATCCTGGACTGCCTGCTGTTGCGTAAGATCCAGTTGAGAAGAGCTACGGAAAATGAGATTTTCATAGCCTTCTTTTTTCAGCTTCCGCACCAACGCCGCTCCCACCATTCCGGTATGTCCTGCTATGTATATTTTGGAATCTTTATTCAATTTCTTCGGTTTACCGTTTTCTTTTTATCACTATTATATGACTAAAAATAATTGCAATCGCAAATATGTCGCCCCTCCGGGCATACGCGTTAACTTATGATGTAAGCTTTTGATAATCAAATACATGAGTAATTTATTTAGTTAATTAATCCTTTTTTAGGACTGGTTTGGTTTGCTTCACCCTTTTTAATACAAAACAATTCCGG
>JAAVJQ010000013.1:0-24396 GCA_012038135.1 Salinimicrobium nanhaiense
CGAAGAGGATGATTATCTGTGAGTGGACATACAAAAGTTGTCTAGGTTTTTATCTTACTCCTCTCCGGCCCTTTGTGATTAAAAATGTAATTTAGCCTTAATAAATCATAGGCCAAACATACGAGGTTTTGGAAACCTGTTAAGTCTCCCAATCTCAATATTAAAAGAAGTCAAAACGACATAAGAAAACCCGAAGAACATCATCAAGTGGAACGGCAGGAGGCTGTAACTATCAATTTTAAAGGCAGAGAATATTCCGAAGGCGAAGAGCAACATCAACAGGATCTCAAAAATCAGTTGAAAATTTAATTTCACCGGTGTTTTCCTTCTGGTCTCATGCTTCCCTCCAAGGTTGAATTTTGGAGTTCTTATGAATTCACTTTTTTTCCCAAAATGCCCTTCCAGAATAGCGATGCTGTTATGCAGGGAAAGTCCCATAGCGATGGAAAAGAAGGTGAAAAAGAGACCAATGAATTTAAAAAAAGATAGGCGGTCATTCTTATGTTGCTCCTTGAAAGCTGCATAATAGGTGATAAAAAAGATCAGCGGACTCAAAATAAAAATGGTCATTCCGGAGAAAACTACCGTATATGCAGGATCCTTCAGCAGAAAGAGGACAGGAATGCTGAGTATTCCCATTAGCAGGACAACGAAAAAGAAGCTGCTGTTAAGGAGGTGGAAAAAACTGTGTACACGAGTGCCAAAAGTGAGCTTTTTATCCAGAAGTACTTTTTTGTAATTCTTGCGAAAATTCTCGGCAGCCCCTTTATTCCACCTGAACTGCTGCGAACGTGCTGCCTCAATGGTGATAGGTAACTCTGCCGGAGTTTCTACCTCTCTCAGGTATTTGAATTCCCATCCTTTAAGTTGCGCCCTATAACTCAAGTCCAGATCTTCTGTGAGCGTATCTCCTTCCCAGTTTCCGGCATCAAGGATGCAGCTTTTTCTCCATACTCCGGCTGTGCCATTGAAGTTGATAAAATGGTTTCCGAAGTTTCTTCCGGTTTGCTCCAGGATAAAGTGATAGTCCAGCAGGAATGCCTGTAGTTTGGTGAGCAGGGAATAATCTTCATTTAAATGTCCCCAGCGCGTTTGCACCACGCCCAGCTTTTCATTTCTAAAATAGGGGACAGTTTTTTTTAGCCAATCCGGGTGAGGTAAAAAGTCGGAGTCAAAAATGGCAATAAATTCGCCTTTTGCCGATTCGAGCCCGGCCTTAAGCGCTCCTGCTTTAAAGCCTTTCCGGTGGCTTCGGGTGATGTGCTGAATTGGAAAACCTTCAGCTTCTAATTCAGAAATAATTTCAGCAGTCAAGGCTGCGGAATCATCTGTGGAATCGTCCAACACTTGTACATGAAGTTTATCGTGAGGATAATCAATTTTTGCAATATTCCGAAGCAGGCGCTCCACTACCGGTTTATCATTGTAAAGCGGCAGCTGAAGGGTGACATAGGGAATTTGAAAAGGGTCTGAAAAATCCCATTTCTGGGAGGTGTCTTTTTTATTCCGGCTTTTGCGGAAATTGATAAGTAAGTGCAGCAGGGAAAGACTGTAGAGGAATACAGCCAACATCAACAGGGAAAAAAAGATCAAAACTGCTAATTCCATTATTTGAAACTGTATTTGAAGATCCACGTGAGGATCTTGACTCCCGCCATAAAGGCTCCTTTTACAGTACCGGAGACTTTAGACTCCCCAATCCGGTGGCGGTAATGTACCGGTACTTCTTCATAGCTGTAATTTCTTTTGAGCGCTTTCAGCTGCATTTCTACGGTCCAACCGTAGGTTTTGTCTTCCATTTCCAGCGCAAGCAGTTTTTCATATTTAATTGCTCTAAAGGGCCCCAGATCTGTGAATCTTGCATTAAAGAACAACTTCATAAGGTTTGTTGCCAGCCAGTTTCCAAAGATCTGCGGAAAGGTCATAGCGCCTCTTTCCCGCCATCGCTTTACTCTTGCACCAATCACCAGATCGATATCCCGCTGAAGAATTGGTTCCACAATCTTTTCCAGTTCCTGTGGATAGTCGCTGTAGTCACCATCTAAAAATACGATAATTTCAGGCTTTTCCGGAAGCTTTTCAATGTATTCCATTCCTTTTAGACAGGCATAGCCGTAGCCTTTTCGCGGTTCCAGTAAAACGGTGGCTCCTGCTTTTGCGGCATTTTCTTGGGTGGCATCTGTGGAATTGTTGCTCACCACAATGACCTCGTCCACAATTTCAGGAATGCCGGCAACGACAAGGCCAATCGAACCAGCTTCATTGTAAGCTGGAATAATGACTTTTATTCTAGGCATGATGCAAAGAAAATCATTCTGCGAAGATTTCAGGTTGGAAATTCAAAATTACTATTTAGGAGCCGCCTTCCATCGGCAGGTGATTTGAAAATTTTTTGGCGGAGAATTGGGTTTATGGTCTATAAGTTATAACAATTGTTATAATTTAATAGAACCAGAAAAATATAGGTATGGAAGCAAAAATTGTAAAAATAGGTAATTCAAAAGGGATCATTATTCCGGCAGAACTTTTGGATCTCATTGGTTTAAAGGAAAAGGTGCGTCTGGAGGTGAAGAACGACCAAATAGTGATTAGTTCTGCAAAAAAAGAAGCTCGTGAAGGTTGGGAAGAAATGATAAAAGCAGAACTTGAGAAGCAGGGGCAACCTACGCGTCTTATTTCTGACTTTTTTGAAGATGAAAGAAATGAAGATTGGGAATGGTGAAGCAATACGAAGTATATTGGGTGAACCTCGATCCCATTGTAGGCAGAGAAATCAACAAAACCCGGCCCGCAGTTGTCATTAGCCCGATGTGTCAAACAATCTTTTAGGAACCGTATTAATTGCGCCCGTCACCAGCAGCATCAGAAAATTTCCAATGAGGGTGAATGTGGTTTTGAATGGGAAAAAAGGGCAGGTGGCACTTGATCAAATAAGATGTGTGGACAAAAAACGTTTAGTAGATTTTTTAGCTGAATTATCTTCGAAAGAAGAGCAAACTCTCAAACAAATTCTGAAACAGTATTTGATAGACTGACTTTCAATTTCGCATTCCAAAATTTTAAAGCCACGGATGTACCGGATAAAATCGGTTGCCTGTTACCTGTTGCCGGTCTCCCAAAACCGGGCACCGGGCATTTTTTAATTTGGAATTTGGTGCTTGAAACATTGGTGCTTATGATTTCCTGGCACCCCTCTTCTGCTGCCGAATCAAATCCAAGAGATCTACATCATTTCCAAGCAGTACTGCATCTCCATTAATCCTTCCGTCTAATGAGCCGTTCTCCAATTTTAATACACCCCGCGGACAAACCGCCGAACATATTCCGCAGCCAACGCAGCTGGAGCGAACAATATTTTCGCCTTTTTGGGCATAAGCGCGTACATCTATTCCCATTTCACAGTAGGTAGAGCAGTTTCCGCAGGAAATGCATTGACCGCCATTGGTAGTGATCCGGAATTTTGAGAACAAGCGCTGCTGCATTCCCAGTACCGCAGCCATTGGGCAGCCGAATCTACACCACACCCGGTTTCCAAAAATGGGATAAAAGCCGACGCCTATAACGCCTGAAAATGCAGCTCCGATAAGAAAACCATACCACTGTCTTAGCAGGTAACCATAGGTCAACCCGCTGAAGTAGAAAACCGCAATGATCGCTAATACAATTCCTAAGGAAATAACAGCTCCCTTTTTGGCGTCTTTTGCCAGCCTGTGCCTTTTAAAGATAAAGATGAGGGCAAAAAGCAGCACCAGAAATGCCGCCGATCCCACCAGAAATACATTCTTATCCAGCCAAAATTGATCCGGATTTTCATTTAAAAACGAATAAACGACAGCTATAGTCATTACCACCACCAGGACAAGAACAGTATGAATAATGTAGCGTTCAAATTTCCAGGCCGACCTGCTCTTATCCGATAGGTGCCGGTATGGATCTCCCGCCGTTTCTGCGAGTCCGCCGCAGCCGCAAACCCAGGAGCAGTACCATCTTTTTCCGTAGAAGTAGGTGAGGATGGGAGTGATGACAAAAATAGAAGCTATTCCGAAGAAGAGCATGAGCAGGCCAATATTTCCGGCAGAAAAAAACTCCGATAATTTATAACCTGCAAAAAGATCATAATTAAGGGGCCAGATGTTCACCGGATTGAAATACGGCTGATTCAACCGAATGAGGATCTCCGGAATTAGAAACGCAAATCCCAGCTGAAAGAACATTACAGAATAAGTCCTCAGCACTTCGTATTTGTTGTGCCTGTATTTGAGCAGGAACTTATAGCCAAAGGCGAGGATGGCCAGGGTATATAATGTTCCATAAACAAACCACTGACTTGCAGGTTGGCCGCTGATCAATGTACTTAAGGGATCGAAAAGAGCGATGAGCCCGCTATTGGCACCGTCCGGATTATATCCGAGATATTGGGGAAACCAGTACAGGACGATGTAAAATAGTGTAAGGATAATTCCGGTGCCCCAGGCGAGAACGCCACGGGCCGTCATAGATTTGAACCAGACACCGTCATTTTTGATCCCTGGAGACTTTCCTCTGTACTGATCATTAGCAAAGATGATCACCCCCAGCGCTATAAAAGCGATGGCTCCCCATAAAAAGAAGGAAGGAAGTTGCAGGTTAAGCAGTGCCAGGACCAGGATAAAAACTCCTGTCCAACCAATCCCTGCCGCGACTTTTTGAGTTGTCGAGAGCTTTGCGGGTGGTTCTCCCGTTAGGGACATGTTATGTTGAGGTGTGGACATATAAAGGGATTTTAACCAGACCTCACAGGTCTCTAAGACCTGTGAGGTCTTTTGTTAATCGAAATTAATATCTAATTCTACTCCTGTTTTTCTCTTTGCTTCATGAACTGCAATAAAATGCTCTTTTTGACCAAATAGTGCCAAAACATCTTCTTTTGTCAGAAGAGACGGCCCGGATTCAAGATAATCTGAATATGAAGAATATTCGTAATCCCGGAAATCACCTACCATAGAATGATGTTCAGGATTAAGATGAACGTAGAGGATTAAGTTGATGAGGTAGCTTTCATCTGATATTAGAATTCTCTTAAAACATTCTTGAAATAGACTTCCAGTTCGAGTATAGGCTTTGTTTATTGCTTTGGAATAGGCATTGAAAAAGTTTGAAAAAGCCTTTGAAATTCTTTTTTCCTCTTGATTTTCTTTCGTTCTGATTACAAGATGGAAATGGTTTTTCAACATGCAATAGGCAATGATGTCGCAGGTAAAAATAAGATGTCTTTCGATCAGGTTAAGGAAATATTCGTAGTTCCTTTCTTTCAGAAAAATGTCCTCTCCATTATTTCCTCTATTGTAGATGTGAAAATACCTATCTGGAATTAATGGTTGATACTGCATGTGTCTGTCTATTTGCAGACCTCACAGGTTTTTAAAACCTGTGAGGTCTAGTCGTTCCTGTTTAAACGGATTCTTTAAATCTACTAAAAATCTCCTTCTCGTGACGGTCGTAAAACTCGGGATCGAAATTGGCTTGTTTCAGGTGTTTCAGGACATATTCCAGGTCCCGTTCCTCTGTTAGCCAGCGATCAAAAATCTCATGACGCATCCTGATTCCGTAGGTATTAATTCCCAAAAATGTTGAGGAGGAAGTATCGAAAGCAATAGTTATTGCTTTAGTTCCATCACTATGTTCCCAATGAAAATGCTGTTCGTCCTCTCCCGGGTTCGCACTTACATTTCCATAAGTTTGATATTCAATATCGAAAAATTTGGCACTGTTAAACCAGTGACCGGGTTGATACTTAAAGGGTTTTCCGCAGATGGTTTGAGCCACGGTTTCTCCCATCATACGGGCGGTGTACCAAACGGCTTCAATGTCTTTTCGGCTTTTTACCGGCTCCCGGTGCTGGGCGCAGTCCCCTATAGCATACACATCCCGGATGTTCGTCTTTAAAAATGGATCCACCAAAATTCCACGGTCTGTTTCAATTTCTGAACCTTTTAAAAAGTCAATGTTCGGCTTCACTCCAACGGAGATTCCGAGAAGATCACAGCCAATTTCCTCTCCCAAAGTTGTTTCAATTGAGTTTACTCTGCCGTTTGTCCCGCTGATTTGTTTTATTTCAGTTTCATGTTTTAGAGCTATCCCGTGGCTTTCTATATGGCGGGAGATGAATTGGGCGTCTTTTACAGGAAGCGCATTCTGCCAGAAAGCTGTTTCTCTGATGAGCATAGTTACCGGGATTTTTCTGGTGTGCAGCATTTCGGCCAGCTCTACGCCAATGAGTCCGCCGCCAACGATCACTGCGCCCCGGCAGTTTTTGGTGTTTTCTTCCAGCAGCTCAAGATCCTGTTTCGAAACCAGACCCTGAACTCCTTGCAGATCTTCGCCTTCAATTCCCAGGAATCGTGGAACAGAACCGGTGGCAAGGATAAGCTGGTCGTAAGAGATTTTTTCGTTACCTCTCAAAAATAGCATTTTTGAAGAGGTTTCTATTTTCTCCACATACGCCTGCCTCAGCTCAATGCGGTTCTCTTCCCAAAACCAGTCTTCGTACGGCTTCAGGTGTTCCCATTTCATATGACCCATATACACATACATGAGGGCGGTGCGCGAAAAGAAGTAATCACTTTCCGCAGAGATCACCGTGATCTTTTTATCAGAAATACGGCGAATGTGGCGTGCGGCAGTGATCCCGGCCACGCCGTTTCCAATAATCACTACATGTTCGGGGGAAGACATTATTCTGCCGGTTTAAGTTCTATGCGCTTGATGAGTTCTCTAAACAGCGTTATCATTTGAGGTTCAGCTTTGCCTGCTGTTTCTATAATATCCTGTATGTTCACCGGTTGAAGATCGTCCGGATTTCCTTCGTCTGTAAGTACAGAAACTGCAGCAATCGGAATCTTTAAATGATTGGCTACGATAACTTCGGGCACCGTACTCATTCCAACGGCATCGGCTCCTATGCTGCGTAAAAAGCGATATTCTGCCCTTGTTTCCAATTGAGGACCAACCACAGAAACGTACACTCCTTTGTGCAATATGATACCATGTTCTTTTGCTATCTCCTGCATAATTCGCCCGCTTTGCTGATCGTAAGGCGCACTCATGTCGGTAAACCTCGTTCCCAGCTGTTCCACTCCTCTAAAGGCCAGTGGAGATCCGCCCTGGAGATTAATATGGTCATCGATAAGCATGATCTCTCCCTTCTTAAATTCAGGATTCAGGGAACCTGCGGCATTGGAGATAAGTAGTTTCTTAATCCCCAGGCGCTTCATTACCCTCACCGGGAATGTCACATCCCAGAGCGAATAACCTTCATAAATATGAAAACGACCCTGCATGACCACTACTTTTTTGTCATCGAGCTTTCCAAAGATGAGTTTTCCCTTGTGAAATTCAACTGTTGCCGTTGGGAAGCCGGGGATGTGATTGTAACTGACTTCCGCAATTATTTCCAGTTCATCAATTAATTTTCCCAGTCCTGTTCCTAATATGATCCCTATCTCGGGATTTTCAAAACCCCGCGCCTGCAGGAATTCTGTAGTGTCTTGTAAATCTTTAATCATGTTTATATGTAAATATTTAAAAGCCCATCCTGAAAAAGATAAAGAGGCTTCTACAAACTTACAACTATTGGAGAGTAAAGCCGAATTGCTATAGAATGCTTTTATAAATTTTCACAGAGCCTAATAATTTTGGTAAAGTTGGAATACAATAATGCGGCGAAGTAGAGGGTAAAAAAATATTTGCAAAGAACCCTTCAGCTTCAGCAGCAAAAAACTTCCGTTTCATAAGATAATAGACAATTTATTCTTAATTTACACATCGGCTAATTCAAACATATCAACTTATGAAAATTAAAAATTACCTTTTTTTGGGATTATTTTTAATCTCAACAATTGTTCTTGCTCAGGAAAAAGAAATTTCCGGAGCTGTGGTAGGAGAAAACGGCCTGCCGCTCATTGGGGTGAATATCATCATTGAAGGCACCTCACGGGGAACCCAGACAGATTTTGACGGGAACTATAGGATCACCGCAAATACGGGGGATGTTCTGGTTTACTCTTTCGTAGGTTTTGGAAGCGAAAGAAGAACTGTAGGCGCCGAGGACGTAATTAATGTGCAAATGGCGGCAGATAACAGTCTTGAAGAAGTGGTAGTAGTAGGTTATGGTACACAGTCAAAGAGAAAAGTGACCGATAATATTGCCTCTATATCTGAAGATGAGATCAACAACATTCCAATCCCAAGTATACAGGGTGCTCTTACAGGGAAAGCTGCCGGTGTACAGATCACCCAGATCAATGGTAAGGTTGAAGGGGGCGTGAAAATGAGAATTCGGGGTATCTCAAGTATCTCTTCCTCACAGGAACCGCTTTATGTAATTGACGGGATGCCTTTGATCAATGATGATGAATCTGTTTCCCAGGCACCTATAAACCCGCTCATTTCCTTAAATCCTAATGATATCGCCTCCATTGAAATTCTTAAGGATGCATCGTCTGCAGCGATATATGGAGCAAGAGGTACAAATGGAGTCGTATTAATCACCACCAAATCAGGTAAATCGGGAAAGACAAAGATCTCTCTGAATACTTCCATGGGGTGGAGTGAACCTACCAATACATTAGATTGGTTGAATGCAGAGCAGTACGTGGAGTTATTCACAGAAGCTTCTGCCAATAGCTACGGAGCTGAAGACACCTGGCTTACTGAAGAAGGAGGTTATTTTGACTGGATGGCTAACGGACTTGACTGGAGAAATGGGGCAGTAGATACAGATTGGCAATCCTTTGCCCTTGTAGATGGTTCTGTTCAGGATCATACAATTTCTGTTTCAGGAGGAAATGAAAAAACTACTTTTTTCCTTTCCGGCGGATACAACAGAACTGAAGCCATTGTAAGAGGTAACGATCTTGAGCGTTACTCGGTTAGAACCAACGTAGATCACAAAGCAAGCGACCGCCTTAATGTGGGTGTGAATGTAGGTATAAGTAAAACCCATATTTCCAGAATAGGGACAGACAATTCATTTTCTACCCCTTTGCAGGCTATAGCACAATCCCCTCTTTCTCCTGCCTACCTTGAGAATGGAATCCCTAATAATGAGAGTACTATTTATTACAACTTTTTGATGCAGGAGTATAATGGAGATTGGGATTCGGATATTTTCAGAGTATTATTCAATACTTATGCTGAATATTATCTTTTAGAAGAATTGAGCTTCCGGTCGGAATTTGGTTACGATAATAATAACCAGACCGAAGAATATTTTGCAGGTAGTCTAACCGAATCTGCTTCAACTAACGGCTATGCTGATGCCAACGCGGTACAGTCAGACAGGTATAGCTTAAGCAACTATTTCACCTATAATACTACATTCGTTGAGGATTACGACCTTGAAGTGGTGCTGGGGATGAGCTTTGAAGAAAGCGCCCGCAAAAGACAATTTGTAGCCGGTACCGGTTTCGCATCAGACGATCTTCAAACAGTTGACAGTGCTTCTGAAATTATTGATGGTTTTTCTACAAGAACAAAATACAATTTCCTGTCTTACTTTAGTAGAGCGACATTTTCTTTGTTCGACAAGTATCTTTTAAAAGCCAGTTTACGCTATGACGGGTCTTCGCGCTTTGGTGCAGAGAACAGATATGGTTGGTTTCCAGCAGCATCTGCCGGTTGGATTATTTCGGAAGAAGATTTCCTTGATGACTCCGAAACCTTTTCTTTGCTGAAATTAAGGGGTAGCTGGGGTATTACCGGGAACGCCGGAATTGGGAACTTTGCCAGCCTTGGATTATTTAGCGGAGGTGCTTATAACAAAATTGCAACCCTGTATCCAAGCCAGTTAGGAAATCCGGATCTTAAATGGGAAAGAACAGACCAGGTAGATATCGGTCTTGATTTTGGTCTTTTTGATAACAGGTTATCCGGGGAAATAGATTATTACGTAAAAAAGACAAACGACCTTTTACTAAATCAGCCGGTTCCCGGAACTTCAGGGTTCCCAAGTATTACAAGGAATGTGGGTTCTATGGCGAACAGAGGTTTTGAATTTGTTCTTAATACAAAGAACTTTACTTCAGAAAATTTCAAGTGGGATACCTCCTTCAACCTTTCTACTCTTGACAATGAAGTCACCGATCTCCCGGGAGGAGACATAGTTTCAGGGGTAAATATCGTGAGAGAAGGCGAAACAATTTCTTCTTTTTACCTTGTTGAATACGCCGGTGTTGATCCGGCAAATGGGGATGCGTTATTTTATAAGAATACTTTATTGGATAATGGAACCCGTGACAGAACCACTACAGCAAGTTATAATGAAGCCTCAAGGGTAGTTCTTGGAAGTGCGTATCCAGATCTCATGATTGGATTGACCAATACCCTGTACTTCCACAACTTTGACCTTTCATTTACTTTCCAGGGAGAGTGGGGTGCCTCATTATATAATTCCGGAGGTAAATTCCAGTCTGGTAACGCACGATATGAAGATAACCAAACTGTAGATCAGCTCGACAGATGGCAGCAGCCGGGTGACATTACAGATGTACCGCAGGCAAGGATGTACAGTACCAATGGACAGCAGGATTCTTCCAGGTATCTTGAAGAATCTGATTTCATAAGATTGCGTAACCTTTCATTTGGATATACCTTCCCATTTGAATGGACTCAGAGATTTTCTGTTGATCGTTTACGAGTTTATTTTACCGGTGTAAACCTTCTTACTTTTACCGATTATAGCGGTTACGATCCTGAGTCTACCTATGATAACAATGGGAACTTCAACATAAATGTAGGAGAAACCTTCTATTCTGCGCCTCCTGCAAAAACATATACAATTGGATTAAACATCGATATATAAAAATTATCACTATGAAAAAATCTAAAGTCTATACAATTATATTGTCATTATTTGCATTAGGATTTACTGCCTGTGATGACAATCTTGATGTCGAGCCGGAACAAAGTCTATCTCCGGAAGTGGCGACCTCAACTCCCGCAAATATTCAGACCATTCTTGTGGGAATGTATGCCGAGGCGAGGGATAATGACAGCTACGGTGGTCATATTGCCCTGGCTTCAGAATTAATTGCCAATGATGGCCACCTTTCATGGAACGGAACTTATGTACAACCTGCTGAATTTGATGAAAAAGCTATTCTTGCCGATAACAGCTATGTTAGAGATATCTGGATGAATGGGTATCAGATAATTAATCAGGCCAATATTGTTCTTGCCAATCTTGATGTTTTTGAAGATGAGGATGAAAGAGCCCAGGTTGAAGGTGAAGCCAAATTCCTTAGGGGGCTTGCCTATTTTGACCTGGTAAGGTTATTCTCAATGCCTTATGAAATGGGAGCAAACGGAGGCGAATTGGGAGTTCCTGTCGTATTGGAACCTGTGCTTGATGCATCTTCAATTGACTATCCTGCGAGAAACACTATTGAAGAAGGATATTCCCAGGTGCTCAATGATCTTACCGATGCCTATTCTTTGTTACCAGAAGATAATGGTTTTTATGCCAGCAAGTATAGTGCACAAGGTCTTCTTGCGAGGGTTTATTTACAGAGAGGAGACTATGAACAGGCAAGAGATGCTGCAGATGATGTTATTGAAAACAGTGGCTTCGAATTGATTTCCGATTTTGGAGCTGCATTCAACAATGATGAAAATTCAGACGAGGATATTCTGGCTTTCCAGGTGACCAGCCAGGATGCCAGCTGGAATGCCTTCAACGAATTTTGGGGAGGATATGATTATGGAGGACGCTCAGGCGACCCGGATCTTTCCATAAGGGAGGAGCATTTTTCCATTTATGATGATCCAAATGATGACAGAGCAGAATTTTTCTATGAAACCGATAGAGGTATTGCTACTTTGAAATGGCAAAGCCAATTTGCAAATGTTCCTTTTATTCGTCTTGCCGAAATGTACCTCATCCGTGCAGAAGCTAATGAAAGACTGGGAACCGAAGTTGGAGCTACACCTCTTGAAGATATCAATACTCTTAGAGCACGTGCCAATGCCACCTTATTTGATTCTGTAGATCTGGATGAAATTCTTATGGAAAGAATGCGGGAGTTAGCCTTTGAAGGTTTTGCCCTTTTTGATGCAAAAAGATTAGGCAGAGACATAGGAGATATCCCTTATAATGCCAATAATCTTGTACTTCCAATTCCGTTACGGGAAATGGATACCAATGAGGAGCTAGTACAAAATCCCGGGTACTAAAAAATGCCTGATTTTAAAAAGGGAGCTGTAGAAATACAGCTCTCTTTTTTATGCTCAATTAGAAAGATCGAATTTGTCGCCCTCCAGGTAAATATCTAACACCAAACCCCTGGCTGCAAGCTTGCCTTTAGAAGTGTTTTTTGAGGCTTTAGGATTAGAAAAAACAATAACCTGAGATTCACCCACTACTTCAGCTTTTCCATTCTTCACAAGAATAGCTGTAGACTCATCAATCCCAATACCCTTAATCACCGGATTTTCTATCATGGCAGTTAACAGCCTGTTGTACCTGCTTCTTTTTACAAAATGTTGATCGATAATTACATTTTTCAGCATCCCCAATCCTTGTTTTAATTCAAGGTTTTGCGCCTCCAGGTTTCGAAAAGTAGAATGATACTCAGGATGTTTAAGTTCTGTGCCGGTGATCATGTCCCGGCTCATCACCGCTGCCCCGGCACTGGTTCCCGCAATCATTCCGCCGTTCTTATAGTTTTCCATTAGTGCGTCTGCAGCAGGAGTGCCGGCTACAGCCTTCATAAACCTATCCTGGTCTCCACCGGGAATATAAATCAGTCGTGCATTTCTTAGAGAGTCTAGTTTTTGGCTGTTGGTAACTGTTGTGCTATCATATACCTGCTTGTAAATATTTTTTAATCCCAGCTCCGCAAATTGTTTTTTGGCGTAATAAAAAGATGAATCAGGTTCGGCACTAGCCATTGGAAGAATGATAGCATAACCTCCCTCATCAATTTGGGATTCCTGAATGATTTGCTCCACCATTGAAGTAGGACGGGAGCCGCCGCCAATAATAAATAGGGAACCGGTATTTTCCGGTTCTTGTGCTGTCGCAGGGAAGGAGACGAGGCAGAGAAGAAGGAGAATTAGTAATTCTTTTCTGATTGACAGGAATCCTCTTTTGCAGTTAAAACTATTGTTCTTCATTTTTATTGGATATTATACTTAAGAGTTCGGGGTACTGTTGCAAGTCCTTAAATCCGTCGATATCATTCCTCGGCTCCAGTAGGTTTATTTCATAATTTTCCAGGTCCTTTAGGGTAGCCTCAAGTACTGTGTCGTTACCCCAGGTCTTATTTTTAAAGACCTTTGAAATTAATGACTTTAGACCTAAAAGATAATAGCCGCCATCTGTTGCCGGACCAATCACAGCTTCGGAATGCTGCAGTATCAAAAAAGCCTTTTTAAGGTCCTCTTCTGAAAGATCGAAAAGATCACTGCCAATGATTATGATATTACTATAACCTGCTTCAAAACCGCTGCGGAAAGCCTTCTCCATGCGCTCGCCCAGATCTTTTCCATGCTGAAGCTTTTTACTGAAAACATTTTTGTCCCAGATATCCTCTTCCGGAACATCTTCGGAATAAAAAACCCATTTTTCCACCTGAAGGTTCTCCGTAACCTCCACGGTATGCTTCAGTAAATATTTATAGACATTTAAAGCCGATGTGTCACCTATACCTGCAGCCAGCCTTTTCTTCACCTTTCCTAATTCAGGATTTCGGGTAAAGATAAGTAAGAGCTCCTCTAAGCTATTCTCTTTAACTTTCTTCATTAGGTCACGCTTCCCTGGCAACTGCTTCCGGCACCTGCAGTACAGCCGTAGCAGTGTTGGGAGATACAGATCTCCCTGTTCTGGAGAAATTCCGGTTCAAAATCTTTTAAATGCTGCACTTTAGAGTTCACTTTTAAACCAAGCATCTGGTTGAAATCACAATCATATAGCCAGCCATCCCAGCTAACTGAAACCGTATTTGTGCACATCGCATTTTGGACTGCGGCAGGATTAAATGCTTCCACCAGGGCAGTCATATAATCCTCATAGTTTTCAGAAGCTATAAGGTACTCCAAAAACCTGCTTATCGGCAGATTGGTGATGCAAAAGAGTTCATTGAAGTCAATATCAAAATCTGCTGTCAAGGCTTTTTTGAAATCCCGCTCCAGGGCCTGTTGATTGGCCGGTAAGAAGGCTCCGGCGGGATTATAGACCAGGTCCAGCTTTAATCCACTACCTTCCCGGCCATAGCCAACCGCGTTCAGCATCTTTAAGGCTTGAATAGATTTATCAAAGACTCCATTACCGCGCTGCCTGTCAGTCTTTTCCTTTTTGTAAAAGGGCAGGGAAGAAACGACATGAACATTATGCTTTTTAAAGAACTCTGGCAGGTCATAATATTTTTTGTTCGCTACTATGATCGTTAGATTTGAGCGTACTATGAAATCCTGGATTCCGGCTTTTGAAGCTTCTTCCACGAACCAGCGGAAGTTTGGATTCATCTCGGGCGCTCCTCCGGTAAGATCCAACGTATGTGCGCCGGATTTCCTGATGACCTCCAGGCAAAGCTGCATAGTTTCACGGGTCATGATCTCTTTTCGATCAGGTCCTGCATCTACATGGCAATGTGAGCAGACCTGATTGCACATGTAGCCAAGGTTGAGCTGGAGGATCTCCAGCTTTTTCGGTTTTAGCGGAAGATCTCCCGTAGCAGCTATCTTCTCCCTGAACAGTGGAAGTTCCCCACTTCCAAAGATCCCGTTGCTAAGATATTTTAGCTGTTCCTGCGGATCGGAGAGGAGGTTTTTGCGGGCTTGTAGGGATTTTGTGGGCATATATTAATATTGTAGTTTTTATGGGGCCGCGGAGCCGTTGCATGCAACGGCTTTACGGAGATCCCTCCTTCGTCGGGATGAGCGACTCCTACGTCAGCACTTCGTGCTTCCTTGGATCTGCTCACATGGACAACTTATTGTACTTGTTCATCATCTGGACTCCGTGTACAAGGGTTGCTCCACCTTTTATGGCGGCGCCCACATGGACGGCTTCCATCATTTCTTCTTTTTCTATTCCGCGCTCAAGACCATCTTTGGTATAGGCATCTATACAATATGGACATTGCACAACATGAGAAACTGCAAGGGCGATTAAAGATTTTTCACGGGCAGTTAAGGCACCTTCTTCAAAGACACTATTGTAGTACTCAAAGAATTTGCTGCCAAGTTTTTCATTCCATTCTGAAATGCTTCCGAATTTCTTAAGGTCGGCGGGGTCGTAATATGTTTTGGACATCATTAAAAATTTGAGCCTCTAATATAGGAAGTGCAAGAGGAAGAAAAAGGCTTCTGAAGTAAAAGCTTTAAAAATGGCATTTTTAAAGTCCTTTTCCACGCTTGAATTTTCCTACTGTTTTGTTAGCAGCATCCTAAAGTTAACCTTCTGCGCATAAAGTATAGTTAAATACTTTTATCCGGAAGCTACTTTCTTTAATTTTAAATATCAGGTAATCAACTGGGTATCTTTCCTTTTGTTCCTGAGAATGCTTTGTAAAAGAAAAATTTTAAAGATATGCTAGCAATGAATTTCCGCGGACCATTCAGGATCCGCGCTGACAGAGACCGTCCTTTTCCCGAAATCGAACATCCCGAAGATGCTATTGTCAAAGTGATAAGATCCTGTATTTGCGGATCTGACCTCCACCTTTATCACGGTTTGGTACCCGATACGCGGGTAGGGTCAACTTTCGGCCATGAATTTATAGGAGAAATAGTTGATGTAGGATCATCTGTGGAAAAAGTAAAAGTAGGGGACCGGGTGATGGTTCCTTTTAATATCGCCTGCGGAAAATGTGCTTTTTGTAAGCAGGAACTCTACGGCCAATGTCATGAGGCAAACCCCCAATCTACAGCGGCCGGCGGAATATTTGGTTATTCCCATACTACCGGGGGCTATAATGGAGGCCAGGCCGAATATGTGCGTGTTCCTTATGCCGATGTCGGGCCAACTGTTATACCAGATTGGATGGATCCCGATGATGCCGTACTGCTAACAGATGTGGTGCCAACAGGTTATCAGGCTGCCGAAATGGGTGGAATCCAGGAAGGAGATACCGTAGTGGTTTTTGGAGCCGGTCCAATTGGGATCATGGCTGCCAAATGTGCCTGGCTGTTTGGAGCGGGACGAGTCATTGTCATTGATCAGCTGGACTACAGGCTGGAATTTGTGAAGGAATTCGCTCAATGTGAGGTTTATAATTTTAAACATCTTGAAGATCCTGTGGTTTTTATCAAAAAGATTACAGATTCCTTAGGCGCCGATGTTTGTATTGATGCTGTAGGTGCCGAAGCGGCGGGAGATACCATGAACACCATGCTGGGAAGAAAATTACTCATGCAGGGTGGTTCCACAACTGCTCTTCATTGGGCGATCAATTCTGTTAAAAAGGGAGGGATCGTTTCCATTGTTGGAGTCTACGGACCTATTGATGCCCTGGTGCCAATTGGAAATGTGGTGAATAAAGGAATTACCATTCGGGCAAGTCAGGCTTCAGTAAAGAGATTGCTGCCTAAGATGATAGAGCATGTCAAAAATGGTATTATCGATCCTAAGGCAATGATCACTCATCGCATTCCGTTGGAAGAAGTTGGAGAAGGTTATCACATATTCAGCAAAAAACTGGATAACTGTATTAAAACAGTACTTATTCCGCCTTCAGCTTAAGTAAAAAGCCAAAAACAAATTTTTAATTTTAAAAAGAAACACATGATCGGAGATGAAACTAAACCCGAAGATTTCAGAAATAAAAGAGGCGGCGATCACAGCCATATAAAGGGGTGGGGCGTGGATAGAGATCCTAAAAATGATCCTACATATCCTATGAAACATAGAACAGATGAGGAAATTGAAGGCTACACCTGGGAGCGACCCGAGCAACAGCCCGTAACCGTTGAGGTTCTTAAATCTGTAGAACGACCTAATATTCCTGCAGTTTTTGGAAATACCGTTCCTCCTTCGGGTCTAAGTGGGGCCTTGCGCAGACTAGCCTTTAAATACAGTGAATCCAGCTATGGAAGATGGCTTCCGTTGGTAATGGCAGACAGAATTGGAGAGATTGAAGGCATTTTTGAGGACCTCGGGAATGGTCACATTCCTAATCTATTTGCAGAACATGGTTTGAAATCTGAATGGAAATATAACCGAAAGAATTTTGTGCTAAAATCTGCAGTCACTGCGGCTGCAATAGCCGGAGCCATTCTATTATTCACCAGGAAAAAAAAGGATTAAAAACTCAATTTTAAGAGCGGATTATTTTTACGTTCCTTATAAGAAGCTCCCAAAGCATCTGCATTAGCAGGTGCTTTTTGTTGTGGAGCAAGCCAGTTTTTAACTCTGTTATAGTCCAGGTAGTAACTAAGTCGTAAGGAAAGACTGTTAAGCTGTTGCTGCTCAAACAGGTATCGAAAATTATCTCCAAAATTGACGTGAGACTGATCCTGAAAACCGTTAATAGCGTTTCGGTAAAGAAGGGTAAGCTGGCTACCGGGTGCAAACCACCAGGAGAATCTTAGATCAAGATTCCAGCTGTTATAGGTAGTGTTGTAATCATTGTTTCCGTGAGCATAAAAATCTAATTCTCCATTTGGCTGCAGCGTATAATATTCCGTATAAAAAACTTCGGAATAGTAGTGGCGAAAGGCCAGGTTTAAAGACGTTCTATTATTGATAATATAGGTTGAGCCAAGGGAATTTGTAAGGGTATGGCGATCTCTCTGTCCAAATAAAATATCATCCTGCAGCAAGTTGACAAAACCTTCTTCCTGGTCATTGAGCCTGATGTTGGTGAACCAGTTCACTGTAAATTTATCTGAAAACCGATATCTGGGGCCAAAATCTATAATGAGATCTCCTCTTCCTTTTTCATCATACTTGTACCAATCTATAACTCCTTCTATAGCAAATTTCTTTCGGAAATCTGTCCCCAACCATACCCATACATCATAGTAGGTGGGGATGTCAAAATGTCTTCCCTCCACCCGCGGCTCATAAATGTCCTGAGTTCCGAAGGGAGTAGTTTCAAATCCGCCGCCAAAATTCCAGAATTTTTTCGTGGTAAAACTCGAATTGAAATTGAAAACAAACCTGCTGTAAAGATCTGTCTCCAGTCTGCGCAAATGCTGCAGGTTGAAATTGAGAAACATATTATTGAGGAAGCCTTTTGGCTGTAATAGCCTGTAGTTATACCCCGCAAAATAAGTAAGGTAATTAGTGGAGCTGGAGTAGCCAAGATCATTGATATTATAATCTCGTGTTCTTAGATCAACTCCCGTTTGGAACCTGTTTTTGCCGTTGATTTTAGATATAGCGGCATTTACTTCAGCTCCAAATTTTGTGTCTTCGCTTACCACCCAGCTTCCTTCGGCACCCGCAGAATATCTAAAGGTGCTGGATTTATTCGTGAGATCCATATAAACTCCGGCTGCATTAGCATCTCTAAAATGTCCTTCCCGGGTGGTATTAGTATTGATAAAAGAAACCGAGGAATTATCTCCAAAACGTTGATCAAGCACCAGAATATTATAATTGGTAAGCGGCTCTACCAGTTGCTTCCTCTTTTCCCCTGTTTCAGAATTTTTGATCGTTGCATAGGTCTTTTCAGTAATGGCATTAAAGAAACCTATCCCGAGTCCTTGGGCAGTTCTTCCGGAGATCTTCACAGCATTGATAAGATCTACTGTGGAAGGATACTCCTCAACCACTTCGTTGTCTGTAAGAGTCAGGCGTCCTGAGGGTGCACCGCCTACTCTTCGGGAATAGAAAAGATTACCTTTAGTGAACAATTCTGTGCCTTCAGTGAAAAACGCGCGGTTTTCCTCATACTGGACCTCAAACGCTGAGAGATTTAGCACTTCTTCATCAAACTTTGTCTGCCCAAAGTCCGGTATCAGGATCATGTCGAGGGTAAAGGCATCGTTGATCCCGTATTTAAGATCAAGCCCGCCGTTAAAATTCATTTCGGTATCTCCCGCATAGTTGGTTAGGTAAGAGGAAATATAAGGCTGGAAGGAAAGCCGTACCTGTGTCTCAATATTTTTGATCCCATGGATCTCACCGTCATAGAGGGAGAATGATCCTTTTTTGTTGTTTACATGGCTCCAGCTATAACGGGTGCCGGTCCTTCTAAAATCCCGTTCCATCTGCAATCCCCACTCCTGAATTTTTTTCTCCGGAAAGCGCAGCTCAGAATAGGGAATAAAAATTTCTGCTATCCAACCTAGGTCGGTAATTTTGGTTTCGCTGTACCATACTGCATTCCAGGAAGAATCTTCAAACCCATTGGTCATTTTAGCATCATACTGCACTCCGGCAGAAGTGACGATAAACTGCATACTCTGCTGCCGGTCATTATAGCCGTTGAGCAGAACAAAAAAGAAATCTGAAGCTCCAATATTGTCACGTTCTGACAGTTCTGTCATGATCTTTGAAGGTTCAGGATCTTTTAAAGTGGCGCCGAAATAGATCCCCAGGTCATCATAAATGATCTTTACTTCAGTATTTAGACTGTCAGGGATCGGCTGTCCGTTTACCGGCATGCGTTCCACAAAATTTGTAGCTATCGCGGCATTTTTCCATGCAGGGTCATCCAAAACTCCATCGATCTTAGGAGATTCTGTAACTCTTGAAATGGTGATCTTTTTTCGGGGGATAGTATCTTGTTCCTGTGCCGAAAGAAGGGTGAAATTTAAGAGCAGCAGTAAATAAAAAAATAATTTCATCGACGGTTGGTTTCTATAAGGACCGCAAAAAAACCAATTTGTTGCAGTTGCTGCTGAAAAAATTGAAAAAATCTTCTTTTATTGGACTAAAATTACTTTTCCATCTAAATAAATTACTTACAATTCAACTTTCAGTAAGAAAGAATGTACTCCTGCTTAAGAGATTCCATAAACATTACTTTGTAAATTAAACCCTAAAAGGCCATGGTTGAAATAGTGCGTCCCACTTTACTGCTGAACCGAAGAATTTGTGAAGGGAATATCAGGAAAATGTTCAGTAAAGCGCAGAAGCATCATGTGCAATTGATTCCTCATTTTAAAACCCATCAGTCCTCAAAAGTTGGGGAATGGTTTATGGAAGCCGGAGTCACGGCCATTACCGTAACTTCTGTAAAGATGGCGGAATATTTCGCCCAAAATGGCTGGAAAGGTATTACCATAGCTTTTCCGGTGAATATATTGGAGGTTAAAGAAATCAACTCCCTTGCTACTCAAGTCGCCCTGAAAATCTTTATAAACAGCAAGGCCACTACCATGTCGTTAAAAGAGCATATAAAGGCAGATATCAAATTTTACATTGAAATAGATACCGGGGACGGGCGTTCTGGTGTTGCTGCGGACGATTATGTTCAGATTTCCGACATTCTCGAATCCACCAGAAATTCCCGTCTTCAGTTTTACGGATTCTACTCTCATCCCGGACAAACTTATGCTGCAACATCTCCGGAAGAAGTTAAAGAGATTTCTGCCGGAGTCCTTAATAAGCTGAAGGCCCTAAAAAGGCATTTTAAAGAAGAATTCCCGGAACTGAAGATCGGTTTGGGAGATACTCCCTCCTGTAGCCTTGCAGAAGATTTCGAAGGTGTGGACAGTATTCATCCTGGTAATTTTGTTTATTATGATCTTGTTCAACAGAACATTGGCGTAAATTCTTTTGAAGAAATTGCTATTTCTCTGGCAGTTCCAGTGGTTGCTGTACATCCGGAGAGAAATGAGGCCATAGTCCACAGTGGTTGGGTGCATCAGGGAAAAGATTCCCTGAATAGCACTGCAGGTAATGTCCATTACGGACTTGTTGTTGAGTTGCAACAAAATGGATGGTCAGCTCCAATTCCCGGAGCTAAGGTGATCAAACTTTCACAGGAACATGGAGTGCTGAGTCTGCCGGAGGAAATGATACATCGACTGAAAATTGGAGATATTGTAGGGATACTCCCGGTTCATGCCTGTGCCACAGCAGTAATGATGGGAGAAATTTACACCCTTGAGGGGGAGAGGCTGGAGATGATGCCGCGGTGATTAATTTCGATATTTATTGGCTCATTTGCACAATTTTTTTAAAATCAACTGATGTGAAATCCACAGCCAAAGGGCATTTTTGCCCTGGTGTTTGTGACAAACTTTAGTTTCAAAAAAATAATTATCGTAGTTCAATCCCACTGTAATATTTTACAAACTTTCCTACATTTTTGTCGAATGTAAAACTCCGAAATATTGTAGTACATCTTCATTTATTTTCTTCTTATCGAAAAATCTAAGAATTGTTTTTTTTCAGCTCCTCTCTTACCTAATTTTCTGATTCTTAACTTAATAAATTAATTCATGAAGAAATGTTTACTTTGGTGCATTATTCCATTCTTTGCGGTGGGATGTAGCGTGGATGACGAGGATTTGGTTAATTCTGAACATTCTTTAATGGATTTAAATGCCACTTTTGTTAGTAGTGGCTGTGTAATTACAACCTTCAATTATTCCACTTTGGGAACAATTGAGGTTCGTAATGATCGGGATAGCTTATATCTTACTATTACTGCTAATGAAGGTAATTCAATTTCTGCCACTTCTCTCGATATTGCCAATAGTTTTAATGCATTTCCTCTTGTTGGGAAAGGAAATTTACAGCCTAACAAAATGGAATACCAATTAATTTTCGAGGCTTATGTACAGGAGCATTCTTTTAGCTTTCCGTTAGATGAATTAAATGACAACTTTGTCATTGCGAGTTTTACTACTTTTAACGGTCTGGAATCTGCCTGGGCGGGAGACGTTGCTGTAAAACAAGGAAATTGGAGCTATTTGAATTATCAAGTAAAGGAGCATCCATTTAATGCAGGCCCTGATGCCTCTCGGGAAATGACTTTAAGTGAAGCTAAAGCTTTGCCGAGTTGGGATGAAGTGAGAAAAGTTTATGCGGGAATGCTAGCGTCCGGGGTGGATAGAAAATCTGGTACCTATAGCCCTTCCATCTGGGAAATCATAAATGATTTTAACAATCCTGAAAGAGAAAGTCAGCTTGGGGATTACACAACTACTTATACTCTTGGAACCGGAGATTGTAAAGATTCTACAGTTCTCACTCTAACAGTGGTAGCAGACCCTGAAGAAAGTATATATTAAAAAAATAATTCCGTTTAATTTAGAAGGCCGACTATAATATAGTTGGCCTTTTATTTTTTTAAATATTAGCATATGATGATTTTTTAAGAGGTGGCGGGGCAAAAAGATGAATAATATTAAATAAAACCTAAAAAAAATGGCTAAATATTACATTTAATAAAGCATTAACGGTGTTTTGATGATAAGTTTCTACTTTCGGGAACGAACAAAAAAATCAGAATATGAAAATGAATAAATTTTATCTTTTATTATTAGCCATGGTTGTAAGTATGGGAGTTACATCTTGTAGTGACGACGACGATAGTATAGATGTTATTGCTCCTGCCGGAAATCTGGTCGTAGAAAATCAGATGCTTGAAAACAACATGTTGTCAATAAGTAATGTTTCCATGAGCCAGGATGGTTGGGTAGTAATTCACCGCGATAACGGAGACGGTGGACCAATGGTTCCTGAAATTATTTCGGTTCCAAAAATGGTGGAAGCCGGTGATGCAACTGATGTAATGGTAGAGCTTAAAGAAGGAGAAGAAGTCGAAGATGGAGAGGTGCTTTGGGCAATGCTTCACACCGACGATGGAATTATGGGAACTTATGAATTCAATGGTTCGAATGGCCTTGATGCTCCAATAAAGGATGACAGCAATAATGTAGTTACAAAATCATTTGTAGTTTCTGTAGAGGCTGCTCCAACAGGGACAGTAAGTGCAGATAACCAGGTGCTTGTAAATGGAGTGATTAGTGTTGGAAGTATAACTCTGGACCGTGACGGATATGTAGTTATTCACGCTTCTAACGAAGCTGGAGACGGTCCTATGGTACCGGAAATTATTTCTCAACCCGTTTATTTAGAAGCCGGTACTTATGAAAACGTTATGGTACCCATTAAAGAAACAGCAACTGTAAATGCAGGGGCTACTATATGGATTATGTTACACACAGATACCGGGGAAGAAGAAGTATACGAATTTGATGGAGAAAATGGTCTTGATTTGCCAATTATGGACGAATCAGGAAATATAGTAATGACATCTATTGAGATAACATCTATTTCCACTCAGGCCATTACAGGGACACTTACTGTAAATGATCAGGCAATTTCTGACAATATGATAACTGTAGGTGACGTAGTGTTGAGTAATAGCGGCTGGGTTGTTGTACATGCTTCTAATGAAGCGGGCGACGGACCAATGGTTCCGCAAATTATTTCTGAACCGGTTTACCTTGAAGCGGGTGCACATGATGACGTAGAAATTACTTTTGAAGAATCTGCAGAAGTAGCGTCCGGAGATAAAGTTTGGGTAATGCTTCACAACGATACAGGAGTAGAAGGATCTTATGAATTTGATGGACAAAACGGATTAGATCTTCCTATTACTGATGCATCAGGAAATCTTGTGATGACTTCAATTACCCTTGAGTAAGTAATTAAGTTTTACTAAAATAATTGATAAAGCCACCTGACTGGGTGGCTTTTCCTTTATATGAATTTTTGAAAAGAAGAATACTTATTTACCTTTTTCGCCTTTTTTAGGGAATAAAAGTTCTTGAATTTCTTTTGAGAAATTTTGCTTTGCTTGTGGTGCCTCCAGCCCCGAAGCGTCGGGGGAACCAGGGACACTACCAGGTAGAGAGAATCTCTTCCAATATTTCAGGACGGTCAATTATTTTTTCTATAAATTTTCTGCTTTTCATTCTTTTAATATAGCGTTCCAGATAAACTGCGTCTTTTTTAGTTTCACACCTGAATATGAGTTTTATCTCCCAGTCTGAGGCAGCTTTAGTAAATGCTTTTAAGAATTTATGACTATTATGAAGTTCCAGTCTCGCCGGAACATTATTTGATTCCCCGGTATAATATTTATCGGCCTTTGAACTATAAATGATGTAAATAAAATGCATTTTTCAAATTGTATAAAACTAAAAAAGCCCCCAAATTTTCATTTGAGGGCTTCTGCTTTGCTTGTGGTGCCTCCAGCCCCGAAGCGTCGGGGGAACCAGGGACACTACCAGGTAGAGAGAATCTCTTCCAATATTTCAGGACGGTCAATTATTTTTTCTATAAATTTTCTGCTTTTCATTCTTTTAATATAGCGTTCCAGATAAACTGCGTCTTTTTTAGTTTCACACCTGAATATGAGTTTTATCTCCCAGTCTGAGGCAGCTTTAGTAAATGCTTTTAAGAATTTATGACTATTATGAAGTTCCAGTCTCGCCGGAACATTATTT
>JAAVJQ010000013.1:24493-98604 GCA_012038135.1 Salinimicrobium nanhaiense
AATATTTATCGGCCTTTGAACTATAAATGATGTAAATAAAATGCATTTTTCAAATTGTATAAAACTAAAAAAGCCCCCAAATTTTCATTTGAGGGCTTCTGCTTTGCTTGTGGTGCCTCCAGCCCCGAAGCGTCGGGGGAACCAGGGACACTACCAGGTAGAGAGAATCTCTTCCAATATTTCAGGACGGTCAATTATTTTTTCTATAAATTTTCTGCTTTTCATTCTTTTAATATAGCGTTCCAGATAAACTGCATCTTTTTTAGTTTCACATCTGAATATGAGTTTTATCTCCCAGTCTGAGGCAGCAGCTTTAGTAAATGCTTTTAAGAATTTATGACTATTATGAAGTTCCAGTCTCGCCGGAACATTATTTGATTCCCCCGTATAATATTTATCGGCCTTTGAACTATAAATGATGTAAATAAAATGCACTTTTCAAATTGTATAAAACTAAAAAAGCCCCCAAGTTTTCATTTGAGGGCTTCTGCTTTGCTTGTGGTGCCTCCAGGAATCGAACCAGGGACACAAGGATTTTCAGTCCTTTGCTCTACCAACTGAGCTAAGGCACCAGTGCTAAAAGCGGCTTACCTTCTAGTAAGCGGGTGCAAATATAGATTCAAATTTAATATCTCCCAAAGGAAAATGAAAAAAAATGCTTTTGTATTTTAGCTTTTTCAACCACCCGCTTATGAACCTTGTTGTAGATATTGGGAATACCGTTGCTAAACTGGCTGTTTTTCAGCAGGATGAAATGTTACTAAAAGAAGTGGTGGAACAAGGTCTGGTATCAGAAAAGGTTTTAGATCTATTTAAAAAATATCCTGATCTGATCCAGGTAGTGGTTTCAAATGTTTCTTCAGTCGGCTTTAAGCTTCCTGATAATTTTCAGCGGCAGGTACGGCTGGTGGAGCTTTCCGCAGCAACACCCCTTCCGTTTAAAAACCTTTATGGAACTCCGGAAACCCTTGGAAATGATCGAAAAGCTTTGGTAGCTGCGGCAGTGAAAAAATATCCTGCTCAAAATGTTTTGGTGATTGATGCGGGTACCTGCATTACATATGACTTTAAAAATGCGGCAGACGAATACCTGGGAGGTGGGATCTCTCCGGGCCTAAAAATGCGGTTTTTAGCTCTTAATTCCTTTACCGCAAATTTACCTTTAGTGGATGTGGGAGACCAACATGAGTTAATTGGAGATTCTACTGTTGCCTCGATAAGGTCTGGCGTGTTGAATGGCACTATAAATGAAATTGAGGGTATAATCCACACTTATTCGATTCGTTATAATAATTTAATTACAATAATTACAGGTGGAGACGCAAGTTTTTTGTCTATAAACTTAAAAAATGGCATCTTTGCCAACTCTAATTTCTTGTTGGAGGGCTTAAACAATATTCTCGAATTTAATATCGATCAATGACAAAACGATTTTTAATAATCGTATTCATTTTATTTTCAGTGATTACGACCGCTCAGGAGCGAACATCTTCTCCCTATTCTTTCTACGGCCTGGGGTTGAATACCTTTAGAGGAACAGTTGAAAATAAATCGATGGGGGGGATAAGCGTATTTTCAGACAGTATACATTTGAACCTTCAAAATCCTGCTTCCTATGGGAATTTAAGGCTAACTACTTATACTATTGGGGCGGGAAACGTTTCTAATAATATGGAATCTGATTCTGAAAGTGCCACTGCAAATACGGCTTCTCTTGATTATCTTGCTATAGGAATTCCTGCCGGGAAATTTGGTTTTGGTTTTGGATTGATCCCATATACTTCGGTAGGATATAATATTATAGATATTAATGAAGAAGAGGGACGCGCCGGAAGGTTTTCAGGAAAAGGAGGCCTAAACAGGGTATTTCTTTCTGCAGGATATGCCATTAATCCCAATATTCGTTTAGGAGTAGATCTGAATTATAATTTCGGAAATATTCAAAATAAAAATATTCTTGTTAGAGAGGGACTTCAATACGGAAGCCGGGAACTCAACAGGAGTGACCTTGGCGGACTAAGCTACAAGATAGGTTTGGACTACGAACGTATGCTAAGTGAAAATCTTCAGTTTAAATTCGGTGCGCACTACAGGCCTGAAGTTAATCTGGATGCAGAAAATAAGAGGGAACTTGCGACAATAGTGTTTGGTGCCCAGGGCCAGGAGGGGGCCATTGATGTGAGAAATTTAGACGTACCCGATTCAGAACTTACTCTGCCTTCAAGTCTCACTGTAGGTGCCGGAATTGGGAAGCCAAGATCATGGTTCGTTGGTGCCGAATATGCAACTACAGCGGAAGGAGGTTTTAGTAACAGGTCATTTGAGCCGGAAGGAGCTACTAATGAAAAAGCAGCAAGATATAGCGTGGGAGGGTTTTATATTCCTAATTACAACTCCCTTACCAGTTATTTTAGACGCATAGTTTACAGGGGTGGTTTAAGAATGGAGGAAACGGGATTGAATCTCAATGGAGAGTCAATTAATGAGTTTGGCATAGCTTTTGGATTAGGACTACCTGCAGGACAATTGTTATCTAATATCAACCTTGGGATCGAGTATGGACAGCGCGGTACGAAAGATTCGGGGTTAATTCAGGAGAACTTTTTTAATGCGATGATAAGCATCTCGTTGAATGACAGGTGGTTTATCAAAAGACGTTTCGAATAATCAAAATCTATACTAAATCAGCACTAAAACTTTTACTATGAAAACCAAGTTAATACTATTTCTTTCGGGGGTTCTATTGGGTACAGGAGCTTTGCAGGCACAAGGAAACCAGGAGTGTGCTACTACGGCTTCACTCGCATATAGTGATGCAAAAGCCAACAATTATGATGCTGCATACCCAAGAATTCAGCAACTAAGAAAAGATTGTCCATCCTATAGTATTGTAACATACCAATATGGAGAGAGGATCTTAAAAGATAGGTTAAACAAAGCATCTGAAGGTGAAAAAGCAGCCATTGCAGAAGATCTTATGAACCTTTATAAGGAAAGACTTCAGCATTTTCCTGCCAAGACAGATGCAGGAGAGATCAATGCAGATATTGCCCAGTTGATGTATGATGCCAAAATTGGTACTACAGAAGAACAGTTTGAAGCTTTTGACAAGGCTTTCAAGGCAAATGAGAACAGCCTGAATGCGAAGTCGCTTTATACATATTTCTACTTACTTGTGGAATTACAGGATGCAGGGAAAAAGGATCTTCAGGATGTTTTTGACAGCTATGATGTAGTGACTGCAAAACTTGAAGAGCAGGAAAACGAAACTGCCGAAGGACTTGCTAAGTTATTAGAAAAACAGGAAGCCGGTGAGCAACTTACAGATAAGGAGCAAAAAAGGCTTAATGCATATGAAACTAACCTGAAAGCTTATAGCGCAGTTAAAGGTAGTATCAACGCTAAATTAGGTCAACGTGCAGACTGTGATAACCTGATTCCACTTTACAGCAAAGACTTCGATGCTAAAAAAGGTGATACAGACTGGTTAAAAAGAGTGAACAGCAGACTTTCTGCCAAGGATTGTACAGAAGATCCATTGTTCGTGAAGGTGTCTGAAGCACTACACAAATTGCAACCATCTGCAAGTTCTGCCTATTCATTAGGGCAGCTTGCTGAAGCTGAAGGAAACCAGGGAAAGGCACTTCAGTATTACAACCAGGCTGCAGAGCTTCAAAAAGATCCTTCTACAAGAGCTAATATCTATTACAGAATTGGTAACCAATACAAAGAAAAAGGTCAGTTTGGCCAGGCAAGAAACTACTATCGCAAAGCCTTGGATGCTAAGCCTTCCTTTGGTAGAGCTTACCTGCAAATTGCTAATATGATAGGACAGAGCGCCAACAACTGTGGAAATACTGCCTTTGAAAAAAGAGCCGTGTACTGGAAAGCTGCAGAATATGCAGACAGAGCTGGAAGGGTAGATCCTTCAATAAGCGGAACTGCAAATGAAACTGCAGTTGCTTACAGAGGTAGAGCTCCGCAAAAAAGCGATATCTTCCAGAATGACATGCAGGGTAAGACCATCACTATAGGATGTTGGATAGGAGAAAGCGTACGCGTACCTAATTTGTAGTATGAAAATAACATACAGGAATAGTTTTACAGGCATTGTCACGATACTTTTCGTGACAATGCTTTTTTCATGTGAGGGGAACCTGAAAGGGGTGCAGCAAATGGAAATGCCCGAAGATGCGCCACAGGCGATAGGGGAAGGTATTAATCTTAAGTATACCGACTCAGGCAAGGTAGTAGCCACTCTAAAAAGTGAAAAAATGCGGGACTTTTCCAACAAAAACTTCCCTTATCGGGAATTTCCCAATGGACTTATGGTGGAGTTTTATGATGAAGAGAGAAAAAAGAATACAGTAACAGCGAATTACGGAGTGATCTACAATGACACCGGCCTCATTGACCTGCAGGGGAATGTGGTGGTGATCACCAGTGACAGCACAGAACTCACTGCAGATCAACTTTACTGGGATCAAACCAACAACTGGGTCTTTACAGATCATCCAAATACCATAAAGTTTAAGAATGGTGCCCGCAACAAAGGTCAGGGTTTTGATAGTAATCAGGAATTCACTAATTTCCGATCCAGGTCCAATGTGGGAGTGCAAATTTTAGAAGAAGAAACACCATGATGAAATTTTCAAAATTTTTCGAATTTGCATACCTGGCGGCTGCAGCATTCTTTTTATATGAAGCCGTGATGATTTGGAATGAACAGCGCACACAGGCCTATCTTTTTCTTTTTTTCGTGGCAGTAGGGATCTTTATGTTCTTCTTCAGGAGGCACTTCAGGCATAAGTACGGCAACAGGAATAAATAGGTGAAATGACCTACGAAATTATCATCATTCTTGTTTCTCTTATTCTTTCGGCATTCTTTTCGGGAATGGAGATCGCTTACGTCTCTGCCAATAAGATCCATGTTGAGATCGAGAAAAAGCAAAATGACTTCCTGGCCAAAGTACTTACCCGGCTTACCCGTAAACCTTCGAAATTTATTGCCACAATGCTCGTTGGGAACAATATTGCCCTGGTAGTATATGGCTTCTTTATGGGCGACCTTCTTATGGAGCTCCTGGACCCCGGTCATTTTAGAAATGAAATTGTGATCTACCTGCTTACCGACTTAAGCCTGCTCACTCAAACCATAATTTCAACTCTTATAATTCTACTTACTGCGGAATTTCTTCCGAAGGTATTCTTTCAGATATATGCCAACTTTCTGCTGAAGTTCTTTGCCTTACCGGCATATTTGTTCTACCTGCTCTTCAGCTTTATTTCCTCCTTTGTGATCTGGATCTCAGATCTTGTTTTGAAGCGTTTCTTTAAAACTGAAGGAGATGAAGTGCAGTTGGCCTTTACCAAAGTCGAGCTGGGAAACTACATAAGTGAACAAATGGAAAAGGTGGAGCATGATCAGGAAATTGATTCCGAGATCCAGATCTTCCAGAATGCACTCGAATTTTCTGAAGTTAAATCGAGGGAGGTGATGATTCCCAGAACCGAGATCGTGGCGGTGGACATCACCACAGATCCAAAGGAACTGGTGCAGAACTTTACAGCAACCGGCCTTTCCAAGATCCTGGTATACCGTGAAAATATTGATGATATCATCGGCTATATTCATTCATTTGAACTTTTCAAAAAGCCTGCAACAATTAAATCCATTCTTTTACCGGTGGTCTTCGTGCCCGAAACTATGTTGGTAAAAGATGTGTTGAATATTCTCATTAAAAAACGCAAAAGTATTGCCGTTGTCATCGATGAATACGGCGGTACCAGTGGCATGATGACCGTCGAGGATATTGTGGAAGAATTGTTCGGGGAGATCGAGGATGAACACGATCCGGTGGTGTTGATCGAAGAAAAGCTGGATGATAACCGGTACCTTTTTGCTGCCAGGCTGGAGGTAGATTATCTTAACGAGATCTATAAACTGGATATTCCCATTGAGGAGAATTACGAAACCTTAGGGGGCTACATTTTAGATCATACTGAAGAGATCCCTCCCAAGGATGGAATTGTAGAAATAGACAATTTTACCTTCCACATCAAGGAGGTTTCCAACACCCGTATTGAGCTGGTGGAGGTGATTGTTAATCCGGTCGATTAATTTTAAGTTTTTCCTCACATTTTGAAGATTTATAGTTTTTTAATAAAGCTAAAAACGTTATTTTCGCCCCCTGTATTTCAGAATTAACAACATAGATAATGGCAGTATTAAATCAAATAAGACAACGTTCGGTATTTCTGATCGTGATCATCGCTCTGGCACTTTTCTCATTCGTCCTTGCAGATGTGATAAGGAATGGTGGAATGGTTTCACAAAAATCTCAAAACACCATTGCGACGATCAACGGGGAAGACATTGAAAGAGAGCAGTTCGCAAGACAGGTAGAAGCTTACCAGCGTAATCTTGGGCCCAACGCCTCCACTTCACAGGCTGTGAATATGGTTTGGGATCTTAATGTGAGAAGGGCATTGATGGAAGAACAGTTCGAAGAGCTGGGAATTCGTGTTGAAGAAGCCCAGGTGAAAGAAATGTTGAGACAGGAAATGGGGAGTAACCCCAATTTCACTAATGAAGCGGGAATGTTTGATGAGAACAGGCTGCGCGAATATGTTGCTACCCTAAAATCTACTTCCCCACAAGCTTACCAACAGTGGGTTGATTATGAGAATAACATAGCAGAATCTGCAAGAGAGCAGATCTATCTTAATCTGGTAAGAGCAGGAGTAGGGGCTACGCTTCTTGAAGGAGAGCAGGCTTACCGTTTCGCAAATGACAATGTTGATCTTGAATTTGTACAAGTCCCTTATTCTTCTGTAGATGATTCTGAAGTTGAGATCTCAAAATCTGAAATAAGCAAATACATCAAAGCAAATCCTGATAAATTTTCTTCTGAAGCTACGAGAGATATCCGTTATGTCTTTTTCGAAGAAACAGCTTCTCCTGAAGATGAGCAGGAAGTAAGAACAGATCTTGAAGGTTTGTTAAATAGTCGAGTTGAGTTTAATGCTGTTACTAATTCCAACGATACTGTAGCCGGATTCTCAAATACAACCGAATACGAAACCTTCGTAAATGAAAATTCCGATCAAAAATTCCTGAACAGTTTTGTGTTCAGAGATCAGCTGCC
The DNA here is from genome assembly GCA_012038135.1 of Salinimicrobium nanhaiense. GTDB lineage: Bacteria > Bacteroidota > Bacteroidia > Flavobacteriales > Flavobacteriaceae > Salinimicrobium > Salinimicrobium nanhaiense. The sequence goes on from JAAVJQ010000013.1 coordinate 31,644, forward strand.
TGCAGAACATGCAGACTCTCTTTTCAACTTAGGAGAAGGAGAGATCTACGGACCTTTCCAGTTCAATGGATCATGGAGAGTTTCAAAACTTGTTGAAACTGCTCAGATCCCCGATTCCTCTAAAGCCGCGCATATTCTTGTTGCATGGCAGGGTTCCCCGGTAGGTGGACAGGTGACCAGAACTAAAGAAGAAGCTAAGGCTCTTGCAGATAGTATTAGTAATGTTGTGAAGAAGGACCGTGCAAAATTTGCTGAACTGGCTTCAGAATTTTCAGCTGATGCATCTAACAAAGAAGAAGGCGGAGATCTTGGATGGTTCTCTCCGGGAATGATGGTTCCTGCGTTCAACGATTTTGTTTTCAGGAATAATGAAGGTACTATTGGAGTTGTTGAAACTCAATTCGGATATCATGTTATCAACATCCAGGAGCAAACCGAAAGAGAGAAAGCGGTAAAATTAGCAACAATTTCCCGAGCTATCGAACCTTCAGAAAAATCAATGAATGACTTGTTTGCTGAAGTAACCAATTTCGAACTTAAGGCCAAAGAAGGAGATTTTGAGCAACTGGCAAAGTCAAACGGAAAAGAGGTTAGGCCGGTAAAGGACATTCAGCAATTGGAAGAGAGTATTCCGGGACTGGGAGCTCAAAGAAGAATTGTACAATGGGCTTTTGAAGACGGAGTTGAAGTAGGAGATATCAAAAGATTTGAAGTTTCAGGCGGATACGTGGTTGCCCAGGTAACTGCTGTAAATGAAAAAGGACTTAAGTCTGTTGAATCAGCTTCTTCTACAGTGATCCCTATCCTGCAGAAGCAAAAGAAAGCTGAGATCATCAAAGGAAAGATTTCCGGAAATGACCTGCAGCAAATTGCCCAAAATCAGGGAGTGGAAGTGAATTCTGCCAGTTCGGTAAATCGTAACAGTCCAACACTTCCCGGAGTAGGAAATGAACCCAAAGTTGTTGGTACTGCCTTTGCTCTTGAGCAAGGCGCAGTTAGCAAACCAATCGCCGGAGAAAAAGGAGTTTTTGTGGTTAAGGTTCTTCAAAAGACCGAAGCTCCAAAATTAGATTCCTATAAGCCTTATGCTTCCAGAGAAGCAGCTGCAAGAAGAACTACCGTAAATACTGAAGTCTTTGAAGCTTTAAAAGAAAACGCAGAGATCGAGGATAACCGCGCAAGGTTCTACTAGTATTCTTTCTCTTATCATAAATAAAAACCCTTCCAATATCTGGAAGGGTTTTTTGTTTTTGCTTGAGAGATTACTTCAGGTTATATTTTGTATGGTTACAGCCTCCGCACTCTGTTTTGGGGGAAATGTTGTTGTCAGGCTGAGCTAATTTTGCGGCGGCTAGCCGGAGAATTATGGTCGAAGCCGTCTTTGTAAGAAGAGGAAAATTAGAGCTGTATTCTAACTTACAGAAGGATCATTTCTTCAAAAGAGAGGATGCTAGAATAACCTTTTCTTCGGAAGTATTCCATGTATTCATCGCTTCCCGTTGCCAACACAAAATCTCCACCCCAACCGCCAAGGCTTTTTACAGCACCGGGATAATCCGGAAATAACTCAGTTTTTACCTTTTTCAGGCCTGTAAGTTTTGAGATGATGCTTTCGTGGACTTCGATAAGCAGTTCGAATTCGGTTAGATCAGTGCAGGTAAGTATGCTTTGGGTGAGATTGGAGATCTTTTCAACTGCAGTGTCCAATGTTGCTTTTTCCTGCTGCCGGTAGTATGCTATGGATTCACGGCTATTCTGTTTTCGATTTAAAAAGACAAAAAACAACCTGTCTTTAAAGGGCGGATCAAAAGTGGTCTTAAAAATGACATTTTCAGAAGGCTCTCTACGGTACGTTATAGCACTTCCCTGTAGAGCAACGGCAATGTCATAACCACTACCTCCAAAAGTTTCCTTAAGAAGCTTAAAAGCATCAACATCTGCCCATTTTGCCAGGTTTGCTATGAGAGTGGAAGAAGTTCCAAGACCCCATTCCCGCGGAAAATCTGTTTTAGTTATAATTTGATATCCTTTCTCTCCTTTAAAAAGCTGCTGATTCATCTTTGCTGCAGAAAGCAGCGCCAAAAACAGCATTTTTGACACCTCAGATGTTGGAAGTGCTTCTTTCTTAAGATCTGATATCTTAAAGCTGTCTTCAAACCAGTCATTATCTTCCCGGTCAAGACTTTTCCATTGGATCACCGGATCTTTGATCTCTGCCACTTCCATGCTCTGCCCGAATTTGGTAGGTAAAGCAAGGGCAGTAGCACCATCCAGTACCACGTATTCCCCTGTGATGAGCAATTTGCCGTGACTGTAAAACTTTTGCATTAACTTCTAAGTTTTTCCAGTTGTTCTTCTACTGCGCTATGGGAGACATTGTGAACTTTAAAATGTTTTACCAGCACCTCTTTTTCCTGCGGAGTAGCATTAAGCTGGTTGAGGATGTTCATTAGGTGCATTTTCATGTGCCCCTGCTGAATTCCCGTAGTGATCAGGGATTTTACGGCTGCAAAATTTTGTGCTAATCCGGCGGCGGCTACGATCTTCATAAGATCGGGTGCCGATGGCCTCTGAAGGATCTCCAGTGCTATCTTTGAAAGAGGATGTAATCCTGTAAGCCCTCCAACAGTCCCCAGCGCCAATGGAATTTCCATCCAAAACCTGAATTTTCCATTCCGAACATCGGCATGAGAAAGGCTGGTGTATTTTCCATCTTTTGAAGCATATGCATGTATCCCTGCTTCCACGGCTCTAAAGTCATTTCCGGTTGACAGTACAACTGCATCGATCCCGTTCATGATCCCTTTATTGTGGGTTACTGCCCGGTATGGTTCGGCTTCAGCAATTTTCAATGCCCTCACGAATTTTGCCGCGAAATCCTCTCCGCTCATCTCATGATCTGCCAGTTCTTCCACATCACAGGAAACTTCAGCTCTCACAACACAATCCGGAACATAATTGGACAGGATGCTCATCACGATCTCGATATCTTTTTCCGAAGCAGAAAAATTTTCATAGGTAGCGGCTTCAGCTTTAAAGGTTTCAGCAAAACGTTCAAGGCAGGAATTGATAAAATTCGCGCCCATGGAATCTTTGGTTTCAAAGGTGCAGTGCAGCTGGAAGTAATCTCCCAATAATTCAGTTTTATCCCGAAGTTCCAGATTGATCACTCCGCCGCCGCGTTTTTCCATGTTCTTGGTAAGGGGAGCGACCGCCTCCAGCAATCTTGGCTTTACGTGTAGAAAGAAATCGGAAAGCTTTGATCTATCTCCCTGGTACATGAAATGCACCTGACCTATTTTTTGAGTGCCCAGGACCTCGGCTTTAAATCCTCCGCGCTTTCCCCAAAATTTTGCTGCCTTGCTGGCTGCTGCAATGACAGAACTTTCCTCGGTCGCCATAGGAATAGCATAAAGTTTCCCATTAATAAGGAAATTCGGTGCCAGCCCAAAGGGTAAATAGTAATTGGAAAGGGTATTTTCGGTAAACTCCTCATGAAGCTGCTGCAGGTTTGGGTTTGGATTCCAATATTGCTTCAGGATAGCTTCTGCTTCAGCATTATCCTTAAGGTATGTGCTGCTTAACCATTCAATTTTTTTCTCCTTGGAGAGTTTGGAAAAGCCCGGAATAGGATCTGTCATTTCGTAGAAAATTGGAGTGGCAAAGATACAACTCATTTAAGAAAACCTTTGAACCTTCTGCTTTTCTAAGTTTGACGAAGAAATTAAAATTCTGAAGCAAAGAATTCCTTTAACAACTCCTTATGATTTAACACCGCAAAACCCTATTTTTAGCTGAATTTTTAGTAAACTTGGCAAGCAAAAATTTTAATAGCACTTTGATGAAGTTGACCTACGGGCTTTTGGCCTTTTTTCTTTCGGCCACGACACTGCTTACTGCACAAAAAAAAGAAATAACACTTGAAGACATATGGGGAGGCACTTTTCGGCAGGAAAGGATGGAATCCCTTCGCTCTCTCAATAACGGGAAGGAATACGTGGTCCTTAATTTCGACAGGGAATCTGGCACTTCTTCCATAGATGTCTTCTCTTATGAAACAGGGAAAAAGACCCGCACTATATTAAACAGCGGAAACCTGGAAGGGATCCAATATTTTTCGGGCTACGAATTCAGCGATAATGAAAATAAACTCATCCTGGGAACAGAGATAGAGCCTATCTATCGTCACTCTACCCGCGGAATCTTCTATGTCTATGATCTCAGTTCAAAGGAACTTCAGAAAATTTCTGAAGACAAGATCAAAGAACCTACGCTTTCTCCCAACGGTGAAAAAGTAGCTTATGTCTTTGAAAATAACATTTATGTGAAGGATCTGGCTTCCGGAGAAGTTACTCAGGTGACCACAGATGGAGAATGGAACAAGGTCATTAATGGAGTTGCAGACTGGGTTTATGAAGAAGAATTCTCCTTTGTTCGCGCATTTCAATGGAATAAAGACAGTGATAAGATCGCATTTTTGAGATTTGATGAAACTGAAGTTCCCGAGTTTTCCATGGATGTATTCGGGCAGGATCTTTATCCTTCAAAAACGACTTTTAAATACCCAAAGGCAGGTGAAAAGAATTCTGATGTTTCCCTGCATATTTATGACCTTCAGAAAAAATCTGTTACAGATGTCGGTCTTGGAGATTATGAGGATTTTTACATTCCGCGAATCAAATGGACTAATGATGCCGATATCCTGAGTGCGCAGCTACTCAACCGCCACCAGAATGTGCTCGACCTTTTCTTTATCAACGCTGAAACCAATGAAGCTAAAATTGTGCTTACCGAAAAGGATGAGGCTTACGTAGATGTCAACGATAATTTGACATTTTTAGAAGACAATAGTTTTATCTGGACCAGTGAGAAAGATGGGTGGAACCATATCTACCACTACGATATAACCGGAAAGTTGAAGAACCAGGTGACCAGAGGAAACTGGGAGGTGACAGATTACTATGGATTCGATCCCAAGTCAAAAACTATTTTCTTCCAGAGCACAGAGAATGGGAGCATCAACCGGGATGTTTTCTCGATCAAAGCCAGTGGAAAGAATAAAAAACAACTTACAGATAAAGTAGGGCAGAACAGCGCCGACTTTAGTGCAGATTATACCTATTTCATCAACAGCTTCAACAGTGCAACCACTCCGTACGAATTCACGCTGCACCGCGCGAAAGACGGAAAACTGGTGAGAAAGATCCTTGACAACCAAAAGCTGTTAAAGCAAATGGCCGATTACGATTTTGTTCCGAAGGAATTTTCCACCCTTGCTGTAAATGGAGAAGACCTAAACATGTGGATGATCAAGCCTGCGAATTTTGAGGAGACCAAACAATATCCGTTATTCATCGCGCAGTATTCCGGCCCGGGCTCTCAGGAAGTGGGGAACCGATTTCATGGCACGAATGACTACTGGTACCAAATGCTTGCCGGGAAAGGATATATCATAGTAGGGATCGATCCCCGCGGAACCGGCTACAAAGGAGCCGCTTTTAAGAAGGTAACTCAGAAGGAGCTTGGAAAATATGAGGTTGAAGATGTTATTGAAGCTGCAAGAATTCTTGGGCAGAGAAATTATATCGATTCAGAAAATATGGGAATCTGGGGCTGGAGCTATGGCGGCTTTATGTCTTCAAATGCCCTTTTTAAAGGGAATGATGTTTACAAAATGGCTATCGCGGTCGCTCCTGTGACCAGCTGGAGATTCTATGACAGCATCTATACCGAAAGATATATGACTACGCCGCAGGAGAATCCGTCGGGCTATGATGAGAACTCACCTATAAATCACGTGGAAAAATTAAAAGGAGATTACCTCCTGGTGCATGGAACGGGTGACGACAACGTACATGTACAGAATACCATGAGAATGATCGAGGCTCTTGTGCAGGCAAATAAGCAATTCGACTGGGCGATCTATCCAGATAAAAATCATGGAATTTACGGCGGTAACACCCGTTTACACCTTTACACGCTCATGACAAATTTTATTGAAGAAAATTTAAAAGTTAATCCTAATATTAAATCCTCCCTATAATGGCAGCAACAACAGCACCGCAAAACCGTGAACTCTTTGGGCATCCGGTAGGTCTATATGTTTTATTTTTCACAGAAATGTGGGAACGCTTCTCCTACTATGGAATGCGTGCAATCCTGGTTCTTTATCTTGTAAGTGCTACCCAGGGCGGCAATGCGGGACTTGGCTGGACCAATGCCGAAGCTTTGGCCCTTTATGGATGGTATACCATGCTGGTTTATGTAGCATCTATACCCGGTGGGATCATTGCTGATAAATTGCTTGGACAGAAGAAAGCTGTGCTTTGGGGTGGAATCATCCTGGTTGCCGGCCACGGAATTCTGGCTGTTGAAGAAATGTGGGCCTTTTATACAGGTCTTGGTTTGATTATCGCCGGAGTTGGAATGCTTAAGCCGAATATCTCCACAATGGTGGGAGGTCTTTATAAAGAAGGCGATATTAGAAGAGATAAAGGTTTTACTATTTTCTACATCGGGATCAATTTAGGGGCTTTTCTTTCCTCTTTAATCGTTGGATATGTGGGAGAAAATATTGGGTGGCACTGGGGCTTCGGGCTTGCAGGTATCGCCATGGCTTTTGGGCTTTTAGTTTACCTTTGGGGTCAAAAATTTCTGGTGGAGGTGGGAAACCTGCTTTCCCAGGCCGAAAGAGATTCGGGAGCTTCCTTTGGAGGAATGTTCGCAGATCTTTTCAAGTCTCCGGTGCAGTTGACCATAACTGCCCTTTTGATGGCGTTTTCAATCTACTGGTTGCTCGCCGAAGATCTTGCTTATGGATTCCTGTTCATTTTCCTCACGTTGGTTACTGCAATGATGTTGATGGTTTACAAAGACCTTACCTCTCAGGTCATGAAGGACCGTTATGTAGTGATGCTGCTTTCCTTCATCCTCGTAATTGTATTCTGGGGGGCATTTGAACAGGCGGGGGGACTTATGAATATTTATGCCCTTGAAAAAACCGATAGAACATTGCCTTTCAGCCTACCTTTAATAGGTAGCGAAGTGCCTGCTTCCTGGTTTCAATCGCTTAATGCTTTGTTCATCATCATCTTTGGTGTAATCGTAGCCAACTATTGGGCTAAGCGTAAACTTAAGAGCAAGGAAGCATCTTCTATCTTTAAAATGGCAATCGGGGTGATCATTATGGGCCTTGGATTTGTATTCATGGTTTTTGCTTCTATGGAATTCCAGAACGACGGAGCCTCAGCAATGTACTGGCTTGTACTGGCATATCTGTTCCACACCATCGGGGAATTGAGTTCCTCGCCGGTAGCGCTTTCCTTCATCACCAAGCTTGCCCCGGTAAAATATGCATCTTTAATGATGGGAGTTTATTTCGCGGCTACAGGTCTTGGGAACAAAGTTGCCGGTATTGTGGGAGAATTTTCTTCTGAAGCCGGGGACGGTACCATCTTCCTTGGAATAACAATTTTTACAGTAGCCTTTGCAATCATTGTTTTGCTTATGCTTAAGCCTTTAAAACGCTTAACTCACGGAGTGGAAGACGAAGAAAGAGAGTTGCCGCAGCAGGAGAATTTTGAACTTGGAGATGAAGATCTTGTAGATAAAGAGGATACTAAAAGAAGAAGGTAATGGCAGCAACGGTTCCTGCGGCAGAACATGATTTCTTTAAATCTAAAGTCTTAGGCCATCCCGCCGGTCTTTTCGTTCTTTTCTTTACTGAAATGTGGGAGCGGTTCTCTTTCTACGGAATGAGAGTACTGCTCATTAATTTCCTTACAATGGCTATCGTAGGTGTGGATAATCCCGGCTGGGGCTGGAGTGCAGAGAACGCCGGAGCCCTTTTTGGAACCTATGCCGGCTTACTCTACTTAACTCCAATTGCCGGAGGTATAATTGCCGATAAGATCACAGGTTACCGCTGGGCGGTAGTGATCGGGGCAGGGATCATGACCTTAGGACATGCCTCTATGGCGCTGGAAACAGAATTTTCCCTCTATTTTGGACTTGCGTTGCTGGTTATTGGTACCGGATTTTTTAAACCCAATATCACTTCCATCATTTCTGAAATGTATGACGGTAAACCCGATAAAAAGGATGGGGCCTACACCATCTTTTACATGGGGGTAAATGCCGGTGCTTTCTTCGGAATGATGCTTTGCGGCTATCTGGCTGAAAGAGTTGGCTGGAGCTGGGGCTTTGGTCTCGCCGGAATTTTCATGTTGTTGGGAACCCTGCAGTTCTGGTTGGCAAAACCTCTTTTCGGAAAAATTGGAGGGGTGCCTGATAAAGCTAAAATTGCAGAAGAAACAGCTAAAGAAGAAGCATCCGGAATAAAAGACCATAGCCATAATCCATTTACGTTCTTAGATAAGATCCTGATTCTTGCCACATCGGTAATAGGGTTTCTGTACCTTATCAATGATCCCGTTTCAAGAATAGCAAATTTAAACCTGCTTCCGGCTGTGATGCCATTTGACTTCCAGGGAGAACCATTTTCGGGACCGCTGGCTTTAGCATTGATAGGTCTGGTGATGTTCCTGGTGCTGGTTATTTCCAGGATAGCCAGGTATGCAAAAGTGGTTCGGGACAGGATGATCGCCGTGATCATTTTTGCCTTCTTTACAGTATTCTTCTGGATGTCTTTCGAGCAGGGTGCAACTTCCCTTATCATCTTCGCACGGGATTCTGTAGACCGCGTGTTGATAGGAGGAGGAGCTACCGTTTTCAATATTTTCAATACCCTGCTTACTGTGATTCCGCTCATGATCATTACGTGGGTGCTGTATTTGCTCTGGAAACAAACCTACAAGCAGGTGCTGGGGTCGAATGTTGTTCTGGTGATATGCTTTGGGTTGATCTGGGCTATAGTGATCTGGATGTTGGTTAGGGAATTCCAGGGAGATACTACAGAGATCACCGTTTCCTGGTTCAGTATCCTTAACTCGTTCTTTATTATTGTCTTTGCTTCTTTCTTTTCTAAATGGTGGGAAAGCAAATACAATCCTTCCGCAGCATGGAAGTATAGTTTTGGGCTTATCCTACTGGGTCTTGGATTTGGATTACTGGCTTTTGGATCTTCAGGAGTGGCCGAAGGTGCCAAAGTAAGTATGGTTTGGCTTATTCTTGCCTATCTTTTCCATACACTGGGCGAGTTGTGTTTGTCTCCGCTGGGGCTTTCTTACGTGAGTAAGCTGGTACCTGCAAGAATGATCGCCTTCATGTTCGGGATGTGGTATCTTGCTATTGCCATAGGTAATAAGCTTGCCGGTTCCTTTGGAGGGATGATTGATGAAATTACAGAGCAGTACAGCCTTTCTGCTTTCTTCCTGATCTTTACCATCGTGCCAATTTCAGCAGGTATTTTAGTAGCCTTATTAAATCCACTGCTTAAAAAGCTAATGCACGGCGTAAAATAATTCCGTTCAAAAATGCTATTTTTACGCCCTCTTCAAGAGGGCGTAATTTTTTATAAATTAGGTATGACTATTGCGTAGATGGAAGAAAAAGCATGAAAAGATATATACTCACCTTTTTGATCCTTATTGCCGCTGGATCTTCGGGGATTTCCCAGGAGATCAAATGGATGAGCATGAATGATGCTCTCGCTGCGCAAAAGAAGCAACCGAAAAAGATATTTATGGATGCCTATACCGTCTGGTGTGGCCCCTGTAAATTACTTGATAAAAATACTTTTTCTAATAAAGACGTGGCTGCTTATATCAACAAGCACTACTACCCGGTAAAGTTTAATGCTGAAGGCACCGAAGCAATAAATTACAGAGATCTTACCTTTACCAATCCGGATCATGATCCAAACAGGAAAGGCCGCAACAGTACACATCAATTTGCACGAGCTATGAAAATCACAGGCTACCCCAGCCTGATTTTCTTCGACGAAAAAGGGGATTTGATAGGACCTATACCGGGATATCGCAATCCTCATCAAATAGAATTGTTTCTTAAGTTGTTCAAGGACGAAGATTATAAGCAGATCAACACTCCCGAAGCTTTTAAGGCTTATTCTGAAGCCTTCAAGAATGAATTCACGGTTTCCAACTAAACCAGATCAGTCCTCAAAGGTTATCAAGACAGTATCTGTGAGGACTCTTGACTTCAATAAGTAAGCTCCATCTTCCCCGGTGTAGTGAAACCGAATTCCATTTTCTTCTGCAGTTTCCCTCCATTTCACCACCAGGGTTCTATAATTGCTGCCATCTGCAATTATTGCTGAAGGCTTTACATGCTCAATCACTCGTTCCACATTAATTCTGGGACTGTTGCTGAGCAGTAAAAGATTTTCCTTCGGAATTTGCTTCGGAAGGATTCCTGTGCTGTCAAGCAGGATCAAAAAATGACCTTTCTGAAGATAAATATTCTGAAGTGGTTTTTGCTCAATTTCTGAAACACTCTCCCCAACCTGGTAATTTTTGATCATAGCCAATTCCTCCACCGCACCTGAAGAATTGTGGTAAAGCTGCAACTTCTTTTCTTCAACTTTCCCGATCATGGAGTTGCGGCTTCTGTGAAAAACGATCAGTTCATCTTCTGTCGCCGTCTGCTGAAAAATGTAAACCGCCTGAATTATGATTACAGATGATAAAACCGCTAAAAGTTTTCTGTAGCTGAAGGATTTCAATAACATGAAAGTCAATAAAATTAAAAGATACCAGGCCCAAACTTCCGTCAGGCTAAAAGGTATATCTCTAAATAGAAACTTTTCCTGCGAAGCTATTGCTTCAACCGTCGTGTTAAGCACAAAGATGATGAGCTCGTAAGTTTTGACAAGGAAAGAAGGTAAGAGTCCGGCCAGCGCTAAAATAAGCACCAGCACGCCCAAAATAAGAATAATGCCAAGGAACGGAAGGATAATAAGATTGGAAAGAAAAAAGAGTCCGGGGAACTGATGAAAATAAAACAAACTGAGGGGCAGTACGCCAATTTGTGCGGCTATGGTCACTGTGAGCAGATCCCAAAAATACTTTCCGGTTCTGGTTGTTGGCTCCCATAGTTCCAGCAACAGCGGCCTTAGCAATACAATGGAGATTACAGCCGCATAGCTCAGCTGAAATCCAACTTCAAAGATCCACTGCGGCTTAATGAGTAACAGTAGCATAAGAGATAGAAAAACTGAATTTAGAGTACCGGTGCGGCGTTTGATCTGCATCCCCACCGCTACAAAGCTGAACATGGTAACCGCCCGCACCACCGAAGGAGACAGTCCTGCCAGTACTGCAAATCCCCAAAGGCTGAGGATGACCAGCAAAGTCTTAATGAATTTACCTTTTTGGAATCTGTCAAATGGAGCAAACAGCCAATTGAGAATTAGCAGAATGATCCCCACATGCAGCCCTGATACAGCCAAAATATGAATAGCCCCGGCTGCAGCGAAGTTGTTATAAGTTTCGATCGAGATATCCTGTTTTTGACCTAGGAGCAGCGCCTGGACGATCGCCAGCTCTTCAGATCCAAAATTCCTCTTCTGTAATGCCGCAGTGATCTGCTTCCGGAGTTTTGCGGCGGCTGTCTTGAGATCTGAACTTTCCCCCGGAACCTGCCTGTAAACTCCGTTTCTGAGGTTGATCTGCCTGTCTGCTCCCTTCCTGCTCATAAATTCAGCATAGTCGAACTGATGAGGATTAAGAGGAGAAGGGATAAGCTCAGGAGTTGCGGAAACCAGGAATTCTTTCCCTTCCAAAAAAGGCATTTTTAAAGAGTCTTTCGGTTGGAGCAGGAGCACCTTTCCATGGGAGGATTGTCCATTGACCGATTGAACTTCAGCAATGAATTTGTGGTTGTAGAGATCCGGCTTCAGGGATTCTTTGATGCGGAGCTGCAGCAGGGGAAATGCTTCCGATGAAATGAAGTTGAGATAATGCCGCGGCTGGTTTTGCGGGAGATTAAGGCTGGTAACGAAAATTCCGAGGAGAAAGAAGAGGAGGAAAGTGGAGCTTCCGAAGAAAGCATCGGGGAATAATATCTTTTTAGCACGAAAATAAGCGACCAAAAATAACAACAGCCCAAACAAGAGGGCCAAAAATGCCATTTTAAGGGGCAGTTCCAAATAAAATCCTATGCTTATGCCCAGCAACAGCAAGAGGCAAAGTCGAATGATAGCGGTGTTCAATTAATTATTTCCCAGGGTTTTACCTAAGATAATAATTTAAAGAATGCGACGGGCCATCACGAAATGATCGCGCCAGTAATTTTCATTAAGGGCAGAAACTATAACGCCGCGGGAGGTGCTGGAGTGGATAAAATAGATCTGGTCGCCCTCAAGTTCAACCACCAAACCAACATGATTTATGACTTTTTTGCGCCTGTCGGTCTTAAAAAAGAGCAGATCACCGGTCTTTACCTGTTCAAGATCCAATTCTTCTCCCAAAAGTGCCATGTCACGGGAGGAGCGGGGAAGAGCGATCTCCTGCGTGAGAAAAGCGGTGTAAACGAGCCCCGAGCAATCCATTCCTTCCGGGGTTGTGCCACCATATTTATATTTTGTACCCAGGAATTGCATGGCGTGATCTATAATGCTGAATTCCTCCCGGGTGATTTCAGGCTCATCTTCAATTTCTACAAAATCCGGAAGGGAAGCATATTGTTGCTTTTGCACTTTAGGAATTTCTTCAGAAGAAGTAGTGATCCCTTTCCTGGCGCCACAGGAAGTGAGGGTAAAAATGAGGACCAGAAATGTCATTTTTAAACCTCTCATGATCCCGAAATTTTTTGGTAAATAAGCTGAGCTGTCTTTTCACTGGCCCCTTTGCCGCCAAGTTTTTGCTCCAGTTCATAATAATCGCTGAAGATCTTTTTCCTGTGCTCTTTATTCAGGATCCTGGCCAGTTCTTTTTTTAGATTCTTCCGGTTAAGATCATCCTGGATAAGCTCTTTTACCACTTCCCGATCCATTATGAGATTGACCAGGGAGATGTAATCAAGATTGATGACGCGTTTTGCGATCTGGTAGGAGATGAAATTGCCTTTATAACAGACTACTTCCGGCACTTTTAAAAGGGCGGTTTCCAGGGTGGCAGTGCCCGAGGTCACCAATGCTGCAGTAGAAATTTCCAGCACATCATAGGTCCTGTTCATCACCAGGTGAACGTTCTTCTTTTTTATAAAGGGTTTGTAAAATTCCTTTTCCTGGCTTGGTGCGCCGGCGATGACGAATTGATAATCCTTAAAATCATCGGTGACGCTTAGCATGATCTCCAGCATTTTTGAGATCTCCTGTTTTCTGCTTCCGGGTAATAAAGCGATCACCGGCCTTTCATCCAGGTTATACTCTTTTTTGATCTTTTCTAAATCTACAGGGGACCTGTCTGCAATAGCGTCGATAAGCGGATGACCTACAAAATTGACTTTGTATTTATGTTTATCTTCATAAAACTCCTTTTCAAAAGGCAGGATCACATACATCTCATCAATATCCCGCTGAATGTCCTTGATCCTGTTCTCTTTCCAGGCCCAGATCTGCGGAGAGATGTAAAAATGCGTTTTATAACCTTCTTTTCTTGCCCATTTTGCAATGCGCAGGTTAAATCCCGGGTAATCAACGAAAATGATCACATCGGGATTCCAGGATTTAATGTCATCCTTACAAAAGGAAATATTTTTAAGGATGGTGCGCAGATTCATGAGCACTTCAGCAAAGCCCATGAAGGCAAGATCCCGGTAATGTTTGACGGGTTTACCACCTTCAGCTTCCATAAGATCCCCACCCCAAAATCTGAATTGTGCATCGGGATCGGTCTTCTTCAGCGCCTTCATCAAATTGGCTGCGTGTAGGTCTCCTGAAGCTTCTCCTGCTATGATGTAGTACTTCATATTTACACCAGCTTTATTAGGGCAATGACCAGGGCGGCAACAATGGAAGCCATCAAAACCCCGCGTGCCCTGTAGGTCATTTCCTTTTTTAGGAAAACGAAAAATGGAAGGAAATTAAGAATAGCACCTGCCGTGATCAAAGTGCCTATAAAATCCCCTTTTACAGACTCCTGAAAGGTTTCTATTATGGAAATTTCAGAAAATATGAGGATATAGATCAACATGCCAAGAAGGTTTGTGCCTATGCCTGTTAAAAATCCTATGAAGATCTCCTTTTTAATCATTGAGATCCCAGCTGTTTAAATCCTTTAAAAAAGTGTGGGCCGTAAGATCGAATTGTACGGGAACTACGGAAACATATCCCTTAGAAAGGGCATGTTCATCACTGTCTTCCCCTTCATCTTCATTGACAAACCTGCCGGTAAGCCAGTAATAATCCCGCCCCTGCGGATTGGTTCTTTTGTCAAATTCTTCCTCCCAGCGAGCGTTAGCCTGTCTGCATACTTTTATCCCTTTGATCTCCGATTCCTTTAACTTCGGAAGGTTCACATTCAGGACCACACCTTTGGGCAATCCGTGTTTAAGGACCTGCCTTGTAATGCGCTTCACAAATTTTTTGCTGGGCTCAAAATCGGCAGTCAGCGAGTAATCCAGCAGGGAAAAACCAATTGCCGGAATCCCTTCAATCCCTGCTTCTACTGCAGCACTCATGGTGCCCGAATAGATCACGTTGATCGAAGAGTTAGAGCCGTGATTGATCCCGCTAACACAAAGATCGGGTTTGCGGTGGAGGATCTCCTGGGTGGCGATCTTTACACAATCGGCCGGAGTTCCTGAACAGCTGTATTCTTTGTGTTTATAATTTTCTTTTACCGTAACCGGATCACAAAAGAGGGTGTCGCTAATAGTGATCGCATGTCCCATTCCGCTTTGTGGGCTATCGGGTGCTACCACGATCACATCTCCCAATTGTTTCATTACATCGATAAGAGCTCTTATTCCGGGGGCGGTTATTCCGTCATCATTTGTAACTAAGATCAGCGGTTTTTCCTGCGACATTGTGAAAATTTTATGGCTGCTAAATTAAATTAAAATCCTGAGGAAAGCGTTATATTCGTAAATTAACAAAAATGCTCCTAACTTCATAAGTTGGCATAGTTTTTACTGTACAACAGGTATATTTAATGATGAAAATACATAGCATAATGAGAAGGAATTATAAACTACTGGTGTTGGTATTACTCTTTGCCGCAGCTTCGTGCAGTTTTACCACTAAGACATTTAATGACCCCAATAAAGACAAAACTTTAATTGAGTTGATCACCTATGTTTTGCAGAACGGTCATTATGACGCCAAGGAGGTTAACGATTCTTTTTCTACTGAAGTTTATAAAGACTATCTGGAAGCTCTGGATCCTTTAAAAAGGTACTTCTATTCCAGTGATATAGAGGAATTCAAGCAATATGAGACCCTTATCGATGATGAGATCAAGAATTCTGAGATCAACTTCTTTGATCTAACCCACACCCGTCTTGTTGAACGTATGAAGGAAGCCGAAGGTATGTACCAGGAGATCCTGGAGAAACCTTTTGATTTCAGCAAAAAAGAGGTGCTGGATACAGACTATAGTAATAGGGGCTATGTCAATAATGAAAAGGAGATGCGCGAAAGATGGAGAAAGCAATTAAAGTTCTCGGCAGTTTCCAATTTTTATGATAAGAAGAAAGAACAGGAGCAGGAGTTAAAGAACAACCCAGATCATAAGGTTAAGAGTGATACAGAACTTGAAAAAGAAGCCAGAGAACTTACTTTAAATTCTCTTGAAGAATACTTCGATTTTAGCAATGATCTTGAGCGTAAAGATTGGTTCTCGGTCTATGTTAACGCTATTGTAGAAGAATTCGATCCACACACCTTTTATTTCGCACCTCAGGACAAAGATCGTTTTGATATGGCGATGAGCGGAAAACTTGAAGGGATTGGCGCCAGGCTGCAAAAGAAGAATGACAATGTGAAAATCGTCGAAGTAATCTCCGGAGGCCCTGCGTGGAGAGGAGAAGAAGTAGAAGTTGGTGACGAGATCATTAAGGTTAAACAGGAAGATGAAAAAGAACCGGTAAGCGTCGTGGGAATGCGGCTTGATGATGCGGTTAATCTCATAAAAGGTCCTAAAGGAACTAAAGTTACCCTTACCCTGAAAAAAGTAGACGGAACCATTAAAGATGTGAAGATCACACGGGATGTTGTGGAGATCGAAGAGACCTATGCAAAGGCTGCTTTGGTGGAAAAGAATGAGCGCATGTATGGAGTGATCAACCTGCCGAAGTTCTACTTCGATATGGATAATTATTCTGAAAGAAATGCGGCTTCAGATGTGAAGAAGGAGATCATAAGACTTAAGAAAGAAGGAATGGACGGTTTAGTACTTGACCTTAGGAATAACGGAGGAGGCTCCCTTAAGACCGTTGTTGATATCGCCGGATTATTTATAAAAGAAGGTCCTATAGTGCAGGTAAAATCAAAACTTGACGGGCAGGAAGTATTAAAAGATAATGATCCTTCTGTGCTTTGGGATGGCCCGCTTGTGATCCTTGTGAATGAACTTTCCGCTTCGGCATCAGAGATTCTTGCAGCTGCGATGCAGGATTATAAAAGAGCAATTGTAATTGGAAGTAAACAAACCTATGGAAAAGGTACTGTGCAAAATGTACTTGACCTCAACCGTTGGGTTAGAAATAATGACCTTGGGGACCTTGGAGCTTTAAAGATCACCACCCAAAAATTTTACAGGGTGAATGGTGGCTCCACACAGCTTGAAGGTGTTAAGAGTGACGTTGTTGTTCCGGACCGTTATTCCTTTATCGACATAGGAGAAAAGGACCAGGAGAACCCACTGCCATGGGATCAGATAGAACCAGCCAGCTATAAGGTTTGGGAGGGTTATATTGACTTCGAGGAGACTCTGGAGAATAGTAAAAGAAGAATGGCTCAAAACCAACACATAGATCTTATCAGGGAAAATGCCGAATGGATCAGGGATCAGAGAGATAATACTACTTTCCCTCTTAATTTTGAAGATTACAGCAAAGAAATGGATCTAAATGAGGAGCAGGCAAAGAAATTTGACCAGATATCTGAGTACAAGTCCAATCTTACCTATAACTCTTTACCGTATGAAAAAGAACTGTTTACTGTGGATACAACCCTTGCAGAAAAAAGGGAAAGATGGCACAAGAGTTTAACCAGTGATATCTATATGGAAGAAGCAGTAAACGTGCTGGAAGACCTAAAGGTGAACAACATCAAAAAATCGGGTGTTGCGAATATCAAGAACTAAAATTATTCAAAGAATATTTCTCAAAAAGGGCTTTTTTAGGAAGCCCTTTTTTTTGTACCTGTTAGAAGGAAGTACTGAGTGCTGAGTATTGAGAGTAGCGTATAGAGAATAGAGTGTAAGGTTTTTAATGTCTCAGCAGATCCTGTAGAACGGAAGTTAAGAACCTGGAAAAGTGTTTTAAAGAAATGTTTCCGGCTTTACGAAAAGTTTCAGAAGCTGTTTTAGAAGGGGAGATTGCGAACTTTGGAGCCTTATATTTTAAAGATATTTATTGACTGGTGAACCTTAAATCTGGAAACTACTCACTACTCAATACTAACTACTCAATACTAAATTACCAGAACGACATCCTATCAGAATCAAGCTTGACGAAGATAAACAGCAAAATGGTAAAAGCCCATAAACCGGAACCTCCATAGCTAAAGAATGGCAGCGGAATTCCCACTGTGGGGAAAATACCTATAACCATCCCTATATTCACAAAAAAGTGGACAAAAAGAATGCCTGCAACACTATAGCCATAGACCCTGTTGAACTGCGACTTCTGCCGCTCAGCCATATGAATGATGCGCAGCATCAGGAAAATGAATAAAAACACCACGACAGTGCTTCCTATGAAGCCCCATTCCTCTCCGACCGTGCTAAAAATATAGTCTGTGTCCTGTTCAGGGACGAAATTCCCTTTTGTCTGGGTGCCCTCTGTCCAGCCTTTTCCGAACCAGCTTCCGCTTCCTATCGCAATTTCACTCTGGTTGGTGTTATATCCAATCCCTTTATTATCTACTTCCTTTCCAAGAACAATATTGAACCTGTCCCTGTGTCGCTGTTCAAAAACATTTTCAAAAATATATTCTACAGAAAAGGAAAGGGCAACAGCAAGAATAAGGATGCTGAAATATGCTATAGCTCCCGGTCTTTTTTTCTTCCGGAAGAAGTATAGGAAAATGACCAGCGCTGTGGCGCCAATAGTGACCCATATGGGATTAAAAACAAGAGTTAGCACAAAGACCAGAATTCCTATTGCAGCAGTAAGCAGGTAAACTCCCGATAAGCCTTCCCGGTAAAGGGGGAAGAAAAATGCGGCGAATACCATGGCACTTCCGGCATCAGGTTGCGGCAAAATAATCAATGCGGGGAGGGCAATAATGATAAAGGCCTTAAATTGATCTGAAAGCGTTTTAATGTTGGTTTGTATGTCGCCAATAAACTTCGAAAGGGCAAGGGCTGTGGCAACCTTGGCAAATTCGGCAGGTTGCACCGTAAAACTTCCTATCGCATACCAGGAGGTGGCACCGTTAATGGTTTTTCCGAAGAAAAATAAGCCAATAATAGAAATGAGCGAAAAGATGTAAAATATACTGGCAAAGCGTTCATAGAATTTGGCTTCCAGGGAGAGAAGGATAACAATAAGAAAAATGCTTAGAAAAATGAATAGCATCTGCTTTCCATAGATCTGGTCCAGATCAAAGAAAGAGGTTGCAGTATCATTCAGAGATGCCGAATATATATTGATATACCCAATAAATACCAGTAAGAAATAAATTGCAATAGTAAGCCAGTCGAACTGGGAAATAGTCTTAGGCATAGTTACTGGTTAATTCTAAATGGTTCGCCACTTAATGGCTTCGCATATTCTTCTTCAAGGCTATGGGTAAGGATCCAGTTCTCCATATCTTTCCTGGTGATCTCCCCTTTGATATACTTTTCAATCATTAATCCTGCGATACGGCCAGCATAACGACCACCCCAGTACCCATTTTCAACGAATACTGCAATAGCTATTTTTGGATCATCTACAGGGGCAAAAGCAATGAAAATGGAATGATCTGTAAGTTGTACCCGCTTCCCGTTGATCTTTGTAAAGTTTTCGGCTGTTCCGGTCTTTCCTGCAATTTCAATTCCGGGGATCTGCAAAGCAGATGCCGTACCTGCTCTGTAAACCTGATGCATACCTTCCACTACGGCCTCAAAATGAACAGGATCAATGGTAGTGTGTTTTTTTTCTGTAAACTCTTTCTCCTTTATAGGCATCCCTTCAATTTCTTTGAGGACATGAGGAGTATAGAACCAGCCACGATTTGCAATAGCCGCTGTCATGTTGGCCAATTGCATGGGAGTCATCAATACCTCACCCTGGCCAATAGCATTTGATATAGTAGCCGTTGAAAACCACTTATAGGTGGGATAATCATAGATGGCATTGTAATATTTGGCTGTCGGAATCTTTCCGGGGCGACCGGTAGAAAGGTCTGAACCCAGATAATCTCCTAATCCAAAACTTTTTAAGTGGTTCGACCAGGTATCCACCCCTTCCTGCGGAGTTGGATATTTTTCAATGATCCTTCGATACACGTTTGCGAAATAGGCATTACAGGATTGTGCAATTCCCGGGATCATGTCCAGGGGGCTTGCATGCGGGTGACATCCCATTTTTCGGCCTCTTCCGTAGAAATATCCGCCGTGACAGGAAAACCTGTCGTGGGTGTCCACAACTCCTTCCTGGAGACCTATTAAAGCATTCACCACCTTAAAAGGGGAACCCGGAGGATATTCTGCCAGCAAACTTCTGTTATAAAGCGGGTTTGCGATGGAATCATAATAAAGTTCTGTGTAATTCCTGGACCTTTGTCTTCCCACCAGGATGGAGGGATCATAAGTTGGAGCAGAGATAAGGGCAAGTATCTCTCCGGTAGCAGGTTCGATAGCTACAATTCCCCCCCGCTTGTTCTCCATAAGGATCTCTCCGTATTTCTGAAGTTCAGCATCTATGGTAATGGTGAGATCTTTTCCCTTTTTTGGAAGGGTATCATAAATTCCGCCTTTGTAGGCTCCAATGTCCCTGTTAAACCTGTCCTTCTGAATATATTTTACACCTTTTACCCCACGTAAAAGTTCTTCGTAATATCCTTCAATCCCGGTATTTCCAATCAAATCTCCGGAAAGATAATAGGGATCTTCATTGACCTTTCTCTGGTTAACTTCAGAAATAAAGCCCAGTAAACTGGCTCCGTTTTCGGTGTGGTAATCTCTTAAAGAACGTTTCTGAATATAAAAACCTTCATAATTCCGCATTTTCTCTCCAAGATAAGCGTACTCACTTTTGGTAAGCTGCGGAATGACCACCGATGGAAGCCTTGGGCTATAGATCTTAGCCTTATCAAGGCGCTCCACCAGCTGTTCCTGAGTGATACTCAGAATACGGCAGAGTTCTGTAGTGTCAAAAGGTTTGACGTTCCTCGGGATCACCATGACGTCATAGGACGGCTGATTCGAAACCAGAAGCTCACCATTCCTGTCAAAAATGAATCCCCGCTGTGGATAATCATAGACCACCTTAATGGCGTTATTTTCTGATCGTCCCACAAAGGAATCGTCCAAAACCTGGAGATAAAATAACCTCGCAATAAATAAGATTCCGGAGGTAATTATGATAATGTAAAGTAGAATTTTCCTCATCTGGATCTCCTTTTAAATAATGCTAGCGTTAGAAAGACCAGAATTATTGTGAATAAAGCTGAAAAGAATGTTTTTTTTAAGAGTAACAAGAAGTGTGCAAAATTGAAAAATTCAAGTAGAAACAGTACAAAATGATGAACCAGTACCAGGATCACCACGTAACTTATTCGGGCCCCGGGTTGAGTGCTGGAGAATTTTATGGTTTGGTAGTCGTAACTAACTCCAAACGAAAATCTTAATAGAACGGGTCTTATAAAAGCAGCTACCAGACAGGCTGCCGCATTAATTCCGCCGCTGTCTTCAAAAATATCCACACCCCAACCCAGTAGGAAACTTAAAAAAATAAGCAGGGTTTGACTCCCGCTGAATGGAAAAAGAATGATGAATAGAACGTAGAGGTAAGGATTGATATATCCCAAAAAATTGATATTGTTAAGGAGCAAAACCTGAAGCAGGAGCAATACCACAAAACGGACGGCATTTGTAAGGATCACACTATTCATCCCTTGAAATGTTTTGTAAGTTCCGTATTTCTTCCTGTTCGGTATTTTCTATGATGTAGACGTACCCAATATTGGTCATGTCATTGAACAACTGAATACTGATTTGGTAATAACTTTCACTTTGATCAAGAGTAAAATCCTTTACTGCCCCAATAGGGATGCCTTTAGGAAAAATAAGGGAGCGGCCACCGGTTATAATAGTATCTCCTTCGGCTAATGGTGCTATGGAAGGCACATCTGTCAACTGGACAACATTTGGATCTTCCCCGTTCCAGACAAGGGTTCCAAAATGATTGGATTTCTTTAATTGGGCGTTGATTCGGGAATTAGAGTTAAGAATAGAGATCACTGTGGAGTAATTGGGCGAAACATTCTCTACAATCCCCACAATTCCTTTGCTGGTGATCACACCCATATCCCGTCTTATACCATCCCTGGCACCGGTCTTTAAAGTGAGATAATTATCAACCTTAGCGTAGTTGTTATTGATCACTTCTGAAGCTCTAAAAATGTAGCTGGCACCTACCGCAGAGGAATCTGTAAAAGGTTCAATGGCAAGAGTATCTTCATAGGTGGCAAGGCGTGTTCTTAGTCTTTCATTCTCTTCCAGCAGGCGCAGGTTGTACTGTTCAAGATTAAAATAGCTGTTAATATTGCTGGTCCAGCTATAGATCCCGCCACTTAAAAAATTAGCCGAACTAATGAATTTACTCTTTTGATAAGAGTGCGACTGGATGGTCAAAAAAAGAGAAAAGGTTAGCAGCAATAAGAATAAAATATTGTTCTTATTGCGAATAAGAAAATTTATTATTTGCTGCATAAACTACTCCTACTTTATCAAGATACTCTTGTACCTGTGAAGGGTTTTAAGGCAAATACCTGTTCCGCGAACTACTGCACGTAATGGATCCTCGGCGATATACACCGGGAGATCGGTCTTTTGTGATAATCTTTTGTCCAGCCCACGCAACATTGATCCTCCCCCTGCTAAATAGATTCCCGTGTTGTAAATATCGGCTGCAAGTTCCGGCGGAGTTTGTGAAAGAGTTTCCATTACTGCATCTTCGATCCTAAGGATCGATTTGTCCAGGGCTTTAGCAATCTCTCTATAGGAAATATTTACCTGCTTGGGTTTTCCTGTTAGCAGATCCCTTCCCTGAACATTCATTTCATCTGGCGGCACCTCAAGGTCTTCGGTAGCGGCACCAATCTGAATTTTTATTTTTTCCGCAGTACGCTCTCCAACGTAAAGGTTGTGCTGCGTACGCATGTAATAAACAATATCATTGGTGAAAACGTCCCCGGCAATTTTAATCGACTTGTCACACACAATACCTCCAAGAGCGATCACTGCGATCTCGGTAGTACCACCACCTATATCCACGATCATGTTTCCTTTTGGCTGCATAATATCCACGCCAATTCCAATAGCAGCAGCCATAGGTTCGTGGATCAAATACACCTCTTTTCCGTTCACCCGCTCTGCACTCTCTTTTACCGCGCGCATCTCCACTTCAGTAATTCCCGAAGGGATACAGATCACCATTCTTAAAGCAGGGGTGAACATCTTCTTTTTGAGTGCGGGAATTTCCCTTATGAACATAGTGAGCATCTTTTCAGAAGCATCGAAATCGGCAATAACCCCATCTTTTAAAGGACGTATTGTTTTAATGTTCTCATGGGTTTTTCCCTGCATCATCGCAGCTTCCTTTCCAACGGCAATGATCTTACCGGTAGTGCGGTGGCGGGCTACGATCGAAGGACTGTCAACCACCACCTTATCATTATGAATAATCAGTGTGTTTGCAGTTCCTAAATCTATAGCTATTTCTTCGGTGAGAAAATCGAAAAATCCCATGTTAAGTCAATTAGTTGAGGTTCGGTAAATGTAATAAAATTAATGTTTAAAATGTCTTGTGCCGGTCATTACCATAGCAAGATTATTTTCGTTGCAATAGTCTATACTCAGCTGGTCTTTAATAGATCCACCCGGTTGGATCACTGCGGTTATTCCTGCATTTCCTGCGATCTCCACACAATCGGGAAATGGGAAGAATGCATCGCTGGCCATTACTGCTCCATTAAGGTCAAATGTAAAAGCTTTTGCCTTGTCTATACTTTGCCTAAGTGCATCCACTCGTGAGGTTTGGCCTGTTCCGCTTGCAAGTAATTGATTGTTCTTTACCAGGACGATGGTATTTGATTTTGTATGCTTACAGATCTTCGATGCAAACAACAAGTCAGATAACTCTTTGTTTGAAGGTTTATTGTTGGTTGCAAAAGTTAAATCTTCTTCGCGATCTGTCCTGCTGTCTTTATCCTGAACAAGGATCCCGTTAAGGCAGCTTCGTACCTGCTTCTGCGGAAGTTCATTTAGCTTTTGAACCAATAACACCCTGTTCTTTTTGCCTTTCAGGATCTCTAAAGCTGCTTCGGAATATCCCGGAGCAATGACCACTTCACAAAAAAGTTCGTGGATCTCTTCGGCAGTAGCTTTGTCTATGTCGGTGTTGCTGATTAAAATTCCGCCAAAAGCCGAAACAGGATCTCCCGCCAGTGCATCTTTATATGCCTGAAGCAGGGTTTCCCGCTGTGCAAGTCCGCAGGCATTGTTATGTTTTAGGATAGCAAAAGTCGGCGCTTCATTTTGAAACTCATTCATGAGATTCACCGCAGCGTCAACGTCCAGCAGATTATTATATGAAAGTTCCTTGCCGTGTAATTTATCAAACATGGCAGAAAAATTTCCGTAAAAATGCCCTTTTTGGTGGGGATTCTCTCCATATCTTAATTCCAGTCCACCGTTATAGCTTTCCTTGTAGGAAAGCTCTTCGGTGTTCAGATATTTAAAGATGGCAGTGTCATAATGAGAAGAAACATTGAAAGCCTTTGCTGCAAATCTTTTGCGGTCTTTAAGGTTGGTGCTTCCGTTTCTTTCAGAAATAATCTTCAAAAATTCAGAATAATCCTCGACTGAAGATACACAAAGTACATCATTATAATTCTTGGCAGCTGCCCTAATAAGAGAAATCCCGCCGATATCGATCTTCTCAATGATTTCAGCTTCCGAAGCACCTGAAGCCACAGTCTTTTCAAAGGGATACAGATCCACGATCACAATGTCTATCTGCGGGATCTCGTATTTTTCCAGTTCAGCAATGTCATCTTGATTTTCACTGCGATTAAGGATTCCTCCAAAGACTTTTGGATGAAGGGTTTTTACTCTTCCGCCGAGAATTGAAGGGTAGGAAGTGACGTCCTCAACCGGCACCACATTTATTCCAAGATCTTGAATGAATTTTTCGGTCCCTCCTGTAGAATAGATGGTGATTCCCAATTCGTTAAGCTTTTCTACTATGGGTTGAAGACCTTCTTTGCTGAAGACTGAGATCAATGCAGATTGGGCCGATTTTAAGTCGCTCATTATGTTGGTTTTGTTGAGGTTGCAAAAGTAACTATTTCAGCTAAATTATATAGGATCTGCATTTTAATTATCTCTTTATTTTGTAACGAATTTTTAAAGTCTGCGTCTTATTTTAGTATGCGTCTGTAATATCATCGAAAAAGGAATATGTTAATCTACCTTAGGTTACTAAAAGAGAGCTTTTATTTTGCGGTTAATGCTCTTAAGAATAATAAGTTGAGAACTTTTCTCTCTCTTTTAGGAGTTACTATTGGAATTTTTTCAATTATCGCTGTGCTCGCAGCGGTAGATTCTTTGGAAAAGGAGATCAAAGGAAATTTAAGTGCTTTAGATAACAGTACTTTAATTGTTACCCGTTTTTCTTTTGGTCCTACAGATATTCCTCAATGGAAAAGGGAGCAGTTTCCCGATGTAACCTATGAGGAATATGAGTATTTGAGCCGCTCAGTGCCTAATACAGAGGCTATGTCTTATGTTTTGAACGTGCCTCAGGAATCGATCAAATACAATGACAAGACTGCATCTAACGTAGGTATTGGGGCTGTTTCTGCTGAATATTATGATATAGAAGCACTACAGCTGGAGGAGGGAAGGTTTTTTAACATGGCTGAATCTGCAAGTGGAACCCCTGTTGTTGTCCTGGGATATGATGTGTATGAAAATCTTTTCGGGAATGCCGATCCTCTTGGAGAACAGGTACGCCTTTATGGAAGACGATTTACTGTAATTGGTGTTCTTGAAAAGAAAGGTGCCAGCCTTTTTGGAAGCGGCCATGACTCCAATGCTTTTGTGCCGGTGAACGTGGTAAGGAGGATTTATGGTGGCAGTAACCGCAATACTTTCCCACAGGTGGTCGTCAAGCCCGAAGAAGGGATCGATAATGCCGAATACATGGCATATCTCACCCAGCAACTGCGAAATTTTAGGGGGCTTAAAAGGGAAGAAGTAAATAACTTCTTTGTAAACCAATTGAAGGGCTTTACAGACTTAATAGATAATATTACGGGCCAGATGAATTTCTTTGGCTTGATCATTAGCGGATTTTCCCTGCTCGTAGGCGGCTTCGGAATTGCCAATATTATGTTTGTCAGTGTTAAAGAAAGAACTAATTTGATAGGGATTCAGAAGTCTCTTGGAGCCAAAAACAGATTTATCCTGTTTCAGTTCCTTTTTGAAGCAGTTATTCTTTCGGTTATTGGTGGTCTTGTTGGTCTGTTTTTAGTGTGGGTGGCTTCGCTTATAGTTTCCCAATTTACTGGAAGCTTTGAATTCATCCTGTCTCCCTGGAATATGTTCATTGGAACCGCAGTTTCTGCAGTCATTGGATTGATCTCGGGAATAGTGCCGGCGATCTCTGCCTCTAAGCTTGATCCCGTGGAAGCTATTAGAACGGGGATGTAATTTATCAGTAGTAAAAAAACAAGAGGTGCCAAAAATATCATTTTTGGCACCTCTTGTTTTATGCTCTATAGCTTCTCTCCTTTAGGAGAGGCGGGAGGAAGGGCTAAAGAATTTCGGCCACCTTTTCGTTCACATATTCGAGAAAACGCTCGTCTTCTTCGGTAAAAGGATCGGGAACGTTAGAGTCTATGTCTATCTGGCCAATATTTTCCCCATTTTTAAACAGAGGCACTACAATTTCAGCTTTTACATGAATGCTGCAGGCAATGTAATTATCCTGTGCAGAAACATCAGGCACTACGAAATTCTTGTTTGAAACAGCAACCTGTCCGCAAATACCTTTTCCGAAAGGAATTATAGTATGATCTGTTGGTTCTCCCGCAAAAGGTCCCAATTTCAGTTCGTTTTTGTCGCCGTTCTTAAAGTAGAATCCAACCCAGGTGTAGTAATCAACTTCAGCTTTAAGCAATTCACAAAGTTCGGTAAGCCTGGCTTCCGTGGAAGCTTTATCGTTAGCAAGAAGCGTAGAAACTTCTTTTCTTAAATTTTCAAATGACATTGTTAACTTTTTGAGCAAAAGTATTCAAAAATTCAGCTTCAGGAATCGTTTTAAATAAATACTTTTGATGAAACCATAGGCCAGATTTGCGTCAACTCATCGAAAAATACGCTCCGGTAATCCGCTTCATTTTTACCTTTTTAGGGAGTTATTTGCTGCTGGCATTGATCTATAATCTCTACCTGCAGAATTTTGATTCTAATGCATGGTATCCCGATTATCTTACGCATCTTGTGGCGATCCAAAGCGAAGCCGTAGTTGATGCCCTGGGTTATAATTCCCAAATTAGATCGGGCTATCCCGAGGCTACCATGCATCTTTTGGTAGAAGGTAAATTCGTGGCACGAATTATTGAAGGTTGTAACGCGGCAAGTATTATTATCCTGTTTGTATCCTTTATGCTGGCCTTTTCAGGGAAATTAAAAACTACTTTCTTCTTCACCCTGGCCGGAGCAGTTATTATTTACATTACCAATATTCTTCGAATCGCATTAATGTCGATTGGGATCTATGAATATCCTCATCAGGCGCATTTTCTACACTCTGTCGCTTTTCCATTGGTGATCTATGGAGCCGTTTTTTTGCTGTGGGTGCTTTGGATCATTGTCTATTCTAAACAAATCAAATATGAAGGCAGCCATTAAGATCACGATCATCCTCGCTTTGGTGGGAGTACTGGCTCTTGTAAGGTTGTATGAATACAGCTTCTTTTATGACCCTTTCATGTATTTTTTTGAACAGGCATTCCAAAGCGGGGAGACCATCAATTACACTTTCCAAATGTTCTTCAATGTTTGTTTACGATTCCTGGTCAATACCCTTATTTCACTTTTGATCTTATGGGTTGCTTTTCGCAGTTGGGGGATCATCAAATTTTCTGCACTTATTTATCTTGGCTTTTTCCTGGTGCTTTTTCCGCTTTTTATTTACCTCATGCTTCATGTGCAGCCGGAAGATTATCTGGCAGCTTTCTATGTTAGAAGGTTTTTAGCGCATCCGCTGCTTATCCTTATTTTACTGCCGGCTTTCTATTATTACAGGCTTAGCAGCGGCGTCAAAAATTAGAATTGCGGGCGTATCATTATTTTTAGTAATTTTGATGCTTGTATGAAGCAGCTTTTTCATAAGTCCGCATCTTTCGCAATGGCATTTCTGGTGCTGTTCTCTACCGTGTCTTTTACGGTGGATAAGCATTTCTGCGGAAAAATTCTGGTGGATCAGGCTGTTTTTTCTGAAGCTCAATCCTGCGGAATGCACGCCGATGTTCCTGTTTCAACGGAAGATGCATGCTGTGATGAAGAAAAAGTGCTGGTAGAAGGGCAGAAGGATCTAAAAATGTCTTTTGATGATCTTGACCTGGAACAGCAGGTATTTCTTGCTTCCTTCACCTGGTCTTACGCCAACCTTTTTGAAGGAGAAGCACAGGCCGAAACTCCTTTCTTTCACTACAAACCGCCTTTGCTCGTTTACGACCTACAGTTGCTGGACAAGACTTTCCTTATTTGATTTTTAAGTTGATTTTTTAGACCCTGTACGCCGGGGTTGCTGTGTTTGTTCACATTTAATCAATTTAAATTCAAAGAATGCTTACCAAAATAATTCATTATTTTCTATATAACCGGCTGGTGACCATGCTGTTGCTTATCTTTATGATTGGCTGGGGAATTGTCACTTCGCCTTTCGACTGGGATTTTGATTTGTTGCCACGGGATCCCGTGCCTGTAGATGCTATTCCCGATCTTGGAGAGAATCAACAGATCGTCTTTACCGAGTGGCCCGGCCGCTCCCCGCAGGATATCGAAGATCAGATCACTTATCCCCTAACCACCTCTTTGTTAGGTATTCCAGGGGTGGAATCTATTCGAAGTACCTCCATGTTCGGGTTTTCGAGTATCAACATCATCTTTAATGAAGATGTGGAATTTTACTGGTCCCGTACCAGGATTCTGGAAAAGATCAACTCTCTCCCTTCCGGACTATTGCCGCAGGATGCACAGCCAGCCCTCGGTCCTGATGCTACAGCTTTGGGCCAGGTCTTCTGGTACACGCTCGAAGGACGTGATCCCGAAGGAAATGTCACCGGCGGCTGGGATCTGCATGAGATAAGATCAATTCAGGATTATTACGTGAAACTCGGCCTTAGCGGAGTAGAAGGAGTTGCCGAGGTTGCCTCAGTAGGCGGATATGTTCGCGAATACCAGGTGGATGTAGATCCAGATGCCCTGCGCGCCTACAATGTAGGAATCGATCAGGTGATGATGGCGGTGAAAAATTCCAACAGGGATATTGGAGCCAAGACCATTGAGGTCAATAAGGTTGAATACCTCGTGCGGGGACTGGGTTATATAGAATCCCTCGAAGATATTGAAAATACTGTTGTTGCAGTTAATGAAAACACGCCTGTACTAATTTCTGATATTGGAGTCGTCACCCTTGGTCCTGCTGAAAGACGCGGAGTACTGGACAAAGCCGGGGCCGAAGTTGCCGGCGGAGTGGTGGTTGCGCGCTATGGATCGAATCCGCTGGCGGTGATCAACAATGTGAAGGACAAGATCAAAGAGATCTCTCCGGGGATGCCAACTAAGACACTGGCTGACGGTACTGTGAGTAAGTTGACCATAGTTCCATTTTATGACAGGACCCAACTTATTCAGGAGACCTTGGGAACTCTTGAAAATGCCCTTTCCGACGAGATCCTCATAAGTATCATCGTGGTGATCATCCTGGTGCTTAACCTTAGAGCATCGATCTTAATTTCCAGTCTGCTGCCCATTGCAGTGCTCATGACCTTTATTGCCATGCGGTACTTTGGCGTGGATGCGAACGTGGTGGCGCTTTCGGGAATTGCAATCGCTATTGGAGTGATGGTCGATGTGGGAATTGTGTTCGTTGAGAATTCGCTGCGGCACCTGGAAATGGATGAAAATAAGAATGCACGGGGAGAAAGACTGCTGCGGGTGATAAGAAATGCCACAATCGAGGTAGGTCCTGCGGTGACAACTGCACTGGCTACTACCGTGGTAAGTTTCCTGCCGGTATTCTTTATGGAACATGCCGAAGGTAAACTCTTCCGGCCGCTGGCTTTCACCAAAACCTTTGCGCTGGTAGCCGCATTTTTACTCGGCGTGATTGTACTGCCAATGCTGTCCTACTATTTCTTCTCCTTTAAGCTGAATAAAGAAAGAACCAACCGCATCTGGAATTACAGCCTCATCGCCGGCGGAATTATACTGTCGCTCCTTTTTGGAATGTGGCTGCCTCTGGCGCTTACCATCATTGGTATCTTAAGATTACTGGAGCCCCGAAGCCGTGGCTTCCTGGGAAGATATTCAAAAGAGATCTCGCTGTTCATCATTATTGCGGTAACCATCTTTTTCCTTACCACTCACTGGATGCCGCTTGGGGTGCGCAATCACATCATAGAAAATTATCTGTTTGTGATCGTTCTGCTGGTGATCACTCTGGCAGCACTTTTAGCTATTGTAAGGTACTACGAAAGCATCCTGAACTGGTGCCTCGGGAACAAGAAAACCTTTTTAGCACTCCCCGTTGTAACGATCTTTTTCGGATTGTTGATCTGGTTGGGAGTTCCTAAGATCTTCGGATTCGTGGCAGATGCTGCTGAAGAGATCGGCTGGGACATGAGAGAATCTTCGGGCTGGATAGCGGCTTCAGAAGCTTTTCCGGGAGTGGGAAAGGAATTTATGCCAACATTGAATGAAGGTAGCTTCCTGCTGATGCCTACTGCCATGCCGCATTTGGGTCTTGAAGGTAGTAAGGAAGTGCTTCAGAAGCTGGACATGGCAGTTACCAATATTCCAGAAGTTGAGGTTTCCGTAGGAAAACTGGGAAGGGCCGAAACTGCTATTGATCCGGCACCTATTTCCATGTATGAGAATGTGATCAATTATAAGCCGGAATACATCCTGAATGAAGACGGCGATATGCAGCGGTTTAAAGTTGATGAGGACGGTAATTTTGTATTAAAGTCCGGTGAAGCTATGTCACATGAACAGGCTCTGCTGGGGAACATTTCTGCAAAAGAACTGGTGCCCGATGAGGATGGGGAATACTTTAGAAACTGGAGAGAACACATCAACAGCCCCGATGATATCTGGACTGAGATTGTGAATGCCACAAGATTTCCCGGGATCACTTCCGCTCCAAAACTGCAGCCTATAGAAACCCGACTGGTGATGCTGCAAACAGGAATGCGGGCTCCTATGGGGATCAAAGTTTACGGTCCCGATCTGCAAACAATTCAGGAATTCGGGTTTAAACTGGAAGAGATCCTTAAGCAGGTGCCATCGGTAAAACATGAAGCTGTATTTGCCGACAGGATTGTGGGGAAACCTTACCTGGAACTGGATATCAACAGGCAAAATATTTCCCGCTACGGATTGAGCATCGAACAGGTGCAACAAACCATTGAAACCGCTATTGGAGGAATGGAGATCACTACCACTGTAGAAGGCAGGGAGCGGTATCCGGTGCGGGTAAGATATCCGCGGGAATTGCGTAATTCTCCCGAAGAGATCGAGCGAATTTTAGTGCCCACCCCAACCGGAGCCCAAATTCCGCTGGGACAACTTGTGGATGTTAATTATGTGCAGGGGCCGCAAATGATCAAAAGTGAAGATACTTTTCTTGTGGGCTATGTGCTTTTTGACAGGAAAGAAGATTACGCCGAAGTCAACGTAGTAAATGATGCCCAGGCCCTAATAGCGGAAAGGATCGATACAGGAGAACTGCAGGTGCCACCGGGAGTGAGTTTTGAATTTTCAGGAAATTATGAAAATCAGGTGCGGGCAGTAAAAAGGCTGGCGATCGTGATTCCTATCTCGCTCGTCCTCATTTTCCTGTTACTGTACTTCCAGTTCAAAACAGTGATCGCCTCGACCATTCACTTTTCGGGAGTATTTGTGGCTTTTGCAGGTGGCTTTATCATGATCTGGCTCTACGGGCAGCCGTGGTTTATGGACTTTAGCATTTCAGGAATGAATATGCGGGACCTGTTCCAAATGGGTACCATCAATTTAAGTGTTGCAGTATGGGTAGGTTTTATTGCCCTTTTTGGGATCGCAACAGATGACGGCGTGCTAATGGGAACCTACATTCACCAGGTGTTCGAAAAACGGGATCCGCAAACAGTTCCTGCAGTACGTGCTGCTGTGCTTGAAGCCGGACAGAAAAGAGTTCGCCCCGCGATGATGACCACCGCTGTAACCATTATCGCCCTATATCCGGTGCTTACATCCACGGGAAAAGGTGCCGACATTATGGTGCCTATGGCGATACCCATCGTGGGTGGAATGGTGATCCAGATCATGACCATTTTTGTGGTGCCGGTGCTACAGGCAATCTGGCGCGAATCTGTAGTTACACGGGAAGCTAAAAAGATAGAAGGATGAAAAACACTTTAAAAATATCATTTTTGACAGTACTGCTTTTTTTCTTCTTCGGAAGCTTAAAAGCGCAAACCCTGGAGGATTATCTGCAGATCGCTGCTGAAAATAATCCGGAAATAAAAGCGGCCTATACCGAATTTGAAGCGGCTTTACAGGAGGCGCCGCAGGTGAAGAGCCTGCCCGATCCTGCCTTGACCATGACAGCCTTTGGATCTATGGTGGAAACCCGGCTGGGACCACAGGAGGCACGATTCTCCCTGATGCAGATGTTTCCCTGGTTTGGTACCCTGGAAGCTCGTGAAGATGTGGCTAATCTTATGGCAGAAGCTAAATTTCAGGCTTTTTTGGATATTCGAAACCGACTATTTCTGGACGTAAGCAGTAAATATTACGATCTGTATGAACTGGAGCAGCAGGTTACATTTCAGGAAGAGAACCTGGAGATCCTTCAAAACTATAAAGATCTCGCGCTTTCCCGGGTTAGTGCCGGCAGCGGCGCTTTGAGCGATGTGCTGCAGACCGATCTGCTTCGGAATGAATCTGTAACCGCACTGGAGGTCCTCCGACTAAAGAGGGAATCGGTAGTGGCGCAGTTCAACGCCCTGCTTAACCGCAATAGATCTGAAGCTGTCAACCTTCCGACAGATCTGGAAATAGTACTCCAGAATGTCACTTTTGACACCTCTGTCGCAGGAAACCCTAAGCTTTCAGAAATGGAACGCATGGCTGCTTCGGCAAGAGCACAGGAAACTTTGGCTCGAAAAGAAGGGTTGCCAAATGTAGGATTGGGAGTGGATTATGTGATCGTTGGAGAGCGAATGGATATGGCGGTGGAGGATAGTGGTAAGGATGCTGTTATGCCAATGCTGTCAGTAAGTCTGCCCATCTTCCGCGGAAAATATAAGGCGGCCAGAAAACAGGCAGAACTCATGGCCGAGAGTTATGAGCAGCGAAAGATGAATATGGAAAACATGCTGTCTGCCGAAATGGAAGCGGCCGAATTCCAGGTTTTGGAGGCTGCTGAAATGCTGCGGCTTTACGAAAAGCAGGTTGAGAGTTCAAAACAGGTGCTCAATTTATTGCTGTCCGGCTATCGCAATGCCTCTGCTAATTTTGAAGAGGTACTACGGGTGAGACAGGAACTTTTAAAATATCAGTTGGCGGTAGCAGGAGCAGAAGCTAATTATTTGACTGCGCTGGCACAGATCGACTATTTATCGGGTAAAAATTATGACTATGACAACAAAAACTAGAAATATACTAATCATCACCGGCACATTAGTAGCGGGAATGTTACTGGGATGGCTGTTCTTTGGCGGCAGCGATGAGGCTCAAGTACACGACCACAGTGCAGAAGCCGGACAGGAAACCATTTGGACCTGCTCCATGCATCCACAGATAAGATCTTCAGAGCCTGGAAAATGTCCAATTTGCGGGATGGATCTTATTCCGCTGGAAAGTGGAGATGTTTCAGGAAATCCCGAAGCGGTACAAATGAGCGAATATGCCATGAAACTTGCGAATATTCAAACGCAAACTGTAGGCAACGGCTCAGGAGAGAGAGAATTGAGGTTGAACGGGAAAGTAACCGTAGATGAGAGGATCGCATATACGCAATCCACGCACGTTCCGGGAAGGATCGAAAGATTAATGGTGAATTTTACCGGGGAGGAAGTAAAGCGCGGGCAGGCATTAGCCGTGGTTTATTCTCCCGAACTTATCACCGCCCAGGAAGAATTGTTGCAGGCCTATGCGATAAGAAGTTCACAGCCGGAGCTTTTTGAAGCTGCCACACAAAAATTGCGGAACTGGCGAATTGGGGAGAACCAGATCAACAAAATTCTGGAATCGGGCAAGGCAACAGACAGGTTTACCATTACTGCCGATGTTGGGGGCATAGTGACCGAAAAGCTTGTGGAGCTGGGTGATTACGTTGAGCGCGGAATGCCTCTATACCAAATCGCTGACTTGTCAAAAATGTGGGTTTTATTTGACCTTTATGAAAGAACGATCGGCCTTGTTGATAAAGGAGATAAGGTGGAATTCACTGTCGCCTCTATTCCGGGTGAAACATTTGAGGGAACTATTGACTTTATAGATCCTCTTTTAAATCAGCAAACAAGGGTGGCAACTGCAAGAGTCGAAATTTCAAATAAAAAAAACAGATTAAAGCCGGGAATGTTTGTTAGCGGGATTGTAAATACTTTGGGCGCCGTAGATGCGTCAGGAATTACCATTCCAAGATCTGCAGTGTTATGGACGGGGAAGCGTAGCGTGGTTTACATCAATGAAGGTACAGCTGCAAATCCTTCGTTTATGATGCGGGAAGTAGTGCTGGGACAGTCCCTGGGAGAATCTTATGAAGTGCTGGAAGGTCTGGCAGCCGGGGAAGAGATCGTGGTAAACGGCACCTTTACAGTGGATGCTGCGGCACAGCTGGCAGGAAAGCCCAGTATGATGAATCCGGCGGTGGCAGCTTCGGCTCCTGCGCAGGAGGATGTGAGGCAGTATCTTCAGAATAACAGGACAGATTTTAAAGAAGAAGCTTCCGAAGCATTTCAGAAACAACTAAACCAGGTGGTGACGGTTTATCTTAAGCTTAAAGATGCACTTGTGGAAGAAAAAGAGGAAGAAAGTGTAAATTTGACAGGGAAACTTCAGGAAGCTGTTGAAGCGACAAAAGCTGCAGCTTTGACCGGGGAAGCAAAGGCATTTTGGGAAGAAAAGCAAAAATTCCTTCTGCAGCATTCCGAAGTGGGCATGGAGGCAGATAACATAAAAGCACAAAGAGAGAATTTTGTTTATATTTCTGAAGCGCTAATCAAAACCGTTGCCACATTTGGGATTAGCGAAGGAAGCATTTATGTGGACTACTGCCCTATGGCAAATTCTAACAAAGGTGCCTACTGGTTAAGCCAGGTGGCCGAAATTAGAAATCCATATTATGGAGACGCCATGCTTAACTGTGGCGAGATCGTAGAACAATTAAACTAAAGTAACAACTATTAAAATCAAGAAAATGAAAAACACAAAAATGACAACGCTGGCACTGGCAGCAGCTTTTATGCTGGCTTCGTGTGGAGAAACCAAAAAAGAAGAGGCAACCGAAGAAGCGGGAATGCCAATGCAAAATGAAATGCACCAGGAACAAGCCGGGGAGCACGATATGAATATGGCCGGTAACCTGGATGACGGACAAACAGGAAAGGTTGAATTTAGCAATGATGCTGTAAGCAGTGCATACCAGCACTACATGCACGTAAAGACAGCTTTGGTGAATACCAATGCAGAAGAAGCTCAAAGCGGCGGAAAAATGCTTGTTGAAGCACTTGGAAAGGTTGAGAACAGCAACAAGGCTACAGAGGCTGCTCGAAAGATCGCCAATTCCCAATCCATCAATGAGCAAAGAACCGCTTTTCTTGACCTTTCTGCAGGAATGGAGGAAGTTTTGAGCGGAGCTATTGCTTCGGGCGAGATCTATAAGCAGTTCTGCCCAATGGCCTTTGACGGCAAGGGTGGCACCTGGCTTTCGGCTTCTCAGGAGGTACGTAATCCTTACTATGGGGATAAGATGCTGAAGTGCGGAAGTGTACGTGACACTATTAAATAAGAATTGAGGGTGAAACTATTCATCAAAAATATGGTTTGTAACCGCTGTAATATGATGGTGAAGTCTGAACTTGAACAGTTCGGGCTTCATCCTCTTACAGTTGAACTCGGTATGGCCGAAGTAGAGCGCGATCTCTCTGCTGAAGAAAAGCAACTGCTTAATGAGCGGCTCGGGAAACTCGGTTTTGAACTTATTGATGATAAAAAAACCCGGCTCATCGAGAGCATAAAAACCACGGTAGTACAATTGATCCGCCAGCCGGGTGCAGCTCCAAAAATGACATTTTCGGAATATCTTTCAGAGAAATTCCATCATGATTATTCTGCCCTTAGTAAGCTTTTTTCTGAAGTACAGGGCATGACCATTGAACAGTACGGGATCACACAAAAGATTGAACGTGTGAAGGAGCTGTTGGTTTATGACGAACTTTCACTAAGCGAGATTGCACTACAGTTAAATTATTCCAGCGTCTCCCATCTTAGCAAGCAGTTCAAAAAAGTAACGGGCTTGACGCCCACCCATTTTAAGCAGGTAAAGGAAAACAAACGCATCCCTCTGGACAAGCTTTAGAATCTTACCACAAATTTCCAGAATTGTATAACATTTCCTCTTTAAATCCTGCGAACTTTGGGATATTAAAGATAAGAGAGATGAAACATACCTATAAAGTCACCGGCATGACCTGCAATGGTTGCCGTTCACATGTTGAAACAACCCTTCAGGAGGTTGAGGGAGTGAAAAATGCTACTGTAGATCTTGACAAAGAAGAGGCAGTGATTGAAATGGAGAAGCACATTCCCCGGGACATCTTTGAAACAGCGCTTCAACAGGGTGGCGGAAATTACCACATTCTGGCTCCGGGTACTTCGGAAGAAAAATCTGTAAAGGAGGGTGTCAAAAATGATGTTTTTGAAGACCGTTCTGAAGCAAATGAGTCTTTGATGACCCACACCTACAAGATCACCGGCATGACTTGTAATGGCTGTCGGTCACATGTTGAGGAGATGCTTAAAAAGGTCGACGGAGTGAAATCTACTGCTGTGGATCTTGAAAAAGAAGAGGCAGTGATTGAAATGGAAAAGCACATTCCCTGGAACATCTTTGAAACAGCGCTGCAACAGGGTGGTGGAAATTACCACATTCTGGCTCCGGGTACTTCAGAAGAAAAGTCTGTAAAGGAGGGTGTCAAAAATGATGTTTTTGAAGACCATTCTGAAGCAAATGAGTCTTTGATGACCCATTCCTACAAGATTACCGGCATGACCTGTAACGGTTGTCGGTCACATGTTGAGGAGACGCTTAAAAAGGTCGACGGAGTGAAATCTGCTTCCGTAGATCTTGAAAAAGCCGAAGCTGAGGTGGAAATGAAGCGGCATATTCAAATAGGTGTTTTTGAAGATGCGCTGCAAAAAGACGGTGACAGTTACCACATTCATTCTAAAGGGTCAAAGGAAAAGTACGAGGTGACAGGAATGACCTGTAGCGGTTGTAGATCCCATGTGGAGGAAACCCTCAAAAAGGTGGAGGGAGTACAATCTGTTTCTGTTGACCTGGAAAAGGCAGAGGCGGTGATAACTTCAGAAAAACCAATTCCGGTATCTGTGTATCAGGAGGCGCTGAGAAAGGATGGCAGCACGTACAACATTTATCTTCCGGGGCAGGATATTACGGCCCCACCAAAGTCTGAAAAACCAAAAGGTAAGGGAACAGGAACTTTTTACTGCCCCATGCATTGTGAGGGTGACAAAACTTACGACAAACCTGGAGATTGTCCCGTCTGCGGAATGGACCTGGTGGAGGAAGTGAGCCTCAAAGCTGAGAAGCCTCTATACACCTGCCCCATGCATCCCGAAATTAGGGAAGATGAGCCGGGAAGCTGCCCCAAATGTGGCATGGACCTGGTGCGGATGGAGCCTGAAGCTTCTGCAGAGAAAAAGTCTTATCAAAAGCTGCTGAAAAAGTTCAAAATAGCCGTGATTTTTACTCTACCAATTCTAATTATTGCCATGGGTGAAATGATTCCAGGAAATCCGATCTATGATTGGATGAGCATGGAGGCATGGAATTGGGTGCAGTTTGGACTTTCCATTCCGGTGGTGTTCTATGCCACCTGGATGTTCTTCGAAAGAGCCTACCGGTCTATAGTGACCTGGAACCTGAATATGTTTACGCTTATTGGAATTGGTGCCGGAGTAGCATGGTTATTTAGTGTTTTCGGGATGCTGTTCCCGGGTTGGTTCCCGGAGCAGTTCCTAACAGAGCAGGGTACGGTTCATGTTTATTTTGAAGCCGCGACTGTAATCCTTACCCTGGTTTTGCTGGGACAGTTACTGGAAGCGAGAGCCCATAGCCGCACGAATTCGGCAATTAAGGAGTTGCTGAAACTTGCGCCCAATACAGCCACTATAGTGGTTAACGGCGAGGAACAGGAGATCCATACCGATGAGATCAAGGTGGGGGACATTTTGAGAGTAAAACCCGGAGATAAGATCCCGGTGGATGGAAGTATTCAAAAAGGGCAGACCAATATTGACGAGTCTATGATCACGGGCGAACCTGTGCCTGTGGAGAAAGCTGAAGGCGACAAGGTAACTTCGGGAACTATTAACGGGAACAGAAGCTTCACCATGAAAGCTGAAAAAGTGGGCGATGAAACGCTGCTTGCCCAAATCATTCAAATGGTGAACAATGCGAGCCGGTCGCAGGCGCCAATTCAGAAGCTGGCCGACAGGATCTCCGGATATTTTGTTCCGGTTGTAGTGCTTATTTCGGTGATCACATTCATTGTGTGGGCCGCTTTTGGACCTGAACCGAGCTATGTTTACGCTTTAATTAATGCCATAGCTGTATTGATCATCGCCTGTCCCTGTGCCCTTGGATTGGCTACACCAATGTCGGTCATGGTGGGAGTGGGGAAAGGTGCTCAAAACGGAGTGCTCATCAAAAATGCGCAGTCCCTTGAGCAGATGGACAAGATCGATGTGCTTATCATTGATAAAACAGGAACTATTACTGAAGGAAAACCTTCAGTTGAAAAAGTAGTGGCTTCGGGAGAGCTTTCAGAAGATGTTCTCATCGGCTATCAGGCTTCCATCAATGCGCAGAGCGAGCATCCGCTGGCAGAAGCCACAGTACGTTATGCGAAGGAAAAGAACCTGAAATATCCTGAAGCCACAGATTTCGACGCGGTTACCGGAAAAGGAGTTACAGGAACTTCAGAAGGAAAATCTATCGCCATAGGGAATGATAAGCTCATGCAGGAGATCAATGCTGAGGTTGATAAAAATCTTCAGCAGCAGGTAAAAACTGAGCAGGAGCAGGGGAAAACTGTTTCTTATATTGCTGTTGAAGGAAAGGTTGCAGGTTATGTAACTATTACTGATCCCATAAAAAAGACCAGCCGACAGGCAATTTCAGAGTTAATTGATGCCGGTGTCGAAGTGGTGATGTTGACCGGAGATAACGAGGTGACAGCAGCTGCCGTGGCTAAGGAGTTGCATCTTTCAGGTTTTAAAGCCGGTATGTTGCCACAGGATAAGATGGAGGAGGTAACGAAACTTCAGCAGCAAGGAAAAAAAGTTGCCATGGCAGGGGACGGAATTAATGACGCTCCTGCACTTGCCCAGGCTGATATTGGAATTGCCATGGGAACAGGAACCGATGTGGCTATTGAAAGCGCAGAGATCACCCTCGTAAAAGGAGATCTTCACGGGGTGGTAAAAGCCAAAACCCTGAGTAAAAAGGTGATGAAGAACATTAAGCAGAACCTGTTTTTTGCTTTGATCTACAATACCCTGGGTGTGCCTATTGCTGCCGGAGTGTTATTCCCTTTCTTTGGAATTCTGCTTTCGCCGATGATCGCAGCACTGGCGATGAGTTTTAGCTCGGTTTCGGTAATTGCAAATGCGCTGAGGTTAAGAACAGCCACCATAGGGTAGGTTTACTTTAGGAATAAAAAAAGGTTCTCTGGAAAATGAGAACCTTTTTTCTTTTTGGTTTTATTTACAAGTGCTTACCAACCTGCTACATAGGGGCTATATAGATCATATTCCGCCTCATCGATGAGATCATTGTCATCTGCATCCCAGTCTCCAAACAATCCGGTATTCCATTCGTCTTCAGTAACCCAGGTGTCGGCATCGGCATCATATGTTTCGAACCACTGGGATTCTGCAAAGGCATTATTCCATTCATCATTGCTTAGTGACCCGTCTGCGTCTGCGTCATAAGTAGCAAAGTCATCTTCGCTCCAGTTTCCAAACATTCCGGCGAAACCGGTATTCCATTCTTCTTCACTTATTCCGTCATCGTCATCTGCATCTGAATTTGAAAATCCGGTATTATAAAATTCCTCGCTGCTTAGCGAACCATCCCCGTCTGCATCCCATTCGGTAAAGTTGTTTTGATAGGTAGCCGGTACTTCATTACTATCAAGGGACCCGTCACCATTGGTATCGAAATCGGCAAAGCCTGCAGTAGAAGTTTCAGCGACCACTGTTATTGTCTCTGTCTCAGCCAGAGCCTGATCTGTTGTGTCCCAGGTTCCGGGGGTTCCCCCATTATCTGCAAATAACATTAGCACTACCTGTTGACCCTCCCCGGCAGCAGTTATGGCACCTTCATCAAAGGTTAGTTCTACGTTGGTGTTAACACCTGGCTCCAACCTTACGGGATCGGCTATAAAATCAGTGGTACTTTCATTACCTGAATGTACAGCAGTAAGCCAGCTGCTCTGACTAACGGTAATACTTTCAAGGACAACAGTATTGTCAGTTAATGTATATTCATCTCCGGCAAGAGCAAAAGAGCCGGTAGGTAGAGGAGTGACGGTACCATCATCGTCATCACTACAGCTGTTGAATCCAATTACCAGGAATAACATTCCTACATAAAGCATTAATTTCTTAA
The DNA here is from genome assembly GCA_012038135.1 of Salinimicrobium nanhaiense. Lineage (GTDB taxonomy): Bacteria > Bacteroidota > Bacteroidia > Flavobacteriales > Flavobacteriaceae > Salinimicrobium > Salinimicrobium nanhaiense. The sequence goes on from JAAVJQ010000013.1 coordinate 72,081, forward strand.
GGTTTTTTTCGTCTTTCATAATCGTTTCTTTTAGTTTTCCTATTGTTAATAATTAAACGCTGATAAAACTCTGAAAATTAAATGGTTGCACGAAATTATTTTGTAGGAATGAAGCCGATTTTAAATAGAGTTTAACGACGACGTTAAGTCTATCCTAAGAACTCTCACTTCTTTAGATAAGAATCCTAAAAAATAGGCTTTTGGAAGCCGTTAAGAGGCTGCAATAAAAAAACTGCCTGTAAAACATAAAAGTCTTACAGGCAGTTCATATAATTTACCAGCTTATTTAGCTATTAGGGTCAAGAATTAAATTCACTCTTTCCAGGGCATCTTCAAGATGGTACCTGGTAAGGGTATCATTGTTTCTGCCAATGCTGTTGCGAAGATCACCCTGAAGTTTCTTAAGTTCTCCCCTAACCACAGGACGAATGTCACTTTGTGCAACATCTACATCTGTTCTTGTGCTCCAGGAACGGAAACGCGCAGGAATTTGAGATTGTTCTTCGGTCATTAAATACTCCATGCGGTTGATGTATGCACGCTGAAGGTTTCTACGGTAAGTATCAATGCTTTGTCCTCTTCTTAATTCGCTCCAGATTCCGGTTCTAAGGTCCTGCATCATATCCAGGAGTCCGTAAGCACTGCTTCCGTTGATTTCCCGATTTTCGATCAGTCTTGCCATTCTTCCGAAGTCAAGCAAATTATTAAGCGTTCTTTCCTGAGTACCTCTAATTCTTTCCACGTTTCCGTCAAATTCGATCCTGTTAAAGATCTCCTGATCGATCAACCACTCCGGAGTGGAGAACAATTCATCCTGAAGGAATTTCATCGCAGTTCTTTGTTTTTCGGGAGTAACGTGAAAGAAAACAGCACCTTCCTGGTCGTAGGTCTTACTTTCTTTGATCACTCCTCCTACGTTGGCTGCAACATGGCCCATGTAACGGTTGTACTGTCCAAGCACCTGCTCATACATGGTCTCAAGATCTTCATAATCTTTACCTTTTTCTGCAGTCCACTCGATAAGGTTAGGAATAATTCTTTTAAGGTTTTTAATACCGTACTGGCTTGCAAGTACAGAATCGTCACCAAGATCTTCTGTTTGAGAAGTAGGATCGATCACACCGCTTTGCTGAGCTCCGAATCTATATACAGGATCTCCTGCTTTTTCAAGGATCCAGGAGTCGAGGATCTCTTTTTCCTCTTTTCCAAATTTATCAGGGATCGGCTTATAACCCCACATGATAGAGTATTTGTCGTAAGGTCCAACTTCAGGCATTAAAGCAACATCACCATCTTCGGGTTGTGCGATGTAATTGAATCGGGCGTAATCCATGATAGAAGGAGCTGTCCCATTCTTTTTAGTGAATTCTGGATTTCTGAGAGATTCAACCGAATAAGCAACGCTGCTTCCCATATTGTGAGGAAGCCCGAGAGTATGTCCAACTTCGTGAGAAGAAACGAAACGGATTAATCTACCCATGATCTCATCCTTAAATGCTACGCCGCGGGCATCTTCGTTGATGGCTGCAGTTTGCACAAAGAACCAGTTTCTCAAAAGGGTCATTACATTATGATACCAGTTAATGTCCGATTCCAGGATCTCTCCGGAACGTGGATCACTCACGTGAGGTCCATTTGCATTTGGAATTGGAGAAGCCAGGTATCGTACTACCGAATAACGGGCATCTTCCGGGCTCCAGTCCGGATCTTCCTCTTTTGATGGGGGATCTTTAGCTATAATGGCATTTTTGAAACCTGCAGCCTCAAAAGCAACCTGCCAGTCTTCTATCCCTTGTTTAATGAAAGGTACCCATTTTGCAGGGGTGGCACGATCAATATAATAAACAATGGGTTCTTTGGGTTCTACCAATTCCCCGCGTTTAAATTTTTCCATGTCTTCTTCCTTCACTTCCAGTCTCCACCTGTCGAGATATCTTACAGTCTCACTCTTTTGAGCTTCCAGACCGTAATCTGTCTGGCTTGATGTGAACCAACCCACACGCTCATCGAAATATCTTCTTTCCATAGGCACCTTTGGAAGCAAGATCATGGAGTTGCTCATTTTGACAGAAATAGAAGCTGTACTTGCATTAGAAGGCGGCTCTGAAGAATTGTAGGTCTTTACGTGACGCACCTCAATGTTCTCCGGGTAACTTCTAATCGTATCAATATAAGATCTGCTGTCATCAAGACGGGTGATCTTATAATCTTTTCTGTTTCTTTCGGGAAAACCCAGGGCCTGAACATCTTTTTTGAAAAGATCTGTCACCTTGATCACTGTCGAATTGTTCACAGAATCCTTGTGGTAAGCTGCTATATCAAAAGAGAATAGAATGGGTTCAAAATTAGAATTGACTACCGCCTCATGTATGGGAAGGGAATCTGCAGCGTAAATATCATGAGAAACTACGCGCAGGAGAACATTTTTGTTCTTCTTTTCCCAACGTAGCACCTGTTCGTTTTGCTTACCGCCACCAAAACCAATGCCCGATGCTGTTTGAGCAATCCTTGTAACCATTAACATTTCACGATTAAAAAGACTGTCGGGAATTTCATAGTAGTAATCGTCCTCTACCTGGTGGACAGTAAATAATCCGGGGTCTGATTTTGCATCTTTGGTAATTACCTTGTTGTAAGGTTTGATACCGTTTTTATCTTTTTCCTGGGGTTTGGGGGTGGCTGCTGTTTTAGTGTCTTTTTGAGGCTGAAAAACAGCGCAGCTCGTCATTGAAAAAGAAAAGAAAACAATAACCAGCCGTAGCAGTAATCGGTTGTTCATTAATTGTAAATTTTAGTTAAGAATCGGCCAATTTATAAAAACAGGATGCGGCTGCCTAGCCTAAAGCTGTTAAAATAAAGAGAGTTGCACTTTGCCTGTATTGGACAGCAGGAAAAGCAAAAGGTTTAAAAATGAGTTAAAAAGAATCTTGTAAAAAGGAATATGATAGAGATCATCAAATCATATTTTAGATGGAACGGTAAGAATATTCCCTGCAGGATAAAGCCTATCTTTGAATTTAAATGAGATTTCTTTTACTGTTCCTGCTTTTATTCACAACCGGAAATATGTTTTCCCAGCTGGGTTTTTGCACAGGCAGTAAGGGAGATCCTATCTTTCATGAAACTTTTGGTGCAGGTGCCGGGACGGGAGAGGCTTTGCCTGCAGGAGTTACCCACTATAACTATGTTGCCCAAATTCCCTACACAGACGGAGAGTATACCATTACCGGAAACACCGGACAGAACAACGGCAACTGGCATTCCATACCACCCACCACAATTTCAGGGGGAAAAGCCCTTATTGTAAATGCTGCTTTTACCCCGGGTATTTTTTATGAAACTACTATTTCGGGGTTGTGTGAGGCCACAACTTATGAATTTTCAGCTTTTTTAATGAATATCTTTAATCCTTCGAACGATGCCTGTGTAACCAATGAAGTTCCCATTAATGTAAAGTTTCAAATTCTGGATGAAACCGGTAACATTGTTTTGGCCGAAGGAAATACGGGTGATGTCTATTCTTCAATCAATCCTGTATGGTCTCAAAAGGCTCTTACTTTCAGGTCTCAGGCAGGTCAGAATAAAGTGATCCTGAAGATGTTCAACAACGGAGTTGGTGGCTGCGGAAATGATCTGGCTATTGATGACATCATCTTCAGGTCCTGCGGAGATCTAACGGAAGTAACTTCAGCCGGAATTGATGAGGATGAGCTCGTGGTTTGTCCGCAGGATGTGCCGGCAAGAGTAAATCTCACTGCCACGCCGGATTTTAGAGTATATAATACCCACGCCTTTCAATGGCAGGAAAGCACAGATGGAGAAAACTGGCAGGATCTGCCGGGGGAGACCAGCCAGGAATTTACTTCGGAAGCTATATTTTCAACTAAATATTTTCGGGTCAAGGTTGCTGAAGATGAAGTGAATCTTGATGACAGTTTTTGCAGTTCGGCTTCTGAAGCTTTTGCGGTGATCATTACCGGCACTCCAATGGCACCGGTAAGTTTGGGAGATGTAACGGCATGTAGGGGAGATGCAATTCCGGCTTTGCGGGTGCAGATCCTGGAGGATGAAAATGTTTTCTGGTATGATGCACCTTCCGGCGGAAATCTCATTGCTGCCGGAAATCCGAATTTTATTCCGGAGGAAGCCGGTACCTATTACGCCGAAACAAGAAAAATAAAATCAGAATGTGCAGCCAGCAGCAGAACAGCTGTGACTTTAAGCCTTTTTTCGAAACCTGAAGTTTTGGATGAAAGCCTTCAGCTTTGCCCGGAGCAGCCATTGACATTAGATGCGGGGGCGGGAAACTACAGCTATCTCTGGGCTTCAGGAGAAATGACAAGACAAATTGTGGTGGTACAGCCGGGAAATTATTTTGTAAATATCACCAATGCACAGGGTTGTTCGGCGGTCAAAAATTTTGAGGTGAAAACTGTAGATGTTGCGGGAATTTCCGCAGTCAGATCTGAAGGCAGTACAGTGATCATCATCCCCGAAAATTCCGGATCCTTTCAATATTCCCTGGACGGTATTAATTTCAAGGATTCAAACATGTTCACGAATATTTCCGGCGGAATTTATACGGCTTATCAAAGAGATCTTGCCGGCTGTAAGACTGTATCAAAAGAATTTCCGCACATCGTAATTCCCAAATTTATTACGCCAAATAATGACGGTTATAATGACCGGTTTGAGTTAAGGGGAGTGGAGTACTTCAAAGCTTCCGAAATTCGCATTTTTGACAGATATGGCAGATTGGTGGCTCAAGGGAGAGGTGAGGATTTTTCATGGAATGGACTTCTACACGAAAAAGAACTCCCTGCTGAAGATTACTGGTTTCACATTTTTATAGATGGTTTCGATCCTGTTAAAGGCTCCTTTTCCCTGTTGCGGTAATTCTGTGGCTTGAGGTTAATCTGTCGTTAATTGCTCTCCTATGTTTTTTTGAAGTACAGAGAAATCTTATCTTAAGAGGATAAATTAAAAATTTCGAGCAATGGAAAAGATAGTGAATTTAGTAGCAGAAAAAGCAGGAATTACAACGGCACAAGCCCAAACGGCTGTGAATACTGTAGCAGGATTTCTTAAAGACAGAATGCCTCCCGCATTGGCGAGCCAGGTGGATAATTATCTTAAAGGCGATGCAGAAGGTGGCGGTGGCGGAATTGCCGGTGCAGCCGGAAAACTAGGCGGAATGTTTGGAGGGAAAAAGTAAGGCTTCAGAATTGAAAAAAATAAAGGCTGTCTAAAAAATATTTTAGATACGTCAACCTGAACCTGTTTCAGGTTCTAATCCTGAATCGGATTATACAATTCTGAAATAACAGAATGACGATCAATTAGATCTTTTAGACAGCCTTTTTTAATACCGCCCTAAAATTCCATTTTCAAAAGAAATTATTGGAATTTGGAATTTTTTATTTGAAAATTTTCCCATGGGGTTTTTATTCAAACCATTTTTCTACCTCGTCCAACTGCAGGGCAGCGATAGGTAATTTGTTCTTTTTGCGCAGGCCATTCAGTTTTTGATGTACTTGCGTGTGTTTTTGTTCTTTTAGCTTTGCAACGGTGCCAAATTCATGCATTACCGTATCAACCCACTCCTGCGGAACTCCAATCTTTATAAAATCTTCGGGTTTTGGAGTGGCAGCCTTCTTTTCCGGTCTCATTTGAGGGAAGAAAAGCACTTCCTGTATGGATTGTTTGTTGGTTAGGAACATGATCAACCGGTCCATTCCAATTCCGAGGCCCGAAGTTGGAGGCATTCCATATTCCAGGGCTCTAAGGAAGTCATGGTCGATGAACATGGCCTCATCATCACCTTTTTCCGAAAGCTTCAGTTGTTCTTCAAATCTGTTTCGCTGATCTATAGGATCATTAAGTTCAGAATATGCATTGGCGATCTCTTTTCCGCAGACCATAAGCTCAAATCTCTCGGTCAATTCCGGATTTTCCCTGTGTTCCTTACAAAGCGGACTCATTTCTTTAGGATAATCTGTAATGAAAGTAGGCTGTATGAAGTTGCCTTCACATTTTTCGCCAAAGATCTCGTCGATCAACTTTCCTTTCCCCATGGTCTCATCCACTTCAATGCCCATATCTTTTGCAGCTTCAAAAAGTTCTTTTTCAGACTTGCCTGTAATGTCAAATCCGGTGAACTTCTTGATTGCATCGGTCATGGTGATTCTGCCGTAAGGCGCTTTAAAATCTACCTGGTGCTTTCCGAAGGTAGCTTCTGTAGTACCATTCACAGCAACCGCACAATGCTCAAGGAGATTCTCGGTAAACTCCATCATCCAGTTGTAATCCTTGTAAGCTACATAAATCTCCATGGCGGTGAATTCCGGATTATGGGTCCTGTCCATGCCTTCATTTCTAAAGTTTTTGGAGAACTCATAAACTCCGTCGAAACCACCAACGATTAATCTTTTAAGATAAAGCTCGTTTGCAATCCTTAGGTAAAGCGGAATATCAAGCGCATTGTGGTGGGTCATGAAAGGTCTTGCAGCGGCACCACCGGGAATGGACTGCAGGATAGGAGTTTCAACTTCAAAGTAGCCTTTGTCGTTGAAGAAATTCCTCATCGCATTGAAGAGTTTAGTCCTCTTGACAAAGATATCTTTTACCTTTGGATTCACTACCAGATCGGCGTAACGCTGACGGTAGCGGAGTTCAGGATCGTTGAACTCGTCGAAAGTGTTCCCTTCTTTGTCTGTCTTTGGAAGCGGAAGTGGTTTTAAGGACTTGCTTAAAAGCGTGAAATTTTCAACCATTACGGTTTTCTCTCCCACCTGAGTTTTGAACAATTTTCCTTCGATACCTATGAAATCTCCTATGTCAAGAAGTTTCTTGTAAACGTCGTTGTATTTGCTTTTATCGTCTCCCGGGCAAATTTCGTCGCGATTAAAGTACACCTGGATCTTTCCGGACGAATCCTGAATTTCGGCAAAAGAAGCCTTGCCCTGGATTCTTCTCGACATCAATCTTCCGGCGATCACTACTTTTTTATCCTCTTCAAAATCAGCTTTTATGTCGGCAGTAGTGTGATCAACGGGATAAAGCGCTGCGGGATAGGGATCTATATTGAGTTTGCGCAGGGATTCAAGTTTCTCCCGGCGAATAATTTCCTGTTCAGATAAATGCATTGTATTTGGTTCAAATTTCGACTGGCAAAGATACAGAGTAAAGGGCAACCAATCAATTGTTTTTTAGGAGGCACAGCGACGGTAGCATTGCCCCGGAATTTAATATCTTTGTGAGTATTATGAGTATTTGGAGAGTTTTACTTTCAATCCTTTTTCCGCCTTTAGCTGTTATTGATAAAGGCTGTGGATCTATTTTGATCGTGCTGATCCTTACCCTGCTGGGATGGATCCCGGGAGTTATAGCTGCCCTGATCATTTTAAATAACAGGAAGTAAACCTACCGGAGCAAAACTCTATACTCATTTCTCACTACTCAATACTACCAAGATTTGAATAAAAACATACATTTTCAGGAACTGGGGCTGCGGGATTATAAGGAGACCTGGGAATTTCAGGAACAGCTATTCAGGGAGATCCTCGATCAAAAAATCAGGAATCGCAGGGAGGCTGCTGAAGAACCTACAAAGAATCATTTGCTTTTTGTAGAACATCCACATGTTTATACCCTTGGAAAAAGTGGGGATATCTCCCATCTTTTGATCAACGAGGAACAGCTGAAACAAAAGAATGCTACATTTTACAAGATCAACAGGGGAGGGGATATCACCTATCACGGCCCCGGGCAGGTAGTGGGCTATCCAATTCTTGACCTGGAAAATTTCTTTTCTGATATCCATAAGTACCTGAGGCTACTTGAAGAGACTATAATTCTCACCCTGGCAGAATATGGCGTAAAGGCCGGCCGCAGCGACGGTGAAACCGGGGTGTGGCTGGACAGCGGAACTCCTTTTGCCAGGAAGATCTGCGCCATGGGTGTTCGCGCCAGCCGTTGGGTGACCATGCATGGATTTGCCTTTAATGTGAACAGCGACCTGGGCTATTTCGACCACATCGTCCCCTGCGGGATCCAGGACAAAGCAGTAACATCTTTAAATGTAGAATTGGGAGTGAAGGAAGTGCCAATGGAAGAAGTGAAGGAGAAAATTAAAAAGCATTTTTCGGTGTTGTTTGAGGCCAGGCTGGTATAAGGTTCACCCCCAACCCCCTGAAGGGGGCTATAGCTGTTTCTGAAAGTCCCCTTTAGCGGATTTAGGGTTAAAGAGCAGATTATCTTTTTCTACTACAACCCCCAACCCCCTGAAGGGGGCTTAGTTGTTTCCGAAAAGTCCCCTTTAGGGGATTTAGGGGTAGTAAAGGTAAAGATGTTTCTACCTCCCCCTTAGAAGAGGCCTAATAGTTAAGATTAGACGTCCTTCAATTGTTGAATCTCTTTCTGAATTCGATTAATGACAAGTTCCGAGAACTTCAATATTTCGGAATTATTGAATCTTATGAGGTGGAGACCAAAATTTTTTAAATGTTCATCTCGCATTTCATCATATTCCCGCTGTTCTTTTTGGTAATGAATTTCTCCATCCGCTTCTACAACCAATTTAAGTTCATGACAATAGAAATCTACTATGAATTGGCTTATTGGATGCTGCCTGCGGAACTTGACGTTCAATTTTCGGTTTGACAGAAAACTCCATAGTATTTTTTCTGCTTTTGTCTCCCTTTGTCGTAAATCTTTTGCTAATTTATGTATAATGGCAGGTGCTCCATAAAACATGTTGTGAGGGTTCTCATCCATAAACTCTTTCTTCTAAATTAGCGAATTTAATTAGATAAAGTACTTCAGCTGCTGAAAGTGCGAGAGCTGTCGGATAAAGTCCCCTTTAGGGGATTTAGGGGTCAATTCACCTCATACACCAACACCCCATTCTCCTCCCCCTGTACCACCAACTCCAGAGCGGCATCATCATCGGCATTGGAGAGGTCGATGTTGGAATTTCCGTAAATGGGGAAACCGGGAAGGAGACTCGCATTGCTGTCAAATAGATAAACTTTGTGAGCCTGTAGATCGGTTACAGAGACATAGACCTTATTATTGAGATAGAAGATCTGGGGTTCTGTATAAAGTCCGAAATCCAGGATGACGGAATTTTTCCCGATGCTCAACTCGTTTTCTGAAAGGCTCACCAGAGTTTTAGGGGTAGCAGTGATCCGGGTGTTTTCGGTGAGATTTAGATCTTCTCTTTTAATGTTGCCATTTTCGGTCACCTTCAGGATCTGTCCGGAAGCATTGGTAGAAACAAAATTTTCATTGTATTCAAACCAGTCGTTTTCAGAAAATTCTATATTTTCCCTGACAGGAACACGGGTTTTTCCGGTGCGACTCAGAATGTGAAGTTTTCCGGACCTTTCAGGAACGAGGATGTAATCTTTACTACCGATCCTCACGTGCTTTGGCGGCTGAAGGATTTCAGAACCTGCCCTGGAGAATTGAAATCCACGCACAGATTTTCCTTTGCGATCATACATTAAAAGGTCGTTGCCCTGGGTCACCACGAACCTGTAATCTCTCTTATTGTCGTAATCAAAAACGGAAAGGGGTTGGGTGATCGCATCCCGAAACTTCAGCGGAAAAGGCTTAACAGGATTTCCATCCCGGTCGATAACATGTAATTCATTTTGTGTGGCGAATGCCAGCTGAAATCTTCCGTTTCTAAGAATATCTATGGTATGAACCTCTCCTAAAATGCGGGAATCAAGCTTCTTTTTCCAATAGATCTTACCATCGGGAGAAATGAGGTATAGCGTATTCTCTACATCCTGCACTGCCACGTCCATTCCTTTAGTTCTGTGATTTTTGAAAAATACCGGTTTACCTGCAAGCGAGGCGCCAAGATCTATTGCAGCTGCCTGTTCAGTCGCTTTTTGGGTCTTTAGGGCATTACTTTTTCTCAGAACCGCGTGCACATGTGCAAAATCATCCTGCTGTATAAATTGTACTGCTGAAATTGGAAAATCTTCATAAATCAAGTCACTTGTAGCCGGGTCATTTTCAGCTAATGAAACCTGATTATTTCTCAATACAAGAAGGGAAGCTTCTGAACTAAGATTTTCAGCAGAAGATTTGTAGGCTTCCGTATTTGCCAGCACCAATTCATTTTGTGCAGCGGTAATGATCTCTTTGAGAGCTTCGGAATTTTCAGCAAAGATGATCCAGCTATTCAAAAAGGCCATAGAATGAAGTTCTCCAGGCTTAAGAAGCGGTTTCAGCAATTCTCCAAAAGCGGAAGCATGTGGATATTCAAAAATGGCAATTTCCCTAAAGATTTCTGTTTCCTGAAGATCAAACTCGAGGGATAAGCGGGCAGCTTCAGGATCCGGAGTGTGTAGTGCGAAGACTTTACCTCCTGGCAAATCAATTACTCCGGCTTCAGAAGCATTTTGGAGCAAAGAAACTTCCGAAGAAAACTCCTGTCCGGATTCTTTTCCCATGTTTTTCTGCAGTTCGTCAAAATTTCGGAAGCTTATGGAGGTGAATCCGCGGCTGTTAACAGGAGAAAGTTCAGCCATACGATTTTGTGAAACACCTGCGTTGGTAAAAAGCTTCAGGTGTTGAGAAATCGTGTCGGCAGCAACTGAAATTCCGTCGAAATTTATTTCGGTCTGGCTTATTTCAGCATCAATTACGGTCCACTGGCTGAGATTCCGCAGAAAATCCGGAAAAACATTTCCGAAGATCTTATGAGCTTTGCTGTGATCTATAAAAATGCTTGGTTTTTTGGAAGAAGCAGCTTTAAAAGCAGTTTGAAGTTGGGGGGAAATGGTATGGGTGCCAAAAATGCTGTTTTCGAGCAGCTTTTGGGAGCTGCTTAAAATAGTAAGACTGTCAACCTGTGCAGAAAATGCGGTTCTACCCTCCAAAATATACTTTGTTATTTTAAGGTCTTTTGAAGTTATGGTTTCTACTTGTTTATTAGGAATGGAGTCAAGGGAAATTGGGAGGAGATTTCCACGGCTTATATAGCTAAATTCCAGATCGCTGTTATTACCTTCCAAAAGTGCCAGCAACGCCTCATTCTTAAGCGGAAAGTGATCCAGGATAGCTAATTTTTCGCCGATCTTCTCAAAAACTTCATGTTCCCGGTTTAGTTTGATGAATTCGTTATTCTGAAGATTGCTGAAAAAAAGATCAGGATTTTTCATTTGCAGGATCACTGCGGGTGCCGGCGGAAGAAAGTCTGTCAGCTCTCCCGAAAGTGGTTTGTCATCTGCACAGGAAAAGAAGACAGAGATGAAAAGAATCATCAGGATTTTTTTCATTGGGGCTTTTTTACAAAAATAACTTTTAAAAGGAGAGTTCCAACTGCTCGGGCAGCAGTTTAAAGCTTTGGCGGTGATATTTGGTGGTGCCATACTTCTTTATTGCCTCACGATGTTCAATGGTGGGATAACCTTTATTTTGCTTCCAGTTATACATGGGATATTCTTCATGGATCCTGGTCATGAATTCATCCCTGTAGGTCTTCGCCAGGATAGAAGCTGCCGCTATGGCAAGAAATTTCCCATCACCTTTTATTATACACTCGTGAGGAATGGCGGCGAAGGGTTTAAATCTATTCCCGTCAACCAGGATGAATTCCGGAGCAGGATTAAGTTTTTCGATACATTTATGCATAGCCAGGATGGAAGCATTCAAAATATTGATTTGGTCGATCTCCTCCATATAAATATGCTGTACAGAAAAACAAATTGCCTTTTTCTCGATCACGGGGCGTAATTTATCCCTGTGAACTTCCGAAAGCTGTTTTGAATCGTTAATGAGCTTATTCCTGAAGTTCTTAGGGAGGATCACCGCAGCGGCAGTCACGGGACCGGCAAGACAGCCTCTCCCGGCTTCATCTGTACCGCATTCGTAGGGAAGTTTTGAGAAGCTCCTTTTAAGCATTTGTTAAATTAATGTTAATAAAAATCTAAATGGACTACTATCATGTTCAGAAACTCTGGGCACAAAAATATTAAAAAACAGGAGTTATTCTACCAGGTAAAATATTATGTACAATATTACACAATATAGGATTTTATGTAAAAAGAATCTAAAAATTCCACTGTTTATAAGCGTTTTGTTAAAATTTGTTCTTAAAACCAAAACCTTGGGAAGAAGACTACGCTGGTGAAGACTGTGATTAAAAAAATGGAAAAAGTTCTTTTATTTAGCTTTTGTTTTATTAAGAAATTATTATCATTTTTGGCCTTGGCTAATTCAAATAATAATAAAATGAAACAAAAATTAAGTGGGATTCTAACGGTGTTGCTGCTGTTAGTGGTGCAGATTGGTTTTGCACAACAAAAAATGATCACGGGAACCGTGGTAGATTCGGAAGGGCTTCCCTTGCCGGGTGTGAATGTCCTTATTCAGAACACGAATAGGGGTACTCAAACAGATTTCGAGGGGAATTACTCCATTCAGGCATCAGAAGGTGAGAGGCTTGTTTTCTCTTATGTCGGTTTTGAAACAGCTAGTATGGTAGTGGGTAATATTTCTCGTATCAATGTAACTTTGGCGCCGGATGCTGCCGAACTTGAGGAAGTTGTGGTAGTAGCTTATGGTACTCAGAGTAAAAGATCTCTTGTGGGATCTGTAGTTTCTCTTGGAGAAGAAACACTTGAGCAACAACAGTTAACTTCTGTAACATCTGCGATACAGGGTAATGTTCCCGGGGTTGCCATGGTGATGTCTGGTGGGCAACCGGGTGAAAACCCAACTATCAGGATTAGAGGGATTGGATCTATCAATGCTTCATCCGAACCTCTTATTATTGTGGATGGTGCTCCATTTAATGGAAATATCAACTCTATAAGTGCCGATCAGATCGAATCAATGAACGTCCTTAAGGATGCTGCATCTACGGCACTTTACGGTTCGAGAGGTGCTAACGGGGTGATCGTGATTACTACAAAAAGAGGATCATTAAATACTGCGCCTACTATTCGCCTGACTGCAGTTGGAGGTTTTTCAACCCCTGCTGTGGAAACACATGAAGTTTTGGGTACTAACCAGTACATGCAATGGGCCTGGGAAGCAAGAAGGAATACCAATATTGCCAACGGCCAGAATTCTGCAACAGCAGGTCAAAATGCTGCGACAGGTTTAATTCCTGCATTAGGCTATAATCCCTATGATGTTGCTCAGCCGGTTGATGCTGAAGGGAACATTGTTCCTGGTGCCAATCTATTGTGGGAAACCGATTGGGAAGATGAAATGCTTAGAGATGCAGCTTTACGTCAGGAATATGGTTTAAACCTGTCTGGAGGTAGTGAAAGAACAAGATATTTCCTCTCAGCTAATTACCTTGAGCAGGAGGGAACTGTAAAGGAATCCAACTTCGAAAGGATTACCACCAGATTAAATCTTGAAAGTGAGGTAAAAGATTGGCTAAAATTAGGATTGAATACTTCATTCAGTAAGTCAGAGCAAAATTATCCTGCTCAATCAGGTACTTCCTATCAAAGTGCTATCCAGTGGATCTACGGTGTATCTTCTGTCTATCCATTATATCGTAGAGGAGAAGATGGAAGTCTTATCACAGATTCTGCAGGTGATCCAATCTATGACTATGGAGCAACAGGTGGACAAACGCTTAACGCTGTAAGGCCTATTTTTGGTAACGAGAATGCTGTAGGTTCTCTTTATAATTATATAAACCTGAACAACCGAACTAATTTTAATGCCAACGGTTTCGCTACAATCACTTTTACTGATTATCTTTCCTTTACAACTAACCTGTCTTATGAAGAGTATATGTTTGATGGGTTTGTATATGCAAATAATGAGGTGGGATATGCTTCTAACGTTGGGGGTAGGATCAACCAGGACAGGGATATTACGAGGACTTTAAACTTTGTAAACTCTCTTAACTTTGATAAATCTTTTGGTGATCATACTGTAGCTGCCGATGTAATTATGGAATCAATGCAGTCTGAATTCGACGTATTTGGAGCTGCGGGAGAAGGCTTTCTTCCTAACGTTACCAATTTGAGTGGTAGAACATCACCTACCGGTGCTAGTGGATATATTGCCGAGGAGCGGCTTGTAGGTTATATGGGACGTTTATCTTATAGCTTTGCAGATCGTTATTTCGTAGAAGGATCTTATCGTCGTGACGGTTCTACAAGATTTTCATCTGACACCCGTTGGGGAGATTTCTTTTCTGTAGGAGCTTCGTGGGTCATTTCCGATGAAATTTTCCTTCAAGATAATGAGTATCTTACCTATCTTAAACTTAAAGGCTCCTATGGAGAATTGGGTAATAACAGAGGGATAGGCTACTTCCCTTATGTTCAAGCCTTTAATACCGGTTGGAACCAGGGAACCAATACAGGGGTTCTTTTAGGAGGAGTTACAGATCCAAATTTAACCTGGGAAACTTCTCAGATAACTAACATAGGTCTTGATTTTGCCTTTTTAAATAACAGGATTGAAGGATCTGTAGAATGGTTTGATAAAGAATCTGTAGATCTACTGTATGATCAACCGCTTCCAATGTCTACCGGGAACGATGCTATTACCACCAACGTTGGTAGTATTGCTAACCAGGGATGGGAATTTATGATTAGAACCAGAAATATTGTTTCCAGAGATTTTACCTGGACTACCATGTTCAACTTTGATATGGTTGACAATGAAATCACAGAATTAACACAGGAGTCTTTTATCTCTGGAACAAAAAGATGGGAAGAAGGACGATCTTTGTATGAGTTCTATATTCAGGAATGGGCAGGTGTTGATCCTGCAGACGGTCGCGGTATGTGGTATAGGGATGTTCTGGATGCTAATGGAGATCCAACAGGAGAAAGAACTATTACAAAGCAGTATTCTCAGGCTACCAGATATTATGTTGGTGAATCCTTACCAGATATAAATGGAGGGTTTAGTACAGACTTCAGGTACAAGAATTTTGACCTAAACGCTCTTTTCAACTTTAGCTTTGGTGCCCAGGTGTATGACAGCTCTTACGCATCCCTTATGAGCGGCTTTGAAACAGTAGGATATCAACAATCACCAGATCTTGCTGCACGTTGGCAGGAGCCGGGAGACATCACTGATGTTCCTCTATTATTGGCTTCTCAAAATGATCACACTTCAACCTCTACAAGGTTCTTGTTTGACAATGACTATGTGAGATTAAAAGCTATTACGCTGGGGTACAATCTTCCTCAAAATGTGGTAGAAAGTGTTGGAATGGATAGATTTAGAGTGTACCTTAGAGGGGATAATTTATGGACCTGGCAAAGCCACTCTGGGATCGATCCGGAGCAAAGTTTAGCCGGTACCACTAATAACAGATCTTATATCATGAAGACTGTATCATTAGGATTAAACATTGAATTATAATAAAAAAAGATGAAAAAGTATTTAAACAAATTTCTTTTCCTCCTGACAACAGTGCTTGTACTGGGAGGATGTTCTGAAGATTTCCTTGAGGATCCACAACCCGCGGGAGTGGTGTCTGAGGATGTTGTTTTCAATTCCAGGGAAGGTGTTGAGGCCTATATTTCCGGAATACATAGAAGAGCGCGTGGCCAGTTCACTTCGGGTCACGATGCGGGAGGTATAAACTCTGTCTACTTTGCGAGGTCTGCTAAAGGTAACGATGTCATTATTGGGACTTCCTGGTTTAGCTTTGATTATGACCAGGACAACCGGGAACCTACTTATAGAAGAACTGTTTTTACCTGGGAGTTTAGTTATTTTATGATCAACCAGGCCAATACCCTTATAAATGGTGTTGAAGCTTCTGAAGCCCTCTCACCAGAGGATAAGGCAGATCTTAAAGGTCAGGGACTTGCCCTGCGTGCTTTCTACTATTTCCAGTTAGCTCAGGAATTCCAGTTGACTTATACCAATGATCCTTCGGCCCCTGCGCCACCAATTTATTTGGAATTGTCTTTGGAAGGACATCCTATGTCAACACTTGAGGAGATGTACAGTCTTATTGTTTCAGATTTGACTGAAGCCATCGATGGTTTGGATGCGTCTAGATTAGATAAATCTTATATCAACAAAAGTGTAGCTCAGGGTATTCTTGCCAGAGTTTATCAGGTAATGGAAAACTGGCAGGGTGCTGAAGAGATGGCCCATGCTGCATGGACCGCCTACGGCTCGACTGTTGAGGCTGCTCTTGCTCCGGAAACTTATGATAATGGTTTCAACGAGATGAATGAAAGTCCTGAATGGATGTGGGCGATGCCGCAATACGAGGATCAAACCATGTATTATTTTAGTGCTCCTCACGCGCAAGCAGATCATTCCAATACCAGTTACTATAACGCTTATGTCAATGATGAATTTGTTAACCGTTTTAGCGACACAGATGTGAGGAAGCTTTTTTATCATGCTTACAATGTGGGACCGACTGACTACCGCTATTGGGTAACTTCTAAATTCATTTTTGACAATTTTGGTACAGATGTTCCTTTAATGAGAACTGCAGAGATGATCCTTATTGAAGCTGAAGCCCTATATCATCAAGGGCAGGTAGAGGAAGCGCATGAGCTACTGTACCAACTTCAGGTGAATAGAGACCCACAGGCAGTTAAATCTGCGAATACAGGTAGTGCACTCTTTGAAGAGATACTGGTAGAAAGAAGAAAAGAACTTTATATGGAATTTGGCGTTGAATGGTTTGATGCTCGTCGCTTAGAACGTGGTATCACAAGAACCGGAAATCACAGGATCTTTAAAAATCTTGAGCCAAACGATAGAAGATTCTTTTTGAAAATTCCTCAGGCCGAAATCGATGCAAATGATGCTATTGATGACTCTGTAAATGCGAATAGGTAATAAAATCAAAGTTTAAAAAATGAAAAAATATTTAATTGTATTTATAACCGCAATCAGTTTATCATTCTTTGTAGGATGTGAGGATGCTGATGATGATTTTAACCCGCCAAATTATGTGACGTTCGCAGCGAATTCCATGAACTTTGGGGTGAACCAGAATAGTAGTGGATCTGTAGAGGTGACCATTTTTACAGCAAATACTACTGGATCTGACAGAACCTTCACTATTAATGTAGAGGAATCTTCTACTTTAAATGCCGATTCATATGATATTCCAGGTACTGTAGTAGTGCCTGCGAATTCGAATGAAGGTACTTTTACTGTAAATGTAACCGATAATAGCTTAGATGATGCAGGTGATGTTTTAGTACTAACTGTTGGTGGTGGAGATGAATTCTACTCTGGTGCACCATTAACATTGAACATTGCAAAGATTTGCGAGTTTGAGCCGGTAGGTATTTTTATTAATAATTCCGGATGGTATGAACAGGAGTATAATGTAGAACTGGTGGCTGGTGCGACAGAAAACCAATATGTGGTTAAAGATATGTTTGCCGCTGGTACAGACATCACTTTTACGGTTAATCCCGATTATACTATTACCGTACCTAAACAAAATGCTTGGATGCACTCTTCCTATGGACAGGCATCTGTTACCGGAAGACCGGGCTCTGCGCTAAGCCCCTGTACCGGAGAAGCGACACTTGTACTTCAACATACCGTATCTGCTGGGTCATTCGGGACTTACCCTGAGGTTCTAAGTTTTGTTTCGGCTGCTACTGATGGTGGAGATACTGACGGTGGAGATGGCGATGGTGGAGATGCCGATGGTGGAGACGGAGACGACGACACTGATGGCTCTGAAGGATAAATTTTCAGTACATCTAAAATTAAAACAAGGCTGCCACCCGGCAGCCTTGTCTTTTTTATTAATTGATCAATTTTGTTATTTAGATTACTAATCTTGTTAAGGTAGCAGGAAGCTTCTCTTTCCATGCTGTGCAGGAATTCCTTCCCTCATAAAAATCTGGTTAAGTCGATAGCAGTAGTCCTCCAGACAGGCCTGCAGGTGCCAAACATGGTGGTGCATTTCCCTAAGCCGCCCTTTCAAATTCATGATTGTTTTGTGTAGGTCGTGGAAATTTTTTCCTTATCACCCCAAGGAATGCGTACAGGATTTATAAACCAATATAGATTCTGGCCATTTTCTTCCTGTTTCCAGGCTATCTTCTATGAATTTTTAGAAAACACCTTGGAGGTGACTCATTTTAATTTACTTTAAGAAGTTTTTCTGTTTTATTTTAACATTTTCTTACTTTTTTGATTTTTACAAGAATGATAATTCCGTTCTTGTTATGAAAGTAGAAGCTTATTTAACTATATATAGGGGTTTTGTTAATGAATTTGAAAAAATCATTTTAAAATATTGCTTGGTTTATTAAATTATTATTATCATTTTTGGTTTGGCTAATTCAAATAATAATAAAATGAAACAAAAATTAAGTGGAATTCTAACGCTATTGCTGGCGTTAGTCGTGCAAATTTCCTTTGCACAGGAGTCACGTCAGGTTACTGGGACAGTGACAGACGGTGACGGGCTGCCGTTACCGGGAGTGAATATCCTGGTGAAGGGTACACAAAGAGGTACCCAATCAGATTTTGACGGGAACTATAGCCTTTTGGCGAGCCCTTCGGATATTCTGGTATTTTCCTATTTAGGATTTGAAACTATCGAGAGACCTGTTGGAACAGCGACAAGAATCGATGCTACATTAACCCCAGATGCATCTGAGTTGGAAGAAGTTGTCGTAATGGGTTATGTTACCAGGGGGAAAAATGAAATGACTGGTTCTTCTGTTCAGGTTTCCGGAGAGCAGATTGCAGAGGTTCCTATGGTTTCTGCAGATCAGGCTTTACAGGGGAGAGTGGCAGGTTTACAGATCTCCACCTCTTCCGGTACTCCAGGATCTGTTCAGGATGTGCGAATTCGTGGTCTAAGTTCCCTGAGTGCGAGCAATGAACCCTTGTATGTAATTGATGGAGTGCCGGTCATCAACAGCAACATCGCCGGTAGTACCGCTTCCAGTTCTTTGAGCCCTTTGGCCTCAATTAATGCGCAGGATATCGAAAGTATGACTGTCCTTAAAGATGCTTCTGCTACTGCAGCATATGGAGCGCGTGGAAGCAACGGAGTAATTGTGATCACTACTAAGAAAGGAAAATCAGGAGAA
This sequence comes from Salinimicrobium nanhaiense, assembly GCA_012038135.1. GTDB lineage: Bacteria > Bacteroidota > Bacteroidia > Flavobacteriales > Flavobacteriaceae > Salinimicrobium > Salinimicrobium nanhaiense. The sequence goes on from JAAVJQ010000013.1 coordinate 91,130, forward strand.
GTTAGATTTGATTTTAATTCAAGTATAGGTATCCAAAATGACGCTTATAATGAAAGAAGAGTTCTTACCGGTCCGGAAAGATTGGAATTAACTATAGAATCTTTGGTTAATGCCTATGGAGCATCTAATGGTTTCACACCCGAGAATGCTTTGCAATTGGGGGTTAATTTCCGTTTATTTCCCAGTGCAATTCTTGACTACGATGGAGAAATTTATGATTGGGATAACTTGATCAAAAATGAAGATGCATTATTGCAAAACTACACTTTTTCTGCATCTGGAGGTACCGATGTTAGCTCATTTTATGCATCTGTGGGTTACAACAATACTGAAGCTACGGTAATTGGAGCCGGATTTGAAAGGGTGAATGGATCCGTGAATATTCAACGGCAGTTTAGAGATAATCTGGATTTTAGCACATCCTTTAATGCTTCCCACTCCACTCAAAATCCTATTCTGGAGCAAAGCAGTTATTTTTCAAACCCATTCATTTCTAGATATTTGATGAATCCATTGAATAATCCATTTAATGAAGATGGTACTCCTACTACAGATCTAACTTTTGGTTCGCTGCATAATACCTTATATGTTACTGAAAATAACGTTACCCGTAATGCTCTTACACGATTAATTAGTAATAGTAGTCTTGACTGGGAATTTGTGGACAATCTTACCTTTAGAAATACATTTAGTATGGATTACCAATTAAATGATTATAAAGACTACAGGAATAGATATGAAGGTGATGCGGCACCGGTCAACGGTTCAACTGATGCCAGTACTGAACAAAATTTCAACTTTGTTTACCAGGGAGGCCTTAATTATACCTTTAATTTGGGAGATCATAACCTGGATGTTACCGGTCTCTTTGAATACCAGAAAAACCAGAATTCTTACGTGTACGCGTATGGAGAAAATTTTCCTACAGACGGTTTGACAAATATTGCTTCAGCTAGTGCTAATTTTGATGCATTCTCATCTTATAGCGACTGGTATAACGTTTCTTATCTGGCCCTTTTAAACTACAACTATGCCAGGAAATATGTTCTTGATGCTACTTTTAGGAGAGAAGGCTCTTCCAGGTTTGCTGAAGGGAATAGGTTTGGTAATTTTGGTTCTGTTGGTGCTGCGTGGAACCTTCACATGGAAGATTTTCTTGTGGATTCTGCATTTAGCTCATTAAGATTGCGCGCTTCCTACGGTATCACCGGGAATAGTGGTATTGGCTTAAATGAGTACCAGGCACTTCTTTCATATTCTGCAGATTACTCTAATAATGGAGGGGCTATTCCTTCGCAATTTGGTAATCCCGATCTTACATGGGAAAAAGGTGAAGCTTATGACGTAGGTATGAGTTTCGGTCTATTTGAAAATAGATTATCAGGATCTTTCTCCTACTATCATAGAAGAACTTATGACCTCTTACAATCTGTTCCTCTTTCTTTAACCACAGGTTTTAACTTTCAGAGCCGTAACGTTGGAGAAATGATCAACAAGGGTATTGAGGCAGAACTCTCTTTTATGGTTGTCGATACTGGGGATTTCTCCTGGAATGTTGCTGCCAACTATGCAACCGTAGATAATGAAGTAACCGAATTGGCTTTAGGTTCTGATGGTAACCCCATTAACCCTAATTCTGCTTCCTCTTATAAGACTACCGAAGTAGGTTTGCCTGCAGGTGCCTGGTTTATGAGGACATGGGCTGGAGTGGATCCTCAAACAGGAGAACCCACCTGGTATTTGAATGGTGTAGATGGAGAGGTGACCTCAAATTATAATGCGGCAGAAAGAGTTTACCAGGGAGCAAGTGCTTTACCGGAATATTCTGGAGGATTTAGTACCAGAGTACAGTATAAAGGCTTCTTTGCAGATGCCAATATCTATTTTGCCGGTGGTCATAAGATCTATGAGCAATATGCACAGTTTTACATGAGTGTAAACAGTTTCAGTTTAGGATCGTATAACGGGGTTGAGGAGCTTTTGGAAAGATGGCAGCAGCCGGGTGATATTACCGATGTACCTGCCCTTAACTATGCCAATGGAAGGAGTTTCCAGGCGACTAGTTCCCGCCATTTGTTTGACGGAGACTATGTGAGGTTAAGAAACGTGGCTGTGGGATACAGTCTCCCCACCAGGGTTGCCGAAACAATTGGTCTCGATGGCTTGACAATTAGTCTTCGCGGTACAAATGTTGCTACCTGGTTGAAAGATGATGGTTTAAAGTTGGATCCTGAAGTTCAGGCTATTGGATACACCACCTTGACTACGCCACCTGTTGAATCTTATACTGTAGGTGTTAACTTAAAATTCTAATGAAAATGAAAATAAAATATTTATTGTTAATGGTCCTGGGTTTTGGAGTCGCTACCTCATGTAGCGAAGAGGATCTCGATCCAACACTGGCGCAGGACAAAAGTATTGAAGCAAGTATTAATACTGTGAACGATTTAGAAGCAGTATTACTTGGAGCTTATGACCGTTTGACGTCATCTTCTTACTACGGAAGGGATTTCATCATTCTTGGAGAGGTGTTTTCTGATAATGCAACTTCTAATGCGAACTCTAACAGGTTTGTCCTTGAAGCAAGAATGGATTTATTAACTACTACTGCAACTGCGCAAACTCTGTGGCAACAGGCTTATAGAGTTATTGCTTCTGCAAATGTTGTTATTGGTGCTGAAGGAATTGAAGGAGATGAAGCTGCTGTAAACCATTTTAAAGGACAAGCTTATGCCATGAGGGCTTTGGCTCATTTTGATCTGGTTAAATTTTATGGGCAACAGCATGTTAATGATGGAGGGCAAGGGGCTCTTGGGGTTCCTTATGTAACTGCTTTCAGGGATAATGATGCATTGTTTCCGAGCAGAAACACCGTGCAGGAGGTGAAAGAAATGGCATATGCCGATCTTGCAACTGCGCGCAGTCTTATGTCTGAGAGTTTAAATAGTTCTTCTGAGTTCATCACAACTTATGCTGTGGATGCCATCGAAGCAAGAATAGCAAATTATTTTGGTGACTGGCAACGTGCGCTTGACGCTTCAAAAAGAGTTATTGATTCGGGAGAATTTTCTATAGCGTCTGAAGATGCTTTCCTTAACAATTTTGCAACTGATGGGGGATCTAATATCATCTTTGAACTTGCTAATACCGCTACAGATAACCCAGGGATTAATGGGTTGGCAAATATCTATCAACAGGGAAGTTACGGTGACGTTATTGCATTGCCTAATCTTGCAGCTATCTACGATGATGGTGATGTAAGAGGTGCTACACCATACGATCCTGCTGTAGATACAGAGCCGACATCTGTGATTGGTATTCATCCTAATGGAATTCTTAGAAACGTAGGAAAATATCCTTCCACTGCACCTTATGAAGATAATATTCCGGTGATAAGGTATGAAGAAATAGTTTTGATCTACGCCGAAGCCCTGGTTGAAACCGGTAATGCTGCTGAGGCTTTGGTATGGCTAAATATGATACCTGCCCAGAGAGGTGCAGAGCTTTATACGGCAGCAACCAAGGATAATGTCCTTCTTGAAAGAAGGAAAGAATTGGCTTTTGAAGGATTCCGTTTTCATGACCTTGCCCGTACAGAAAGTGATATTCCTTATCCCGATGAAATTCTTCAGACTCATGAAGGCCCGGTATATGGAAGCTATAATTTCGCACTTCCTATTCCTTCTTCGGAAGCAAATACAAATGCCAATGTGCCACAAAACTTTGGTTATTAAGAATTAAATGTAAATGATTGAAATTAAACCGCCCAAAGGGCGGTTTTTTTCTGTATATCAATTTCCTTTTATACAATTGTCATACTTTTGTTGCACTAGTTAATCATATGAAGCAAAGCATCCTTTTTCTATTTCTGGTTTTTCTTGCATTTAAGACCTCTGCACAGGATAGGACGCTAACGAATTCAAGGCAGGGCAGTAATGAATCATTAACCGGCGATGGAAAGCTCCCGGAAAAGGCGCCTGTTTCACTTTACAAGATCATTTCTATTGAAAATGATACCACTCATGTAGATACCTCTCTTAACATCTACAAAGATTATCGGTTCAATTATCTGCGAAAGGATAATTTTGGACTTCTTCCGTTTTCTAATGTAGGTCGCACCTACAATCGACTTACCTATGATTTTATTGATGATCAGGAAATCCTTCCGCAGTTCGGGGCGCGGGCAAGACATTTTAATTTTATGGAAGTAGAGGATGTGTATTACTATCATGTTCCTACTCCCTTAACCGAATTATATTATAAAACTGTGTTTGAACAGGGGCAAACTCTTGATGCAATTTTCACCGTAAACACTTCAGAAAATTTAAATTTTTCGATTGCTTATAAGGGGTTGCGTTCACTTGGAAGATACCAGCACATGCTTACCAGTACCGGAAACTTTCGCACTACTGTAAGTTACCACACTCCAAATGAGAGATACCACCTGAGAACACATTTTGTTTCTCAAGACCTAATGAACGAGGAAAACGGTGGATTAACACCGACTGCTACTGAACAATATATCGCCAAAAATCCAGAGTTTGAAGATCGTGCCAGACTTGACGTGAATTTCGAAAATGCTGAATCCACGTTGTATGGGAAGAGGTTTTTTTTAGATCACCGTTTTGAACTCTTTAAACGATCCGACTCATTAGCGTCACCTATTTCCCTGGGCCACAAACTTAATCATACTTACAAAAAATTTGTTTTTTTACAGGCGCAGGCTGTGGAAATGTTCGGCCCCTCCTTTGAAAATACCGGGTTAAAAAATGAAACCCGGCTAACCTCCACCTATAATGAACTTTATGTTTCCTTTTCTTCAGGAGTGCTGGGAACTCTTACAGCAAAAGCAGGTTTAACCAACTATGAGTATGGCTATAACACTTTAGTAAATCTGGAAGATGCAGTAGTTATAAACCGGCTCCAGGGAGAAATTTTGTCAGCAGGAGGTGCTTACTCTGGAAATATAGGGGCCTTAGGTTTAAATGCTGAAGGTAGTATTAATGTCTCAGGAGATTTTTCCGGATATAACCTTTCCGGTAAGCTTTCTTATTTAATTAGTCCTGAAGTTCTTCTTTCCGCTACTGTGAATATTAATGAGCGGGCTCCAAATTATAATTTTCTGCTTTATCAAAGTGATTATATCAATTATAACTGGCAAACCTCTTTTTCTAACGAGAGCAGGCAATCTCTGGGTATAGAATTATGGGCTCCAGAATGGTTAAATGCCAGTGCCGAGTTCTCCACTATAAATGATAAGACCTTCTTTGCTATGGCAGATAGCTCAGTGCGGCCATTTCAATATGATGGGCAGGTGAGTTTTTTCAAAATACAGGGTCATAGAGAATTTAGAGTTGGAAAATTCGCCTTGAACAATACCCTGTTATATCAAAACGTTCTTGAAGGAAACCAGGTTCTTAAGCTGCCCGATCTTGTTACCAGAAACAGTCTATATTATAGTGATTACTGGTTTAAAAGAGCGCTTTTCCTGCAAACGGGATTTACACTTAACTATTTTACGGGTTTTGAATTGAATGGTTACGATCCTGTTCTCGCGGAACTGTACGTTCAAAATGAAACAGAATTTGATGGTTTCCCTACTGTAGATCTCTTTTTCAACGGGAAAATAAGGCAGGCACGCATTTTCTTTAAATTAGAAAATCTGAATTTTTTGCTCGAAGAAAATAATAATTTTTCTGCTCCCTTTTATCCCTATGGAGATTTTGCAGTCCGTTTTGGACTTGTATGGAATTTCTTCATGTAATTCCATGAAAATAGTATCCTTAAAGATTAGAGGGTATAGTTTTTGTTCTACTTTAAACCTTCTAAAACAGTATATTATGAAAAAAATATTTTTTTTATTCTTTGGAGTTTTTTTAGCTGTGGCAGGTTTGAATGCTCAGGTCTCCGGCGGAATAAATGACGGCTTAAATTATGGGTTTACCTTGATACCAACCATTGACAACAGTGTTGAAGAAGTTGAAGGTTCTCCCTATTTAGATGAAAATTTTTCCCGGGGAGTTGTGCATATTGAGGGTAAGGAGCCACTTGAAGTCTACCTGAGGTATAATGTTGTTGAGGAGCGAATGGAGATAAAGACCAATATTCAAAGTCCCAGAATCTATCAACTACCTGCGGGAAATAGGGCAGTGTATGAGCTTGGGAATAAAACTTTTCTTTTAGATAAAATCTCCAGTGAAGGAAAAACAGTATATGGTTATTTTATTAAGCTATTCGATGGCAAGAATTACAGACTTTTAAAGAAACCTGTTGCTCACTATACAGAAGGTGAGAAGGCCAGTACCGGCTATGGGAAAAACAAACCCGGGAGGATTACAATTAAGGAAGAGTACTTTGTTATTCCAAATTCTGGCGGGGCAGTCCATGTTCGGCCTAAATCTAAAGATATAAAGAATGCTTTTGGTGAGGAGGCTAAGGAATATTTGAAGAATAATGAGGTTAAATCTGAATTAGATCTGCAAAATTTTGTTGCTTTTCTTGACAAAAATTAGTTATATAAACTTCTGATTTAACTTCACCCGGACTAATGCTCCGGGTTTTTGATTCTAATTTCAATATAAAAGGCCCTCTCAAAAATATCATTTTCAGGACCTTATCCTGAGCAGGTTCTAAAATGTCAAAAAAAGCTTAAAAAACTTTTGAGAGGAGCTTGCAGAAATGGAATCCGGTTGTATATTTGCAGCCGCTTTGAGAGCGAGTAACAGGAGAGGGAAAGCGGTAGCTGAGCCTTTATGTAGTAAGACTTCAAAGCAAATAAGTTCTTTTAAATATTTTTGAATTTAGCTTGGATGGAAAGGAGATTTGATCTTATCTTTGCACCCGCCTGTGAGCTCTGGAGCTTTAGCGAAAGAGTTCTTTGGAAACAGCTTTGAGTAGTAGAGGAAGGCAAAAAAAGTTCTCTGAAAAAGTTTTGAAGATAAGTTGAAATGGTTGTAAGTTTGCATCCGCTTATTCGACAAAAGAATTTCCGGTTTGAAAATTAAAGCTTTAGAAAAAAAATTATTTTTTTTCTTGCCAGATTGGAAAAAGGCTTTACATTTGCAGCCGCTTAGAACAAGAGCGGTAGGTCAGGTCTAAAGGCCGACAAGTTCAAAAAACATATTGTACACCTGCGTTAAAGCTACGGTGTATATGGAAAAAGAAATCCCGGGTAGGGTAGTAGAAAAGGTTCAAATCCTTTTATTTCAACAAGAAACGACTCCTGTAATACGGAAAAGTTTCTCCCCTTTTTTTAAGGGGAGATGTCCGCAGGACAGAGGGGTCGAAGTTCATTGACATATTGAATTGACAGCGCGTATCATGTTGCTTTAGTAACATGATGCATAATAAAAGAATTAAGACTAGAAGAACGTTTTGAGCTTTGATTCTCGATGCAAATCGAGATGAAGAAGAGGAATTCCTTAGTAATTGTTATATTATTTAAGATTTAACGATGAAGAGTTTGATCCTGGCTC
>JAAVJQ010000014.1 GCA_012038135.1 Salinimicrobium nanhaiense
GCCGTACTAAAGATCTAAGGTGGTTATAGCAACGGGGCTCACCTCTTCCCATTCCGAACAGAGAAGTTAAGCCCGTTAGCGCAGATGGTACTGCATCCCGTGGGAGAGTATGTCGCCGCCTTTTTTTAGAAGCCTCAACAGCAATGTTGAGGCTTTTTTTATGCACTAAAGTCAAATTAGAAACGACTTTCAGCTCCCCTCCCTCTCAGGGAGGGGAAGTCCGGCATTTAGCCGGACGGGGAGGGTCTGGTTTCTACAAAAGTCTCTTTTGAACTAAGAACTTTGGATCTTGAAAAAACCTGTCAGGGTTTGTAACCGCTAACAGGGTTGCTCAGGTGTAAGCTTAATATTCTTCCCTTAAATAATAATCCGTAACGCACCACCCCGTCTCCGCCTCCCGGCGGATCCACCCCTCCTCAGAAAGGAGGGGAACACTAAAGCAGGAGACATTTGTAGAATGTGCTGGCCCGGATTTGTAATCCGTGACCAGTACTTTTTCTAATGTTACAAAATTGTCAGCTCCCCTCCCTCTCAGGGAGGGGAAGTCCGCCAGGTGGCGGACGGGGAGGGTCCGGTTTCTACACAAGTCTCTTTTATACTCCGAACTTTCGATCGTGAAAAACACTCTCAGGGTTTGTAACCGCTGTCAGGTTTGCACTAGAGTGATTTTGAAGATACCTTCAAAATAAGAACCTTACTGTTCAATAAAATCCCTATACTCCAAAAAGAACTTTTCCAGAGCATCCATTTTATCTGCCAACCACTCCTGTACCTCCGGCCAATCTTTTCTATTGTGGATGTTGGCCCCTTCTTTGGTGACGTAGACCCGGGAGATTAGTTTTCCGTTTTCCAGTTCGTAGGCTTCAGCAAAAACAGCATCAGGAAGAAATTCCTCTTTAAGAATAGTTTTTAGACTCTCAAGTTTTTCAAAATAATACTGTCTCATGATCTCATCAGTCGCATCGAGATCTATAGAAACTTCAGCAATTCTTCGGGTGAAAGTGAACTTTAGGGAAAAATCTTTAATTCGGGTGTTGTACAGAAGCCACTTCCGCGGATAATTTTTTCCGAAGCTGGTCCAGAATTCCTGACGGATCTTTTTGCTTTCCTCCCTGCTGAACATGCTACATCAAATAAGCTAAAATGATTCCCAGTACAACCACTGCCAGTTTAGAGGCATTAAAGCTATGGTTTTTAGAAGCTTCAAACAATATAGTTGTAGATACATGCAGAAATATCCCAATAACGGCGGCATTAATATAAGCCGAAACAGATTCCCCTATTTCATAAACGGAATTGATCCAGCTGCCAACTGGTGTCATTAAGGCAAAGATGCCGAGAAATAGAAAAGACTTGAATTTTCCTATTTTCGAGTGGAGTAGGAAAGTAGCTAAAATAGCCGCTACCGGAATTTTATGGATCACCACCCCGTGTAAAAGATCATCACTGCTTTGCAGCGGAAAACCTTCCAGCAGGGCGTGCAAAGAGAGACTGAACAGTAGCAGGAAAGGAAATTTCACCCTGTCCTCATGATGGTGCATATGGCCATGTTCAACTCCCTTGGAAAGAAATTCGAGGAAGATTTGCAACAGCAAACCGGCCATAATAAAAATCCCTACTTCCTCAACACCCGAGCTATAGACCTTCGGGAATAACTCAAATACGGTAACCGATAGTAAATATGCCCCGCTAAAAGAGAGGAGCAACTGGAATCCTGTAGAGGATCCTGGTTTCATAAAAAGAGAGATTACGTATCCTATAGCTACGGCAATGAACGGGAGAATGTATAACATTACCTAAACACCAGGATTAAACGATCTGAACTTTTCTCATTGTAAGGCTGCAATTGATAATTTCCGAAGGTATGCACCAGCTCAATACCGGCTTTTTCAAAATAATACTGAAATTTCTCCAGGCTTAGCGCTTTTACTTTTTCGGTATAAGCATGCTCTTCTCCTTCATCTTCAAATTCTATGTCCTTGAGAATAAATCCATCCTCAACTCTTCGGGTTATGTGGAAATTGATATCCTTCACCGTTTTGACTTCTGAAGGCACCAGGTTCTCAATCACCTTTTTCACATTCATGAAATCAATAACTCCCCAGCCTCCTTTTTTTATTTCCTCTTTAATTGCGGCAATACTTTCTCTGTTTTCTCTTTCATCATCAAAATAGCCCAGACTCGTAAAAAGGTTGAAGACGGCATCAAATTTTGGACCCAATGGTTTACACATACAGTGGGTGTCAAAGTGCAGGGTCTCATTCTCAAACTGTTTGGCGTATGCAATGCTATTGGCTGAAAGATCTACGCCGGTGACATCAAATCCCAATTTGTTGAGATAGACAGAGTGTCTTCCTTTCCCGCACGCGAGGTCCAGAATACTGGCTCCCGGCGGAAGGTCCAGAAAATTCACCAGGTTTTGCATGAACTCCTGAGCCTCCTCATCGCCCCGGTTCTTGTATAGAATATGATAGTAGGGAGTGTCAAACCATGAAGAAAACCACTTATTTGCTGCTAATTCCATATCCTGCAAAATTAATGTATTTTTGTCTCTCACAGAATATAACAAATGGGAAATAATTTTAAAATGGTAGCCAAAACTCTTTTTGGCTTTGAACCATTGCTTGCCAAAGAATTAAGGAATTTAGGAGCGATAGACGTAAAAGAAGGAGTGCGTTCTGTGTCATTTTACGGGGATAAAGGTTTTATGTACAAAGCCAACCTTTCCCTTCGTACTGCAATTAAGGTGCTAAAACCAATTCATTCTTTCAAAATCTTTTCTGAAGAAGACCTGTACCGGGAGATCAACAAGATGACATGGGAAGAATACCTCGATAACAATCAAACCCTCGCGGTTGATGCTACCGTACATTCAGAAAAATTTACCCATTCCCAGTATATCGCACTTAAAACCAAGGACGCCATAGTAGATAGATTTCGGGACCGCACCGGGCAACGTCCCAGTGTAGATCTGGACTATCCAAACTTGAGGATCAACATCCATATCGAAAAAGAATTCTGTACGGTATCCCTGGATAGTTCTGGACAGTCTTTACACAAACGCGGATATAAACTCGCCACTAACATTGCACCTATCAATGAAGTGCTGGCTGCAGGTATGCTGCTGCATTCGGGATGGGACGGGCAATGTGATTTTATGGATCCCATGTGTGGTAGTGGCACCATTCTTATCGAAGCCGCTATGATCGCCTGTAACATTCCGCCTAACATTAATCGCAAGGAATTCGGATTTGAAAAATGGAAAGACTGGGATGAAGATCTTTTCGAAAAGATTCAGGAGTCAGTATTAAAAAAGGCAAGGGATTTTCACTTTACCATCAAAGGTTACGACAAAGCTCCTTCGGCGGTACAAAAGGCTAAGGATAATATTGATAATGCCAATCTTTCTGAATTCATCACAGTAGAACATGAGGATTTCTTTAAAACTGAAAAGCAAACCGAAAGGTATTTGCACATGGTCTTTAATCCGCCTTACGGCGAAAGGCTGAACATCGATATGCCGGAATTCTACAAAGCTATTGGAGATACCCTGAAGCAAAGTTATCCCGGCACCCACGCCTGGTTCATCACCTCAAATCTTGATGCCATAAAACATGTGGGGTTGAGACCCTCCAGAAAGATCAAACTCTTTAATGGTTCTTTAGAATCGAAGCTGCTAAAGTACGAGATCTACGAAGGTTCCAAAAAAGCGAAAAAACAGGAGGCTTAATTATTTCTTGTAGAAGGGCAGGAGATAGGAAATAGAATATCCATAGCCCACGCCCCAGGTGCTGTCATCATAGGTCCTGTTGAAGCCGGGGATGTACAAATTGTCAAAGTTAGTAGGTTCGGTCTCATTCACCATTCGCTTTAGCTGCACGTGGGTTCCAAGGTAAACATTATTGAGCACTTCTACTTTTATCCCCAGTTGTAGTTCCACCCATCCGGCAGTAAGGTTATTGAATTCTCTGCCTTCTGTACGAATGTCTGGTTCAAAATAAGGGTCAGTGGTATAAATAGAATATTCCTGCAGTTCAGAAGAAAATGTCGCGAATCCATAGCGGAGTCCGAAGAAAATTTGATTTTGCATTCCGGCCCAATTCTCATAAAAATTATAATTTACTCCCAGTTTAATATAACTTCCTTTAGATGAAGCCGTTACATTAGGTTCTTCTATGACATTTTTCTCATTGCCTAGTTCTGCAGCTAAGTAGATATCCTCGTACAACCTGTAATCTCCCTTCAGTTCAAACCCCTGATACTCATCTTCTATAAAGATTCGAGCAGGTTTTGCAAGGTCTATCCCAAGCCTTATACCATACTTTTCACGGGTATCTACAGTATCTGTCTGTGCCTCTTGACCAAAAACTACAGAAGAATGAAACGCTATACTAATGAGTAAAAGAAATATGTGCTTCTGTTTCATTTTCTATGTTCTGTTGTAAAATTAATGTTGAAAGGATCCAGTTGTTATCCTCTCCTTGTACAGAAACGTCAATGTTGCTGTAGTTGATTCTGAAACCACAGGCCCGGTTGATGTATTCAGGATTTGGAGAATAGCGGAAGGTGACAATATCCTCATTTTCATCCTCCCCGTCGCTGTTATAGGTGAAGGTGTAATCGGTAAAGTTTTGATCTGTCCTTAGCGGAATAGAGATGGAGTTGGTTGTTTCAGGTCCAAAATAGATCTCTTCCATTCCTGAAGCCTGCACCACAAGATCCTGTACTGCCTTAAGCCCGGTAGGATCCTGGCTATCGTAAAATTCGATAACCAGCAGGGGAGTAGTCGCAGTTCCTGCAGGACAAATATCATCTTTTTGACATCCCATAAGCAGGAAAAAAAAGACTCCTAAAAAAAGCCATTTTTGGATGTAGTTCATATTCTTCTTTCTAAACATACCACATTCTCTACGTGAAAAGTCTGCGGAAACATATCAACAGCCTGAGTTCTGGTTACCTTATAATGTTCATCCAACAGAGCGAGATCCCGTGCCTGAGTGGCTGAATTACAGCTCACGTATACGATTCGCTGAGGCAAGATACCAATTATTTGCGCAACCACATCCTTGTGCATCCCATCCCGTGGCGGATCTGTAATGATCACATCGGGGTGCCCGTGCTGCTTAATAAATTCTGCAGTGAACACCTTTTTCATATCGCCCACATAGAATTCTGTGTTGGTGATATTGTTGTTTCGGGCATTTTCTTTAGCGTCTTCAATAGCTTCGGGCACCGCCTCGATTCCTATAACTTTTTTGGCCTTTGCCGCTACAAATTGGGCTATGGTTCCGGTACCGGTATATAAGTCGTATACAAGTTCATTTCCGGTAAGGCCGGCAAAATCCCTGGTGATCTTGTACAGGTTGTACGCCTGTTCAGAATTGGTTTGGTAGAAGGATTTGGCGTTGATCTTGAACTTAAGACCATCCATTTCCTCAAAAATATGATCATTCCCTTTATAGCAGATCACTTTCTGATCATAGATAGTATCATTTCCTTTAGGATTGATCACGTATTGAAGGCTTGTGATCTCCGGGAATTCTTCAGCAATAAAATTCAGCAGCAATTCCCGCTTTTCCCTGTTCTCCTCAAAAAACTGGATCAACACCATGATCTCTCCGGTTGAGGATGTTCTTATCATGAGGGTACGAAGCATTCCTCTTTGATCGCGGGTGTTGAAAAAAGGAATATCATTGGCAATGGCAAATTGCTTTACACTGTTCCTTATTCCATTGCTTGGTGCCTGCTGCAGGTGGCATTCCTCAAGGTCCAGGATCTTATCCCACATCCCCGGAATATGAAATCCAAGGGCATTACGATTTTCTATATCTCTACCGCTCGATATCTCTTCCTGTGTTAACCAGCGGCTATCGCTAAAGGAGAATTCCATTTTGTTCCTGTAAAAGTAGATCGCTTTGCTGCCTAAAATAGGAGTGACTTCGGGAAGTTCAACTTTTCCAAGGCGGGTAAGATTGTTTACCACTTCTTTTTCCTTGTAAAAAAGCTGGTGTTTATAATCCATAAACTGCCATTTGCAACCTCCGCACACACTAAAATGTATGCAGGGAGACTCCACCCTCTTATCTGAATATTTATGGAACCTGGTAGCTGTACCTTCGTAAAAAGCCTTTTTTCGCTTGGTGGTCTGCACATCTACAACATCGCCCGGCACTGCATTACCTATAAAGATCACCTTTCCATCGGGAGCTTTGGCAATACTCTTCCCTTTTGCCCCGGCATCAATCACCTCTACCTCCTTGAATTCAATATTTCTGTTCTTTCTTGCCATGCCGCAAAAATAGGATAAATGCCAAGAATTATTGGGCGCAGGCTTTAAAAAATCAGGAAACATTTAGTAATTTGCGGCTTCTGAATTCGGGATGATTTCTCTCCCTGAATACCATTGAACCGGTACTTCCTTAAAGCAGGAATTTCTTTTTAGTAACAGGTAAAAATTAATTACATGAAAGTTTCAGAAAAAATCTCTTCCCGGGAAGCAATAGCATTAGAAGATAAGCACGGCGCACACAATTACCACCCTTTGCCCGTGGTTCTTGAACGCGGAGAAGGTGTTTATGTTTGGGATGTGGAAGGCAAAAAATATTTCGATTTCTTATCGGCTTATTCAGCGGTGAATCAGGGGCATTGTCATCCGAGGATCGTCGAGGCGATGCATGAGCAGGCAAAGAAACTCACACTTACTTCAAGAGCCTTTCATAATGACATTTTAGGGAAGTACGAAAAATACGCTACAGAATATTTTGGTTTTGATAAGCTCCTCCCAATGAATACGGGGGCAGAAGCTGTTGAAACTGCTATTAAGCTTGCACGAAAGTGGGCCTATGAACGCAAAGGAGTTGAGGAGAGCGAAGCGCAGATCATCGTTTGTGAAAATAATTTCCACGGAAGGACCACCACCATTATTTCCTTCTCAAATGATGAAGGTGCCCGCAAGAATTTTGGACCCTACACCCCGGGATTCATCAAGATCCCTTATAACGATCCCGAAGCTCTTGAAGAAGCGCTTAAAAATAATGATAACATCGCCGGATTTTTAGTAGAGCCTATACAGGGAGAAGCCGGAGTTTACGTACCTGCCCAGGGCTTCCTTTCCCGCGCAAAAGAGCTGTGTGAGCAGCACAATGTGCTTTTCATTGCAGATGAAGTACAAACCGGAATTGCCCGTACAGGGAAATTACTGGCTGTAGATCATGAGAACGTAAAGCCCGATGTATTGATCCTCGGAAAAGCCATTTCCGGCGGAGTTTATCCTGTTTCGGCGGTGTTGGCAAATGATGACGTGATGAACGTGATCAAACCGGGCCAGCATGGATCTACCTTTGGTGGAAATCCTGTTGCCTGTGCCGTAGCAATGGCCGCTCTTGATGTGATCAAAGATGAAAATTTAGCCGAAAATGCTGAAAAATTAGGAAATCTCTTCCGCAGAAAAATGGATGACTACATTCGCAGTTCCAATATCGTCACTTTGGTGAGAGGAAAAGGTTTGCTGAACGCGATTTTGATCAATGATTCCGAAGATAGCTCCACTGCATGGGACATTTGTATGAAGCTCAAAGAAAACGGACTGCTGGCAAAACCAACTCACGGAAATATCATAAGATTTGCTCCGCCGTTGGTGATGAATGAAGAGCAGTTGCTGGAATGTGTTGATATTATTACTAAGACGCTTCAGGAATTTGAGAAATAAATAGGTCACCCTATCATATGACTAAACAAATAATCGGGTGTATATGTGTCGCCCTTACAGGGCTCTTGTCAGGTGGTTCTTTAAACCCGGGGTTAAAACCCCGGGCTATTAATATTGCGCCCCGCTGGGGCTTACATATGCTGTCTCGCTTTTGCAAGTCTAATTAAAAGAAGTTACCTAAAGTCATACTGCACGGTAGTCCCGCTGTTTATCGGGGGAGGTACTGATCACTGACCACTATCATATGACTAAACAAATAATCGGGTGTATATGTGTCGCCCTTACAGGGCTCTTGTCAGGTGGTTCTTTAAACCCGGGGTTAAAACCCCGGGCTATTAATATTGCGCCCCGCTGGGGCTTACATATGCTGTCTCGCTTTTGCAAGTCTAATTAAAAGAAGTTACCTAAAGTCATACTGCACGGTAGTCCCGCTGTTTATCGGGGGAGGTACTGATCACTGACCACTGATCACTGACCACTAACCACTAACCTTCGTAAGTTTCAATCGATTCCATCATCATTTCCTGCATACCTTCCCAGCCGTAAAGAATTATAAGCACGATGTTAATAACAAGATAGATCGCAGAAAGAACGATTCCTATTATAGCCAGGATCCTTCCGGTTTTTACATTGTTGTAACCGGTATAGACGTCGGGTTCTGCTATATAGATTTCCTTCGCCTTTTTGGCCATAACGAGCGCGATTATTCCAAAGATAAGGCCCAGGATTCCCCAGCAACAGCAGGTTACAATTGAAAGGATGCCGAACACTAAAATTAAAGTTGAATTTGGTAAAGTTGGTTTTTCCATAATTATTATTGGTTAGTTAATCAAAAAACTCATTTTGTAAAAGTAGGCGCCAATGATTACCACGGCATTTAGGACAATAAGCCCCACCTTGACATACCAGTCGCCTTTGAATTTGAAAAATAGATTGGTGAAAACAAATATGAGTAAGAGAAAAATGGTGTAGATAGCGGGGAACATTTTAAAGGCCGCCAGAAATTCTCCCTGAAATACCATTACAAACGCCCGCTGTGCACCGCAACCCAGGCAGTCGAACCCAAAAAGTTGCTTGTTAAGGCAGGGAAGCATGAATTCTTCCATAGTTATCGATTATAAACAGAGATCTTCTTCGTGGTTTTGTGATTATCCATTCCTGTCACCTTCACAATATAAACAGCATTCGCCCAATGTCCCGTAGCAATACTTATTGATCTTGAGTTATCAAAATTAGTTCTGTAAAGCATCCTTTTTCCCTGCATGTCAAATATTCCTACCGATTTTACAGGGAAATAATCATTACCAATGATCTCCAATTCCCCGAGCTTATTATTTTGAACAATTTCAAATTTTACCGGCACTGCTTCCTCTTCAAAAAATACCTGCGGCAGTATTTCCTGCGGCACTTTTTCGGCAAAGGCAAGTTTAAATCTTCCGTGGTAGGTTCCCGGTTGCAGCTCTAAAGTATAACCTTCTGCTTTAATAGAAAAATATTCATTCGTTTGAGTGTCTAAGATAAAGAGATTATTAATATCAATATTTTCTGAAAAACCTTTCGAAAATGTGACTTTTGACTGCTGTGTTTCGACCTTTAAAAACAGGGGAATCTCTGCGGAAGGATCGTGTGGTCGCACATCTATCACATAACTGCTCTCGTCCTGAAGCCACCCTGCATCTGTCGGGGCGATCTCAAAAGCTTCGGCATCCATTCCTGCATCGACTTTAGAGGTTGCTTCGTTCCAGAATCCCACGGTCAATTTGCGCTCATATTCATCATTAATGGAAACAACGAGTTGGATCTTTGGTATCACCAGAGGATCCTGGACAAGACTGTGTTTTTTATGAGCTCCTTCAGGCAATTTATCCTTAGCAGATCCTCCCTCTTTCTGAAAACTTCGATGGGCATTCCTAAAAATTACTTTTCTCGTTTCTACCCCCTGCAGCATAAATCCGCGGCCAACCTGCAGGTATCTCGGATTAAAATGTCTGCCTTTACCTTCTTCCTCTCCTGTGCCCACTTTTTTGAAAATGGGAGCTTCATAGACTCCGGTGGTGCAAGGGTCCACGGGGCTGTAGGCACCATAGCCGCCAACATATTCTTCCAGGTAGTGAGAATTTCCGTTTTCTTTAGAATCCCAGAAATAGGCAATTCCTGTAGTGACATTACGCCGCTCCAGGTCAGTGTAACAATGTGTCTTTAAAGTACCTGCACCTGAATTTTCCAACAGGAACATGCTCAAATCGAATGCAGAGGGATAAGGATTTCCTACCAGCACAAAATTACCGGCTGTTACAGGAACTTCTATCGTGCCCGAGTTTGGTCTTCCGCGGAAATCAAAGCGCTGCGCATTGCCGAAGTTATTTACTTCCCCGTCGGCAAAAGTTCCGTCTGTGCCATCTGTTCCTTTCATTGTGAATCCGTAACCCGGGGGAATTGCAGTGTTTCCACCAACGAAATTCCAGTTGGAATAGCTATCACCTGAAAAAGTATAGATCCAGCGGGTGGCGATAGTAAGGGGAATAGCTGTTCCGTTCAAGGCTGATGTTTGTAGGGCAGGATTGCTTTTGATCTCTGCTTGAGGAGCATGTAATAAAGAGGTGCCAAAAAGGCCATTTTCGGGAGCGCTTACAGGAGCACTCCAGTAATTATAATCATAAGCATTGGTACTGCCTCGCTGAAATATGGAAATGCTGCCATTCCCGGAATTCACGGGGTATGATCCTTCTCCCTGTAGCAACCCGGCGTTTTTCCTGAGGTAAATGGATGCTTCGCTCCCCACTGCCGTATTTTTCACGAGATGTATATCCTTCTGAACAAAAAGCAGATCCTCTTTTACATAGAGATAATTACTTTTAGTTCCGTCTTTTGAAGGTTTAACCGATAGTTGGGCAAAACTGTTTTGCAACGCAAATAAAAGAGCAGTAATCACTAAAAATCCTCGCATTTTCCCGAAATTCGCAGTTGATAACTTCAAGTTACTATTCTTTTTTATTTTTAATTCATTGGTAAACAAATAATTATGAAAAAACCATCTTCGCAATTCTGGAATTCTCTGTTCATAGTAGTGGGAGGTGCGATCCTGCTTTTTGAAATTTCGGGAGAAGAGAGGAATGTTTACGCAATGATCCTGGGGCTGGTACTCCTTATGTTTGGATTGTATCGGGCAACAAATTTTTGGGTAGAAACAAAAGATGATCATAAAAAAGACCCGGAGGAAGAGGAGATCAACAATAGCAATAAATAAGATGTTTAAACCCGGAGATAAAGTTGCAGTCCTTGATGAGGACCTGGAAGGAAAGGTACTTCAGGTCAATTATTCTGAAGTGGAAATAGAAACTACAGAGGGCTTTGTGCTCAGTTTTCCGGCAGGCGACCTGGTGAAAATAGGTTCTTCTTTGCCAAATATTCTGCCCGATGATGTAAACGATCTTAATGAAGTGATCAAACAAAAAGAGGCCTCAAAAAAGCGAAAATCAGTACGTATCAAGCCAAAAGAGCGAAACCTGCCTCCTATGGAAGTAGATCTGCATATTGGAAAACTGGTACCCAGGACCGGCGGATTATCAAACTATGACATCTTAACCATTCAAATGGATACAGCAAAACGGCAGCTGGAATTCGCCATGAGCAAAAGGATCCAAAAAGTAGTTTTTATACATGGAGTTGGGGAAGGAGTTCTCAAGGCAGAACTTGAAACGCTGTTCAACCGGTACGAGAATGTTAAATATTACGACGCAGATTACCAGAAATATGGCTTGGGAGCTACTGAAGTTTATATTTTTCAGAATTATTAGGAGGTACTATTATCTTTCTTCAACCAAGAACCATGAATGTTTTTGAGTATTGGATAGAGTTTGAGAGTAAAAATAAACTGATCATTATCATATGATCAAAAATAAATAATGACGTAATTCCAATTGCAAATATGTCACCCGTCCAGGGCTCTTTTTGGACGGGGCATTTTTTGATCCCGGCGTTAAAACACCGGGCTATTGTTATTTCGCCCCTTCTATGTTGTATTCCAAGTTTCAGATTCTTTCTTTCCGAATATTTAACTTTGTTGGCCTGAAGAGGAATTGAGCTCTGCTGGAGAGCAATTCAACAGAAATAAGCCTTTCGACGGTGAATTACCATTGCCCCTGGGGCTTTTTTTGCTGTCTGTATAAAATTTTTTATAGTCATATGCCGCGGAAATCCCGCTGTTCAGCGGGGGAGATACTGACCACTGACCACTATCATATGACTAAACAAATAATCGTGTGTATATATGTCGCCCTTACAGGGCTCTTGTCAGGTGGTTCTTTAAGCCCAGGGTTAAAACCCCGGGCTATTAATATTGCGCCCCACTGGGGCTTACATATGCTCTCTCGCTTTTGCAAGTCTAATTAAAAGAAAGTTACCTAAAGTCATACTGCACGGTAGTCCCGCTGTTCAGCGGGGGAGATACTGATCACTGATCACTGACCACTGACCACTAATTCAATTTCCCTCGTTGTCCTCTTCATCTTCATCTTCTTCATCCTCATCGCCACCCGAAGGATCAATGATGACACTTTGGGAGGGAGAGTTAAGGAATCCCAGTTCATAATCCTGAAGCCTTATTTGTTCTCCGTCTCCTCCCTGGTTCACCAGGGTAAGGTTTCTTGCAGTAACTAAATATCTAAAGGACCTGGAGATAGCATTTTCCCGCGAGCCTGTAACCTCAAATGGGTCAGTAATTTCAGGATTTAAGTAGTGGGGTAGACCATCGTCATTACGGTTATCTTCAGGATTGAGATTCATATCCCAGTCTTCATTTCTGGTAGGTACTCCGTCATTATCATCATCGGCATCCAGGAAATCTGGTGTGCCATCTCCATCTGAATCCGGGTAACCGTTTGCTGAATTTTCGGCTTCAACTTTTATTTCTACACGGGTAAGGATATTGTCTCCGTCGTCATCAATGTCCAGGTAATCGGGAATTCCGTCGCTGTCGGTATCTCTTTCTTCGTTCATGCCTTCATCTGCAGAAAGAACGCCGTCGCCATCATGATCTGTCGCGGTGGCCAGGGAGGTCGTGATCACTACTTCTCCGCCGGTAGTGCTGCGATATTCTTCGGTCACTCGTGGAGATACGGGCGGGATTTCATTACAGAAATAGGAACTGCTCACTTCCCCGTCAAAAACGCGATAAATTAGCTGGTTTGTTTCATTGATGGGAATGGTGATCTGTCCTTCTTCCGTAGCAAAAAATCCTGTTTCGGGAGTGGCTCTGTTAAATCTAAAAGCTATCGCTTCATTCACACCGGTGTTGTTGATCTTGAACAGCACGTGAGTATCGTCATCTCCACATCGCTGCAGCTTCGGATCCTCAAAATTAAAATCGGTCACAATGATCTCCCCGTCGTCACACGAAAATAATATAGTGGCAGCAAATATCAGGCTCAGGACTTTTCTCATAAGGAGGGTTTTCAGCAAAATTAAGGGTAATATATAATTTAAGAGAGACTTCATTAAATTATTTTAATTCACCTATTTTTGTACACCATGAAAAAAGTCTACTTTGATAACGCCGCAACCACTCAAATTCGTGAGGAAGTGGTGGATAAAATGGCAGTTGTGATGAAGGAGGTCTACGGAAATCCTTCTTCAACTCATGCCTTTGGCCGCAGCGCAAAAACACTAATTGAGCAGGCAAGAAAATCTGTCGCTAAAATTCTTAATGTTGCCGCTTCTGAGATCATCTTTACCTCGGGTGGGACCGAGGCTGATAACCTTATTCTGAATTCGGCCGTTCGGGATCTTAGCGTAAAGCGCATCATCACCTCCAAAATAGAACATCACGCAGTGCTTTACACGCTGAATAAGCTGCACGAAGTATTCGGGGTGGAGCTTTTATACGTGAACCTCGATGACTGCGGAAAAGTGGACCTGGAACACCTGGAGGAGTTGCTGAAGCAGAGTGATAAGAAGACCCTGGTGAGCCTGATGCACGTCAACAATGAAGTTGGAAATTTACTGGACATCAAAAAGACCGGGGAAATCTGTAAAGCTCATGACGCTTTATTTCATTCAGATACTGTGCAGTCAATAGGTCATTATGCACTTGACCTTTCACAGATCAAGGTGGATTTTACAGCGGTTAGTGCCCATAAGTTCCACGGACCAAAAGGTGTGGGTTTTGCCTATATCAGAAAAAACAGCGGGCTCCAGCCACTCATCTTTGGAGGGGAGCAGGAACGCGGGTTTAGAGCCGGAACTGAATCTGTTCATAACATTGTAGGACTTGAGGAAGCTTTAAAGCTTGCATACCGGCACCTGGACGAAGAACGGGAATACATTACCTCTTTAAAAAGGTATTTTAAAGATCTCCTTTCAAAAGAAATTCCGGAAGTAAAATTCAATGGAGATTGCGATGATTTTGAGAACAGCACCTATACTTTGCTGAATGTTTGCCTTCCCATGAGTCAGGAGAAAGCTTTAATGCTATTATTTCAGCTGGATCTACACGGCATCGCCTGTTCAAAAGGCAGCGCCTGCCAAAGCGGAAGCGATCAGGGTTCTCATGTGCTCAACGCGTTTCTATCTGAAGAAGACCTTAAAAAACCATCTTTGCGGTTTTCCTTTTCCCATTATAACACCAAAGAAGAGGTGGAGTATGTAGTGAAGGTGTTGAAGGAATTTATGGAAAAGTAGAAGAAGAGTCAAGAATCAAGAGACAAGAGACAAGACTAATTTAGCCTTACTGCCTACTGCAGACTTTTAACTGCCTGCTAAACTTAAAGTTTTACTCCTATTTTCACATTGAACACTCGAGGGGTCAGGTAGTTAGGAACAGCATATTGTTTCTTGGAATACACATCCCGAACGAAGGTGTTGGTGATGGAATTTTGATTGTCGAAGAGGTTAAAAATCTCCAGGCCCATTGAAATTTCCCTGAAAAAACTGTCCTTAAAAAAGGTCTTTTCTGAATTCTCATTTTTAAGCAGGTAAACCAGGCCAAGATCTGCCCGCTTATAATCGGGAAGGCGGGATTGGTAGAGGTAAGGATCGGCATAAGCAGGGGAACCTCCGGGAAGTCCGGTGTTATAGACGAGGTTGAGATACATTCTCATATCAGGGATGCTGGGAACATAATCCTGAAACAGTAAGCCAAACTTAAGCCTTTGATCAGTAGGGCGTGCTATAAAGCCCCTGTCTTCTATATTTTCTTCGGTTTTTAAGTACCCGAAGCTAAGCCAGCTTTGGGTTCCCGGAACAAATTCTCCATTGAGTCTCAGGTCCAGGCCGTAAGCATAGGCTTCAGCATTATTATTTGCTGCATACCTTATCCGCACGTTTTCCAAAGTGTACGAATTAACATTGTACAAATCTTTGTAATAGACTTCTGAAGTCAGCTTGAAGGGCCTCTGAAACATTTGAAAGCTATATTCATGGCCCAGAACCAGGTGCAGTGCTCGTTGCGCCCCGACTTCGGGATTTAGTTCTCCGGAAAAATCCCGAAGCTCACGGTAGAATGGCGGCTGCTGATAAATTCCGCCGGAAATGCGAAAAACCATGTCGGCTTTCCATTTGGGTTTTATGGCAAATTGTCCCCTGGGGCTCCAAATGGTCTGTGTTTCTGAGCGGTCTTCTTCAGAAGCAATGCTCCAGCTATGGCTCCTAATTCCGGCGTTAAAAAATATTTCATGATCGTTCCAGGTGGTGCGGCGGCTCCATTGTGCAAAGGCCTGCAATCTATCAATGTCTGTTTCCTTAAACGCGCGAATGGAGGTGAAGGGCACTAAAGGCGCATTGAAAGGTTCGTAAGGTTGATGGTTTCTGAAATCGGGGAGGGGTGGACGCACAGAGAATCCGGCGGAATCTACGATCTCATACTCCCGGATCCTGTCACGAATATCCTCATGGGTGTACTTGATTCCATAACTGAAGTAATCGCTGTTAACTTTCAGTTCTCCAGTGTGTTCTATATTTATAAATACTGCGTTCAACTTATTTCGGGCGTGGGTGAGTTGAGCGCCGACACCTTCAGCAAATTCTACTTTTCCAAAGTCTCTTCCACCAATCTCCATATTGACCTTTCCCAGCCGGTACTGAGCAACTATGTCATAATATTCCTGCTCTCGGGAATTATATGCAGAGGCTGTAAAATGTGCAGTATAATTTTCTGATACCAGGTAGGAAGCCTTTACTGCTCCAAAAAGTGTTTGGTAGAGATCTTTTTCCCTGCCGTTGTAATGAACCAGCAGAGCCAAAGGTTCATTAAGGGTACCAAAGTTAGTTTGCCGGGTGAGAGGTTGATACCGGTAATCGTTAATAGCAGCAGTTCCCAGGAAGCTCAGCTCCAGTTTCCTGGAAACGGAATAAATTAAATTGAGCTGGGCATCGGCAAAAAGAGGTTCGAAGTTGGTTTCAGTCTCCCGAGCTTCAACCAGTAAATTGTTGTTGCGATACCTTATCCCGCCAAGGGCACTTAATTTTCCATTTTTTGAAACCCCTTCGGCAGCTGCATTCACCCCCAGCAATCCTGCGTCGAGGGAGGCGCGAAAATCAGTCGGCCGCCGATATTCGATATCCAGGACCGAAGATAATTTATCCCCGTACTTCGCCTGAAAACCACCTGCCGAAAAATGTAGATTACGAACAAGATCGGGATTCACAAAGCTTAGTCCTTCCTGCTGTCCCGAGCGAACGAGGAAGGGTCGGTAAACTTCAATGCCGTTCACGTACACGAGGTTCTCGTCGTAATTACCACCCCTAACATTGTATTGGGTACTTAATTCATTATTGGAACTTACTCCGGGCAGGGTCTTTAAAAGATTTTCCACTCCGGCATTCGCTCCGGGGAGGGTTCTGACGGTTTCGGGATCGATATTTACTATTCCGGTTAGAGAAAGATCTGTCCGGGACCGGATAGTGACCTGGCCTATCTGTTCCAGTTGAGTTCTTAAAACGGGATGGAATTCAAGAGTTTCTCCTGCTTTCAAAAAGGTCCTAAAAACTATATTTTTGAAACCAATATATGAAACCGTTACCTCGATCTCAAGACCGGCCGGAAGCTCTAATAGATAAAAGCCGGCTGAATCACTTTGGGTGCCGGTATCTAATGCTGAGATGTTTGCGTTGGCAACAGGTTGGTTTCTTTCATTCAGGATTACCCCTTTGAGCACTGCCTTCTGGGAAAATAGGTGGTTCCAGGAAAGCAGGCAGCAAAGGATTAAAATTGAGGATGTTCTCAACCTGAAGTTTATTTTCTGAAAAAGGTACTTTCAAATATAGTGGTATTTCCTACATTATCGGTTACTTCAATTTTCAGCTGATTTTCGGTCTCAGTGACCACTCCGTCTTCAAAATAATGGGTGAGCAGGTTTTGCTTATATTCATATTCCATGAGAATGAATTTTCCGTTTACAGTAGCCCTGAAGCTATTGATTCCCGAAAGGTCATCAGAGATCTTTACTCTAAGATCCTTATTACCCGAGATCCACTGACCGTTTTTGAAATTGACAGGAATTACTGCCGGAGCTTTGGTATCCCTTGCCAGGGTGTAGGTGCCAAAAGAGCGGGTTTTGGTGGTAAATCTATCTCCTTCTTTTGCTGTGGTGGAATAATTAGGCTTTCCCCATTTATTAAGCCGGGCAATGAACAGTTGCTCCCTGTCCTGCGGCTCATATTTGCTTACATCAAAGCCTATGGAAATATTGCTGTGAATAGGTACAATATCCTCATGAAGGCTTATCTTTTCTTCCTCAAAGGTCACGTCAAGAAAAACATCCTGGTAGAGACTGTTTTTTGGGATGTAAACATCGATTCCCTTCTCTTCAAATTGAGCGCCTTTGCCGGCTTCCACAAAATATTCGGTGGTGTTGTCTGTCTTTGGCTTGATGTCTGTTCGCTGCCTGCCTTCAACAGGGATACGTACAATGCGCTCATTTCCCGCGAAATCTGAAACTTTGATCACATAGTTATAGGAAAGGCTGTCCTGTACATTAAGAACCCCTTTATTAAAACTGTCCCTGTAGATGCTTAATGGGTTGGAAGGCTCCACAAAAAGTTTCTGAATGCGGCGATTATTTTGTGAATAGTACCCATAGTCGATCAACTGGTTAAGGTGACGGGTTTCATCAAAAGAGAACTTCTCAAAATTCAGCTGCAGCATGTTTTCTCCGTTTGCTGAAGTTTCTATTCTGAATACTCCATTTTGATTGGGGGCAGCATCAAGTTGATCCACGGTATTGATCCCGAAGCCGATATCTCCGCAAGCCTCGAGCTTCTCTGCCTGGAAGGAGCCGTCCTGTTGCGGAATGAGGCGCAGCTTTTGGCGTTCGGCAGAACCATTTACATGAGCATCTTCAGCAAGAGGATAGACATATACACCTGAAACCAGGGGCGGCCTGTTGTCGGCGATATCAATACCGAACATAAGAGGATTCATGGGGTGCTGGTTACCATCCCTGATTTCAAAATGCAGGTGAGGCCCGCCGCTACCACCTGTGTTTCCGCTATTGGCGACCATTTCGCCCCGCTCTACAGGTAGTTCTGAAGCTGTTGGATACACTTCCACTTCATAACTTTCCTTCTGGTATTGGAGTTTTTTTATATAAGCTTCTATCCTGGGAGAAAAATTCTTCAGGTGGGCGTAAACTGTGGTATAGCCGTTGGGATGCTGTATGTACAGTGCCTTTCCGTAGCCAAAATGAGCAACGTTGATGCGGCTCACGTAGCCTTCCGCAGAAGCAAAAACCGGTAATCCTTCCCGCTGTTGTGTCTTGATATCCAAACCGCTGTGAAAGTGGTTGGAGCGTAACTCTCCAAAAGTGCCGGCAAGAGCAAGGTCCACCTGAAGAGGATCATCAAAGTAATCTATTGGAAGTTTGGGGGCTTGCGCAGAGGCAAAATATGCAGTAAGACAAAGTAGGAGGGCAAAAGTCCTTTTCATGTAGGTCAAATTTTACTTTTTAATAGCGGGTTAAAGATACCAAACCACCGCCAAAAATTAAACCCTTATTTTTGAGGAGGTTAAAATTATTTTAAAATTAAGTCACAAAATAGGTTTTTAAAATATTGGATATTTCCACAGGTATGTTAACTTTGTGAGAGTAAGCAGCAGGTTTAGCTTTAATGAGCGATTTAACAGAAATAGTTGATATTCTTGAAGGTAGGATTGTGGAGTTGCTTCAGAAGCATAAAGAGCTGGAGCAAAAACAACAATATCTGCAAGAAGAATTGACGCAACTACAGGCAGAAAAGCAGGAACTGCAAAACGGCCTGGAAGCTTCTGAAAATCGGGTGCAAACTCTTAAAGCGGCCAATGCCTTGCTTGGCAGTAATGAATACAAAAAAGAAACCAAGCTTAAAATAAACGGCTTGATAAGGGAGATAGATCAATGTATTGTTCATCTCTCTGAATAGAAGAAAAAGATGTCAAATCAGCTTAAAATAAAGATCTCAATAGCAGATCGGGTTTATCCCATGACTATCCTGCCGGAGCAGGAGGAAGGGCTTCGCCGGGCGGCAAAAAAAATTGAATTCATGATCAAGCAATTTGAACAGAATTATGCCGTTAGGGATAAGCAGGATGTTTTGGCCATGTGCGCCTTGCAGTTTGCTGCCCAAACCGAGCAGAAAGCAATTGAAAACAGCAGCGAAGTTGTTTTAGCTGAAGAAAAGCTAAAGGCACTTAACGACCTGCTGGAGAAACATCTGGTTTAACTGTTCTTTGATTTAAATAAAGGTTACTGCCTGTATTAGTTAATTTATTTTGATAAACTCAACACCAATTCTTTAAAAAGGGTGAGTTTAAGTTGTAAAAGCAAGCCGCCTTTGAGCGGATCCTTGATCAGCTTGTTAGCCCTAAACTTGATTTAAAGAGTTTATACAAATCCACAACTAATACAGGCTTTTTTTTTATATAAAAACTAACTAATGGATACACTAACTATAGCGATTACTATCATTTCATTGGTCCTGGGGCTGGCAATAGGCTTTGGAATCGCCAAATACCTGGAGAGGAAGAATGCCTCCAAGATCATTCAAAGAGCTAAGAAATCGGCTGCAGGGATACTTAAAGAGGCGAAACAGGATGCCGAAGGGATAAAGAAGGATAAGATCCTGCAGGCAAAGGAGAAATTCATTGAATTAAAGTCCGAACATGAAAAGGTGATCCTTTCCCGGGACAAAAAGATCGCAGATGCCGAAAAAAGGGTAAGAGATAAAGAATCCCAGGTTTCAAGTGAACTCTCCAAGAGCAAGAACTTAAACAAAGAGCTTGAAGAAAAGATTGCCGATTACGACCACCGCAATGAGATCCTGGAGAGAAAACAGGAAGAAGTGGATAAACTTCACAACAGTAAAGTTCAGCAACTGGAAGTGATCTCCGGACTTTCTGCCGAAGATGCCAAAGCGCAACTTATAGAATCATTAAAAGATACTGCTAAGGCCGATGCTATGGCCATGGTTCAGGACACTATTGAAGAAGCAAAACTTACCGCTCAACAGGAAGCCAAGAAGATCATTATCAACACGATTCAGCGTATAGGTACCGAAGAGGCAATAGACAACTGCGTTTCGGTCTTCAACCTTGAAAGTGATGACGTGAAAGGTCGCATAATTGGTAGGGAAGGTAGGAACATTCGCGCTATTGAAGCAGCTACCGGTGTAGAGATCATCGTAGATGACACCCCTGAAGCTATTATTCTTTCCTGTTTTGATTCCGTGCGTAGGGAGGTAGCCCGTTTGTCGCTACATAAACTGGTAACCGACGGAAGAATTCACCCTGCAAGAATTGAAGAGGTGGTGAAGAAGACCACCAAACAGATCGAGGAAGAGATCATTGAAGTAGGAAAGAGAACAGTGATCGACTTAGGAATACATGGATTACACCCCGAATTGATCAGGATCGTGGGGCGTATGAAGTATCGTTCTTCCTATGGACAAAACCTTCTACAACACTCCAGAGAGGTGGCTAAATTATGTGGCGTGATGGCTGCAGAATTAGGCCTGAATCCCAAGCTTGCTAAACGCGCCGGACTCTTACATGACATCGGAAAAGTGCCGGATTCTGAAACTGAAGTTCCTCACGCGATCCTTGGGATGCAATGGGCAGAAAAATATGGTGAAAAACCTGATGTTTGCAACGCGATTGGAGCTCACCACGACGAGATAGAAATGAATTCATTATTGTCTCCTATAGTGCAGGTATGTGATGCGATTAGCGGAGCGAGACCGGGCGCCAGAAGACAGGTTCTTGATTCATACATTCAGAGATTGAAGGATCTTGAAGATATCGCATTTGGTTTTGGAGGCGTGAAGAAAGCTTATGCGATCCAGGCGGGTAGAGAATTACGTGTGATCGTGGAAAGTGAAAAAGTCAGTGATGATAAGGCAGCAAATTTGTCTTTTGAAATTTCTCAAAAGATCCAGACAGATATGACCTATCCGGGGCAGGTGAAAGTGACGGTGATACGTGAGACCCGCGCAGTGAATATTGCAAAATAGAAATTAAAACAAAGAAATACTTAAAACCCGCTTCAGCAGTGAAGCGGGTTTTGTTTTTAGGTGGGTTATAAACTTCTAAAAATTCAGGAATGTTGTACATGTTTCTTAACTTGTAGGTATGAAGAGGAAAACTGTCCTGGTCATTATCTTTATCCTCCTGCTGTTCTATTCCCTCTATTCGGTATTTGTGCTGGAAGAGGTGATCAGCTCAGGAAGCAGTATTAGAGAGGCTGAATCTGCATTAATTGCTTTTCAGAGGAGTATCTGGATTACCTGGATCCTTCTGGTATCAATGGCTGTTTATTATAAATGGGTTAAAAAGAGAAATTTCATCTTCTACTTTACCTATGCTTTTCTCTTTGTGGCTTTTGCAGTTTATGGTATTTATGTGCAAAGGTTGGTAACTGCCTATGACGTGCCCTCAAGTTTTGAAGATTCCTACACCCTCGGAGTATTTTCGGCTTTACAACAAATTCTAATGTCTGCAATCTTAACCGGTTTTCTGCAGGCCGCGGTTTGGTGGTTTACCAGGAGGTGGCATAGGAGGTAGTGATCAGTGGTCAGTCATCAGTGATCAGTGTTCAGTGGTCAGTGATCAGTAACTCCCCGCTGAACAGCGAGATTACCGGGCAAAATTCGTTAATTCGGGAATCGTTAATTCGGGAATCGTTAGTTCGGGAATCGTTAGTTCGAGAATCGTTGATTCGGGAATGGTTAATTCGGGAATCGTTAATTCGGGGAATCAAAAGCCCCGGCGGAGCGCAATATTTTTAGCCCGGGGTTTTAACCCCGGGTTTAAAGAACCACCTGACAAGAGCCCTGTAAGGGCGACACATATTCACCCGATTATTTGTTTAGTCATATGATAGTGAGTAGTACCTCCCCCGCTAAACAGAGGGATTACCTCGGAATACGAATTTAGAAGATTTTGTGCCGACAGCAAAAAAAAGCCCCAGAGAGGGGCGAAATATCGTTAGCCCGGGGTTTTAACCCGGGGATCAAAAAATGTCCTCCAAAAAGAGTCCTGAAGGCGAAATATCTGCAATTGCAATTACCTCATTATTTTTAGTCATATGATAGTAATCACAAATTTATTTCACAAGTCCCGGACGGTAGGTGGGTAGAAAAAAATAAATCATTATTTTAAAGTGCCGTAGGTACGATAGAAGTGCGTTAATCCTCAGAGTTCATTGGAAGAAATAATTTTTCCGCCTTTTTGCTGAATATCATCTTTGATCTTGTCGAATTCCTCCGGAATTAATGGTACTGCAGCATCTTCAATTAAAGTGGCTGAAAATCCTTCTTTTAGAGCATCCATTAAACTAAAGTACACACAGATATCTGCCGCCAGTCCGCAAAAGTACAATTCGGTCGCGCCTTTTTCTCTAAGGTAACCGCTAAGTCCGGTGCTTTTCTTGTGACCATTATCGTAAAAGCCGCTGTAGCTGTCTATTTCAGGATCCATTCCCTTACGAAAAATGGCTTCTATAGGCTTTGATCTCAGGTCGGGATGAAAATCTGCTCCTTTAGTTTCCTGAACACAATGCGGCGGCCACAGTTTTTGTTCCAGGCCATTTAGTTCTATGACCTCAAATTCATTTTTTCCGGAATGATTGACTGCAAAACTTTTATGATTTTCGGGATGCCAGTCCTGAGTAGCCACTACGAGCTCGAATTGAGGCAGGATCTTATTGATCACAGGAATGATCCTGTCGCCTTCTTTAACTTCAAGAGCGCCGCCGGGCATGAAATCTATTTGTGCATCAACGATGATCAGGGTTTTCATAGATATTCCTTTTTGTGTTCATCTATCAATCTATCTCTTTCATCTCGCAGGTCACGGCTTATTCCAACCTTATAAAGATGCGGATTGAAGAACCGCTTGAATTCCGGAGGAAGTTTTACCAGTCTTTCTTTGCTGAAGGCTGAAATTTCCTGGATTGACCGTTTTTCATTCACTCTCTTCCCGTTCTCCAGCACAGGCTGAAGCAGTTGTTCCTTGGGAACATCGGCAATCTTTCTGAACTTTAGAGGATCGTACGGATGAAACATCATCTCAGGATTCTCTTCGTCATGCAGGCAAACTACATCGGCACCCTGGAATTTTCCATCATGGTCGAGGAGTCGGTAAACCTGCTTTTTATGAGGTAAGGTCACCTTTGCAATAGTTTCAGAAAGCTTAATGCGAGGCTTGTCTTTGAAAAACGATAATTTATAGACCCCGTCCAGAGCGGCATCAGGTTTCCCGGTTACCAGGCTGGTTCCAACTCCAAAAATATCTATTGGTGCCTCCTGATCTATTAAACTCTTGATCAAATGCTCGTCCAGCTGATTGGAGGCAGAGATCTTCACATAATCCAATCCTGCATCGTCCAGCATTTTACGGGAACGTCTGGCCAAATAGGCAAGATCGCCGCTATCCAGCCGAATTCCTTTAAGATTTTGGCCCCGGCTTTCCATCTCTTTTCCGACCTTTATAGCATTGGGAACTCCGCTTTTAAGGGTATTATAGGTATCGACCAGTAAGATAGTATTTTCGGGATGGGATTCAGCAAAATCCCTGAACGCCTGCAATTCATCTTCATAGCTCTGGATAAAGGAATGTGCCATGGTGCCGGAGACGCGGAATCCAAAATCCCTGCCCGCCCTGGTATTGCTGGTGCCTTCAAAGCCACCAATCATAGCTGCGCGGCTTGCATGATAGCCGCCCAACCCTTGCGCACGACGCAAGCCGAAATCAATTAGTTTTCTTCCTTTTGCCTGAATGTACATCCGGGTAGCTTTTGTGGCTATTAGGGTTTGGAAATTCAGAAGATTCAGAAGGATGGTTTCCATGATCTGCGCCTCGATAATATTGGCCTCCACCCTTACCACCGGAGCCCCGGGAAATACCAGATCGCCTTCTTTTACACTGTAGATTTTTCCGCGGAAGCGAAATTCCTTCAGGTAATTGAGATATGCAGGATTAAAATTCTGAGTTTTTAGAAATTCAAGATCCTTTTCAGTAAAGCGGAAATCTTCAAGAATATCAAGTAAAGTTTCAAGACCTGCGAACACAGCAAATCCTCCTTCAAAAGGAAGTTTTCGAAAGAAATAATCAAAGACAGCAGTTTTTTCTGCCTCACCTTTTTTAAAATATACCTGCCCCATGGTGAGCTGGTATTGATCTGTATATGTACCGCTGAAATCTATCATCAAAAACGTTTCTTGTTATGGAGCTACAGCTCTTCCTGGGCATCCAGGTATTGGTCCTGTTTGTGCCAGTCAAACCTATACGAAATTCCGCCGGCCACCTGCCATTTTGAAGGGGTATCTTTAAAATTGATGAGGCCGGAGATATCTGCCTGGAAATTCTTATGAAATAAATAGGCAAAGCCGCCACGAGCCAATTCATCGCTGTAGATATCGCTAATTAAAGACTGAAACTCCCCAAACATTGCAAATTTGGGAGAAAAGGAATGGGTAAGGGTCACAATTCCCGAATAGGTTGGGAACTCTTCAGTAACCTCATCTGCAATTAGGTTGATCACCAGTACCCACGGCCCCCAGTTATTCTGGGAAATGACTGCAAAACGCGGAGAAAAATTCCCCTGTCCTTCATACTGATAAGGATTATCGCCAAAGGCAAAATTCGCTCCTGCATAAAGGGAAACCGCAGGTATCAATACGCTCCAGTCAAAGCGCTGATTGGCTCTCCAACTATATAGGTTAGGCTTTTTCTCTCCCGCATTTTTATAGGGATCAAAAACAAGATATTTTACTCCTAAAGTATTGGAGTCAAAGTTTCTTATGTTGTAGGACTGATTGCTGGCACCTACCATGTAATTTGTAGTTTGGTCTAAAAATGAGCCCATTAAATTGATCTCCAGCTCTTCAAAAAGAAAACCGAATCTAACTGCGTAATCTATTCCCCAAAGATCGGTCTCGTTTTGCAACAGTTCATGCTCATCTGCACCAAATTTCCCTCCGGCTTCAAACTGCAACACCATTGGCCCAACTGCAAAAGCCCCCTGGGAATGTCCCGGGCGATTGGAATTTATAGTTTCGGTATATTGAGCGGTGGCAAGAAAACTTCCGCAGAAGAAAAGGATTATAAAAGTGGCGCAGATCCTCATTTTTGGGCTGATTGGTTGAAATCAAATATAGAGATTTTATCATTTTTTTCGGCCGCTGTGATGGTTTTCTTTAAGGAGAGTAGTAATTTTACCAAAACTTTTAGAATGCAGGAAGCTTCATTATCTGAAGTGTTAAGGGTGCTGCTCATCGTGCTCCTTATCTACTTTGGATTTAAACTTATCATCCGCTGGTTTGGGCCTATTATTCTCAGGTACTTCCTGAAGAAGGTGGGGAAGAAATTCGAACAGAAATTCGGGCAGGCGAATCCTATGGCCGGGCAGCAGCAGCGAAAGCAGGGTGAAGTCACCATTGATAAAAAACCTAAGAACAAGCGGAAATCGAAGAATGACGTGGGAGAGTATATCGATTATGAAGAAATTGATTAATTTCAGCATCAAAATCCTCCTCCTATGAATTTTTCCTTTAAGAAAGTACTGCCTCACATTTTTGTTTTCCTGGGGTTCATTGTAATTTCTCTAGCTTATTTCTACCCGGTACTGCAGGGAAAGGAGATTTTTCAAAGCGATATAGCCCAATACATTGGGATGGCACGCCAGCAGAATGAGTTCCGGGCCGAGACAGGGGAGGAACCTTACTGGACCGATGCTGCTTTTGGAGGTATGCCCACCTACCAGTTAGGGGCAAATTATCCGCACAATTACGTAAAGAAGATCGATAGTCTGCTGCGCTTTTTACCGCGCCCTGCCGATTATCTTTTTCTGTATTTTATAGGGATCTATATTCTTTTTCTTGTGCTGAAGGTCGATTACAGACTGGCCTTTTTGGGTGCTTTGGCTTTTGGATTTTCAACTTATCTTATTATTATTTTGGGCGTGGGTCACAATGCCAAAGCTCATGCAATTGCTTATATGCCCTGGGTGCTCGGCGGAATACTGCTGTGTTTCCGGCGTAAGCATATTCCCGGATTCCTGCTGCTTGCATTTGGGATGGCACTGGAGATTAGTGCAAATCACTTCCAGATGACCTTTTATTTGTTGTTGCTGGTGTTGGTGCTTGGGTTAGTCTATCTCATAGATGCCTTCAGAAAAAAAGAACTGCCGCATTTCTTTAAAGCTATCGGCGTAATGGTAATAGCGGTGATCCTGGCTGTGGGTGCAAATGCAACAAATCTCATGGCCACACAGGAATACGCCGATTTTAGTACCCGGGGAGACACAGGACTTACCATAACTCCTGAAGGTACACCAGATAAATCTGATGGCCTCGATTATACCTACATCACCGAATACAGCTACGGGATCCTGGAAAGCTTTAACCTTTTTATTCCCCGGTTTATGGGGGGCTCGAGTGCCGAAAATGTTGGGACAGACTCAGCGATTTACACGCAGCTGTTGCAGCTGGGTGCAAATCCAATTCAGGCGGCGCAGTTTGCAGCATCGGCACCAACCTATTGGGGTGAACAGCCGTTTGTTGGAGCGCCGGCGTATGTTGGTGCTACCGTGCTTTTCCTCTTCGTTTTCGCCTTGTTCCTGGTGCGGGGCAGGCTTAAATGGTGGATCGTAGGAGGTACTCTGCTCGCATTGCTGCTTTCCTGGGGGAAAAACTTTGGATTCCTTACCGACTTCTTTATCAATTACGTTCCGCTTTACAATAAATTCAGGGCAGTTTCTTCTATTCAGGTGATTTTGGAGCTTTGCATTCCGGTGCTGGCAATTGTGGGCTTGTGCAGGTTCTTTTTTAAAGATGAAACTGTTGAGAGAAAATTATATGCACTAAAATGGGCGACTATAATAACCGGAGGAATTGCATTGATCTTCCTGCTGTTCAAAGGAATGTTCTTCAGCTTTACAGGCGCAAGCGACGGGGTACTGATCCAGCAACTGGGCCCGGAATTCGTAAGAGCGTTAAAGGAGGATCGTAGAGCAGTTTTTACTGCAGATGCCATTCGTTCTTTGGTGCTTGTGATTTTAACTGCAGCTGTATTATGGTTGTTCCTGCAGGAGAAATTTAAAAGGAACATCGCGATCCTTGCTCTGGGAGCTTTGATCCTGTTTGATCTTGTGGCAGTGGACAGGAGATATGTAAATAGCGATGATTTTGTCAAATCCAGTGTGGTCAATCGTCCTTTCCAGGCCAATGAAGCCGATCGTGAGATTATGAAGGATGAAGGACACTACCGCGTCTTTGATCTTAGCGGCAGCCCCTTCAACACCGCCCGCACCTCCTTTTTCCATAATTCGATTGGAGGTTATCACGCAGCCAAACCGGGAAGAATGCAGGAGTTATACGATTTCTACATTTCCCAGAACAACCTGCAGGTGCTTAACATGCTAAACACCAAATATTTTATCATTCCTACTGAAGAAGGTGTAGTGGCACAACAAAATCCCGAAACGAATGGCAATGCCTGGTTTGTACGGGAGGTAAAGGTGGTTGAGAATGCAAATGAAGAGATCCTGGGCCTTGATGGTATAAATACCAGGAATGTAGCTGTAGTGGACAATGATTTTGCTGAGTATATACCACAACAAAACTTTACTGTTGATTCATCTGCTAAAATAGAACTGGTTTCCTACCAACCTAATGAACTAAAATATCGATACACTGCTCAAAATGAGAGCATGGCCGTCTTTTCTGAAATTTATTATCCAAATGGCTGGCAGGCGTATATAGATGGGGAAGAAGTGCCGCATTTTAGGGCAAATTATGTGTTGCGGGCGATGATGGTACCGGCAGGGGAGCATGAGATCACCTTTAAATTTGAGCCGCAGGTTGTAAAAACCGGAAGTTCTATTGCTTTAGCCAGTTCGGTCCTCCTGGGATTGTTATTGATCGGCGGGATTTTCTACGGAATAAAGAGAAGATAAAATTGCTTTTTAAGCAGGGCTATGAAAAAAGTACTTATAGTTACTTATTACTGGCCCCCGGCCGGTGGCCCGGGCGTGCAGCGCTGGCTTAAATTTGCAAAATATCTGCCCGGCTACGGAATTGATCCCGTGATCTATGTGCCCGAAAATCCGCATTATCCATTAAAGGATAATTCTCTGGAGGCCGAAATTCCTTCGGAAATAAAGGTGCTCAAAAAAGACATTTTTGAACCCTATGCTTTTGCTGAAGTTTTTTCGAAAAAGGATACGCAAAGCATCAGCTCCGGAATAATTCCGAAGGAGCAGAAACAGGGATTTATACAAAAGCTGATGCTGTACATTCGTGGAAATTTTTTTATTCCTGATGCCCGGAAGTTCTGGATCAAACCTTCAGTAAATTATTTATCAGGATATTTGAAGGAACACCAAATCGACACCATCATTACCACAGGACCGCCGCACAGTATGCACCTTATAGGGCTTCAGCTTAAGGAAAAGCTGCAGGTGAACTGGATGGCCGATTTTCGGGATCCCTGGACGCAGATAGGTTATCATGATCAACTGAAATTGACGAAAAGCTCGCAAACTAAGCATGAGCAGCTCGAAAAAGAGGTGCTTCAAAAAGCCGATTTAATTATTACCACCAGTTACACGACACAAAAGAAATTCCGGGAGAAAACAACAACCCCTGTAGAAGTGATCACTAATGGCTACGATGTGGAGCAGGTGGAAATGCTTCCGATGGATGAGAAATTTAGCCTTTCTCATATCGGGTCTTTACTTTCCGGAAGAAATCCTGAAAATCTTTGGAGAGCTCTTTCAGAATTGATTTCAGAAAATAAGGATTTCGCTGCAGATTTTCAGCTGAAACTGATTGGAGCAGTGGGGGAGCCGGTGCAGGAAAGTATCCAAAAGGCCGGTTTAGAGCAGCATCTTCATCTTAAAAATTACGTCTCTCATCATGAGGCTTTGCAGCTGCAAAGAAATTCCCAATTGCTCCTCTTGATCGAAATTAACAGTGAGGAGACCAAAGGCATTATTCCGGGGAAACTATTTGAATACCTGGTAAGCGATCGACCAATTCTTGCTGTGGGACCTCAAGGTGCCGATATTGAAAAGATCATCAGGGAAACAAATACAGGTTCTTTTTATTTGTACTCTCAAAAAGAGGAAATCAAAACCTTTCTTCTGGAGAAATATGAGTTGTTTAAAAATGGAGATTTAAAGAGCTTTCCAATCGGTCTGCAGCAATATAGTCGCAAAGCGCTCACGGGAAAACTGGCGCAACAAATCAAAAAATTCTAATGGGAGTAGTTGTAAGCCAGTCGGCCAAGAACCTTTTCACCACCTACCTTGGTTTTGGGATCGGAGCCATAAATACGCTTTTCCTGTACACGAATTTTCTAACTCCGGAGTATTATGGATTGGTCGGATTTCTGCTTTCTGCAGCAAATTTGATCTGGCCGCTCATGGCCTTTGGAGTGCATAATACGCTGGTGAAGTTCTACACTTCCTATGACTCTAAAGAAGATCGCGATAAGCTCCTAAGCGTAATTTTATGGCTGCCTTTGGCGATTTCCCTCCTGTTGGGCATTATGGGTGCTATTTTTTACGACCTGTTGCTGAATTACTTTTCGGATGGCGACGGAATCGTTAAACCTTACATCTGGCTCATTTTTGTTATTGCTTTGGCCACGTCTTATTTTGAGATCTTTTTCTCCTGGGCCAAGGTGCACTACAAAAGCGTATTTGGCAATTTCATGAAGGAGGTGTTTCATCGCAGCTGTATTTCCTTACTGCTGGTCGCGGTTTACTTCGATTACCTTTCTGTGGAGAATTTTGTTTATGCCATTGGAGGAGTTTTTATTCTGCGGTTGGTGATCATGAAGATTTATGCCTTTAACCTGTATTTTCCGAAACTGAGTTTTTCTTTTCCGCACAACAGGTCTTTTATTCTGAAATATTCGGCTTTGATCCTTATCGCAGGTTCTGTTGCTATGGTCCTCCTGGACCTGGACAAGGTGATGATCGAGCGGTTCTTACCCATTGAAATGGTAGCGGTTTATGGAATTGCCGTTTATATTTCTTCGGTGATCGCAGTGCCGTCGCGGGCAATGCATCAGATCACTTATCCCATGACTGCTACCTTACTTAATAATCGGGATAAAAAAGGACTTCTGGAACTCTATGAAAAAAGTTCCCTGAACCTTCTGATTATTAGCGGACTCATTTTTTTGCTGATCGTTACTAATATTTCTCAGCTCTACGAATTAATTCCCGCTGAATACCAGATCAGCTTCTCGATAGTCATATTGATAAGCTGTGTGAAGCTCTATGACAATTTATTGGGGAATAACAATAGCATTCTGTTCAATTCAGATTATTACCGGTTGGTTCTCGGGATTGGAGTATTTCTTGCTGCGCTGGCTTTTGTGCTGAACATTCTGCTCATCCCCGAATTAGGATTGCTGGGAGCGGCTTTAGCTACTTTTCTTGCCTTTGCCTGCTACAACACGATCAAACTGGTGATCGTTCAGAAAAAATTTAAAATACATCCCTTCACCATGGAAACTTTTTACGGAATGATGCTTATCCTGGTCTTTACCTTCGGCTTTTATTTCTGGGATTTTCAATG
Organism: Salinimicrobium nanhaiense; assembly: GCA_012038135.1. GTDB lineage: Bacteria > Bacteroidota > Bacteroidia > Flavobacteriales > Flavobacteriaceae > Salinimicrobium > Salinimicrobium nanhaiense. Next base: position 30,767 of record JAAVJQ010000014.1, read on the forward strand.
GCACCCGGTTTTAAATATTGTTTTAAAGTCGGGAATTATTGCCTTGCTTTATGTGCTGATAATTTACCTACTGAAGCTTTCTCCTGACATTAACAAGATCATCAGGAAAACTCTGAAGCTGTCATAAAAAAGATCCCCGGTGCTTTCGCGACCGGGGATCAACCAACTAACCAACCAAAAATTAACTAACTATCTATATTATTGTCCTCTCGAACTTCTTGTTCCGCGGGTTGAAACCGCTTCGGGTGTTCTTTCCGCAGGCGCAGCGTTTGCAGCCGGTGAGGCCTCTGTGCGGCGTGTTGTTGCCTGCACTTCTCTGGCGGGAGTAGTGTTTTGTGGTACACTTCTCTGAACCGCCGGAGTTTCAACTCTGGTACTACGGGTGCGATTTTCTATCTTTCTTTGAACAGCCGGAGATTCTACTCTTGCAGCCCTGGTTTGGGTTTGAATAGTATTATTTCTTACCGGAGCTTCAACTCTTGAACTGCGACTTTCAACTGCCGTACTTCTTTGTACTGTAGGAGTTTCAACTCTTGATGTACGGGTAGGAGCTTGCATTCTTTGTGAAGGCACATTACGAACATCAGTCTGAGTTCGAATGGTACGCTCATTTCCGTCAGGGGTCGCAGTGATCCTGGTAGGAAGCTGAGATTCAATTTTTCTCGGAGAATCTATTCTTCTACCTCTTTGATAAGAGGTCACCTGATCTCCGGGTGAATAATACCTCTGCTGAATGTTATTATTATAATAATGGGTATCATAGTAATTCCTGTAATGGGAATATTTCATCCTGTTAGGTGTGTAATACAAACGGTAAGGCTGATGATGCACTACAGTATAGGTGTACGGCCTTACATAGTGGTCGTGCCATGGCCTGTAAACATAAGAAGCATTACGGTTGTTTATAAATCCTGATGTGTGGGTGAGCTGATTATAAAAGTTATAGTGAAGGAACATATTTCCTATCCTGTCAACCATTCCAAAAGTATTATAGCCAATTCTTACCCTTCCTGCCTGGATCAATCTTCCGTAATAGTCGTAATATACCGGAACATTTTCTATTTGGATCACAGCACCGTAGTCATCATACTGGATGAACGGTCCGTAATTATACCCTGAGTTAAAACTGTAGTTGATATGACCCGGAATTCTGTTGAAGTTTCCCCTGGGATTAAAGAAGAAATCAAACTGTCCATCTGGAAAAACGGCAAATTCAACCCCTCTTTCAACAAAAATAAATGCTTCTCCACGAGTGCGGTTATCAAAACTCTGATTTGCCGCTGTAGCAGAAAACCCTAGAGTAAGAAAAGCAAATATGAGATATAAGTTTTTCATGATTTGGAGGTTTAAAATTGTTTTAAGTGCTTCAAAAGGAAGTACAGCTTAATAAAATCAAACTACGTGCCACAAATTAAAAAACCCCGGCAGCAAAGAGCGCAGCGGGGTTTTAAACTAACCAACCAAAAATTATTAATTACAAAAAATTATGTCAAAACTAATCTTGCAATCGTTTATTTTATTTCAAATGGTGTGCCAAAAATTAGCTAAATGATCCTCGAGTTGTTAAAGTTAAAAGTGAAAAATCATTATAGCCTCTTCAGGGTTGGAACCCTGAAGAGGTTAATTTTACATCATAATTTCTCCTTCAAAAATGGAGCGGTGTAGGACTCAGGGTTTTCGGCAACTTCTTCGGGGGTGCCGGTAGCAATTAATCTACCGCCGGTTTCTCCGCCTTCAAGTCCCAGGTCAATGACGTGATCTGCACACTTTACCAGGTCCATGTTATGTTCGATAACAATAACTGAATGTCCTTTCGCGATCAAAGCATTAAAAGATTTCAGCAACTTCTGAATGTCGTGAAAATGCAGACCTGTAGTAGGTTCATCAAAAATAAATAAAGCCTTCTCCTTGGTGTTTCCTTTAACGAGAAACGAAGCCAACTTGATCCTTTGAGCTTCCCCGCCCGAAAGGGTAGAGGAGCTTTGGCCGAGTTGGACGTAACCTAAGCCCACATCCTGCAATGGTTTTAATTTGGAAGTGATCTTGTCTTCTCCATTTTCAGCAAAGAAACTCACTGCGTCATCTATAGTTAGATTAAGAATCTCATCAATATTTTTCCCGGCAAAGTTCACCTCCAGGATCTCTTTTTTGAAGCGTTTCCCGTTGCAGGTCTCACACACCAGATGCACATCTGCCATGAACTGCATTTCAATGGTAACTTCGCCTTCCCCTTTACAGGTTTCACAGCGCCCGCCTTCTACATTGAAAGAAAAATGTTTGGGTTTATACCCACGGATGTCACTTAATTTCTGATTCGAAAAGAGATTCCTGATGTCATCATAAGCCTTAATGTAAGTTACCGGATTGGATCTTGAAGACCGCCCTATAGGATTCTGATCCACAAACTCTACAGAACCTACATTGCTGAACTTCCCTTCGATCCTGGCGAATTGTCCTGCTTTTTCACCATACCCGCCAATCTCCTTGCACATCGCCGGATAAAGGATCCGTTTTATCAGAGTACTTTTTCCGCTTCCTGAAACTCCGGTAACAGCAGTAAATACTCCCAAAGGAAACCGCACATCAATATTCTTAAGGTTATTCTCCCGGGCACCAAATACATCCACATAATATTTTGAAGTGCGTCTTTTTTCGGGAACTTTGATTTCCAGGGTGTGGTTAAGATATTTCGCTGTAAGGGAATCTGAAACCAAGATGTCTTCAAAGGTGCCGGTAGCGACGACCTCTCCACCAAGCGTTCCGGCCTCGGGACCTATATCGATGATCTCATCTGCTGCCTTCATAATGTCTTCATCGTGTTCTACAACGATCACCGTATTTCCAAGATCGCGGAGAGATTTCAACACTTCTATTAATTTCAAGGTATCCCGGGGATGCAGGCCAATAGAAGGTTCATCAAGAATATACATCGATCCTACCAGGCTGCTTCCCAGAGAAGTTGCGAGGTTGATCCTTTGCGATTCTCCGCCCGAGAGGGTATTGGATTTCCTGTTAAGAGTGAGGTAGTTCAATCCCACTTTTGACAGGAAGCTCAGCCGGTTCCTTATTTCTGTCAGCAGCCTTTTAGCTATTGCAGCATCAGATTCATTTAATTCCAGCTTTTCAAAGAAGTCGGTAACTTTATTGATAGGCATTTCCACCAGATCGGTAATCGTGGCGCCGCCAACCTTTACGTAATTGGCTTCGGGACGAAGCCTTTTTCCCTTGCAGACAGAACATCGGGTTTTTCCGCGGTAGCGGGAGAGCATTACCCGATTCTGGATCTTATAAGCCTTGGATTCTAAAAATGCGAAAAACTGGTTAAGACCTTCAAAGTATTTATTCCCGTTCCATATAAGATCTTTTTGCTCCTGAGTGAGTTCAAAATATGGTTTATGAATAGGAAAGTTGAATTTATGGCTGTTGTTGACCAATTGGTCCCTGTACCAGCTCATGCTTTCCCCACGCCAGGGGAAAATGGCATTTTCGTAAACCGAGAGTCCGGTATTAGGGATCACCAAATCCTCGTCTATGCCTATAACATCTCCGTATCCTTCACATTTGGGACAGGCACCATAAGGATTATTAAAACTGAACAGGTGCACATTGGGTTCCAGGAAAGTCATGCCGTCCAGTTCAAACTTGTTGCTGAACTGCCGTACTTTCTTTTCCTTTAGATCCTCGATGAATAATTCTCCTTTCCCTTCAAAAAAAGCAGTTTGTATGGCATCTGCCAACCGGTTGTAGAAGTCTTCTTCATCTTTGGTGATGATCCTGTCCACCACCAGAAAGAGGTCTTTTTCTGTTATTTTTGAGAGGTTTGTTTCATCTATCCTTAAAACCTCACCACCAAATTTTATCCGGCTGTAGCCCTGTTGCAGCAGGACCTTCAGTTTTTCTTCAGGAGTTCGGCTTTTCTCTACATGAACAGGTGCCAAAAGCAGCATTTTTGAACCTTCAGCAAAAGACTTGACATAGTTCACCACATCGCTTACCGTGTCCTTTTTAACCTCATTCCCCGAAACAGGGGAGTAGGTCTTTCCAATACGGGCGAAGAGCAGCTTGAGGTAATCGTATATTTCAGTAGAAGTTCCCACGGTAGATCGGGGATTAGTAGAATTTACCTTTTGCTCGATCGCTATGGCCGGTGCAATTCCTTTTATAGAATCCACCTGGGGTTTATTGAGCCTTCCAAGGAATTGGCGGGCATACGAGGATAAACTTTCCACGTACCGACGCTGCCCTTCAGCATATAAAGTATCGAATGCCAGGGAAGATTTTCCCGATCCCGAAAGGCCGGTAAGCACTACCAGTTTATTCCGAGGAATAATTACATTAATATTTTTTAAATTGTGAAGCCGCGCTCCCTTTATGATGATGTTTTCTTTAGGATCTACCTTAGATATATCTACCTGCATAGTCAATTTTGTGTCAAACAGCAAAGGTACTTAAACTTCAAATTTTTTAGCTCCTCCCAAAGCCTTATATAAGTGGCTGAAAATTACTTTGTTATAAACATTAACCTTTTGTTTGGATTTGTGAAAATTTTCCTGTTATATTTGCTATTACTTAACCACAAAAGATTTTGCCTATAGCATAAAGTTACTTTGAACTTGTAAAACTAACCAGCAGGCCTACCCCAACAGCCTGAAAAAAGTAACTCTTATGGAAAAAACCGAGGCAAATGATGCTTTTCTCGTGAAGAGCTATATTGAAGGAAATGAACAGTCGCTTTCAATCCTGATCAACCGTCACCAGCACCGTATTTACAGTTTCATCTTTTCAAAGGTATTTGATAAAGATGTCGCCGAAGATATTTTCCAGGATACCTTTATTAAAGTGATCCGTACTCTCAAAAGGGGGAAATATAATGAAGAAGGTAAATTTTTGCCGTGGGTGATGCGTATTGCACACAACCTGGTGATCGACCATTTTAGAAAAAATAAAAGAATGCCGAAGTTCGAGAACAGCGGCGACTTTAATATTTTTTCTGTTTTGTGTGATTCCGGATTAAATGCCGAAAAGCAGATCATTAAAGACCAGATAGAAGCCGATGTGAAGGAGCTTATCAAAGAGCTTCCCGAAGATCAATTAGAAGTTCTTGTGATGAGGATCTATAAGGATATGAGCTTTAAAGAGATATCTGAAAGGACCGGAGTGAGTATTAATACAGCTTTAGGGCGAATGAGATACGCGTTAATAAATCTTCGAAAAGTTATCGAAAAACATAATTTGGTTCTCACGAATTAACACAATAAGGTAAAAGATTTGCCGTTATTGATTTTATAACCTTCAATAACCGATTAATGGCAAAACTTTACTCAGAAAAAAAAGTGAAAAAGATGTATCCTAAAAAGGAAACGGTAAATTTCCTTTTGAACTATTCCAGGGCTTTAAGAATTAGCACCTACAAGAACATTCAATTCGAAAATATTTTGAATTAGTTAGAAAGATGGTCCGCATTTAGCGGACTTTCTTTTTGTAGTATTCCTCGAGCACCTTCTTTCGTCCGATAATTTTGGTGATGATATCCTTTTCCAGATCCCAGCCTCTTGCAGGGGAATAGTTCCTTGCATACCAGATGATCTGCAGGTGAAGTTTATTCCATAATTCCTTCGGAAAAAGTCTTTTTGCATCTTTCTCTGTCTGCACTACATTTTTTCCGTTAGATAAATTCCAGCGGTACATGAGCCGGTGAATATGAGTATCTACCGGAAATGAAGGAATATCAAAAGCCTGAGCCATCACTACACTCGCTGTCTTGTGTCCTACGGCCGGCAAAGATTCCAGAGCCTCCATGTCTGCCGGGACCTCTCCATCATATTTTTCGATAAGAATTTCTGAAAGTCCGTGGATTCCTTTTGCCTTCATAGGTGATAAACCCACGGGTTTAATGATCTCCCTGATCTCATCTATAGAAAGTTTGACCATAGAATAAGGATTGTCTGCCCGGGCAAAAAGAAGCGGGGTGATCTGGTTTACTTTGGCATCTGTGCTTTGAGCAGAAAGCAATACCGCGATCAGTAAGGTGTAGGGATCTTTATGGTCAAGAAAGATAGGAACTTCGGGATTTAAGGATTCGAGGGTATCAATAACGAACTGAACTTTTTCCTTTTTGGTCATTTACGTAACTTTGAGAGACAAAAATACTAATTATGACCACACTTCAACCCGGCGATAAGGCGCCAAAATTTTCAGCAAAAGATCAGGATGGCAATTTGCATAAGCTCGAAGACTATTCAGGAAAAAAACTGGTAGTCTTCTTTTATCCCAAAGCCAGCACTCCCGGCTGTACTGCAGAGGCCTGTAATCTTCGCGATAACTGGGAAACTTTTAAAGCCCGGGGATACGAGATCCTTGGAGTAAGTGCTGACTCTCAAAAGCGACAGCAGAATTTTAAAGATAAATATGAATTGCCTTTCCCTTTATTAGCAGACGAGGACAAGGACGTGATCAACGCTTTTGGGGTTTGGGGACCTAAAAAGTTTATGGGCAAGGAATATGACGGCATTCACCGTACCACTTTTGTGATAGACGAGGATGGAAAGATCAAGGATGTTATCTCAAAGGTGAAGACGAAAGAACACGCCTCACAGATCTTATAAAGGTCTAAGGTTTAAGAAATAAGGAATAACTGGAAATTGAATATCTTGTAATGAATATTGGATAAGGAATATGAAGAACAAATTATGATGTACTTCCGCAATCCTGAATCTTGAATTTTAAATCCTGAATCCATTTATTTCTCAAATCCAGTCTTGGTTCTTATTTCTTGAAGCAGCGGTCCTGGTTCTTTTTTATTTTTTCCAGATCTTTTGAAGGGTGGCGACTGAATCACAATTCTCAAAAAGCAATTCCAGATCTCCGGAGGCTGTGCTGCCGGTAACCAGGTAGGTTTTACAGGAATCCAGATCTGTATTACTACGGCTGAAGTTGATATCCCCTTTATGAAGGGCAGTGGTAATGGAGGCAGTATCGATTTCAAGTTGTTGAATTTGAGCCAGAGCTTCTTCAGAATAAGCTCTTTCTTTGATCCGGATATTTTTCAGGACCCGGGAATCCATCCCATAAGCACAGGAAGTTTTCTTTCCGCTAAGGAAGAAGGCTAATATAATAAGTCCAATGGCAAAACCTCCAAGGTAATAGCCAAGTCTGTGAATAAATTTCATGAGGGTTTAAAAAATAAGGAGGTTGATATCCCGGTAAGAGAGATCGAACCAGTCTGCAATAGATTTGTTCGTTAAAATTCCGTGGTAAAAGTACAAACCATTTCGCAGACCTTTGTCAAAACGCAGTGTATTTTCAAGTCCGCCCTGTTCTGCAATATGAAGCAGGTAGGGAGTAAAAATATTGCTGATAGATAGGGATGAAGTACGGGCGTATCTGGAAGGAATATTGGGAACGCAGTAATGTACAACTCCGTGTTTTACATAGGTGGGTTTATCGTGGCTGGTGATCTCACTGCTTTCAAAGCAGCCACCCATATCGATACTAACATCAATAATAACAGCACCTTTTTTCATGCTTTCAACCATGGCTTCTGTAACCAGAATAGGGGAGCGGTTCTTTCCTCTTACAGCCCCTATGACCACATCACTTCTTTTAAGGGCTTTAATAAGGTTCTTTGGCTGAATGGTGGAAGTATGTAACGGCCGACCAAGATTGGCCTGTACTGCCCTTAAACGTGTAAGGGAATTGTCAAAGATCTTAATATTTGCTCCCAGACCCAAGGCAGAACGGGCTGCAAATTCTCCAACGGTACCGGCACCAAGAATGGTAACTTCAATTGGAGGAACACCGCTAATATTTCCAAACATGAGTCCGTTTCCTGCCGGATTATTACTCATGATCTCTGACGCTATTAATATAGAAGCTGTTCCGGCTATTTCGCTCAAGGCTCTAACTGCAGGGTAGGTTCCGTCATCATCCCGTATGAATTCAAAAGCGAGAGCGGTGATGCGTTTGGAGGCGAGCTTTTGAAAATAGTTTTTTTGCTGAGTCTTTAGTTGCAGTGCAGAAATGATCGTAGTCTGCGGATTCATCATCTCCAGTTCCTCTACCGTAGGAGGTTCGACTTTAAGGATCATTGGGCAGGAGAAGACTTTTTTGGTGTCGCCGGTGATTTCGGCCCCGGCTTCGGAATAATCTTTATCGCTGAATTTTGCCCCGGCCCCGGCTCCGTTTTCAATGAGTACCCGATGTCCATGAGCTGTGAGTGCTGCAACAGCATCGGGGCTCAGGCAAATACGTTTTTCCTGGTATGCGTTCTCTTTGGGAATGCCAATAAATAACTGGCCTTTGTGTTTATAAACCTCCAGGGTCTCCTCCTGGGGTATTAATTGTTCTTTGGTGAAAGGAGAAGCTTGTTGAGTCATAATTGGTCGATCACAAAGATAAAATTACGACTTTTATAATAATTAGAGTTTGACGTAATATTCTTCCTGGATATCTTCAACCTCAGCTTCTTCCCGGTACTCTTTGATCTCATTATATTCTTTGTCTGAAAAAGGGGAAAAGGGGGAAATGTTTTCCCGTTCTATTTCGGAAAGATCAATTCCATAAATGCGATCAAAAATTTTAATTCTTATTAGGTAAACAATGGATAGAACTGCAATAAAAAATGGAGCCAAATATATTAGCTGGTTTGTGTCAATTGCACCTCCCACAGTCGATACATCTTCATATACTGCAGAAACAAGCTGATATCCATACATTACTGTTGGAACCAAGATAACATGGTACCACCAGTGTTTACAGGTGAAAAACCATATTAGTAGGAGGTACAATGGTATGATTTTACCCAGAAAAGTCCAGGCTGCAGTCATAACACTCTGAAAAGCTCTACTCTCGTACTTAAAAAAAGAATTTTCCCAGACCGAACCGGTTGGGAAAATTTCATATAAATAAAATAAATATGGTGAAGTTGCAATACAAACGGCTATGATGCTACCCGTTAGTAGGAATTTTGATCGCCCGTGCGTCAATTGCTGTTTTCTTGATATCATTTTTGTTGTCATTATCTGTAGTAGTTGATACAAAGAAAGTTGCTCCAAAGATAGAAACTGCTAGAAGTACGGCTTTAATTTTCATGATAGTATGTTTTAAGGTTGTGTTTGTTTGTTTCGATTTGATGATTCAAACCTATAAAAAACTAACACGTTAATTTTTAAAACATTATCCGTACTTTTGCCGGCTTTTTGGAGGAAAAATCTCTTTTCTCTTAAAATATTAAATTATAAATATTCTGGTTAAAATTACTATAAATTCGTTTACCTGCTCCGTTATCTCTAAATATTCTTAAATATTTCGTAAAGCGGAAAGGCTTTTCAGACACTTCTCTTAAGAACCAAAATCTTCATTTATTTTATTTATTTAACATAATTTTAACTTTCTACTATCATTTTCCTGCACCAGAATTTCCACTTTTTGATACTCCTCTTCGATAAAATTTTCTATTTTTTGGGGCCATTCTATAAAATTCCAGGCTCCCGACTCTAAATATTCCTCAAATCCTATGTCCCAGGCTTCAGATTCATCCTTAATTCTATAGAAATCAAAATGGTTTACTGTTCCATTTGGAGTCTCATATACATTTACAAGGGAAAAAGTGGGACTGGAACCAATATCTTCGGCTCCTAACGACTTGAGAAGTGCTTTGATCAAAGTAGTTTTTCCGGCACCCATCTCTCCATAAAACAGGAGAGTTTTACTTTTGGACTTTTCCAAAAGCTCATGGGCAACAGCTTCAATTTCAGACAGAAGGTAGCTTACTTCCATTCAAAAGTATTAAGATTTGGGGTGATAAATATAGTTAAATATTTGTTATCTAGGTGATAAGACTGCAAAAGGTATGATCATTTCCTCCATGGAGACTCCTCCATGCTGAAAAGTATTCCTGTAGTAGCTTACATAATGATTGTAATTATTAGGATATGCAAAGAACAAGTCTCCCTTGGCAAAAATGAAGGAACTGCTCATATTTATTGAGGGGAGGTGAATAGACTTAGGATTAGTTGCCGCCAAAACATCCTTATCTTCATAAGTCAAACTCTTTCCTGTTTTGTACCGCAGGTTTAAACTGGTTTGCTTATCTCCAATCACCTTCGAAGGATTTTTAACATTAATGGTACCATGGTCTGTGGTGAGGATCAATTTGAATCCGAGATTTTGAGCCTGCTGAATGATCTCCAGTAAAGGAGAATTCCGGAACCAACTGTGGGTTAAGGAACGATAAGATTTGTTCGTGGAAGCCAACTCCTTGATCACTTCCATCTCGGTCTTGGAGTGGGAAAGCATGTCCACGAAATTGTAAACAACAACTGTAAGATCATTGTCTTTCTGACTTCTGAAATTCTCTACCAGTTTCTTCCCTGCCTTGAGGCTACTTATTTTATGATATTCATGTTTAATATTTTTCCCCAGTCTTTTTAACTGCGCCTGAAGAAATTCGGCCTCATAGAGATTTTTTCCGCCTTCATCTGTGTCATTTTTCCAGTAATCAGGAAATAGCTTCTCCATATCGCTTGGCATAAGTCCAGAGAAGATCGCGTTCCGGGCATATTGAGTGGCAGTAGGCAGGATGCTGTAAAAAGGGAATTCCTGTTCCTTTTTATAGTAGTTGTTGATCACGGGCTCAAAAGCCTTCCATTGATCATATCGCATATTATCGATGACTACCAGGAGGGTGGGTTGCTTTTCACTGATCTCCGGCAGTATCTTTTCCTTGAATAAGGTGTGTGACATAATTGGAGCATCGGCATTCTTCTCAAACCAGCTTGCATAATTCTTGTCGATGAACTTACAGAACTGGGAATTGGCTTCAGTTTTTTGTGACTCCAGGATCTCAAACATTCCCGTGTCCTCTATATTTTCCAATTCCAGTTCCCAATAGATCAGCTTTTGATAAAGTTCAGCCCAACCCTCATAGGAATTGATCATAGCCATGTCCATTGAGATCTTTCGGAATTCCTGCTGATAACTGGAAGTGGTCTTTTCTGAAATTAACCGGGAATGGTCCAGGTTCTTTTTTATACTTAAAAGGATCTGGTTTGGATTGACGGGCTTTATCAAATAATCTGCAATTTTGGAACCTATGGCTTCCTCCATAATATATTCCTCTTCGCTTTTTGTGATCATCACCACGGGCAGGTTTGCCTGCTTCTCCTTGATCTCCGAAAGTGTCTCCAGGCCAGAAAGCCCCGGCATGTTTTCATCCAGGAATACAATGTCAAAATTCTCTTTTTCTATTTCCTCCAAAGCCTCTGTTCCGCTTTGGCAGGTGGAAACTTTATAATTCTTGCTTTCCAGGAAAATTATGTGAGGTTTTAGCAGATCAATCTCGTCATCTACCCAGAGTATTTTGATATCGTTCATATATGTATCTTTGTTGACATTAATAAATAAAGAAATAAGCTTGCTTCAGGGAAACAAACTCAAGATTTTAAACGATCCAATTTACGGATTTATTACGATACCCAATGAGCTGCTCTTTGGTATCATGGAGCATAAATATTTCCAAAGGTTACGGCGAATTTCTCAAATGGGCCTTTCTTACCTCGTGTATCCGGGAGCCCACCACACAAGGTTTCATCATGCCCTGGGATGTCTTCATCTCATGCAAAAAGCCGTTAGGGTACTGCGTTTGAAAGGAGTGGAGATCTCTGCGGAAGAGGAGGAGGCACTTCAAATTGCCATTTTACTACATGATATAGGACACGGTCCATTTTCCCATGCTATGGAACACAGCATCGTGGAAGGAGTAAGTCATGAAACCATTTCCTTCCTTTTTATGGAGGAAATGAACCGGAAGTTTAACCAAAGATTAACTTTAGCTATTGAGATCTTCCGCGGAAAATATCCCCGAAAATTTCTTTGTCAGCTTATTTCAAGTCAGATGGATATGGACCGGTTGGACTACCTGAAGCGGGATAGCTTTTATACTGGAGTAGCCGAAGGGAACATCAACAGCGAAAGGCTTATAAGCATGCTCACCGTGGTGAATGATGAGCTGATGGTGGAGGAGAAGGGTATTTATTCTGTAGAAAAATTCCTGCTGGCCCGCCGACTTATGTATTGGCAGGTCTATCTGCATAAAACAGGAGTGGTTGCAGAGCAACTTTTGATAAGGGTACTTCAGCGGGCAAAGGAGCTGGTAAGTTCCGGCCGCAGCCTGTTTGGAAGTACTGCCTTAAATCACTTTTTAGAGAACCAGATCACGGCCGAAAATTTTTCCGGAGAAACCCTGCAGATCTTTGCCAGGCTTGATGACTACGATATACTTTCGGCCATGAAAGAATGGACTCATGACGAAGATTTTGTGCTGAGTAAGCTGTGTCAAATGATCATCAACAGGGACCTGTTAAAGGTAAAGCTGAAAAAAAGTCCGCCTTCAGAAGAAAGACTGGAAATTCAGCTTGAAAAGACCATGCAGCGATACGGCATCTCACGTGAAGAAGCAGGTTATTTTGTTTTCAGCGGTGATATTAGTAACCTGGCCTATAAACGGGAGGATGAGAAAATACATATCCTCTTTAAAAGCGGCAAGATCACCGATGTTATAAAAGCATCAGACCACTTCAACCTCAAGGCACTCTCGAAGCCGGTGACCAAATATTATATCTGTTACCCTAAACCTAAAGATTAACTCATTTTTTTTACTTTTGCCACAATGAAATTCACAGCAGCGCAAATAGCAGGAATATTAGAAGGAGAGGTAGAAGGCGATCCCAATACCGAAGTTGATAAGCTGGCAAAGATCGAGGAAGGAACTGCAGGTTCTATTACCTTTTTAGCCAATCCAAAATATACTTCCTTTATTTATTCCACAAAGGCTTCCATTACCATTGTAGGGGAATCCTTCAAGGCAGAAGACGATATTTCCACTACCTTAATTAAGGTAAAGGATCCATATAATGCATTTTCTAAACTGCTGGAATATTATAATCAGGTGAAGCTCAATAAATCGGGGATCGAGCAGCCCAGTTTTATTTCTGAAACCGCTACCTACGGGAAAAATATTTATCTGGGAGCTTTTTCCTATCTGGGAGACCAGGTGAAAATTGGGGATAATGTAAAGATCTTTCCAAATACCTTTATTGGAGATAATGTGCAGATAGGAAATAATGTTGTCATATTTCCGGGAGCAAAGATCTATTCTGAAACTATTATTGGTAATGATTGTGTTATTCATGGTGGGGTGGTCATAGGTGCTGACGGATTTGGTTTTTCTCCCAACCAGGAAGGAGTTTATTCCAAAGTTCCGCAAATTGGAAATGTGATCATTGAAGATCATGTAGATATAGGCGCAGGAACCACCATAGACCGTGCTACACTTGGCTCAACCATTATTAGGAAAGGGGTGAAGCTGGATAATCAGATCCAGATCGCTCACAATGTTGAAATAGGAGAAAATACCGCCATTGCTGCCCAGACAGGAGTTGCCGGATCAACCAAGATCGGGAAGAACTGTCTAATAGGAGGGCAGGTTGGTATTGCAGGCCATATCCATATAGGAGACCGGGTGAAAGTGCAGGCACAGTCGGGAATTGGAAGAAATATTAAAGATGATGAAATGATCCAGGGCTCACCGGCTATTGGATATAGTGAATACAATAAGGCCTACGTACATTTTAAACATTTACCCAAAATAGAAGACCGCTTAACCAAACTAGAAAAAAAACAATCTGATAATGGCTAAACAACGCACCATAAGTAAAGAGGTTTCTTTACAGGGAGTTGGACTTCACACAGGAAATGAAGTCACTCTTACATTTAAACCGGCTCCTAATAATACCGGTTATTGCTTTGTAAGAACAGATCTTGAGGGAAGTCCTATGGTGGAGGCCGATGTGAATTATGTGGTCAACACTCAGCGAGGTACCAACCTTGAAAAAGATGGAGTGACTATCCAGACTTCAGAACATGTGCTTGCAGCCTGTGTTGGTTTGGATATCGATAATATTACTATTGAGCTTAATGCTGCCGAACCTCCTATCATGGATGGATCTTCAAAATTCTTTGTTGAAGCTCTTGAAGAAGCCGGAATTGAAGAACAGGAGTGCGAGAGAGAAGAGTTCGTTGTGACCGATGTTATTCGCTATGTAGATGATAAAACCGGAAGCGAAATCCTGGTAATGCCTGCAGATGAGTACCAGGTGACCACCATGGTCGATTTTGGCACCAAAGTTTTAGGTACTCAGAACGCTTCTATTCAAAAAATGTCTGAATTCAAAACGGAGATTGCCGATGCCCGTACCTTCAGTTTTTTACATGAGCTGGAGACGCTTTTAGAGCATGGATTGATCAAAGGTGGAGATCTTAATAATGCCATAGTTTACGTAGATAAGGAGTTAAGCCCGGAGACTATGGACAAGCTGCGCGTAGCATTCAAAAAAGATAATATAGCTGTAAAGCCTAACGGAATTTTAGACAACCTTACCTTACATTATCCTAATGAGGCGGCAAGGCATAAACTTCTTGATGTAATTGGTGATCTTGCCCTTGTAGGAACACGCATTCGCGGAAAAGTAATTGCCAATAAACCGGGGCACCTTGTGAATACTCAATTCGCAAAGAAATTATCGAAGATCATTAAAGCTGAAAAGCGAAACAATATTCCAAGATACGATCTTGACCAGGAACCATTAATGGACGTGAATGAGATCATGAATATTCTGCCTCACCGTCCGCCGTTCGTTTTGGTTGATAAGATCATTGAACTTACGAGCAGTACTGTCGTGGGTGTCAAAAATGTGACTATGAACGAGCCTTTTTTCGTGGGACATTTTCCGGGAAAACCTGTAATGCCGGGAGTACTTCAGGTAGAGGCGATGGCGCAAACAGGAGGTATATTAGCACTTAAATCTGTTCCCGATCCCGAGAATTATCTCACTTTCTTTATGAAGATCGACAACGTGAAATTTAAGCGACAGGTAGTACCGGGAGATACATTAATATTTAAATTGGAATTGCTGGCACCTATTAGAAGAGGGATTTGCCAGATGCAGGGTTATGCCTATGCCAATGGTAAACTTGTTACCGAAGCCATCTTAATGGCACAAATAGTAAAACAAAAATAAAAATTATGAATCAACCCTTAGCATACGTACATCCCGGAGCCAAGATCGCGAAAAACGTAGTTATTGAGCCTTTTACCACAATACATAATAATGTGGTAATAGGAGAAGGTACCTGGATAGGATCGAATGTTACCATAATGGAAGGGGCGAGGATCGGAAAGAATTGCAATATTTTTCCCGGTGCCGTTATTTCTGCAGTACCACAGGATAAAAAATTTAATGACGAAGACACCTTAACAGAAATAGGTGATAATACGACTATTAGAGAATGCGTTACCATTAATCGCGGAACTACAGACAGGATGAAGACCAAGATTGGTAAGAACTGCTGGATCATGGCCTATTGCCATATCGCTCACGATTGTATAGTGGGAGATAATTGTATATTCTCGAATAACAGTACCTTGGCGGGGCATATCAATGTAGGGGATTATGTAGTTTTAGCCGGAATGGCAGCCATACAACAATTTTGCAGCATTGGAAGCCATGCATTTGTCACCGGCGGATCTTTGGTGCGTAAAGATGTTCCTCCTTTTGTAAAAGCAGGAAGGGAACCGCTTTCTTACGTTGGAGTAAATTCCATCGGCTTAAGAAGAAGAGGTTTTTCTACGGAAAAGATCCGTGAAATTCAGGATATTTACAGGATCCTTTATCAAAAGAATTACAACAACAGTCAGGCAGTGGCGATCATTGAAGCCGAAATGGAGGCGACTTCAGAAAGAGATGATATTTTAGAATTTATCAAGAATTCCCAACGTGGAATTATGAAAGGATATATGAGTTCAAATTAACCAATTGAGATAAATGGCAAGTACAAGTGATATTAGAAATGGATTGTGCATAAGATACAACCATGACATTTTTAAAGTAATTGAATTTTTGCACGTAAAACCTGGGAAAGGCCCTGCTTTTGTGCGTACAAAGCTTAAAAGTGTCACTACCGGAAAAGTAATTGATAATACCTTTTCTGCGGGTCATAAGATCGAAGATGTTCGTGTGGAAACACATAAATTCCAGTTCCTTTATAACGACGGGGAATTTTACCACTTTATGAATACCGAAGATTATACGCAGATCCGTCTTACCGAAAATGCACTTGATGCCCCGGGATTGCTTAAAGAAGGAGAGGTTGTTACTATCCTTATAAATACAGAGGATCAAATGCCGCTTTCTGTTGAAATGCCTGCAAGTGTAGTTCTTGAGGTAACACATACAGAACCCGGAGTAAAAGGCAACACAGCTACTAACGCTACAAAACCTGCAACAGTAGAAACCGGAGCCGAAGTAAATGTGCCGCTTTTCATCAATGAAGGTGATAAGATCAGGATCGAAACCGAAAAAGGAACCTATAAAGAGAGAATAAAGGAATAGTGATCAGTGGTCAGTGATCAGTGGTCAGAAATTAGAAATCTCATATCTCACGTCTCATATCTCATATCTAATACATGAAGTTCCCGCAACAACATAGCCTTGAACAGATAGCCACAATAATTTCTTCGGAATTTGTAGGGCCGGCAGATTTTCCGGTTTTGGGAATGAATGAGATCCATGTGGTGACGCCGGGGGATATCGTGTTTGTGGATCATCCAAAGTATTACGATAAAGCATTAAATTCAGCTGCGACTGTAATTCTTATCAATAAAGAAGTGGCATGCCCGGAAGGGAAAGCATTGTTGATATCAGATGATCCATTCAGGGACTTTAATAAGCTCACCAAATATTTCAGGCCGTTCGAAAAGGCATCAGCAACTATTGCGGCTTCCGCAGAAATTGGGGAAGGAACTGTAGTTCAGCCGGGGGCTTTTATTGGGAATAACGTGAAGATCGGGAAGAATTGTTTGATCCACGCCAATGTTAGTATCTATGACAATACGGTCATTGGAGATCAGGTGACCATACATTCCGGAACTACCCTGGGAGGAGATGCTTTTTACTATAAAAAACGTCCTGAGGGTTATGATAAATTAATTTCCGGAGGCCGGGTTGTGATAAAAGATCATGTGGATATTGGCGCAAATTGCACCATAGACAAAGGCGTGACAGGAGATACCACAATTGGAAAAGGCACCAAACTGGATAACCTTATCCAGGTAGGGCATGACACGGTGATTGGAGAAAATTGTTTGATCGCTTCCCAGGTTGGTATTGCCGGAGCAGTGGTGGTAGAAGATGATGTAACCATTTGGGGGCAGGCAGGTTTTCGAAGTGGTATTGTGGTCAAAAGAGGTGGTGTTATAATGGGCCAGGCCGGAATTACGAAATCTACAAAAGAAAATACAGTATATTCGGGTAATCCTGCGATGGAGTCGCGGGAGTGGCTTAAAGAATTGGCCCTTTTAAGACGTTTGCCTAAATTAATGGAAAAATTAAACGGTTGATATGAGCTTAACACCTAAAGATTGCGTTAGAGAATTTTATTCTTCAGATTTTTATAAGGATCCGGCTTCAGTAGAGGATTATTTACATCCCGAAGCGCAACTCTTCTGGAACAGTAGCGCCGGCTTTCATAAACTCAATTATTCAGAAATTGCCAATCTATCAAAGGAGCTGTCAAACTCCTTTGAAAATCTGAGGGCAGATGTAAGCCATCTTTTAAGCGACGGCAATATGGTCACCATTCGTTTCACCTATTACGTGCGCACAATTGAAAATCCCGACGAAGAGCTGCCAATGGCACATTTCATAGCAATTTGGGAATGCAGGGACGGTAAAATGTTCAAGGGCCATCAAATAAGTCAGCAGGCCGATGACAGCCCCGAAAATCTTGATTCTTTCCTTCCAATTTAATTACTTAAAACTTTTAGGTTTCCTGTTTAAAAACCTAATTTTGCAACAGAAAATTCAAAAAATCAACTATGAGCGTTTTAGTCAATAAAGATTCAAAAATAATTGTTCAGGGATTCACCGGTAGCGAAGGAACTTTCCACGCAGGACAGATGATCGAATATGGAACGAATGTGGTAGGGGGAGTAACTCCGGGAAAAGGAGGACAACAACACCTTGAAAAGCCGGTTTTTAATACTGTATCTGATGCCGTAAAAGAGACCGGAGCCGATGTTTCAATTATTTTTGTGCCGCCGGCATTTGCAGCCGATGCTATTATGGAAGCTGCAGACGCAGGGATCAAAGTAATAATCACTATTACAGAAGGTATCCCCGTTGCCGATATGATTAAAGCTGCCGATTATATTAAAGATAAAGATTGTCGTTTGGTAGGACCTAACTGCCCCGGAGTGATCACTCCCGGAGAAGCAAAAGTTGGTATCATGCCGGGCTTTGTCTTCAAAAAAGGGAATGTAGGGATCGTTTCAAAATCGGGAACCCTTACTTATGAAGCAGCAGATCAGGTTGTAAAGCAGGGACTGGGAATCACTACTGCCATAGGAATTGGTGGTGATCCAATCATTGGAACTACTACTAAAGAAGCTGTTGAACTGTTGATGAATGATGATGAGACCGAATGTATCGTAATGATAGGTGAAATTGGTGGACAGCTGGAAGCCGATGCTGCACGTTGGGTGAAAGAAAACGGAAACCGTAAACCTGTAATAGGATTTATCGCCGGTGAAACTGCTCCAAAAGGACGAACTATGGGGCATGCAGGTGCGATCGTAGGAGGTAGTGAAGATACAGCACAGGCCAAAAAAGCTATTTTAAAGGAGAATGGAATTCACGTTGTGGATTCTCCTGCAGAAATAGGTAAGAAAGTAAAAGAAGTTATGGGATAAGCAATCCCGGCTTATAATATTGAACCTCCGTGATCGTCAAAAATGGCAATTCCGGAGGTTTTTTACTTGAAGCCACTTGTTTTATTATATTTGAAAGAATATTAACCCACACCAGGAAAACAGATATTTAATCATGAAATTATTAGAAGGAAAAAATGCTATCATTACCGGTGCCAGTAGAGGGATTGGGAAAGGCATAGCCGAGGTTTTTGCAAAACATGGAGCCAATGTAGCTTTTACCTATAGCTCTTCTGTAGAAGCAGCCAATGAGCTTGAGAAAGAACTTCAGGGACTAGGCGTGAAGGCCAAAGGATATAAATCTAATGCAGCCGACTTTAAAGAAGCTGAAGAACTTGCCAAAAATGTTTTGGAAGACTTCGGAAGTATAGATGTGTTGGTGAACAACGCCGGGGTCACAAAAGACAATTTGCTTATGAGAATGAGCGAAGAAGATTTCGACAAAGTGATCGAGGTGAACCTAAAGTCTGTCTTCAATATGACCAAAGCTGTACAACGTACTATGCTGAAGCAGCGCAAGGGAAGCATCATCAACATGAGTAGTGTGGTTGGGGTCAAAGGAAATGCAGGCCAGGCTAATTACGCTGCTTCCAAAGCAGGAATGATCGGCTTCTCGAAATCCATGGCTCTGGAGCTTGGTTCAAGAAACATCCGTACCAATGTAATCGCTCCCGGTTTTATTGAAACTGAAATGACCGGAAAGCTGGATGAGAAAGTTGTTGAAGGATGGAGAGACGCCATTCCTTTAAAACGTGGTGGTACACCCGAAGATATTGCCAACACCTGCGTGTTCCTGGCAAGTGACCTGAGTGCATACATCACCGGACAGGTGATCAACGTTGACGGCGGAATGCTCACATAAATTATTCAAACCCGCTTCTGTTCCAGGAGCGGGTTTCTTTATAAATTCATATCTGAATGCCGGCAACTACAGTGATTCTTCTTATTGGAGCCTTTCTTCTTTCGGTAGCGCTTGCCGCATTTCAGTATTTCTTTAGGGCAAAAGGAAGAAGGTCTCAAAATGCCATTTTTGCCACCTTACGTTTTATTGCTCTGTTCTCTTTGTTGCTGCTTCTCATTAATCCAAAGATCACCAATACAGAATACACGATCGAAAAACCAAACCTGGTGCTGGCTGTGGATAATTCCTCCTCTATAGCCAATTTTGAAGCTGAAGATGAAGTTCGGGACATTGTAAACAATTTAGCTGAAGATCCCGATCTCCGTGAAAAATTTGAAGTTCAAACCTTCACTTTTGGAAGGGAAGTAAAGCAGAATGGAGAACTAAATTTTGAGGAATCCCAGTCTGACCTGCCGTCTGTCTTTAAAGACCTTTCTACTGTTTTTGAAGGTCAAACTGCACCGATTATCCTCATTACAGACGGAAATCAAACCGTAGGGGAAGAGTTTACTTATGCGGCACAACGCTTCCGGCAGCCTGTAATTCCTGTGGTAGTGGGAGACACTGCAAAATACCAGGACCTTAATATTTCCCGGGTCAATGTCAATAAATATGCATTCCTGAATAATCGTTTTCCGGTGGAGGTGATGGTGAATTACTCCGGAAATTCTTCCGCAGAAAGTACACTGCAGATCTTCTCAGGTAATACAGTGGTCTATTCCAAAGCACTAAAATTCTCTCCCGAAGAGAATTCAGAAGTCGTTCAGGCAGAACTTCCGGCCAATTCTGTCGGGCCACGAACATATAGGGTTGAGTTGCAGCACCTGGAGAATGAAAAAAATACGGTGAACAACAGCCGGGAATTTGCGGTGGAAGTGATCGATGAAAGAACAAAAGTATTGATTGCCTATTCTTTTCTTCATCCCGATGTTGGAGCTTTAAAAAAAGCCATCGAAAGCAATGAGCAGCGGGAGGTGGAAATTAAATTGATTTCTGAAGTTTCAGATCTCATGGATTACCAGCTCGTCATCCTCTACCAGCCCGACAGCCGATTCAAAAATGTCTTTTCTGACCTCACTTCTCAAAACAAAAATTATTTGCTGGTCGCGGGCCCCCGAACGGATTGGAATTTCCTGAACAACGCCCAGGAGATCTTTACCCAGGAGATCACCAACCAGCCTGAAGAATTTTTTCCTGCCTGGAATGAGAATTTTAAGGCTTTTCAAACAGAGGATATTGGGTATTCAGGATTTCCCCCGCTGGAGGGAAACTTTGGTAATATTGAGTTTTCAGAAGGCATTGATATACTCCTTTACAGGCAGATCCAGGGAGTGGATACAAATGATCCTTTACTTGCCATTGCTGAAGCAGGGGGCTCTAAAAAGGCATTTTTAATGGGTGCAAATTTGTGGCGCTGGAGGAGTGCGGTTTTTCAGGAAAATAATTCCTTTGAAAATTTTGACCGGCTTATTGGAAATCTTGTGCAGTTCCTGGCGGCGGGAAGAAGGCAGGAACGCCTGGTGATCCATTACGAACCTTTGTATAACAGCAGCGAAGAGGTGATCCTCCAGGCAGATTATTTTGACAGGAATTACAATTTTGATCCCAGGGCTTCCCTTGAACTCATTTTAAGCAAGGAAGCTACAGAAGAACAACGAAAGATCCCTTTCCTGCTCAGGGAGAATTCTTATGAAGTTGATCTTAGCAGCCTTGAAGCAGGAACCTACAACTTCACTGTAAATGTTATAGGAGAAGGAGCTTCCCGCTCCGGGAATTTCAGGATCATGGATTTTGATGTAGAACAACAATTTGCCGGTGCTAATTTTGAAGCTCTTAATCAGGTAGCTGAAGACAAGGGTCAAAAAGTATATTTCCTAACCGATTTTGAAGCCATAAAAGATCAGCTTTTATCAGATAATTCTTACGCCACAGTCCAGAAAAGCCAGCAAAAGGACGTACCTTTGATCGACTGGAAATATTTGCTGGGAATCATCATTTTAGCCCTGAGTGCAGAATGGTTTTTGAGGAAGTACTACGGTTTTATTTAAACATATTTTAATTCATTTACTATGGACAGATTGCCCAAAATTGGCCTGCCAATTCTCTTTGCAGGAATTATTTTAATTATTCTTATTGCTAAATCTACTGTGACCATCAACTCGGGTGAAGCCGGAGTGCTCTACCAAACTTTTGGAGGCGGTGTGGTGACAGACAAGCCCCCCTTGAGTGAAGGTTTTCACTTTGTAGCTCCCTGGAATAAAGTGTTCGTTTATGAAGTACGTCAGCAATCGCTTGATGAAAAAATGCAGGTACTCTCTTCTAATGGTTTGGAGATAAAATTGGATGCCTCCATATGGTTTCAGCCAGATTATGAAAGTCTTGGTTTGCTACACAAAGAAAGAGGTGAGGCATATGTACAAAGGGTATTACAACCTGCAGTGCGCTCTGCTGCCCGTGCAGTAGTCGGAAGATATATTCCCGAACAGCTTTACGCCAGTAAAAGAGAAGCTATTCAACAGGAAATTTTTGAAGAAACTCAAAAACTGCTTCAAGATCAATATGTTCAAATCAATGAAGTGCTGGTGCGGGATGTCTCCTTACCCGCAACGATTAAAGAAGCTATTGAACGAAAGCTACGCCAGGAACAGGAATCTTTGGAGTACGAATTCCGTTTGACAAAAGCAGAGCAGGAGGCCGAGAGACAAAGAATTGATGCCGAAGGTAAAGCCCGGGCAAACAGAATACTTGATGCCTCTTTAACTCCTCTGGTATTGCGCGAAAAAGGTATCCAGGCTACCGTGGAACTTGCAAAATCACCTAATGCAAAAGTAGTTGTTATTGGTTCGGGGGATGATGGTATGCCATTGATCCTCGGAAATAATTAAGTTTTTTAAAATTTCTGCTGAAAAATTAAAATAAAGATTTATTTTTGCTTCACACAATGAAAGTACAACAACTACATCATCATCATTCTCATTCATTCGCTCTTGCGAGGTGAGATTGATATGTGTATAACTCATATTTTGAAAACCCGTTTGAGCAGCTCAAGCGGGTTTTTTCATTCCCAATGGTCTGCTCTAACACAAATTAAATAAAATGAACAGGATAAGAATAGCAGTACAAAAATCGGGAAGGCTACACGAGGATTCCCTTAAACTTTTAAAAGACGCCGGTATTTCAATAGATAACGGTCGGGAACAGCTTAAGGCGGCCTCGGGAAACTTTCCTTTGGAGATCTTTTACCTCCGTAACGGAGACATTCCGCAGTATTTAAGGGATGGAGTGGTAGATGCCGCAATTATTGGGGAGAATGTGCTGGTGGAAAAAGGCGAGGATATCATTATGGCAGAAAAGCTGGGATTCTCGAAATGCCGTGTATCCCTGGCCGTACCAAAGGCAGTAAAATATTCGGGCGTTGAAGACCTGCAGGGAGCAAGGATCGCCACCTCCTATCCAAATACGGTTAGAGAATACCTCTCGAAAAAGGGAGTTACAGCCGATCTTCATATCATTAACGGCTCTGTAGAGATTGCTCCAAATATTGGCCTGGCCGATGCTATTTGTGACATCGTTTCCAGTGGGAGTACGCTTTTCAAGAACAACCTCAAAGAAGTGGAAGTAATGCTTAAGAGTGAAGCTGTGCTTGCTGTCTCTCCTAAAATTTCTTCGGAAAGAGATGAAATTCTGAAAAAATTACAGTTTAGAATTAAGGCTGTTTTACGAGCCCGAAATTCAAAATATATCCTGATGAACGTTCCTAATGATAAAATGGAACAGGTGATAAAACTGCTGCCGGGAATGAAGAGTCCTACGGTGTTACCTTTAGCAGAAAAAGGCTGGAGCTCCCTGCATACTGTTATTTCTGAAGAACGTTTCTGGGAGGTGATCGATGAGCTGAAGCAAAACGGAGCCGAAGGGATCCTGGTGGTGCCAATTGAAAAAATGGTCCTTTAATCCTGAAACCATGAAAAAAGTATTTGATCCAAAAAGAGCAGATTGGGATAGCATTTTAGAACGTCCTGTTCAAAATTTTGAAGAAGTAGAAAAGGTGGTCGCACAGGTTTTTCGGGAGGTAAAAGCAAATGGAGATGCCTCGGTAAAAAAATATTCCGAGATGTTTGACGGTTTTATTCCGGAGGATTTTCAGGTTTCTTCTGAAGAAATAGCTTCAGCCGAAGCTAAGGTTTCGCCGGAATTAAAAGCAGCCATTCAACTGGCAAAGCAAAACATCACCACTTTTCATACTGCGCAAAAAACCGAAAAAGTTTCCGTGGAAACTATGGCGGGTATAGAGTGCTGGCAGGAGAAGAGACCTATTCAAAAGGTGGGTTTATATATTCCCGGCGGAACTGCACCTTTGTTTTCGACAATTCTTATGCTTGCTGTTCCCGCACAAATTGCCGGTTGCAAGGAGATCATTCTTTGCACGCCTCCGGGTAAGGAAGCTGAAGTGAATCCTGTGATACTTTACACGGCGAAACTATGTGGTATAGATAAAATATTCAAAGTTGGGGGCATACAGGCTATCGCTGCTATGACTTTTGGCACCGAAACAATTGAAAAGGTTTATAAGATCTTTGGTCCCGGAAACCAATATGTCACAGTAGCCAAACAACTGGCAACCAAATTCAATGTGGCCATTGATATGCCTGCCGGACCTTCAGAATTGCTCGTCGTAGCAGATGATACTGCCGATGCCGCCTTTGTAGCTTCCGATCTTCTTTCACAAGCCGAACATGGAGCCGATAGCCAGGTGATCCTGGTTTCCCTTTCTAAAAGCCTGATTGAAGAAGTTGAAGCTGAAATACAGCGTCAGCTGAACGACTTACCTCGAAAGGATATCGCTACACAGGCTATTGAACATTCCAGGTTGATCTATATGAGTTCTAAAGAAGATGCTTTGGAATTGATCAACGAATACGCACCCGAACATTTTATTGTTTGTACCGCCAATTCAGATTTCTTTGTGGAAGGAATTAAAAACGCAGGTTCTGTATTTATAGGAAATTACACCCCCGAAAGCGCCGGAGATTATGCCTCAGGGACCAATCATACTTTACCGACCAACGGTTATGCAAAGCAGTACAGCGGAGTGAATCTGGACAGTTTCATGAAATCGATCACCTTTCAAAAGATCTCTGCGGAAGGAATCCAAAAGATAGGCCCGTCAATAGAACTTATGGCAGAAGCTGAAGGTTTGCAGGCGCATAAAAATGCTGTTACACTTAGGTTGAACAAATTAAAAGGATCAGGTAATGAATAGTGAATTTAACCTGGAAAACCTGGTGCGACCGAATGTGCTCAAAATGAAGCCCTATTCTTCGGCAAGGGATGAGTACAAAACTGAAGGTCAAAAAATGACATTTTTGGATGCCAATGAAAATCCGTTCGAAAATGGTGTGAACCGTTATCCTGATCCGCAACAACTAAAACTGAAGCAGGAGCTTGCCTCTCAAAAAGGGGTTTCTGTGAGTAATATTTTGCTGGGAAATGGTAGTGATGAAGTGCTGGATCTTATCTTTAGAGCCTTTTGTCGGCCACAGGTGGATAATGTGATCACGCTGCCGCCAACTTACGGAATGTACAAGGTGCTGGCGGAACTTAATGAGATCGAGGATCGAAAGGTGCTTCTGAAGAATGATTTTCAACCCGACTTTGAAAAGATACATGCTGAAGTTGATGATATGACCAAACTCATCTTCCTTTGCTCCCCCAACAATCCCACAGGTAACTCATTTTCGGAAGCTTCCGTAGAAAAAATTCTTAAGAATTTTAGCGGACTTGTAGTAATAGATGAAGCTTACATTGATTTTTCAGCAGGTAGAAGCTGGCTGGAGCGACTTGAGGAATTTCCGAACCTGGTGCTCACCCAAACCCTTTCCAAAGCCTATGGTTTGGCGGGAATAAGGCTGGGGATCTGTTATGCTTCCGCAGAGATCATAAGAATTCTCAACAAGATCAAGCCTCCATATAATGTGAATGAACTAACCCAGCAAAAAGCACTGGAGAGATTGTCTAAACCGGAGGAGGTGAATCAAGAAATCGAGATCCTTTTGGAGGAAAGAAAGCAGCTTATAAATGACCTGTCAAAAATGGCCTTTGTAAAACAAATTTTTGAGTCTGATGCCAATTTTTTATTGGTAAGAGTGGAGGATGCCGGTAAAAAATATGAGCAGCTAATAAAGGCAGGAGTAGTGGTGCGCAATCGCAGCAATCAGGAGCTTTGTGAGAACACGCTTAGATTTACCATAGGTACTCCCGAAGAGAATAACCAACTAATGAAGATATTAAAGCAACTTGAAGCATGAAAAAAGTACTTTTTATAGACCGTGACGGCACCCTCGCTTTGGAACCCGAAGATTATCAGCTGGATCACTTCGACAAGCTGGAATTTTATCCGGGGGTTTTTCAATACCTCTCAAAAATTGCAGAGGAATTGGATTACGAGTTGGTGATGGTCACCAATCAGGATGGGCTGGGAACAGACTCTTTTCCCGAAGACACCTTTTGGCCGGTGCAGAATTTTATTTTGAAGGCTTTCAAAAATGAAGGTGTGGAATTCTCTGAAGTTGTTATTGACCGTACCTTTCCTGAAGATAACGCTCCTACCAGGAAGCCCGGCACCGAATTGCTCACCGCGTATTTTGATACTGAAAAATATGATCTGAAAAATTCATTTGTGCTTGGTGACCGCTTAACTGATATGGAACTGGCAAAAAATCTGGGAGCAAAAGGAATTTTCATCACCGGCCATGAAGATCTTGGAGGGGATGAGATTTCAGTTAAAAAAGAGGAGCTTCAGAAGCACATTGGTCTGGAGACGAACAGCTGGAAAGAAATTTATGAATTCCTGAAACTGGAGGAGCGCAGGTCAACCATCAGCAGGAAAACAAATGAAACCGATATTTTTATCTCTCTTAATCTCGACGGCACCGGCAACAGCAAGATCGACACCGGAATAAAGTTCTTCGATCATATGCTCGACCAGATCGCCCGTCACGGCCAGATGGACCTGGAGATCACTGTAAAAGGCGACCTGGAGGTAGATGAACATCATACCATTGAAGATACGGCTATTGCCCTGGGAGAGGTTTTTTCAAAAGCTTTGGGGCACAAGCTGGGAATCGAGCGCTACGGATTCGCACTGCCAATGGATGACTGTCTGGCGCAGGTGGCCATAGATTTCGGCGGAAGAAACTGGCTGGTTTGGGAAGCGGAATTTAAAAGAGAAATGATTGGAGCTATGCCAACAGAAATGTTCTTCCATTTTTTCAAATCCTTTACCGATGGTGCCAAAGCTAACCTGAACATTAAAGCCGAAGGCACTAATGAACACCACAAGATAGAAGCAATTTTTAAAGCTTTTGCCAAAGCAATAAAGGTGGCGGTAAAAAGAGATCCCGATAAAATGATCCTGCCGTCAACGAAGGGAATGCTTTAATTAGAATTGAGATATTAGATATGAGTATTGAGAAAGAGAAATTCTCTGAGAAAATTGTAATCATTGATTACGGAGCGGGAAACATTCAAAGTATAAAATTTGCTTTGGAAAGACTCGGCTACACCGGAATTTTGAGCAGTGATGCCGAAGAAATAAAGTCGGCAGATAAGGTAATATTTCCAGGAGTGGGAGAGGCGAGTTCGGCTATGAAAAAGCTGAAGAGCACAGGATTGGAAAAATTGATTCCGCAGTTGAAACAACCTGTACTGGGAATTTGCCTGGGAATGCAATTAATGTGTAATCGTTCTGAAGAAGGTAACACCGAAGGCTTGGGAATTTTTGATGTGGATGTGATCCATTTTGAGAAAACGCTAAAGGTTCCTCACATTGGCTGGAACAGGATAAAGGATTTGCAAACTCCTCTTTTTGAAGGGATAGGTGAAAATGAATTCGTGTACCTCGTGCATAGTTTTTATGCTCCGGTATGTTTAGAAACTATAGCGAAATGTGATTACGGGGTGAATTATTCCTCTGCGCTCAAGAAGGATAATTTTTATGGAGTGCAGTTTCACCCGGAAAAAAGCAGTAAAGCGGGAGAAAAAATTCTTTTAAATTTTCTGAAGTTAGATTTACGAAGTTAGAAGTACGAAATGAAGTTGGATTTACGAAGTTAGAAGTACGATTGATAATAAGAAGAAAATGAAGGATTTAAAATCAAGAACAAAGGAATTTGCTGTTAATTGTTGGAAGTTTTGCAACAAGATTCCTCATTCAAGGGAGTATAATGCATATGTCAATCAGCTACTTAGGAGTTCAAGTTCTGTAGGAGCAAATTACCGGGCAGCCCAGAGGGCTAAATCCACGGCTGACTTTATTAATAAACTAAAAATTGTAGAAGAGGAAGCAGATGAAAGTATGTACTTTATTGAACTGTTTATTGAAATTCTAAATGAAAATTTAAAAGAAGCAGAAGCTCTTCATGTTGAGGCAAATGAAATTTTATCTATAGTGGTTGCCTCCATAAATACTGCACGTCGTAACCAAAAATAATTACAAGATGACTTCTAACTTCGTACTTCTAAACTCTAACTTCAAATGAGAATCATTCCAGCCATAGATATCATCGACGGAAAGTGCGTAAGACTTTCCCAGGGTGATTACAATTCAAAGAAAATATACAATGAGAGTCCGCTGGAGGTGGCGAAAGAATTTCAGGATTACGGTATCAAATATCTGCACCTGGTGGATCTCGATGGAGCCAAATCAAAGCATATTGTCAACCATAAGGTTCTTGAGCAGATCGCTACAGGAACCGATCTAAAGATAGACTTTGGCGGCGGATTAAAATCTGACAAGGATCTTGAAATAGCTTTTAACAGCGGTGCTTCCCAGATCACCGGCGGAAGTATAGCCGTAAAGGACCGGGAAATCTTTTTGTCATGGCTGGAGAAATATGGAACCGAAAAGATCATTTTAGGGGCAGATGCAAAGGATGAGAAGGTGGCCGTGAGCGGATGGTTGGAGGATTCAAAAGAGGAGCTGATTCCTTTTATTCAGGAATATTCTAAAAATGGAATACAATATGTGATCTGTACAGACATCGCTAAAGATGGAATGCTGGAAGGCCCGTCCTTTGAGCTGTACCAAAAAATACTGAAGGAAATCCCCGGAATAAAACTCATTGCTTCCGGAGGTATAGCTGAATTTGATGATCTGCCAAAACTGCAGGAATTAGGTTGTGAAGGAGCAATTTTAGGAAAGGCGATCTATGAGGGACGGATTAGTTTGAAACAACTTGAGGAATTTGTGGGTTGAAGCACCAAATTCCAAGCACCAAATTCCAAGTGAAGCACCAAGAATAAAAAATATTAAATTACAAGTACAAGGTTTCAGGATTCAGGTTCCAGTTTAAAAATCAACTTCTAAATTCTAACTTCTAAAATCTAATTTTTAAATATGCTAACTAAAAGAATAATTCCCTGCCTGGATATAAAAGACGGAAGAACCGTTAAAGGAGTCAACTTTGTGAGCCTTCGGGATGCGGGAGATCCTGTGGAGCTGGCTGAAATGTATTCTAAAGCCGGAGCAGATGAGCTCGTATTTCTTGACATTACTGCCACAGAAGAAAAACGGAAAACTCTGGCAGAACTGGTAAGGAAAGTGGCGGCTACAGTAAATATACCTTTTACAGTTGGCGGCGGAGTATCTTCGGTAGAAGATGTGGATGTGCTGCTTCAAAATGGAGCCGATAAGGTGGCTATCAATTCGGCGGCAGTGAAGAATCCGCAGTTGATCAATGAGCTGGCTGCGAAATTTGGAAAGCAGTGCATTGTTGTTGCTATAGATGCCAAAATGGTGCGGGGACAGTGGCTGGTGCACCTTGTCGGCGGAAAAGTTCCCACAGAAATTGACCTTTTTGACTGGGCAAAAGAGGTAGAGCAGAGAGGGGCCGGAGAGATTCTTTTTACTTCCATGGATCATGACGGGACCAAAAATGGATTTGCAAATGAAGCCCTGGAAAAGCTTTCTAAGCTCGTAAATATTCCCATTATTGCTTCTGGCGGGGCAGGGAAAATTGAGCATTTTTGCGATACCTTCAAAAATGGGAAAGCCGATGCTGCTTTGGCAGCCAGTGTTTTTCACTTTAAAGAAATAGAAATAAAGGATCTGAAACAGGAAATGAAGAAAGAGGGGATTGAAGTTAGGATTTAGTGATCAGTGTTCAGTGTTCGGTGTTCAGAATTGAATTAAATAAGCTCTTTAGAAAATAGAAGACCGGTAACTTCACGCTGAGGGCGCAAAGATCTTCGCAAAGGACGCAAAAAAATTTCCTTTGGAATTTGGGACTTGTAATTTGGTGTTTAAATAAGGATAATATTAAAAAAATAGAAATGAATATTGATTTCAATAAAAACTCAGATAGGCTTGTACCTGCTGTTATTCAGGATGCTGAGACTAAGAATGTTCTCATGCTTGGGTATATGAATGAAGACGCGCTGGAGAAAACTAAAGCTTCAGGAAAAGTTACATTTTTCAGTAGGAGCAAACAGAGGCTTTGGACCAAAGGGGAAGAAAGTGGCAATTTTCTTAATCTGGTGGATCTAAAAGTGGATTGTGACAACGATACTTTGTTGATTACTGTTAATCCGCAGGGGCCTACTTGTCATAAAGGAACGGATACCTGCTGGGGAGAAAAAAACACTTCAGAAATATCATTTTTGGAACAGCTGGAAGAGGTGATCACCGACAGAAGGTCAAATCCTGAAAATGAGAAAAGTTATGTGGCTTCCCTTTTCCGAAGCGGGATCAATAAGATCGCTCAAAAAGTAGGTGAGGAGGCAGTGGAAGTGGTGATCGAGGCAAAAGATGAAAACGGTGAGCTTTTTCTAAATGAAAGTGCCGACCTGCTTTTTCATTACCTTATCCTGCTGCAGGCAAAAGGATTTAAACTTCAGGATGTTATCCAAATTCTTGAGAATAGACATATCAGGAAATAAAAAAAAAGCCTGTGAAATTTTTCACAGGCTTTTCTCCTTATAAAATTCTTTTTACTTAGAATCTTCGGAATTGGTTTCCTTTTTGGTTTTTTCAACCTTAATGGTCAATTCCTTCTTCTCTTCATCAAGATCCATGTAAACCTTATCTCCTTCAGAAATATGGGAGGTAATGATCTCTTCGGCCAATGCATCTTCAATGTATTTTTGAATAGCACGGTTCAATGGTCTTGCTCCATACTGCTTATCGAAACCTTTTTCGGCAATATAATCCTTGGCTTTTGGACTTAATTCAAGATCGTATCCAAGAGCTCCGATTCTTCCGAAAAGTTTTTCCAATTCAATGTCAATGATCTTATGGATATCTTCCTGTTCAAGAGGATTAAAGATCACAACATCATCCACCCTGTTAAGGAATTCGGGAGCAAAGGCTTTTTTCAAGGCACTTTCGATCACACTTCGGGCGTTCTCGTCCACCTGGGATTTCTTGGCTGCAGTACCGAAACCAACACCCTGACCAAAATCTTTCAGTTTTCGGGCTCCAATATTGGAAGTCATGATGATGATGGTATTTCTAAAGTCGATCTTACGACCTAAACTGTCGGTTAAATATCCGTCATCCAGTACCTGTAGCAACATGTTGAAAACATCGGGGTGAGCTTTTTCCACCTCGTCCAACAAAATCACAGCGTAAGGCTTACGACGAACTTTTTCTGTAAGCTGACCACCTTCTTCATAACCTACATATCCCGGAGGTGCACCGATCAATCTACTCACCGCAAATTTCTCCATGTACTCACTCATGTCGATACGGATCAAAGCATCCTCATTGTCAAACAGCTCTCGGGAAAGGATCTTTGCCAACTGAGTCTTACCAACCCCGGTTTGACCTAAGAAAATAAAGGAACCAATTGGTTTGTTTGGATCTTTAAGTCCGGCGCGGTTACGCTGAATGGCTTTTACTACTTTACCAACAGCTTCGTCCTGTCCAATGACTTTTCCTTTGATCAATTCAGGCAACTGATAAAGCTTGTTGATCTCTGTTTGGGCGATCCTGTTGACAGGAACCCCGGTCATCATAGAAACAACATCAGCCACATTATCTTCGGTCACTGTTTCGCGGTGCATTTTAGATTCTTCTTCCCACTTGGCCTGGGCTTTTGCAAGATCTTTCTCTATATTCTTTTCATCGTCACGCAGTTTGGCAGCTTCTTCATACTTCTGTTTTTTAACAACAGTATTTTTTAGCTCTCTCACTTCTTCCAGTTTACGTTCCAGTTCCAGGATTTGTTTTGGCACATCTATATTCGTGATGTGAACACGGGATCCGGCTTCATCAAGGGCATCAATAGCCTTATCGGGAAGAAATCTGTCTGTCATGTATCTGCTGGTAAGCTTCACACATGCCTGAATAGCTTCATCTGTATAAGTGACGTTGTGGTGTTCTTCGTATTTGTCTTTAATATTGTTCAGGATCTCGATAGTCTCCTCAATAGTAGTGGGCTCTACAATTACCTTTTGGAAACGTCTTTCAAGCGCACCGTCTTTCTCGATATACTGCCTGTACTCGTCCAGAGTGGTAGCACCAATACATTGGATTTCTCCTCTTGCAAGGGCCGGCTTAAACATGTTGCTGGCATCGAGACTTCCCGTCGCGCCACCGGCACCAACGATCGTATGGATCTCATCAATGAAAAGAATGATGTCGTCATTCTTCTCCAACTCGTTCATCACGGCTTTCATGCGCTCCTCGAATTGTCCACGGTACTTCGTTCCTGCCACTAAACTGGCAAGGTCAAGAGTCACAACACGTTTATCAAAAAGTATTCTTGATACTTTCCTTTTTACAATACGTAGTGCAAGACCTTCGGCGATTGCCGATTTACCAACTCCCGGTTCTCCAATGAGTAGCGGGTTGTTCTTTTTTCTTCGGCTCAAGATCTGGGATACGCGCTCGATCTCTTTCTCCCTGCCTACAACAGGATCTAATTTATCCAGCTCTGCCAGGGCAGTTAGATCTCTTCCGAAGTTATCAAGAACAGGAGTTTTCGATTTCTTAGTAGTTTTCCCTGAAGTTCCGGCAAAAGGATTGCTTTTTCCGGCATCATCTGCAGTCGCATCTTCGTCAGAAAATGATTCCGAAGTAGGGGAGTCGATATAATCGTCTTCGTTGGTGATCATATATTTAAATTGGTCTTTAACTCCGTCATAGTCAACTTTAAGCTTATTAAGAAGCTTTGTTGTAGGGTCATTTTCATTTCTTAATATGCACAACAGCAGGTGAGCAGTATTAATGGAAGTGCTTTGGAAAAGCTTGGCTTCCAAAAATGTTGTTTTGAGGGCTCTTTCTGCTTGTCGTGTGAGGTGAAGATTTCTCTTCTCGTTAGATTCTACTGCCGCGTTAGGATTTGCGGGGCTAAGGATCTCGACTTTTCTTCTCAAATGAGTCAGGTCTACATCAAGGGCGTTCAATATATTGATGGCCTTACCATCACCGTCCCTAAGCAGGCCCAGCATCAAATGTTCTGTACCTATAAAGTCGTGACCAAGCCGCAGGGCTTCTTCTTTACTGTAGGCAATTACATCTTTTACTCTTGGTGAAAAATTATCATCCATGTTAATTCCTTTCTCTCTAATTATTTTTTATAGTGGTTTCAAAAACCGTACCCGATTGTGAATAATTCGGGTTGTTTGCCTTAAAGCTAATTGACAAAAATGCTGCTTTATAACAAAGCAGAATGTAATGAACTTATTAACCAAGCACAACTAAAAATTTGTTAATAAAATACAAGAAAACCTCAAGGAATAGTGCCTTCAGGTGGGGTAAAATGCGTAAATTGGCACGTTAGAATATTGAACTAAAATAAAGATTTTATGGCTGAGGGAGAAAAGTTAATTCCTATCAATATTGAAGATGAAATGAAGTCGTCCTACATTGATTATTCAATGTCGGTCATTGTGTCACGTGCACTGCCAGATGTACGTGACGGGTTGAAACCGGTTCACCGCCGGGTTTTATACGGAATGTATGAACTTGGAGTTCTTTCCAACAGAGCTCACAAGAAATCGGCCAGGATTGTGGGAGAAGTATTAGGAAAGTTCCACCCGCACGGGGATTCATCTGTATATGATACCATGGTGCGTATGGCCCAGGAATGGAGTTTAAGATATATGCTCGTTGACGGGCAGGGGAACTTTGGAAGTGTTGATGGTGATAGTCCTGCAGCGATGCGATATACTGAAGCCAGGATGCGGAAGATCAGCGAGGACATGCTTGCCGATATCGATAAGGAAACCGTAGATACCCAGTTAAACTTTGATGATACGCTACATGAACCGGTGGTTCTTCCTACGCGTATCCCAAACCTTCTAGTCAATGGTGCCAGCGGTATTGCAGTCGGGATGGCAACAAACATGCCGCCTCACAACCTTTCTGAAGTTGTGGACGGGGTAGTGGCTTATATCGACAATCACGATGTGACTATAGATGAATTGATCGAGCACGTCAAGGCGCCCGATTTCCCTACCGGAGGAACCATTTACGGTTATGACGGGGTAAGGGAAGCTTTTAAAACCGGTCGCGGTAGAGTAGTGCTAAGAGCAAAAGCTCACACCGAAGAAGTGGCAGGAAAAGAAGCGATCATAGTTACTGAAATTCCTTACCAGGTCAACAAAGCCGAAATGATCAAGAAAACGGCCGACCTTGTTAATGAGAAGAAGATAGAAGGCATTTCTTTGATCAGGGATGAGTCTGACCGTAACGGGATGAGGATCGTTTACATCCTTAAAAGAGATGCTATTCCAAATATCGTTTTAAACACCCTTTATAAACACACAGCATTACAAAGCTCCTTTAGTGTGAACAACATCGCACTGGTTAAAGGACGCCCGCAGATGCTGAACCTAAAAGACATGATCCAGTATTTTGTGGAGCATCGTCATGAGGTTGTAGTGCGTCGTACTGAATATGAACTTCGTAAAGCTGAAGAAAGAGCTCATATCCTTGAAGGCTTGATCATTGCTTCAGATAATATAGACGAAGTAATTGCATTAATAAGGTCATCCAGCAATGCTGATGAAGCACGAGCTAAATTAGTTGAGCGCTTCGAACTTTCAGAATTGCAGGCGAAGGCGATCGTAGAGATGCGATTGAGACAACTTACCGGCCTGGAGCAGGACAAGTTGAGAGCTGAATATGAAGAACTAATGGTGACCATCGAAGATCTTAAAGATATTCTTGCCCGTAAAGAGCGAAGAATGGAAGTGATTAAGGATGAAATGCTTGAGGTGAAAGAGAAATATGGAGATGAGCGACGTTCCAATATTGAAT
Source organism: Salinimicrobium nanhaiense (assembly GCA_012038135.1). Lineage (GTDB taxonomy): Bacteria > Bacteroidota > Bacteroidia > Flavobacteriales > Flavobacteriaceae > Salinimicrobium > Salinimicrobium nanhaiense. Next base: position 65,756 of record JAAVJQ010000014.1, read on the forward strand.
ATGCCGGTGGAGATTTAAGCATGGAAGATATGATTCCCGATGAGCAGGTGGTGATCACCATTTCTCATGCAGGATATATTAAAAGAACTTCTCTTACAGAATATAAAACTCAAAACCGCGGTGGGGTAGGACAAAAAGGTTCTACTACCCGTAACGAAGATTTCCTTGAAAACCTTTTCATCGGAACCAATCACCAGTACATGTTATTCTTTACTGAAAAAGGTAAGTGTTTCTGGATGAGAGTTTTTGAGATCCCGGAAGGAAGTAAAACTTCAAAAGGTAGAGCCATCCAGAATCTTATTAATCTGGAGCCGGATGATAAGCTGAAAGCCTTTATTTGTACCAAAGATCTTAAAGACGAGGAGTACATCAACAGTCATTATGTGATCATGGCGACCAAAAAAGGACAGGTGAAGAAAACTTCTCTTGAACAATATTCCCGCCCAAGAACCAATGGTATCAATGCTATTACCATTAGAGAAGGAGATGAACTACTGGAGGCAAGGTTGACTACCGGTGAAAGTCAGGTGATGTTGGCTCTTAAGAGTGGTAAAGCTATTCGCTTCGACGAGAGCAAAACAAGACCAATGGGAAGAAATGCTTCGGGAGTAAGAGGTATAACTCTTGCCGATGATAATGATGAAGTAGTTGGAATGATCGCGATCCAGAATCCGCAGGAAGAAACTGTATTGGTGGTTTCAGAAAACGGCTATGGAAAGCGAACTTACATTGATGACCCCGAAGATGGGGAACCAATCTACAGGATCACCAACCGTGGAGGAAAAGGTGTAAAAACAATTTCCATAACTCCAAAGACCGGTAATCTTGTTGCAATTAAAAATGTTACTGATCTGGATGACCTAATGATCATCAATAAATCTGGTCTGGCCATACGTACATCAGTATCAAATCTTAGAGTAATGGGAAGAGCTACTCAGGGGGTTCGACTTATCAATCTTAAGAATAACGATTCTATTGCTGCTGTTGCAAAAGTGATCAACGAGGAGGAAGATGTTGAGGATGTTGCAGATGATGCAACACCCGAAAACAATGGACTCAACGAAGATGGCACAACTCTTGCAAACGGTAGTGAAGAATAACTTAAACAAACCCAAAAAAGATGAAAACTAGAATTTTAACGGCGGTACTTGCTATGTTTACTGTCGTATCATTTGCGCAGAAAAAAGAAATCAAACGTGCCGGGAAAGCCGTTGAAAAAGGTGATTATCAGGAGGCTAAAAATTATCTGAATGAGGCAGAGTCACAGTTGGCTAATGCAGATGAGGATGAAAAAGCAGATTTTTACCTTTATAAAGGATATGCTTTGATCGGAAACGGAGAGAATGTACCTGCAGCTGACTTGATGGCAGCTTCTGAAGCAATGCAGAAAGCTAAGGAATTAGGACATGCTGAAGCACAACAAGGTGCAACTGCAGTTAGTAATGCCCTTGTAAATGCTGCAATTGCCGATCAAAATGCTCAAAAATATGCACAGGCAGCAGAAAAGCTGAACTCTGCTTATAGAATGAATACCAGGGATACTCTTTATCTTTATTATGCTGCTTCCAATGCTGTGAATGCACAGGATTATGACACAGCACTAAAATTTTATGAGGAGCTACAGGATTTAGGTTTTACAGGAGAAGAAGTGATCTTTACTGCTGTGAACAAAGAAACCGGGGAAGAGGAAAGAATGGCTTCAAAAGAGCAAAGAGATCTTTTTGTAAAAGCCGGAACTTATATCAATCCGCAGGAGAAAAAATCTGAATCCAGAAAAGGAGAAATAGCTAAGAACATTGCTTTGATCTATATCGAAAAAGGAGAGAAGGATAAAGCTATTGCTGCAATGGAAACTGCCAAACAAGAAAACCCTAATGATTCTGCTTTGATCCAAGCTGAAGCAGATATGTACTACAAAATGGGCGATATGAAAAAATATCGTGAGACCATTGAAAAAGTAGTTGAGCAAAATCCTAATGATGCTACATTATATTATAATTTGGGTGTGAGTTCTGCCGAACTTGGAGAGCACGATAGAGCTATTGACTACTACAAAAAGGCAATCGAACTTGATCCCGAAATGAGCAACGCCCGAATTAACATTGCTTATGTGATCCTGAATAAAGAGCAGCCGATTGTTGAAGAGATGAACAAATTAGGAATGAGCAAGGCAGATCAAAAGAAATATGATGAGCTGGCTCAGGATCGCCAGAATATCTATAAGGAAGCTCTTCCACACCTTGAGAAGGTAATAGAAAAAGATCCTAATAACATTGAAGCTGCAAGAACTATAATGAATATTCATTATCAGTTAAATCAAACCGAAAAAGCTGAAGCCATGAAAGCTAAAATTGCTGAAATGGAAGCTGGTAGTGCAGCACCGGTTGACGGACAGTAGAAATAAAAATATTGAACCACAAAAAACCCGCTCATTTGAGCGGGTTTTTTTATATGATCTTTTTGATCACTCTAAGCTTATGCGTATGCCGGCGTATTTCTGAATTGTATATTCCTGAATGATCAATCCTATCCAATCGCACCTTTCCGTCTGCATGAATGATATAATTGTCGCTCATCATGATGCCCACATGATTAATGACTCCTTCGGCATTATCAAAAAAAGCAAGATCTCCCGGTTCACCTTCTTCAATGAAACTTAATGATTCACCCTGTCGTGCCTGTTCAGAGGGAGTCCTTAAGAGCTTATATCCATTAAGTTTATAGACCATTTGAGTGAAGCCACTGGCATCAATTCCAAAAGGAGACTTTCCACCCCATAAGTATGGAGCATTGAGGTACAAAAATGCAGTTTCCAGAAGGTTTTCTTTGGCCTTCTTTCCCGAGGTAATACTGCCGGAGTGTGTATGCTGCATAAGCCCAGCGCCATTTAACTCAGCACCCATCGGGATAGGTATTAATTGTTCTCCACTTGAAACGAATTCCACAAGATCGGCACAGAGTTGAGGATCTTCGGCCGTTACTCTCTCAAATTCTTCTTCGGAGATCTTCTGAAACTGTTTTTTCCCGATCCAGGCTTCCAGACTATCAAAAGCAGTGCGGATCCTGGACCATTGAGCTCTTTCCTCCAGGATCTGAAAAACCTCCCCGTAAAGCAGCTGGCTCAACATTTGGGAGGTATGGTCAGGTTCTATTCTAAGGGGAACAATGCCTAAATTGCAAATGGCATATTGCATCAAAAATAGATTTGAAAAATGGTTTATTGACGCTCAAGGATCATTGCCGATGCACCGCCACCACCATTACAAATTGCTGCAGCACCAATTTTGCCGTCGTTTTGTTTTAGAATGTTCAATAGGGTAACAATTATTCTTGCTCCCGAACAGCCAAGAGGATGACCAAGAGAAACTGCTCCTCCGTTCACATTCACATTTTTATCTTCGAGTCCAAGTTTTTTCATATTTACCAGTCCTACCACAGAGAAAGCCTCATTAAATTCAAAATAGTCAACCTTGTCTATAGAAATTCCGGCCTTATCAAGTGCTTTAGGAAGGGCTTTAGCCGGTGCCGTGGTAAACCAGATAGGATCTGTTGCGGCATCTGCAAAACCTTTAATACTGGCTAATACTTCCAATCCCAGTTCTTCTGCTTTCTCGCGGCTCATAAGCACCAAAGCTGCGGCGCCATCGTTAATGGTTGAAGCGTTGGCGGCAGTTACTGTTCCTTCTTTTCCAAACGCCGGACGTAAGGATGCAATTTTATCCATCTTTACATTCTTATATTCTTCGTCCTCCTTAACGATAACAGGATCTCCTTTACGTTGAGGAACTTCTACAGGAACAACTTCTTCATTAAATTTACCATCTTCCCAGGCTTTGCGGGAACGTTCATAGGATTGAATAGCGAATTTATCCTGCTCTTCTCTTGAATAATTATGTTCTTTTGCACAATGGTCTGCAGCTACTCCCATAGCATTGTGGTCGTAAGCATCAACAAGTCCATCTTTCTGCATTCCGTCCTCCATTTGGGCCGGACCAAATTTATGACCGTTTCTAAGGTGAAGGTAATGAGGGATGAGGCTCATATTTTCCATACCGCCGGCTACCACTATATTTGCATCACCAAGGCTAATGGCTTGTGCAGCCTGCATCACAGCTTTCATGCCGCTGGCACAAACTTTATTGACAGTAGTACACGGCACGCTGGTAGGAATACCTGCGCCAAGAGCGGCTTGTCTTGCGGGAGCCTGGCCGTTACCGGCCTGTACAACATTTCCCATAAGGACCTCTTCAACCATTTCAGGTTTAAGATTGATCTTCTCAAGAGCTCCTTTTATTGCGATAGATCCCAGCTTTGTTGCGGGAACAGTGGATAAGCTTCCTAAAAAACTTCCTATTGGAGTTCTTGCGGCGCTCACTATGACTACTTCCTTATTCATGTTTTTCCATTTAAATTACTCTTGCGAATTTAATGATTTTATAAGGAACAAACCAGCTTGTTCTCTACAGCCGCGCTTTTTTTACTACATTTGACTTGAGAAATACCTGTATGAAAAACTTTATAAATAGTCTTTATAAAAATCAGGACCTGTTTTACAAGGTTTTTCTTTTCCTTCTTACCACTTTTCTAATTGTCTACATCTTTCCTAAAGGAGGAAAATTCAAATATGAGATCCCTAAAGGAAAGCCGTGGCAATACGAGAATTTATATGCCCCTTTCGATTTTGCCATTTTAAAGGCTCCTGAAGAAATTGCTGCTGAAGAGCGGGAAATACGGGAGAGTCATGTTCCTTACTATGACCTTGATCCTGAAGTTGCTCAGGATGTAAGTGCAAACCTTCAAGAAAGGTTCACCCGTGTCTTTCCCGATACCTTAAGTAGGTCTGAAAACAGGAAGCTTCAGAATTTCATTGAGAAAAATTCAGCAGAGATCTATGACAGAGGGCTGCTGCAGGAAATTGTTCCGCGGGAACCACAACAGCTGGTCTATTTAAGAGAGGGAAATGAGGTAACCGAGATCACCTATGAAAATATTCTTAAACTAAACCAGGTAAGGGATTTTCTGAACCGCAGAATAGATCAGGCTCAGCTTCAGAATTTCAGGGAAGAGCTAATAGGTCTGTTCTTTGATTCTATAAAACCCAATGTCACCTTTAACGAATCTCTCACCCAAAGTGAACTGAAGAGCAAACTGAACCAGATCTCCTACACCCGCGGAAGCGTGGAGCGCGGAACTATTATTGTCGCCAAAGGAGAGATCGTGGAAGGAGATAAGCTCCAGACACTTAATTCCTTAAAAGCCGAATTTGAATCGCAGGTTTGGAGTGAAGCTAATTATAATTGGGTAATTGTTGGCTACACGCTGCTTGTATTTCTGGCTTTGCTTATGTTGATGCTCTTCATCAGGAAGTATCGTTACGACATTTTCCAAAATAATATAAAAGTCACTTTTATCTATTTCAACGTCGCCTTGATGGTGCTTCTTACCGTACTGGTGATCAATTTTAATGTGGAATATGTTTATGTGGTACCCTTGTGCATCCTTCCACTCACCATCAAAGGTTTCTTTGATTCAAGGCTTGGGTTATTTACCCACGTGATCACGGTTCTTTTGCTTGGGTTTATCGTGCCGGACAGTTATGAATACATGTTCCTGCAGATCATTGCGGGAATAGTGACCATTCTTACAGTTTCAGAATTATATAAAAGAGCAAATCTTTTTATTACCGTAGGACAGATCACGCTGGTTTACATAGTTTCTTATTTCGCCTTTACTATTATTCAGGAAGGATCGATCTATGAGGTGGAATCTGAAACTCTTCTAATGTTCCTTCTGGGAGGACTGGCTACCCTGTTTGTGCAGCCGCTTATCTACGCCTATGAAAAGATCTTTGGGTTGATCTCTGATATGTCTCTCCTTGAACTTTCAGATACCAATACCAAATTGCTGAAAGAGCTTTCAGATAAAGCTCCGGGTACCTTTCACCATTCTCTTAATGTGGCCAATCTTGCCGAAGCTGCCGCAAATGAGATCAATGCAAATTCCATGCTGGCCAGGGTTGGGGCACTTTACCATGATATCGGAAAAATGCAAAATCCCACCTATTTTACAGAGAACCAAACAACTTCTGTAAACTCTCATGATGAGTTGGAGCCAAAAGAAAGCGCGCAGATCATTATTGAACATGTGATCAACGGGATCGAAACTGCCAAAAAAAGAAATCTGCCGGACAGGGTAATTGACTTTATTCGTACCCATCATGGTACCACCACGGTGTATTACTTCCTGCAAAAAGCAAGGAAAGAAGATGGGGAGGTGAATGAAGAAGATTTCAGATATCCGGGCCCACTGCCTTTTAGTAAGGAAACTGCCATTTTGATGATGTGTGATAGCGTTGAAGCGGCGAGCAGAAGTATTAAGGAACCCACTTCAAAAGTCATTGATGATTTCGTTGAAAAGATCATTAATAAACAGATGAAAGACGGGCAGTTCCTTAATTCAGATATCACCTTCATGGAAATTCAGCAGGTAAAAAAGGTCCTTAAGCGAAAACTTAAGAACATCTATCACCTGCGTATTGAATATCCTGAATAAGAAAGGAATTTACCAGATCTCTACGATCTCGATCTCTTTATCCCTGAAGCTAAATTTGTCTCCTGCTTTTTTGTTCTCCAGTTCCTTGTAAATAGGAGCTTCGGTAGAGACAGCATACACGGTACTGCCACTGCTTAGGGAAACTTCCCCCAGCGGTACAGAAATAAAGTAATATTGATTTTTTGTCTCAACAACACTTCCCGGACGCACCACTTCACTGCGATGATCTATGTCAAGGTTGGCAAGGGTTTCTTTCATATTTCGCACCCGGTCCAGGTAAGCTGAATTTTTTTCATATTCGGTGAGCATTTCTCCCTTGTTTCCATATTCATCAAAATCGGGATGAAATTTATTTTGCTCGTTCTGGCCCGAAATAGTATCTAATTTTTCATTGTACTGGTCAATTCTTTCATTGACCATATCGAGACATTTGTTGTATAATTCCTGTTTATTAATACTCATTACTATGGGTTTTCTTTAAAATTAGCCAACAGCTATTTCAAAAAAGAACAATTAGCAAAAGTTTAATAATTGAAGGCTTTCTGCAAAATAAGGAGTTCTAAACAGCAAACTGGGCGTCGAGGAGCTGGATGTTGCTCTGTATCCTTTCCCTTACCAGGTTCATCATCCTCTTATTAAGAGCAGAAGAATTGGTAATATAGAAACGGTATTCGTCAATGGTGAACTGGCCTATGATCATTCCCTTTAAACTGTTCCGGAATTTAATGTCCTTCTGCACCGCATTTTCAATGTAGTTAAGTCTTTTCTCCACGTTCATTTCATAAAACACATTCTTGTGCTTCTGAACGTAGTTGCGAAAAGCCTCCAAAAGCAGGTCGTTCTGCAAAAGGATCACCGGGCGTAAAGTTTTATTCTGGAAACTTTCATCGGGTAGAGTAGAGGGAGTAATTACAGCCGATTCTATTACCGGTCTTGAGTCAAGTAGGTTTTTATCTCGCGGTTCCATAACAGGGTTTTTATTAAAGATAGAAAAAGATGTAACCTTAGTTAGCTTCTTGCCTCAACATTTATAAACGGGTTGTGAACAATCCGTCTTCCGTTAAATTCCTATAAATAGTTTCCAATCCTTACGGCTTCTTTTTACCTTTAAAAAAAGCCATAATTATGATCCTTTCTAAAAATCCGTATACCGGGGAAACCCTTAAAGAACATAGGGAATTCACTTCTGAAGATATAACTAATGCTCTCGAAAAGTCCGATTCTGAATTTAAAAAATGGAAAAAGACCGACTTTTCTCACCGCTCTGAACTCATGCTGAAGGCTGCTGAAGAATTGAAGAAGAACAAACAGGAATATGCCGAAACCATTACCCGGGAAATGGGAAAACCAATTACACAGTCTATAGCTGAAGTTGAGAAATGCGCCTGGGTATGTGAATACTATTCCAAAAATGCTGAAAAACAACTCGCTTCTCAGGAGATCGAAACCGATGCTCAAAAGAGCTATGTCAATTATGCCCCCCTGGGCGTGGTGCTGGCGATCATGCCCTGGAATTATCCTTTTTGGCAGGTATTCAGGTTTGCAGCTCCGGCGCTTATGGCGGGAAATGTGGGAGTTCTAAAACATGCCAGCAATACCATGATGTGTGGCGAAAAGATAGAACAGGTGTTCTTGAGGGCGGGCTTTCCTGAGGGTTGTTTTCAAAACCTGCTAATTGGCAGTAAAAAAGTAGAAGAAGTATTGGTAGACGAACGCGTGAAGGCAGTAACTCTTACCGGTAGTGGTGGTGCAGGTGGCGCCGTGGCCTCTACAGCGGGGAAGCACATTAAAAAATCGGTATTGGAGCTTGGAGGTAGTAATGCCCTGGCAATCTTTGAAGATGCCGATCTAAAACAGGCACTGGAAACCTCTGTACAGGCAAGATTTCAAAATACCGGGCAAAGCTGTATCGCCGGGAAAAGACTTTTGCTGCATAAAAACATTGCTGAAGAATTCACCTCCCAATTTGTGGAAAAGGTAAAAGCCTTAAAAACGGGAGATCCAATGAAGGAGGAAACCTATATTGGAGTGCAGGCCAGAGAAGATCTCGCTAAGGATCTGGAAAAGCAGGTCAACGAGTCGGTTAAAATGGGGGCGAAGATCCTGACGGGAGGGGAGCGAAAAAAGGCATTTTTCGCCCCCACTGTTTTGGAAAAGGTCACACCAGAAATGCCAATGTTCAACGAAGAAACCTTTGGACCTGCCATAGGAATCACCACTTTTGAAACAGATGAAGAAGCATTGGAGCTCATCAATAAAACCCAGTTCGGGCTCGGGGTGTCATTATTTACTCAGGATAATGAACGGGTAAAGCGATTGATCCCGCAGATTGAGGATGGAGCTGTCTTTGTGAATGAGCTGGTAAAAAGTGATCCCCGCCTGCCTTTTGGAGGCACCAAGAAATCCGGCTATGGACGGGAGTTATCCCGGTTCGGGATCAGGGAATTTGTGAATATTCAGACGGTTTATATCAAATAGGAAGTTATGTCAAAGCAAAACATTGCGGTCACTACAGATTGTGTGATCTTTTTTAATAAAGGAAATCAACAAAAGCTGCTTTTGGTTCAAAGAAATTCAGAACCCTACAAAGGGAAATGGGCTTTACCCGGAGGTTTCCTTGAAGATGAAGAAACCCTGGAAGCCGGTGCAAAAAGGGAGCTTCAGGAAGAAACGGGCTTAAAGATCGATAAAATTCATCAGCTGCGTGCATTTGGTACTCCGGGTCGCGACCCTCGCGGAAGAACCATTAGTATTGCCTTTTTTGGAGAAGTAGCTTCAGAAGAAAAAGTAAATGGTGCCGATGATGCTTTCGATGCCCGCTGGTTTTCTCTTGCAAATCTGCCCGATCTTGCTTTTGATCATTCAGAAATTGTAAAGGAAGCAAGAGAAAAATTTCAGAAAAAGAATAATTTAAAGTAGCACCTAAGGAATGAGATTTCACACCAGAAAATGGATCAAACCCCAGGACCTTAACCCGAATGGCACTTTGTTTGGCGGCCGATTACTGGAATGGATCGATGAAGAGGCTGCTCTTTACGCGATCATTCAGTTGGAAAATTCGCGAACCGTAACCAAGTTCATGAGCGAGATCGATTTCAAAAGTTCTGCCAAAGAAGGGGACATCATTGAAATTGGAATGGATGTAGTAAAATTTGGTACAGCCTCTATCACCTTACGGTGTGAGGTGCGGAATAAAATGACCCGGGAAGTGATCATTAGCATTGACAGGATCGTTATGGTTGCCCTTGATGAGCACGGAAAAGCCAAACCTCACGGCAAGACGCAGATAGAATTTGTGAAGGATCGTTTGAAGGACTAGCTATTGTTTAGCTTCAGCTTTCTCCTTGTTATCTTTCTTTGTCTCCTTTTCCAGTTGATTTTCTGCTTCTTTAAGTTCTTCCTGTGATGGAGGCGGGGCTTTTTGGACAGCAGCTTTTGAAGGTTCCAGGCTAAGCTTTGTGTAAAATGGAAAATGGTCTGAACCCACATGACTTCCCAACTCTATTTGGACCAAACGAAATTCTTCAGAAACAAAAAGGTGATCCAGGGGCCAGCGCATGATCCAGCTATCGGCATTAAAAGTATTGTAGAATCCTCTTCCAATCCTGGGATCCAATAGCCGACTCACATTCTGAAAAAGCTGGGTAGTTTCTGACCACGCAACGTCATTAAAATCTCCGGCAACTATGACAGGAAGCTTTGCATCTTTTGCCATTTTTGCCACCATCATCATCTGTGCATCCCGGTCTGTAGAAGAACCGTCGTGCGGCGGCATGGGAGGGGTAGGATGTATTACGTGCATTTGGATCATTTCGCGTGATGGCAAAACCACACGTGCATGCATGGAAGGTATACAATCTTCCAGTAAAAACTTGATCTGTGGATTGAGAAGTTCCAGTTTTGAATAAACGAGCATTCCGTAGGTATTATCCAGAGGCATTTCCATCCTGTGATCATAGCCAAAGCCTTTGAGTCCTTCCCGTAATACATTTCGCCATTTCTCATTGGTTTCAGTAAATATCAGAACGTCGGGCTCCCAGACAAAAACTTCGTTGATCACCTTGTGATATTCTTCATTTTTCTGAAGCACATTGATAGCAAGAATATCTATACTACGGGCAGGAATAGCAGCAGTATTTGATTTCAACTCCTTTTCGGCAAAAGGGGTATAAGGAAAGATCTTTACCAGTTGTAGTAAAAAACATGCCCCTAAAACAACAATAAAAGTATAATCTCTCCAATTGCGTAGATCAAACCTGAAAAAGTACACCAGTAATGCCACCAGGGTAAGAATAGTTAACTGCACATGTGGATAATCAAACATTCTTATCCACCAGTAATCGGCAGCTACAAAAGGAAACAGGGAGAGAACAACTGCCAGGATCCCGAACCCCTGCAGAAAAGCTTTTAGATGCATTTTAGAATTTTAGTAGAAGTGAAGGTAATACTTCCTGTAAAAAAATGAATTATTGTTCTTATTCCTTCAGGAAAAAAATTAGATGCTCTCCTTAGACATTTCGCGAACTGCCTTGATAATATCATCGCCGGATGGGGATTCGAAAAGTTGCAGGTCAAAATAAGGAACCGCGGCTATGAGATGATCAAAAATATCAGCTGTGATCGCTTCGTAGAATTCCCAGCGCTTGTCTGTACTAAAGCAATAGATCTCCACAGGAATTCCCTGTGTAGTAGGAGCAAGATGTCTCACCATCATGGTCATTTCCTGGTTTAGCTGAGGATGTGCTTTAAGATAGGATAATGCGTATTGGCGAAAGATTCCCAGGTTGGTTTGATGTCTTCCGTTAATGAGGTGCTTTTTATTTACTCCCATTCTTAGGTTATAGGCATTGATCTCTTCCTGTCGTTCTTTTATATAGGGGCCGATCAATCCAAATTCTTCGAATTTTTCAATGTCATTCTCATTGACAAAACGTATGGAGCTTTGTTTGATATTAATGGCTCTTTTGATCCTTCTTCCCGGCGATTCCTGCATTCCGCGCCAGTTGTGGAATGAATCGGCGATAAGGTTATAAGTAGGAATGGTGGTGTAGGTATTGTCCCAGTTCTGTACCCGAACAGTTGCCAGATTGATCTCGGTCACAAATCCGTCAGCTCCATATTTGCTGAAGGTGATCCAGTCTCCAATACGAACAATATCATTTACTGAAACCTGGATGGAAGCAATAAAACCTAAGATTGTATCCTTAAAAATAAACAGAATGATTGCCGAAGCTGCTCCCAGGGAGAGTAAGAAGCCTAGAACCGATTTATTGGTTAATTCAGAAAAAATAAAAATGAATCCAATCGACCAGAAAACAATCATTAGGACCTGGGTATAACTCTCGATAGGTTTATCCCTGTATCTTTCATGTCTCTTTAAGAAATTCGTCGTAGTGCGCAACAAACTGCGGCAGATCAATACGATCAAAATAATAATATAAATATCCACCAGGGTTTCAAAAACCTTTAGCAGCTGGGGATATTCTTCAAATATCATGGGTACTGCTACAATGAGCAGCAGTAGCGGGAATATATTACTGATATACCTGGGGAAATTACTTTTTACAAGAAAGTCGTCAAAAGTAGTCTTTGTCTTATCTGTAAATCTTTTGAAGGCGGTTAGTAGAATGGTTTTAGTGATGTAATGGATCAGGTACCATAACAGGAATACAATTGCGATGTTGATCAACATGTTTAGGAAATGCGCGACTTCCACATGCATTCCCTGCTCAATAAATTTGTTGGCCAAAAAGTCGCTGAAGTATTTTAATTCCTCACGCATTTACTATAGATATTTTTTCTCCACATAAAAAGGCCCCAGGGGAAGTACAGAACTTGCACAAACAATGAACAAGGTTTTATAGCTCCATTCCAGGGGTTTAAAAAGTAAAAGGGCGCCGAAAATATAGGTGACAAAAAGAATTCCGTGAGCCATTCCAACCGATTGTACCATTTGAGGAGCATCCCAAATGTACTTAAGGGGCATTGCGATCAATAGCAGGACCAAAAAAGAAATTCCTTCTAAAATACTTACCCATTTAAAGATCTTTACCTGTGCATCCAGTGACATAATTATCAATTTTTTATGGCTGCAAATATACTTTAAACTGGTGGAAATGTTCCCCTTAAAAGCAGGTCTTTTTATACCATTATTATATAGATTTTTTTCCTTTTCAGATTTATCTCAAAGGTATAACTGAAGAAAAAAAGTATGGTATTTTCTTCATAAAGTACCTGTACAAAAGCAGGTGTTTTCTTAATTTGCAACACATTCAGAAAAATTAAAATGAGCAAAAGAATTTTAGTGACCGGCGGATTGGGATATATAGGTTCCCATACCGTGGTTGCACTTCAGGAAAAAGGATTTGAAGTTGTAATTATAGATAATCTTTCCAATTCCTCTTTGGAGGTTTTAGGCGGAATTACCCGCATCACAAAGGTCTCTCCCCAATTTGAAAAGATCGATCTGCGCGAAAAGCATGACGTAAATAACTTTTTTGACAAGTATCCCGATATTGAGGGTGTGATCCATTTTGCAGCCTCAAAGGCAGTGGGAGAAAGTGTGGAGAATCCTTTGCTTTACTATGAGAACAATATCAATACCCTCATTTATCTGCTTCAGGAACTTAAGGAAAAGCAGGCTCCTAAAATCATTTTTAGTTCCTCCTGTACTGTATATGGACAGGCTGATGAACTGCCGATTACCGAAAACGCTCCCGTCAAAAAGGCTGAATCTCCTTACGGGAACACGAAGCAAATAGGAGAGGAGATCATTGCCGACACCTGTAAAGTTGCTTCACACTTAAAGGCGATCTCCTTAAGATATTTTAACCCAATTGGGGCACATCCCACCGCACATATAGGAGAATTACCTATTGGAACTCCTCAAAACCTGGTACCTTTTATAACGCAAACGGCCGCCGGAATCAGGGAAAAACTTTCGGTTTTTGGAAAGGATTACCCGACGCCTGATGGCACCTGTATAAGAGATTACATTCATGTCATGGATTTGGCCAGAGCACATGTGGTAGCCCTCGAAAGAATTCTACACGGGGAGCAGTCAGAAAATTATGAGGTGTTCAACCTGGGAACCGGAAAAGGGAATTCTGTACTGGAAGCCATACAGGCTTTTGAAAAGGTGTCGGGACAAAAATTGCCTTATGATTTTGCTCCAAGAAGAGAGGGGGATATTACATCAGCTTACGCCGATACTACAAAAGCAAACGAAGTTCTTAACTGGAAAGCAGAGTATGGAATAGAAGAAGCTATGCAGAGTGCCTGGAAATGGCAGCAACAGCTTCAGGAAAAAGAAGATGAGGAGATATAAAAAATAAACTGTCTAAAATATAAGCTTAAAGGCTAATTCAAACTTTTGGAAACCTTCCTGGGAAGGTTGTTAGACCAATTTTCATGTTGGTCGTAGAGGGGATTTATATTTTAGACAGTTTTAAGTTGCTCTAGTTGACAATGAACGCATGGATCACTCCGGGTAACCAACCAATTAAAGTAAGGACGATGCTAATCAAGAGGGTTGTTCCTACTCCATGGTTCAAGTATACGGCTAGTGGTGGTAATAGGATGTTCAAAATTATAGTTAGCATATCTCTTTTTTTATATGGTTATACTACCAAATTAGTGATATTTTCTTAAAATAAATTGAGATAATTTTGGTTTAGCTTGATTTTAACATGCAGGTTTTTAATCTCTTAAGAAACCCTAATGATGAAATCAGTGCTGTCGTGGGTTCAGCATAAATAGCTTACCCCTGTGGCTCTTTTTAACTATCTTCGCAAAAATTTGTGCTATGACATTTAAGGAGCTGGGAGTTTCAGAAGACATTATTAAAGGCTTACAGGAGATGGGGATCAATACCCCCACCAAAATACAGGAAGCAGCTATTCCGGTACTTACCGAAGGAGGTGTTGACTTTGTTGGTCAGGCGCAAACCGGTACAGGAAAGACTGCAGCCTTCGGTTTGCCACTGCTCGCACAGATCGATCCGGCAAAAGAAGAAGTCCAGGCACTCATTCTCGCACCTACAAGAGAATTGGGTCAACAAATCGCAAGGCAACTCTTTAAATTCACCAAGTACAGCGATAAGATCTTTACTGAAGCTGTTTATGGTGGGGAAAAGATCGATATCCAGATCGCACGACTAAACAGGCCCACCCAAATTATAGTTGCCACGCCCGGCCGGCTCATCGACCTAATGAAAAGAAAAGCAGTAGACATAAGGAAGATCAAAACCCTGGTGCTTGATGAGGCAGATGAAATGTTGAGCATGGGATTTAAAAATGATCTTACCACAATCCTGGATGCTACGGCTTCGAAAGAAAGAAATGTGTGGTTATTTTCCGCAACTATTCCCCAGGACCTCAATGAGATCATCAACAAGTATGTCAATAAAGGAGCCCGTAGGGTAAATATTGATAAACAGGATGCAGTGAATACGGGTATTCAGCATCAGTTTGTTTCGGGGGAGGATAACAGCAAGCTGGATACTCTGGCTTATTTTCTAAAATCCATGGGTAAGAAGAGGGGTATCATCTTCACCAGGACAAAAACTGCGGCGCGTACGCTTTCACAGCAATTGGCTGCCAAGAATTATGAAGTCGGTCTACTGGAAGGAGATATGCTTCAAAAGGACAGGGACAAGGTAATGCGTGCCTTTAAAAACAAAAACCTGAGGCTGATGGTCTCTACAGATGTAGCTGCCCGCGGAATTGACGTGGCAAATCTCGCTTTTGTAGTACACTACCAAATGCCAGATCAAACGGAATACTACACTCACCGAAGCGGCCGTACTGCCAGAGCCGGAAATACAGGAATTTCTATTGCCCTGGTGAATCAATTCGAGCTTAAGAAGCTAAAACAAATGGAAAGAGAGCTGGGTATAAGGTTTACCCAGATAAGGTAACTAAAGGAGGAAGCAGAATTTTTTGTCCAATTTGGTTTCTATGGTGTTGTAAACAAATTTCTATGCCTGCAGTACAAATTTGAGATCCCGTTTCACCTTGTATAACTGCTGAAAATGTCTGATAGTTTTCAGTTATATGAGTAGTGAAAATCCGGTTTAATCCTTTCGGCCACAACATAAGGATTTAGAGGTAGTGATCCATAGAAATATGACCTATACGATCTTAAAGATCACGAGTGCATAGCCATAGAACCTAATAAATCTAAGCAGACCAAACAAAAGATAATACCTGAATTTATAATTGATGATTCCCGCCGCAACACTGGTAACAGCAAACGGGATAGGTAAAAGGGCACCAACTACAATTAAAAAACCACCCCACTTTTCGGTATTTTTGATGTGTTTGGACATTTTGTTTTCCATAGCGCGGTGTACAGCGGGGATCCTTGTGATCGCTTTACCAATCCAGTAGGAAATAATACCTCCCACGTAGGAAGCTAACGCCAGGAAACTAAGGAAAAGTACCGGCATGGCAGATTTTCCTGCCCATGCGATGAACAATTCGGGCGGCACCAATCCAAGCCCTATAGACTCCGAAGCCAGGAAAACAGAGATGATCCCCAGTGGTGAAAAGGTTTCGGTAACAGTAACCAGTACACTGTTGATGTTGATCACATATTCATTTATGGCAAATAAAGCCGCCAAAAATAGGATGACCGGTAAGATCGCTTTTTTGAGGCTTGCGCCTACAAATCTGTAAAATCCTGTGTAACTATAGTATTGGTGTAGAAGTTTCCAACGGGGTTTTTTATTCAATACAACTTCATTTTTCTTCTTCATTATCAATCGGGAATTAAAAAGCTCCTGTACCCAAAGCTATTCAATTATTAAGCCATAAGGACCAAACAAAAGGTTAATTCTCTTCTGCGTATGCGATTAGATTATCGCGGTATTCCTTGAGGTCGATCTCGTTAAGCTTGTTGTTTGATTCTGCGATCAGGGAAAGAAGGTAATCAAGACTTTCCTTTGGATCCACATCATTTGCTTCAGGATTATCTGCTTCAAATTCTTCAAGGGGTTCATCTTCAGGAATTGGAATATCAAAGGTCTGGTAGGTTTCGATATGCTCATAAGTAAGCCTAATCACCTTTGCCAGCAACGGATTCTTTTCTTCAATGGCATAAGGTCGCAATTCCTTTAGGTCGTCAACAATGGTGTTGATAATAATGCCATTGCGCATAAGGTCGCGCTGTATTTTATTCAGAAGTTTTTGTGCCTTTTGATTTTCCAACGTAAAGAATTTTGATAAAACAATAATTAATCCTTGAAAAAGCACATTTTTAGGACCCTTTCAGGAGGTTGCAAAGATAATTGATTCTCCCTGTAAATCGTATTACTTCTTTTAAAGATTTTTGCTTCTGAAGTTAAAATTTCTGAAATTCATTTCCGGGCTGAAGAATTAACAAAGCCTTACAAACAGGTCTTTGAAATTGGTGGAGAGATATGGTAGTTTTATACTGAAAAATTTAAAAAAATGGATAGTTTAAATAATAAGGTCGCTTTCGTCACCGGCGGAAGCAAAGGAATAGGTTATGGTGTGGCTGCAGCACTTTCAGCAATGGGAGTACGAGTGGGAATCACCAGCCGTAATAAGGCAGAAGCAGAGAAGGCAGCTAAAGAGATTACCGCTTCAGGAAAAGGAGAGGTCATAGGAATTGAAGCCGATGTAAGAGATTTTGAAAGTCAGAAAAAAGCCATTCAGCAGGTAACCGGAAAATGGGGACAACTTGATGTGCTTGTAGCAAACGCCGGAGTTGGACTTTTTGGTTCTATTGAGGAACTAACTCCCGAACAATGGCAGCAAACGATCGACACCAATCTCACCGGAGTTTTCTATAGCCTTAAAGCAGCTGTGCCGGAGCTAAAAAAGAGCAAAGGTTACATCTTTACGATCTCCAGCCTGGCAGGAACCAATTTCTTCGCAGGAGGTGCAGCTTATAACGCCAGTAAGTTTGGAGTGACCGGTTTTACCCAGGCAGTCATGCTTGATCTTAGAAACTATGATATCAAGGTAACTACCATTATGCCGGGTTCTGTTGCGACTCATTTTAATGACCACGAACCTTCCGAACAAGATGCCTGGAAAATACAAAAAGAGGATATAGGTGAATTAGTGGTGGATCTTTTGAAGATGAATCAACGGGCGTTGCCGAGTAAGATCGAAATAAGGCCTACAAAACCGCCGCAAAAATAATTCTACAGAGGTGTCAAAAAGGAGGTTTTAAGCCTCCTTTTTTGATGTCTTTAAATGAACAGCTTTTGCCAGCTCTACAATTTTATCGGCTATGGAAAGCCATGCCTCTTCCTGCAGGAGGTGTTTTGACCTTAGCACATGGATCTCTCTTAATCCTGCCGCTTTTTTGATCTCTTCTCCATAATTTTCTAAAGTTAGGGCGGGATCCTTGCTTCCCCAAATCGCCTGTACAGGATAATTCACATTTTGAACCGCCTTAAGACAAAGCGCTCTGAATTCCCGAGAGCTGTCAAAGTTGCGCATGATCTTTAAAAAGGCTTTTCCGTTATCACCTTTTTTAAGAAGATCTATATAGGCATTTATTTCTGAGCTTGAGATCCTGGAGGCATTTACCACCCCCACACTTTTGAACATTACCGGCCAGGTGAGATGCGACATCATTTTTAACTCAGCTTCTCCTAAAACCCTTTTCTCAAAAGGTTTCATAAAAACAGGTTTCTGAAAATTAACCACATCTATCCAGGTGTTGAGAATGGTCAAAGACATGATCCTGTTCGCATGACGGGCAGCCAGGGCAAATCCTATCGGGCCACCCACGTCATGCACCACCAGGTGGAATTTTTTCAGTTTTAAAGCCTTTGCAGCTTTATATATGAATTCTGAAAGATTTGAGAAAGAGTATTCGAAATCTTTAGGACGGTCTGTAAGGCCCAGACCCGGTAGATCAATACCCACTCCTTTATATCCCTTTTTTTCAAGAGATCGCAGCACTTTTCTGTAAAGAAAGGAAGAGGTGGGGACGCCGTGAATGCATAAAACGGTTTCTCCACGACCGTATTTCAAGGCGAAAGTCTTAATGCCATCAACATCAAAATATGTTCCCGAAGCTTCATGCTCCCCAATCACCTCTGCGACAGATCTTTCCTTTTTTGCCATAAATGCTCCTATTTTTGAAGCAATCTTAGCAGTTCTCTCGCAGCTTTTTCTGAAGAAGCTGGATTTTGTCCGGTGACAAGTTTTCCGTCCACCATTACATAGGAGCTCCAGTCATCACCTTTGCTGTAATTGGCTCCCATTTGGTTCATTTTATCCTCCACAAGAAACGGTACCACATTGGTAAGGCCTACAGCTTCTTCTTCAGAATTAGCAAAACCGGTCACATTTTTACCCCTTACCAGAGGTTCTTTATTTTCTTCTACATTTCCAAGAACTCCCGGGGCATGACACACAAAAGCCATGGGCTTGATCTGCCTGTTGAATTCTTCAATAAGAGCAATAGAATTCAGATCATTGGCAAGATCCCAAAGAGGGCCGTGTCCACCGGGATAAAAAACTCCGTCAAATTCTGAGGCGTCAACATGCTCGAGTTTTTTGGTCATGGACAGTTTCTTTTGCAGCTCCTCATCTTTATTAAAACGTTTGGTGGCTTCAGTTTGTGCATCTTCGGTAGTACTTGCAGGATCAATAGGAGGTTGTCCGCCTTTAGGTGATGCGAGTACTACTTCTGCACCTGCATCGGCCAGCACATAATAGGGAGCGGCGAATTCTTCCACCCAAAATCCTGTTTTTTTACCTGTATCTCCCAGTTTATCATGGGAGGTAAGAACCATTAAAATCTTCATAGTTTTATTTTTTTGATGAGAAAAAGCTAATTTTTTCAGCTTTGCTTAAAATTACAATGCTCCCTGTGCACAGCCAAGACTGCTTTACTAATTAAAGGTTAAATGTGCGGTGAAGAACCCATTTTTCAAGCGTTGTTAGGGTGGCTAATTTTAAAAGGGTTTAGCTTTGTACAAAATTTCTCAGGGCTTGAATCTTTTTCAACATTTAAAAGACTTCTTTAATCTTTTTCGTACTGCCGAATTCTCTAAAGGGATCCGCTTTGCCGTGGCAGCCATTGTGCCGCTGCTCGTAACAGCTTATTTTGGTGTCATTGAAATTGGAATGGCTATGGCCATTGGAGTTTTGCTTACCTCCCCCAGCGATGTGCCCGGCAGCCTTAGGAGGCGGGTGATTGGAGTTTCCCTTTCTGTTGTTATCGCCGTTTTTGCTACTCTGGTTATTGGGTTTTCCCTTACGCATCCGGCGATCTTCATCCCTGTGTTGGTGCTGCTTACCTTTCATTTTTCAATGATCTCAGTCTTTGGTTTTAGGGCATCATTAATAGCATTTTCAGGCTTATTTGCGGTGGTGCTAAGTATGGCGCAGGTAGCTTCGGAAGGTGGGATAATCCTCCACTCATTATGGATAGGTGCCGGGGGAGTATGGTACCTGCTTTTTTCACTTACTCTTCATTATCTTTTACGCCGAAGAGAAACCGACCAGCTTTTAGCTGAAGCTTTCGAGTTAACTGCCGACTATCTTAAGATCCGCGCCCGGCTCATGGGTGAAAAAGGGGAAAACAGGGAGAAACTTGAGAAGGAGGTTTTCGACCTGCAAACTGCTATCAATGAAAAACATGAATTGATTAGGGAGATGCTCATCACCAGGCGCAGGAATTTTGGACGGTCGGGGATGGTGAGAAAACGACTTCTCATCTTTATGGAATTGGTAGACATCCTGGAGCTGAGTATGGCAAACCCGGTGAATTATCAAAGAATGGAGGAGCTTTTTGTAGAACATCCGGAAAAAATTGGACTGGTAAAGGACTGGAGCTTTATTATGGCAGAAAACCTGAAAATGATAGCAGGGGTAATGCTGGGCAAGAAGAATTCCGGGGATAATGAATCCTTACATCTTAAAAAAGCAGAAGTATGGCAGAATTTTGAAGCCTTTGCGACTTCTGCCAGATCTTCTGAAGAAAATGAGGTGCTATTAGTTTACAAAAACCTCCTGAACTTTAAGGAAAAACAGTATCAAAAGATCCTTTCCATAGAACGTTTACTAAAAGAGTGGGAAGAGAATAAGGAGTTTCGAATCATACGGAAAGATGCCGCTAAATTTCTTACTACCCCAGATTATAACCTGAAAACCCTGCAGGAGCACCTGGATCTAAAATCTCCAATTTTCAGGCATTCTCTGCGGCTTACTGTGACCCTGGTAATAGGTTATGCGATAGGGAACTTTTTTGCAGTTCAGAATGCCTATTGGATACTGCTGACTATTTTGGTGATCATGCGTCCTGGTTATGCCCTCACCAGGGACAGGTTCAAACAGCGGTTATACGGAACAATAATTGGTGGGGCAGTGGCAGTGTCGCTGGTATTGCTAATAAGAAACCAGGTAGTTTATGGTGTTCTTGCTGTAATTTCTCTCATCCTGGCTCACTCTATGATCCAACGGAATTATAAGACTGCTGCTGCTTTTATTACTCTCAACGTGGTTTTCGTTTATAGTCTTTTACGTCCGGATGTTTTACAGGTGATTCAGTACAGGGTGCTTGATACCGCAGTTGGTGCCGGGTTGGCTTTCTTAGGAGCTAAATTCCTGTGGCCAACATGGGAGTATTCGGTAATTCAGAATTTTATCAGGGAAAGCATTAAAGCTAATAGCAATTTTATAAAAGAAATAGAGGCCTTCTACCGGAACAAAAGCAGTTTACCTGCCTCATACCGATTGGCCCGTAAACATGCCTTCTTAGCAATGGGAGATCTAAATGCAGCTTTTCAACGTATGGCGCAGGAACCGGGAACTGAAAAAGGGCATTTGGAAGCAACTTTTAAGATCGTTTCCCTTAATCAGGAATTTCTTTCGGGCGCAGCATCCCTGGGGACCTTTATTAGATCTCATCCTACGACTGAAGCTTCAGAACATTTCAGGAATTATATGACTGCAATACGTCAAAACCTCGAAGCTTCAGAAGGAATAATGGCTTCTGATTTCCTTGAGCTTTCAGAAGCAATAAGGAACGCAGAGCGATTTTATGAAGATCTTTATGAAAAGTTGCTTGGCATGAACAGGGAGATTAACCGACGGGAGAAGAAAGCCGTGCGCGAAAGGCTGGAGGAGGTACAGTTACTTATGGACAGGCTAAAGTGGCTTTTGGAGATTAGTGACAGTATCAAAAAGCAGCAGGCTTTAAAAGCATAAAGCCACCCTTTGGAGGTGGCCTAAAAAAATGCTACTAAGAATATTAGAACAAAATTACTTTTTAGTGTTTTGCTTTCCAGATTTGTTATCCGATTTTTGGTCGCTCTTTTTAGAAGAGTCCTGCTTTTGTCCTGATTTCTTTTGGTCTTGTGCCATGGTTATAAGTTTTTGATTAATAATACTAAAGTTACAATACCCTGTAAAACAATGATTTGAAGGGCTGTTTTTTTAACCTTTCTTTTATAGTTAAATATTTTAGCATACAAAGGGAACTAAAACAGAAGCCGGCATTGGTTTGCATTTAGTAAATTTGAGAAACATCATGTTTTATGGAGCACAAGGATATTATAAGGAAGATCACCGAACAGAAGCAGCTGCCAAACTTAAGATTTAAAATAAAGGAAAAGGCTGAAGCTTTTACCAACCATTTGTTTTATACCCTGTTCGACCGGGATACAGCTGTCGAAGAAAACCTGGACCAGCTGGCGAGGGAATTCAAGGAGTTGGGAGACCTGGTTTGTTGGGAACCCGGGAAACCTTGTTCTGAGTTATGGGACGATTACTGTCAAAAACTGCCATACCTGCTGGAAAAGATCAACCTTGATGCTGTTGCTATTGCAAATAACGATCCTGCAGCCAACTCTGTGGAGGAGGTTTATTTGTCTTATCCGGGATTTCTTGCCATTGCCGTTTACCGTCTAAGTCATGAATTCTTTAAAATGGGTTTACCATTGGTTCCCAGATTAATGACAGAGTGTGCTCATAAATTAACAGGGACAGATATTAATCCCGGTGCTCAAATTGGTGACTCGTTTTTTATTGATCATGCTACAGGAGTTGTCATAGGGGAGACCACGGTAATAAAGAACAATGTAAAACTTTACCAGGGAGTTACCTTAGGAGCCTTATATGTTGAAAGGGATCTTCGAAATATCAAAAGACATCCTACCATCGAAGATAACGTCACCATTTACGCTAACGCAACCATCTTGGGGGGTGATACAATAATTGGAGAAAATAGCATCATAGGAGGGAACGCATGGCTCACCAATTCTGTTCCTCCTAATTCCTTTGTTACCCACACCCCCACAATAAAAATTAGAAATCTTCAAAATTTTACAGAATAATGAATAATACTGTATTAGACCTCATAGGAAATACTCCTTTGGTAAAAGCCCAAAAACTTGTTACCAATCCGCGGGTAGAATTATATTTTAAACTGGAAGGTCAAAATCCGGGAGGTAGCGTAAAGGACCGGCCTGCTTATAACATGATAAGAAAGGCAATGGAGCGTGGTGATATAACAAAAGATACCAAACTCATTGAAGCTACCAGTGGAAATACCGGAATCGCTTTGGCTATGGTCGCCCGGTTATTAAATCTGAATATCGAGCTTGTAATGCCCGAAAATTCTACGGTGGAAAGGGTTCAAACCATGCGGGCTTATGGCGCTAAGGTGATCTTAACCGATGCCGATACAGGAATTGAGGGGGCGAGAGATTATGCTGAAGAGCGGATGAAGAATGGCAATTATTTTATGCTCAACCAGTTTGGGAATGATGATAACTGGCAGGCACATTACCATTCTACCGGCCCCGAGATATGGAAAGATACAGATGAAAAGATCACCCATTTTGTCTCTTCTATGGGAACCACGGGAACTATTATGGGAACTTCCACTTTTTTGAAGGAGAAGAATAATAATATACAAATTATTGGAGTGCAGCCCGGAGACGATGCAAGAATTCCGGGAATAAGAAAATGGCCCGAGGCATATTTACCACGCATTTTTAATCCTGAAAAAGTAGATCGTATCCTTGAAGTAACAGAGGAAGAGGCCAGAAAGATGACGATGCGCCTTGCTGAAGAGGAGGGGATCTTTGCGGGAATGAGTAGTGGAGGTGCGACTGCCGCCGCGGTAAGATTATGTGAAGAACTTGAGGAGGGAATTGTGGTGAGCATAGTATGTGACCGGGGGGATAGATATTTGTCGTCAGATCTTTTTCAAAAATAAAAAGGCTGCTAAAAGTTTCTAATTATTTCCGGAGCTTCGAAAATTCAGTTTTTAATTTCTAAAACTGAGGAAGTTCCTTTAATGATTAGTTGCTTTTTGCAGCCTCTGCTTCCCGGCTTATAATCCAACATAGGTGATTGCACCCCGATCTTTATTGACCTTTACAGTCCTGGTTTTATCGCCATCTCTCAATTTTACTTTGTAAAATTCTTTTTGGACATCCCATCCTTTAGAGATTGCTACATGTTTATTTCCAGTAATAACTGCATCACGGTATTGTTGAAGAATTTGCATACGTGCATCTTCAGGTAACCTTACATTCTTGAACTTTTGAAAGGAGGAAATTAAATCTCCATCTCCATCGAAATTTGCAAGTAAATGACCTTTAGTGCTCTTAAAGCTAACTTGATAGGAATCGTAGTCTTCTTTTTCATTATCCTTTAATACTCTTTGAATGTCAAATTGGTTTTTCACAAAAGCAAGCGGATCTTTATTAAATTCTCCATAGCTTTTTTCAGAAATTTTAATTGTCAGAGTATTTGAAACCGGGTCAAGTTTCATGGATTCTGGTCGGTATTCCAATTTTGTCTCCTTTAGGAGGATTTGTGAATGTCCTGTTCCAATGAACCCAAACAGGAGCAATACAATAATTAACTTTTTCATAGTAATGTGTATTAGAGATTAATATGATATAAAGTTAAGGACAGGTTTTTCCCTGGAATACTACTTAAGTAGCATATTGCGTTAAATATTAAGTTAAGAATCGTCCCTGAGCCCTTTGTAGCAGCAGGTCTATGTCTTTTATCTCCACTTTTTGCCGGCCAATATTGATGATGCCGTCATTCTTAAATTGCTGTAAATGTCGGTTCACAACTGCCCGGGTCGATCCAATTAAATTTGCGATTTCATCATTAGAAAGATCGTTGATCAATTCCAGTTCTTTAGATTCTGAATTGATATGATTTAAGATTAATCGGGCGAGACGTGTTGCTATGGGTATTAAAGTCACATTCGAAGCACATTCTTCCAGGACCCTTACTTGTTTGCTTAAGTAGGGAAGTAGATTTTTATTGATCCCCGGGTGCTCCATGATCCAGTTCTTCATTTTAAATATGGGAATGGTCAATAATACTACCCTGTCCAGGGATTCATAATAAATTTGATGTTCACAGCCATCCAGTAAACACAGTATGTCCAGAACATCCCCTTTTTTAAGGAGGAAATAGGTGAGTTCCCGGGCATTGTTTTTTTCTACGTGATAAGCTTTAAGACGGCCGGAAATGATGAAGTAAAATGTTTGGAGGGTTCTTAAGTTGCTAATACTACAGGTGTTTTTAGGCATGATCTCTTCCTCCAGATCATCCATGAAATGGAGCAGATCTTCATCCTCGAGTCCTTTTAGAAGTTCGTTCTGTTGAAGGGTCTGAAAATATTTGAATCTTTTTTTGTTACTCTTCATAAGGCTGAATCATTAATTGGGGAAGAGCAATAGGGGGTATTACTTGTATAGGTCAAAGATAACTGATTTAAAATCAGTTTTTTATTTACTTGCCGGATTTTATTTTTCAGGAATTTAGACCTATAATTTTGGCTGAACCTTTATTTCAGTTATTTTTGCAAAATTGCAATTGAAAGAAAAATAAATGGCGCAGGATACATTTGGAATTGAAGAAAAAACCGTTGATAAAGAACTTTATGCCTATCAGCAGGAGGATATCAATAAGATCTTTAAAGTACTTGAAGCTCATCCCGAACGTTACAACCTGCTCTATCAATTGCCCACAGGCGGTGGTAAAACCGTGATCTTTTCTCAGATCGTCAGGGAGTATATTCAGCGCACCGGAAAAAAGGTTCTTATTCTAACACACCGTATTGAACTCTGTAAACAAACCTCCAGGATGCTTACCGGTTTTGGAGTGCGAAATAAGATCATAAATTCCAGTATAAAGGAATTACCAGATCAAAATGAGTACATGTGTTTTGTAGCCATGGTGGAAACACTTAATAATCGTCTTAACGACGAAAAGGTGGAGTTGGAGAATCTGGGAATGGTGATCATAGATGAGGCTCACTACAATTCCTTTAGAAAGCTGTTCAAGTTCTTTAATAGATGTTTTATTCTGGGGGTGACGGCAACGCCGCTGAGTTCCAATATCAAGCTGCCCATGAAGGACAATTACCGGGAATTGATCGTGGGAGATTCCATAAATTCACTTATTTCAAAAGGTTTTCTGGCAAAGGCTAATACTTACAGCTATGACGTAGGGCTTTCTACTTTAAAAGTCGGGATCAATGGGGATTACACCGTGAAATCTTCCGAAGAGCTTTATTCCAACTTCAATATGCAGGAGAAACTTCTTGATGCTTACATGGAAAAATCCATGGGTAAAAAGACTCTTATTTTTAATAACGGGATCAATACTTCACGAGAAGTTTATGAGACTTTTAGAAATGCAGGTTTTGATATTCGACATCTGGATAATACCACCAGCAAACAAGACCGAAAGGACATCTTGAAATGGTTCAAGAAAAAACCCGATGCCATTCTTACTTCAGTTAGTATTCTTACCACAGGCTTTGATGAACCAACAGTAGAATCTATTATTTTAAACCGGGCTACGAAGTCTTTGACCCTCTATTATCAAATGATTGGCCGTGGATCCCGCGTGCTTCCGGGTAAGGATGAATTCACAGTGATCGATCTTGGTAATAATGCTGCCCGTTTTGGATTATGGAGTGCACCTGTAGATTGGAAACAAATATTTAGATCGCCCGATTATTTCCTGGAGAACCTGGTAAGCGATGAGGAGATCGAGCAAAATTTCCGATATGAAATGCCACGCGAACTGCGAAAGAAATTTTCAAATACCAAAGATGTTTCTTTTGATGTAGATGAAGAGTATGACAATGTGATCAAGAGAGGGTTAAAATCTAAAACCGTCCTGGAGCGTTCCATGGAGCAACATTGCCAAATGTGCGTGGAAAACAGTGCAGATGTTTTTGATGCACGTCTTCTGGCTAAGGAACTGGAGGAAGATATCGCCTACCGCATTCGCAAATATTCTTATTGTATTAGTAACAGCACCAAGAACTACCGGGACTGGCTTAAAGAGGACTATATGCGCAAGCTGCGGATGAAGATCAATCAGGCAGAATTTTAAAAGGCCCAAAGCTTTACATCCCTCTCTAAAAGGTCATTTTTAGAGTTGCTTTTCTGCTAAAGATATTTAACTTCTAATCTCGTACTTCAAACCTCGTACATACTTCTAACCTCGTGAACTTCCCTGATTAGTGTTGACCGGTTTTTGTTATTAATTTTCATTATCAAAAATAGTAATTATCGGTCGTTTTTCTGGTTTGAGGGTTGACCAATATTGAATGAACTCTTCAGGGTTTCTTTTC
>JAAVJQ010000015.1 GCA_012038135.1 Salinimicrobium nanhaiense
TCTCAATGATACCAAGTAATCAATGCATGCTTGCTCCGATTTAAACATTTCTTCAAATTCCATTTGGTCTGCTGGATATTTCATTCCATAAAGATAAAACTTTACGGGAGATGATCAGATACCCCATTTAAAATTTTATCCTTGATCTTAATCCTTTACGAGAGGGCTTTCAGGCTTGCCTGGATCGCCTCGATCTTTGCTTCGGCATCAGCTTTCTTTTGCTGTTCGATTTCTACCACTTTTGCAGGAGCGCCACTCACAAAGCGTTCATTAGAAAGTTTCTTTTCAACTGAAGCCAGAAATCCGCGGGTATAGTTGAGTTCTTCCTCCAGTTTGGCTTTTTCGGCTTCGACATCAACTGCACCGGCTACAGGAATAAAATAATCATTGGACTTTACCCTGAAAGATAAAGCTCCCTGTACCTGTTGATCTGTATAAGAAAGCGTGGAGATATTTCCTAATTTTTCAATCACCGGATCAAAGGTTTTTGCAGCATTTTCATTGTTCATCACCTGCAGCTCGATCTGATCCTTAAACGAAATGTTCTTTTCTTTCCTGATGCTTCTTATTCCCGAAATAACTTCAGAAGCAATGGAGAATTCTTCAATAAGAGAAGCATCAAAATCTGCCATTTTTGGCCAGGTAGCAATGATCAGTGCTTCTTTCTCAGTTCGGGATTTCATCGACTGCCAGATCTCTTCAGAAATAAAAGGCACAAAAGGATGAAGGATCTTTAAATTCTCCTCCAGGATCTCTGTTACGGCCTCATACGTGCTGCGGTCCATTGGCTGCCCAAAAGCGGGTTTTACCATCTCCAGGAACCAGGAGCAGTAGTCATCCCAAACCAGCTTATAAGTGGCCATCAAAGCATCACTAATGCGGTATTTTTTATAGTTGTCATCGATCTCCCGCAGCGTCTTCTGAAATTTTGCTTTAAACCAATCCACAGCTATTTTAGCTGATTGCGGCTGAGAAACTTCATCTGAAACTTCCCATGAATTCACCAGCTTGAAGGAATTCCAGATCTTATTCACGAAGGCACCTCCCTGCTTACAAAGATCTTCATCAAACATAAGATCATTTCCGGCAGGTGAACTTAAAAGCATTCCCACTCTAACTCCATCGGCCCCATAAGCGTCGATCAATCCAAGTGGATCGGGAGAATTACCCAGGGATTTTGACATTTTTCGGCGTTGCTTATCGCGAACAATTCCGGTAAGGTAAACGTTGTTGAAAGGTTTTTGATCCCTGTATTCATAACCGGCAATGATCATACGTGCTACCCAGAAAAATAATATTTCAGGCGCGGTTACAAGATCATTTGTGGGATAGTAATAATTGATCTCTTTGTTATCAGGTTCCAGAATTCCGTTGAAAACTGAAATAGGCCACAACCATGAAGAGAACCATGTATCGAGAGCATCTTTATCCTGCGTCAGGGATTCGGCAGTAAGAGAGCTGTTTCCGGTCTTTTCACGGGCCAGCTGTAGCGCTTCTTCTTTAGTTTCGGCAACTACATAATCTTCCTTGCCATCACCATAGTAAAAGGCCGGAATTTGCTGTCCCCATATCAATTGACGGCTTATGTTCCAGTCCCGAACATTTTCCATCCAGTGACGGTAGGTATTGATGAACTTTTCGGGAACCAGGTTTACTTCTTTTTCCAATACTGCATCTAGAGCAGGCTGCGCCAGGTCCTTCATTTTAAGGAACCACTGGTCGCTTAGCTTTGGCTCGATCACGGCACCTGTTCTCTCACTGGTGCCAATTTTATTTACATGATCTTCGGTCTTGGCAAGGATGCCCTTCTCCTGAAGTTCTGCAACGATCTTTTTCCGCGCTTCAAACCTATCCATTCCCTCATAGTGCATTCCAAAGGAATTAAGCGTAGCATCATCATTGAAAATGTCTATCACTTTCAGGTTATGCTTATCTCCCAGCACCTTATCATTCTCATCATGCGCCGGAGTAACTTTTAAGCATCCGGTTCCAAACTCCATATCCACGTACTCGTCCTCAATGATTGGGATTACCCGCTCGCACAAAGGCACTATGGCTTTTTTACCTTTTAGATGGGTAAAGCGCTCATCATTGGGGTTAATACAAATCGCAGTATCTCCAAGGATGGTTTCGGGCCTGGTGGTGGCGATTGTGAGACTGTCTTCTGTTCCCTCGATTTTATACTGAAGGTAATAGAGATGCCCCTGCCGCTCCTGGTAGATCACCTCTTCATCTGAAAGTGTGGTCTTAGCTTCAGGATCCCAGTTAACCATTCGGTAACCCCGGTAGATATGACCTTTCTTGTACAGATCTACGAAAACCTTAATGACCGAAGCAGACATCTCATCATCCATGGTGAACTTTGTACGTTCCCAGTCACAGGAAGCTCCCAATTTCTTAAGTTGTTCAAGGATAATTCCGCCATGCTTATGCGTCCATTCCCAGGCGTGTTCCAAAAATTCCTCCCGTGAAAGATCATTTTTGTCAATCCCTTCAGCTCTAAGTTTGGCAACAACCTTAGCTTCTGTAGCGATAGAAGCATGATCTGTTCCCGGTACCCAACAAGCATTGTAGCCCTGCAACCTGGCACGACGAATCAATACATCCTGAATGGTATTATTGAGCATGTGTCCCATGTGCAGCACCCCGGTAACATTCGGCGGCGGAATAACTATGGTATACGGCTCTCTTTCATCAACTTCAGAATGAAAATAGCCGTTCTTCATCCAGTAGTCATACCACTTGTTTTCGACTTCCCGGGCTATGTATTTTGATGCTTCAGACATACTTTGGTGCGGTTTTTGGAATATCTGGGCAAAAGTAATTATAACTTCAGGATTATAAAAGGCGAACCGGTGGATTGCCATTTTATTTGCGGGAATAAGCAGATAAATCTTATCTTTACAATTCTGATAAACCAAAAGACTATGAAAAAATTAATTGCAATTGCCATCTTCGTTTTTGCGGGTTTTGCAGTACAGGCGCAGGAAACTGCCAGGATCGAATTTAAGTCGGAAGTGATCGACTATGGCGAAATACAGAAAGGAAGTGACGGGGTTCGCGTTTTTGAATTTACCAATACAGGTAATGTTCCATTGGTGATCACCGATGTTACTTCAAGCTGCGGATGTACTATTCCGGAAAAACCGAAAGATCCTATTGCTCCAGGAGAATCTGGTGAGATCAAGGTAAAATATGACACTAGCAGGGTTGGGCCAATTAGAAAAACAGTAACTGTTTATTCTAACGCCGATGTTCCTGCGAAATCCATCAAGATCAAAGGAAAAGTTCTTGAGTAGGAATTCAAAAAAGCATTTTTTGAAAAGCCTTTCCATTGGAGAGGCTTTTTTTATGGCTCCTTCAGTTTAAACTCAAAGGTGAGGGTTCTACCGTTTCGTAGAACTTCCATCTTAATACTTGCCCCTTCTTTAGAAGAAAACAGGTCCACAAAGTCGTCCAGTTCCAACTTATATGCATTACGCCCATTCACCCTGGTGACCTCATCCCCCACCTGCAGCCCCGCTATTAAAGCCGGAGAATTATTTCGCAGGCGTGCTATTTGAAAAGCCGGTTTCAGTTCAAATTTTTTATAGAAGGCAGGTTCCATGATAAGTATATTGTCTTCTTCGTTGTTGCTTATCTTCGGAACTCTCTGGTATGACTCAATTACTGTAAACCCACTGTGTTCCAGGACAATTCCGCTCATGTCAAAGTGAAATTTCTCATCAAACCGTTTATTTTTTTTAAGATAAAGCGCTTTGCCCTCATAATCGAAAACAAGATGAAATCTTCGCATGATCTCACTCCCAATACTGCCGTTACGGGCGTAATAAGTTTGTAGACCTTCTACAGAAAGACTGTCCGGAAATGATGTTGTCACTTCGCCAAGCGTATTATCTCCCAATGTTATAGAAGTCACTCTTCCCCTTCTTCCTGTCACGTCTCCTGAAAGTCCCAAACCAAGGAAATCCGGAAAGGATCTGTGGGGAATATAAATATTAGTGCTGTCCGGAAAAAGCCATAGCGCATCGCTGAGTCCGTTATCCAGCAGCAGGGTGGCAAAGGCAGGTTTTTCATCAATTTCCAGCCTGGTGCTTATATAGGGCTTTTCCTGATGAAACTGCAGCGGCAATTTATCATAACCCCTCAACTTTTTATAAAACCGCTTGCGATCATGTAACCTGAGAAAGCGACGGGGATAATCGATCTCAACAATGAAATCTTTAAACAGATCATACCCAATGATCCCATGTACAGGAACTCCCAATCTTGGAGAAAAATTGATATTATCATCATAGATCACAAAGACGGTAAGCGCCTCATTCCGGATCTTTCCAATTTTTAGCTGATTGTCCCGGGAACGAAATGCCTGGATCAAATCTTCCCCTCCCAGACCTCTTAACTGGATCTTTTCGGAAGGATTGAGCTCTGTAGTATCTTCCTCATCCAGATTAAGTAGCACCGTTGTCTTTACTCCCTTATCTACCAAAAATGAAAGTTGCAAATCATTTAACTCCACCGGAACTATAATAAGATTGTTCACCAGGTCAAACTTTATTTTGGTGCTTTTCCTTTCATTCTTAATGGTGAAATTTTGCTGAGAATGAATCATACCTAAGCCTGTAAAAAAAAGCAGAAGAAGCAGCTTCAGTTTAAGCATAACACAGGAATTAGGATGCGATAAAAAATACGAAAAAAATGATTGTCACATTTTAATTTCGCAAATTTGTACTCCAAAATGTAAATTATGCCAAGTATTTCAGCAAAAGGGCAGGCAATGCCCGAATCACCAATAAGAAAACTCGTTCCTTATGCCGAAGCAGCAATAATAAAAGGACGTACTATTTACCAACTCAACATAGGTCAACCCGATATAAAAACTCCGGCCAAAGCTCTTGCCGCAGTAAAGAACAACAACATTGAAGTCCTCTCTTACAGCCACTCGGCAGGCTTTGAAAGCTACCGAACAAAACTGGCAGAATACTATCGCAAACACGACATCAACATTTCGGCTAATGAACTTATCATTACCACCGGGGGATCTGAAGCTTTGCTTTTTACCATGGGAAGCATTTGTGATGCAGGAGATGAAGTGATCATACCAGAGCCGTTCTATGCAAATTACAATGGATTTGCAACAGCTTCGGGCGTTACTGTCGTACCTGTAAAATCCAAGATCGAAGATAGTTTTGCACTGCCTTCAATTTCAGAATTTGAGAAGTTGATCACCCCTAATACTAAAGCTATTCTCATCTGCAACCCGGGCAACCCGACAGGATACTTATATTCCAAGGAAGAGATCGATCAACTCGCAGCCATAGTAAAGAAACATGACCTCTTCCTTGTGGCAGACGAGGTTTACAGGGAATTTGCATACGATGGAGCCAAACATTTTTCCATCATGTCTGTCCCCGGACTGGAACAAAATGCGATCATGATCGATTCTGTTTCCAAACGTTACAGCATGTGCGGGGCAAGGATTGGATGTGTGGTCTCAAAAAATAAGGAATTCATGGCCACTGCCATGAAGTTTGCCCAGGCGAGGTTAAGCCCACCAACTTTTGCACAAATTGCCAGTGAAGCAGCTTTGGAAACCGAACAGGAATATTTTGACGAGGTGATCGAAGAATATACCGCAAGGAGAAATACTTTGGTAAAAGGTCTGGAACAGATCGAAGGCGTGAGAGTAGCGAATCCAAAAGGAGCTTTTTATTGTATCGCCGAGCTTCCGGTGAAAGATGCCGAAGATTTTGCAAAATGGCTTCTGGAAAGTTTCGAGTTGGATAATGAAACTGTCATGGTCGCTCCTGCTGCAGGATTTTACTCCACTCCAAATACCGGACTGAACCAGGTAAGGATCGCTTATGTACTTAAGCAAAAAGACCTGCTAAGAGCTATTGAAATTTTAAAAGCAGCTTTAAAAACCTACAAAGGATAATGCAGGTAATCCCGAATGTTTCTTTAAAGTCATATAACACCTTTGGCATTGATGTTAACGCCCGCAAGTTTGTGGAAGTCACCAATGTAGAGGAGTTACGCCAGCTGCTAAAAAAGACCTATGCTTCTGAACTTTTTATTTTAGGCGGGGGAAGTAATATGCTGCTCACTAAGGATGTGGCGCAAACAGTGGTTCACATCAACCTGAAAGGCAAAGAGATACTTGAGGAAACAGAGAATGAAGTTGTAGTGCAGGCAATGGCCGGGGAAAACTGGCACCAATTTGTGCTCTATTGTATTGAGAAAGATTTCGGAGGCGTTGAAAACCTCTCGTTGATTCCGGGAAATGTTGGAACAACTCCAATTCAGAATATAGGGGCTTACGGGGTGGAGATCAAAGACACTTTTGAATCTTGTACCGCACTTGATCTTCAAACTCTGGAACTAATAACTTTTAGCAAAGAAGATTGTAATTTCGGGTACCGGGATTCTATTTTTAAAAATGAGGCAAAAGGCAAGTACATAATTGTAAGCGTTAGCTTCAGACTTAGTAAAAAGGATCATAAGCTGAATACCTCCTACGGATCTATTGATACTTTTCTGGAAGAAAAAGGGATTAGGGAGCCCGGAATTAAAAATATTTCTGAAGCTGTAATAAACATACGGCAATCTAAATTGCCCGATCCAAAGGAATTAGGCAACAGCGGAAGTTTCTTTAAAAATCCGGTGGTGCCGAAACCAATGCTGGAAAAACTTCAGAAAGAATATCCGGAAATGCCATTCTACGTCCTGGATGAGGAACGGGTGAAAATTCCCGCGGGATGGCTCATTGACCGTGCCGGACTCAAAGGCTACAGGGAAGGCGACGCCGGAGTGCACAAAAAACAAGCCCTGGTCCTGGTAAATTATGGAAACGCAACAGGACAGGAAATTCTGGCACTATCTCAAAAGATCCAAAACAAGATCTATGCGATGTTCAGCATTGAAATTACGCCGGAAGTAAATATTTACTAAAGTTTCAAAAACATTGGTGTCCGGGAAAAGAATCAAGATCGCTGCGCTTCTAAAACCACTAGCCAAGACCTTTTATTTGGTTTTTGATTCTTAGCAGTTTATTATTATTCTATTTAATCAGAATGGTGAAAATCATCAAAATTTAAAAACCACCCCCTATACCTCGAGAAACAACTTCAATCTTAATTTTTTTAAGGATTTACCTGATATCTAATTATTTTAATCTGACAATAAAGTTTCAAAAAGGCAAAAAAGAAAGCTGCTTAAAAAGATAATTTTTAAGCAGCTTTCTTTTTTTTAGAAGTTCTGTTCTTATCCTTCGTTAGAAATAATAACCTCCTTGCTTGGATCCCTTGGCAGTAGTACCTTGTCTATAATATAAACCATTCCATTTCCCGCCTGTATAGAATCGGTTATTCTTGCAGATTCCCCGGTGGCACCGGTAAGAACCAAAGCATTACCATCAAGGCTTAGCTTTAGGTCTTCCCCCTGTATAGTTGCCAGGTTCAGAGTATCATTCATAGAACGGATCTCTTCTTTTATCGCAGCAAGATCATCTTCAGATCTAATGATATGATAGGAGATCATTTCCTCATCCTCTATTGCAATCATACTTCCTGTTTCTGTATTTTGACGCACTGTACTAAATGCCATATTGGTTGGGGCAAAAATGATCATTTCCCCTTCCATTGTTTCCACAGAATCTTCAACATTCCACGCATTTAGCCCGGTAGCGAAAGTGCTCAGTTCGGGATTCGCCTCAACAGCATCTATAACATCGTTCATGTTACCGGCAGCCATTTGCCTGTTTTCGAAATCTTCGTCCATAGTTTCTACAGTCTCAATAGTTTCTGAATCGCGCTCATTATCTTTACATGATGTAAAAGCAATCAGCATTAAGAAACAAATACCTAAAAATTTATTCAGCTTCAAGATCATAATTGTTTTATTTTAATCATTTGGCTACCAATGTATTAAAAAGATAATAAGAAGCCCAAAATTAAGGCATAATCCTTAGTTAAATGAGAAGTTCCTCTATACTACTCGGGTTAAGAAAAATTTAGGAAAAATAGGGGGTGTTTTCCTCATTTCTTTTCAGAAGTCCCGGGCTGTAATACATTATCTATAATATGATATACCCCATAATTTTCTTCCATGTTTGAGGTTACAATTGCAGCTTTATTACCCAAGACATCTGTCAATATAATTTTCCCTCCTTCTTCTGTAGCCCATATTTTCTCGCCCATTGCTGTTCTGAACTCAAAACTTCCGTCCTCTGCAGCTTTAATCTGTTCAATTAAATAATCTACTGTCATTTCCCCCTCTACCATGTAATAGCGCATTAGATCTGCCTGACTTTCTCCAGTTTTGGTACTCCCATCTGGATTGACCTCCTTAGCAGGAATTTTATCATAGGCTGCATTGGAAGGAGCAAAAAAGGTATAGATCCCTTCATCTCCTTTAAATTTGTCCTCTATGCCGGATCTTTCCAACTGCTCGGTAAAAGAAGTCAGGTCTCCTTCTTCCCTCATTTTAGCTAACATGAAACTCCGGGGCATCGGCCTATTCTGTTCATTCACTTCTGCAGTATTTTCTTCCTGAGGAATGATATCGATCTCCGGATCCTGATCTTCCTTTTTATCCTGGCAGGAGATCAAAAAAAGACTTATTAAAAAAGGAAAAATTTTTATAAAAGTATGATACATAGTTATGATTTTTAGGTGTTTATGCAAGTTATTTTTATAAAAAGCAATTACCCATTAAAGCAGAATAAAATTTAGTTAAAATGTGTTTATACAGCCTTAATTAATTTAGTCATTCCCTTCATATCCTGTCCATTATTGCTTATTTTTGTACAAACTTTTGAATATGGAACTTGTATTGATCACCATAGTTTTATTAGGCCTTGCGTTTGCCGGGATCGCTATTAAGATCTGGGGTAAAAAAGATGGGAAATTCAGTGGTACCTGCGCCAGCCAGAGCCCTTTTTTGAATAAAGAAGGAGAAGCATGCAGCTACTGCGGAAAATTGCCCGATGAAGCCAAAGATTGCGACCAACCACAAACGGTAAAATAATACCTGCAATAAATGCTAACCATCCTGGTCGCCTTTGTCATCATTGGCCTTATCAACCTTTCCTATTATCTTGGCTTCTTTAAGTTTGCTTTTGCACCTACAGATACCTGCCCGCCTGAAAAGAACCTGCCGGTTTCGGTAATCATTTGCGCTAAGAATGAAGCCGAAAACCTGCGGAATTTCCTTCCGCTCATATTGTCACAGGACCACCCCGAATTTGAGGTAGTGGTTATTAATGACGCATCTGCAGATGAAACCCTGGAGGTACTGGAGGAATTTGAAGCCACTAACCCAAAGGTGAAGATCGTGAATGTTCAAAACAACGAAGCTTTTTGGGCCAATAAGAAATATGCCCTGACCCTGGGGATCAAAAAGGCAAAAAAACCTTACCTCTTATTTACCGATGCCGATTGTCGACCCGAGTCTAATCGATGGCTTCAGGAAATGAGCGCTCATTTCGAGGATCAAAAAAGCATAGTCTTGGGATACGGAGGCTATCTTATCAACACCAGATCTCCGTTAAATAAATTGATAAGATTTGAGACCTTATTCACTGCCATCCAATATTTCTCTTATGCAAGCTGGGGGAAACCCTATATGGGTGTGGGCAGAAACCTCGCCTATACTTCAGAAGAATTTTACAAGCAGAATGGTTTCGCAAATCATCTACATGTGAGAGCGGGCGATGACGATCTTTTTGTAAACGGTGCGGCAAACAGGTTAAATACCGCACTTTGTCTATCTCCCGCAGGGATCACCCGAAGTGTACCAAAGGAAGACCTTAGGTCCTGGTTTCAGCAAAAAAGAAGACATGTATCTATTGCCAATCATTATAAAAAGGAACATAAACTCCTGCTTGGGTTATTTTATACGTCACAGATCATGTTCTGGATCATGTTCTTGGTTTTGATCTTTAGTGCTTTTTGGCAGGTGGCTTTGGTCTTCCTTGCTCTACGCTGGATCGTGCAGGGAACGGTATTTTATAACTCCGGAAAGAAATTTGGTGAAACCGACCTTTTTTGGGTATTTCCCTTTTTGGAACTGTTTCTAATATGGGCACAATTAGGTATCTTTATAGCTAATACAATTTCAAAACCCATTCATTGGAAATAGAACCCAATCTGCTTCAGGAGCAAATTGAAAAAGCTAAAAAAGGGAAACAGACGGCGTTCAATTTTCTTCTGGACAGCTTTTGGAATGATGTTTACGGTTTTCAGCTTAAGAGAACCAGCAATGAGCATGACGCCGAAGATGTTACCATTCAAACCTTTTCCCGTGCTTTTGATAAGATCGATACTTTTGATCCCAACTACACCTTTAAGACCTGGCTTATCACCATCTCCAAGAATATCCACGTGGATCTTGTGCGTAAAAAAAATGCTTCCATTCGCTCCCGTACCACCGATGAAGAGGACGAGCGGGTGCATAGGATCCCCGATGATGCTCCCACTATTGAAGACACTCTAATTACAGAGCAAAATCTTGCCCAACTGCTGCGCGATATTAAAAAACTGAAAAAACCTTACCAGGAAGTGATCACGCTTAGATATTTCCAGGAGATGAGCTATAAGGAAATCAGCGCACATCTACAGGAGCCAATGAACAATGTCAAAGTAAAACTCTTACGGGCTAAAAAGTTACTGGCAGAAGTCATCAAAAAAAGGAATTCCTGACATATTTTTTCTGAAGTATAATAGAGAGGACTAAATTTTTAGGATCTATTATATTACTGCCCCCTGAAAAATATTACTGTACTTAGGGTCTTAGTGAGGATCGTTATGTCCAGGAAGATGTTGCGATGCTTGATGTAATAAAGATCATACTGAAGCTTTTCGAGGCTGTCGGCATGGCTGTCTGCATAATCTGTCATTACCTGGGCCCAGCCTGTAAGTCCGGGTTTAATAAAGTGACGGGTATCGTAAAAAGGGATGAGACTGGCCAGTTCTTCAACAAAAACAGGGCGTTCGGGTCGTGGACCAATAAGGCTCATTTCTCCCTTTAAAATGTTGAAGAACTGAGGAAATTCATCAAGACGTGAGCGACGTAAAAATTTCCCGAAACGGGTGATACGAATGTCATTTTTCGTCGTCCAAACCGCTCCGTTAGGTTCGGCATCACACCGCATGGTACGAAACTTCAGGATGGTAAATACCCTTCCATTCTTCCCAACCCGCTCTTGCCTGTAAAAAAGGCAACCACGGTTCGCGATCAAATTTCCGAAGTAGACAAAAGGAAGGATCAATGCTCCCACCAAAATCCCAAGAATAGAGATCAGAACATCTGCAGCGCGATGAAAGAATATATAAAATTTATTCTCATTGCTTCGGCTTAGAGGAAAGAACTGGTAGAAATTCCGTTCAATATGTTGTACGGGAATACGACTGGTCTTATCCTCGTACACTTCATTGAAATCCTTCACGGGAAAACCTTGTCTAAGAAGCACAAGAACCTGTTCATAGAGGCCGGGAATTGTCGTAGAGGTAACATCAGAGATCAGTACCTCATCAATACTGTTCCGGCGAATAGTTTCGGCAAGATCCTCCTGCGGAAATTCTTCAAGACCTAATTCCTGCGAATCTACCACCTTTTCTACACCGGGATTTACAAACCCTATAACACTGTAATTTGGATCTGATTTTTGCAGGTGTGAAGCCACAAGTTCCACCTCCAAAGGCTCCCCTATGATTAAGACACGACGATAGAATCGAGGCGTGGAAATAAGAGCTATATAACAGAAACGCCAGAGCAGCAACGTGGATACAATTGTTAGAAAAAAATAGAGGATCTGCACCCGGTTATAGGGAAGTTCGGGGGTAAGTACCGGAGTCATCAAATAAAATAGAACAGTAACAGAACTGGCTAAAACCACATTTTGAAGCACCTTGTAGTATTTACTAGCCTTTTGCAGATCATAAAGCTCAAAGATCCCAAGGAACAGGCTGAGATAAATCGCCAGCACCGCGCTGTAATGCCATGCCTCCTGATCTAAATGAAAGTAATCGAGTTTAAAAAGGATCCCTACAAAATAAAGCGCAAACAAGACCCATATAATATCAAACAATCGTAAGAAGACCTTCCTTTCGGAAATCTCAAAATGAAGATTTTTTTTACGGGGCATGTAAAAATTTTTACCGCGTAAAGATACTGAAGAGTTTAAAGCTGAATACCTGTTGATTGCCACTTTTTTAAGAAGTTCTGTCTCTGCCATGTGTTCTTGATAGGTACTACAGGATCTCCATCCAGATCCAACGAAACATGTAGGGAGGGAGCTAATTAGGAGTTAAAGTAGTTATTTACAGGAAAGTAGAGAAATATTTTTCAAGTTTTTCCAAAAAAATGCAAAGATCTTGATCTATAAAAATGAAAAGGAACAGTTAAATATAGCCTTTTTAAAGCCGAAGGACCTCCTAAGATTAACGCTAATTTAAACTGACAAAAACAGTATTGATACTGAAAATGAGTAAATTTAGGTACTTCAAAAATTAAAATTCAAGAAAATATGAGCACATTAAGATTAGGAGACAAAGCACCAAATTTTGATGCTGAAACTTCAGAAGGAAAGATCAACTTCTATGATTTTTTAGGTGACAGTTGGGGTATTCTTTTTTCCCATCCTGCCGATTATACACCGGTATGTACCACTGAACTCGGGGCTGCTGCAAAATATAAAGAGGAATTTCAAAAACGGAATGTAAAGGTAATGGCTCTTAGTGTGGATGGTGTAGAATCTCATAAAAACTGGATAAATGACATCAATGAAACCCAAAATACCACAGTTAACTTCCCAATCATTGCAGATGAGGACAGAAAGGTAGCAGATCTTTATGATATGATCCATCCAAACGCCGATGACACTCTTACCGTAAGGTCGGTCTATGTTATAGATCCCAGCAAAAAAATCAGGTTAATGATCACTTACCCTGCAAGTACAGGTAGGAACTTTGAAGAACTTTTAAGGGTGATCGATTCACTGCAATTGACCGAAAAGTATAAAGTAGCTACGCCCGCGAATTGGAAAGAAGGAGAAGAAGTGGTTATTAGCCCTTCCATTTCCAATGAAGATGCTAAAAATATGTTCCCAAAAGGTTTTAAGGAAGTGAAATCTTACTTAAGAATGACTCCACAACCTAATAAATAATCAAGGAATAATGGCTAATGATTAGCTATTACCAGCTAACGGCTAAAATATAAAAACCTCAGTTTCCAAAGAACCTGAGGTTTTTATATTTTTCCATAAGCTTTTACTTTACCTGTACCAATTCCACATCGAAAATAAGCGTGGCATTCGGCGGAATTACCCCACCGGCTCCACGAGAACCATAACCTAAATTAGACGGAATAACAAAACGGGCTTTATCTCCTTCTTTAAGCATCTGAATGCCTTCATCCCAACCTTCTATCACATGTCCTTTTCCCAATGGAAACTCAATGGGCTCTTTTCTCTTGTATGAGGAGTCGAAAACGGTACCGTCGGGCAACATTCCTTTATAATGCACGGCAACGGTTTTACCTTTTTCAGCCTTTTTACCGTTACCTTCTGAGATCATCTTGTAACGCAAACCACTGCCGGTCTTTTCAAAACCCTGAGACAGCTCTCCAAGTAGCTCCTCCTGCTGTTTTTTAGCCGCAGCTTCTCTTTCAGCTTTTGCGCCATTGAACTGCCTGAAAGACTCAACTGCATTAAATTTTTCTGCAGACTCACCTTCCCTAATGATCTCCACCTTCTCGATCTTATCTCCCTGCTTAATTGCATTTACCACATCCTGGCCTTCAACTACGTGACCAAAGACGGTATGTTTCCCATCAAGCCATGCAGTTTCTACATGAGTGATAAAGAACTGGCTTCCATTGGTACCGGGTCCCGCATTTGCCATAGATAATATTCCGGGCCGGTCGTGTTTTAGTTCAGGATGGATCTCATCCTCAAATTGATATCCCGGTCCACCTACTCCTGTTCCTTTGGGATCACCCCCCTGGATCATAAAGTTAGGTATTACCCGGTGAAAAATTAGTCCGTCATAATATGGTTTTCCCTGAGGTTTAGCCTCATTTTCCAGATTTCCCTCAGCCAGGGCCACAAAATTTCCAACCGTCCCCGGAGTTTTTTCATGTTCCAGTTTTATAGTGATGTCACCTCGTGTGGTGCTGAGTTTTGCATATAATCCGTCGTTCATGTCGTGATTTTAGGTTAAAAAGGCAAAGATAAAGAAATGAATAATGTTTAAGGTTCAATGAATAATGAAAAGAGGGATAATTGGGAGAACGTTAAGGAAATTGTTTGTCATTCCGGCGGCAGGAGGAATCTCTTTACTATACGAGAAATTCTTCGCTTCCCAAAAGCTGCGCTCTGAATGACAAAAGACTAACAATGTCATTCCGACGGCAGGAGGAATTTCTGCTCTATACAAGAGATTCTTCGCTTCGCAAAAGCTGCGTTCTGAATGACAAAAGACTAATACTGTCATTCCGACGGCAGGAGGAATCTCTCTGGGTTCCGAAGAGATTCTTCGCTTCGCAAAAGCTGCGCTCTGAATGACGGACATAAAAAAAGCCAAAACTCCCGTCCCGGCTATTAATCCTTAATCATTAAACCTTAATCCCTTAATTTGCTACTTCGCTAATGAATTTGATCCTGTATAATCTCAATTCTTCCTCATCGTAATCCCCATCAAATTCTTCCAAAGCTTCTTCTATTTTATCAGATTGGGCGTCAATAAAGTATTCGTGAATTTCCTCCTGCTGATCTTCATCCAGGATTTCGTCGATCCAGTAATTGATGTTCAGCTTGGTACCGCTATAGACAATGGCTTCCATTTCTTTTATAAAATCGGTCATTTCCATTCCTTTTGCAGCAGCAATATCATCGAGCGGCAGCTTACGGTCCACGTTTTGAATGATATAAAGCTTAAGTCCGCTATTTGCTCCGGTAGTTTTTACTACCAGATCATCGGGACGTGTAATATCATTCTCTTCAACATATCGGGAGATCGTGTCAATAAATTCCTGGCCGTATTTTTTTGCTTTCCCTTCCCCTACTCCATGAATATTTCCTAATTCTTCAATGGTTACCGGATATTTTAAGGCCATATCCTCTAAAGAAGGATCCTGAAATACCAAATATGGAGCAAGTCCTCTTTTCTTGGCAACATTCTTTCTAAGCTCCTTCAGTATCTTCACAAGGTTTTCATCTGTTCCTCCGGAACGGCCAGCAGAAACTATGCTGTCACTTCCTCCAACCTCATAGATATGATCTTCAGTCATCATAAAAGAGCCGGGCTGTTGCAGGAATTTTTCACCTTTTTTGGTCAGCTTCACAACTCCGTAGGTTTCGATATCTTTCCGAAGAAATCCGGCTACCAATACCTGCCTCAAAAGAGCCATCCAGTATTTTCCATCTTTCCCCTCGCCTTTCCCGAAGAGTTCACGCTCATCTGTGCGATGAGACTTAATCAAAGCGTTGGATTTTCCAATCAAGGTGTTCACCACTTCTTTTGATTTATATAATTCTTTTGTTTCCTTAACTGTGCGTAGCAAAAGAACCACCTCATCTTTGGCTTCGTGCTTTTTCTTTGGATTACGAACATTGTCATCCATATCTGCACCTTCGCCGGTCTTTTCATCAAAGTCTTCACCGAAATAATGCAGGATAAATTTCCTCCTGGAAACTGAAGTTTCAGCAAAAGCCACCACTTCCTGCAGCAACGCCTGACCAATTTCCTGTTCGGCCACCGGTTTTCCGCTCATGAATTTTTCCAGCTTTTCAATATCCTTATACGAATAGAACGCCAGGCAGTGGCCTTCTCCACCATCCCGTCCTGCACGGCCTGTTTCCTGGTAATAACTTTCAATACTCTTTGGAATATCATGGTGGATCACAAAACGTACATCGGGTTTATCGATCCCCATCCCAAATGCTATAGTCGCCACCACGACATCCACATCTTCCATAAGGAACATGTCCTGGTGTTTGGAACGGGTCTTGGCATCAAGCCCTGCATGATAAGGTACTGCGGAAATCCCGTTCACCTGTAGGGTTTGGGCAAGCTCTTCTACACGTTTACGGCTGAGACAATAAATAATCCCTGTCTTCCCCTGATTCTGCTTTATAAAACGAATGATATCGGCATCAACATTCTTTGTCTTAGGCCTTATTTCGTAGTAAAGATTCGGACGGTTAAAAGAAGCTTTAAAAGTCTTTGCATCAGTTATGCCTAAATTTTTGAGAATATCTTCCTGCACTTTAGGAGTGGCAGTAGCTGTTAGTCCAATTATAGGAATATTTTCCCCTATGCGTTGAACTATATTCCTAAGGTTTCTGTATTCTGGCCTAAAGTCGTGTCCCCACTCACTGATACAGTGAGCTTCATCAATGGCCATAAAGGATATTTTTACGCTTCTTAAAAATTCAACATTTTCTTCTTTTGTAAGGGATTCAGGGGCAACGTAAAGGAGTTTAGTCACGCCGTTGGTAATATCCTCCTTCACCTGCTTCACTTCAGTTTTATTTAAACTGGAATTAAGCACGTGAGCGATACCATTTTCCGAAGAAATGCCTCGAATGGCATCCACCTGATTTTTCATCAAAGCGATCAAGGGGGAAACCACAATTGCAGTCCCTTCTTTGATAAGCGCCGGTAATTGATAACATAGGGATTTTCCACCTCCGGTAGGCATTACTACAAAGGTGTTATGGTCATTAACTATACTCTTTATTACCTCCTCCTGGAGGCCCTTAAACTGGCTAAAACCAAAGTATTTCTTAAGCTGTTCGTGTAAATTGATTTCCTGCGAAGTCATTCAATTGTGTTACAATTTTACATACATTTGCACAAATTAAAGATACATTTTTCTTTAGTCTGCACAATTCCTAATTCTACAAATTTGACATCTCAAGAAAAAATACTCTCTGTTGCCAGAGAAACCATTTTAACTGAAGCCAAAGCTATAGCAAATTTAGAGCAATTATTAGACCAGAATTTTGCCGAAGCCGTGCAGGCGGTGTACAAATCCAAAGGAAGAGTGATCATTACCGGGATAGGAAAAAGCGCGGCGATCGCAACAAAGATCGTAGCCACTCTTAACTCTACCGGTACCCCCGCCATTTTCATGCACGCTGCAGATGCTATCCACGGAGACCTTGGAACCATTCTGCAGGATGATGTAGTGATCTGCATCTCAAAGAGCGGAAATACACCCGAAATTAAGGTGCTGGTTCCTCTCATTAAAAACTTTGGGAACACTTTAATCGCCATTACCGGGAATACCGAATCTTTTCTCGGAAAACAGGCAGATTTCACCCTGAATACCTTTGTTGAAAAAGAAGCCTGTCCAAACAATCTTGCACCCACAACCAGCACTACTGCACAATTGGTGATGGGAGACGCCTTAGCCGTTTGTTT
The DNA here is from genome assembly GCA_012038135.1 of Salinimicrobium nanhaiense. Classification (GTDB taxonomy): domain Bacteria; phylum Bacteroidota; class Bacteroidia; order Flavobacteriales; family Flavobacteriaceae; genus Salinimicrobium; species Salinimicrobium nanhaiense. Next base: position 17,427 of record JAAVJQ010000015.1, read on the forward strand.
GCTTCAGCTTCGCGGATTTTCAAGTTCAGATTTTGCCAGGTATCATCCGGGAGGGGCATTAGGTAAAAAGCTCTACCTGCGGGTAAGCGATATAGCCGATCAAAATCAAAAACCTGTTGTTTCGCCTACAACACCCATTCCGCAGGTTATCGTGGAAATTTCAGAAAAAATGCTTGGGGTTACCGCAGTTCTGGAAAATGGGAAAATCTTAGGAATAGTTACTGACGGTGATATAAGAAGGATGCTTCAAAAGAGTATAGATATTTCCGGATTGACGGCAGGAGACATCATGAGCCTTAATCCTAAGACCATAGAATATGATGCTATGGCTGTTGATGCTATGGATGTGCTCGAAGACCATAAGATCTCACAACTTCTTGCTGTAAAAGACGGTGAATATTATGGGGTGGTCCATCTTCATAATCTAATTAGAGAAGGAATAATTTAGGATGGCGAAAGTAAACAAATCCGCCGATGAAATGTCATTTTTGGATCACCTTGAAGATCTGCGGTGGCACCTCATAAGAGCTACCCTGGCAGTAGTCATCGCAGGAACCGCAGCCTTTCTTGCCAAAGGTTTTATTTTTGACACATTACTTTTCGGCCCCACCAGTGCCGACTTTTTTACCTACGATATTCTTTGCAGGCTCTCTACTTTTGTAGGGCTTGAAGGCGGTTTTTGTTTTGAAGACATGCCTTTTACAATCCAGTCCAGAACTATGGGTGGGCAATTCTCTGCTCACGTATGGACTTCGATCACGGCCGGATTTATTATTGCATTTCCTTATGTCATATACGAATTCTGGAGATTCATTTCTCCAGCCATGTATGCCAATGAAAGAAATACAGCAAGAGGATTTATCTTTATTTCTTCGGTATTGTTTTTTATGGGTGTGCTTTTCGGCTATTATCTGGTAACTCCGCTTTCAATCAATTTCCTCGGAAAATATCAGGTAAGTGAAGTGGTATTGAATGAATTTGATATTGGAAGTTACATTAGTCTTGTGCGATCCTCGGTAATCGCCTGCGGACTCATTTTTGAGCTTCCCATTGTCATTTATTTCCTTACTAAAATAGGTCTCGTTACTCCGGAATTTCTTCGGAAGTATCGCAAATTTGCATTGGTAATTGTATTGATCCTATCAGCGATCATCACTCCGCCAGATATACTAAGCCAGATTATTGTAGCCATTCCTGTGTTAGTCCTGTATGAAGTGAGCATCTTTATTGCACGAATTGTCACCAGAAATGAGGAGAAAAAACTTAAAAAACAACAGCCATGAAAAATCAGGTAGAAGAATTTAACGAGTACCGCCAAAAGATGAACGAAAAGATCCTTGGCGACAATAATAAGATCATCAAGCGCATTTTTAACCTTGACACCAATGCCTATGCTCCCGGTGCTTTAGATGTGAAGACAAAGGAATTACTTGGGTTAGTAGCCTCGGCAGTTTTACGTTGTGATGACTGTATCAAATATCACCTTGAAACCAGCTACAAAGAAGGCCTTTCTAAAGAAGAAGTTATGGAAGCTTTAAGCATTGCTACTTTAGTTGGAGGTACTATTGTAATCCCGCATCTGAGAAGGGCTTATGAATTTTGGGAGGCTTTGGAAGCCACCCAACCCCAGAAGGGGGAGTAATTGCTGAGCAATTGTTACCTTTAAAAAAATTTGCATGGTAGTTGTTAATCTCAAAACTCAAATCTAACATCTCATATCTATAAATGAAGTTATACGCCGAAAGTCTTGTAAAGTCCTATAAAGGGAGAGAAGTTGTAAAAGGGATTTCCCTGGAAGTGAACCAGGGAGAGATAGTGGGTTTGTTAGGACCAAACGGAGCCGGAAAAACCACTTCCTTTTATATGATCGTAGGATTGATCAAGCCAAATGGCGGCAGGATCTTCCTGGACAGAGAAAATATTACCAAATTTCCGATGTATAAACGGGCTCAATACGGTATAGGTTATTTAGCGCAGGAAGCTTCGGTTTTCAGAAAGTTGAGCATTGAAGATAATATTATGAGCGTTCTTGAACTCACCGACCTTTCTAAAAAAGAGCGGAAGATGAAGATGGAATCCCTTATCGAAGAGTTCGGATTAGGACATATCCGCAAGAACCGCGGAGATCTTCTAAGCGGTGGAGAGCGACGACGGACGGAGATTGCCCGAGCTCTGGCTACAGATCCGCATTTTATTCTGCTGGATGAGCCATTTGCCGGAGTAGATCCCGTGGCCGTGGAAGATATTCAGCGTATTGTAGCCCAGCTGAAGAACAAGAATATCGGGATTCTCATTACAGACCATAACGTGCAGGAAACTCTTGCAATTACAGACCGCACCTACCTCATGTTCGAAGGCCGTATCCTAAAAGCGGGAATTCCTGAGGAACTCGCCGAAGACGAAATGGTGAGGAAAGTTTATCTGGGGCAGAATTTTGAGCTCAGGAAAAAGAAGATCTTTGAGTAAACCAAAATAGATCTGAAAGTTTTATTGTAGTTGTAATTCCGATCCCGAGGCTTCGGGAGAGAAATCTCTTTGGAAGTACGAAGGTAGAAGTACGAGGTACAAATTGCACTATTGGCAATCCGACAAACTCTTGAATAAATGTGAGATTCTTCGCTCCGCAAAAGCTCCGCTCTGAATGACAGGAGGAGTTTTTACTGACTACCGGCTTTCTTCTACCGGCTCCGCACTACTCTTATTCGTGATCAGGGAGACAACAACATAGCTGACTATAATAAGCGGAAATGCTGCAAACTGAAGAAAAATAAGCAGGATTAAACAATAGACAAGGAAAAGGTAACGGAGTTTGTTTTCAACAAAGCCCCAGGTTTTAAACTTTAGTGCAAAAAGAGGAATTTCTGAATTAAGCATAAAACAGCTAAAAAGGGTGAGCCCTACTAAAAACCATTCGTTAAGAATGAGAGATACCAGGAAAGGTTGTGGTTGAAATATTAAGATTAGAGGAAGACTTAAGATAAGCAAAGCATTTGCCGGCGTAGGCAAACCAATAAAAGAATCTGTTTGCCGCTCATCAAGATTGAACTTTGCAAGTCTGTAGCCAGAGCCCAGAGTGACAAGCAAACCAAAAAGAGCAAACAGCGGCAGGTCCCACTCCAGCAGTTCCTGTCCAGTAGCCCAATCTGTTGGTTGTAGATCATCTTCCGGAAGCGCCATACTAAAAAGCTGGAACATTACAATCCCCGGCACTACCCCGCTGGTGACCATATCTGCAAAGGAATCCAGCTGTAAACCTAGTTCAGATTTTACGTCAAGAAGTCGGGCGGCGAGTCCGTCAAAGAAATCCAGAAAAATTCCAGCAGCAACAAAGATGGCAGCCATTGTTAAATTTCCCTGTACTGCAAAAATAGCAGCAATAGTACCGCTTAGAAGATTTAGTAAAGTTATGGTATTTGGGACATGTTTTGCAAGGCTCATAAGGCGGATTTTGTGCAAAAATAGGAAATTTCCTGTTCCCTGTTACCGGCTGCCCAATGCCTGCTTTAATATTTTGGCAGCACCTGCATAATATTTATTCTAAATTGCCTTGCTATATGGTTCTTCTTAATTGTTTAAATTTGCTTTCCACATGTCGTTATGAAACACCTCCTTTACGCTTTACTTTCAGGAATTCTTTTGGCGCTGGCATGGCCTACCTATGGCTTCCCCATCTTGTTGTTCTTTGCATTTGTGCCATTGCTTTACGCAGAATTTTCCATCCGAAATTCTACTACAGGTGCGAAAAAATGGAAAATCTTCGGACTTTCCTATATCAGTTTTCTCATTTGGAATCTCATCACAACCTACTGGCTTTATTTCTCCACCCCTTTTGGAGGCATCTTTGCTATAACAGTAAATTCCCTGCTCATGAGCGTGGTATTCCTGCTGTTTCATATAGTGGCAAAAAGGGTAAATTTTAAGGCAGCTGCTTCATTCCTGATAAGTATCTGGATCGCTTTTGAATACCTGCATCTCAACTGGGAATTTTCATGGCCGTGGCTTAATCTCGGGAATGGTTTTTCTGAATTTCCACAATGGATCCAATGGTATGAATTCACCGGCACCTTCGGCGGAACTTTATGGGTACTCCTGGTGAATGTTGCTCTTCTGAAAATGCTTATTCTATATAAGCAGCATAAAGACCGGAATATCCTTTACCGCGGAATCGTTAAAAACGCATTTTTTATCCTCCTCCCCATTGGAATATCCTATCTTATTCTTTGGAATTATGAAGAAAGTGAAGAAAGCATCGAAGCTCTTGTCCTCCAACCCAACGTAAATCCATACACCGAAAAATACAACGTCAATGATGCCCGAATAGGAGAGCTTCTTATTCAACTGGCAAAAGACAGCCTTAGTCCTGAGACAAAAATTGTCATAGCACCAGAAACTGTTTTTGCCGATGGCACTCCTTTTCGCCGCTTCAACAGTTCACAGGCAGGATTTTATTCAAGAGACTTTGTAAACCGGCATCCAAAAATGGCATTTTTGAGTGGTATTTCTTTCTACGACAGGTTTGACGATCCCGAAAGAGTAAGAAGACAAAGCAACCAGTTAGGGTCTTCTGACTGGTTTGATGACTATAATTCTGCCTTTTTTATAACTGCCAATGATTCGGTTTCCTTCTACCACAAATCGAAACTCGTGGTAGGGGTTGAGAATTTTCCATATCAAAATGTACTTCGGCCTCTTCTGGGTGACGTAATGATAGATCTTGGCGGTACAGTGGCTATGAAAACCACTCAAAAAGACCGCGGAGTGTTTGAAATTCCGAATTCAGAAGAAGTGGGACCTATCATTTGCTATGAATCTGTTTATGGAGATTTCGTCACAGGATATGTCAACAAAGGCGCAAACTTCCTTGCAATCATTACCAATGATGCCTGGTGGGGTAATACCCAGGGGCACAAACAACATCTAAGCTATGCCAGGTTAAGAGCGATCGAGAACAGACGTGCTATAGCCCGAAGCGCCAATACCGGAATTTCTGCTTTTATCAGTGAAAAAGGAGAGATCACCAAAACCCTTGCTTATGAAGAACAAGGTGCTTTAAGAGGAAATGTAACTTTAAATGACCGCATCACCTTCTACACCCGCCACGGGGATTATATTGCCCGCGTATCCCTCTTTCTGGCACTGTTCATTTTTCTGTTCGCAGTGATTCCATGGAAACGAAGCAGACGCTAAATGGGTCAAGGTTTTAGGTTTAAGGCTCAAGGTTTAAGGTTTAAGGTTTAAGGTTTAAGGTTTAAAAATAAATTTAAAAGTTGCAGATTTGTAAGGTTGTAAGCTCTTTTCTCTTTCCTGAATGCCAACTCGATATGTCCACAGGGATATTCATTTAATTGATTTTAATTCCTTTTTGGTTTGGGGCTCGAAATTTTCTTAAACTCCATTGATAATTCTTTAATGATTATTGTTCATTGCTTATGATTCGTATCTTTGCCGCGATATGGAAACACAGCAAATCACTACCCAAAGAACCCCTAAACCCAAGTGGCTAAGAGTGAAATTACCCACCGGAAAGAAGTATACCGAACTCCGTGGGGTGGTTGAAAAATATAATCTTCACACTATATGCACATCGGGAAGCTGCCCCAATATGGGAGAGTGTTGGGGTGAAGGCACTGCTACGTTTATGATCCTGGGAAATATCTGCACCCGTTCCTGCGGATTTTGCGGAGTAAAAACAGGGCGTCCTGAAACTTTGGATTGGGATGAACCCGAAAAAGTAGCCCGTTCCATTAAACTTATGAAGATCAAGCACGCTGTGATTACGAGTGTGGACCGTGATGATCTAAAAGACATGGGTTCCATTATCTGGGCAGAAACCGTGAAGGCCATTCGCAGAATGAATCCGGAAACTACTCTTGAGACGCTTATCCCCGATTTCCAGGGGGTGGAGCGAAACATCAATCGTATCATTGAAGTAAATCCTGAAATAGTTTCTCACAACATGGAAACCGTAAAGAGATTGACAAGGGAAGTCAGGATACAGGCTAAATATGAGCGGAGTCTTCAGGTTCTAAAATATCTTAAGGACCAGGGGATCAAAAGAACAAAATCAGGAATTATGCTCGGCCTCGGGGAAAGAGAAGAAGAAGTGATCCAAACCCTTAAAGATCTAAGAGAGGTAAACCTTGACATAGTTACCATTGGTCAATACCTGCAACCATCGAAACAACATCTTCCGGTTCATGAATTCATCACTCCGGAGCAGTTTAAGAAGTACGAGACAATAGGACTGGAGCTCGGCTTCAGGCATGTAGAAAGTGGCGCTTTGGTAAGGTCTTCGTATAAAGCCCAAAAACACCTTACTTAATGGGGAATACTTCCGCAGCAGTCAAAAAGGTGCGAATAGGCATCAATGGATTTGGCCGTATTGGCCGTAATTTGTTCAGGCTGCTTTTAGATCACCCTCATCTTGAGGTGGTGGCTATAAATGATATTGCCCCTGCGGCAACGCTTGCCCATCTTCTAAAATACGACAGCATTCACGGGGTGCTCAAAAGAGAAATCAGTTCAAAAGAAGGCGTGCTTCAAATCGACGGCAGGGAAATCCCTGTTTTTAAGGAGCAGGAGCCGGGAAAGATCGATTGGAGCTCTTCCAATGTTGAAGTTGTGGTGGAAAGCTCCGGAAAATTTAAAACTCAGGAGCAACTAAAATCTCACCTCAGCAGGGGTGTCAAAAAATTGATTTTAAGTGTACCTCCCCAGGATGATTCCATTAAAATGATTGTAATGGGAGTCAATGAAGACATATTAGACGGTTCAGAAAAAATCATATCCAACGCTTCCTGCACCACCAACAATGCCGCACCCATGCTTAAGGTAGTTCATGAACTGGCGACCGTAAAACAGGCCTACATCACCACCGTTCACTCCTACACTTCAGATCAAAGCTTACATGACCAGCCACATAAAGACCTGCGAAGAGCTCGTGCTGCAGGCCAATCGATCGTACCAACAACTACAGGTGCAGCAAAGGCTCTTACCAGGATTTTTCCAGATTTAAGGGAAGTAATTGGCGGTTGCGGAATAAGGGTCCCTGTGCCAAATGGCAGCCTTACCGATATGACCCTTCAGGTCGAAAAAAATATTTCTATAGAAGATATTAATGCCGCTTTTAGGAAAGCCGCCGCAGGTTCTTTAAAAAATATCCTGGAATATACCGAAGACCCCATAGTTTCTATAGATATTAACGGAAATCCCCACTCCTGCGTTTTTGATGCCCAAATGACCTCGGTAATTGGAGGGAATTTCGTGAAGATCATAGGATGGTATGATAATGAAATAGGATATTCCAGCCGACTTATTGATTTAATTTCCCATGTTACAATTAAATAATTATATTTAGCCACAGTTATTTACGTCCCAAATGAAGAACTTTATTCTTTTGATGGTGGCTTTTCTTTCTATTTCCTTTTCCTACGCCCAGGAAAATCACCTACAGGAAAAAGATGGACTTAATGCTACTATCGAACAGCTGTTAAGAGACGCCGAGGAGTCTATTAATAGCGTAAATTTTGACCAGGCCCTGCGCGAACTCAATAGGGCGTTGGAATTGTCCCGGGCAGTTGATCACCCAAGGCTCATCGCGCTTTCGAGCAGTCTAATGGCCCAATTGCACTATGTGCGGCATGAACACGATAAAGCCGCTACAGAATTGCAGCGTGCAATTTCGCTTCAGCGGGAAATTGGAGATGAAGCAGGCTTAGCCTATAGTTATCTTAACTACGGAAAAATTTTTACGGCAAAACGAATTTTTGAAAGAGCTACAGAATATTTTGATCTTTCTCAAAGTCTTTATGAAAAACTGGGTGATCCTGAAGGCCTCGGGAACATCGATCTTAATCGTGGAATCCTATACCTGAACACTTCAGATAGGCCTCACGCCGCTCTTTCCTACTTCAATTCAGCTGAAGAAAAGTTGAAGAACAGCACCAACCAGTATGAAAGGGTACGTATCCATTTCTACAAAGCCAGAGCATATCTCGCCACGGGCCAGCTGGAACAGGCAATGAACGAAGCCAATAAGAGCCTTGCCCTGGCTAAAAAGAACAATTTTGGCGGAATGGTACAACATACCTATTGGGTGCAAAGCAAAATTCAGGAAGAGGCGGGAAATCATGCCGAAGCTTTAAGCTTGTTAAAGGTCAATAATCAAATGCGGGATTCCCTGTACAACCTCAACAAGGAAGCCTTAGCGTCAGATGCCAGTGCAAGGTATGGGGTAGACGCCATGAAAAGCACCGTAAACGAATTAACTAAAAGACAGGCAGAAACTGAAAGAACACTAAAGGTAAATAAGCTTACCACCATTCTGAGTGTAGCGCTTATCACCATTCTTTCTTTGCTCACGTTGTCGCTTTACAAGAACAACAATTTAAGGGCCCGGGCAAATGATCTATTGCAGAAGAAAAATTCTGAGCTGGTAACCGCAAAGGAAAATGCTGAAAAAGCATCTTTAGCAAAGGCTCAATTCCTCTCTACTATTACTCATGAATTGCGTACGCCACTGTATGCAGTAACAGGGTTGACGCATCTCCTGCTGGAGGAAAGCCCTACAGAGAATCAAAAGGAGCACTTGAATTCCCTTAAATTTTCGGGAGAGTACCTGCTTTCCCTCATTAACAACATTCTTGACCTTAACAAGCTGGAGGCTAAAAAGGTTGAAATGCTTGAAAGTTCATTTAACCTGAAGAAGCGAATTACCGATGTGCTGGTTGCGCTGAAAAATTCAGCCGAAGAGAAGAAAACTCAACTCCACCTGGAATTCGACCCCGCAATTCCGAAGAAATTAAAAGGAGATCCACTAAAAATATCCCAGATCCTTATTAACCTGGTGGGTAACTCTATAAAATTCACTGAAAACGGAGATATCTGGGTTAGGGTTAAAAAAACCGGACAGGACGGGGCGCAGGTCAAGTTAAGATTTGAGATCGAAGACACAGGAGAAGGTATAAGCAAGGAGAAGCAGAAAGCTATTTTTGAAAACTTTACCCAGGGCTCTCTTCAGATCAACAGAAAATTCGGGGGTACCGGCCTAGGCCTCAGTATTGTTAAGAACCTGCTGAACCTTATGGATAGTGAGATCCATCTGGAAAGTGAACTTGGAAAAGGTTCTGTTTTTTACTTTGAGTTAAGCTTCGAAGCCCTTGAACCGGCAGCTCCCCAGGATTCAAAGAGGGATAATGCAATTCCCGAACCGCTTTCCAATGATTACATGCACAATAAAAAGATCCTTATTGTGGAAGACAATAAGATCAATCAAATGATCACCCGGAAGATCCTGGAAAAGAATAAGGTGATCTGTGATGTGGCCGATAATGGAACTGTGGCTATTGCCAAGGTCGAGAACAATCATTTCGACCTGATCCTAATGGATATTCATATGCCCGGGATCAGCGGAATTGAAGCTACGAGGGAGATAAGAAAATTTAATGAAACCATTCCAATAATTGCGCTTACTGCAGTAACCCTGGAAGAAAGCCTGGACGAATTTTATTTGAACGGCTTTAATGATATCATCCCGAAGCCCTTTAAAACCGAAGAATTCTTTCAGAAGATCAATAAATATTTAAGTGAAGAGAAAGCAACCGTATGAAATGGCACGCCATTTGATAAAACAAAGGCTCAGGTTATTGTAAGAGATAGTTTGAATTAGCCAAAATATAAAATGAGACCTTTCGGGGTCTCATTTTTTTTTCACGAAGTTCCTTATTTGCTCATCAAAGTCTGCACCTCTGTTAAGAAAACGGGTTTTAATTGGCAGAAAGAAGATCTTCTCCCGAGAAATCTCATTTTTAAGGCGCATATAGTCTTTTTCAGTAGTAAGGATAAGCTCCTCGTGTTGCAAGGCTTTTATTTCTTCTTCTGTAAAGTTGTGGTGGTCACTAAAAGCTTTGTGAGTAAAGATGAGCCCCTGCCGTTCAAGATGATCCACTAAAGGTTGTGGCCGGGCAATCCCTGTTACCAGTGTAAAAGGTTCTTTTTGCAACGCCTTTAATTCTAAGGTCCTGTTTCTACTGAAAACCTCATTGCTATAGGTAATACTGCTGAAGTAGACTTCCTGCCTTCCCTGTGGTCTTAATTTTCTTTTGATCTCCTCCTGGTCTGAAGCACTTAGATCTTCGGGACATTTGGTAACTACTATAATATTTGCCCTTTTTGCCCCCAATGCCGGCTCTCTAAGGTTACCTGCCGGTAATACCATATCATTCCGATAGAGATTTGTGTAAGATGTCAACAGGATGTAGAAACCTGCTTTTACCTTTCGATGTTGAAAGGCATCATCAAGAATAACAACATCAGGCGAAGGTGTCTCTTCAAGAAGTTTTACAATCCCATTGCTGCGACTTTCATCTACCGCCACCAGAACATCGCGGAATTTACTTTTGAACTGTAGAGGCTCATCTCCTACTTCGGTCGCAGTTTCCTGCCCATTGAGAAGAATATAGCCACTCGACTTTCTTTTATAACCCCGGCTAAGAGTCGCAACTTTATGCTCCCTCTTCAAAATATTGACCAGGTATTCAACCATTGGCGATTTACCGGTGCCCCCCACACTTAAATTCCCTACTGCTATAACCGGAAGCTCAAATTCTCTTGAAGACAACAGGCCCCGGTCATAAAATTTATTGCGAACGTGCATGATGCTACCGTAAAGAATGGAAAAAGGAAATAGAAGTTTTCTTACTGATGCCATGGAGCGAAGGTAAATTTTTTACTGAAATTGAGGAGAGAAAATTTAACGGGCATCAACAAATTTTTAATCCAAAACAACTGCATCCTTCACAGAAGGATTTAGACAAATTTCTTTAAATATACCGGCATCACTTCTATTATAGAATATGAATTCCGAATTCTTATCTTTGAGATCAGCTGTTAAAATTTAAATTATGCTCATTAAAGATGTAATTGCAGAACTTGAAACTTTTGCACCTACGGCTTATGCCGAAGATTTTGATAATGTAGGACTGCTAACAGGTTCGGCAGAATGGGAGGTGAAAGGCATTCTGGTAACGCTGGATACATTGGAAACTGTTGTCGAAGAAGCCATAGCACAGAATTGCAACTTTATAGTGAGCTTTCATCCCATCATCTTTTCAGGTTTAAAAAAACTTACCGGCAGAAATTATGTAGAGCGGGCGGTACTAAAAGCTATAAAAAACGATATAGCCATTTATGCCATCCACACAGCTCTGGATAACAGCTTTAGGGGAGTGAATGACATGATCTGCGAACGGCTGGGACTTAAGAACAGGAAAATCTTAATGCCGCAGCAGGGAAGTATAAAGAAGCTAGTCACTTTTGTTCCGAAAAATAATGCTTCCGAAGTACGGGAGGCTTTATTTTCAGCCGGTGCAGGAACTATTGGGAACTACGACCATTGCAGCTTCAATCTCATTGGCAGCGGATCCTTCCGAGGGAATGAAGATTCCAACCCTGTAATAGGCCGTAAAGGAGAAACTCATTTTGAAGAGGAAGTACAGATCGGGATAACATTTCCGAAGCATCTTGAAAAGGGTATTTTAAAAACCCTTTTTGAAGCCCATCCTTATGAAGAGGTTGCCTATGAAGTGACCACTCTCGAAAATAAAAATCAGCATATTGGTATGGGGATGATTGGAGAGCTTGAAAAAGAGATTCCGGAAAAAGCATTTTTGGAACAGGTTAAAAAGACCTTTGGCACAGGCTGTATAAGGCATTCTCAATTACTTCAAAAGCCGGTAAAGAAAGTTGCTGTACTTGGCGGGAGCGGGAGCTTTGCTATTGAAAAAGCAGCCTTGGCAGGAGCAGACATTTTTTTAACCGCCGATCTTAAGTATCATGACTTCTATAAAGCTGAGCAAAAACTGGTGCTGGCAGACATTGGCCACTTCGAAAGTGAGCAGTACACAAAAAACCTTTTAGCCGCTTTTCTTAAGAAAAAATTTGCTAATTTTGCAGTCGTTTTATCAAAGACAGAAACCAATCCTATCAAGTATTTTTAACTATGGCAAAAAAATCCGATGTTACTGTAGAAGAGAAGTTAAGAGCGTTGTACGATCTTCAACTTATAGATTCCCGCGTGGATGAGATAAGAAATGTACGAGGTGAACTTCCCCTTGAGGTAGAAGATTTAGAAGATGAAGTTGCAGGTTTGAACACCCGCCTGGAGAAAATGAATGCCGACCTTGAAGTGATCGATCAGGATATCAATGCCAAGAAGAATCTTATTGAAGATGCGAAAGCCTTGATCAAAAAATATTCAGAGCAGCAAAAAAATGTTCGTAATAACCGTGAGTTCAATGCTCTTTCAAAAGAAGTTGAATTCCAGGAGCTGGAAATAGAACTTGCTGAAAAGCAGATCAAGGAATATCGTGCCCAGATCGAGCAAAAGAAAGAGGTGATCGAGCAAACGCAGGAGCGTGTTAACGAGCGCCAAAAACATCTTGACCACAAGAAAAGCGAACTTGATGAAATCCTTGCCGAAACTGAAAAAGAAGAGCAGGCATTGATCAAAAAATCTGAAGAATTCCAGGAGCAGATCGAAGAGCGTCTTGTAAACGCATACCGTCGTATTCGCGGGAGCGTGAAAAATGGTCTTGCAGTAGTTCCTGTTGAAAGAGGAGCTTCAGGTGGTTCTTTCTTTACGATCCCGCCTCAGGTGATCATGGAGATCGCCGGCCGCAGGAAGATCATTACAGATGAGCACAGTGGACGTATCCTTGTTGATGAGGAACTGGCACAGGAAGAAAGACAAAAAATGAATGAGCTCTTCCAGAGCTTCTAATTCAGAAGTAAAAGTAAATTCAGGCCCTTCACGAAAGTGAGGGGCTTTCTTTTTTTAATAGAATTGAGAAATTAGACTTGAGATTTGAGACTGAATTTTGAAAATGCCATGTTCGCTGCGTGTCAGGCTATTTTCGCTCCTTACTCCACATCCCCCGAACCTGAAACTTTAAACATTAAACCTTAAACAGCATCGCCAGATGCTCCTTAACATCCCTTTCACAAAAAAGATTTCAGGAAGGCTTACCTTTAAGGATTAAACCTACAACTATGAGAAATCTGATCTTAATTTTTCTGTCGGTAGTAATATTCAGTTGTAACGATCAAAAAAGCACCACCTCAAATGCTGAAGATGTTACTGAACAAGATACTACTGCTGCCGATCTGCCTCCGGGAAATATACAGGAAGAGCGTGACGCGGTGCAAACAGAGAAGGAACAACCGCGTATTGCAGCCACCCTTGATGGCAGATACCGGAAAATAGAGAATGGCGAAGCAGCAGCCGATTGTAACTGTAACTGTATCGAGATCAATTTTGATGCTCCTACCGAATGGTGTATCGATAAAGACAAATTATACATCACCGCCCGAACTCAAAAAACAAGTGAGAACACAGCAGATGTGTTTTTTGTTTCAGCAAACCGAAACATACAACCGGACAGGGAAATGCCCTGGGACGATTTTGACAAAAACACTCCGGTGGCAAATTTAACTTTTACACCAGATGGTGGCGTAGAACTTGATTGGTTAGGTTTTGCCGTTGATGGGGAAGTCGCTACAGATTATGCACTCTATGGGAAGAAAACCCTTGAAGGCACCTATAAAAAAGAATAATATGAAAATACCAATGATCTTTTGCCTGCTGTTCACTTTGATTGCCTGCGGAAATTCTTCTGAAAGCCAGGTTACACTGCCTGAAATTGCCAATGCCGAACCTGTTGAAGTTCCCCTGCAGGATGGTCTTAAAAGAGCCTATTTTGCCAGCGGTTGCTTCTGGTGCGTAGAGGCAGTCTATGAGAGCGTGAAAGGAGTTAAGGAAGTAGTTTCGGGATATTCGGGCGGCCATACCAAAAACCCAACTTATGAAGAAAGTAATACGGGCACTACAGGCCATGCCGAGGCCGTAGAAGTGATCTATGATCCTAAAGTAATAGACTTTGAAACTCTTGCAGATGTTTATTTTGGATCTATGGATCCTACCCAGAAAAATGGCCAGGGCCCCGATAATGGCTCACAATACCGTTCTATCATCTTCTATCAAAATGCAGAACAGAAGAAGATCATTGAAGAAAAAATAAAGGAACTGGCAGGGGACTACAAAAAAGCCATTGCTGTGGAGGTGCTTCCCTTTCAGAAATTCTGGAAGGCAGAGGCTTATCACCAGGATTACAAAAAGAATAACCCGAACGACCCTTACATCAGGAATGTATCAAATCCCAGGTTCAACAAATTCAAAAGTAAGTTTCCCCAGTTGCTAAAAGAAAACAAAGTCAACTAAGGCTTTAAAAGAGTTGAAAAACGCTTTCTTTGCAAAAACCCGAATAGTCCCGACCTTTCTATGGATATTACTACAGAGAATGTACTGCTGATAGGATCGCTCCTACTTCTCATAAGTATCCTGGCAGGAAAGACTTCTTATAAATTTGGGGTACCTACCTTAATCTTATTTTTATCTGTAGGGATCTTAGCGGGATCTGAAGGGATCGGCAAAATAGAATTCGATGATCCTCAACTTGCACAATTCATTGGGATTGTTTCTCTGAATTTCATCCTTTTTTCAGGGGGTCTGGATACAAACTGGCGTAGTATAAAACCCATCCTGTGGCACGGGATATCCCTATCCACTCTGGGAGTTTTATTTACAGCCCTTTCTCTTGGCACCTTTGTTTGGGCTATTACAGACTTTAGTATTTATGAAGGGCTGCTTTTGGGAGCTATCGTTTCCTCAACAGATGCCGCTGCTGTATTTTCGATTCTGCGATCAAAAAATATGGCTTTGAAGGCAAACATAAGACCCACCCTGGAGCTTGAAAGTGGTAGTAATGATCCCATGGCATATTTCCTTACCATTGCTTTTTTGGGTCTGGTGGTCAACCAGGATCAAAGCCTGCAATCGATCATTCCACTTTTTCTGCAACAGATCCTCATTGGTGCCGCTCTTGGTTTCCTCTTCGGAAAGGTGAGCAAAATGATCATCAACAGGATCACCCTCGATTTTGAAGGACTTTATCCTGTTTTAGCTATTGCCCTGATGTTTTTGGTTTTCTCGGCTACAGACAGGTTGGGAGGAAACGGTTTTTTGGCAGTATATCTTGCCGGAGTTTACCTGGGGAATCAGGATCTTATTCATAAGCGCACCATCATGCGATTCTTTGACGGGGTCGCCTGGTTGATGCAGATCGTACTCTTCCTCACTCTTGGACTGCTCGTATATCCAAGTGATATTATCCCGGTGGTGGGGCTCGGAATCCTTATCTCCGGATTTTTGATCCTCATTGCGCGTCCTATTGGAGTATTTCTTAGCCTGTCCTTCTTTAAAATGAAGATGCGCCGGCGCTGGTACATTTCATGGGTCGGCCTGCGAGGGGCTGTGCCTATTGTATTTGCCACCTATCCCCTGCTCGCCGGGATCGAAAAGGCCCATATGATCTTTAATATTGTATTTTTTGTTTCCCTTACTTCGGTAATTGTGCAGGGCACCACATTGTCACGAGTTGCAAAGTGGCTGCATGTAGCCCTTCCAAAAACAGTAAAAAAAGTATCTCCTGTAGATGCCTTTCTGGCCGATGGTACGAAATCCCTGATTAGGGAAATTACCATTCCGCCCGATAATTTTTCCGTCGGAAAAAGGATCGTTGACCTGCATTTTCCGCGAACAGCGATCATTGCAATGATCTCCCGAAACGGAAAATTCCTGACTCCTAACGGGGCAACTGAAATTATGGAAGAGGATACACTTATTGTCCTTATGGAAAACAAGCAGAACGTAGAGCGGGTTTATCACAGCCTACACCTCACCTATGATCCCGATACGGTGGAAGAAGAGAATTTATAGTGATCAGTGGTCAGTGGTCAGTGGTCAGTGGTCTGTACCTCCCCCGCTGAACAGCGGGATTACCGCAGAATATGACTATAGAAGATTTTGCGGACAGCAAAAAAAAGCCCTAGAAGGGGCGAAATATCGGGAGCCCGGTGTTTTAACACCGGGATCAAAAAATGCCCCCTACACAAGGAGCCCTGAAGGGGCGAAATATTTGCAAGTGGAATTACGTCATTATTTTTAGTGTCATATTATAGAAAAGACTAAATGACCACCGACTCTCAATTGTTCTTCAGTAATTTCAGGATCTTGTTCTCAACTTCGGGAGAGTTCCACTTTTGCTCAATTTCAGGTATTTGCATCACCTCATCCATGATGGCTGCCTGCCGGTCACCTATTTTTAAAGCTTCGGCATAAGGCGCTTCAGAAAAGGTCACCCGGGAATATGCGGGAATCCATTTTTCAGGATGTTTTTCAGCAAAATTTTTCTCTATCTTCTTCCGCAGCAGGAATTGAGGATCGGCAGTTTTGCTGCTCATCTCCATGAAATTCCGGTAGCTGAGTTCCGCAATTGCATCGGCATTTGGTTTCCGGATTTCCTGATATTCAGAAAAGATCTTTTCCCAATCATCGCCGTGTTTTTCCTCCAGCCTCCCCAATTCAGAAATATCTTCAAAACCGGCGTTCATACCCTGGCCGAAAAACGGCACAATAGCGTGGGCAGCATCTCCAACCAAAGCAATTTTATCATTATAGGTCCAGGGATAGCATTTTACTGTCACCAAAGCACTGGTAGGATTTTTAAAGAAATCCTGGGTGAAATTGGAGATCTCTTCAGAAATATCGGGGAAATATGTACTGAAAAATTTTTGAGCTGCAGCCTCAGTTTGTAAGGATTCAAAGGAGTTTTCTCCTTCAAAAGGCAAAAATAAAGTACAGGTAAAGCTGCCATCAAGGTTGGGCATCGCGATGAGCATAAATTTACCCCGCGGCCATATATGAAAGGAATTCTTATCGAGTTTGTGGGTGCCGTCTTCATTTGCGGCAATTCGAAGCTCTTTGTACCCCACATCGATAAAATGCTGGGAATAATTGAACCTGCTTTGCCGCTGCATTTTATGCCGTACGCGCGAGAAAGCCCCGTCTGCACCGAAAATGAGATCGAAATTGTACTCCTCCCAATTCCCTTTTTCAGATTCGCCGGTATAGAGTTTTGCTTGAGCAAGATCAACTTCCCAAACCTTTTCCTCAAATTTGAAAACCGCCCCGGCAGCTTCGGCCAGGTCGATCATTTTTCGATTGAGTACTCCGCGTGAGATGGAGTATATCGCCTCTCCTTCTTTGCCGTAATTCTGAAAATATACCGGGTCGTTATCAAGATGCATTGCCCTACGGTACAACGGAATGGCAAGTTCTCTTATCTCCTCCCCGATCCCTGCTTTCCCTAAGGCTTTCCAGCCACGGTTTGACATCGCGAGGTTAATTGAGCGGCCGGAGAATTCTACCTTTCGAACATCGGGACGACGATCAAATAATGTTACAGAATGACCCTTTTTCCTGAGATGAAGGGCAAGAAGCGACCCGACCAATCCCGTGCCAACGATGGCAATGTTCTTTGTTTGCTGCATTTCGGTGACGAAAATACTATTTTTTTACCAGTTGAGGCTTAAGAGAAGGTCTGACGATGGAGAAGAATTGGACTATAACTAATTAAAAATATCTGTCACCCTGTACGATCAATAGGTTACCAGAGAAACTACTTTATAGGCACTTAATTTTTCTCTCCCTTTCAAAAAGTCAAGGTCCATAAGGAAATTGCACTGCACTATTTCACCTCCCATTTTTTCTACAAGTTTACAGGCTGCAGCAGCAGTACCGCCTGTGGCAAGAACATCGTCATGTATAAGCACCTTTTCGCCTTTTTTAATGGCATCGCAGTGAATTTCCAGGATATCTTCCCCATACTCCAGGGAATAACTTTCTCTAAAGGTCTTAAAAGGTAATTTTCCGGGCTTTCTTATTGGAATAAAACCCGCATTAAGTTCCTGTGCAAGCAAAGTCGCAAAGAAGAAACCGCGGGATTCTATGCCCACTACTTTCTCGATCTTTTGGTCTCCCAGGTGCCTGAGAAATTCCTTTAAGGCATCCCGGGTTGCCTTGGGGTTTTGCAATAGCGGAGTAATATCCTTATAAATAATATCCTTTTTAGGGAAGTCTTTAATATCCCGTATGTGGTCTTTAATTCTAAACATGCAGCAGAGTTAAACTACGAAGGTAAAAATAAAAATCCTCTTCCTTTAAGTGGTGTGACCATGGTTTTAGTAAAGTATCAACAAAGATTTATTAATGATTTAACTGCACTCGCAGTGTACAGGAATTAACTTAGATGAAAATCAAAAAAAAAGAAAGAAGATGAAAAATTTAAAAGATCTGTTTGAACATCAATTAAAGGATTTGTACAGTGCCGAAAATCAATTGGTAGAAGCTCTTCCAAAAATGCAAAAGAATGCAAGTGATGATAAGCTAAAGAAAGCATTTGAGAAACACCTAAAAGAAACCGAAGGCCATATCAAGCGCCTGGAGGAGATCACCGAAAAATTAGGCATCAAACCTACAGGGGAAACCTGCAAAGCGATGAAAGGACTTATAAAAGAAGCAGAATCCTTTCTGGAAGAAGATACGGAAAAAGATGTACGTGATGCCGGTCTTATTGCTGAAGCCCAGCGTGTAGAACATTACGAGATCTCGGCTTATGGTACTGCCGTGAGATATGCGAAGGAATTAGGACATGATGACATCGCAAAGAAGTTGCAAAAAACTTTGGATGAAGAGTACAAAACCGATGATCTTCTAACAGAAATGGCCGAAGACAGGCTCAATAGAAAAGCAAAAGCCTGATCTTAAGGAAAATATATCAAAAAATCCGCCTCTGTTAGGCGGGTTTTTTATGCTTTTCAACCTCAAAATAATTCTTTTGGATAAACTTTAAGAAGATTTTTGTCCTCCATTTCTCCAATAGCTAAATGTGCGTTAAGACGTTCCCGAAAGCATTTTTTTCCATCTCTTTTTCGTAAATTATACTAAGACTTCAAGAGAGAATAAAGCTAAGACTTCAACAAAGAATAAAAGTATAATGGACCATTCAAAAATAAGAGAACGTTCCCTTCGCCAGCTCCTTGAGGATAATTTCAAGGTGGCAAGGCACTGCCGTAAATTGGCAGAAAACATCGAAGATGCTTCTTTAAAATACTATTTCCAGAATGTGGCTTCCCGGCGTTCCCAGTTTGCTATGGAAATAGCAGAGGAGATCTCCTATTATGGCGGTAAGGAGCCTTACATGTCTTCTACCTCCTATGAGAGAAACAGGATGGAACAGGGTATGGATGATCAGGCTTCTGCTGTTAGAAAAGCCTTAAAGATCAATAAGGACAGTCTGGAATTATATCAAAATGCTTTGTGTCAAATTCATGAAGGTTCCTGCAGGGAAATTCTTTTACGCCATAAGGCATATATCGAAAATGGAATTTTCGAATTAAGATCTATTAAGACTCTTTTGAAATATGTTCCCACCTCCACGGAAGGTTCAAAAGAAAGAGTGAATTAAACTCTATAGAATCTAAGGCACTCCATTTTCGGGTGCCTTTTTGTTTTCATACTTATTCCTGCGGATTTTTTATATTGCCATTCCAAAATTCACCTCTTCGCAATATGAAAAACCTACTATGCCTGCTGGCATTTATCAGCCTCAATTTTTGCTATGCGCAAACTTCAGACTTAACGGTAGAAAAGATCATGAAGGATCCCGCGTGGATGGGAACTTTCCCTTCCAATATCTCCTGGGGTGCTCATAGTGAAAATATCTACTTCGAATATAATCCTGAAAAAAATCCCTCAGATTCGCTGTACCGGATCAATATCAAAGATCCCAGACAAATTCGAAGAGTGAGCTGGCAGGAAGAAGATCAATTGCTGCCCCGCCAGGGTGACTTCAATGATGCCCGCACTAAAAAAGTTTTTGTAAGGGATGGAATTCTGTTTCTCTATGACCTTAAAAGCAAAAAAGAGCGGGAGCTTATTGAATTGGGCGGAGGAATTTCCAATCCCGAATTCATGGCAGATGAGGAAAAGATCAGCTTTGTTTTTGACAACAATGCCTATACCTACAACCTCAAATCCGGAGGCATAGATAAACTTACCAACATTCGAACAGGTACCGAAAAAGAGAAAAAAGAAGAAAAACTTTCTGAACAGGATCAATGGCTACAGGATGAAAACCTGGGCTTGCTGGCAGAAGTACGCAAACGGAACGACAATAAAAAGGCCAGGGAAGCTTACCGGGAGAAAACCTCTACTCCCGATCCTTTCACCTATTACACCGGAAAAAAAAGAATTATGAACCTGCAGGTGTCCCCGGATGGAAATTATGTGAGTTTTCAGTTGCTTACCAGTGCAGATGCAAAAGACACTGATATTCCGGATTACACAGATCTTTCAGGCTACACTGTCGACCTACCTGCCCGCAGCAAAGTGGGCAGTGAACAATCAAAACTGGAAGCCGCCATTTACAACCTTGAAAAGGATACTGTTTACATGGTTCAGACCGATAATCTACCGGGGATTAAAGATCTTCCGGATTATGTAAGCGATTATCCGGACCGTGAATGGGAAGAGGAAGTGAGAAAAATAAATACAAATGGACCATATTTTTCCGGGGATGGTAAAAATGCTGTTTTGATCGCGCGTTCTCACGATAATAAAGACAGGTGGATAAGCCTGGTAGATCTGGAAACCGGAGAGCTTAAATCTCTTGACCGTCAAAGGGATGAAGCCTGGATCGCCGGTCCCGGGATTGGCCATTCCTGGAGCGGGGGTGTTATAGGATGGCTTAATGACAATGAGACCATTTATTTTCAAAGTGAAGAAACAGGCTATTCTCATCTTTACCTGCTAAATGTAAGATCTGGTAATAAAACAGCATTAACCCGGGGAGATTACGAAGTTTTTGATCCCTTTCTTTCCAATGATGGCAAGAGCTGGTATCTCACCACTTCAGAAATTCATCCCGGGGAAAGACATTTTTATCGTATGCCTGTGCGCGGCGGAAAAATGGAAAAACTCACCACCCTTACCGGAAATAATGAAGTGGAGCTTTCTCCGGATGAGAAATATATGGCTATAAGGCATTCCTACTCGAACCAGCCCTGGGAGTTGTACCTTAAGAAAACTTCCTCTAATGCAAAGGCACAGCAAATCACTGATGGACAATCTGAGGAATTTCAGCAATATGACTGGCGGGATCCGGAACTTGTACAATTTAAAGCCGAAGATGGAGCAATGGTACCGGCGAGGCTGTATAAACCTTCAGAAGCTTCAAAAAATGGAGCAGCTGTAGTCTTTGTACATGGAGCAGGGTATTTGCAAAATGCGCACAAATGGTGGTCCAGCTATTTTAGAGAGTATATGTTCCACAATCTTTTAACAGATCTTGGATATACTGTGCTCGATATTGATTACCGCGGAAGTGCAGGGTACGGCCGTGACTGGAGAACAGGTATTTACCGGCATATGGGAGGAAAAGATCTTTCTGACCAGGTAGACGGGGTGGAATATCTTATAGCTGAACATGGAATTGATCCTGAAAAGGTGGGAATTTACGGCGGAAGCTACGGCGGATTCATAACCCTAATGGCACTCTTTACTGAAGCTGATACTTTTAAATCTGGTGCTGCCTTGCGATCTGTTACAGACTGGGCTCATTACAATCACGGTTATACCTCAAATATTCTTAATGAGCCGGTAAATGACCCTATTGCCTACAAGCGCTCCTCCCCTATTTATTTTGCAGAAGGATTGGAAGGTAATTTATTAATTGCTCACGGAATGATAGATATGAACGTACATTTCCAGGATGTGGTGAGACTTGCCCAGCGGCTTATCGAACTGGAAAAGGACAATTGGGAAATGGCAGTTTATCCGGTAGAAGATCATGGCTTCCGGGAGCCAAGCAGTTGGACAGACGAATACAAAAGGATCCTCAAACTCTTCAATGAGACCCTCGTAGATTAGTTCTTTATCGAGATAACAATAACTCCGGCACCCAATTAGGGTGCCGGAGTTATTTTTGGCGGCAGCTATAGCTCAATTGAAGTGTATTTTCGCTAATTTTAAGGAGCTAATCTACCCAAAAAATGAAAAATATTCTGGTTGCTATCAATAAGGAACAGAATGCCGGACGCTTGCTGGCCAAAGCAGAAAAACTAGCCGGGGCATTTGGATCAAAAGTATGGATCCTGCACATAAGTGAACCCGACCCCGACGATTTCCTTGGCCTGGAAGCCGGGCCTCAATTCGCGCATGAAAAACGACTTCAAAACAGAAAAAAAGAAGGAGAATTAATAAAACGACTTACAGAAGACCTACAGGCGAGAAACCTTAAAGCCGAAGGAATGCAATTGCAGGGGTCAACAGCCAAATTGATAAAAGCTCAGGTAAAGGAACTGAATGTTGATCTACTTATTGCCGGGCACCACAAGAGAAATTTCTTTTACCAGTTATTTGTGGGAAATGTGGAGCAGGAAATCATAGAAGGTTTAAAAGTTCCCGTCCTTCTGGTTCCTGTGGATCATTGATGCTTCTGACGACTCATAGTCAATTTTGTAGGATTTTTCCTAATAAAATTATTATTTAATACCGATTAACAGCATTTTAATCAGCCAAAAAAACCAATTTTAAAATTCAGCAGTAGCCTACAAGAAATTTTTTTCTTTATATTTGTTTCGTCTTAACAAAAGATTAAGATTTATACGAAATACTTTCATTTCCCTACTATGAAGGATAAATACTGGAAGGAGATTTTTGAGGCCATGCTATTTGCTTGTCTCATCATTGAACCTCAATCTTCTGAAAATTATATAATTCTTGATGTTAATAAGGCTTTCCTTGATCTTACCGGAACTACAGAAGAAGAACTTTTACAGAAAGAGGTAAGGGAGGTTTTTCCCTCTAATCCTCAAAATGATGTTCATGGTATTGACATCTTAAAGAAATCCTTTATAAAGATTTTAACAAGTGGTGAGAAGCAGATTGTACGAAACCTGCGCTATGATATTAAAGACAATAAATCAGGGTTATTTATTGAACGTTACTTCACTTCTCAAAATATACCTTTAAAAGACTCCCACGGTAATGTAGAATACATTCTTCACACGACCCGCGAAGTTACATCAGAAGTTTTGCAGGCGAAACGGGAGCAGGACATGAAGACCGAGCTGCATATGAACAACCAGCAGTTCAAAAGCTTCATCAAAGAAAATCCGGACGGGATCTTCAGGATGGAGCTCGAAGGTAATTTCAAACATGTCAACGAGAGTCTGGCTAAAATGGCAGGACTTCCCCTGGACCAGATCATCGGCAGTAGTTTTATTCCTTTTTGCAGTCCATGTCATAAAGTGCTTGTTCTTGACAATTTTGCACTGGCCTGTAAAGGAAGAATTACCTCTTTTGAGGCCGATTTTATTTCGGCACAAGGTAATAAGCTCATTTTAAAGGTACTGCTAATGCCATTGTTCATGGACGGCAAAGTTACCGAGATACACGGTATTGCAAAGGACGTTACCGAAATTAGAAACAATGAGAAGGTGATCGTAGAAAAGAGCCGCTTTCTTGAGGTCAATGCTGCATTTATTAGTTCCCTTCTTGAAAATGAGATAAATGATGAGGCTCTTCAAGAGACTTTTGGCGCTATAGCTCAAACCATAGAGGCAGACAGAATGTACTATTTTGGAGCCGATGAGGACCCGGATACAGGAGAGATCCTTATCAGCCAAAAAGTGGAATGGTGCAGTGAAAATACCCCGCCTCAAATAGATAATGAGGAGTTGCAAAAAATGCCTATAAAAACAGTGGAGGAAATAATGACTCCACTTGTAAAAAACTTACCTTTTACTGCAACACGTCATGATCTTACTCCCGGGGCTTTAAAAGAGATCTTTGAAGATCAGGAAATAAAATCCATGTTGTTGCTGCCCATTTTTGTGGAGGAACATTTATTCGGATTTGTGGGCTTTGACGATTGCACCAGAGACCGGGTATGGAAAGAAGAGGAAGTCACTTTCCTTAGAAGTCTTACCCAGAACCTTACCAATGCCTTTGAAAAAAAGGCTGCCCTTGAGAAGGTAAGAAAACGGGAAGAAGAACTTAAATTGAGTGAACAAAAATTTAGGGCCCTTGTGCAGGAAGGCTCAGACCTAATAGGAATTCTGGATATCAATGGCTACTATTCTTTTGTAAGTGAAAATTACAAAAAGCTGTCGGGCTTTGATCCAGAGGAACTAACAGGTAAGAATGCATACCATTTTATTCATCCTGAAGATATTGAAAAAGTCAAGGACCAGTTCTTCCAACTCAGGAAAGAAAAACAAGTGACGATTGATCCATACAGGTTTAGGAACAAAAAGGGAGAATACCGGTGGGTACAAACAACCGCCACAAATTTATTTAATGATTCTGCCGTAAAGGGCATAGTGGCAAATTCCCAGGATATCACTACAGTTATTGAACAGGCAAGGGAAATTGAGCAAGTCAATGAAAGATACCAGCTTGCAGCTACAGCAACTCAGGATCTTATTTACGACTGGGATTTGACGAGTGACGAAGTAACCCGCTTCCACAGGGGCCTAAAAGAACTCTTTGGTTATCCTGCAGATGTCCTCAACAAAAAAGATTTTTGGAAGAAGAATATTCATCCAGAGGACGAACCTATTGAAAGAAAGAAACTTAGAGATGCTATAGGCAATCCACATGAAGACTTTATTAAAACCGAATATCGCTTTAAGAAAGCCGACGGCAGCTATGCCCGGGTGGTGGACAGAGGCTATATTTTGCGTGACCACACAGGAAAAGCTCAGCGCCTTATAGGTGCTACAAGTGACATCTCTGAACTTACCGAAAAGCGGGAGGCATTAAAAGTTGCTAACAAGCGTTTCAGAATTGCCATGAAAGCAACCAATGAGATGATTTGGGACTGGGAAATAGCCACAGATTCTGTTACTCGCAGCAAAGGTTATAAGAACATTTTTGGTTATGATACCAATGAAGCTACTTCTGTACACTCTTTCTGGCTTACCAAGGTGCCCGAAGAGGACCGTGAGAAGGTAAAAATGTCTCTTGCGTGTGCAATAAAGGATCCCAATGCCAAAAAATGGAAACTCGAATACCGCCTAATTAAAGCCGACGGTAATATTGCCCACATAAGTGACCGCGGTTTTATTATAAGGGACAAGACAGGAAAAGCAATCCGAATGGTAGGCGCGGTACTCGACGTCACCAATTCCCGAAAGCTTCTTCGAAAGGTACAGCGTCAAAACAAAGCTCTTAAACAGATCGCCTGGGAGCAATCTCACATAGTAAGGGCACCTTTAGCCAGAATTAAAGGTCTACTTCACCTGCTGGAAGAAGAAAGCTTTGAAGAAATGTCAAAAGAGGAGATCCTTTTTCATATTCATGACTCTGCAAATGAACTGGACAGTATCATCCGCAATATTGTAGGTAAAACTGAAGAAATTGACATACATGTCAAATAATCCTGCCGGTCTTGAGATCCTGGTGGTAGATGATGACAAAGTAGTCACTCTGTTGCATAAGAACCTGTTGCGCAACAGTGAATTGAACTGGCCTCCGGTTATATTTGAAAATGGATTAGATGCTCTGAATTACATTCAGGAAAACGACCGAAGCCAAAAGCACTTTCTGGTATTCCTGGATCTTAACATGCCTGTTTTAGATGGATGGAAATTCCTCAAAAAGATCAAAAAATCAGGGCTGCTTTCCCGGATATACGTAGTCATAGTTACTTCCTCTATCAATCAAAAGGATTATCTTAAAGCTCAGAAGTACGAGAGTGTATATTACTACTGTCGAAAACCCATGCGTTTGGAATGTGTGGAAAAGATCACCAATCTCGAACCATTGAAGCCATTCTTTGCCGGCCATCCGGAATCTGAAGATTAAGTACAGGATCCAGAAATGACATTTTTGAAGGCCGTTAGGTTTCATTACTTCCGAATTTTTTATCTTACAAATAAAAATGAAGCAGCTTCATACTGCCTTTGTGGGTTATGGTTCCGGCGGAAGGATCTATAACGCGCCGATCCTCTCCTCTGTCTCCGGATTTAAAGTAGTAAAGATCCTTACCTCCAGTCCCGACAATATTAGGGCTGCAAACTCAGATTTTCCCGAAGCCGAAGTAGTAGCAGATATTTCCGGTATTCTTGAAGACCCTTCTATACACCTGGTAATTCTGGTACTACCGAATCATCTACATTATACTTTTGGAAAACAAATCCTGGAAGCGGGAAAAAATTTGCTGGTGGAAAAACCTTTTACACCTCATGTTAAAGAAGCTAATGAATTGATCAACCTGGCTCACAAAAATAAGCTTGTACTAAGTGTGAACCACAACCGCAGGTGGGACAGTGACTTTAGAACAGTAAAAAAGCTCATTGAAAAGGATTTTTTAGGCAGGGTTGTAGAATATGAAGCCCATTTTGATCGCTTCAGGAATGAGATCAAACCTGGATGGAAGGAAGAAAAGGAGCTGCCCGGCAGCGGAATTCTCTATGACCTGGGGAGTCATTTAATCGATCAGGCACTGCACCTCTTTGGATTACCCAAAGAAGTTTTTGCCGACATAAGAATGCAGCGGGACAACGCACAAGTTCCCGATAATTTTGAACTGCTGCTGTTCTATCCTCAGCTTAAGGTTACTTTAAAGGCAGGTACGCTGGTAAAGGAGAAAGTTCCAACTTATAGTGTTCATGGCACCAAAGGTTCTTTTGTGAAATATGGCGCAGATGTTCAGGAAGAGGCATTAAAAAATGGTGAAAATCCTAAGAATTCTTCAAACTGGGGAAAAGAGCCGAAAGAGATCTGGGGAAAATTAAATACAGTTGACAAGGAAGAATTCTTTAAAAGTGAACCCGGCGACTATCGGGTGGTGTATCAGAATCTTTACAACGCAATAACATCAGGAGCTGCATTGGAAGTGAAACCTGAGCAGGCAAGGGATGTGATAAGGATCATTGAGGCTGCACAGCAGAGCCAGGATGAGCGGCGGGTAGTTACTTTTGGATAACCTCTCTTTCCGTTTCCTTCAGTTTTCTAAAATATCTTTTAGCTTCTTTTAAAACCCTCGGTGACATGATCAAAGTAGCAGTCATGGTGGGGATAGCCATTAGAGCAAAAAATCCGTCGATAAGATTGATCATCATACTCAGAGAAGTTGTTGCTCCTAAAAGGATACTCAGAATATAAAAGTAATTATAGTAATGCTTCCTTTTGGCACCTATCAAGAAGGAAAGACATTTGCTTCCGTAGTAGGAATAGGAGAAAAGTGAAGAAATACTAAAGATCGCAATACATACCAGGAGCAGGTAATTACCATAGACAGGAATAGAGGCATTAAAAGCGGCTGTAGTTAAACTTACCCCATTGACATCATGTGTTTGCCATACCCCGGTTACCAGAATAGCAAGGCCGGTGAGGGAACAAACAATAAGGGTATCAATTGCAGGTCCCAACATGGCTACAAGGCCTTCCCGCACAGGTTCGGCAGTTTTTGCAGCCCCGTGTGCCATTGGTGCTGTACCAATCCCCGCTTCATTAGAAAAGGCTCCACGTCTTATTCCAAGGATGATCAAGCCTCCTAATACACCTCCCAAAAATGGCTCTCCCACGTAATTTTCCGCAGCAAAGGCATCAGTAAAAATAAGTCCGAAATAATACGGCACCTGCTCGAAATTGACCAGCAGAATGATTAAAACCGAAAGAAAATATAGAGCCACCATTATAGGGACCATCTTTGAAACCGTATTGCTTATCCGTTCCAGTCCGCCGTAGATTACAATTGCAGTAATGATCGCGAGTATGATCCCTATGATGAGATTGGAGGTAAAATTCACATCCACTCCATTAGGAGTAAGCAGGATATAATTGATGGCCTGGGTAAGTTGATTTACATTGAAAACCGGAAGGGCACCTACCAAACCTGCAACACTAAAAAATGCTGCCATGATCCACCATTTTTTTCCAAGCCCTTCGGTAATAAAATACATGGGACCGCCCTGGAGTTTACCTTCCGAATCTCTTCCGCGGTACATCACTGCCAGGGTATTGGTAAAGAACTTTGTGGCCATCCCTATAACTGCACTCACCCACAGCCAAAACATGGCACCGGGACCTCCTATGGCAATAGCAACCGCCACACCGGCAATATTTCCCATTCCAATGGTAGAAGATAAGGCGGTAGAAAGGGCTTTGAAATGGTTGATCTCTCCCGGATCGTTCGGGTCATCATACTTCCCTCTTAAAACCTTTAGCGAATGGCCCAGGTATCTAAAAGGAAGAAATCTTGAATAAATTAGGAGATACAATCCACCCCCGGTAAGCAAAATCAAAAGCGGAAGTCCCCAGACAAAAGAGGCAAATTCAGCTATAAACTCATCTAGTTTAGCCATGAAACAAATATAGAGGAAGGGGCTTCGATTTTCCAAAATTATTTGTTGGGCCTGGAAAGCTTAAGAGATTTTCATCCCCCAAAAATTAAGTAGCGATCTATTAATCTAAAATGTGACGTACCAGGCAATCAAGGGTTACTCACCTTCTGAAGATTCGATTTGTACCAGCCTTTTAGTTTCCCCGGTAATAAATGCCCGGTATTGTAACTCCTGCGGAATCCCATTCACATATCCCGGTATAATATTATGCTCCAAAGCAAATTCGCTGCCTTCAAAACCTGCTTTTTCCTCATAATCTACCTTTGAATTATATTCCTCCAGGTATTTAGCTGCTAAAGGCAGGTATGACCAATGCCACTTTTCTTCCCTGTAGCCGGTCCTTCCTGTTGTTTGGGAAGTATAGACCTGATAAAAGCCGAACTTAGAAGCATTTTTTACCAGCCAATCGTATTCAGCCTTACCTCTACCCTCTTCAAAATAGGAATTTTGGAGGCTGTTCAAATCTACTTCTGTTCCCCAATGATGTCGGGAAGTGCCGGGCATAGCACTAAATTCAAGAATG
Organism: Salinimicrobium nanhaiense; assembly: GCA_012038135.1. Taxonomy (GTDB): domain Bacteria; phylum Bacteroidota; class Bacteroidia; order Flavobacteriales; family Flavobacteriaceae; genus Salinimicrobium; species Salinimicrobium nanhaiense. The sequence goes on from JAAVJQ010000015.1 coordinate 46,318, forward strand.
GATAATATTTTTTCTGAAGGACATAAACTGTCCAGTTTATGCCATTTTCTATCCCAGATGTTTTTCTGCTCATGAAAATTTCGGGAGCCTGAAATGATCTTTAAGCTTACACTATCACTCTTTGCTGCTGTGAACATCTCGATGAAAGCCTTGTATGCCACAGCGTTAAGGTAAAGAGGTTTCACTGCATATTCGCTGTCAACCCTTTCGAAATCGGCAGATTTCTTATAATCAAACCTCCCCAGGAGAAAATCCTTTATAGGGATTAATTCCTGTGCTGAAGCCGAAATAGAGAATACCAGAAATAATAGAACTAAACTTCTTTTGATCATTGGCAGCAAGAAAAATTTTGCTTCAGGTTCTATCACCCCTCAACCGCTGCTATCTTCTGAAGCAAACAGCATTGCCAAAATCTTAAAAATATCTTAAATGTGCAAGAAAAAAATTACACCTCTCCATTTTTAATCTGATCTACAAAATCTGAGAAAACCTTTTTGTGGTGTTCCAGGTCAAGATCCGGTGAAACAGAGACCCTGGCGATATAATCCTTATCATCTTCTTTTGTGGTTCCCTGGGTGGAGGTTGCAGGTATTGTCCAGTAACAGCCTTTCAATTGTCCGTAGCTTACGCAGTATTTGCTTTCTTCCGGGATTTCGGTGATCATCATATTGATCAGTTTTTGATTCAGGGATCGCTTATAAGCTTCTTTCTCTTCAGCTGTATCCCCCTTAGTGGGAAGGTCCAGTGAAAATACGGAGGGAGTAAAACCTTGCGCAGCCAATTCTTCAGAAACAAAGTTGATCTTCGCCGCCGGCAACTTGTCCTTGATAAAGTTGACAAATTCCCGGGTGTTTTTATAAGCAGCTTTTATCCTCTCATTCATAGAAGGCAATTGCTCTGCCAATATTTCCACCTGGAGATCTGTAGCTTCATTATCACAAAGGACTAAATGTTTTTCGATCTTACCTAACAACATTTCAGCCTTTTCATTGGCTACACAATAGCCGGCAGTACATCTACCACCACTGGGAAATTTTGATCCGCTAACATAGGAGATTGCCTTGATTTTAGAGAAAATTCCATCCCTGGCCAAAAACTGAACATTAGGACAAAAGGTTTGATCCAGGATAAAAACAGGCTCAATGGCATTTTCTCCGGTTGCCGTGCTCCGGGTTTTACTTAAGACTTTTTTCAGCTGTTCCAAATCGGGTACTTCAACCCTCGGATTGGTAGGTATTTCGGCAATGATGTATGGTACGGCATCTTCTTTTGCTACCAGGTCTAATACATGATCTGTACTAAGAACCATATCATTATCTCCATCTACCAAAAGATCTACCACTTGAACATTGTCCAATGCGGCAGCTACCCTTCTGGCCTGGTCATTTGTGCCACCATAGCAATTTGGCGGCACAATAATTTTAATAGCTTTTCCTTTATGTTTCTCAAGCGCTTCATCAATAAGGCCCATCATGATCGCGTACTGCATCGATAAGCCCGAAGAAGCGAGAAGTGCTGGTGAATTGGTGCCGGTAATCTTTTTTATGGAAGCTAAGACTTTGGTTTTATTAGTTTCAAGATCCATTTCTTCCCGGGAGGAAGGTTTGCCTGTTAATTGCTGCAGGGTGGAATAACAATCGGCAGGTGTCATGGAAATGGTTTCCCTTCTGCGCACATGCTGAATTTCTGAAATATATTTTTCATTGCGCTCCCCATTGACCAGTAAGATACTTCCCGGCCCCGGAAGCATACTCACCCAAAAATCAATTTTAGGAGATAAAGCAAGATCATTTATGTTTTTAGCCTGAGAAATAAAAATGGTACTGCCCTCAAATTCAGAAATATTGGTAGGATCTTCAATTTTTTCAAGTTCAAAATCGTACCCGTACACCTGCTTCAGGCTCTGTGTGTCGAAGTAGTCAGGCAGGTTGTCCCGGTAAAGGATACGTGTTTTTTTCCTAAGAAATAAGTTTTTTCTCAGCACCGCCAAAACAGGAATGGTGTTGGACGAAAAACTGATTACATTATCAGGTTTTAGGCGGTTCTCTTTTGCTATTGCCCATTCCAGGATTGAAGACAAAGGATGACCTAAACGAATGTAATCATAAGCCGTAGGCAAAGCAGCAAGGGCAGCAGGTTTAGCATTATTTTCTTCAAATAAAGTTTCGAACTCATCCAAAAATTGGGTTTTGGCCAACTGTTCATTATAAATATCCAGCCGATGAGTAGTTAGTTTCAGCCAGTCTGCCGGCATATTATTTAATACCTCTTCAATATATTTTCGCACTTTAGTCTCTTTCATTTTCTTAATTATTTTATATGCCGCTCGTTTTCAAGGGTCGGCATCTTTTTATCTATTTTCCAGAGCCTGTTTTTAAAAAAGGCCAATATTTTACCTCTATCGAACAGCAGATTTTTTCTGAAAAATGTAGCGTCACAAAAGTACAAAATTCACATTGCCTAACAGCGGGCGACTGGCTCCAGGATTTAAAGTCCTAAATTTAATTCCGGGTTGCTATTGGCGCTTTTTTATCAGCAATAAGGACCGGATAAGCCTTTGCGACAGGACCTGAAATTCCATCTGATAAAGTTTCCGGTCTCCGGAATTTTTTACAGCAGAAGGAGCAGCAGCAGCAATAACAGATCATTAAATTCGTTAGAGAATAAAGGAAGATACTTCTATGAAAAATATACTTTTTGGAATATTATTTTTTGTTGCTGGAATTGCAAGTGCACAATCATGGCACAACGATCTTTCGTCTGCACAGGAACAGGCTTTAAAAGAAAACAAGAAAATTCTGCTCATCTTCCAGGGCTCTGACTGGTGTGCCCCATGCATCAAACTGGATCGTGAGATTTGGTCATCTTCAGAATTTCAGGACTACGCTAAAGATCATTATGTACTGGTAAAGGCTGATTTCCCCCGAAAGGAAAAAAATCAACTTGAACCTTCCCGGCAGGAAAAGAATAACAAGTTGGCAGAGAGATATAATCCACAGGGGTATTTTCCCCTGGTGGTCATAATGGATCAAAACGGAAAGGTGCTCGGGAAAACCGGCTATAAAAAATTATCCCCAAAAGAATATATTGAATTACTGAATTCATTTAAAAACTGATTTTGAAAAAGCTGCTTCTTTTTAGCCTGTTCTTCACATTGAGTCTGAACGCTTCGGCACAGGATATCTACAAGCGTACGCTGAAGCTCATGGGAAGCAGATTTGAGATCACCGTGATCGCAAATAATAAAGCTGAAGCAGATGAATACATTGACCTGGCAGTCGCCGAAATAGTAAGGATCGAAAAACTCATTTCCTCCTGGGATCCCAATTCCCAAACCTCTAAAATCAACCTTAACGCCGGACTCCAACCCGTAACAGTGGATCCGGAACTCTTCAGCCTCCTCAAAAGGGCCATTAAAATTTCAGAGATCACGGATGGAGCTTTTGATATTTCCTATGCTTCAATGGACAGGATCTGGAAGTTTGACGGCAGCATGAAAGAAATGCCTTCCGAAGAAGAGATAAAAGCTTCGGTGTCAAAAGTGGGATTTAAGAACATTCTTCTGGACGAGAAGAATTCCACTGTTTTTTTGAAAAATTCAGGGATGAAAATTGGTTTTGGAGCCATTGGTAAAGGCTACGCGGCAGATATGGCGAAAGACGTACTTCTTTCAAAAGGGGTTTCGGGAGGGATCATTAACGCCTCCGGGGACATGAATACCTGGGGCAAACAACCGGATGGGCGCGAGTGGATGGTCGCCATTACGAATCCACTGAATAAGGACAGGGCCTTTGCGCTGCTACCACTCAGGGAAGGTGCGGTGGTAACTTCCGGGGACTATGAAAAGTTCGTACAATTCAATGGAGTTCGCTATTCGCATATTATCAACCCAAAGACAGGTTATCCCGCTACCGGGATCATCAGTGTATCTGTCTTTGCACCTAAAGCAGAATTGGCCGACGCTTTGGCGACTTCAGTATTTGTACTGGGGAAAGAGGTTGGCCTTGACAGGATTGATCAACTGCCGCAGGTAGAATGCATCATCATAGAAGCAAATGGGAATATTAGCACCTCAAAAAACATAAAAATCAATACTCCATGAAAAAAGCAATTTTAGGATGTTTTATTCTGGCTGCCCTGCAATCCTGCTCGGCGGTAAAGGAATACGAAAAGGTAAACATCAATGATCCCGACATGGAATTGTCGTTGAGGAATACTGACAGATTTGAGACTAATTTCCAGGCTTACCGGGAAGCGGCAGCAGGAGCTAACGGAGGTAAAACAGGCGGCGGATGCGGTTGCAACTAAGGGCACAAAAATGAAAAAACTGGCGATCATTTTATTCTTTTCCTGTTTCATAACAGGTGTAGCACAGGAAATTCCGGCAGAGGAAGGCTTTAAACCACGTGTTTTGGAGAGTACAGAGGTGGAATTTCTCACCAGCCTTTACACCCAGGACGGCGATAATGCTGCGGTAAGCGGAGGGATAGGCACTGAAGAACTTTCGGACCTTACCCCGACCTTTGTGGTATCCATTCCTCTGAATGCTGACGATGTTTTGACCATAGATGTGGGAATTTCGGCCTACACCTCGGCTTCTTCAAGCAATATTGATCCCTGGGACAGCGGCGGTCCAGCCGATCCTTTTACTGCTTCTTCAGGTGCATCCTCCGGCGATGTTTGGGCGAATTTCAACGGCACCTACAGTCATAGCTCAGACGACCGCAACAGGATATGGACTGCCAAACTCTCGGTTTCTTCGGAATATGATTATTTCTCTATTGGCTTCGGCGGAAGCTATGCCTGGTTGTTCAATGACAAGAATACCGAAATTGGGATCTCTGCCAATGTTTATCTCGACACCTGGAATGCAATCTATCCTTATGAGTTGCGGTTCTTCGAAGCGAACGGCCCCGGGTTGAACAGCAGCTTTTTCAGTGACATCACGGGAAATGGAACTTATGCGCCTTCATTTTCGGAATTTGACAGCGAAAACCGAAATTCCTATGCAGTAGGTTTAAATGTTTCTCAGATCATTGCAAAAGATCTGCAGGCGAGTCTTTCGGTTGATCTTGTGCAGCAGGAAGGATTGCTCTCCACCCCCTTTCAGCGGGTTTATTTTGCTGACAGGCCCAATTTTTACGTCGAGAATTTTCAATTAGCAGATGATGTAGAACAACTACCGGATACACGATCCAAGATTGCCATTGGAGGTCGACTGAATTATTTTCTTAATTCCATGTTTGTAGTGAGGACTTACTACCGCTTTTATACCGACAACTGGGGAATAAGCTCTAATACAGCTAAGGTGGAACTGCCGGTAAAAATCTCTCAAAAATTTACGGTCTATCCTTCGTACAGATACTACGATCAAACTGCAGCCGATTATTTTGCAGCTTATGAAGAACATGTGTCTACAGAAGAATTCTATACTTCAGATTATGACCTTTCGGAATTCAATGCCAATCAATACGGCTTAGGAATTCGATATACTGATATATTTACAAATTTCCACCTCTGGCACTTCGGCCTTAAAACTGCAGATTTAAAATACGACTATTACAAACGTGACTCCGGCCTTACTGCCCATCTTTTATCCGGAGGAGTCAAGTTCATCATGGACTAACTGTTTGCTGAATCATGAATGAAGGGTTCTCATAAATCTACTTAATTGATCATTTTAAGTTTTGGATCGATCACGTAAGTTTTAGGATTTTCCCCATTTACCCGTATCATGATATTATAATATTCCAGGCCCTCTACTTTTTTATTTTTGATCTTCCCCATAATTATCCCGTCCTGATTAGGGTCACGAAAAACACCATCCAGTATTTCTGAACCGCCTTCCGGTTTCCGGAAAATTCCCAACACGTCAACCGTAACTCCGGATTGTGGATCTAAAGCTTCTGCTCTCCAGTATATTTTCATGTTTTTTTCAACAAGTGCTATATGTTCGGAGGGGGAACTGCTGTTTTCGGAAGGATCTGACCTGTCGTCAGAGATAAACACAAATTCATCTTTGGTGTCTTCAGTAATATTTGAGGTATCTACCCTCAGCAGCACATTAGTATCCTTTTCCGCTGCAACATGAGGTTCTGTCGCAGGAGATACCGGTACATTTTTAAAATGATCAGGTAACAGGGCCACCTGCGCAGAAAGAACCTGCTCATCTAAAAGATTTGTTTCTCTTTGATTACAGGAGAGACTGAAAAGGCACAGCATTAAAATTAAATGAACCGGTAGAAAACGGAGGGTGTGAAACTTTCTCATAACCATTGAGTTACAGCCTTAAGTTATCACTTTAAACAAATTAAACCGCCGGACCATTATTTTTTTAACATTATCTACTAATGCTGCTCTTTTATAGAATGATTAGAGAGAACTTCGGAACGGGCTTTTTAATAGAATTATGTATGCATTTTAAACTTTGCAGATTAAAGTACCTCTTCCGAGATTCCTGATAAAGATTATCTTCATCTGGAGAGCCCAGTCTCTCAAAAATTATTTTTTCAGTTCCATCTTTTCAATGACAAAAGACACAATTGATAGGTCCTAAATTTATTAATTTCAATTGTTTATACATGAAATAAGACGGGTGATTTTGAAGGATAGAAAAGAGGCAGGTATTCTTTTAGGGATTTGCTTAAAGAAATTTAAAGATCTGGAGCCTTTGATCATAGCTGTTCCACGGGGTGGGGTTCCGATAGCTTACGAAGTTGTAAATTCAATACATCCCGGCCCGGTAAATAATCGTATGATGCGCTTCCATTGAAGAGCAGATACATCCCGATAAACCTGCAGCTTCTCAAAAAGATTTTGAAGCGAGTGTACTTTTTAAACGCTACGCCGGAAATTCTGAAATAGCAGACCTTGCACTCTTTCTCGCCTGCGATGACAGCAAGTATATTACCGGTACTACCCAGGTAATTGATGGAGGAATGATAGTTGGTTGAATAAATTGTCCCGGCTGTAAAAGCAGTCGGGACAATTTATTAGTAATATTTCTTCTCTGATTCGAAGATGATTGTCCTGTAGAAGTTAAACTACAGGCTCTTCTTTTTCCAGCTCTTCTTCCGCCTTCTTTATGTTCCTTATCCCTTTCAGCAAGGCATCGGGGTTAAAGGAAATACTATCTATTCCCGCTTTCACCAGGAATGAAGCAAATTCAGGAAAATCGCTGGGAGCTTGTCCGCAGAGACCAATCTTCTTTCCTGCCTTGTTGGCTTTCTCTATGGCAAGAGCGATCATTTGTTTTGGAGCCGGATTGTTTTCATCAAAAAGAGAACTAATTAGCTGAGAATCACGGTCAATCCCCAGGGTGAGTTGGGTAAGGTCATTAGACCCAATGGAAAAACCATCAAAGACTTTGGCGAATTCTTCCAGGAGGACCACATTACTGGGTATTTCTACCATCACATAGATCTCAGTTCCATTCTCTCCCTGCTTTAATCCATTCTCGGCCATCAATTTTACAACCTTCTCTCCTTCTTCCACGGTCCGGCAAAAAGGGATCATCAATTTGACATTTTCAAGACCCATTTCTTCCCTTACCTTTTTTATCGCCCGGCATTCGAGAAGGAATCCTTCCCGGTACAGCTCATGATAATATCGGGAAGCCCCCCTAAATCCGAGCATCGGATTTTCTTCTTCGGGTTCGAATTGTTTCCCGCCTATGAGGTTGGCGTATTCATTGGTCTTAAAATCGCTCATCCGAACGATGACCTCCTTGGGATAAAATGCCGCGGCCATGGTTGCTATACCCTGGGCCAACCGGTCTATAAAATATTCTTCTTTTTTAGAATAATTTCTCGTCAGGTCACTGATCTGCTTCCGGGCCTCTTCATTTTTCAATTCATCAAATTTTATGAGCGCCATGGGATGCACCTTCACCATATGCGTGATGATAAATTCCATCCTAAGAAGGCCTACTCCATTGTTAGGATAAAAGGAGAGCTGAAATGCTCTTTCAGGATCAGCAAGAATAAGTTTGGCTTCGGTTTCGGGCATTTCAATCTCACCAAAGTCGATCTCTTGTGTCTCATATTTCAGCTCTCCCTGATATACAAATCCGGTTTGTCCTTCCACACAGGAAACGGTGATCATCTCCCCGTCCTTTATATTTCGGGTAGCCGCACCCGAGCCTACAACTGCAGGAACGCTAAGTTCCCGTGCCACTATAGCTGCGTGACTGGTACGTCCCCCGCGGTCTGTCACGACCCCGGAAACCTTTTTGAGCAATGGGTCCCAGTCTGGACTGGTGGTTTCGGTTACCAGGATATCTCCTTTCTTGAGTTTATCTGCCTCCCGAGGGGATTCCAGGATCCTGGCAGGTCCCACTGCTATCTTTGATCCGATAGCATTTCCTTTTGCGAGTACTTTTCCTTTTTCCAAAAGCTTGTATTGCACCTGAAGTTCTTCTTTGGCAGTGGCATGTACTGTTTCGGGTCGGGCCTGAATAATAAAAAGTTCATTAGAAATCCCGTCTTTAGCCCATTCAATGTCCATAGGCTTGTCGTAATGTCTTTCAATTTCAAGAGCCCACTTGGCCAGATCCATAATCTCCCGGTCACTCAGCACGAACTGGTCCTGCTTTCTGGGTTCGGTATCCATGTTCATTGTAGAAGCATGTCCATTTGATCCCGCATAGACCATGGTTTTTTCTTTGGCACCAAGTTTTTTCTGAATGATTGCCATTTTTCCTCTTTCCAGGGTTGGTTTAAATACATAGAATTCATCGGGGTTCACCGTTCCCTGAACAATATTTTCCCCAAGTCCCCATATTCCGGCGAGATGAATGACATCCCTGAAGCCCGATTCAGGATCTATAGTGAACCCGACGCCCGAGCTGCCCAGGTCTGATCGAACCATTTTCTGCACCCCGACAGATAAAGCCACATCCCGGTGTTCAAAATTCTTGTCTTCCCTGTATTTAATTGCTCTATTGGTATAAAGGGAGGCAAAACAATTCTTCACTGCCCCGAGCAATGCCTCCCCGCCGGAAATATTGAGAAAGCTATCATGCTGTCCTGCAAAACTGGCCTCAGGAAGGTCCTCGGCGGTAGCACTGCTTCTTACAGCCACCTCGATCTGCTTTTCTCCACTCAATTCTCTGTAGGCCTGTTTTATTGCCTGCTCAAGATCTTGTGAAAGATCCCCTTCTAAAATGAGCTTCCGGGCTTCCCCTCCTATTTTTTCAAGGTTGGAATATTCCTTTCGATCCAGATCTCCAAGGAGGTTTTCCAGTTTTTCATCTAACCCATTTTCTTTAAGAAAACTTCTGAAAGCTTCAGCTGTAGTAGCAAAACCATTCGGAATCCTCACTCCATGTGAAGCAAGATCGCTATACATTTCTCCCAAAGAAGCGTTTTTCCCTCCTACTACAGGAACATCCTTCATTCCTATCTCTTCGAATTTCCGTATTAGCCTATTCATATCGAATGCATTTTAAAATTAATACTGAACGATTTGATACCCCATATTCAGCAGAAAGATGCCCAGCAAAAACAGGAGAAAATAAATAGTTTGAACCAGTTTCACATTGAGTACCTCCAGTCTTCTGGTTGTAGGCACCGGAAATATGAAAAGTCCCAAACCAAAGAAAAGAGCGGCCCAACCCAGAATGGTAATAATAAACCGCCAGTCTGGCACCCATTTGTTGTGAAACAGGATACTCAGCAATCCCACTACTATAGCTATAAACGCTGAAAGGATCTGAAACTTCTCATCCTTGAGGTCATCAAATATTTGCCTGATCCTTACCGGATTGAAGCTTAGCACAAAGAAGAATATCAACAAGTACCAACCCCAGAACTTTGCCAGGAACAGTGAAATTTCCATTTTTCCACAATTTAGTTACTAAATGAATTTACAAACGTTAACTCACTTATTCCATGATATTTGTCATTGAGTGCAGCGTGATTATGATTTATTTTAGCAGTACCCGGATCTCTTCCCTCACCAATTGCCCCCCTAATAATCATCAATCAAAATTCTTGATCATGAAAGCGATGTTATTAAAAAAGGTGGTAGACATGGATCAGGACTCACAACCACTGGTCTTTGCTGAAGTACCCAAACCAGAACCGGGAGAAAAGGAGATCCTTATAAAGCTGAATGTCTGCGGAGTTTGTCATACCGAGATCGATGAGATCGAAGGCAGAGCCATGCCTGCTTTTTTCCCCATCATACCGGGGCACCAGGGGGTGGGAATAGTGGAAAACTGCGGGAGTGGATGCAGAAAATTACGACCGGGAGACCGGGTGGGAGTTGCCTGGATCTATTCTGCCTGCGGGAAATGTCATTTTTGCGCTTCCGGATTAGAGAATCTTTGTGAAAATTTCAGGGCAACCGGAAGAGACGCCAATGGGGCTTATGCTGAATATATGTGTATCGGGGAAGATTTCGCCGTAAGAATTCCTGAAGCACTTAGTGATGTACATGCGGCACCACTGCTTTGTGCGGGTGCGATAGGATATCGTTCTGTTAGACTTGCCGCTCCAAAAGACGGGGAGAACTTTGGTTTGATGGGCTTCGGGGCTTCGGCCCACCTGGTGATCAAGATGCTACGGAATTTACATCCATCTCTCAATATCTACGTCTTCTCACGAACAGAAAAAGAGCGGGAATTTGCACGGGAATGCGGTGCAACCTGGGCCGGGGACATAGGAGATCCTCCCCCCGTTAAGCTAAACAGGATTATCGATACCACCCCGGCCTGGAAGCCGGTGCTTGAGTCCTTAAAAAATCTGGAAAGAGGCGGGCGTTTGGTGATCAATGCCATTCGCAAAGAACATTCAGACCGGGAGGTTTTAAGAGGAATTTCTTATGAAGACCATCTGTGGCTTGAAAAAGAGATCAGGAGCGTTGCCAATATCACCACTAAAGATGTCCGGGAGTTTTTAGATCTCTCTGTAGCGGCAGGAATATTGCCCAGGGTTACGGAATATCCGCTGGAAATGGCCAACATCGCCCTTTCCGAAATAAAAAACAAACAGATAAAGGGAGCCAAGGTGTTAAGAATTAGTCATTAGTCATATGGCAGTATCCTTCTCGGTAATGCAGGTATAACTTAGAAGTTGGTTGACAAATATCATCGTTTTCCACTTTTCTTCTGATTATATTAGATAAGAGATTTTTACCCCCAATAATTTTTCTGCGGTTCCCCGGTTGCCCTCTATAAAAGATCAATACAGTAAGTGAACAGATTAAAAATAAGGTCATGAAAAATATACTTGTTCTTACCGACTTTTCCGAAGCAGCTGAAGTAGCATCAGATCAGGGTTTAGAGATTGCAAAGGTCCTTGACACCGGAATTACTTTCCTACATCTCATATCCACTCCTGTAGAATGGCGAAAAATTCCCCTGGAAAAAGAAAACCTCTACCCCGAAACAAAAGCTGCAATTGGGGAAGCAAAAGACAAACTCGCCAAACTTGAACGAAAAGCTAAGGAATTGAATGTGGAGGCCCATAGCTCTCTGGTATACAACCTGGGAATGGGTGAAATTTATACCTATATCAATGAAGAAAATTATGAACTGGTAATTATTGGAGCTCATGGAAAAGCAGATGAGAAAAAACCTGTTGGCACCAATACCTTAAGGATTGCCCACAAGTCTCCTGTTCCCGTTTTGATACTCAAACCGGGTGCTAAACCTAATCTTAGAGGAAAGTGGGTTATTGTGTCAGATTACCTCGAAAAGTCCTCAGAAAGTTTGTCCCTATTTATGAACATTGCCCTTAAACTTGATGCATCGGTGCAGCTGCTTTATGTCAATACGCCCTATTACTTTCTGGAGACTTCTCAGATCAACGAAAAGCTGGACAGGTATATTTCCAAATATTCAGAAATGGATCTTACATATAAAATCATTGATGCTTTTAATGAAGAAAGGGGAATCGAATCTTACGTCAATATCTCCAATTGTGATGGTGTGGGTTTGATCGTTCACGGGCATAGCGGGTTGAATCCGGCGTTCAGAAGGAGTATTTTGGAAAAGGTGCTCAACCAAATAGATCTTCCTGTGATCACTTTAAATGCAGACAGGCAAAGCCCTGAAAATAACGTCCCTATCCATTAATTCACCGGCTCCGGATCTTTAAAGTGTCAGATTAAATCGTTTGGCCCCTTGTGACAGCAAAAGAGTGGATAAAGAGAACAAAAGTATTAGAATCAATTGATGGAAATTCAATGGTACCAGATCTAAAACTCCTCTGAATAACGGAATAGAAAACGCGCCTATAACAATGGAAACAGAAAAAATTATCGCTGCCCAAATCCAGCCGTTCTCAGTCACTTCATTAATAAAAAAAGATATTTTTCTATTGGGAAGATTAAATATGTTCAACAATTGAGAAAATATCAATGTATAGAAGGCCATATTGTTTATTTCGGCCCAGGAGTAGGTTTTGAAATTATAGGAGTATATAACAATGGCAACCACCCCGATTGCAATTGATAAACTATAAATTATTGTGGACCTCCAAAGGAGCTTTGTCATAATAGGCTCATCCGGGTTTCTGGGAGGTTTATTCATAACACTCTTATCTCCTTTTCCCATTCCCAGGGCCAGAGCGGGAAAGATGTCGGTTACCAGGTTGAGAAATAGAATTTGCAGAGGTAAAAGATTAAGAGGCAGGGTACTCATGGAAAGAATTCCCACCACCAGAATCTCTGCGAGGTTGCAGGACAAAAGAAATACTACAAACTTCCGGATATTCCCAAAAATATTCCTTCCCTGTCTGATTGCTAATTCTATGGAGGTAAACTTATCATCTAAAAGAATTACGTCGGCTACTTCTTTGGCCGCCTCAGACCCCCGTATTCCCATTACGATCCCGATGTCGGCTTTTTTTAATGCCGGGGCATCATTAACACCGTCCCCCAGCATTCCTACGACTAATTGATGTTGTTGGTAAAATTGAACCAGGTCCAGTTTCTGTTTTGGGACCATTCTTGCAAAAACGGTAGTATTCAACAGTTTTTCCCTGATCTTTTCGTTATTGACATCAACAATATCACTGCCAAGCATTACGGCATCAGAACCCTTTCCTTTTTCTATTAATCCTATCTCTTCGGCTATTTTTCTTGAGGTTCCCGGATGATCTCCCGTGATCATCACCACTTTTATTCCTGCCTTTTTGTAAATCTCTATGGTCTGTTTCACGTCCTCCCGCGGCGGATCGAGAAAGCCGAGAAAACCGATAAAAATGAGATCTTTAAAGTAATCTTCAGCTTTGGGTTGATCTTCAGTTCCTTTGTAAGCAAATGCCAAAACCCTCAGCCCTTCAGATGCCGTTTCAGATGATTGAGAATACCAGTGTTCTTTATTGTCCAAAGAGACCACTCCCTTATTTGTTAGGATTCTGTCGCAGGATTCCAGAATATTTTCCACTGCTCCCTTAACCATCACCTCGTAATGGTGTGCACTTCTATGTAAGGTGGCCATACGTTTATTTTCAGCATCAAAAGGAACTTCATTTATTCTCTTATTTTCCCTTCTGGTTCCTGCCGTATCAAATCCTGTAGTTTCTGCGAATTCCATAAGGGCAATTTCAACAGCATCAGATTTTTTAGATGCATCGTCAAGCCCACAGTCGTTGCATAGAACCGACACCTGTAAAATTTTATTTAGTACCTTATCATGTAATATATCAGGATTGCTTCGCAAATCATTTGTAGTCCAAAAGCCGTTGGTTGTAACGACTTTTTCGACCATCATTTTATTTTCTGTCAATGTTCCCGTCTTGTCTGTACAAATTATTCCGGTTTCCCCTAAGGTTTGTACAGCTTCCAGCTTTTTAATGATCACGTTTCGCCTGGAAAGTCGTATCATCCCTCTTGCTAATGCTATAGTAGCTACTATAGGGAGTCCTTCAGGAATGGAAGCAACCGCAAGAGCAATAGCTGTTTTAACCATTAGCATTAAGTCCTTACCCTGCAGGTATCCTGTGAAAGCAATGACTACAGAAATGGCAAGGGTAAGCCAGATGAGTTTGTGGCTAAGTTTTCCAAGTTTTATTTCAAGTGGTGCCCGTTCCTTTTCTGCTTTCTGAGTTAGGCTGCTTATTTGCCCGATGCAGGTATTATCTCCCGTTTTAACAACTATAACCTTTGCCTTACCTCTTGAAACAATAGTACCATTGAAGACCATATTCTTTTGATCAACAAAAGGAGTTTCTTCAGGAAAAACATCGACATTTTTTTCAACCTGGTCACTTTCCCCTGTAAGGATAGCTTCTTTTACAGCAAGGGATCCACATTCTATTATCCGGCAGTCAGCAGGAACTATATCCCCTGCATTGAGGCGGATGATATCTCCTGGTACCAGGTTGCTGGCTTTGATGGTGTCAGGATTCCCGTTTCTAATGACAGTTGCAACAGTTTCAGTCATTTTCCGAAGAGATTTAACTGAAGAAATTGCCTGCCATTCCATCAAAAAACCAATAAAAGAGGTAATAAGAATTACTGAAAGAACAGCATAACCTTCAAGCCATTCGTTAAAGGCAAAAGAAAGAAGCATTGCTACTGCGAGCAGGTAGACTATGGGGTTTAAAAATTGATCGGCAAAAATGAGGAATAGACTTCTGGGCTTTTTGGTTGTGAGAATATTGTGGCCATAAATTGAAGATCTTCTTTTTACCTCCTCTTCATTCAAACCCTGTTCCGGGTTACTGTCAAGCTTTTGACAAACCTCATGGACGCTTAAGGAATGTGGTGCTTTGATCATGGAGATCAATGTTTCATTTCAATCTTAATATTAGAGAAATATTTATTGGGTTAAGTTGATAAATATCAGGTAATAAAAGAAATAAGGCATTAAATATGGTATTTACAGTTGCCATTTTAAACCTGAGAAGCTATAAATTCAATCAAATAATTTGGGAGTGTCTATTTCAATTTTAATATACCTGGAGAAATTACTTCTTTTCAAGACCTGCCTGCCAGGTATCCATGGATATTTTCCATGAACCATCCTCCTGTTTTCTCCAGGCAGCAATGTAAACTCCGCGGTTATAGGAACTGTCTTTTGTCTCCCGGTCAATAAAATATTCGGTGTAGTCTCCTATAGTTACCACCTGATTTTCACTTAAAATAATTTCGGGCTTACCATATTCCTCGAGATACAGGTAATGTGTCTTTAAAAAATCGTTCCATTCTGCCCTGGGCCCTTCAACCCCTTTCTGCACCTCTCCGTTAGTTGGCACCCTTACAAAATCTTTTTCATAATAATCGAAAAATTCATCTGTTCCCTTAGCATAGGAGTCATACATGTTGTTATACGCTTCTAAAACTTCACTGGAAGTATCTTGCGCGGAAATCACTTCATTTTTCTCTTCAATACAGCCGGATAAAATGAAACTAAACAGAATTAATAGTGATACATTTTTCTTAACCTGAGTTGAATTTTAGTTGCTATCCTGTTGTGAATGAACTAAATGCAGGAAATTATTCCGGAGAAATTGCACTCAGGAAAGAACCCCTGCCATTTCGAAGTGAAGTGCACTGGAAGAAAACCCGCCTCAGTTCTGTAATACAAATCTGTTCCCGATACATTTTTTCCTTCCGCTGTCGCTTTAGCAAAAAACACCTGCCTAACGGACAGGCAGGCTCAAACTGGCGTGTAGTTGTAAAAACACTGTAACTAACATGCAATGGAAGAAAACCCTCGCCAGTTCGAATGATCCCGAGGAGTCGGGATTGTATCGAATTCTCGATACAATTTTTCCCTCAGCTATCGCTTTCGGTAAAAAACACCCACCTAAGGGACAGGCAGGCTCGAACTGGCGATCATCAATCAATGAGAAAAAAGTGGAGAGAGGAAAGGATGACAAACCATGGCGCAATATTAGATTCTTATGAATTAATAGCTAAAATTATTTCCTGGTTTAGGCATATTTAATCGTTCTCTTCTAACTGGGGGATGGTCAATAAGGGAATGGAAAGCCCCGATGCCATTACCCTGGTTTTGCTTCTGTGGATCACCGATTGCCAAAAACCATAGCGACGTGGCACCATAATAAGAAGTTTTGCATCCAAATGCTCTATTTCTTTTTTAATGGCCATAATTACATTTTCTGAATTCAGGTTCTTATAAGAATAATTTACATCCTCCAGTTCAGGAATTTCCTCCGGTACAGCTTTTACTCCTTCCTTCCCTACAGGAGTGTCCTCCACATGGAATACCTCCAGCCTTGCCTCCAGGAGCCGGTTGAGGTACTTTATTTTTTCAAGAATTTCCTTCTCAACCTTATGTATATCATCACAGGCAAAGAGAATATTGTCCATCTTTCCAAAAGAAGCAGAAGCAGGCACCGCAAGAACCGGGTACTTCAGCTTAAAAATGGCAGAGGTAGTGGTATTGCCAAAAATATCCTGTTCTACAGATTTCGCGGCCATTCCCATAACGACCAGTGAAGCATTACTTTTCACGACAAGGTTTTCCAGCTTATCTTCGATTTCTGAAAGAAAATCTGTTTCAATCGCTACTTCCACGCCGTAACGATCCCTAAGTTTTTCTGCCCGCTGTTTTAGCAACCGCCGGTTGCTTTCCTCCAGCCTGGAGATCCCTGTGGCCGAAAGCAGAGAATTAGCGGTATGAAGTGGAAGACTAAAGGAATTGAATAAAACAAGCTTCATTCCTGTCTTTTGTGCCAAGGCACCGGCATATTCAATGGCATTTTCTGCTTCCTTAGAAAAATCTGTTGATACGATAATGGATTCCATAAAAAGGGGAGTTTAAAGTGATACACTATACACAATTAAAAATAAGGATTATCTAGCTTACAAAAACTGATTACGATCATTCCCTGCTCCGGGTATTCCTCACATACCTTATCCAGTAGCGTATCATTGGAGATCTGGTCAATTTGTCCTTCAGTCAATTTTTTCCCCAGTTTGTATTTCAGCACAATACCTGCAGCTTCAAAAGGTTCAAAATCGGCTATTGCCATAAACAGTAGTTCCCGTAAGCTCTCCATTCCGGTATCGTCCGCATCGGGATAATCAAACTTTTCCAGCAATTAAACATAATCCTTATTTGTCCAGAATTCTTTGATCTCATCGACCGTCTGGACTTCCTCAATTGTTATTATGTATTTCATCGTGAACTTTTTATTCGGATGTTATATTTTCCGAAGCGGATAGTATAATCAAATTTAATGACTGAAGGCTTGTATGGAATCACAACTTTTGGCGGAGAGGGATTGGTTTGTAAAGGATTGGCTGATTGGGGATTGGTTAATTGGGGATTGGTTGATTGGGGAATCGTTAATTCGAGATTCGTTAGTTCGTTAGTTTGAAAAACTGTGAATGGATAGTTACGGATTGCAAATCCGCGCCAGCGCGTGTTCAGTTATTAGGAACAGTTTGATAAATGAAAAGATTTAAAAAAAATGATTAAAGCTATTTTTGACAAGCCTTTTAAAAATGTTCATTATATTTGAATGTTCACAATTTGTGAACGTAATTAAAAAATGAACATAAAATAATGAAGAGCATTGTCCCATATGATCCGGTACAGCATCTAAAAGAGATTTTGGAGCAACAGGCCCTGAATGTTTCTTTCAAGGAACTCTCTGCCACGGCCGGCGGATTCGATGCGCGAATTCAGCTGAATGACCAGGTAATTTACCTGGAAACCAAACGGGAAATAAGTCCGGTAAACCTTTCAAAAATCCTTGAGGAGATCAAGAATAAATCAAACGAAAATCCCATTTTGCTTGTTGGAGATTACATTACCCCTAAAGCAAAGGAATTACTAAGGAAAAAAGAGGTCAATTACCTTGACAGTGCCGGCAATATGTATTTAAAGCTCAATACGCTTCTTATTCATATTGAAGGGAAGACAGCCCCAACTGTTCCCGGGAAATATAGATCCAGGGCATTTTCCAAAGCAGGTGGAGCTGTTGTATTTCAGTTTTTGCGGGACCCACAACTGGTAAATGAGCCACAGCGGCTTATAGCAGAATATGCCGGGGTGTCCCTTGGTACTATTCCCAAGGTTTTTGAAGGCCTGCAGAAAGAGAAATATCTTATAAAGCTCGACAAGAACAAATGGGAATTGACTAATAAAGAAAGGCTTTTATTGAAGTGGACCGAGGTTTTACGGGAGAAAATATTGCCTTCAAAATTTCTCGGAAACTACAAGCCGGCAGGGAAAAGTATGCAGCAAATGCTGGCTGAAAAAGAAATAAGGGCAACAGGCCTAAAATGGGGAGGAGAACCCGCTGCTGCCCTACTCACCAATTACCTGATCGCCGAAAATTTCAGCCTCTTCGTACCACCTAAAGAGAACCTTATAAAAAAATACAAACTATTTCCATCTCCTTCCGGGGAACTGGAGCTTTATGAAAAATTCTGGAACCATCCTGAAGATGACCTGCCTTACGTGCACCCTATTCTTATTTACGCCCAGTTAATGGCAACCGGCGAAAGCAGAAACATAGAAACAGCTGAAATTATATTAACTGAGCACATCAGGCCCAACTTATAAAGCATACTCTTTTGCTCATCACAAGGAAGTGTACCTGCTTCTGGAAGCTGCGTTCAGGAAATTTGGGGTTTCTTATTATCTCATTGGTGCCAATGCAAGGGATGTGGCTTTATACAAGGCCGGACAAAAACCCACCCGTGCAACCGGGGATATCGATTTTGCAATAATGTTGCCCGATATTTCCACCTACGAAGCCCTGTTACAAGAATTGGTAAATAATGGTTTTTTCCCGCAGAAAAAACAGGAGGGATACAGGATGCATCACCGGAAAACCAATACCCTTATTGACTTGCTGCCCTATGGTGGCATTGCAGGGAACAATTTGGTAGAACTGCCCGGGACGGGAATAGAATTATCTGTAGTAGGTTTAGCTGAAGTTGGAGAGGAAATCCAGGAATTTGATCATCCAGAAGGTTTGTTCGAGAACTCGATATATTTTTTACTTGCAAGTCCGTTATTTATGGTTAACGATAGCATCAAGTTCGTTTATAATTCTTTGAAATCTGGCCATTTGATCTTCGAAATATAAATTTCCAATAATGGCTTCCTGTAATTTATCATCATGTAAAATTTTCCTGAAGGATTCAACGAGATATTCCTTAACTTCTTCATAGGGGGAGTTTATTATTTGCTCCTTAAAATCTGTAGTATAATTAAGTAAGTAAACAATGTCTTCAAAATCATGGCTCATTCATGGATCACGACCACCTCTGGCTGTAAAAGCAGAAAATTTAGTAGCCAAAAAATAAGTAAAAGGAAGTATTCGAATCGTTTGATCCTCAATTTGGACAGGAATAGCTTTTTCAAATCCCGGCCCAAACCAGGGATTCGCTGGTGCCCAGCCAACTTCTTTAGTCGACATAACGTCCACTTTAATTCATGTAAGCGAAATCTACAGATAACATCATCTTCAGCTGATTGAGAAAAACCCCGGCTTACTAAGGTTTCTCTCAATACTCCCAATTCCCCGGTACTCACAATTCTAAACGTAATGTCAATGTCTTTTGTTGGGCGAACGTCTTCCGCTGCCAGATCATCAATGTAAAGGCTAATCATAGCTCCTCCTACAAAAACAACTTTTGCATTTAATTCTCCCAATGCCACAGCTACACGTTTGGCAGCCCTTCGGTTTATGATAGTATTTTTCAACCTAATCTTTTTTGTAGTTCTTCAATTGCAATATTCTTTTCACGGGATTTACCCACACGTATTGCATCACAAAGTGCCATATATTCATAGAAAACGCTATCCTTTAGACAAGCCTCCGGAATGTTTACGTGAAGTGGTTCTATTGCCTGACCTCTTACTGTTCCTTTGGAGTAGGGCCATACGTATGAATCCTTACTCTGAATTTCCCTATTTAAAGGTTCTGCAGAATGTGCTGTAGGCAATCCCCGGACTATAGAGCCGGGCTGCTGTGGGTAAACGTAAGGCAAACCGAACTTTAGAAAATCCAGCAAGGCAGATTTTAACAATCTTTTTTTGTCTTCAAATATAAGCCCTGCAATAACTGAACGGTGAATACTTTCACTTATCTCACTGGCACTTATTCCCAGTTCGTATGCCAGATCCTTCATATACCAATTGTTCCCTTCTTTTGCAGCGATTTTAAGTAAAACCACCACATCATGTGGTCGCATTCCACTGTGCTTTTTCATAGTATTTCAATTTAGCCTATCAAATATACAAATTAATTCGCGATTCGCGATTCGCGATTCGCGAACCATTAAGCTTTGTATACCACTCTCCAAACTTCACAAATCATATTTTTTAACGCACAAACCTCCACAACCAACAACCGAAATCCCCTGCCAAAAAATGATAAACACATTTAACTATGTTAAATTTTTTAACTAACTTTCCCTCTCAGTTTCTTCCCTACACGAATCTGATTTTCATCAACAACCTATTTACCCCATTTAATGGCAAAAGCAGACATTGATTTTGAAAAAGAACTCTGGGATGCGGCGAACGAATTGCGCGGCGCGGTATCTGAGAATAACTATAAAAACTACATCCTTCCTCTTGTTTTCGTAAAGCACCTTAGCGAACGCTATGAGGTGGTGCGTGCGCGAGGAATTGAAGGAACAGCTTAATGATCCCAAATCTGATTATTACACTACAGATAAGGAGGAGATAAATTTTGAACATAAATCCGCCGCGGCCCACCTTTGTCTTTTACGTCAGTGTGGACCGCGGCGTGTTTTAAGTTGCCGGGATTATTTGTTGTACGATCTAAAAAAATCCGGTGGAAGTTTAGTTTTTAAAGTGGCCTCTGTAGGGAAAATTTCCCGCTTCAATATCGTCTTTCATATCCAGGCGACCTGTGACACCTTCAAAAACCCCATCACCGCTGCCTTTTACGAGGGGGTGCTGGCAACGGCCAAAGATTTCAGCCCCTATGTAGCTGCCATCTTCTGCGCAACCTTCAAATTTACCTTCAAATCTGTACTCGGTCCAAAATGTACCGGCTTCTCCATTAAGAGTCCCCACAAAATATTCTCTTCCTGTTTCCCGATACGTACCACTTGGGGAGCAATCGTATTCATCAACAAATACGTAAAAACAACCTTCAAGATTACCTGTAAATAGAATGGCATATGTCGCACCCATTGCTTCGTAATTACACTCGGAAACCTCCGCGTAGACGCCAATTCCTGAAATCTGCATCGCCCCGGGCTTCGCCGACAGCGCGGCTTTGGCTGCGACAGAATTCTCCACACCCAGGTTCAAATCATTTGACGGAACGTCTTCTTTGCTACAGCCGATAAAGGCCAGGCAAACCACCGGCAGAATAAAAAATTTAATTTTCATAATCTTGCATTTAATTGGTTAGGTAAACTTACTGACAATCAGTTAATTAAGGTAGGTAAAATAAGTCTTGGTTGGTATTATTAAACGGAAATTATTTTGTAATAAATTTAGACATGGAAAAAAATGATAAAGCAGCACTCGCGGGACTAGAGCCGGCCTGATCCTAACTCTCAAACTCAAAAATTAATTATCTATTTCTCCTCCTGGTAGAAGGCCAACTATGTTAAAAATATTAACTAACTTTCCCCTTCAGTTTCTTCCCTATACGAATCTGATTTGCATCAACAACCTATTTTCCCCTTTTAATGGCAAAAGCAGACATTGATTTTGAAAAAGAACTCTGGGATGCGGCGAACGAATTACGCGGCGCGGTATCTGAGAATAACTATAAAAACTACATCCTTCCCCTTGTTTTCGTAAAGCACCTAAGCGAACGCTATGAGGTGGTGCGCGGGGAACTCAAGGAGCAGCTTAATGATCCTGAATCTGATTATTACACTACAGATAAGGAAGAGATCAATTACGTCCTGGAGGACCGGGATGAATACCGTTCCCGGAATACGTTTAAAATTCCTGAAACCGCTTCCTGGCAATATTTGAAAGATAATGCCGAGCAGGATGATATCAAGGTGAAGGTAGATGATGCCTTTGATGTGATCCAGGAGCTTTTAACGGGCTATAACCCGCAGCTGGTGAATATTTTGCCGCGGATCTTTGTGCGGAGTGAGCTATCTCCCAAACAAACCGGCGGAATCATCAACCTCCTCTCCCACCCTAAATTTTCTGAAAAGGAAAATCCCGAAAGCGATATTCTTGGCCGTATCTATGAATATTATATTGGCCGGTTCGCAATGGCTGAAGGTTCGGGTGCGGGGCAGTTCTTTACGCCGGGAAGTATCGTAAGGCTGCTGGTGGAACTATTGGAACCTTACAAAGGCCGCATCTTTGATCCGGCTTGTGGGAGTGGTGGTATGTTTGTGCAGAGTTTGAAGTTCATCAAAGAACACGGCGGAAACAAAAAAGACATCGCGATCTACGGACAGGAAATGACCGCTCAGACATTAAGGCTTTGCCTTATGAACCTGATGCTGCGGGATCTTTCTTTTGATATCAAACTGGGAAATTCCTTGCTCGATGACAAATTCCCAAACCTGAAAGCCGACTATATCATTGCCAATCCACCATTTAACGTGAGCAACTGGCACCCGGAAGATCTGCCCGATGGTGATCCCCGGTTATTTGGACCCAAGGAAGAATTCACTACAGATGGCAGCGCCAATTATATGTGGATGCAAACCTTCTGGCACCATCTAAGTGACACCGGTACTGCCGGAATTGTAATGGCAAACGGCGCGATGACCTCCAACAACAAAGGAGAGAAAAACGTGCGACAGCATATGGTAGACAATTCTATGATAGATGCCATTGTACGCCTTCCAGATAAGCTGTTCCTCACCACCGGGATCCCCGCATGTCTTTTCATCCTGAGCAAAAACCGCGATGGAAAAGACGGCACCCACCGCGAGCGAAATAACGAGATCCTGTTCCTGGATGCCTCAAAAATGGGCACAATGGCCAGCAGAAAACTGCGGGTTTTTAGTGACGAGGATATCCAAAGGATATCCGAAACCTACCACAAGTGGAGAAACAACTCCCCTCCTTCGGAGGGGTCGGGGGAGGATTACGAAGATATCGAAGGTTTCTCTAAAGCAGCAACAATAGCCGAAGTTCAAAAGCAGGATTACAAACTCACGCCGGGGATCTATGTAGGCACAGAAGCAGAAGAAGATGATGGGATCCCTTTTGAAGAAAAGATGGAGGGCTTAAAGGCTCAGTTACTGAAGCAGTTCGAAAAAGGAGAGGAACTGAAAGAAAGGATTAAAGCGAATTTTGATAAGATAATGTAAAACTTAATTATGGCGAATTCGCCATAATTAATAGTTCAAATAATAAACTAAAAAAAATTCAACCACAAGGAACTCAACTCCCACCGCTACCGCGCGATTGCATCGCGTGGAAGAGCCTGTTAAGAAAAATATCCTTAGAATATGAGCCGAAATTATAAATTCCATAATCCTGAAGGTCTTTATTTTGTAAGCTTCGCGGTTGTGGATTGGCTTGATGTTTTTACTCGTAATGAGTATAAGGATATTTTATTACAGAGTCTTTCGTTTTGTCAAAAGGAGAAAGGAATGGAAATAATTGCCTGGTGTATAATGACTAATCACGTACACCTTATTTTTAGAAGTGTAAAGGGACAGCATCCATCGCTCCTTTTGGGAGATTTTAAACGTTTTACCAGTAAGGCATTGGTAAAAGCTATAGAGAATAACCCAAGAGAGAGCCGTAGAGAATTTCTCCTGGAGCAATTTAAAAAAGCTGCTGCAAAATCATCTAATGTAAAAGAGCATCAGTTCTGGAGACACGATAATAAGCCTATTGAATTGTGGAGCAATAAAGTTATTTGGGAAAAAATCAGCTATATTCACAATAATCCGGTAGAGGCGGGTTTGGTTTATAGAGCAGAAGACTATGTGTATAGCAGTGCTGCAGATTATGCAGATGAAAAAGGACTTTTGGAAGATGTTGTTGTATTTAGATATTACGGGTGAGAAAGGAAGTCGAACAACTAAAACAGAGTGGTGAAAGGAGAACGCGATGCAATCGCGCACCAGCGAGGGGCTTATCCGTAATGAACGGAAACGGCGATCCACAACAAACAGATTTTAATTTTTATGTTCCAAAGAAAATTTATGATCATTGGAGAAAATTCAATTTAAATAAAAGTGAAGCCTTAAATTTAAAAGAAAGATTCTTTTCTAAGATTTTTGTCTTTAACCGAGCCCAAAATCAGGAAATGCCATTTTCAATTATTAATATTGATGAAGAATGGCTACAAAATTTAAGAGAGTAATTCACACATCACACACCATAACGTATAAAAATGCTAAACTGTTCCCAAACGAAAGTCATTGCTCGCTTGCTCCGCCTGATTGTCCTGATGCAATCACGCTCGCCAGCTTGCAAGGTTTTTATACGAGACGTTGTGCTTCATGCTAAAATATAGAATCAATGAATTTAAAATCACTTACAATAAATAACTTCAGAGCATATAAATCTGAAACGAAAATCGAATTTGACCAACTCACGACAATTATTGGGAAAAACGATGTAGGGAAATCAACGATTCTTGAGGCATTAGAAATCTTCTTTAACAATCAGACAGTAAAAATTGACTCCTCGGATGCTAACATTCATTCGTCATCAAAGCTTGTTGAAATTACTTGTGAATTCACTGGCTATCCATCAGAGATATCAATTGATACATCCTCTCCCACAAATCTTAAGGATGAATTTTTATTATCAAACAATGAAACTCTTGTTGTTAAGAAAAAATTTGATTGTGGAAAAAAGACACCTAGTGTTGACATTTTCATTGTCGCGAACCATCCTACTGAAAAAGAAGTTTCAAACCTCTTAGAGTTAAAAGAAAAGGAACTTCAAGCAATCATAAAATCAAAATCCCTCGATTCTAAGTTAAAAGGAAATCCAACAATGCGAAGAAAAGCAATTTGGGAATCGGTCGCCGACTTGAAACTTCAAACTATAGAAATTCCTGTCTCTAAACCAAAAGAAGATGCTAAAAGGATTTGGGAGCAAATAGATGGATACCTTCCAATTTTTGCTTTATTCCAAAGTGACAGGGGTAGTAGCGATTCTGATAATGAAGTACAAGATCCAATGAAAGCTGCAATTGCAACTGCAATTTCAGAAGTTCAAAAGGAGATAAATGACATTCAGAAAAAGGTAAAGGAAAAAGCAGAAGAAATTGCAACTAATACCCATAATGCTTTAAAAGAGATTGATGAAACTTTAGCTAGCAAATTAGACCCTAAGTTTAATCCACCTACACCTGCAAAATGGAATGGATTGTTTTCTATTCAATTAGATACGGATGATGGAATTCCATTAAACAAAAGGGGGAGCGGGGTTAGAAGGATGATACTTGTTAGTTTCTTCAAAGCAGAAGCCGAAAGGCGTTTAAAGTCTACTTCTAAACAGAACATTATCTATGCAATCGAGGAGCCTGAAACGGCTCAACATCCTAATAACCAAAAGGTCTTAATAGAATCATTTAAATCTTTATCAAATGAAAGTGACTGTCAAATAATCCTTACAACACACAGTCCCGGATTAGCTTCAGAGCTTCCTATTGAAAGTTTGAGATTTGTTTCCCACGATGACAGGGGCAATTTAAAAATTGAGTTTGGCGATGATGTATTTTCCAAAATAGCGAAGACCTTAGGCGTGACCCCAGACAGCAGAGTTAAAGTTCTATTTTGTGTGGAAGGACCGACTGATGTGACAGCATTATGTTCTTTGAGCAAAGCAATGAAGGCAAAATATGTAGAATTACCCGACTTAACTAATGATGAAAGAGTAGCCTTTATTTTAATGGGTGGCTCAACATTGAAACATTGGGTAAATCAGAATTATCTAAAAGAGTTAGGAAAACCAGAATTTCACTTATACGATAATGATGTGAACACATATCAAGCGTCAATTGACCAAGTAAATAATCGGGAAGATAATTCCTGCGGACAATTAACTCAAAAACTTGAGATCGAAAGCTACTTGCATAAAGATGCAATTATTGCAGGTTTTGATATTGAGATTGAAGTACCGGACCACCTAAATGGAGACGGAAAAGCCACACCAAGAATTTTCGCAGAAGCTTACTCACAAAAAGTAGGGCTTCCAAACACAATAAAAGATACAAAAGCTAAAAAATTCTTGGCTGAGCGGGCATTTCAAAACATGACAGCAGAAATGATTGAAGAACGTGACCTAAATAATGAAGTTAAGGGCTGGTTTGAAAAGATAAATGAGCTACTAAATTAAAAAGTATAAACTAGAAATGAATGATGATTACAAAGATGAGTTTTTATTGAGACTTAAAAAAAGTGAATTATATAAAGCTCTCAATGAAAAATGCTCAGATAAAGATACCAATGTAATACCATTAGTTGAAGAGTGCACATCATATGCATTTCAAAGAACAAAGACAATTGTTAGACATATGGGGGAATACACCCTCCATGATGGCGACCACTTATTTAGAGTTTTAAATTTAATGGAGAGGTTAATAACCAAAGAATCTATTAATGAATTTACTAGTCCTGAATTGTTACTTTTAATAGTCAGTGCCTTTTTTCATGATATTGGAATGGCCCCTGACGAAAGAGAAGTTTTTAACATGGAAAAAAGTTTGGGATAAAGAACCAGTAGTTGAAGAAAGTGAGCAGAGTACATTTAATGATTTTAAAAGATTCTTTAATTCAAGGCCAGAAGATGATAAAAGATTAAAAGATTTAATTGCAAAAGGGAATTATTCACAGGCTGATATAATAAAATCATATTTAATTACCGAATACATTCGTCAAACACATGCCGAAAGAGCAAGAGATATTATTGAACAAGATTGGTCGGAAAAAATTAAATTCCGAGATACAGATTTAACAGTTGAATTAGCTCAAATATGTTTTAGTCATAATGAAGATGCTTTAGCTTTGTTGGAATTAGACAAAAACTTGTTGTGTGGTACGGGTATATACGCCTGTTTACCAGTTGTAGGCATAATTCTGAGGCTTGCTGATATTCTGGATTTCGATGGAAAACGGACTCCCTCAATTTTATTCTCACATTTGTATGTAAGAAATCCTATATCAATCAAGGAATGGAATAAGCATCGAGCAATTGAAGCATGGGATATTAGTCCTGACCTAATTCAATTTAGTGCCAAATGTACACACCCTGTTATAGAATCTTCAATTCATGAATTTTGTTCTATGATTGACCATGAACTTAGCCTGTCAAACAATATTATTTCAACACTAAATGAATTCCACCTTGCCAAAGACAGAGATTTACAAATTAAGCTACCTCTCAAAGTAAATAGGGATAAAATAAGAACTAAAACAGATATTAAAAACAAACCCATATATATCTATAAAGACACAAAATTTAGTTTGAGTAAGACTCAAGTTATAGAACTTCTTATGGGGACAAAACTCTACGGAAATCCTGAAGTTGCTTTAAGAGAACTACTACAAAATTCAATTGACGCTTGCTTACTGCGCAAAGCGCAAGAAGCAAAATGGGGAAATTTATATGAACCTAAAATTTTTGTTAAATACTATAGCGAAAAAGGGGAAGACATTCTAGAAGTAATTGATAACGGAACTGGAATGGATGAATATATTATTGATAATTATTATTCCAAAATTGGTTCTTCCTTTTATAAGTCAAAAGACTTCTATAATTTGAAAGCTGAATCTAATGCTGAATTTTCACCAACATCAAGGTTTGGTATTGGTATTCTTTCATCCTTTATGATTTCAGATGTCTTAATTGTTGACACTAAAAGAGTATATGGCCCTCATAAATCGAGTGAACCATTAAATATAACTGTCGAAGGACAAGAAAGTATTTTCTGGATAAAATCAGGAAAACGGGAAACACCAGGTACTACAACTCGATTAATTCTAAGAAAAAGTCGTAATCCTTGGGAAAGAATGACAGAGAATGAATTCATAGAAAATGTTGAAAATGTAATTCCAAATCCTCCATTTGAAATAAATATTGAAACTCAATTACATAAAAAGAAAAGAGATGAAAATAGTTTTAGGGAAATAACTTCCTATTCTCTAAAAGATAACTCTTGGCAAGAAAATGAGAACATCAAATTTATTGAAATTCAAATCGACAGAAAAGAAATTGGACTAATAGGCTCTGCTACTGTAGCTATTTTAGAAAGCCATAATAAACCGGTTAAAAGATTAGAATTAAATTCTAGAGACGTTGAAATTGAGGGCGAAATTTACACCTTAGAAAGAGAACTTAAAATTGATGTTAACTCAATAAAAGAATCATCAAAATCAATTACGGTTAGTGATGATGGAGATATAAGAACGGATAATTCACATAGTACATTAGCAAGTTCAAAATCAAAAATCTCATTACATGGAATTGAAATTCCCTCAAGTTTATTCCCTGAAAGTTGGAGAATAAAAAACAATCAAGTAAAAATCAATTGGCCTTTTCCGCTGATACTTATAATTGATGTGTGTGGTGAGCGAGATTTGGACTTAAATTCTCCAAGAACTGAAATAATAATAAGTGAAAAATGGACAGATTTTGAAGAGAATCTAGCTAGTATAATTTGTGAGAAAATCAAAGAGTCAGTTACAAATGATTATTGGAATAGCTTATTTGAGATTTTTAATAATTCAAATAGTAGTGACAGCTTTAAAAGAGCTTTGGTAAAATTGAAATAAAAAGCACGAAAGCACATCATTGTATGTATAGAGCAATATCGGGTGAAGTGGTAAAAGGTCTGTGCATTTAATAAACTTTTGTGGTGGCGGACTTGTAATATTCTCACGTAATACGGTAATCCTCATAAAACTGACCTTTTTAAAAATTAAACAACAACTAATGCCAGAAAACTGGAAAACATATAAACTTGGAAAAATTGCTGCACTAAGAAAAAAGACGGTTCGACCGAAAGATTTCAATGGTGAACAATATATTGGACTTGAACATATAGGCCAGGGTGATTTTCTTTTAAATGGAATAGGAATAGCAAGTGATGTTACCAGTAATAAATTCAGATTTAAGAGCGGAGATATTTTATATGGCAAAATAAGGCCGTATTTTAAGAAGGTCTATAAACCGCAATTTTCCGGCATATGCTCAACGGATATTTTAATAATTATATCATCTTCCGAAGAAATTGTAACTCAGGAATATTTATATCAGTTAATAAAAACTCAAACATTCACTGATAAAGCGGTAGAAACAAGTTCAGGGACAAAAATGCCTAGAGCAGATTGGAACAGTTTAGAACAAGTTGAATTTACCTTTCCTCCTGTTGAAGAACAAAAATCCATTGCCTCTATTCTCTCAGCTTTAGACGATAAGATTGAGCTTAACCTCCGGATGAACAAAACCCTGGAAGAAATGGCGATGGCTTTATACAAGCACTGGTTTGTTGATTTTGGGCCTTTTCAGGATGGGGAATTTGTAGATTCCGAATTGGGTGAAATTCCGAAGGGATGGGAAGTAAAAAGATTAGATGAATTTGCACTTAAAAAATCAGAGACGTTTAATTTTAAAAACAAAGAAGATGTAGTATTTGTAAATACTGGTGATGTGCAAGAGGGAAGGTTTCTTCATTCCAACCGAGTGCCTAAAAAGGGACTTCCCGGTCAAGCAAAAAAGGCAATAGCAAAAGGAGATATTTTATACAGCGAGATTCGGCCTAAAAATAAACGCTTCGCATATGTAAATTTTGATTCAGAGGATTATGTTGTTTCCACCAAATTTATGATTATCAATCCTAAAGATAATATTCTGTCAAAATTACTTTACCGCATTTTAACTATGCAATCTACTGTAGACAACCTAAATTCAATTGCCGAAGGACGTTCTGGCACATTTCCGCAGATAACTTTTGACGCAATAAGTGATTTAAAATTTATTTTACCTCCGTTTAATATTCAGCAAAAATTTCAAGAGATTGTTAGTCCAATGGAAATGCAGCAGGATGAACTTTACCTTGAAAACCAAATCCTAACCCAACTCCGCGACACCTTTTTACCAAAACTCATCAGCGGGGAAGTCCGCGTGAAAGACGTGGAGAAAACCTTATCTGAAGTCTTATGACACAAATGATCGAGATCACGGTGCAAAAGGCTGCCATAGAGTGCCTCAAGGAGTTGGGGTACACTTATAAAGAGGGCAATTCACTGCAGCGGGATCTCAAGAAGGTGGTGCTGGAGGAGGATCTTCGGGAATTTTTAGTGAGCTCCTATCCCGGGGTTCCGGCAACGGCAATTAACGAAGCCCTTTCAACATTCACCCAGCACCAGGGAATGGATCTCGATCACCGCAACCGCGATTTTCATCTTAAAATGACCCAGGGGGTTTCCATTACCTGGAAAGATGCTTCGGGCAAGGAACAGGCCCGGCACCTCTACACTATCAATTTCAAGGAACCGGAGAAAAATACCTTTGTGTGTGCAGATGAAGTTAAAATCATTGGCAAGAATAGCCGGCGCACAGATCTGCTCGTTTTCATCAACGGACTTCCGCTCATTGTTTTTGAATTCAAGAATATGTTTGATCCCGAGGTGGGCGTGGAAAACGCGCACCGGCAAATTGGGCATTACTTTCAGGATATTCCGCAACTGTTTGATTACAATGCCATCACGGTAGTTTCAGACGGGCTGGAAACCCTGCACGGGATGTACAACTCCTCGCTGAAGTGGTTTGCCCCGTGGAAAAGTCTGCACGGGGATGACCTTCAGCAGAAACAGGAACTTCAGCTGGAAACCTTGCTGAAGGGATTATTTCCGAAGAAAACCTTATTGAATTACCTGCAAAACTTCATTTTCCACGAAGACCACAACGGAAAAATAATCAAGAAAGGCGCAAAATATCACCAGTACTGGGGCATCAAAAAAGCGGTGGACTCTGCGGTAGAAAATATAAAACCCACGGGTGACGGCAGGCTGGGAGTGATATGGCACACGCAGGGATCTGGCAAAAGCATTTCGATGGCCATCCTTACCGGGATCCTGAGGCAAATGCCCGAAATGAAAAATCCCACCATCCTCATCCAGGTAGACCGCAATGACCTGGACCAGCAACTCTATGAGAATTTTGTGCTGTGCAAAGACCTGGTGGGCCAAGTACAACACGCCGATACCACCGATGAGCTGCGGGCCCTGCTGAGCACCGATGGCGGCGGGGTGATCTTTACCACCATTGAGAAATTTCGGTTAAAAGAACTGGCTTCGGGAAAAGAGCTCTCCCACCCTGTGCTTTCTGAACGTACCAACCTTATCGTGATGGCAGATGAAGCCCACCGCACCCAATACGGGTTCCATAGCGGCGGCTTTGCGCAGAACATAAGGCGCGCCCTGCCCAATGCCTCCTTTATAGGCTTCACCGGAACTCCCGTAGATGGCAAAGATGCCGATACCCAACAGGTATTTGGCCCCACCATTCACACCTACGATATCAAACAGGCCGTGGAAGACGGTGCCACGGTGCCCATTTATTACGAGCCAAAAATGGTTCCGCTCAACATCAAAGCCAAATATGACAAGGAGCTGGATGAAATGGAAGAAGATGAGGACGAGGAGAACAATGCCGTTTGGGCCGCGATAGAAGATGCCGCCGGGGCTGCTGACCGCGTGGAAAGGGTTGCCAAAGACATCCTCACCCATTTTAAGGCCAGGACCGAAAGCCTGGAAGGCAAAGGGATGATCGTTTGTATGAGCCGCAAGAACTGCGTGAAAATGTATAACGCCCTCACCGCGATGGAAGCCTGCCCTGAAATAGCCGTGATTATGACCGGGAACATCAGCAAAGATCCGCCAGACTGGAATCCTCATATACGCACCAAAGATGCGATGGAAGCCATAAAAAAGCGTTTCCGCACGCCGGAGGATCCGCTGCAAATTGTGATCGTGCGGGATATGTGGCTCACGGGCTTTGATGCCCCCTGCGCCCATACGATGTACGTGGATAAGATAATGAAAGGCCATAACCTGATGCAGGCGATTGCAAGGGTGAACCGGGTTTTTAAAGACAAACCCAACGGACTTGTAGTAGATTTGATAGGCATCTCCGGCTTTCTTGCCGAAGCCACCAAAAAGTACACCGCCGGAGGCGGGGAAGGAAAACCCGCTCTGGATCTTGAAGCTGCGGTAAAAGTGTGCCTGAGGCAGTTTGATAAAGTGAAGGATCTGATAGGAGATTTTTCTGCGGAAGGTGTCAATGCAATGACCGATATGGACAAGATGAAATGGTCCAGCGGAGTGGTGAATAATCTTCTGAAATCTGATCCTGTAACCGATGCCTTCTTGCTCGAAGAGCGAAAGCTGGCAGAACTGGTTGCAATGACCAGTTCAGATCCGCGAATTTGGGAGATTCAGGAGGAAGTCGGCATCATTCAAAAGATTCGCCAGATCATAAGAAAGATCAAGTTCCCTCCCGGTCCGCGCAGGGAGAAGAATGAAAAGATAAAAGACCTGATAAGCAAATCCCTGGAATCTCAGGAGATCGTGGACCTGGCAAAAATGTACAACCTGGATAAGATCGATATTTCCATAGTAGACGATCGCTTCCAGGCCATTGTAAAGGAAAAAGGCGACGAGAACATCAAAGTCGAATTGCTGCGCAGGATCATCAATGACGAGATTCGGGTGCGAATGCCCAAGAACATCCGCCGGATGCGCAAGCTGAAAGACGAGCTGGAAAAAGTGCTGAGCAACTACCACCGGAATTCCCTG
>JAAVJQ010000016.1 GCA_012038135.1 Salinimicrobium nanhaiense
TACGACCTGTGAATGCCCGCCGATGAAAATTATAAGGAAAGCCGTATGCGGGAAAACCGCACGTACGGTTTGATGAGGGGGCTGTGCAACTATCGAAGAGGTGGTTGCGCACTCTACTCTACTGGCAGACAAAATTAATAGTGCACCTAAAATACAGACGAATTTATATTGATTTAAAATAAAATTTGAGAGAATCTATTTTTAAAGAATCATTCGTGTATTCGTGGCGAAAAAAAAGATAATTGAGAAGTGAACAACTATAAACAAGCCCTTTCCAATAACATTTTTAAAGTCATTTCTTTAGCATCAAAAGAGTTACAACTCGAAAGTTATGTGATAGGAGGCTTCGTTAGAGATTATATACTGCAGCGTGGGGAGCATAAAGATATTGATATAGTAGCAGTTGGCAGCGGGATCGAACTTGCCAAAAAGGTATCATCCCTGCTTCCGCATAAGCCAAAGGTGCAGATCTTTAAAACCTATGGTACAGCTATGCTACGTGCCTACGACATGGAAGTGGAATTTGTAGGGGCCCGTAAGGAAAGCTATTCCGCAGAAAGCAGAAATCCCGAAGTTGAGACCGGTACTCTTGAAGATGATCAAAACCGAAGGGATTTCACCATCAACGCCCTTGCTTTAAGCCTACAGGATGAATCTTATGGCGACCTGCTGGACCCATTTAACGGACTGCAGGATCTAAGTGCCGGAGTTATTAGGACTCCGTTGGATCCTGATGTCACTTATTCTGATGATCCATTGCGAATGCTAAGGGCAATACGCTTTGCTTCCCAACTACAATTCAGGATCGAGAAGGAGTCCCTGCAGGCGATCACCCGCAACAGGAACCGCATTAAGATCATTTCCCGTGAAAGAATTGTTGATGAACTAAATAAGATCCTGCTTTCTCCAAAACCTTCAGTAGGTTTCAGCCTTTTGCACAGAACCGGAATGCTAGGATTGATCCTGCCGGAACTTACTGCGCTTGAAGGGATAGATGAGATTGAAGGACAACGGCATAAGGATAACTTTTGGCATACCCTGGAGGTCGTCGACAATATTTCAGAAAACACAAATGATCTGTGGCTCCGCTGGTCAGCCCTGCTCCATGATATAGGTAAAGCTCCCACAAAAAAGTTTGATGAGAATTTGGGCTGGACCTTCCATGGCCACGAATTTGTAGGTTCCAAAATGGTGTTTAAGCTATTCAAGCGCCTTAAAATGCCATTGAATGAAAAGATGAAGTTCGTACAAAAGATGGTCTATATGAGTTCCCGACCGATTGTTCTTTCGCAAGAGGTAACAGATTCGGCAGTTCGAAGGCTAATCTTTGACGCAGGAGAAGATATTGAGGATCTAATGAAACTTTGTGAAGCCGATATTACCACGAAGAATCCGAGGAGGTACCGCAGATATCACAATAATTTCAAGGTCGTTAGACAAAAAATAAAAGAAGTTGAGGAGCGGGACCATGTGCGGAATTTCCAGCCACCGGTTTCGGGAGAAGAGATCATGGAAACTTTTGACCTTAAACCTTCCAGGGAAATAGGAGTCATAAAAGATGCGATCAAAGAAGCCATTTTAGAAGGAGTAATTCCAAATGAATATGATGCAGCCAGAGAGTTCATGCTTCAAAAAGGAAAAGAAATAGGTTTATCCCCTAAATAAATCATGCATTACCTTCACATTTACCCCCATGAAAGACAATAAGAAAGTAGTTTACTGGCTATACACCGGTTGTTTTCTAATTTTTGTAATGGTTGTTGTTGGTGGGATCACCCGCCTTACAAATTCCGGTTTATCTATTTCAGATTATAAATTGATCACCGGTACCATTCCTCCTTTAACGGAAGAGCAATGGGTAGAAGAATTTGAATTTTACAAACAATTTCCCGAATACCAGAAATTGCACTACCACTTCACCCTGGAAGATTTTAAAGGTATTTACTTTTGGGAATGGCTTCACAGGGTTATTGGACGACTCATAGGTCTCGTCTTTGTAATTCCATTCCTTTATTTCCTTATTACTAAACAACTTACCAGACCTACGATCTACAAATCAATTCTTCTGCTATTCCTGGGTGGATTTCAGGGGTTTCTTGGCTGGTATATGGTCAAGAGCGGCCTGGTAGATATGCCGGCTGTAAGCCATTACCGCCTTGCTGCCCATCTTACTACAGCCTTTATCACCTTTGCCTACTGTTTTTGGGTGGCCATGGACCTTGTCTATCCGAAGAAAAAGCAGATCAACAAAAGCTTCAGGAATCTTATTTGGATCGGAATGATCATCCTCCTGCTGCAGATCATTTGGGGGGCATTCGTTGCCGGACTTGATGCAGGATGGATCCATAACTTCTGGCCAAAAATGACAGGTGGCGAATGGATCCACGAGACCGTTTATATTGAACAAAATCCGCTATGGAGGAATTTTATTGAAGGTAAGAGTGGAGTTCAGTTCATTCACCGATATCTGGCTTATGTTGTGGTAGGGATCATCTTATATATCTGGTTCAGATCGAGAAATATGGCACTCACCCTTCCGCAGCAAAAAGGGATAAATTGGCTCCTGGGATTAGTGTTTCTGCAATTCCTTTTGGGTGTCTTAACCTTGATCTATGCGGTGCCGCTGTGGTTAGGAGTAGCCCATCAGGTAGGAGCATTTTTCCTGCTTACCGCGATGACCTTTACGCTCCACAGATTTAGCAGGTAGCTGAAAAATGTCATCTAAAAATGTATCTTTGCAAACCAATTTTTTGACTTATGCTTTATAGATTTAGAATTATTCTTGATGCCGAAGAAGATGTGTTCCGTGACATAGAGATCATGGCCGATAACACTCTGGAAGACTTACACAACACCATACTGCAATCATTTGGTTTTGATGGCACCGAGATGGCTTCATTCTACATAAGTGACGACGATTGGAACCAGGGCGAGGAGATTTCCCAGTTTGACATTACAGACGGAGACGACTCTGTACGCCTCATGAATGAGACAACTCTTGATGATGTGGTTTCAGAATCCCGGACAAAATTGATCTACATTTACGACTTCCTTAGCATGTGGACCTTTTTGGTGGAACTGGCAGAGATCGCAGAACCCGATCCACAGATGGACTACCCAAATCTTCTCTTTGTTCATGGCCAATTGCCCGTGGCTGCTCCCGAAAAGGAGTTTGAAGCAGAAGACGACGATCTTGGGTTGGACTTTGATGATGATTTCGACGTAGACGATTACGACGATCTTTCCTTCGACGAGAACTGGAACTAGTTCCTTTTTTCCTATTTTTCGCACTTTATTAATCCGGTAACTTAACCGCAGCTTTTCAATATGATCAACTTATATAACGCTCAAATTGAGTCTCTTTCTATTCACAGGGTTGGCAACAAGAGCCGAAACGAAAACATCTTTCTCTCTGCCCAGCCCTTTCATTTGAATGATGAGATCACCCCGCTTATCAAAGAATATTTCCTGAAGCCTTTCCGGGAAAAAGAAGAGAATTACTTTCAGTTCTCAAACGAGGTGGATGTGGATTTCAACCCGTTGTATGAGATCGTAAATCACATTTTCGACAATCCGCAGGATGTACATGAGCAATCAAAGAAGATCACCACCTTGCTTTTCGAGCAGTCTGCCCATCCGCATATCAAAAGCGGTGAGGTCTACGTGGTACATTTTGAGAACATCATGCTAGATAACGAGAAGACCAACGCTATCGGGATTTTTAAATCTGAATTGAAGCACGATTTCCTGCAGTTTCAGGAAAAGGAGAGCATTCTTGAAATGATCATTCAGCAGGGGATCAACCTGAACAAACTCGA
Organism: Salinimicrobium nanhaiense; assembly: GCA_012038135.1. Classification (GTDB taxonomy): domain Bacteria; phylum Bacteroidota; class Bacteroidia; order Flavobacteriales; family Flavobacteriaceae; genus Salinimicrobium; species Salinimicrobium nanhaiense. Next base: position 3,819 of record JAAVJQ010000016.1, read on the forward strand.
TAAAGGTGCCCTTATTTTCAACCGAAACAGGGCCGAAGGTTATAAAATCCTTTCGGTAGATTCTAATAAGTATGATACCAAATACTGGTTAGAGAACTTTTTAGGAGTTGATGTACTGGCCGATGAGAATTTCCACACCAAAAAATACCTGAAATTCTGCCAGAATTTCGCTAAAGACGTGGTACTTCCTGCGGAAGATAAAAAGGAAGAAGTGATGTTCATGAACCGAAGCGTAGATTACTTCGCCAAAAATGATGAATTCGAAGAAACTGCCTTCCTGAATTCGGTAATAGATAACCCGGATCTAATTCCTGAATTTAAAAATTATAAAACTGAAAAGGCTCCAAAATACAAGATCGAAGACCTTACCAGTTTCCCGATCTCAAATACAGCTGTGACCGCAGCCAGGAAATCTATAAAAAACACCATCAACCTTGACACTAATATCCAGATAAGAATGGATTTCATCAACCCGGAATCTGCAGAAAAATTTGTAGAAAAAGGCTGGGATGAGGAAAAGCAGATGTATTATTATCTGGTGTATTTCAATAAGGAGCAAAAGAGTTAGAAAAAGAGGCAAGACCGCTTCGCTACAAGAAACAAGAACCAAGACTTCGGTAGAGTTAAAAAAAGAATGAGCCTCAAAAATCAAATTTTGAGGCTCATTCTTTTTATTATTCCTTAATCCTTAAACCTTAATCCTTTAAATGAGTCTTTTCATATTCACATCCTCATAATTCCTTTTTACGAAGTCGAGGGCGGTTCTAAGGATCTGTCCCATGGAGCGGGCTCTTTTGAACTTCATATCATTTGAGAATTCATAGAGCTCTTTTCGCAGCTGCCTTACATTAGGTTCATTGGAAATCTGGTCATTCAGGATACAACGCATCAATTCTTTATACCTCGTCTGGGCGTTGATAATTCTCTTTGCTAGTAAAGAACGCTCTTCCCTTCTGTATTGTTCTATTGAGTTCTCCTGAAGCTTTTCGGCCACCAGCTGCACCATCTTAAAGTTCTCCTTAAAGAACTGCGGACGATAAACTTTCAGATTGCCCTCAAAACACTGCTGATCAAAATCTATAGCCCTTATCTGATATTCTACATGATCAAAATCGTGAGTAGGAATGATCACGTAATTATAGGATCTCATGTCGCCCAGAAGCCTGATAGTACAGCGCTCATTGAATTTAACGAATTGCTTGGCGATCTGCGTTTTTGCGCGTTCATCACACATGGGTAATTCGTTTTCAATAAATACATCCCCCGGAATTCCTGCGATATGTTCTTCGATAAGCGTATCACGGTAGACCAAAAAGTTGATCCTGTGAGGAGAAAGTATATGTTCAAATTCGAGTCCGTAAATTCGGGAAGCATCAGCTTTCTTAACGTAGAAATAGGTAAAACTGTCGTTCAGAATATTCCGGACCTTGATTCTGAAGGGCTTTGAATTTCCGAAGGTGCAGTAGTCAATAGCATCAACATTGAGAAACTCCAGGGAATCATCGCTCCCGTCAGAATGTAGGATAGTATAAACCTGCTTTAGGCTGTTATCAATATCATCCCTTTCATAATCCGGATAATAGCACCGCACCCAGTAAGTATCCTCTTCATGCTGATCGTAAACGACTATTGATCCCGAAAACCGGAGCAGGTCATCATAAAAAACGGGGATTTTTGTATTGCGGTTATATTTTGCAAGGTATTTATGAAACCTGTCATTTACGGGAAATGAGGGCTTCTTTTTTGACATTAACTTTTCCTGCATACCTTGAATTTCCTCAAAAATAAGACTTCTTTTTGTTTACGGGTGTAACAAAACGTTAACTTAGGCGTCGAATGTTAAAACACGTTAATTTTGAGCACCATCCTTCGTTTAGACAATCTCACCAAAAAATTTGGTCCGGTTACGGCCGTAAAAAACCTCTCCTTTTCTATTGAAAAAGGAAATGTTTACGGTATTCTCGGTCCTAACGGCAGTGGAAAATCTACTACTCTCGGGATAGTCCTGAATGTAGTGAACAAGACCAGCGGAGATTTCCATTGGTTTGATGGGTCTCAAAGCACTCACGAAGCTCTTCAAAAAGTTGGTGCAATCATAGAACGTCCTAATTTTTATCCTTATATGACCGCAGCTCAAAACCTGGAGCTGGTATGTAAGATCAAAAAGGTGGCTCCTAATAAAATTGATGAAAAGCTGGAACTGGTGGGATTGTTAAACAGGAGGAACAGTAAGTTTCGCACCTTTTCTTTGGGTATGAAACAGCGGCTGGCGATAGGATCGGCCCTTTTAAACGACCCTGAAATTCTTATTTTAGACGAACCCACCAATGGGCTCGATCCCCAGGGAATTCACCAGATAAGGGAGATCATCACCAGGATCGCTGCCGGGGGAACTACAATTTTGTTGGCCTCTCACCTACTTGATGAAGTGGAAAAGGTTTGTACACATGTAGTAATTATTAGAAAAGGCGAAAAATTATATAGTGGCCCGGTAGATCAAATGAACGCCAGCTTCGGATTTTTTGAGCTGAAAGCTGCCAATGAAGAAAAACTACTGGCACTATTAAACTCACATCCCGCAATTGGAAAGGTGACCCAAAAAGGGGAAATATATACTGCCTTTTTGGAAGAACCGCTGGAGCCGGAAGCGCTTAATACTTACTTGTTTGAAAATGGTCTCAGCCTATCCCAACTTGTTAAACGCAAGGAGAGCCTGGAAGAACAATTCCTGTTGTTAACTAACCAAACTGCCATCTAATGCTAAGATTACTCAACATAGAATACCACAAACTACGCTACAGCAAATCTTCAAAGATACTTATCACTACCTATTTCATCCTCATCACTTTCATTGCTCTAATCGCCTCTATTGAGTTCCAGTTTGGCAGTGTTCAATTCAGAGTTGCAGATCAGGGGATCTTCAATTTTCCTTACATCTGGCACTTCAACAGCTATATTGCTGCGCTGCTTAAGCTGTTTTTGGCTATCGTCATTGTTTCAATGGTTTCTAATGAATACAGCAACCGCACGATCAAACAGAACCTCATCGACGGACTCAGCAAAAAAGAATTTATCCTTTCCAAGTTTTTGACGGTCGTTTCTTTCGCCCTTTTTTCCACCATCTTTGTTTTTATAGTTTCTTTAATCCTGGGACTCTCATTTTCAGATTATTCCGAAGCTTCTATCATTTTTTCAGATCTTGAATACCTGCTGGCATATTTCGTAAAGCTCACCGGCTTTTTCGCCTTTTGCATGTTCCTGGGAATGTTGATCAAACGTTCGGCTTTTGCCCTGGGATTCCTTTTTGTGTGGTGGATCCTTGAAAGTATTGCGCGTGGAGTAATGGAGTACAAGATCTTCAGGGATTCCAATATTGCTGAAAATATTGCACAATTCTTTCCGCTGGAATCCATGGCGCTGCTCGTAAAAGAACCTTTCTCAAGACTGAATGTTATACAATCGGCTGCTACACAACTGGGATCGGAATTTTCTAAAGATTATGGGGTGCATTGGTATCAGTTGTTGATCGTGCTCGTTTGGACAGCAATTTTTGTCTATTTCTCCTATTTGCTGCTGAAGAAGCGCGACCTGTAGGAGAGCTCATGTTTATTATTTTAGGAGCAGGCATAATTTGCCGAAAACCATGGAATTAGCTACTTTTGCAGGTCAGCAAAAAATTCTATGAAATTCAAGGTAAAATCTGATTTTAAACCCACCGGTGACCAGCCGCAGGCAATTAGCCAGCTGGTCAACGGGATCAATAATAAAGAGAAATATCAAACCTTACTCGGAGTAACAGGTTCCGGAAAAACCTTTTCGGTTGCCAATGTGATCCAGGAAGTGCAGAAGCCTACGCTGGTCCTGGCGCACAATAAAACCCTTGCAGCTCAGCTTTATTCGGAATTCAAGCAGTTCTTTCCCGATAATGCCGTTGAATATTTCGTAAGCTACTACGACTATTATCAGCCGGAGGCATTCATTCCAACTTCGGGCACTTACATAGAAAAAGATCTTTCTATCAACGAGGAGCTCGAAAAAATGCGTTTGAGCACTACCTCTTCCCTGCTTTCCGGAAGGAGGGATATCATTGTGGTGGCATCGGTTTCCTGTCTCTACGGAATTGGAAATCCGGTGGAATTTAAGAAGAACGTGGTTTCCATTCAGCGGGACATGGTGATCTCCCGCACCCAGCTGCTTCACAGGCTGGTACAGAGTTTATATTCCCGCACTGAAGCTGAATTCAGCCACGGAAACTTTCGGATAAAAGGAGATACCGTTGACATTTTTCCAAGTTATGCGGATAACGCCTTTAGAGTCCACTTTTTCGGAGACGAGATCGAGGAAATTGAAGCTTTTAATCCTGCCACCAATGACATTATTGAGAAATATGACCGTTTGAACATCTATCCTGCCAACATGTTTGTAACCTCTCCTGATGTTTTGCAAGGGGCGATAAGAGAAATTCAGGATGACCTTGTCAAACAGGTGAATTACTTTCAGGATATTGGGAAACATTTGGAGGCTAAGCGTCTGGATGAGCGCACTAATTTTGACCTCGAAATGATCAGGGAATTGGGCTACTGCTCCGGAATTGAGAACTATTCCCGTTATCTCGACGGCCGACTTCCCGGTACAAGGCCATTCTGTTTGCTTGACTATTTCCCCGATGATTATTTAATGGTGGTAGATGAAAGCCACGTAACCATTCCTCAGGTACATGCGATGTATGGCGGAGACCGGTCCAGAAAGGAAACTCTTGTAGAATACGGCTTCAGGTTGCCTGCAGCTATGGATAACCGACCGTTAAAATTCGAAGAATTTGAAGCGCTTCAGAATCAGGTGATCTACGTAAGTGCTACGCCGGCAGATTATGAGCTTCAGAAAACAGAAGGGATGTACATTGAGCAGGTGATAAGGCCGACAGGTCTTCTTGATCCTGTGATCGAAGTGCGGCCAAGCCTCAACCAGATCGACGATCTTATCGAGGAAATGCAACAGCGAATTGATAAGGATCAGCGGATTCTTGTCACCACGCTTACCAAACGCATGGCCGAAGAGCTTACTAAATACCTTACCCGTATCAACATTCGCTGCCGATACATTCACAGTGATGTGGATACTTTGGAGCGGGTGGAAATTATGCAGGACCTCCGAAAAGGGCTTTTTGACGTCCTGGTTGGGGTGAACCTGTTGAGAGAAGGTCTTGACCTTCCTGAAGTCTCTTTGGTCGCCATTCTGGATGCAGATAAAGAAGGTTTTCTTCGAAGTAACCGTTCCCTTACCCAAACCATTGGTCGTGCTGCCCGTCACCTGGAAGGAAAAGCGATCATGTATGCAGATAAGATCACAGACAGTATGCAGAAAACGATCGATCAAACCGAGTATAGGAGAGAAAAGCAGCTAAAATATAATGCCGACAATAACATCACTCCTACTGCCCTGAAAAAATCTTTCGAAAACATGCTGGTGCGTAAAAAACCGGAGCCATATACCTACGAAGTAGCGCCTAACCTTAAAGCTGCGGAAGCAGAGACGGAATATTTTAGCAAACCTCAGCTGGAGAAACGCATCAGGGAAAAACGCAAGGCAATGGAATCGGCAGCGAAAGAGCTGGATTTTATGACTGCCGCTAAACTGCGGGATGAGATCAAAATGCTGCAGGAGAAAGTGCAGACGGCATCTTAAAGTGTTAAAATAATTATAGAAGCTTCTGCTTCAGAAGAATAAATATTTATATTTATTTCTCTTTGGTGCCTCCCCACAAACCTTTCAGCTTTGAAAAGAAACATCTTATTGGTGGTGCTCGGCTTCTTGTGGTTGACAAAAACCGCTGCACAGGTTGGGATAAATACTACAGATCCCAAGGCACAACTCGATATTCACACGGCAGATCCCGGAACTCCCGGGCCTGCAGATGGTATTTTGATCCCGAGGCTTAACAATTTCCCGGCCACTAATCCGGGTGCAGACCAAAATGGAATGCTGATCTTCCTTACCTCCCAAAAAGGGGAATTTTCTCCTGGTTTTTACTGGTGGAATTCTTCCGCAGGAAAATGGGAAGGTATGTCGGGAAAAGCATCTTCAGATTTTTATAAGGTGGGAACTACTGCTCCTGCCAGTAACCAGCAGGAACCCATTTTCAGGAGCGGAAATGTCAATATCGGCGGGGAGTCTGAAATTGTCAAACTTAAAGTAGTCATTACTCCTACCGAAGACTTCAAGACCAAAACCGGACTTGAAGTAGAGAACGGCAGTGGTTCTCCCACCAATGTTACCTACGGAATCCTTAGCAACAACAAATCTATTACTGCTGACAAGAAATACGGAATTAAGAACTCTGTTTCTGCCAGTGGAACCGGCATTCATTACGGGATCTTCAATGAGGTTAATCAAAACACCAATGAAGAGATCTACGGGATCTGGAATGATGTGGGGAAGACCTTTGGCGCTACAAAGAACCACTATGGCATTTATAACGTTATTGGCACCGTACAGGGCACCGGCTTTGTTTATGGAATTTACAGCAAAGCTCTGGGTAATGATCCTAAAAAGCTTTTTGCCGGATACTTTGAAGGCAGAGTGGGAATAGGAAGCCCGGGGAATGATTATTTCCTGCCGGCAACCAGAGGCAGTCTGGATCAGGTCCTGATGATAGATGCAGCGGGAAATGTTAACTGGAAATATCCCAACTTCAAAACCTACTCTTCCACCACTTCGTCCACAGGAGCTTATGCTATTCCTGATGACACTTATACTTTAAGAATAAACAATCAGGTGAGCAGTATAATAATTCCGGATGCCACGGCTAATAAGGGTCGGCTGCTATATCTCATCAACTGGCCGGGAAACTCTAAAAAGACCTTAGAATTTCTCAACAACAATGATCTTTTTGATGTTACCACAAATTCCACCGTCACCGAGATCAATCCGGGAACGAAATACCTTATCCAAAGCGCCGGAAATCGGTGGATCCTGTTGGACAAATAAACTTCAGAATAGTATTGGGCTAAAGCCCATAGGAAAGAGATTCTTTTGACCTCCGGCTAAAGCCGGAGGCAATTAAAAACCCTTTTCAAGTCAGGACTTTTTCGACCTCCGGATAAATCCGGAGGCAATTCATGTGATTCAGACCTATGATTCTTATAGATCTCTGATCTTGTATTAAGTTCTAAAAGCATGAATTACCTTCGCCTTCAGGCGGAGGAAAAGAAGCAATTTCTCCACAGGGCTTTAGAAGCCCAACAGAATTTCAGACCTCAATTTAAGTGAGCTCATTGGTCATATGAGGCTGTAGCTCCTTATCTGTTCTTTCTATTCGGATTCTTACATCCACAGCGATCAAATGATTTTCAGTAGCCATTAGCGGATTAATGTCCAATTCTGCAATTTCAGGGACAGCCACCAAAAGATTTGAAATTTTTACAATGGTTTCAGCAAATAATTCAAGGTTAATACCGGCCTGACCTCTTATCCCTTTTAAGATCGGAGCTGCTTTTAGATCTAAGATCATCTTTAAAGACTCTTCCCCGGAAATCGGGATCATCGAAGCACTTACATCTTTTAGTACTTCCACGAAAATTCCGCCCAATCCGCAGAGAATGACATGAGGATAATTTGCTTCCTTTTTTGCCCCTATAAAAAGTTCCTTTCCTTTCACCATCGGCTGAACGAGAACAGCATTTGCTCCCTCTATCTGCATCAGCTTGTTGAAACCTTTTATTAGATCGGCATCATCTGAAACATTCAGAATAACCCCGCCGACATCAGATTTATGAAGAGGACCCTCCACCTTAAGCACTACAGGATAAGTAACAGAACGGGAAACACGGCTCAATTCCTCTTGATTTTTAATATGAAATGAAGTTGCAAATTTTACTCCTGCAGTTTCCAAGAGGCTAACGGCAACTTCTGTGGGCATATATCCATTCGGGAGGTTATTTACAAGTTTTCTTGCTTCCCGAAAGTCCTGGTGACAGGAAACTGCAGCTTTTTGACTTTCCGATGTGTGATTGTAAACTTTAGCCAACGCAGTTCCAAACAACACTTCATCATGAAAAGCGATATTTCCTTTCTTTAAAAACTCCTGAATTTCCCTTTTCACATTCACCACTGACGGTAAAATGGCATAAATTGGTTTTTTGTATGTTCCGATCTTTTCATTCAGCACTTCATAAACATCATCTACAGCTGTTAAACCCGGACTCCCAAAAATAACAGCCATCGCATCAACTTCGGGAGAGGTTTCACAATATTCCAGAATTGCTTCCAATTGCTGCGCATTACCTGTAGCCAAAAAATCAATAGGATTGGATACGGAAGATCCATCAAATAATTTGTCCAACAAGGTTTCGCTTTCTTTTCCTTCCAAATGAGGGATCTTTAAACCGTTCTTTGACAACACATCTGTCAGCATTACAGCAGGTCCGCCGGCATGGGTGATAATGGCAATATTCTTTCCTTCAGATTCCTTTTGCTGAAGAATACCGGCAACCGTAATGAGCTCATTGCGGCCATAACAGCGTATGATTCCCGCTTTTTGAAATAAGGTATCTACAAAAACATCTGAATTGGCAATAGCACCCGTATGTGATGAAGCGGCCCGGTTTCCTTCTTCGGAACTCCCGGCCTTTATAGCCGCTATTTTGCAACCCTTTTGTATTAAGGAAGATGTATGTTTTAAAAACTTCAGGGGATCTTTAATACTCTCTATGTAGAGCAGTTTTACTTTCGAACTTCCTCCTTTCTCAAAAGAGTGATCTAAATATTCAAGGACCTCCTCTACTCCTATTTGTGCGCTGTTTCCAACAGTATAAACATTGGAAAACCTTAATCCAAAACTCTGTGCCGCCTCGATGATGAAAACTGCTGTTGCACCGGAACCTGAAATAAGATCAACTCCTTTTTCATCCAGTTCGGGGATGGGTGTGGTAAAAACGCCGGTGTAATTCTTATTGATCAATCCAATGTTATTAGGCCCCAGTAAACTCCCGCCTGCTTCATTGATCAAATCGACAATTTCTCTTTCCAGCTTTGCACCGGCTTCATCTTTTTCACTAAAGCCTGCCGAGAAGATGATAAAGCCCTTAGTGTTCTTTTTTTGAGTAAGCACCTTTACGGCGTCAACTACATATTTTGCAGCAATGGCGATTATCGCCAGATCTACTTCAGGTAAGGCATTGATGTCCTTAAAAGATCTTACCCCCTGTACAATCTCTTGTTTAGGATTGACCACAAATAATTTTCCTTTGAACTGATGTTCGAGCAGGTTTTTCAAAGCCCTGCCCCCGGGACTATGAATATTATCTGAACCTCCAACAACTACAATGCTTGCAGGATTGATCAATTTTGAGTGCAGCATAAGAAACTTTTAATTACCGTAAAGGAAGAAATTTAAAAAAGCTTTTTAGCTGATATTCATCAGCATCTGTTTGATTACATCTTTGTTATTTTGATAAAACAGCTAAATCTTCCCAGGTTATGTATGCATTTTCGAGAGCAGTCAATTCCATTCATTCCGAGGACGTTAAACAATTGATGAAACAGGCTTCCGGAAAGAACCTCATCTCCTTTGCCGGCGGGATGCCGAATAATGATCTTTTCCCGGTAGAGCAAATCGATGAAATCTATAATTCTCTACCTGAGGGTCTCAAAAAATTGTGCTTTCAGTATGGACCGAGTTCGGGATATCCTCCCCTTATTAAATCTTTAGAAACCTATTTGAAAAGTAAAGGTTTGGTTGTTGGGGATAATAAGATTTTAATCACCACCGGGTCACTTCAGGCAATCTCAATTATAACCCAGGAATTCGTCAACGAGGGAGATATCATATTGACAGAGAACCCATGTTTCGTTGGAGCATTGACTGTTTTTGAAACTTTTGGAGCCGAGATACAAAGCATACCCATCGATGAGAATGGGATCAATATCGAAGCCTTAAAAAGTAAAATTCAATCCCTGGACCGCCAACCCAGGTTCTTGTATATCACGCCTAATTATCATAATCCGGCGGGAATTATTTACTCTCCTGAAAGAAAAAAAGAACTCCTGGAAGTACTCTCCGGCACAGGAATAATTCTTATTGAAGACGATGCTTACAGTGATCTCTACTTTGATAAAGAAGAAAAACACCTGCTTAAGCCCATGAAATCCTTTGGGGTAAAGGATGTGGAAATTATTTACACAGGATCTTTCTCAAAAATACTCGGACCTGGTTTCAGGCTGGGTTACATGCTTTCTTCTGAAGAGATCTTCGACAAGGCAGAAACGGTGAAACAAGGTTTGGATACCTGTACTTCCACTTTCATGCAGATCCTGGCGAATGAATTTTTGGCTCAAAATAAACTGGAGCCTTATGTGACATTTTTGAGGAGTGAGTATCTGGAGCGCAAGAATTTGCTTCAGAAATACTTAAAAACCTATATGCCTGAAGAAGTTTCCTGGAATGAACCGAAAGGAGGTTTTTATGTGTGGCTCAAACTACCGGCTCACATCAAATCAACAGACGTATTTAAAGAAAGTGTTGCTAAAGGAGTTGTATTTGTTACCGGTCGCACCTTTGATCCTGCCGGCAGGAAGGATGACCGCCTGCGGCTTTCTTTTTCAAATATGCCAAAAGATCAAATTGAAAAAGGGGTTAAAATTCTATCTGAGGCAATAATAAAAGTGCTGCGGAATTCTAAAGTGGTGCTTTCATAATTCAGCTGTAAATTAGAAACCTGAGTTTTGCTCAAAAAAAATATCGGGAGATAAGCTTTCAAAAAATCTTATTTCCGATATCTCTTTTTCAGAAATGTCCTGGTTGATCTATTGATCCGCAACCAGATTAGTGATTCCTTCTGCTACTTTTTTTCCTTCAGAAAAAGCTTCAATATTCAACCTGATGATCCTTTCACCTTTATGCTGAAACAACTTTTTAATAGCTTCAAGCATACTGTTTTCAGATAAAGGTATTATAGAAGATGCCGCTCCCAAGAGCACCATATTAGCAACTTTTGAATTCCCTATCTTTTTGGCAATTTTGGTAGCGTTTACGATTAAATGATTAGGATGTTTTTTTATCTGATCAAAAAGATGGGTTTCTTCGGGATAATTGGCAGTATTTATGAAAGGTTCTGAATCTGTCACCAGCCAGCCGTCCTTCTTTAAATAAGGCAAATATCTCAACAATTCCATTGGCTCTACCGATAAGATGAGATCGACTTTTCCTTCGGGAATGAGATCGGAATGGATTTCTTTGTCCGAAATTCTAACGTGAGATTGCACAGCACCGCCGCGTTGGCTCATCCCGTGAACTTCAGATTGTTTGATGAACAGATCCTGGTTCAAAGCAGCTGTATCCAAAACCGCGGCGATCGTCAGGATGCCCTGGCCACCAACTCCCGATAATATGATATTAGTTTTCATCTATGTGGTTTTATCTTAGTTTAATGCTGCTATTTTTGCTTTAATAACTTCTTTTTGATCTCTTGACAATCTCACACAAGGCCTTTCAGAAATGATGACTGAAACTCCTTTGTACTTCAATTCATTCCGCAGCAATTCCACGTTTTCTTCATGGTTCTTCTTTAGAGGCACAATGGTTTTCAAATGATCGGGATGGACTCCTATTCCCAAACAAATCTTGTGCAATCTTCCTACTGCCGTTGATTCCTGCGCTCCTGTCATGGCAACAGCCGAGTTATCTGAAATGATGATGGTAATAGGTGTACTTTCATAAACCGCATCCAAAAGCCCCGTCATGCCCGAATGTGTAAATGTGGAGTCTCCAATAACTGCAATCGCATTTTCCATTCCCGCATCTGCCGCCCCTTTTGCCATAGTAATGGAAGCTCCCATATCTATCAGCGTGTTTATGGTACCTAAAGGAGGTAAAGCTCCCAGTGCATAACATCCAATATCCCCAAAAACATTTTTGTCTCCTATCTCGGGGATCAATTCGTTTATGGTATTAAAAAGGTCTATGTGACCACAACCTTCACATAGTTGGGGAGGTCTTGGAGTCACTACAGATGGAATAGATGCTAATTTCTCCTGAAAAAGCCCCAGGGATTTCCCGACAATATTCGGATTTAGTTCTCCCGTTCGCGGAAGATCACCCGATAGCTTTCCTTTTATTTTATCATTATCATCAAAATAATTATGCAGCAATTCTTCTACTATGGTATATCCATCTTCTACAACCAGGATCTTTTCACAGTGGTCATATAATTCTTTTACCTTTTCTTTGGGCAAAGGATATTGAGAGATTTTAAGAATAGAATGGCTTTCATCTTCCCCTAAATTCTCCATCACATAATTATAGGCTATTCCACAAGTTATTATGCCAACTCCCCCTTTTTTGCCTTTTTTAAGTCTGTTCAAGTTCGAGTTTTGAGAATGTTCTATCAAAGAATCCTGTTTATTAACCAACAGGTCGTACTGCTTTCTCGCGTTCATGGGGAGTAAAGCAAATCGCGAGGTATCTAATGGTAAGTTGATCTCATTTGGATTACGTCTTTCCCTGATTTCAATACCTGCCCGGGAATGTGATAAACGGGTGACCAACCTTAACAAAACCGGTAATTTTAGTTCTTCGGAAAGGTCAAACGCATAAAACATCATATCGTATGCTTCCTGCTGATTTGAGGGCTCCAGGATCGGGATCATGGCAAACTTCCCATAAAAACGGGAATCCTGTTCATTTTGTGAGGAGTGCATCGAAGGATCATCGGCCACTACAACAACGAGTCCGCCGTTTACTCCTGAAACAGCCATATTCATGAAAACATCTGAAGCCACATTCAGCCCCACATGCTTCATCACCACCATAGCTCTTTTTCCCACATAAGACATTCCCAAAGCGGCTTCCATGGCTGTTTTTTCGTTCACAGACCAGGTGGTGTGTATCTTTAGTTCCCGGGCAAGTTTTGACTTCTGAATATATTCGGTTATCTCGGTTGAAGGGGTGCCGGGATATGCATAAACACCCGATAAACCCGCATCGATACTGCCCTGAGCAAGTGCTTCATTACCTAAGAGTAAACTTTTCATCTGTTAAAAATTGTTTTTATATGGCAGGATTGTCACCATCTCTGTTGACAACACTAAAACGATTTTGTTCCGCAACTAATTTAGAAGGTTCAAGGCGAACAGAGTATGACCTATGTCATACGTGGAGCATATCAATTAGATGATTTTCTCCCTTCGACAAGAGGTGTCAAAAATGACATTTCTGGGAAGTGTTGGGCTAAAAGTCCTTTTTAGAAAAAGGAATATCCTATACCCTCCGGATAAATCCGGAGGCAATTCAATTTGACAAATCAATCAATCCTCCGACGATTTGAGACTTCGTTAAACGCTGCCTTGAATGACCTCCGCCTTCAGGCGGAGCTATGGAAGCCTATACCACATAAGGCTTTAGCCAATAGATGAACGGAAATAAAAAAACGCTCCCGAACAGGAGCGTTCTTTATCACTTTTGAGAACCCGGTTTATGCAATCTCGATCATTCTTTTCGCCTGCACTTTGGCGTCTTCTCTTTTTGGAAGGTTGATCATAAGCACACCATCCTTATATTCGGCAGAGATCTTCTCAACATCAACGGTTTCAGGTAAAGTAAATGCTCTTTTGAAGCTGCTGTAACTAAACTCACGGCGGGTGAATCTTCCGTTATTGTCCTTTTTCTCTTCTTCGTTCTTTTCTTCAGAAGAAATAGTCAGCACGCCGTTATCCAGCTCCAGGTTAAAATCTTTTTTGGTCTTTCCGGGAGCGGCAACTTCAAGAGTAAAGTAGTCATCATTTTCAGAAACATTTACGGCAGGTACACTGGTACCAATTCTGTTCATGGTTCTTCCGCCGTCCATCCAATCTGTCTTGAACATGTCGTCAAAGATCGATGGAAGCCAGTTGTCGGTATTTCTCTTAATTAAGGTCATAGCTCTAATATTTTAGTTAGACATTTTAATTTTTTAATTTTTCAAAAGAGGTTAGGCAATTTAAATACCAACTACGTTTTCAAGACATTATGTCTTATTTTTACTTTTTAGGGGTGTCAATTTGTCTGCTGAAGAAATAAGGGAGAGAGACAAAGATGTTCTTTTCACCTGAAGGTTTTCATGTTTGATTCATGTTGCGTATTTTTACCACACAAAATTTACCTATGCCGCTATCGAATAATGATATCTTCAAGAAGTTGAGGGTTGCACTTAAGCTTCGGGATGAAGATATTGTTCATATCTGCTCCCTTGTTGATTTTAAAGTGACCAAGAGTGAGATTGGAGCTATTTTCAGGAGCGAAGATCATCCAAAATATATGGAATGCGGGGACCAGTTCCTGCGGAATTTCCTAAACGGTCTCGTGATCTACAAACGCGGACCCATGCCTAAAAAGGAAGAAAAGAAGTAGTACATGGAGGTAATTTCAGAAAGACGAGAGGTTTCAGCTGCTGAAGTAGCACAGCTAAATCAAAAATATAAAAACCTGGATCTTCACCAGAGGATCTCAGAATTATACTGTGACTTTAATGAAGCAGAAGTGATGTTAACCAGTTCTTTTGCTGCCACCTCTGCTTTTCTGCTCAAGCTTTTTTCTGATGTAAACAGGGACCAGCTGGTATATTTTATCGACACAGGTTATCACTTTGAACAAACCCTGGAATACAAGGAGCAGTTAACAGAACTATACGGGCTGCGGGTAAAATCAATAGGTGCGGTGAAGGAAGAACACGAGTTCACCAAAGCTGATGAAACCTGGAAGAAGAATCCCGATTTTTGTTGTTTTATCAACAAGGTGAAACCCCTGGACCTCATCAAATCCAAGTATACTGTTTGGGTGAGCGGACTAATGGAATGGCAAAGTGACCATAGGGCTACTTTGGATATTTTTGAACAGAGAGGAGAAATTTTAAAGTTCTATCCTCTTCTGGATGTCTCAAAGGAAGAGCGCGATAAATTCATAAAAGCACATAACCTGCCTTTTCACCCTCTTGTGGCAAAAGGATATCACTCTATTGGCTGCTCCCACTGCACTGTTGCAGGTGATGAACGCAGCGGACGCTGGAACAATAATCCTAAAACAGAATGTGGGTTACACCTGTAAAAAAGATCCTGGACCGCTCCGCTGCAAGAGTCAAGAACCAAGACTAAATTCCTTTATTTTCGCATCTAATTTATTTAAGCTCCTGTAGGATTAAATAAAAAAATCCCGGAGTGATGAGTTCCGGGATTCTTTGTTTAGTAAAGTCGGCTAAGTCTAACATAAAGGCTTTACTACTGTAAGTTCATAGATCTTACCCTTCATCCAGTCGGCAGGCAGGGTCTTATTGGCAAGTTTCTCTTCCAGAAACTTACAAACCTCCTTATTTTCTGAAGCTACAGACAGGCTCTGGATCTTTTGATCTTCAGAAACCGAGAAGAATAATGTTACTTCCAGGGTTTTACCGTCTGTCGATTTAAAATCCTTCAGCATATTCTCAATCTCCAAAGAAACTGAATCCGGATGGGTAACTGTTTCGGCCTGAGTGGCCGAAGTAAGGATCACTGCAACTACTACTAACAACATCTTGATACTTTTCATAATATTCGTTTTTTAAATTGACTTATTTATTTTTTGATGACTGATTCTTTACTTTAAAGACTTATAAAAGAGCATGTTGTTACAAGCTTTAAATCCTTTAACAAAAATTTCACATAACTAAGTGTAAGGCAATAAAAAACCCGGTATTGAGCCGGGTTTCTCTTTTTTTTGCTGAAGTTTTACCTTCTGGATTGCTGTCACACCGATTTTTTCTTCTTAACTCAACTTTAACATTTCGAATAGGTGCATAAAAAAACCCCGGTAATTTACCGGGGTTTATATTTATTGAGGTTCAGCGCTTTTTAGGCCAGCACTTCCTGAACTTTATCTGCTGCTTCCTGGAATTCTACTGCACTGTAAACATCCAGCCCGCTATTGTCGATCAATTCTTTTGCAATATCTGCATTGGTTCCCTGCAAACGCACAATAATAGGTACGTTAATGTTCCCCATGTTCTTATAGGCATCAACAATTCCCTGAGCTACACGATCACAACGTACAATCCCTCCAAAAATGTTAACCAGGATAGCCTTTACTTTTTCATCTTTTAGGATAAGACGGAATGCTTCTTCCACTCTCTTGGCATCTGCCGTACCTCCCACGTCAAGGAAGTTTGCCGGTTCCCCACCTGCCTGCTTTATAAGGTCCATAGTAGCCATCGCAAGACCGGCACCATTTACCATACAACCTACGTTTCCGTCAAGATCAACATAATTAAGTCCTACCGCACGGGCTTCAACTTCTACAGGGCTCTCTTCCCGCTCGTCACGCATTTCGGCGTAATCTTTATGACGAAAGAGGGCGTTATCATCTAAAGTTACTTTAGCATCAACAGCCATGATCTTATCATCACTTGTCTTTAGAACAGGATTGATCTCGAAAAGTGTAGAATCAGATTTTGTGAAGGCCTCATAAAGAGACATCACGAATTTTGTCATTTCTTTAAAAGCAGTTCCGCTTAGACCAAGGTTGAAAGCAATTCTTCGCGCCTGGAAAGGTAAAAGTCCGGTTGAAGGATCAATTTCCTCATTAAAAATAAGATGCGGAGTCTCCTCTGCAACTGTTTCAATATCCATCCCACCTTCGGTAGAATACATGATCATGTTTCTTCCGGTGGCACGATTTAAAAGCACAGACATATAATATTCTTCCGGCTCATTATCTCCCGGATAGTATACATCTTCAGCGATCAAAACCTGGTGTACCTTTTTACCTTCCGCAGAAGTTTGAGGCGTTACAAGATTCATCCCAATGATTTGACCAGAAATCTCTTCTACTTCCTGAAGGTTCTTGGCTAGTTTTACTCCTCCACCTTTTCCACGTCCACCAGCATGAACCTGAGCTTTAATTACATGCCAACCTGTACCGGTTTGTTCTGTAAGTTTTTTTGCAGCTTCTACTGCCTCTTTTGGATCCTGGGCAACAATTCCACGCTGTACGCGCACTCCAAAACTGCTTAAAATCTCTTTTCCCTGATATTCGTGTATATTCATAATAAGGTATTTCTTCAGTGTTTGTTATGGTCCACAAAAGTAACAAATGTTATAAGATAATGCCAATATATTTTGGCCGCAGCACACAGCCAACGGGAATTTTTTTATTTTTTTGTTCTCAACCTAAACTCGGTAAAATCCAGGGGGTCAAAATTCCTGAAATGCCCGTTCAATTCAATGGTCTGTTTAGTGCGGTTCAACTCCTGTATAATAGGAATAGTGATAAGGAGATGATTGATCAAAAATTCCTGTCTTGCTTTTTCTGAAGTCAGTTTTAGCAGAGAGTATTCCTGGTCAAGGGAAAGACCAATTTTATGGGCCAGAGTATAACTACGGAAAGAGGGAAGGTCGATTTTTGGCCTTGGAACCTCAAGATGTATGTACAGCTCATAGATCAACTCGAGCAGCTGATTTTTCAGAGTTTCTGAAGCATCATCTTTGTCCTGAAGAAATTCCACATCTCCCCCGGCATAGTATTTCCCCTTTTCTATGGGATCAAAATTTTTAATTCTAAAGACTCTAAGGCCGCGACAAATAATATCTTTCGCCCCGTTTTCATAGTTCACTACTACATTTAACAGCTCCATTTCGGTACCATATTCAAGCTGATTGTCTTTAAACAAGGGGATTCCGAAATTGATCCCGGATTTTTCACAGTCATTAATCAACTGCTTATAGCGTTTCTCAAAAATGTGTAAAGGCAGCCTCTCCCCGGGATAAACTACGTTTTGCAAAGGAAAAAGTGCCAGCCTGGATCTCATAAGGTTCTGAATTTCAATGTAGAAAATTACAAAAAAACTTTCCCTAATTTTATTTTTCCAGATCAAAATTTACAACTGTAGCTCCTGTGCAAATAACAAATCGTGGGAATTGGTTATTTTTAAACCTCGGATATGCTCCACCAAAAAAATCTCTCTTACTTTTGCAGCTTTAATTTTAGACAGCATGACAAATCAGGATCTTTTAAAAATTACAGAAAAGTTCGGCAGCCCTGTATATGTATATGATTCAGAAAAGATCATCTCCCAATACAAACGGCTCACGAATGCCTTTAGCGGAGTTAAAAACCTGCGAATTCATTATGCTGTCAAAGCCTTATCCAATATTTCCATTTTAAGCCTGTTCCAAAACCTCGGTGCAGGACTTGATACCGTTTCTGTCCAGGAAGTGAAGCTGGGATTACAGGCAGGAGTAGATCCTTCAAAGATTATTTATACACCTAACGGGGTTTCTCTGGAAGAAATAGAGATGGTTGCTAAACTGGGAGTTCAGATCAATATCGACAACCTCTCCATTCTTGAACAGTTCGGCACAAAACATCCGGAAGTTCCTGTATGTATTAGGATCAATCCTCACGTAATGGCCGGGGGTAATACAAATATTTCTGTTGGGCACATCGATTCGAAATTTGGTATTTCCATTCACCAGATTCCCCATGTTTTGCGTATCGTTGAGAATACCGGAATGAACATCAATGGCATTCATATGCACACAGGAAGTGATATTCTGGATATTGAAGTTTTCCTGTATGCTTCAGAAATTTTGTTTAACACTGCCCTTCAGTTTAAAGATCTGGAATTTCTTGACTTCGGAAGTGGTTTTAAAGTACCCTATAAAGAAGGTGATATTGAAACCAATATTGAGGAATTAGGAGAAAAACTTACAGCTAAATTCCAGTCTTTCTGTAAGCAATACGGAAGGGAACTTACCCTGGCCTTTGAACCCGGAAAGTTCCTTGTTAGTGAAGCAGGGAAATTCCTCGTGAAGGTCAACGTGATCAAGCAAACCACCTCCACGGTTTTTGCGCAGGTAGACAGCGGATTCAACCACCTTATTCGCCCCATGTTCTATGGTTCGCGCCATGAAATCCATAATATTTCTAATCCTCAGGGGAAGGAAAGATTTTACTCTGTGGTAGGCTACATTTGTGAGACTGACACCTTTGCCAGTAACCGCAGAATTGCCGAAATTAAAGAAGGAGATATTCTGGCATTCAACAATGCCGGAGCTTACTGCTATTCTATGGCCAGTAATTTCAATTCAAGATATCGACCACCCGAGATAATGTGGCACAACGGGGAAGCTCACCTCATTAGAAAAAGGGAAGATTTCGAGGATCTCATCAGGGGACAGGTAAAAATGGACCTTTCGACTATAACAGAGTAAGATCGGGAAAAAAGATTTTTAAGGTATTCCATTAAAAGCCTGCTCAAAAATACCTTTTTTGAGCAGGCTTTTTTTTGCACCTCATTGTGATTCCTTTTCGCGACTTTCTCCTCTATTCGAGAACTTCCTTCTCAACAAATAAAATGGCGAGATAAGTAAAATGACTATAGCCATGATCTCCAGTCGGCCTAACCACATCATTAAGGAAATAATATATTTTGCATTTTCGGGCATCCCGGCACCGGTGACCCCTGTACTTAATCCCACGTTACTCAATGCCGAAGTAGCATCAAAAAGGATTTGATAAAAAGTATATTCCTCCCCAACCATGAACGAGAGAAAAAAGGTTCCAAGAGTAAGGGTAATTACCCAAAGAAAGAGGATATTGGCAGCCTGCTGAATGTGGTTTCTCATCTCCTTCGGCTCTTTCACTTCGCTATTGAAAGTTACTGTAGCTTCCTTTTCTTCAGGGTACCACAACTGTTTTATGCTCCTCCAGACTCCTTTGGCGAACCAGGCAAACCTTATCGTTTTAATACCTCCCCCTGTTGAACCTCCATTGGCTCCCAGCAACATTAAAACGATTAGTAGGAAAATAGGAGACATAGGCCATACACTTAAATCGACAGTATGTAATCCACAGGTAGCCAAAGCGGAAGCAGCCTGAAAAAGCAGATCTATAAAAGCGATCTCGGGATATAACCATAAAAGCAACAGGAAAGCAGAAATTAGAAAGAAGAATAAATAATGGAGCTCTGTTTGGTGAACTATTTTCTTCAAGTCAAATCTAAAGATAAGCAGGTAATGAATTTTAAAGGCTATGGCTCCCATCATCATTATTCCTACTGTTAAACCTCTAATTTCTGTACTATAATTGGTAAAGCTATTCGATGTAACCGAAAACCCTCCTGTACCAAGGGCTGTCATTCCATGGTTTAGTGCTTCCCAAAAAGGCATTCCGAAGAAATAATACAAGAAAATGGACATAAGAGTATAGCCAATATATATCCACCAAATTTTATGGATCGTGGCCGAAAGCGGTGCGTCAGGTATCTGCCAGTTTCGGGTTTCGGCATTGTACAGCCGCTCGTCATCATGATTTAACTTAAGAAGCAAAGAGGCAAGCATAATTACTCCTATTCCTCCTATCCATTCTGAAAAGGTTCTCCACCACTGTAGCGTATAAGGAATCTGGGAAGGATTTTCCAGCATAGTTAACCCGGTACCGGTAAAGCCAGAAACAGATTCAAAAAAACTGTTAACCACAGTATTAAAAACAGGAAGCTGAAGATAAACATCCTGAGGTGCTGTAAAGGAAATACCATAAAAAGGAATTGCCCCGAAGAGTGAAATGAGCAGCCAGGCAAAGGCTACAAGGAGAACCGAAAGGCCCTTACTCGTTTCTTCTCCTCCCTTAAAAATGTGATAAAACAACTGCCCTGCTGCCACACTTATTAGCGCCATTATAGCAAAGGGCCAAAGAGCAAACCATTCTTTATAAGAAATGATCACAGGGATCGACAAAAATGCCAGTCCCGCAGGGATGTGTAGGAGTTTTCCAGTATCTCTTAAAAAAGCACTTAAATTAGATCCCACTTATAAAGTTATATTTAATTCCTTACACTAATTTCACTACTATAAAATAACTACAGGAAGGTTTGTAGAGTTGCAAAATTAAATTATTGCTGAACAGAGTTATCAATTTTAAACATTGTTGTCCGATTAAAAAAGGATAAATTCATGAAAACCCTTGCTAATGCCGGTCAAAGACATTCTCCAACGATTTGAGGGGGTGGTTTTCCTTTTTATGAAATTATATTATTTTCCCATAGGAAGTAATTTTTCGCAGTATTGTCTTTCAGAGCTTTATATAGAAGTCTTGGCTCTAGACTCTAGAAGCGGAGCGGTCCAGATTCTTTTATCGGACAACAATGAATTTTAAACTTTAGGATTCAATGTTCAGCTTGTACACTTCTTTCCAGTTCCAACCGGCATATTTTAGACTGGATGTGAATTGTTGATCTATAGACTGTTTTCCTTCTAGATAATAATCATATTTCATCCAGTAACTTCTGCATGTTTTTAGTTCTTCTGCATTATGACTTGCAGCATTAGGTTTTTCTATTGCCAGTTCCAGATATTTTTCGATTCCCTTTAAAATCACTGTAATCTTTTTGTATTGCACAGTTTCGTCTTTCCAGTCAAGGCGAATAACCATCAAAACCTCATGAAGCCGGGCCAGCTGTAAAATAAGAGCCGATTCCTGCATTTTAGACAGAAAATAGTTCACCATGGGAAAGGCCAGGTAACTACTAGCATTTTGAAGAATTTGTTGTCTTAAGTCACCAGCATTCGAGATCAAATACTCTAAATCTTCCTGTTGCTTGTAAAAATTAAAGATTTCCTCTACATCCTTTCCTGTTGTTGAGATTAAAAAAGAAAGCTGCTTTTTATTAAGAACTGCATTAATAACACTTAGGAGATAGGTAAGACCGGTGGTGATCAAGACAAAGCCCGAGAAAGATAGTATGCCGGTAAGAACTCTACTGGTATCATTTCCCGGTACGAAATCCCCTATTCCCAGAGTTGACAGCACATAACCGGTAAAATAAAATCTTTCGGAGTGAGTCGCCGGCAAACCGGTGGTTGCATTAACCACCATTTCCTCTGCTGCATTAAAAACAGTGTAGGAACCAATAAATAGCAATAGCATCCACAAAAACGTTGTGACCAGAAGATGTGAAAGGCCAGAAAATTTAAAAATGACTCGGGAACGATTTTGAATAATGACACGATTTAAGATCTGGTTTATGATGCGGGAAAAGATGCCAAACCCATTTCCTGAAAGTGTAGTGTGAAAAAAATCAAGGTAAGTAAACAGGATGATTGTTAGTCCAATTACAATTTGAGCTGTCTCCATATTTCCTAAATTAATTAAAACCTCCTTAAAAAAATCTAATATGAACTTAAACTTTTTCTAAAGCCTTACCTCCTTCTAACCCTAAAACTTAGTGATTTCGTAAATTAAGGTTGTATGAAAAAGATATGGTTATGAAACTGGAAAAGGAAACGCAAAAAGAATTTATTAAACCATTACAGAACTCACAGGATCTTGATCCTCTTATTGAAAAAATAGGAAATTCTAAATATGTCCTATTGGGGGAGGCAAGCCACGGTACTCATGAATATTACACCTGGCGTGCAGAAATTTCCAAACGATTAATAAAAGAAAAAGGATTTTCATTCGTGGCAGTAGAAGGTGACTGGCCCGATTGTTTTAAGATCAATCGATGGATAAAGGACCAGAAAGGCACACCGTCTTCTATTGCTGAAGTGCTGCAGGAATTCAACCGTTGGCCCACCTGGATGTGGGCAAATTGGGAAATTGCAGCCTTTTCTGAATGGCTTAAAGATCATAACCGGCACCTTGAATACAAACAGAAGGTTGGTTTTTACGGTCTTGACGTTTACAGTCTTTGGGAATCCATGGAGACCATTGTAAAATACCTGGAAAAGGAAGATCCTGAAACCGCTGCCCTGGCCAGGCAAACCGCCGAATGTTTTGAACCCTACAGGAGAAATGATTCCTACGTCACCGCCTACCGCGGATTAAAACAAAAGTGTCGCAATGAGGTGGTGGAATTGCTGCGGGAAGTTCGTCAAAGAACGGACCGGTACGAAGATGAGCCCGAAGCAGGCCTCAATGCTGAGCTAAATTCCCTGGTGCTAAAGAATGCCGAAAAATATTATGAGGCCATGGCACAATTCGACCATTCCTCCTGGAACGTGAGGGACAGCCATATGGTGGAAACATTAAATACCTTAATGAACTATTACGGAGAAGACGCCAAGGTAATTATTTGGGAACACAATACACATATAGGAGATGCCCGCGCCACAGATATGGCTGCTTCAGGTTTACACAACGTAGGGCAGCTGGTAAGGCAGCAGCATAAAAAAGACGGGGTGGTATTGGTAGGTTTTGGATCTTATGAAGGATCTGTAATGGCAGGGGAATTCTGGGGTGCCCCTATGCAGAACATGGAATTACCTAAGGCCATTGATGGCAGTATTGAAAAGCTGCTTCACAACATGGATGCGAAAAACAAGTTGCTGCTGTTTGAAGAAGGATCTGAACTCAGCGAAAAACTCAAAAAGAGCATTGGCCATCGTGCAGTTGGAGTAGTCTATGACCCTCACCGGGAAAGAGGGAATTATGTTCCCTCAAAAATGGCAAAAAGGTATGATGCTTTCCTTTTTCTCGACAGAACTCAGGCTCTGCATCCACTCCACCTTAAACCCGATGGTAGTAAAACACCAGAAACCTATCCTTTTGGAATTTAAGCTGAAGCTATGAAGATCAGGATCATGGGAACCCGCGGAAAAATTGAACCCAAAGCTGAAAGTCATGTGAACCATACCGGATTTTTGATTGATGAAAAGATCCTGATAGATGTGGGAGAGGAAAAATACATGGATCACAGGCCGAAAGCTGTCGTTTTCACTCATTTTCATCCCGATCATGCTTTCTTTGTTCTAGACAAAAAGAAATTTTCTCCAAAAGTCCCCGTTTTTGGGCCGGAAGCTCACGAGCTGGTTCCGAACCTTAAAGTAATTTCCGGGCCCTTTGAGATCGATGGCTACCGCTTCAATCCTGTTCCGGTGATCCATGCTTTAAGGCTGAAGTCTTTGGGATATGTGATCCAAAAAGGGCAAAAAAAGATCTTTATTACAGGTGATGTCGCCTGGATCAGAAAGCAAACCTTGCTGAAATTTCAAACATGGACCTGGTAATTACTGAAGCTAGTTTTATCCACAAAGGCGGCAGGATCAATCGCAAAAAAGATCGGATTTTTGGCCATACCGGCATTCCGGACCTCATTCGATTACTGAGTCCGATTACCGGAAAGATCGTCTTTTGCCATTATGGAGAATGGTTCTTTGAAAAGGATCCAGAAGAAAGCAAAGGAATGATAAAATCTATTGAAGCAAATGTGGAACTAATTGCGGCGCATGACGGCATGGAGATCGAAATCTAATCCTGTCCAAAAAGCTCTTTTAGCTGGGCAGCATTTTTTGGAGCGTGGGCATGAATATCGTTATTGAAATAAATATAGATCTCTTTGAGTCCGCTGTCGGTGATCTTTTTTTGCCATTCCTTTAATTCATCTTTGGAGTAAAGATGGTCATACCAGTTCTTCGAGGTGCCATGAAAGCGTAAGTAACCTGTTTTGCCTGTCGTGATGAGATCATCGGGGAATTCGGGGCTGGAAATAGCACAGAAAATGATATTGTTTTTCTCCAGGATCTTATAAACTTCGGGATCATACCAGGAGTTATGTCTAAATTCGATCACATTTTTAAATGAGGTATCAAGGATCTCACAGAACTCCTCCAGTTTTTCATCATTCCTGTGGAGATTGGGCGGCAATTGCCAAAGGATGCAGCCAAGATTTTCTTTCAGCATTTTCGCCAGACCCTCAAAATCCTTAACCGGACGCTCAGCCTCCTTTAGTTTTTTCCTGTGGGTCACAAACCTGTGGCCCTTTAGGGTGAACTGAAAATGTTTATCTACGGTTGCAGCCCAATTTTCAAGCATCGCCTCCCGCGGAAATCTGTAAAATGTATTGTTGATCTCCACCGTATCAAAGACTGAAGCATAGTGCTCAAGCCACTTTCTCTGCGCCAGTTTTTGTGGATAAAACGGCCCCCGCCACTCTTTGTAATTATATCCCGAACAGCCAATATGCACCTTCATCCTTCCTCTTTTTGACAGGTGGGGCAAAAATAGGTGCTTCGCCCTCCCACTTTGATCTTCTTCACCTTTCCGTCGCATTTTGGACAATCGTCTCCCTCCTTACGGTGCTGTATCATCCATGTCTTCGGAAAATCCTTTCTCACCCCCTCGTTGTCAATTGCCATCTCCAAAACATGCTTCATCTTCTTGTAAAGCTTCTTTTTATCTGAAGCTGAAATTTCGTTGGTTTTTGTCTTTGGGTGAATCTTGCACTGATACAACATCTCGTCTGAATATACATTGCCTATCCCCGAGATCACATGTTGATCTGTAAGCACCGCTTTTATGCTTCCGGTTTTTTCCTCCAGTAAATTCAAAAACTCTTTTTCTGAAATTTCAAGGGCATCGGGTCCCAGCTCATTTTCCTTCTGAAATGATTCAAGATCTTCAGCTAAATAGATCTTTCCCAGTTTTCTCCGGCAGGTAAAGGCCAAACGATAATCATCTTCAAAATAAAGTATCATCTTGGAATATTTCGGCGGATCCTGGTTTGAAAAATATTCCAGCTTGCCCGTCATTCCGAAGTGAAAGATAAGGAAAGAGCTACCTGTAGTGGAGATCACCAGATATTTGCCCAACCTTTCCGCAGCTTGAAATTCCTTCCCGATAAGCTCTTTTTTGAAATCATCGGCAGGAGCCTGCAGCAGGGAAGTCTCAGGGAACTCGACCTTTTTGATGGTCTTTTTCAGTGAAGTTTCCCGTACATAATTTCTAAAAAGGGTGATCTCCGGAAGCTCTGGCATAATGTATGTCTTAACTGGTTGAGCATTAAATTACTTAAAAACAATCTGCTACGCCACATTTTAGGAAAAGTTTCAAATAATTGAACTAAGGAAACTTTATATTGAGTGGGCGTGCTAAAAAATCATATTGTTATTTTGAAAAGACCTCTGTACCTGATTCTCGTAATGATTCCCCTACTCGCGGGAAACTGGAGTTGTGCAGCAAAAAAAGACATGGAAGAAAAAAAGATCGTATATCAGAAAAATAAGATCATTCCCGAAAGCATTTTAAATGAGGCTAAGATTGCTCTTTCCTATTATCCCGAACTGGCAGATGTGGAAATAGAATTTAAATTCAAAGAGGATATAAAGAAGTCATTTATGCAGGCACAGCCAAAGGTGAGCAACCTTTTTAAAGGAAGGAAACACCGAAGTTATTATGTCTTTATGAGCAGTAAATTCGCTATTGAAAAGGAAGAATTTTCTATGGCCGATGTGCCTCCGGAAGTGCTCATTGGATGGCTGGGACATGAATTGGGGCATATTATGGATTACCGGGATAAATCTGCCATGGGGCTGGTGATCTTCGGCTTCAGGTACATCACTTCTTCAAATTATATCAAACAAGCCGAACGCGCTGCCGATACCTTCGCTGTTATTGGCGGAATGGGAGAATATATTCTTGCCACCAAAAACTTTATCCTCAACCACTCCCATCTATCAGATTCTTATAAAGCACGTATCGCCCGACTTTACCTGTCTCCAGAAGAGATCCTGGTGCTGGTAAACAAACTTGAAGAAGACCTGGAAGAAGCAGAAAGGGAAGGAGGGTGATTAGAGGATTTAATAATTTTTATTGGTTATTTTATATTGAAGAAGGTGAGAGTGTTGCGTAGGTCATATTGAGTAGTTAGTACTGAGTATTTAGTATTGAGTATTGAGAAATTTTTTGAATATTGTTTTGCGAATTAACCTGAAAATATTCCTGCAAAAGAGAGATCTTCGTATGTTGTGGCATGCTGGTTGATTAACTAATTAAAAATTTTTCTGACCCGACCGAAGCCCCTCTCCTATGAAAACTTTTAAAAAATCCGACTTCTTTATTTACCTTTTAATTTTACCATTTCTCGCAGGGAATTGGAGTTGTGCTGCAAAGAAAAATTTCAGGGAAGATAAGATTGTTCACCAGGAGAATAAGATAATTCCAAAAACCATTCTGGAGGAAGCGACCATCGCCCTCTCACATTATCCGGAACTCAAAGATGTAAAAATAGAGTTTAGATATAAAAGCAATATTAAAAATGCCTTTATGCAGGCACAGCCAAAATTTTCTAACCTGTTCAAAAGGAAAAAAGACCGTGGCTATAATGTTTTTATGAGTAGTAAATTCCTCATTGAAGACGAAGAATTTTCCATGGCCGATGTTCCTTCTGAAGTGCTTGTTGGCTGGTTAGGGCACGAGCTGGGACACATTGTAGATTATATCGATAAATCGGCTATAGAGTTGGTGCAATTCGGAACGAAATATATTGTTTCTGAAAGATTTATAAAGAAAGCTGAACGAACTGCAGACACCAACGCAATAAATCACGGAATGGGTATTTATATTTTTGCTACGAAAGATTTTATTCTTAACCACTCCGGTCTATCTGATTCTTACAAGAAAAGAAAAGCCCGGCTTTACCTTTCTCCTCAAGAGATCCTGGTAATGGTAAACGGACTGGATGAAGAACTTGCAGTAGAATATGATGAAGAACCTGAAGTACAATTAGAAGAAGAGCTGGAAGAAGAGAAAAGCTAGTAAGGGATTAAGGTTTAAGGATTAATGTACACCGGTCTATGCCAGTATTAGCCTCTTTACCACTCCAGGTTATGAATTGTGATTTTAATTTGGATTTTGTTAATTGGTAATTGTTTATTGTTTATTGTTTATCATTGTTGTCCGATTAAAAAAGGATAAATCCATGAAAACCCTTGCTAATGCTGGTCAAAGACATTCTCCAACGATTTGAGGGGGTGGTTTTCCTTTTTATGAAATTATATTAATTTCCAATAGGAAGTAATTTTTCGCAGTATTGTCTTTCAGAGCTTTATATAGAAGTCTTGGCTCTAGACTCTAGAAGCGGAGCGGTCCAGATTCTTTTATCGGACAACAATGATTGTTTATTGTTTATTGTTCATTGTCTATTGTTCATTGTTTATTGTTCATTGAACTAACAAATCCCTCCCACTCTGCAAATTTTTCTTCGTTCATTACCTTTTCCATTTTTACCTGGCCACCTTTCTTTTTGTTGGCGGCGCTCCATTCGGTAAATACATTGGGGGAAACGGCGACTACTTCCACTCCTTTTAAAGCTTTACTTCGGGCGACTCCGTAGTTCTTATTCGCCGCCTGCAGTTCTTTATCGAGAGCTTCGGCGAGTTCTTTCTCTCCCGCTTTTCCTTCCTCTATTCCCAAATACCATTTATGGATATAGTCTCCTTCTGAATTCTTTACCGCTGCAACGGTAAATTCCGGAATGGTGATATCAAACTTTTGCTCCAGCTCCTTCACCGCATCATTCATCTTGTTGACAGACAATTGAGACCCTACCACATTAAGGAAGAATTTCGTCCTTCCGGTGATCCTGATCTCGTGCCTTTCAACATCTGTAAATTTTACGGTGTCTCCTATGAGATATCTCCAGGCTCCCGATACGGTGCTGATAAGCAGCACGTAATCCACTTCGGGTTCTACATCTTCTAAAAGCACAACAGGGGCTTCAGGTTTGATGGAACCATCTTCAGCAATATATTCAGGTTTAAAGGGAACAAATTCGAAGTAGATCCCGTTGTCCACTACCAGCTTCATGGAGTGGGTTTCCGGGCGAGACTGAAAAGCCATAAAACCTTCAGAAGCAAGGTAGGTATCGATCACTACCAGCGGATGAGCCACCAGTTTTTCAAATGCCTTTTCATAAGGCTCGAAGGCCACTCCACCTGTGGTATAGACCATTAGATTTGGCCAGATCTCGTGAATATTCTGCGCATTATGATATTCCAGGATCTTCTTGATCATTAATTCGGTCCAGGAAGGAATTCCGGACATTGCTCCAATATCCCAGTTTTTCGCTTCTTTTGCTATCTGCAGGACCCGCTCATCCCAATTTTCTATCTGCGAAATTTCTACTCCGGGTTTATAAAAATTCCGGAACCAGAAAGGAATATTGCTGGCACTAATCCCGCTGATCTCCCCTTCCTCATGGTCTTCCACCTTATTAAGATCTGTAGAACTTCCCAGCATCATGATCTCCTTTGTAAAGAAATCTGACGGCAAATCGTAATTCGCGAGAGAACCTACCTGTTTGATCCCGGTTTGACGAATGGCTTCCACCATATCATCTGTTACCGGAATTCTTTTACTGGATTTTCCGGTTGTTCCCGAACTCAATGCAAAATACGGTGGCTTCCCCGGCCAGGTAACATTTTCTTCACCATCATGCATCCTGCTCCACCATTCCTCATTGATCT
This sequence comes from Salinimicrobium nanhaiense, assembly GCA_012038135.1. GTDB lineage: Bacteria > Bacteroidota > Bacteroidia > Flavobacteriales > Flavobacteriaceae > Salinimicrobium > Salinimicrobium nanhaiense. The sequence goes on from JAAVJQ010000016.1 coordinate 33,060, forward strand.
TGTTGTAATCAAAATAGGGAACCTTTTCGGCAAAAGTCTTCTTTACATTCTCACTTTCGAGGATCTCTTCAAACTTATAAAACTTCCCAAAAGCAGTATCTTTTGCTTTTTCAAGCAGGTCTCTCAAAACCCTTTCCTGAGCTTCAAAAGCATCGGGTTCAGAAACCACTGCATCTCTTGCATGAATTAATCCTTTTATAATTGTTCCTATAACGGCCATTTCTCCGGTTTTTGCGGAAGTTAATTAAAAGCCGAAAGTCCGCTTCTTAACCTGAATTTAATTACCAAGATTTTAACCTTTTTAAAGTCCAATTCCGCCTGAAATCTTTCAGAAAAAACATCAATAAATTTTACCATTTTTAAGACCTTTCGGCCATGGAACTCAAACCCGATCATAAGGCGTTGATAGAACTGGCTCATGCCAAAATGCATTTTGGCAAATACAAGGGGCGTTATCTTTCCGAATTGCCTGAATTTTACCTGGTCTGGTTCCGGCAGCAGGGATTTCCGAAGGGAAAAACGGGAGACCTGCTCCAACAGGTGCTGGATCTAAAAGTTAACGGGATGGAAGACATCCTGCGCAGCATAAGACGACGCTATCCAAAATAGGTTTCAAAAACGTCATTTTTGAGCCTGCAGAAAGTCTTAAGGTTTTGCTAACATATTCTCCTGCAAATGGTTTCTTTTTCTATTCTTCTTCGTAATTTAGCGCCCTGAATAATTGACGCACCAAATACCTCTCTAAAATGGCTGAAACCAAGTATATTTTTGTCACCGGCGGAGTTTCCTCGTCCCTGGGAAAAGGCATTATTGCCGCCTCTCTGGCAAAATTACTGCAGGCTCGCGGGTATAAGACCACTATTCAGAAACTGGACCCTTATATCAATGTCGACCCCGGAACTCTGAACCCATACGAACACGGGGAATGTTATGTGACCGAAGATGGTGCAGAAACCGATCTAGATCTGGGACATTATGAGAGATTTCTTAATGTGAATACTTCACAGGCCAACAACGTGACCACCGGAAGAATTTACCAGAGTGTGATCGAGAAAGAACGCCGTGGAGAATTTTTGGGAAAAACGGTACAGGTAATTCCGCATATCACCAATGAGATCAAGGAGCGGGTGCAGCTACTTGGGAAGAATCATGAATATGATATTGTAATCACGGAGATTGGCGGAACCGTGGGAGATATTGAATCTCTCCCCTATATTGAAGCTGTACGCCAGCTTAAATGGGAACTGGGAGATGATAACGCGCTGGTGATCCATCTTACCCTGGTACCATATTTATCGGCTGCGGGAGAATTAAAGACCAAACCTACTCAGCATAGTGTAAAGACGCTGATGGAAAGTGGATTGAGAGCAGATATCCTGGTATGTCGTACAGAACATGAGCTTTCTGATGATATAAGAAGAAAACTTGCTTTGTTCTGCAATGTGAAGCAGGAAGCGGTGATCCAGTCGATCGACGCATCAACCATTTATGATGTTCCAAACATGATGCTGGATGAAGGCCTGGACAGGGTAACGCTTAAAAAGCTTAACCTTCCAGATGATACCACACCCAACCTTACCCAGTGGAATGAATTTTTAAAGCGGCACAAAAACCCGAAACACGAGGTTACTATAGGACTTATAGGGAAATATGTGGAGCTTCAGGATTCCTATAAATCCATCCTGGAAGCTTTTATTCATGCAGGAGCCGCCAACGAGGTGAAGGTGAATATTGAGAGTATTCATTCAGAATTTATCAATGACTCGACAATAAACAATAAGATCTCCCATCTTGACGGAATACTCGTGGCTCCAGGATTTGGGGAAAGAGGTGTTGAAGGAAAGATCGATGCCGTGCGATTTGCCAGAGAGCATAAAATGCCATTTTTAGGCATCTGCCTGGGAATGCAAATGGCAGTGATCGAATTTGCCCGAAATGTTCTTAAGCTGCGTAATGCAAACTCTACAGAAATGGATCCTGCCACCCCTCACCCGGTGATAGATCTTATGAAAGAACAAAAAGAGATCACGCATTTGGGGGGAACCATGAGATTAGGTTCCTGGGAATGTACTTTAAAAGATGATTCTATTGCTAAAGAGATCTATGGAACCACCCAGATCTTCGAGAGACACCGCCACAGGTATGAATACAACAACCAATATGCTTCTCAACTGGAATCTCACGGATTGCGAAGCACAGGGGTGAATCCTAAAACGAATTTGGTAGAGATCGTAGAAATTCCCGATCATCCCTGGTTTGTGGGAGTACAGTATCATCCCGAATATAAGAGTACGGTTGCAAGCCCTCACCCTCTTTTTATAGCCTTTATCAAAGCTGCAAAAGAATATTCACAGAAAAAAAAGAATGCCAGCTTGGCACAATAGGCTCTTTTGGCCGCATAATTGACCAGGCAAAGACAGCGGAAAGTTTTCGCCTTTATTTAGATTTAGAATGGAAGAAAAAAAATTAGATATCAATTCCCTTATAGGTTTCCTTTTAATTGGAGGGATCCTGCTTTGGATGTTGTACATGAATCCTTCTGCTCCCGAAGAAGTGGAGCAAACCACAACCGAACAGGTGGTGTCTCCAGATGCGCAACAGGCAACTGTACAACCGGAAGCAATCCCATCAGATTCTGCAGCGGTAGCACAGGCGGCCAGCAGGTTGGGAGCCTTTGGATATTCAGCCACTTTAGCTTCGGCTTCAGATGCCGAGACTAAAGTCGAGAATGATGTTCTGGAGCTAAGCATTGCCAATAAAGGAGGTTATATTTCCGAGGCAAAAATGAAGAATTATAAGACCTATGATTCTATTCCGGTTTACCTGGTAAAGGATAATAATGCCGCCTTTAACATCAGCTTTTCGACTACAGACGGGCGGGTGCTGAATACACAGGACATGTATTTTGAACCTACGGTGACCAAAAACGGAGAAAACACGGTGGTTTCCATGAAACTGAAGGTATCTCCCAATGAATTTCTGGAATACCGTTACGTCCTGAAGCCGGGTGAATACATGATGGACTTCAGCATAAGAAGTCAGGGTCTTAACGATGTCTTTAATTCTTCTGCCCCACTTACCCTGGACTGGAAATTAAAGGGATATCGTCATGCTAAAAGTATTCCTTACGAAAACCGCTATACCGAACTTGTTTTTGAGTACGAAGATGGTGACGATGATTATGTAACCGATGGTACAGAGGAAGCTGAAGATGTGACCTATGTTGCCTACAAACAACATTTCTTCTCATCTATCCTTCTTACAGACACTCCTTTTGCAAGGGGAGAATTCATCTCTGAAGATCTTGTAGAAGATGAAGAAGTGGATACTGTTTATACCAAAGCCTTCGCTTCTACCTTTCCTCTTGAATTAAAAGGAGGAGAACTCAACTATAATATGAACTGGTACTATGGCCCCAGCGATTATAAGATCCTGAATGATTATGACAAGAATCTTGACGAGATCCTGCCCTTGGGTTGGGGTATCTTTGGGTGGATCAACAGGTATCTCTTTATCCCGTTGTTTTCTTTCATAAGCAACTACATGAGCTATGGGATTGCGATTATCTTTATGACGATCCTTATCAAGATCGTGCTTTCACCTGTACAATACAAGCAGTACCTCTCACAGGCCAAGATGAAGGTTCTAAGGCCCGAGATCAATGAGCTCAATGAGAAGTATAAGGACAACCCAATGAAAAAACAGCAGGAAACCATGAAGCTGTACAGTAAAGCCGGAGCAAGTCCTATGAGTGGATGTCTTCCTGCCCTGGTACAACTTCCGGTATTCTATGCTTTGTTCATGTTCTTCCCAAGTGCATTCCAACTAAGGCAAAAAGGATTCCTGTGGGCAGATGACCTTTCGAGTTATGATACTATAGCACAATTGCCATTCTATATTCCGTTCTACGGAGATCACGTGAGCTTATTTCCAATTTTGGCCTCAATCGCCATCTTCATTTATATGATGATGACCACAGGTCAAAGCATGCAAAACATGCAACAACCGGGAATGCCGAACATGAAATTCATCATGTATCTTTCCCCACTGTTTATGCTGATCTTCTTCAACAACTACGCGAGTGGATTATCACTATATTATCTTACTTCGAATCTTATTACTATAGGGATCATGTTGGTGATCAAGAACTTCATTATCGATGAAGATAAGATCCATGCGAAGATCCAGGAGAACAAGAAGAAGCCTAAGAAGCAGGGAAAATTTGCACGTAAGATGCAGGAAATGATGGAGCAGGCAGAACAACAACAAAAACAGAAAGGCAAAAAATAGTTTTTAAAGCCATAAAAATGAAGAGCCCGGGAAAATTCCCGGGCTCTTCGCGTTTAACCAATCAACAATTATGAAAAAACTACATGGAAGGTAAAAGTACGGTGTCAAGCACGTGAATCACTCCGTTGTTTGCCTGCACATCTGTTGCGATAATATTTGAAGTTCTGCCATTAGCATCTGTGATCACCGCACCATCTTCAAGATCAATGCTAAAAGCTTCTTCGGCAAGAGTGTTGACTTCCATATCATCTGTAAGATCTGTAGATCTCACGTTTGCACCTGCAACTACGTGGTAGCTTAAAGCCGAAGCCAAAACTTCTGAAGGAATATCTCCAAGACTATTCATTTCAAGCTCTTCAAGAAGAGCCATAAAAGCATCATTGGTTGGTGCAAAAACTGTAAATGGTGCCGGACTTCCGGTTTGACTTAGTACATCTACAAAAGGAAAATCTTCTTCCCTGGTAAGAGCAGCTACAAGAGTATCAAAAGTAGGATCGGCTAAGGCAAAAGTTACAATAGTGGGAAGACCAATAACAGCGTCAACTGCATGAATAACTCCGTTATCCACCTCAACATTAGCAGTGGTCACGGTGGCCACTCCATTGATCATCACCCCGTCATTGGTATTAATATACATGGAAAGATTCTCTTGGGAAGATCCTCGCACAGCCATACTTGTAATGTATCCTGTAGAAAGATCGGCAGCCATTAGCTCTCCCATTTGCACATGATTAAGCAACACCTGTGTCAACAGGTCTACAGGAACATCATTAAGAGTTGCAAAACCATTATCTTCTAAAAACGCCGCAAAAGCATCATTATCGGGTGCAAAAACTGTATAATTTTGGGTTCCGTCGAGCGTTGCAGTAAGGCCCGCAACTTCCAGGGCGGCAGCTAAAGAGGAATAATCGTCATTGGAAGCAACAAAGTCGGCTATTGTATTAGTCTCAACCACAACCGGGTTCATTGCATCATCATCATCGCTACAGGCAGTAAAGCTTATAAAAAGGAATAAAGCTGTGGTGAATTTTGCTAAGTTTGAAAAACGTTTCATATAATTCATTTTAAGTTTAAAGTTAGGCCCAAAGTTAAACTACGATATTGTGGTATAATGTTTATGTTTAGTTAAACTTATTTAAACAAAAAAATATTTAAAATAATGAGAACATTCATGTTATTTTTTATTACCTCCTTCCTTTGCTCATCCCTTGCATCTACAGCCCAGGAGACAATACTCAACCGTTATGACAAAGAGGGAAAGCGTCATGGAGAGTGGAAGGAATACTATGATGAAAGCAGAAATCTGTTGAAATTCGAGGGTAAATTTGCCCACGGCAAAGAAACGGGATTGTTTAAATTTTATCAAGAAGGATTGAAACAACCTGCCGCAATCATGGAATTCGATCCTGCCTCAGATACCGTCAGGGGAAAATATCTAACCCAAAAAGGAAAGACCATTAGTGAGGGTAATCTTTTCAACCAACAGCGAACCGGCCTCTGGACCTATTATCATAAAGATTCAGATGAAGTGATGATGACAGAGACCTACAGCAATGGAAAACTTAATGGCACCAAAAAGATCTTTTATCCCGGTGGAAAACTAGCCGAAGAAGCCACCTTTGTGAATGGAGAACTCCACGGACCCCGAAAGCTGTTTTCAGTAAAAGGAGTTGTCCTGGAAGACCTTCTCTATAAAAATGGAGAACTGCACGGCTCCGCAAGCTTCTATAACGGAAAAGGAGAACTCATGAGCGAAGGAGAGTACAGGCACAATAAACACCATGGTACCTGGCGCTATTATGAGAACGGAAAACTGGTGAGGGAAAAAGACTTCAAGTAGTCCCCGACCCCACCCACAAATTTTAATATCTTTACTAAAATTCAAACGAGAAAAACAATTATGAAAAAGTATCTTTTATTATTAGCCGCATTCGGACTCTTCTTTTTTAGCTCATGCAGCGACGACGACGACGATGGCGACGAAACCCAAAATTCAATCGTCGCAACCTGGGAACTCACAGCAGTGAATCCCACAATCCCTGGATGGGACCCTTCAGAATGTCCTGAGAATCCCGAAATTACCTTCTCTGCAAATGGTGCTGCCAACTGGACTATTTATAATTCTCAAAATGAATGTGCTGCGGTATCCAGTACAGGAGATTGGGTTCAAAATTCGGACGGAACTTATACTATGACTATTCCGAACCTCGGGGAATTTGACGGTACTGTCAACTTTTCGGGAGCAAACAGATTCACCTTTAATACTTCAGTTCAAACTATTCCGGTAGTACTTACCTTCCAGAAATAGATTGAGGAAATGACATTTTAGAAAAGCGGCCAGGTGCCGCTTTTTTTTGTTTCCTGCGGCAACACCTCAACTGCCTTCTCCTCGAAAAATGGCAAATTTTGTGTAATTTTGCAGCTTGTAAGCAGACTCAAGATCGAGGAGAAAATAGATATGAAAAGAGTTGTAGTAGGTTTATCGGGAGGTGTAGATTCAAGTGTTGCAGCCTATCTTTTAAAGGAGCAGGGTTATGACGTCATTGGCCTGTTCATGAAGAACTGGCACGATGAAGGAGTGACCATTTCCAAAGAATGCCCCTGGTTGGATGATTCCAATGATGCCATGCTGGTCGCAGAAAAACTGGGGATCCCGTTCCAAACCGTAGATCTTAGTGCAGAATATAAGGAGCGTATTGTAGATTACATGTTCAATGAATATGAACGCGGCCGAACCCCTAACCCTGATGTACTTTGTAACCGGGAGATAAAGTTTGACGTGTTTATGAAGATCGCCCTTTCCCTGGGTGCCGACTTTGTCGCTACCGGACATTACTGCCGTAAAGGAGAAACTCAGGTCGATGGCAAACAGGTTTACCGCCTGCTCTCCGGAAAGGATAACAACAAGGATCAATCCTATTTCCTATGTCAGTTATCCCAGGAACAGCTGGCAAAAACATTATTTCCTATTGGCGAACTTCAAAAAAGTGAGGTGCGTAGGATCGCTGCGGAACAGGATCTTGTTACTGCGGAAAAAAAGGATTCCCAGGGTCTTTGTTTCATCGGAAAAGTAAGACTTCCGGAATTCCTTCAGCAAAAATTGCAGCCAAAAGAAGGAGATATTGTAGAGATCTCTGCTACCGAAGCCAAATATCAACCTGAAGCCCCGCAATTTCAGAACAAACAGGAAGAACTGGAGTATCTCTCCAGGAAATACTGCTATGAACCTGCTGAAGGAAAAAAGGTAGGCAGGCATCAGGGCGCTCATTATTTCACCAAAGGTCAGCGCAAAGGCCTGGCAGTTGGTGGTACGCCCGAACCGCTTTTTGTGATCGAGACAGATGTGGAAGAGAACGTAATCTACACCGGACAGGGAAAAGATCATCCCGGGATCTACCGGAAGGCCTTATTCGTTTCTCCCGATGAAACTCATTGGGTGCGGCAGGATCTTAAATTAGCTCCCAACGGCGAAATGCGGGTTAAAGCGCGAATTCGATACAGGCAACCCCTGCAGGATGCTACGCTTTACCAAACAGAAAACGGTCTTTATATTGAATTTCGGGAAGCACAAGCTTCTATAACCGAAGGTCAGTTTGTAGCCTGGTACCTGGAAGATGAACTAATTGGATCGGGAGTAATCTCTTAAATTTTGCAACCCTTTCAGGGTTCTAAATCCTGAAAGGGTTATAATTTCTAACTATGACCAACAACAGAATTACCCAACTCTTCAACATTCAACACCCCATCATACAAGCCGGAATGATCTGGGCCAGTGGCTGGAAACTGGCAAGCGCGGTAAGTAACGCCGGCGGACTGGGAATTATAGGTGCCGGCTCCATGTATCCCGAAGTGCTGCGCGAGCACCTTCAAAAATGTAAAAAAGCGACTTCCTTTCCTTTTGCTGTAAATGTCCCTATGCTCTACCCCAACCTGGAGCAGATCATGGAGATCATTATTGAAGAAGGCGTAGAAATCGTATTCACTTCTGCCGGAAACCCCAATACCTGGACTTCACATCTTCAGAAAAAAGGGATGATAGTGGTTCATGTGGTGAGCAGCGTGAAATTCGCTCTAAAAGCTCAGGAAGCCGGAGTGGACGCTGTTGTTGCTGAAGGTTTTGAAGCGGGAGGCCACAACGGGAGAGATGAAACCACCACTTTCACGCTTATTCCAATGGTGAGGGAACAGATCAAAATTCCCCTTATTGCTGCCGGCGGTATCGCCACCGGTCGCGGAATGCTTGCCGCCATGGTACTGGGAGCAGATGCGGTACAGATAGGTAGCAGGTTTGTTGCCAGTGATGAAGCTTCCTCCCATCCTAACTTCAAGGAGATGGTGGTGAATGCAAAGGAAGGAGATACAGTCCTTACTCTAAAAGAACTTGCGCCGGTAAGACTCCTCAAGAATCACTTTTTTGAGCAGGTCACAGAACTTTACTCTAAAAATCCCACCAGGGAACAGCTTATTGAACTTTTAGGCCGTGCAAGAGCTAAAAAAGGAATGTTTGAAGGAGATCTCGAGGAAGGAGAACTAGAAATAGGCCAAATCGCCGGACTAATCCATGACATTAAACCCGCTGCTCAAATTGTAAAGGAAATGATAGTAGAATTTGAAGCTGCAAAAGCTGAAATCGCTCTGCTTTAAGAAGAATATTCTGAAAGTTTTTCCAGCTCTTCCTTAATAAACTGCTGCCATTTAAGCTGTGCCGCTGCATCATTGCTATGACGGGTTTCGGCATCAAAGGTCTTTTGCATATTTGTGCGGGAAGTTTCTATATTATTATAGATAGCCTTTAATGCAGGTTTGATTTCCCGGGTGTTCAGAAGATCGAATTCCTCCATTGCCTTCCGTAATTTACGCCCATGCAGCTCGGTAATATTAAAATGCAACTGCTCATGTGCCAGCAGGTGCGACGAACTCTTTCCGGGTTTCACCCAGGACTCTCCGGGAAGAAAATAAGTATGAACTTCATACATAAATTCAATGTCCTGTCCGGTCTGTTTCATGGACCAGGAATAAGAAATTCCGGAACTGGTATTAGCGTGAAAAGGATTGGAAGGATCGGGGTTCCCTGCAAAATCCTGCCAGGTAAGTAATTCGGTAGTCCAGGGAATTCTGTTATCGGGCAATTGCGCCTGAACAGTAAAACCGAAGACTAAAAATAAAAAGGTGCTAAAAATTGCTTTTTTCATGCTTATAGTGGAAGCTAATGTCCAGGATGATGTCTGGGTGTAAACTGAAAAGCACAGGACAGGTCTTAGCCGCACGTTCCAGGATCTTCCTGTTCTTTTCATCATAGGAAGCCGGAAAACTAATTGCAACTTTTATGCCCGATATTCTTCGGGGATCGGCAGCCATGGTCTTGGTAACTTCAGCATAAGCCCCTTCTACTTTTAAGCCATTATCCCTGGCTTTGATCCCAATGATGGTAAACATACAGCTCGCAAGAGCTGTTGCAACAGTATCTGTGGGAGAAAAAGCTTCTCCTTTTCCCTGGTTGTCCAGGGGAGCATCGGTAATGAAGGTGGACTTACTTTGCAGATGCTCACATTCTGTCCTTAGATCGCCTAAATAGGTAACTTTTGAGGTCATTATTGCACTACTTTTAAATTCAGATCCCTGTCGTAAGCAAGAATATAGATAGCTTTATTCATATATCCGCCACCGGGCCTGTGATCATAATCAAATTTATTCTCCACATATTGTGTAGTACCTTCTTCATTGATGGAAGCGTACAGATCTTCGGCAGAAGCCAATCTTAGCAATACATCGTAAGTCACGTCAAAGCCTCTTACCGCAAAACGGTTAGGTGTCACCCCGTATTTTTCCTCATATTTCTTTATAAAATCCCGGTTCTTTTCGGGATCAAAAGCCCTTTCTACAGAAGGATAATGGAAATTTAGCTTTGCCAGGTGACTGTTGGAAATAATATCGCTATCAAAGGACTTATTCCTGTCTGTTGTAAAGAGTGTGACCTTGTGAGAGTCGGCTTTGGAATTGAGGAAGGAAGTAGCATTACTTAGAAGTCCGATTTTATTAGATTCCATTATTACCCAATTGGGTCTGGTATTATCTAAAGCGGCTGCCATTGCTCCCTGGCTAATACTTCCGCTTTCTCCCGGGGAAACTACTTTTGCTGAAGGCAGGGCTGCAGACAGTTTTCTTCTTTTTTCATAATTATCTGCAATGATCACCACATTCTTTCCTGCTGAATTTTCAGAAATATAGGAGAGCATTGCATCAGTCAGCATTTCATCTGTAGGTACAGTTTGAAGAAAATTGGAGATTGATCCGGCCTCTTTGGTTGTAAGTGGGGAAACTACAGGAATATTTCTTCTCTCCAGTCCGCGTGCAGCTGTTTCTACTGTTGACTGCACCAAAGGACCAATCACTGCATCTACGCCGTCAAAATTATGAGTATTCAGCAGCACATTGACTTTCCCTGAATTTCCTTCAGTATCCAAAAATGTGATTTTTGAAGAGATTCCCATGGCCTTAGCCGAATCTACAGCCATAAGCACTCCGCTGTAAAAGTCAAGGGAAACCTGCATCACTTTATCATTTTTGATCCTTTCGGCAACATTGCTGGAAGAATCTGTAGCAACAATTTTATTTTTATTGAATGGCAGCATGACCACCAGGTTCTTTGAGTCAAAATTGGTGATCCTGCGCTCGAGGTTAACAGTTGCACTTTCGGTGTATGCTTCTACTGCAGTAGATTCAAGGTTTGGTATCTTTAGCACCATTCCGGCTTTTAAGCCATCGGCAAGTGCAGGATTTAAGGCGATAAGTGAGTCTTTGCTGATCCCGAATCGTTCTGTGAGACGGAATAGATTTTCCTGTGGTTGCACCTGATAGTACTTAAAAAGATTACCATCAACATCAACTACCTTTTTTACATCTCCATTCCGGATTTTGAGTACCATACCCGGTTGCAGATCGGTAATCTCCGGGTTTAATCTCTTAAGATCTTCCTGGGTAACATTATATTTTCTGGAAATTCCAAACCAGCCTTCCTGCGGAAGTACCACATGTTCTTTAACCGAAAGGTCTAATGGATTTGAAGCCGAAGGAACAGTACTAGGTTTTTCTGCAGCTGCTATATTTTTGGGAATTCTTATTTTTTCTCCCCTGCGAAGCTCTTCAGAATATAAATGCTTATTGAACCTCTTGATATCTTCTATGGAAACATTGTATTGTTGTGAAAGACTAAAAAGGGTTTCCTGTCGCTTTACCCGATGCATTTCAAACTGCACATTTGCATCTCCGGGATCTTGCCGAACAGTCTGATCCTGCCTCACGTTAATTGGCACCACCAGTTTCCCCTGTGGTTTTATTCCGCGACGTGCATCAGGATTATATTTAAAGAGCGTTTCTTCAGAAATATTATACTGCCTGGCGATCTGGGAGGTTGTTTCTCCCTGCTTTACAATGTGGTACTTGTACTGCTGAGCAAAAGCCTGTACAGCGAACATCTGTAAAAACAGGAAAAGAACTGCAATTTTTTTCATAGGTTAAGTTTTATTCCCACTCAATGGTGGCAGGCGGTTTTGAGCTTATATCATATACTACTCTATTAACGCCTTTAACTCTGTTAATTATTGTATTGGAAGTCTTCTGCAGAAAATCATAGGGTAAATTCACCCAATCTGCGGTCATTCCATCTGTTGATTCTACGGCACGTAAAGCTACTACTTTCTCATAAGTTCTCTCGTCACCCATCACTCCTACCGAGTTCACAGGAAGCAGGATCGCTCCTGCCTGCCATACCTTATCGTAAAGACCCCATTCTCTGAGGCCATTGATGAAGATGGCATCTACTTCCTGGATCACCCGCACTTTTTCTGCAGTGATGTCTCCAAGGATTCTTATTGCGAGCCCGGGACCGGGGAAAGGATGTCTGCCAAGCAGTTCCTTATCGATCTCCAGTTCGGCACCAACCCTTCTTACCTCATCCTTGAACAGCATTCTTAATGGTTCCACCACCTTTAACTTCATATAATCGGGTAAGCCACCTACATTATGGTGAGATTTTATAGTTGCTGAAGGACCGTTGACAGAAATGGATTCAATAACATCGGGATAAATGGTTCCCTGCGCTAAATATTTCACGTCCTGTATGCGGTGTGCTTCATCATCAAATACGTCAATGAAAGTTTTCCCTATCGCCTTCCGCTTTCCTTCAGGGTCTGAGATGCCAGCCAGGGCTTCCAAAAAACGTGCCGAAGCATCTACCCCTTTTACGTTAAGTCCCATATGCTTATACTGGTCCAGTACACTTTCGAATTCGTCTTTTCTAAGCAAACCATTGTTCACGAAGATACAATAGAGGTTCTTTCCAATAGCCCTATGAAGTAATACTGCAGCGACCGTAGAATCTACTCCGCCACTTAACCCAAGAACTACCTTATCCTCACCTATCTGGTTTTGAAGATCGGTTACAGTCATTTCCACAAAAGCTTCAGGGGTCCATTCCTGTTCTACTTTGGCTATGTTCACCAGGAAGTTTTCCAGCAATTGTTTTCCATCTGTAGAATGATAAACTTCGGGATGGAATTGTATAGCAAAAGTTTCTTCACCTTCGATACGGTAGGCAGCATTGAGTACATCTGAGGTACTTGCCAGCCTCACTCCATTTTCGGGTAATTCCTTAATAGTATCACTATGACTCATCCATACCTGCGAATTTTCAGCAATATTCTCGAATAAAGCCTCTTCAGCTTTAATTACTGAAAGATTTGCACGGCCATATTCCCTAATTTCTGAAGCTTCCACTTTTCCGCCGTTAAAATGCGCCAGGTATTGGGCACCGTAGCACACCGCCAAAAGAGGGACTTTTTTCCTGATTTTTGAAAGATCGGGATGGGGAGCGCTTTCCCCTCTCACTGAAAAGGGGCTTCCCGAGAGAATGACCGCTTTGAATTGAGTGATGTCTTCAGGAATTTTGTTGTAAGGATGGATTTCGCAGTAGATGTTGAGTTCTCTAACCCGTCTTGCAATTAGCTGAGTGTATTGCGAGCCGAAATCTAAAATAAGGACGTTATTTTGCATGCACAAAAGTAAGAATTTGAGGTAAAATTAAAGCCTGCTATTCCTTATTTTCTACCTTTATACAAATTCCTTTTTTTACAAGGTCCCATGAAACATGTTGCTGCAATTATTTTTTCGATAGCTATAGTAGTGGCTGCGTATATCCTTGGGAGCTCCTATGTCAAAAGAGCAACGCCTACGGGAGTCATCGCCGTGACAGGATCGGGCAGTGAAGATTTCACCTCCGACCTCATTGTTTGGGAAGGCACCTTTTCTCAAACAAATCTGCAGCTGCAGACAGCTTATGAAAGACTTAATGAAGACAAAGAAACTGTAAAAAAGTATTTACTTTCCAAAGGAATAGGCGAAGAAAATTTTGTTTTTAATTCGGTACAAACCATTGAACAACGGGAACCTCAATACCAGAACGGGAATTATATAGGAGAAATTTTTAAAGGTTATGAGTTGCGCCAAACCGTAAAGATCGAGTCAAAAGATGTTCCCATGGTCGAACAGGTTTCCAGGGAGATCACAGAACTCCTGCAAAAAGGCGTGCAGTTCAACTCCACTCCGCCACGATACTACTATACAAAACTTTCTGACCTTAAGATCCAGATGATCGCTGCAGCTACCGAAGACGCAAGGATCAGAGCTGAAAGAATTGCTGAGAATAGCAGAAGCGACCTTGGCTCCCTTCGCAGTGCCGACCTTGGAGTTTTCCAGATCATTGGACAAAACAGCGGCGAAGATTTCACCTGGGGTGGGGCATATAACACTGCAGACAAAAAGAAAACCGCTTCAGTAACTATGAGGCTGGAGTTCGAAATTGACTAAAGAATAGTCGGATCACCTTCGAAAAAGGGCGTTTTTGGCTGATCCGGTTTTTAAACTTTTCACAAATTTACCGGTTTACTCTTTCAGCTTTAATAAATTTGAGAGAAAGCCATTAAAATAGTTATGAAATTATCCATTTCTTCAGAATTTCGGAAAGTAGCCCTTCTCAATTATATCGTACCGCCGGAAGTTGTTGATAAATACCTGCCAAAGTACACCAAACCCGATCTTTTTAACGGAAATTGCTTTATAAGTCTCGTAGGCTTTCAGGTTAAAAAGCTGAAGGTAAATGATGTAAAAGTGCCTTTAATAAAGGATTTTGACGAGATAGACCTGCAGATCTATGTGAAACGTTTTGACGGGGCCAGTTGGGTAAAAGGGGTGGTAGTGATCTCCCGGATCTTTGATCAACCCGGGGTAGCAGAACTTACAAATACGTTTTTTAAAACCAACTACACCTCCATGCCCACCATGGGTGAAGTAAACGAGACCGAAGAAAGCATCGAAGTCAAATATTCATGGCAGCTCAACGGGAAAGAGCAAAAATTCAGCGTAAAAAGCAACAAACTGGCAGCGCCTTACGATAAAGATACTGAAGCTGCTTTTCTGCTCGATAGGCCTTTAGGATTTATTAAAGCCGGGGAGGAAGAAACATATCAATATGCTATTCAACATGCCTCCTGGCATATGTACACAGTGGAAGAATATGCAGTAGATGTGGATTTTTCAATACAATTTGATCCTGTCTTCAATATCTTAAACTCTCGTGTACCCCATTCCGTTATTCTTACTGAAGGTTCTACAGTGGAGATTGGAGAAAATGTGGAAGTGAGTAGTTAGTAGTGAGTAGTGAGTATTCGGTTGTGAGGACTCGAAAGTAGAATTTTTGTTTCTCGCAAGGGCGCAAAGCCTCAATGGTCAAAATCCTAAAATTCCAGAATTTTCAAATTATCAAATCACCAAATTTTCAAATTCAAATTTCCCCGCTGATTTCCGGGATAGGCGCAGATCAACCTTAAACTTTAAACATTAAACTTTGAACCTTTTATTTCATCGTTTCCAAGATAAGATCGATATCGGCCTCGGTGGTTTCCGGGTTGATGAAGCAGAAACGGGAAATGGTTTCGTACCCGTTCTTTCCAAACCATTTTGTTGGTGTTACCAAGGCAATTCCTGCATTGTGGTTCCTGTAGGTCCAATCCCTGTACTCTTCGGGAGTCCAACCTTTTCTTCGGAAAAGCACTACAGATAAACTTGGGGGTCTTACCAGCTCCAGGTTGCCATTTGCTTCAATCTTTTTTGCAGCTAATTTCGCCAGTTCAATTCCTCTCTCAATAGCATTGGTATATTTTTCAGTTCCATGCATGGCAAGGGAAAACCATAATGGCATTCCGCGGAGCCTGCGGGTAAGCTGGATCTGGTAATCGGCAGGATTAAAGCCATGAGCACCTTCATCTTTAAATATTTCCAAATAGGAACCTTTTTGGGAATGAGCTTCGGCAGCCAATTCCATGTTCTTATAGAGAACTGCACCACAATCATAGGGAGAAAATAACCACTTATGAGGATCTATTGTAATACTGTCTGCCCTCTCAATTCCGTTGAAAAGGTGGCGAACAGAGGGTGCTGCCAGTGCTCCGCCGCCATAGGCTGCATCTACGTGGAACCATACATTCTCCTTCTCGCAAACATCGGCGATAGAATCCAGTTCATCAATGATCCCGGCATTGGTAGTACCGCCAGTGGCTACAACTCCAAAAAGCCTTTTTCTGTCCTTTTCTCCCAGCTCATCAATGGCTGACTGTAAAGCATGGCCTCTCAAATTTTCATCAGGACAATCGATCATTACAACATCTGCGTCCATCACCTTGGCCATTGCCTGAATAGATGAATGTGCGCCGTTGGACGTTAATAGCAGCGCCCTCACCCCAATATTCCCCGTGCCTCTTTTTCTCCAGGCTTCCCTGGCAGTGACCATAGCTGAAAGGTTTGCAGCCGTTCCGCCGCTGGTGAACACTCCGAAGGAATCCTTAGGCAGTCCGGTGAGGGAAACCAGCCACTTCATGGCCTGATTTTCACAAAAGATCCCGCCGGCACCTTCCATCCAGTAGGCTCCATGGATACTGGATGCCGAAGTCACGAGGTCAAACATGATCGCAGCACGCGTAGGCGCAGCCGGAACGAAAGCCAGGTGCCTTGGATGGTCGATCGGCACGGTTGCCTTCACCAGGATGTCCCGAAACATTTTAAAAGCCACTTCTCCCCCAATTCCTTTGGGAGTGACGGTTTCTCCAATCATTTCAAAAAGCTCCTCTTCTTTTTTAGGAGCACCCAGTTCGGGGGTAATATTGGAAATTCGGTCAACAGTATATTTCATCACATCAAGGGTCATTTCAACCAGTTCGATGTCGATCTTATGCATTTTGGTCATAGTGATAGTATGTCAAATTTTAATTCCAGCGGCTCCAGGTTGTTAAGCAGCGTGGGAATAAGATCTTCTCCATATTCGAGATAGAATTCAGAAAAGTTGTGGTGCCGCTCCTGGAGTCCGCCATTGGGGAAAAGTTCGGTCTGCAAGGCTGCGATCCTCGAAACCTCATCTTCCAGCTTCCTTTTTTGAGCTTTGAGCAATCTTTTTTCCAGGTGATCCAGACCTTTTAGCTGCTTAACCTCCTGAGCTTTTACAGCATTAAGAAAAGTTTTATCAGTTTTTTCGGCTAGTTCATACATGCCCCGGAATTGCTCCACCAAATGCTCTTTTTGAGGAGAAAAGTCGATATCAATATTGGAGATCTTCCGAACCTTTCGGTTGATAAGCTCGTGGCGCTTCAGGAATAATTCCGGCAGAGAGATGCTGAGTTTTTGCCTTTTTTGATCCTGCTTTTCAGTTTGAAGTAAGACTGAATTCCGAAGCAAAAGTATAGGGAATGTAACATTTACTTCTTCAAAAAGCTGTTTTAGCTCCAGCCAGTAAGCCAGTTCTCCTCCCCCGCCTATATAGCAAAGGTTAGGCAGGATCACCTCTTCATAAAGCGGACGTAGCAATACATTGGGACTAAATCTTTCAGGATGTTTTTCCAGCAGCTCCAATAATTCTTCTTTGTTCCAGGAAATCTCATGATCATGAACAAAATATTTCCCATCTTTTTCAATAATGCGTTCCCGAAGCCCCTCCTGCAAATAGAATAGGTTGATCTCCCGCGAGTTCACCTGCACATTATATCCCTCCTGTTCAAGCGCTTCCGATTTTTGTTGCACCGTCTTAAAAGAAACCTGCTCCAATAGCTCTTTTTTCATTAGGGGAATGTAAAATCTCTTTAAATCGGGATGATGTGCATCCAGGATCACCAGCCCCTGTTCGCCAAATAATTCATTGGCAAGATATCGGGTAGCATCAGCCAGATTATCGTGTTCCAGATAGGCTTTTTTAAACCACTGCTTTAACTGATCGGCATTTTTGGAATTCCCTATTTCCGCAGAAAAGAGTTCAAAAACATCTTCCAGTCCGGTGGTGGGAAGCTCCCCGACAGGTCCCTCTGTTTTGTCAGATTTTGGAGGATTCCACTGAAATTTCTTGCCATGCAGATGAAAAAAACTGATCTCTTCAAAATCATGATCCTCTGTCGCCATCCAGTACACAGGTACAAAATTGTACTGCGGATATTCCTTTTTAAGATCTCTTGCCAAATTAATTGCAGAAACGATCTTGTATAGAAAATATAAGGGCCCGGTAAATAAATTGAGCTGGTGGCCGGTGGTGACGGTAAAGGTTGTGTCCTCCTTAAGCAGGTCTAAGTTTGTTGCTGTAGCTTCAGAAGTATGAATATTGCTGTATTGTTCCTTAAGGATCTTTGCTATAGCCGTGCGTTTTTTACTTCCGCCGGAAACATTATAATTCTCTTTTTTGAGAAGGATCTGTTGTTCGAAGTTTTCCAAAGTAGGAAACAACCCGTAAAACTGCTGCACATTCTCTTTTTGATCCAGATAATCGGTAACTAATGCTGTGAAGGAATTAGTATCCCGATAAGAAAGAGAATTTTTCCGCATTGAAATGAATTTTCGCAAATATACAATTAAGAGCGTTGGCGGTAAAATCAATAATAACTTATTGGCACAGATAAAGTTTTATATTTACGTGCTAATTCGAATAATAAGATCAATCCTCTATGAGAAAGTTACCGACTTTAATTACAGCACTTTTAGTCAGTTTACAATGCACTTTTGCTCAGCAATCCCCTGCAGAATTTTTGGGATACCAGTTGGGCAGCAATTTTACCCGCCACAATAAGGTGGTGGAGTATTTTGAACATTTAGCCGAAAATTCTCCCCTGGTAACTTTTCAAAACTATGGAGAAACATATGAAGGCAGGCCGCTTACCTATGCGGTAATTTCTTCGGAAGAAAATCTTGCAAACCTGGAAGACATACGCAAGGCACATCTGCAGAATGCAGGTATCATTGAAGGTGCCGCAAACTCACCCTCCAAAAAAGGTATTGTTTGGCTTAGTTATAATGTACATGGGAATGAGGCTTCCAGTACCGAAGCTGCAATGCAAACTATCTATGAACTTGTCACCCAAAAGCAGGATTGGCTACAGGACCTGGTGGTGATCATGGATCCTGCTGTTAATCCCGACGGCCGCGATCGTTATGTGAACTGGTACAAGCAGGTTAAGGCTACTCCCTATAGTACCTCGCCAATGGCTATTGAGCACAATGAGCCATGGCCAGGAGGCAGGCCTAATCATTACTTGTTTGACCTTAACCGTGACTGGGCATGGGCTACACAGGTTGAAACCCAACAGCGTCTAAAAATTTATAACCAGTGGTTACCGCATATCCACGTGGATTTTCACGAACAGGGAAAGAACAGCCCCTATTATTTTGCACCGGCAGCCGAACCTTTGCATGAGGTGATTACTCCGTTCCAAAGAGAATTTCAAAAAGAGATTGGTTTAAATCATGCCAAATATTTTGACAAAGAAGGCTGGTTGTATTTTACAAAAGAAAGGTTTGACCTGTTGTACCCCAGTTACGGAGATACCTATCCCACCTATTTGGGTGCCATAGGAATGACCTATGAACAAGCCGGTCACACAGGGCTTTCTGTTGAGACAGATCATGGTTACCTCCTTACTCTTACAGATCGTGTAGCACATCATCACACCACCGGATTATCTACGGTAGAAATTGCAGCGCAAAATGTAGAGCGTCTTAATTCTGAATTTTCAAACTTCTACATTAATGCCGAAAAGAACGCAACCAATTATGTGCTTTCGGGGAAAAAAGATAAGATCGATCTGCTAAAGGAATTGCTGGACAGGCATGAGATCACCTATGCCACAGCAAGAGCCGGAAAGGTGAAAGGTTACGATGCCCTGGAGAAAAAGAACCGCAGCATCGAAACTTCAACTGAAAGCCTGGTGGTAAGCACTGCCCAGCCAAAAGGTAAAATGGTGAAGGTTTTAATGGAACCAGCCGCCAAACTTTCTGATTCCTTAACTTATGATATTACTGCCTGGAGCCTTCCGTTTGCTTATGGCCTGGATGTAATTTCTACAGGATCTTCTGTTCCCACCGCCAATCAGGCAGAATCCACTCAATTTGTGAATGAGCCTGCGCCACAGGCTGCAGCCTATCTATTGGAGTGGAACAGTATGAAAGATGCCCGATTTCTTTCAGCCCTTCTGGATGCAGGAATTATGGTAAGGTTCTCCGAAACTGCTTTGGAAACTTCAGGCAAAAAATTTGGACCGGGAAGTCTGGTGATCACTAAGAGCGATAACCGCAGCCTGGAAAATTTTGACACCTTAGTCTCTAATCTCGCAAATAAGCATAGCAGGGAACTTACAGCTGCAACAACCGGATTTTCCACTTCGGGACCCGATTTTGGCTCTTCACAGGTAAAGATCATAAACAGTCCAAGAATTGGCCTTTTAAGAGGAGAAGGCACTTCCTCCCTTAACCATGGAGAGATCTGGTACTTCTTTGAACAGGAACTCAATTATCCTGTCACTTCCATCGATACCGAATATTTTGATTATGTAGATCTATCAAAACTGGAGGTTCTGGTTTTACCTATAGGGAACTACAGCAAACTTTTTGATGAAAAAGGTCTTGCGCAACTTACAGACTGGGTTAAAGGAGGCGGTAAGGTCATTGCCATTGGTAGTGCAATGAAAACATTTGCAGGAAAAGAAGGTTTTGATCTTGAGTTGAAGGAAGAGGCGAAAGACACTGTTAATAAACCCAATCTAATTCCGTACGCCCAAAGGGAAAGAGAAGAAATTAAAGATCTTATCACAGGAAGCATTATTGAGACCCAAATGGATAATTCTCATCCCATAGCTTTTGGCTATGACGACACCTATTTGAGCTTAAAATTGAGCGACGAGAGCTACAGCCTTTTGAACGATGGTTTTAACGTGGGTTACCTTCAGGATTCTCCTAAAATTGTCTCCGGATTTGTAGGTGCTAAAGCCAGAAAAATGATCAACAATTCCCTCAGCTTTGGGGTGGAACCTATGGGCGCAGGAAGTTTTGTTTACCTCGTTGATAATCCGCTATTCCGGGCCTTCTGGCAAAATGGAAAATTGCTTTTCGTCAATTCCATATTTTTCGAGAACAACAGTGAGATCACTAATATTGCCAAATCCCTGAAGTAAGATGTTGATCAATATTCTTTTGCTTTTTGGAGGTTTTATCGCTCTAATTTTTGGAGCCAATGCTCTTGTTGATGCCGCTTCAAGCCTGGCAGCCCGTTGGGGGGTTCCCAGTATAGTCATTGGTTTGACTATCGTAGCCTTTGGAACTTCTGCTCCCGAGCTCGTGGTGAATGTTTTTGCTGCGACCTCGGGCAGTACAGATATGGTGCTGGGAAATGTGCTTGGAAGTAATATTTTTAACGTGCTGGGAATCCTGGGAATTTCTGCCCTTATTTATCCGCTAACGGTAAAATCCAACACCACCTGGATCGAGATACCTCTAAGTTTACTTGCGGCAATTTGTGTGTTTGTGGTAGCCTCAGATGTCGTGTTGGATGGCGCAACCACAAATCTTATTTCGCGAAGTGAAGGTATCGTGCTTCTGCTTTTCTTTCTAATCTTTCTGGTGTATAACCTGATAGTCGCAAAAAGCGGAGGTGCAGATGAAGAGATGGAAACCAAAGATTATTCGGTAGGAAAAGGAATACTTTTTATCGTCCTGGGCCTCGCCGGACTTATAATTGGGGGACGACTCATAGTGACCAGCGCAGTAAGTATTGCTGAAGTTATTGGTCTTTCTGAAAGGGTAATTGGGTTGACCGTTGTTTCTATAGGGACTTCCCTGCCGGAATTAGCCACTTCTATAATTGCCGTAAGAAAGAAAAATGTGGACATCGCCATTGGAAACGTGGTGGGTTCCAACATTTTCAACATTTTCCTTATTTTGGGAATTTCTGGCACAATCGTTCCGCTTACCATAAATCCCGCCTCATTTTTTGACATCGTCGTAAACATCGTGGCCGGGCTTCTGCTTTTCATTTTTGTCTTCACCGGCCGTGGGCGAAAAGTAGAACGCTGGGAAGGTGCGGTATTTGTTGTAGCCTATATTGCTTATGTTACTTATCTAATCATGTAATTCTGAAAATAAATTCTGAATGAGATCAATTAAATTATATTTTCTGGCTTTCCTGTTCACCATTGCAGCAGGACAAGCCCAGGCTCAGCAAACTGCTGAAGCTACCGGTTTCGAAGTAGATTTCGAAACCTTTACCCTTGATAACGGATTAAAAGTGATCTTTCATGTGGATCGATCAGATCCTGTTGTGGCCGTAGCCCTGACCAGCCACGTGGGTTCTGCCCGTGAAAAGGAAGGAAGAACAGGTTTTGCTCACCTTTTTGAACACCTGTTGTTCCTGGAATCTGAAAACCTGGGCAAAGGCGGTCTCGATAAACTCAGTGCCCGCATTGGAGGAAGTGGTGCCAATGGTTCCACCAGCCGCGACCGCACCAATTATTTCCAGACAGTACCTAATGACGCCCTGGAAAAAATGATCTGGGCAGAGGCCGATAAGTTGGGCTACTTTATCAACACGGTTACTGAACCTGTACTCGCAAAAGAAAAGCAGGTGGTGAAGAATGAAAAAAGACAAAGCGTTGACAATCGTCCTTATGGCCACACTCAGTATGTGATCGATAAAAATCTTTATCCCAAAGATCATCCCTACAACTGGCAGGTAATTGGATCTCTTGAAGACCTTCAAAATGCCACTTTAGGAGATGTAAAGGAATTCTTTAACCGCTGGTATGTTCCCAATAATGTGATCCTTACCGTTGCCGGGGATTTTGAAAAGGACCAGGCAAAAGAATGGGTGGAGAAATATTTTGGCGAGATCAAAAAAGGCCCTGCAATTCCTGAGCTCGAAAAAAGACCTGCCAACCTGCAAGAGACAAAAAAGCTTTATTACGAAGATAATTTTGCTCGCCTGCCAGAGCTTACCTATGCATGGCCAACAGTGCCTTCCTATCATAAAGATGCCTATGCCCTGGAAGTATTGGCAACCTATTTAGCCGATGGAAAGAATGCCCCTTTTTACAAGGAACTGGTAGCAGAGCAAAAGCTCACCCCCAATGTGCAGATGTACAATTACACTTCAGAATTGGCAGGACAGCTAATGCTTCAGATAAGAGCTTACGACGGAAAAGATCTTGACAGTGTCCATGCTGCCGTAACAGAAACCTTCCAACAATTTGAAGCCGAAGGAATTTCAGAAAAAGACCTGAAGCGGATCAAAGCCGGCCAGGAAACTGCAGTTTACAACAGCCTTTCCAGTGTTTTAGGCAAGGGTTTTCAACTTGCACAGTATGAAATTTTCGCCAATGACCCGAACATGATCAACAAAGAGATCGATCTTATTCTTGCAGTTACTCCCCAGGATGTGATGAGGGTCTACAAAAAATATATTCAGAATAAGCCTTACGTAGCCACCAGTTTTGTTCCTAAAGGAGCTGCTGAACTCGCACTTGAAAATTCCAAACCTGCCGAAGTTGAAGAAGAGCAGATCGTGATGGGAGCCGAACAGGAATTCGATCTGGAAGAGGAAGTAACCTATGAGAGAACTCCTTCCAGTTTTGATCGCACTGTAGAACCTCCTTACGGTGACAGCCCACAGGTAAAAGTTCCCGATATCTGGGAAGAAGATCTTTCTAACGGACTAGAGATTTACGGGATCACTAATTCTGAAGTGCCGCTGGTGCAGTTCATGCTGGAGATCAAAGGCGGCTTACTATTGGAAGATGCTTCAAAAATTGGAGTTTCAAACCTGCTTGCAAACTTAATGACCAAAGGAACTAAGAACAAAACTCCGCAGGAGCTGGAGGAAGCTATTGAGCTATTGGGAGCATCAATTCGGGTGAATGCAACAGATGAAAAGATCATCATTAGCGGCAGCACACTTTCTAAAAATTATGAAGAAACCATGGCTCTTGTAGAAGAGATCCTATTAGAGCCGCGATGGGACGCTGAAGAATTTGAGCTTACAAAAAAACAGGTGATAAGCCGCATTCAGCAGCAAAAAGCCTCTCCCAATAATATAGCTGCAAAGGAGTTTAAAAAGCTTATTTATGGCACCACTCATATTTTGTCTCATGACAATCTGGGAACAGAAGAGTCGGTGCAAAGGATCACTATGAAAGACCTTCAGGATTATTATGACAATAACCTGTCCCCTAACCTCGCCTCTTTTCTAATTGTTGGAGATATAGAACAAGACCGGGCGGTGACTGGAGTGAAAAATCTGTCTGCGGACTGGAGTGTCAAAAAGGTAAATTTCAAAGACCTTCCACAGGTGGCCGCTCCCGCTCAATCTAAAGTCTATTTTTATAATGTTCCTGGTGCCAAGCAATCTGTACTGCATATTGGTTATCCTGCTTTGGCAGAGACAGATGAAGATTTCTTTCCGGCTACTATTATGAACTATCGACTGGGAGGTGGAAGTTTTGCTTCTCAGCTTACTCAGGAGTTAAGAGAAGGAAAAGGCTATACCTATGGGATACGTTCGGGATTTGACGGCAGTACTTTGAAAGGGCCATTCTTAATTTCCAGCGGAGTCCGTTCCAACATCACTTATGAAGCTGTTGATCTGGTAAAGCAGATCCTGGAAAATTACCCAAAGAACTTTAATGACCAGGACCTTGAAGTAACCAAAGGCTTCATGATCAAAAGTAATGCACGTAAGTTTGAAACTTTAGGGTCCAAGCTACAAATGCTTAGAGAAATAAGCAACTTCAACAGACCTAAGGACTTTATTTTACAGCAGGAAGAAACGGTAAGGAACATTACTGTTCCACAGATCAAAGCCCTGGCTGAAAAATATGTGGATCCTAATAAAATGTACTATCTGATTGTGGGAGATGCAGCCACGCAGCTGGACCGACTAGAAAATTTAGGCTTCGGAAAACCTGTTCTCCTGAACGGGCAGGAAAAATAAGAATTTTCATATAATTCAGAATAAAAAATGCCCGGAATCTACGGGCATTTTTATTGCATTTATTTCCCGCTGATCTCGCTGATCTTCGCAGAGGATTAAAAAGATTGGAATTTGGAATTTGGTGCTTGAAATACTTTTTCACGAATCCTTCTTCTTTCCGCCTTTCTTCTTACGGTGCTTCAGGACCTCAGCCTCCCTGAAAAAGATGATCTCTTCAGCAATATTAGTGATGAGATCTCCTATCCGTTCCACTTTTTTGATCACCGAAAATAATAACATCACCTGATCGATCACCTGTGGGTCTGCCTTTACTTCTTCAGAAATAATGGCAAAGGATTTCATGTTGATATCGTTAAGGATCTTATCTTTTTTAAATACCTTCCTGGCTACTTTAGTGTCAGATTCCGTGTAGGCAAGGGTGATATCATCAAGCATAGATAAAGCTGTAGCGAACATCTCCTCCACCCGCATCCTTTCTAAAAGTCTGGGTTCGATCTGCGTATCTATCTTCACGATATAATTCGAGATCCCATAGGCATGATCTCCCACCCGCTCCAGGTCGAAATTGATCTTTCTCAGCGCTAAGACAAACCGAAGATCGCTGGCAACCGGATTATGCAGAGCGATAAAGCGTTCACAATCCCGATCTATCTTGAGATCAAGCGCATTTACCCTGTTCTCTGTATGTAAAACTTCTTCGGCAAGATCGCTGTCATGATTGAAAAAAGCGTCACGGGCATTAACTAGTTGCTTTATACAAAGCTCCAGCATTTCAAGCCCCGCCTGATTTAATGTCTCTCTATGTTGGTCTAAACTAATCATACTTGTATAGAATTATCCGAATCTACCGGTAATATAATTTTCGGTTTGTTGTTTTTCGGGATTGGTAAATAACTTTTTTGACTTATCGTATTCAATGAGTTCGCCCAAATAGAAGAATGCGGTGTAATCACTTATCCTTCCGGCCTGTTGCATATTATGGGTGACGATGACGATAGTATACTTCTCCTTTAGCTCATAAATAAGCTCCTCTATCTTAGCTGTTGAAATTGGATCCAAAGCAGAGGTGGGTTCATCCATAAGAATGATCGAAGGTTCTACAGCCAGGGTGCGGGCAATGCAAAGCCGCTGTTGCTGCCCACCGGAAAGCGCCAGGGCCGATCTATTTATGTTATCCTTTACCTCATTCCAAAGCCCTACCTGCTTAAGAGAATCTTCCACCTTATCCTTCAGGTAAGTTTTATCTTTAATTCCCTGGATCTTTAGGCCATAGGCAACATTTTCATAGATGGATTTGGGAAACGGGTTGGGTTTTTGAAACACCATCCCCACCTGCTTTCTAAGCTGTTCTACATTGATGTTTTTCCTGTAAATGTTCTCGCCATCAATGAGGATATCCCCTTCCATTCTAAAGCCGTCCACATAATCATTCATACGGTTGAACAATCGCAGAAAAGTGGATTTTCCACATCCCGAAGGGCCAATAAAAGCGGTGATCTTATTCGCTCTTATGTTCATGTCGATCCCTTTAATCGCCATAAAATCATCGTAAAAAACTTTTACTTCCTTAGCCTGAAGCTTGTGTTTTTTCTTGACAGGTTTAACTATATTTTCTTGATTCTCTTTCATCTTATTTTAATTTACTCTGCCATCTGTTCCTAAAGTACACTGCGATCCCGTTCAAAATAAAGGTAATCAACAAAAGGATAATAATGGCTGCTGCTGCATTGACTTCAAACCCATGTTGTGGTCTCGAGATCCAGTTAAAGATCTGAATTGGTAAGACAGAAAATTCATCCATGGGTGATTCCGGTGCGAACGGCACATAGGCTAAGGCTCCAATAACAATTAAGGGAGCTGTTTCTCCCACGGCCCTGGAAAGTGCCAGAATGATCCCGGTAAGAATTCCTCCGAAAGAGGCCGGCAGTAACTGTCGGGAAACCGTTTGCCATTTGGATGCTCCCAGGGCAAAAGACGCATCTCTAACAGATTTTGGAACCGCCTTTAAAGCTTCGCGGGTGGAAACGATCACGATAGGCAGGATCAATAAAGCGAGTGTGAAACTCCCTGCCAGCACACTGGCTCCCATTTCCATAATTCGAACAAAAACTTCCAGTCCCAGAAGTCCGTAGATGATGGAAGGTACTCCCGCAAGGTTTGAAATATTCACTTCCAGCAGGGAAGCCATTTTACTCTCCTTTGCATATTCCTCAAGATAGATCGCTGCTGCAATTCCCAGGGGCAAAGCGATAATCGTGGTAAAGAATAAGATCCATACACTTCCCATTAAGGCGGTATAAATTCCTGCTCTTTCTGCCTTTCTTGACGGCAAACTGGTTATAAAATCCCAGTCAATTCTCTGGATCCCATCTACAAGAATAGAACCTATAAAGATAGCCAGGAGCACAAGTCCCAAAAATGTGCAGGCAATCCCCCAGTATTTGAACACCTGGTCTAACAGCCGGTTCTTTTTAATATTATTCATATTTCTCCCTGAATTTTTTTCTTATCCTGTAGCTGATGGTATTCAGCAGGAAAGTAAAGATGAATAGTGTAATTCCGGCAGCGAAGATGGTACGGTATTCCAGTGATCCATGCTGCACATCCCCAAGGCTTACCTGTACGATATAAGCTGTAATGGTCTCTACCGGCACCGTGGGATCAAAGGTTAGTCTTGGCTGCTGCCCTGCTGCTATCGCTACTATCATAGTCTCACCAATTGCACGGGAGATGGCCAGGATAATTGATACTATAATTCCCGATGAAGCCGCAGGCACCAATACCCTGAATGAATTCTGAAGTTTGGTAGATCCCATACCGTAAGCTGCTTCTCTTAAAGAATTAGGAACAGCATGTAGCGCATCCTCGCTCAAAGAGGAAATGAACGGAATAATCATGATTCCCATCACCAGCCCCGCAGATAGCGAGTTAAAACCTGATAATCCAGGAATAAAGGATTGCAAAAAAGGGGTCACCACTGTTAATGCAAAAAATCCATAAACTACTGTAGGAACAGCCGCCAGCAATTCCAGCGCGGGTTTTATGGTCTTCCTAAAACTTCGCGGCGCATATTCGCTGATGTAAATACTAATGGATAACCCAACAGGTACCGCAAAAATAATCGCGATAAATGACGTCAATAAGGTCCCCGAGAGTAAAGGAAGAATTCCGAAGTGTTTATCTGTGTAGAGCGGGGTCCATTGAGTGTCTGTAAGGAAATCTATAATGGAGACTTCGCTAAAGAACCTAATGGCTTCTATAGACAGTACCAGGATGATCCCTACAGTCACAGCAATAGTAACCAGGGCACTCGCCTGCAGACCTTTTTCTATTACTCTTTCTTTTATTTTTCGCATTTGAAAAAAGGAAAATTTCCGGGGTATTTTTACCCCGGAATAACTTTGTTACTGTACAGTATTCTCTTTCACGAAAGCAGCGAATTTTTCCTGCTCTCTCTTATATTCCTCCTGAGTCAAAGGAATATATCCCACATCTTTCAATAATGTTGATGCTTCAGTAAGGTAGAAGTCAACGAAGTCGATCACAGCCGGATTCTCAAGTGAAGAACTGTTAACATAGATAAAAAGTGGTCGTGAAAGTGGTGCATAGGTGCCGTTACTAACAGTTTCTGTTGAAGGTTCTACACAACCTTCACCCCCGTCTACCGGCACCATTTTAAGTTTGTCTGAATTCTCCTGGTAATATGCCAGACCAAAGAATCCCAGGCCATATTTGTCTCCGGAAACTCCCTGGACCAGTACGTTGTCATCTTCACTTGCTGTATAATCACCACGGCTGCTTCCGCTTTTTCCAACGATAGCTTCTGTAAAATAATCGAAAGTACCAGATGCTACTCCGGGGCCAAAAAGGTGAATTTCTTCATTGGGCCATGAAGGATCGATCTGGTTCCAACGGGTGATAGTTCCCTGTGCAGAAGGTTCCCATATTTTCTTTAGTTGTTCAACAGTGAAGCAGTTCACCCAATCGTTATCAGGATGCACCACTACAGCAAGTCCATCGTAAGCTACTTCCAGTTCAACGAAAGAAATTCCGTTGGATTCGGCAATGGCTCTTTCATCTTCTTTAATAGGCCTGGAAGCATTTGTGATCGCTACTTCTCCCCTTCCAAACTTCTGAAATCCGCCTCCGGTACCTGAAACACCTATGGTCACGTCAACATCCGGATCTTCTGCCCTGTATTCTTCTGCGATTGCTTCAGTAATTGGGTAAACTGTACTGGAGCCATCAATTGTGATCGCAGTACTACTCTCTTTTTTGTTATTTCCGCAGGAAGCCAGGGAAACTGTTATTGCTGTTAATAAAATGAGTTTTTTCATGATCTGTTTTTGTTAGAGTTGAAGTTCTAGTTGTAATCTATAGGTAAGACCATCGTCCAGGCCTAAATTCATATCGGTATAACTAAGGTCTGTCTGTACCTTAAGTTTATGCTTTGCTATATATTTTGACAATGCAATAGTGTATTGATCTTCTATGACTTCGGTAAGTCGGTCATCAAGATCTATAGTGGTATATCTTCCCACTACCTGAAAATTATTTAGAAATAAATAGCCTGCCTGTAGGTTTAGACCATGACCCACATTTACAGCAGCACCTGTCAAACTTCTATCGGGATTAATGGCAAAAACATCTTCTGCATCTCGATAGGCAAATTCCCCTAAAGCAGAAAATCCATTATACTTGAAAATTGCATCTACGAAGTACGTCATAATATCGGTTTCAAAAAAGCCATTGTCAAGCAACATATAACTTCCCATATTAGAACGGGTCTTAACTGCATTGTCATTAAAATCATAAGAAAGTCCAACGGCGAGTTTGGCACGCTGTTCCCGCGCAAAATCGGCTCCTGCGTAATCTTCAAAATCTCCAAAAGGGAGAAACTCAAGCCTTGCGGTGTATTGGTAACCTCCTAAATTACCGGTTGTCACGTTACGCCCTTCTCCCTGTGCAACAGAAAGTGCTTCTCTCATGATAAAATTCCCACCAAGAGAAGTTTCGTGGTGTAGCTGCACTCCCAGATCCCGATCAAT
This sequence comes from Salinimicrobium nanhaiense, assembly GCA_012038135.1. GTDB lineage: Bacteria > Bacteroidota > Bacteroidia > Flavobacteriales > Flavobacteriaceae > Salinimicrobium > Salinimicrobium nanhaiense. Next base: position 62,733 of record JAAVJQ010000016.1, read on the forward strand.
GTTAAAACGGCTGTTAAGGAGGGAACGGTCTACGGTTTCGAGGCTTCCCGATGAAATAAGACGCTCCCTGTTTCCAGGTAATTTTGCCTGCCCTGCCCAAAGTTCAAAATTCTCATAGAAATTCCATTTCACAACGGCATCCAAGATAACCCTCGGCGCATCACTTGTAAAATCTGAAGACCCCGAAATGTCATCATTGGACAGTCCCAGCTCAACTTTGTACTGGAGTTTGGGAGAATAGGCATAACCATCAAATTTTAATCTCGCTCTTCTAATGAGAAAAGCAGATTCTGCGTCTCCAAATCCGTCGGCTTCACTAATCCCCCAATCTGAAGTGAAGAGAGACTGCATTCTTAGTCCCATCTTCATGCTGTAGGAGCTGTCCTGGGCCTCTATATTAATGAGACCTTTTCCAAATTTGTTACCTGTGATGTCCTGTCCATAGATATTAATAGAAAGGATCAACGTAATGACTGTTATCCAGCCGGTTCTAATGCTCATGATCTTAATTTTTGTCACAGCAAAGAACAGTGTCCTATGTTAACTTAAGGTTACGCGGAAATTATCAATAAGTAAAAAGGTTGCCCAAAAAGGGCAACCTTACTTCATACATCACAATCGACAAAAATTAAGAATATATGAGTCCTCAAAATTGCCATTTTTAAACTACTCCCGTGTTACCACAACTTAAAGTAAAGTTTAAGATTTTATAGTTTGGCTTTCCGGGCTGCTGAATTTTTTTTTCTAACTTGGCACATAAGTAGCCCGGAGTGTGAGCAAAAATTTTATTCAGAAGTACCTATCATTCATTCTTAGCGGAAGTATCCTTATTTTCCTCGTGATTTTATATTTTGTTCATCAACCTTTCCAGGATGCTATCAAGGAGGCCTGGGATGTATTGTTAAGCGAAGACAGAGAAAGAATAAGGGACTATGTGCAGCAGTTTGGGATTCTTGGCCCTCTGGCTATTGTAGTGTTCATCATACTGCAAATGTTCCTCATCATATTTCCTTCCTGGTTACCTATTATAGTAGGAGTGCTGGCGTATGGCTTTTGGTGGGGAGTCCTTATCAATCTGGTGGGAGTAGGTATTGCTTCAACAATAGGTTATTTTATTGGTAAGGAATTCAGAGGATTCGTGGGTAACAAAAAGTATGAAAAATGGAAATATTGGATAAGGAATTACAGTTTTGGTACTGTGGTGCTTTTCAGGGTATCTCCATTCTTTTCCAATGATGCCATAAGTTTTATCGCCGGAATTTTTAGAATGAGGTACAAAAAATTCATGATGGCCACTTACGCAGGAATGATTCCTCTTTCCCTGGCTGTAGGTTATTTTTCGACCGATGTGGATAAACTGGAAAATGGTCTTTACTGGATAGGTGGTGTGGGAGCTGTGCTTTACGCATTTTATATTTTTATGGATCAAAAAAAACAAAAACAGCATGACAAAGAATAATTTTTCGGTGGAAGAAGTGCGGGCGCAGTTTCCGGCTTTACGTTTTCAAAATAAAGATCAGGTGTTTCCCATTTATTTTGACGGTCCCGGCGGAACACAAATGGTACAAGGTTGCATCGACCGGATGCTGGAATACATCGAGACGGGTATGGCCAATCTTCACGGCACCTTTTCTACCAGTATCAAGACTGATGCTCTATTGGAAGAAGCCAAACAGGCGGTGGCAGATCTTCTTAACTGCTCTCCCAGGGAAGTGGCCTTTGGACAAAATATGACCAGCCTCGCCTTCCAGGTGGCTTCGAGTCTCAAACCATCTCTTCAAAAGGGCGATGAGATCGTAGTCACCCAACTTGATCACCGGGCGAACGTGGATCCCTGGATATTTTTAGCTAAAGAAACCGGGGCGGTAGTGAGATTTATTCCCGTTGATAAGGAGAAACTGGTTTTGGACCTTACGAATATCAACAGCATCATCAACGAAAAGACTAAAGTGGTAGCCATAGGGCTCTCCTCCAACCTCACAGGAACAATAAGTGATGCAAAAAAGCTTTTTGAAGCCGCAAAAAAGGTTAATGCAATCACTATTGCAGACGCCGTTCATGCCGTGCCTCATCTCTCTGTAGATTTTCAGGAGCTTCAGAGTGATATCCTCTTCTGCTCGGCCTATAAATTTTTTGGGCCACACCTGGGAATAGCGGCCATCAAAAAAGCCCTTTTTGAGCAACTGGAAATTCCGAAGTTGCAACCGGCACCCAGTGAAATTCCGTATAAGCTGGAAACCGGCACACAAAATCATGAAGCCATTGCAGGCCTTTGCGGCACCATCAGCTTTATTGAAAGCCTTGGTACGGGTGAGAACCGGCGGCAGCGCCTGCAGGCAGGAATGAAGGCTATCGAAGCTCATGAGGAGGAATTAATGGCCTCCCTTCAAAATTTCCTGAGATCCATTCCTGAAGTAACTCTTTACAGAGCTTCCGAAGAGATCAAAAAAACTCCAACTTTTGCCTTCAGGATCAAAGGCATCCACTCCCGGGAAGCCACAGAATTCTTTGCTGAAAAATACAACCTCTGCATTGCCGACGGACATTTCTATGCTTCCACAATGGCCGAAGTTTTTCCGGTAATGGATACAGGAGGCTGGATAAGGATAGGTTTCGCTCCCTATAATACTTTGGAAGAAATAGAGATCTTTAAAAAGGCATTAAAAGACCTTCTCCTCATGAAAAGCAGGGAATGATCATTAGGATAATAAAATTCTTTGCCAAAGGCCTTGTAGCTTTTTTGCTGCTTTTATTACTTTATTTTATAGCAGCCTTAATTGGTTCGGCAATACCGGTAAATTCTAACTGGCAATCTGGTGGAGAGATCACAGTTTACCTCCGGTCCAATGGCACACATACAGATTTTATCTTTCCTGTAAAAAGTGATATCATAGATTGGGAACAACTGATAGATTCCACCCACACTCTCTCAAAAATTGGAAATTACGATTACATTTCCTTTGGCTGGGGAGATCTCGAATTTTATCAAAAGACGCCGGATTGGGATGATCTTACTTTCCCCACTGCCGTGCGGGCTGTTTTTCTTCCCACTCCTTCGGCCATGCACGTGGAATTCGAATCGGCTCCCCGTCTTTTACAACCCACTGTTCCTATAAGAGTGAGCAGGGAAGAATATAAAACACTTGTGGAATATGTAAAATGGAGTTTCCAAAGAGATTTCTCCGGAAAAGTAAAACCTGTCCCCGATCTCCACTACAATCGCAACGACGCTTTTTTTCACGCCAAAAGGTCTCTCAATTCTTTTTACACCTGTAACACCTGGGTCAATAATGGTCTAAAGAAAGCCGGACTTCCCGCCTGTCTCTGGACTCCTTTTGACGATGGAATCTTCTATAAATATCATTGATTTTTAAACATTATTTAAGAGGTAACAGCCAAAGCTTGTGAGCTAAAAATCATAACTTCAGCTTCATAGGATAATTTTAAATAATTAAAACCACCTCTTATGAGCAATCTTAACAAGATCATTGAGCTTCTTGGGGATGAAGCATCGTATTTACTGGAACACGAGAGCACGAAGATCTCGAAAAAAAGGCTTAAAATCCCGGGGCCTGATTCTGTAGATAACTTTTCTGAAAGTGATCGTAATCCGCAGGTTCTAAAAAGCCTGGCGCAGCTTTACAACCATGGCGCCCTGGCCGGAACAGGTTACCTTAATATTTTACCTGTGGATCAGGGAATAGAACATACCGCTGCAGCATCATTTTACAAGAACCAGGATTATTTTGATCCCGAAAATATCATTAAACTCGCAATGGAAGCAGGCTGTAATGCAGTAGCTTCCACTTTTGGCGGACTTGCGTTACATGCCCGAAAATATGCTCACAAGATCCCATTCGTAGTAAAGATCAACCACAATGAGCTGCTCACCTATCCCAACAAATATGACCAGATTCCCTTCGGAAGTGTTCGTGAAGCATGGGATATGGGCGCGACTGCAATAGGTGCTACGATCTACTTCGGAAGCGAAGAGAGCACGAGGCAGATCCAGGAAATAGCTGCGGCTTTTGAAGAAGCCCACCAGCTCGGAATGGCAACCATCCTTTGGTGCTATACCCGAAACTCTGCCTTTAAAAAAGAAGGAACCGATTATCATTCTGCCGCCGACCTGACCGGACAGGCAAACCATATTGGAGTGACCATAAAAGCTGATGTGATCAAGCAAAAACTTCCCGAGACCAACTTCGGGTTTCGCGATATCAACTTCGGAAAACAATCTGAGGACATGTACAACAGCCTTACTACAGATCATCCTATTGATCTCTGCCGTTTCCAGGTGGCTAACTGTTACATGGGTAAGATCGGCCTCATCAATTCCGGAGGCGGCTCCCAGGGCGATTCAGATTTTAAGGCCGCGGTAAAGACCGCTGTGATCAACAAACGCGCCGGCGGCTGCGGGCTCATTATGGGCCGTAAAGCTTTTCAGCGGCCGCTTAAAGATGGGATCGAGATCCTTCAAAGCGTGCAGGAAGTGTATTTGACCGAGGAGATCACTGTGGCTTAGGGAGTATTGAGAAGTTAGCATTGAGAAGTTAGTATTGAATATTAAGATACCGACCTGCAAGGTTTTAAAAACCTTGTAGGTCTTTTTAGGTAGTACCAAACCTATTAGATTTATCTACCTAAACCCTGTCAGCTGTTTTATATCCTTACAGGGTTGACCAACTGATATCGGCACGGATTGCAAATCCGCGCCAACGTAGGAGTGAAAGAAAGTTATTCGTGAATTCGTAGCTTCAAAAAACAAAACCTACAAGGTCAAAGAAAGACCTTGCAGGTTAGTTCGGCTATACAAAACCGCTGTCAGGGCTGTAAGCCGCTGACAGGGTTACAGTTCTTAAGGCAGAACCCTTTCAGGGTTTCAAACCCTGAAAGGGTTGATCTCTCTTAGCGTTAGACAAGAAAAATATCTGTGCATCAGTGGCTTAAAAAAGAAAAACTAATAGATCTTTGAGGTAGGTCGTGTGTTCAGAATAACCGCTGTCAGGGCTGCCAGCCGCTGACAGGGTTACACTTCTTAAGGTAGAACCCGCCGGTCTTAAAACATGTCAGCGGTTTTAAACCCTGAAAGGGTTAATTTCTCTTAGCGTTAGACAAGACAAATATCTGTGCATTAGTGGCTTAAAAAAAACCTCACAGGTTTTGAAAACCTGTGAGGTTTAGCTAAATAAGTGCCCGAGGCGGGAGTCGAACCCGCACGCCCTAATGGACACATGGTTCTGAGCCATGCCTGTCTACCAGTTCCAGCACCCGGGCAATTATTAAACAGATCTTACCTTTAACTCCTTTCTTGCAGGCTTCTCGGTTTTCACTTCCAAAGGTACTCCAAACAGGTCAAAATCTGCAGCATCTGTGATCAAAACGTCATAGAAGTCGCCGGTCTTAAGATAGATTTTTGTGGCGTCAATAAGTACTTCATTATCTACATCTGGGGAATCGAATTCTGTTCTTCCAACATAATGTTCTCCCTCTTTCCTGTCGATCACGACTTTAAAAGTCTGGCCGATCTTTTGCTGATTCAGTTCCCAGGAGATCTGCGACTGAATTTCCATGATCTCATTGGCTCTCTCCTGCTTTACTTCCTGCGGCACATCATCCTTCAGATTGTAAGCGTGGGTATTTTCTTCATGGGAATAAGCAAAACATCCAAGACGTTCGAAACGCATGTCTTTCACCCACTGCTTCAGCTCTTTAAAATGAGCTTCAGTCTCTCCCGGATAACCAACAATAAGGGTGGTTCTAATTGCCATTTCAGGCACCGCTTTCCTAAAATCCTTCAGCAAATTGGTTGTTTTCTCATGAGTGGTTCCGCGGCGCATGGACTTCAGCAGATCATCAGAAATATGCTGCAATGGGATATCGAGATAGTTACAGATCTTAGGCTCGCGCTTCATCACCTCCAGCACATCCATAGGGAAGCCGGTTGGGAAAGCGTAATGCAACCTGATCCATTCTATTCCCTCCACCTGCACCAGGTTCTCAAGAAGTTCGGCTAAATTTCTCTTTTTATAAAGGTCAAGTCCGTAATAGGTAAGGTCCTGAGCGATGAGAATCAGTTCCTTCACGCCCTGGGCAGCAAGTTTTTTTGCTTCGGTAACCAGGTTTTCAATAGGAGTTGATCTGTGTTTTCCACGCATTAACGGGATTGCACAAAAAGAACAAGGCCTGTCACAACCTTCAGCGATCTTCAGGTATGCGTAATTTTTCGGAGTTGTGGTAAGACGTTCTCCCACCAATTCGTGCTTGTAATCGGCTTCGAGGGCTGCAAGCAATTCCGGAAGTTCGGTTGTTCCGAAGTACTGGTCCACGTTAGGGATCTCTTTGATGAGATCCGGTTTATAGCGCTCACTCAGACATCCGGTTACAAAAACTTTATCCACCGCACCCTGCTCCTTTGCTTCTACGTACTCTAAAATGGTATTTACCGACTCTTCTTTTGCATTATCAATAAAGCCGCAGGTGTTGATCACCACGATATTTCCCTCCTGCTCATGCACCACATCCTTGTTGTTGGCCTTTAGCTGGCCCATCAACACCTCACTGTCATACACGTTCTTGCTGCAGCCAAGGGTGACCACATTGATCCTGTTCTTCTTTAATGACTTTGTTCTCATAGATTAAATTTTCCCTTAGATAAACCTCACAGGTTTCAAAAACCTGTGAGGTTTTGCATTTCCTATAGGTCTTTCTTTGGCGGCTGCAAAGATACGACCAAAAATGATAAATCTAACATTCAACGGGTTAAGCTTTAAAAATTCACATTTATCAGAAAAGATTTAAATTGAGGACATTAACTGCACCTTATGAAGAACTTTTTATATACCTGCCTTGCGATCATTCTTTTTACCAGCTTCAGCTTTGGTCAGCAACGGCCTTGGGAGCTGGGAATTGAGATTGGCGTCATGCCGACCGGAAAGTTAAATGCCATAACCGATGTCGCCGGAGTGAAAGTAGGCCATACCACTATTATCAAGGGTGACTCCATACGTACAGGTGTAACCGCAATTCTTGCTCACGGCGGAAATATTTTTCAGCAGAAGGTACCTGCAGCGGTTTATGTAGGCAATGGCTTCGGAAAATTGGCCGGAAGCACCCAGATTGCCGAACTCGGAAACCTCGAAACGCCCATCATTCTTACTAACACCCTTAGTGTTCCCACTGCTATGAATGCGGTCATTGGTCACACGCTGAACCTGGAAGGAAATGAAAATGTTTATTCTGTTAATGCCGTGGTGGGAGAAACCAATGACGGGTATTTGAATGACATCCGCGGAAGGCATGTGACAGAAAATGATGTACTCGCTGCCATTAAAGCTGCTTCCGAAAATAACACCGAGGAAGGCAATGTTGGGGCAGGCACCGGAACCATTGCTTTTGGATACAAAGGCGGAATTGGCACCTCCTCTAGAAAACTTCCGGAATCTCTGGGAGGCTATACCATAGGCGTGCTGGTCCAATCCAATTTTGGCGGAGTGCTGCAGATCGATGGAGTGCCGGTAGGGGAAGAATTAGGAAAGTTTGCTTTTGACAATCAGCTGCTCAACAATGTAGACGGCTCCTGCATGATCATCGTTGCTACCGATGCGCCGCTGGACAGCCGTAACCTGGAAAGACTGGCAAAAAGGGCATTTTTGGGTCTTGCCAGAACCGGCGGCATCGCCTCCAACGGCAGTGGAGATTATATTATCGCTTTTTCTACTGCGCAAAGCGTCCCTATTCCTTATCGTATAGATTCTTTTACTTTAACCCAGGAATTTGTTCCCAATGATCGTGTCACACCGCTCTTCATGGCTGCGATCGAAGCTACGGAAGAGGCTATTATAAATTCTCTTTTCATGGCTGAGACCATGACTGGTTTTGAGGGAAGAACGATCGAAAAGTTGCCGGTGGAGGAGATTCTTCCTCTGTTTGAAAACAGGAAAAAATAAGATTACGGGTTACGGGTTGCGGGTTACGAGATGCGGGTTAAAAAACCTTGTTGCCTGTTGCCTGTTCCCGGTTTTAAAAATTTCTTCCCGGGCGGAGTGGAGGGAAGTATGGAAGGTTTTATGACGTAAGATCCAGGAATCAAGAGCCAAGACTTTTCCCGGAAAATTTTGTCAGGCTGAGACCAACTTAAGAGGATGGTCGAGGCCTGGTGGCGAGTTGCTGGTTGCGAAGATTTGGTTTATACGAATTGGCGGCTGGAGCTGGCGCGGATTTGTAATCCGTGCCGGTCTTCTCCCAACACCTACACCTGCGGCCACTCCTCCGAAGGAAGGAAATTACGGACTGGAATTTCGAATTTGGAATTTGGAATTTGGTGCTTCGTGCTTGCAATTTGGTGCTTACTCTCTCGTCCTCTTTAAAAATTCGTCTTGCAATCTCTTTGTAATTTTTCCTTTTTCCGCAGTAAAGATCTGTTTTCCTTCTGCATACAGGGATTCCACAATGGTGATCTGAGTGGTGGTACCGGTGAGGAAGATCTCGTCTACCCGATCCAGGTGCTCCAGCTTTACCGGATTTTCCTCAAAAGCAATCCCGAGATCACGACAGATCTCCAGAACCACCTTCCGGGTGATGCCGGAGAGGATATGCCGACCTTCTGGATGGGTTTGAACGACATTATCTATGACAAAAAAAGCCGTGGAGTGGGAACCTTCGGTAAAATGACCATCGCGCACGAGCAGGTTTTCGTCAAAACCACCGGTGATGGCTTCTTCATTAGACATTGTGTTGGCCAGCAAGGCAGTGGATTTAATATCACATCGCTGCCACCTAAAATCTTCAGAAACCAATACTTTCCATCGCTTCTCATGAAAATTCTCCAAAACTACCGGAAAAGCATATAACAAAAATGTAGGTTCAGAATGTTCCGGAAAGTAATGAGTGCGGGGAGCTTTGCCTCGGGAAACCTGGATATAAACCGCTGCATCACTGTTCGCCAGACCCGATCTCGAGAGTGCCTGCATCATAAGATGCTCTATAATGGAGCAATCAAAAGGGATCTTTATTTGTTGCAGGCAATATTTTAACCGGTCCAGGTGATCCTGCAGTCGAAATGCCTTACCGCAATAGAACGGCGTCACCTCATAGATCCCATCGCCAAACATAAAAGCCCGGTCAAAGACCGACACAAAAGCTTTATCCGGTGCCAGCCATTCCCCATTTAGGTAGAGTTCTGCGGGATATGTTTTTTTGGGTTTCATGGGGTTCAGCAAAATCTCTCACAATTTACTCAGAATAATTGTTCCGGAGAAAAAGGTTTCGGTTTGTAAAATTCATTGCCAGGATTTCTCACTATCTCCCTGAATCAATGACACCTGAGATTCCTGAAATATTGGAATTATACTATCAGCAACATGAAGAATGGCTTCAAAGTATGGGCAGGCAAAGAATACCTGAAAATACCCAGCAATAGGTTATGGATAGTCCTGGAATATTTACTCCAGATCAAATGGATCAATTAAGATCTTTGCTGAATTCTTCCTGTTTTCCGCACTTTTTTAGATATGCCTTGGTAACCCTTGATTTTATTGAAATTAATTTTCAAACTGGGTGTTGCAACGCTATTTTTGTGTATGTTTTTGAGAAAATTAAGGAATCGGTCCGGC